>NZ_JAMBOG010000019.1 GCF_023715525.1 Kocuria rosea | reverse complement strand
CCCCCTCTCCTTCGCTCGTCCGCCGCGGCCGCCGTTCCAGGACCTGGGACGCCCCCCCCTGCCGCACACCGGAGCACCCCGCGTCACCGCGCGGGGTGCGTTCTGCTGTGCCCGGCACCGGCCCGTGCGGGCCCGCTCGGCCCAGCAGAAAGCTCCTGAACCCCCCATGTCTCGTCACCTGAACACCTCGCGCGGCGCCGGCTCCTTCTTCACCGGCAGGGCCCGCACCGCGGCCGCCGTCGCTGCCTTCTCCGGCCTGGCCCTGGCCACCACCGTGTCCGTGCAGGCCGCTCCCGCCCAGGACGCCGGCACCGACGCCCCGCTCTCGGCCGTGGCCGCAGCCACCCCCTCCGCGGCCCCGGCCGTCTCCCTCGAGCCCGTCGCCCACGTGCACAAGGCCGAGAAGGCGGAGAAGAAGGCCGCGCAGAAGAGCGAGAAACAGGCCGCGAAGGCGCAGAAGGCCGAGCAGAAGGCGCCCTCCGCGGTCGCGGCGCCCGCCGCCCAGGCCCCGGTGGCCGTTGCCGCCCCCGTCGCCGCGGCGCAGGCGGTGGCCGCGCCCCAGGCCCAGCCCGTCGCGCAGCCCGCCCCGAAGGCCGAGCCCGTCGCGCAGCCCGCCCCGAAGGCGCAGCCCGTCGCGCAGCCCGCCCCGAAGGCGCAGCCCGTCGCGCAGCCCGCCCCGAAGGCGCAGCCCGTCGCGCAGCCCGCCCCGAAGGCGCAGCCCGTCGCGCAGCCCGCCCCGAAGGCGCAGCCCGCCCCGGTCGCCGAGCGCGCGCTCGCCCCGCAGTCCACGCCCTCCGGCAGGGGGGCGACCATCGCCTCCGCCGCCCTGGGCCAGCTCGGCGTGGGCCAGGACTGCACCGCCCTGGTCACCAACGCCCTGCGCGCCGCCGGCATCAACCACCACGGCTGGCCGGCCTCCTACCTGAAGCTCGGCACGCAGGTCTCCGCCGCCCAGGCCAGGCCCGGCGACCTCGTGTACTACGCCAACGGCGGCATGGGCGCGGCCCACATCGCCGTCTACATCGGTGGCGGCAAGGCCGTCCACGGCGGCTGGAACGGTGGCACCACCGCCGTCTCCAGCGTCTACGTGGGCTCCGGCCCCGTGTTCGTGCGCGTGGGCTGAGCGCGGGCACCCGTTCTGCAGGTGCGCGGTTCCCGATCGACCGGACGGGGACCGCGCACCTGTCTTTTGCCGGCCGGAGCAGTGTGGAGGGCGGAGCCGGGCGCCGCCGATAGAATGGCTCCCATGCCCTCCGACTACAGCCGCAACGCCCGCACGAGCTTGGACCGCGAGTACGCCTACATGGCCTGGGGCATGATCGCCGGAGCCGTCCCCGGGATCGTGGTGGGCTTCGTGGTCGCCGCGTTCGCCGGCCACGCCGCCATGTGGCTGTCCGTCTTCGGCGGCCTCGGCATCGTCCTCGGCCTCGTCACCGGGACCCTGCTGCACCGGGCGCGACGCTCCCGGACCCGGCTGCCCGACCCGCGGGGGACCGGCGCAGCGCGGGAATGACGTGCTCCCGCAGCAGCGGGGCGAGGTCGTCGGGCAGGGCCGCGACCGACGCGTCGTCGAGCGGGAGCCGGCGCAGCTCCTCGATCTCGGCCAGCGGCTCCGGCCGTCCGGTCAGGGGAGCGGTGAACACCGTGCAGCGCACCCAGGTGGCGGCCTCGTTCGCGGCCGGGGACTCGAACTGCCCGAGCAGCCGCAGCCGGTCGGCGCCCACGCGCAGCCCCACCTCCTCCTCCGCCTCCCGCACGGCGGCGGCGGCGGGCGTCTCGCCCGGCTCCAGCTTCCCGCCCACCAGCATGAAGCGGTCCGTGCCGCGCTTGCGCACGGTGAGCAGTGCCCCGTCGTCGTCGAGGAAGCACACGGCCGTGATGGTCAGCACGGCCACGTCCGCCGGCACGCGTGACGAGGAGCCGCCGGCCGCGGCGCGCAGGCGGGCGATCTCGTGCTCGAGGTTGCGCGCGGCGCGGGCCCCCCAGCGCCGCTGCGCCGCCGGGGTCCGGTACAGCGGCTGACGCCGCCACAGCCCCTCCAGCACGCGCAGCCGCCCGGCTGCGAACAGCTCCTCCGGCACGTGCGCGTACTCCCGCCGCACGCCGGCGGTGTAGGCGGCGTACGCTCCCGGCTCCGCCCCCAGGACCGCCAGGTCGGCGTCGAGCAGCAGCGCTCCGGCCTCGTCGCCGGGCGCGGCCGCGTGGTCGAAGGTGAGCAGCACCAGCCGCTCGACCTCCGCGGCGAGGGCCTCCGGGACCCCGGCGGCGCCCAGGCGCTCGCGCGCCAGCGCCGCGGAGTCCCGTTCGTCGTCCCCGGGCCGGCCCCGGTACACGGCGTCGTGGAACCAGGCCGCCAGCAGCAGCGCCTCGTGGACACCGCCCGCCGCCGGCACGCCGCTCTGCGGGACCAGGTGGTCGAGCGCCTCGAGGACGGCGAGCAGGTGGGAGTGGTCGTGGTAGTGGCGGTGCGCCTCCCCCCAGCGCTCCACGAGCTCCGCCCCGAGGCCCGGCAGCGCGGGGAAGTGCGCCTCCCAGCGCCGGCGCAGGGTTCCCGCGAGCTTCTCCGGCCGGGCCCGGGCCGGCACGCGCAGCCCGCTGCGCAGCAGCAGCCGGGTCAGCTCGCGCGCGTCCACGGGCACCGCCCCGGCGACCACGGCGTCCTCGTACAGGCTGGCCCGCACGTCGTAGTGGTCCCGGTCGAACGCCCGGCGCGCCACCCCGAGGCGGTCGGCGAACGCGTGCAGCTCGTCGTAGGACGTGTCGGAGACCAGGTGGGAGAACCGGGTGCCGTGCGCTGGCCACAGCGGGGGATCGATGTAGACGGGCATGCGGTCGATCCTATGCCCGCCCGGTTCGCAGGCTCCCGGGGGAGCCCCTAGACTGTTCGCGTCGCCCTCGTAGCTCAGGGGATAGAGCACGGCTCTCCTAAAGCCGGTGTCGTTGGTTCGAATCCAATCGAGGGCACGCACAGCTGCCGGGGCCCCGGACCGCACGGTCCGGGGCCCCGGTGCGTCCGCGGGACGCCCCCGCCCGGCTCGCGCTGCGGCCGCGGTCCCGCCGGGGCGCGGGCGGTGCCGCTGCGCCGCCGTGCTTCCCGGCCTTGTGCGCCGGTGCCGGTCCCGTGCCGCACTGTCCGGCTGTGCGTCCCCGGCCGAATCGGCCGGCCCAGGAGTAGGCTGAGGCCACCCGCGGCGGCCCGCGCGCCGCCCGGGGCCGGCTCGGCCGAGGACGGCCGGGCCCCGCCGAGGACGGAACACGGAGGTGCCGGTCATGGAACTGTCCATCGGACTCCCGGACGGCCTGCTCATGCGGCTGACCGAGGGCAACGTGCTCACGCTGTTCGAGCCGGACCACGAGACGGTCCGCCGGAGCGTGGACTGCTCGGTCCTCGGGGGTGCTGCCATCGCGGACCTGGTGTGGTCGCACAAGCTCTCGGCCGTGATCGCCGCGGTGCCCTCCCTGCACCGGCTGTTCCGCTGGGACCCGTACACGGACGTGCTGTACGAGTTCGCGGGCACGGGGGAGTCCGGCCGGCGGGACGGGAGGGCGGCCCAGGCGAAGTTCGCCGCGACCGTCTCCATCACCGAGGACGGCAACGGCACCCTGTGGCTCATCGACCGCGACTCCTCGTCCCTGCGCTGCATCGAGATCGACACCGACAAGCCCGACGGCGGCCCCCACGTCTGCACGGTCGTCGGCCGGCGCGGGGCCGGGTTCGCCGACGGCCCCGCCGACGTCGCCCAGCTCGACCACCCCGAGGACCTGCAGATCCTCTACGACGGGTCGATCGTCATCGCGGACACCGGCAACGACGCCATCCGCCACCTCGACCCGGGCACCCGGGAGCTGGACACCGTCTACGGCGGCGGCACGGACGACGCCGTGGAGTTCGACGACGACATCCGGCTGCAGCGGCCCCGCCGGGTCACGGTCGCCGACTCCGAGCTGTGGGTTGAGGACGACAACGGGCGCCACCGGCTCGAGCTGCACTTCGTCTGAGGGCCGTCCCCGACCGGGTGTCCCCGGCCCTCGGTAGACTGGAGGACACGATGGACTACCTCTTCGACAACCCCCTCCTGCCCTCGGCCTCCCTGGCCCGTGCCGGGACGCATGCCGCGCCCCGCCGCCCCGCCGTGACCCCGGAGGCGCTCGTGGAGGGCCTCAACCCGCCGCAGCGGGCCGCCGTCGAGCACGCCGGTTCGCCCCTGCTGATCGTCGCGGGCGCCGGATCGGGCAAGACGCGGGTGCTGACCCACCGCATCGCCCACCTCCTGGCCACCGGCCGGGCCCACCAGGGCGAGATCCTCGCGATCACGTTCACCAACAAGGCCGCCGCCGAGATGCGCGAGCGCGTGGTCGAGCTGGTGGGGGAGTCCGCGAAGTCCATGTGGATCTCGACGTTCCACTCCTTCTGCGTGCGGGTGCTGCGCCGGGAGGCCGCCAGCGTGGGCCTGAAGTCCACGTTCTCTATCTACGACTCCGCCGACTCCCTGCGGTTGATCACGCTCGTGGCCAAGCAGCACGACCTCGACCCCAAGCGCTTCGCGCCCAAGAGCATCCAGCACCGGATCTCCGCCCTGAAGAACGAGCTCGTCGACGACGAGACCTATCTCTCCCGGGTCTCCGAGACCGACCCGTTCGAGGGCGCGGTCGCCCAGGTCTACCGCGGCTACACCGAGCGGCTGCGCGCGGCCAACGCCATGGACTTCGACGACCTCATCGCCCAGACCGTCCACATGCTCCGGGCGTTCCCGCAGGTCGCCGAGTACTACCGGCGCCGGTTCCGGCACGTGCTCATCGACGAGTACCAGGACACCAACCACGCCCAGTACGCCCTGGTGCGCGAGCTCGTCGGCACGCCGGCGGACCCGGCCCAGGACGTCGGGCCGGGCGCGGACCCCGTGCCCCCGGCCGAGCTGACCGTCGTGGGCGACTCCGACCAGTCCATCTACGCGTTCCGCGGCGCGGACATCCGCAACATCGTGGACTTCGAGCAGGACTACCCCAACGCGCGCACCATCCTGCTGGAGCAGAACTACCGCTCCACCCAGAACATCCTCACCGCGGCCAACGCCGTGATCGCCAAGAACAAGAGCCGGCGGGACAAGCGGCTGTGGACCGCCTCGGGCAGCGGCGAGAAGATCGTCGGCTACGCCGCCGAGAACGAGCACGAGGAGGCGCGCTTCATCGCCGAGGAGATCGACCGGCTCCAGGACGACGACGGCTACCGGCCCGGCGACGTCGCCGTGTTCTACCGCACCAACGCGCAGTCGCGCTCGCTCGAGGAGATCCTCATGCGCGTGGGCCTGCCCTACAAGGTGGTCGGCGGCACCCGGTTCTACGAGCGCAAGGAGATCAAGGACGCCCTGTCCTACCTGCGCGCCATCGTGAACCCCGCCGACGACATCAACGTCCGCCGGATCGTCAACGAGCCGAAGCGGGGCATCGGGGACCGCGCCGAGGGCGCCGCCGCGGCGCTGGCGCAGCGGGAGCGGATCTCCTTCATGGACGCCCTGCGCCGCGCCGACGAGGCCCCGGGCATGGCCACGCGCTCGCTCAACGCGGTGAAGGCCTTCGTCCAGCTCATGGACGACCTCGCCTCGGTGGCCGAGAGCTCGGGGGCCGCCACCGTCCTGGAGGCCGTGCTCGAGCAGTCCGGCTACCTCGCGGCGCTGCGCGGATCCCAGGACCCGCAGGACGAGTCCCGGGTGGAGAACCTGGCCGAGCTCGTGGCCGTGGTCCGCGAGTTCGAGCGGGACAACCCCGACGCCGGGCTGCCCGAGTTCCTGGAGCACGTCTCCCTCGTGGCCGACGCCGACCAGATCCCCAACCGCCCGGCGGGCGACGCCGAGGGCGGGCCCAGCGCCGAGCAGATCGCCGCGGAGGTCGCCGAGGCCCGCGCCCAGGGCGTGGTCACGCTGATGACCCTGCACACCGCCAAGGGGCTGGAGTTCCCGGTGGTCTTCCTCACGGGCATGGAGCACGGGCTGTTCCCGCACCAGCGCTCCCTGATGGACGAGAAGGAGATGGAGGAGGAGCGCCGCCTCGCCTACGTGGGCCTGACCCGCGCCCGCGAGCGGCTCTACCTCACCCGCTCGGAGTTCCGCTCCATGTGGGGCCAGTCCCAGTACAACCCGGCCAGCCCCTTCCTCGACGAGATCCCGTCCGAGCTCGTGGACTGGAAGCGCGAGGGGTCCTCGGCCGCGCCGTCGTGGGGGTCCTCCCTGCACGGGGGCGCCGACCGGCGGGACCCGATGCGAGGCTCCTACTGGGGCGCCGCGGCGGCGTCGAACGCCGCGTTCGAGCGGATGGGCCCGTCCCGGTCCACCGCGGCGGGACGGGTGCAGCCGAACAAGGAGATCCCGTCCCTGTCCGTGGGGGACACGGTGGACCACAAGGCGTTCGGCAAGGGCACCGTGGTCTCCCTCGAGGGCGCCGGGGACAAGACGGTGGCCAAGGTCCGCTTCGGGGCCGACGAGAAGCGGCTGCTGCTGCGCTACGCGCCCCTGACCCGCGTGGGCTGAGGCCCTGGGAAAGAACCCCGGGAAGCACGCCGGGGAAGAGCTCCGGGGAAGAGCTCCGGGGGAGGGCTCAGACGAACAGGAGCACCGCCGCGGTCGCCGGCGCCGTCCAGCGCAGCGACTTGCCGGTGAGGTTGTGCACCGCGCCCAGCAGCGTGCAGCACACCAGCGCCGTGGCGGCGGAGGGCACCCCGCCCAGGACCAGCCCGGGCAGGGCCAGCAGCAGGCCGAGCGCGATCCCGCCCACCGGGGTGGTGCGGACCAGCCGGGACGGCCGGCGCAGCTCCGCGGCCCGCTGCACGCACGTCAGCACGAGGGCGAGCAGCAGGGAGCGGCCCACGTGGTAGACGGCGAAGCCCACCATGGCCAGCCACGCGCCACCGCCGTGGACCGCGTACAGGTCCAGGTAGAGCTGGATCGGCGGGACCCGCCACCCGCCCACGAGGAAGACGGGCAGGATCACCCCGAGCAGCACCGCCGCGACGAACAGCACGAGCGCCGTGGTGGCCGTGCTGGTCGTGCGGTCCTCGGGGTCCGGGGCCGGGTCCTCGGCGGGGAGGGGCTCGGGCACGGCGGGGTCCGCCGCCCGGTGGCGCAGCCACGCGACCAGCCCCCGCTGGATGCCGGCCCACAGCCCGCCCAGGCACAGCCACACGAAGACCTGCCAGCCCAGCGGGTAGACCGCGGGGATCTGCCCGGTGAACATGAGCACCGTCCCGTCGGCGACGGCCTCCAGCCCGAGCGCCAGGAACGCCAGGACCGCGACGGTGACGAGGAAGCCGGCATCGGCGGGGGCGAACGCCCGGTTCTCGGGCTGGTCGAGGGAGCTCATGGGCCCAGTCAATCAAGAATCGCGCGCCGGGATGCACCGGGGCCGGGTTGCAGCCGCCGATTCCGCATGCACTACAGTCTCGTACAGGGAGTGCACCGGATTGTCCTGCGCCCGGAACGGCTCCGCGCGACAGCCCGGATGCACCCGCCTGGCCTCGGCCCGGCGGGGTGCTCCGCGCTCCGTTCACCAACCGGTCGGCGCGGCCCGAGTCCCCACCCGGGTCGACACCGACGCACGACTTCGACGAAGAAGGACATCACCCGTGGACCTGTTCGAATACCAGGCACGCGACCTGTTCGAGAAGCACGGCGTGCCCGTGCTCCAGGGCATCGTCGCGACCACCCCGGAAGAAGCAAAGGCCGCCGCCGAGAAGATCGGCGGCGTCACCGTCGTCAAGGCGCAGGTCAAGGTCGGCGGCCGCGGCAAGGCCGGTGGCGTGAAG
Source organism: Kocuria rosea (assembly GCF_023715525.1). Classification (GTDB taxonomy): domain Bacteria; phylum Actinomycetota; class Actinomycetes; order Actinomycetales; family Micrococcaceae; genus Kocuria; species Kocuria rosea_A. The sequence continues at coordinate 60,566 of NZ_JAMBOG010000019.1, read as the reverse complement.
GTCGCCAAGACCGCCGACGAGGCCTACGAGTACGCGCAGCAGATCCTCGGCATGGACATCAAGGGCCACACCGTCCACCGCGTGATGATCGCCCAGGGCGCCGACATCGCCGAGGAGTACTACTTCTCCGTGCTGCTGGACCGGGCCAACCGCTCCTACCTGGCCATGTGCTCCGTCGAGGGCGGCATGGACATCGAGCAGCTCGCCGTCGAGCGCCCCGAGGCCCTCGCCCGCGTCGAGGTCGTCCCCACGGAGGGCATCACCGAGGCCAAGGCCCAGGAGATCGTCGAGGAGGCGCGCTTCGACGAGGAGACCGCCGCCAAGGTGGTCCCCGTGCTGGTCAAGCTCTGGGACGTCTTCAAGAATGAGGACGCGACCCTCGTCGAGGTCAACCCCCTCGTCAAGACCGGCGACGGCGAGATCCTCGCCCTCGACGGCAAGGTCTCCCTCGACGAGAACGCCGAGTTCCGCCAGCCGGAGCACGCCGCCCTCGCGGACAAGTCCAGCGCCGACCCGCTGGAGGAGAAGGCCAAGGCGCACGACCTCAACTACGTCAAGCTCGACGGCGAGGTCGGCATCATCGGCAACGGCGCCGGCCTGGTCATGTCGACCCTGGACGTCGTCGCCTACGCCGGCGAGAAGCACGGCGAGGTGAAGCCCGCCAACTTCCTGGACATCGGCGGCGGGGCGTCGGCCGAGGTCATGGCCGCGGGCCTGGACGTCATCCTCAACGACCCGCAGGTCAAGTCCGTGTTCGTCAACGTCTTCGGCGGCATCACCGCGTGCGACGAGGTGGCCAACGGCATCGTCAAGGCCCTGGAGATGCTCGGCGACGAGGCCAACAAGCCGCTCGTGGTGCGCCTGGACGGCAACAACGTCGAGGAGGGCCACCGCATCCTCGCCGAGGCGAGCCACCCGCTGGTGACCCTCGCCGAGACCATGGACGAGGGCGCGGACAAGGCCGCCGAGCTCGCCCACGCCGCCCACTGATCCGCCGAACACTACTGAGGAACGAACAGCAATGGCTATCTTTTTGAACAAGGACTCCAAGGTCATCGTTCAGGGCATCACCGGCGGCGAGGGCACCAAGCACACCGGCCGCATGCTCGCCGCGGGCACCCAGGTCGTGGGCGGCGTCAACGCCCGCAAGGCCGGCACCACCGTGGCCCACAAGGACAAGGACGGCAACGACGTCGAGCTGCCGGTCTTCGGCACCGTCGCCGAGGCCGTCGAGAAGACCGGCGCGGACGTCTCCATCGTCTTCGTGCCGCCGGCCTTCACCAAGGACGCCGTGGTCGAGGCCGTCGACGCCGAGGTCCCGCTCGTCGTCGTCATCACCGAGGGCATCCCGGTGCAGGACTCCGCGGAGTTCTGGGCCTACGCCAAGTCGAGGACCGACGAGAACGGCAAGCAGAAGACCCGCATCATCGGGCCGAACTGCCCCGGCATCATCACCCCGGGTGAGTCCCTCGTGGGCATCACCCCGGCCAACATCACCGGCAAGGGCAAGATCGGGCTGGTCTCCAAGTCGGGCACCCTGACCTACCAGATGATGTACGAGCTGCGGGACATCGGGTTCTCCACCGCCATCGGCATCGGCGGCGACCCGATCATCGGGACCACCCACATCGACGCCCTCGAGGCGTTCGAGGCGGACCCCGAGACCGAGGCCATCGTGATGATCGGCGAGATCGGCGGCGACGCCGAGGAGCGCGCGGCCGACTTCATCAAGGCGAACGTGACCAAGCCGGTCGTCGGCTACGTCGCGGGCTTCACGGCTCCCGAGGGCAAGACCATGGGCCACGCCGGCGCCATCGTCTCCGGCTCCTCGGGCACCGCCCAGGCCAAGAAGGAGGCCCTCGAGGCTGCGGGCGTGAAGGTCGGCAAGACCCCGTCCGAGACCGCGCAGCTGATGCGCGGCATCTTCGAGGGCAAGTGATCCGCCGGGCCCCGGCCCGCTGATCCCCGAGGAGGCCCCGTCCGCGCACGCCGCGGGCGGGGCCTCCGTGTCCCCGGCCGCTCATGGCACGGTCCCCGGGGCGTCGCCCGGCGTTAAGCCGCCGGTCGGCGGCGGCTCCGAGGATGGGCGCATGGCTACCTTCTCGCGCCGCGGCCTGCTCCAGGGCTCCCTCGCGGCCTCCGCCCTGACCCTCGCCGCCACGACCCCCGCCGCCGCCGTGCCGGTGACCCGCACCTCCTCGCCGGCGCTCGTGCGCAGGCGCCTGCACCTGCCCAGCGGCATCGCCACGGGCGACGTGACCTCGAGCTCCGCGATCCTGTGGTCCCGCACGGACAGCACCGGCCGGATGCGCGCCCGGCTGCGGGCCGTCGACGCCGAGGGCACGCCCCTGCGCGGGCACGGTACCCTCGACCGGACGCTGACCTCCGGGTGGGTCACGGACGCGACCGACCACACGGTGAAGATCGGGGCGACCGACCTGCCGCCGGGCACCCGGTTCGCGCTGGAGGTCCGCTTCGAGGACGAGGAGGGCGTGCTCTCCGACGTCGCCCACGGCACCTTCCGCACCGCGCCCGGCGGGAGCCGGGGGAGGGGGCGGGGCCGCGGCGGCGCCCGCGGCCAGTCCTTCGTGTGGACGGGCGACACCGCCGGCCAGGGCTGGGGCATCAACCCGGACCTCGGCGGGATGTACGCCTACCGGACGATGCACGACCTCGCCCCCGACTTCTTCATCCACTCCGGGGACACGATCTACGCGGACGGACCGATCCAGGCCGAGGTCGTCGAACCGGACGGCAGCGTGTGGCGCAACGTGGTCGTCGAGGGCGTCACGAAGGTCGCCGAGACCCAGGAGGAGTACCGGGCGCGGCACCGGTACAACCTCCTGGACCACAACGTGCGGGCCATGTACGCCGACGTGCCCGTCGTCGCCCAGTGGGACGACCACGAGACCACCAACAACTGGTGGGCCGGGGAGGTCCTGGAGGATCCGCGCTACACGGTGCGCGACGTGAACACGCTGGCGGCCCGGGGCCGCCGGGCCTGGCAGGAGTATCAGCCGGTCGGGGACGCCCGCGCCCTGCGCCCGGGCACCACGGGCTTCGAGGACCAGCGGATCCACCGCCGGCTCGAGCGCGGCCCCCAGCTCGATGTCTTCTGCCTCGACATGCGCACCTTCAAGGGCGAGAACACCGCGGGCCGGGAACGGGAGGCCACCCCGTTGCTCGGCGAGGAGCAGGTGCAGTGGCTGATCGACGGGGTGACGTCCTCGGAGGCCGTGTGGAAGGTGATCGCCGCGGACCTGCCCCTGGGCGTGATTGTCCCCGACGGGAAGGCGCAGGAGTCGGTCGCCAACGCCGACGACGGCGAGCCGCTGGGCCGCGAGCTCGAGCTGGCCCGCGTGCTCCGGGCGTTCAAGGACGCCGGCGTGCGCAACGTTGTGTGGGTGACCGCGGACGTGCACTACTGCGCGGCCCACCACTACTCGCCCGAGCGGGCGGCGTTCACCGGCTTCGACGAGTTCTGGGAGTTCGTGGCGGGGCCGATCAACGCGGGCGGCTTCGGCCCCAACGCGCTCGACGGCACCTTCGGCCCCGAGCAGGTCTTCGCGAAGGCTGGCCCGGCGGGGGGCTCCCCGCGGGACGGCCGGTACCAGTTCTTCGGTCACGCGCAGCTGGACGAGGACGACGTCCTGACCGTGAGCCTGCGCGACGGCTACGGGGACACCGTGTTCAGCAAGGAGCTCGTCCCGCAGCGGTGAGGACGCGACGAGGACCCGTCCGCGTGCGGCGCGGACGGGCCCTCGGGCGGTGGTGCGGTGGGCGCGGGCGCCTAGAGGTGGCCCTCGAGGAACTGCGCGACGCCGTGGCCGAAGGACCAGTCGGCGCGGGTGTTCTCGGTGACGGAGACGATGAGGTCCTGCGGGTCGAGGCCGGTGCGGTCCTGGAGCCGGTCGGCCAGTGCCCGGTACATGGCCCTCTTCTGGTCCTCGGTGCGGCCCTGCTGGAACACCTGGACGACGACGAGGTCGTCGGTGCGGATGAAGCCCAGGCCGGTGTCCTCGGCGATGATCTGGCCCGGCCGGTGCTCGGTGACGATCTGGTAGCGGTCCCGGGGTGGGGCGGCGAAGGTCTCGAGCATGACGTCCTGGACGACGTCGGCCAGTTCGCGGAGCTGGCCGGGGGTGCGGCGGTTCTCGATCACGTCGATGCGCACGAGGGGCATGGGAGGAGCCTTTCGGTGGAGTCGGGAAGCGGAGGAGGAGCATGGGCGGCCGGTGGGCCGCAGCGGGTCAGACGGTGCTGCAGTCGGCCTCGAACTGCTCCTCGAGGTCCTCCAGGGTCCTGCCGCGGCTCCCGGGCGCGGAGGCGGCCACGAAGAGCAGCACCAGGAGCCCGACGAAGGCGATGAGCAGGAAGGCGCCGAAGCCGAGCGACGTCACGAGCGGCAAGAAGACGAGGGTGACGACCGCGTTGGTGGGACACGCCGGTTCCTTTCGTTCGGGTCGCCGGTGCCATCCGTGGCACCGCCGATCGGATGGGCGCCACCCTGCCGATGCGCGCTGTGGAGCCGGACCGTGGTTCAGGAGGAGGGGCTCCGCCGGTCGTGGTGCACGGTGCACGCAGCTCTCCGGCGGAGGGTTGCGTCGAGGTGCGGGGCCCCCGTCACGCGCGTGTTATCAATATCACGCGTGAAAGGTAGTATGTCAATACATTCGGACAATCGGGTGGAGGTCGGGCGCATCGGCCAATGCTTCGGCGGTCGGGGATCCTAGGGCTGTTTAGACCTTATGTCTTTACAAACTATCCTGGATGCGTATTCTGGTTGTGATCCGGACCACTGATCGGCCCGGCGCCAGGACACCATTCCGCGGCGCCACCCCAGAACGAGCACCAGGAAGCAGGTCACCATGGCGCAGCAGAACGCGACCACCGTCACCGCCGAGTCGGAGCAGCAGCAGAATCCCGTGCTCATCGGCACCGCTCCAGACTCTTGGGGCGTGTGGTTCCCCGACGACCCCAAGCAGACGCCGTGGGAGCGCTTCCTCGACGAGGTCGCCGAGGCCGGCTACTCCTGGATCGAGCTCGGTCCGTACGGCTACCTGCCCACCGACCCCGCCCGGCTCGCCGACGAGCTCGCCCAGCGGAACCTGAAGGTCTCCGCCGGCACCGTCTTCACCGCCTTCCACCGCGGCGCAGAACAGTGGGAGCAGGCCTGGGAGCCCGCCCGGAAGGTCGCGGAGCTGACCGCCGCGATGGGCGGGGAGCACATCGTGGTCATTCCGGCCATGTGGCGCGACGACGTCACGGGCGAGGCCGTGGAGAACGAGCAGCTGAGCGCCGAGCAGTGGAGCGCCCTGTGCGCCGGCCACGACCGGCTCGGCAAGGTGCTGCAGGAGGAGTTCGGCCTACAGCAGCAGTTCCACTCCCACGCCGACTCCCACGTGTGCGGCCAGCCGGACATCGAGACCTTCCTGCAGCGCACCGACCCCGAGCTCGTGACCCTGTGCCTGGACACCGGCCACGCCGAGTACGGCGGCGCCTCCTCCGTGGACCTCATCCGCAAGTACCCCGAGCGCATCGGCTACCTCCACCTCAAGCAGATCGACCCGGTCGTGCTCGAGCGCGTGCGCCGCGAGAACATGACGTGGGCCGCCGCCAACCTGGCCGGCGTCATGGTCGAGCCGCCCGCCGGCCTGCCCGACCTCGCTCAGGTCATCGCGGAGGTTGAGAAGCTGGACCGGCCGATCTTCGGCATCGTCGAGCAGGACATGTACCCGGTGTCCTCCTTCGCCGTCCCGCTCCCGATCGCCACCCGCACCCGTGCCTACCTCACGGGTTGCGGCTCCCGCACCCGCGTCCGCTGACCCCGTCCGTCGTCGCCCCGACCGTCCAGGAGACCCGACCGTGAAGATCGCCCTCGATCCCACCCCGTTCCACTCCACCCACTCGCTGCTGGAATTCCCGGCGCTGGCCCGGGAGCTCGGCTACGAGTACCTGCAACTGACGCCGCACGCAGACTTCCTGCCCTTCTTCAACCACCCCAAGGCCGACGACGACCTCGTCGCCGCCCTGCGGAGGGCGTGCCGCGATGCGGGGGTCCAGATCGCCTCGGTGCTGCCGGTGCTGCGCTGGTCCTCCCCGGACCCCGACGCCCGGGAGGCCGCCGTGCGTTACTGGAAGCGCGCCATCCGGATGACCGTGGACCTCGGGGTTCAGCAGATGAACACGGAGTTCCAGGGCCGACCCGAGCGGGCGGAGGAGTCCGAGCGCGCGTTCTACCGCTCGATGGAAGAACTGCTGCCCCTGATCGAGGCCGAGGACGTGCACATCGCCATCGACCCCCACCCCGACGACTTCGTCGAGCAGGGCCTCGCCGCCTGGCGGGTCATCCGCGGGGTCAACTCCAGGAACCTCGGCTTCGCCTACGTGGCGCCCCACACCTTCCACATGGCCGACGCGCCCCTGGACATCATGGCCGCGGTCGGTGACCGACTGCGGGTCGTGCACGTGGCCGACACCATGGACCACCACCGCTCCCACGGGCTGCGCTACATCACCAACCCTCCGGGCAACGCCGTCCGGGTCCACCAGCACCTCAAGATCGGCGACGGCGACGTCGACTGGAACGAGTTCTTCGGCGGCCTGGCCGCCAACGGCTTCCTCGACCGGGAGGAGACCGTGATGGTTTCCTCCGTGTTCGCCGAGGACGAGAGCGCCCCCGAGGTCTCCCGCTACCAGCTCGCGCAGATGACCGAGCGCGCCGACGCGGCCCGCAGCGCCGCACAGAACCCCGCCCGCGCCACACAGGAGTCCTCCCCGGAGTCCTCGCAGAAGACCGGAGCCCACGCATGAGCTACGACGTCCTGACCCTCGGGCGCATCAGCGTCGACATCTATCCCGACGACATCGGTGTCGGCCTCGAGGACGTGACCACGTTCCGCAAGTACCTGGGCGGCTCCCCGTCCAACGTGGCCGTCGCCGCGGCCCGCCACGGCGAGTCCGCCGCGGTGATCACCCGCACCGGCGACGACCCCTTCGGGGTCTACCTGCACCGCGAGCTGGCCCGCTACGGCGTGGACGACCGGTTCGTCTCGGCCGTGCCCGGGCTGCAGACCCCGGCGACGTTCTGCGCGATCCGCCCGCCGGAGGACTTCCCCCTCTACTTCTACGGGCGCTTCCCCACGGCACCCGACCTGCAGATCCGCGCCGACGAGATCGACACCGACGCGGTGGCCGAGGCCCGCATCCTGTGGTCCACGGTCACCGGGCTGTGCCAGGAACCGTCGCGGGCCGCCCACCTCGCCGCCCACGCGGCCCGGCCCCGGGAGCAGCTGCGGGCGGACCAGCACACGATCCTCGACCTCGACTACCGACCCATGTTCTGGGCCTCCGAGGAGGAGGCCCGCGCCCAGGTCCACGAGCTGCTCCAGCACGTGACCATCGCCATCGGCAACGACAAGGAGTGCGCCGTGGCCGTGGGGGAGGGAACCCCCGACGAGCAGGCCGACCGGCTGCTCGAGGCCGGCGTGCAGATCGCCGTGGTCAAGCTGGGGCCCGAGGGCGTCATGGCCAAGACCCGCGACGAGCGTGTCGTCTCCGCCCCCGTCCCGGTCGAGACCGTCAACGGCCTCGGCGCCGGGGACTCCTTCGGCGGGGCGTTCTGCCACGGCATCAACCAGGGCTGGGCCCTGGAGCAGGTGCTGGACTACGCCAACGCCTCCGGCGCGATCGTCGCCTCCCGCATCTCCTGCTCCGACGCCATGCCCACCCCCGATGAGGTCTTCCAGCTGCTGCGCGAGCGCGGCCGATCCGTTCCCGAAGGAGCCACCCGATGACCACCTCCCCGATCGCGCTCGGCACCGACGCCGATCCGCGCCGCTACGAGCACCTGTCCCGGATCCGGCTCGAGGACCCCCGCGCAGTGCAGCGGGCCGCCGACTCCCGGCGCCGCCACCCCGGTCTCGTCCACGGCCAGCAGAACTTCGTGGTCGCCGCCGACCACGCCGCCCGCGGGGCTCTGAAGGTCCGCGGCGACGTGCAGGCCATGGCGGACCGACGGGACCTGCTGGACCGGTTGCAGATCGCCCTGGCCAACCCGCGCGTCGACGGCGTGCTCGCCTCCCCGGACGTGCTCGACGACCTGCTGCTGCTCGGTGCGCTGGAGGGCAAGCTCGTCTTCGGCTCGATGAACCGCGGCGGCCTGCCCGGGCTCGTCAACGAGATCGACGACCGCTTCACCGGCCACACCGCCGAGGCGTTGAACCGGATCGGCGCCGACGGCGGCAAGATGCTGACCCGCATCTGCTTCGAGGACCCGCACACCACGTCCGTGCTCGAGAACACGGCGCACGCCGTGGACTCCCTCGCGGCCCTGGGCCTCATCGCCATGGTCGAGCCGTTCATCTCCCGGATCACCGAGGTGGGCATCGTCAACGACCTCTCGCCCGAGGCCGTGATCCAGTCCGTGGCCATCGCCCAGGGCCTGGGCGGGTCCTCCGCCCACACCTGGATGAAGCTGCCCGTGGTGGAGGACATGGAGCGCGTCATGGCCTCCACGACCCTGCCCACCGTGCTGCTGGGCGGGGACCCGAGCGGGTCCCCCGACGAGGTTTTCGCCACCTGGGAGGCCGCCCTGGCGCTGCCCGGCGTGCAAGGTTTGACCGTGGGCCGCACCCTGCTGTACCCCGAGGACGGGGACGTCACCGGCGCCGTGGCCACGGCCGCCTCCCTGCTCAAGGACCACCCGGTCCAGGAAGGAGCCGCCCGATGAGCGCGCGCACCCTGTCCGTCTCCCAGGCGCTCGTGGAGTTCCTGGCCAACCAGTGGACCGTCGACCGCGTGGGCGGCACGGAGTACCGGGAGCGGACGATCCCCGGCATGTTCGGCATCTTCGGCCACGGCAACGTGGCCGGGGTGGGCCAGGCGCTGAAGCAGTACCAGGCCCAGGACCCCACGCTGATGCCCTACTACCAGGGCCGCAACGAGCAGGCCCAGGTTCACCAGGCCGTCGGCTACGCCCGGCACACCCGGCGCCGGGCCACCTTCGCGGTGTCCACCTCGATCGGCCCCGGCGCGACCAACATGGTCACCGGTGCCGCGCTGGCCACCACCAACCGCCTGCCGGCGCTGCTGTTCCCCTCCGACCAGTTCGCCTCCCGCGCTCCGGACCCCGTGCTGCAGCAGCTCGAGCGCCCCGACGCCGGGGACCTGACGGTCAACGACGTCTTCCGGCCGGTCTCGCGCTTCTTCGACCGCGTGTGGCGCCCGGAGCAGCTGTTCTCCGCGCTGCTCAACGGCATGCGGGTGCTCACCGACCCGGCCGAGACCGGCGCGGTCACGATCGCCCTGCCCCAGGACGTGCAGGCGGAAACGCTGCAGGTGCCCGAGGAGTTCCTCGCCCCCCGCGAGTGGCGAATCCGCCGCCCCGCACCCGAGGAGGAGGACGTCCGGGCCGCCGTCACGGCGATCCGGGCGGCCGAGCGGCCCGTGATCATCGCCGGCGGCGGCGTGCACTACGCGTTCGCCACCGAGGCGCTGGCCGAGTTCGCGGAGGCCACCGGCATCCCCGTGGCCTACACCCAGGCGGGCGTGGGCGTGATGGACTGGGACCACCCGCTGTGCCTGGGCGCGGTGGGCTCCACGGGCTCCACCGCCTCCAACGCGGTGGTGGCCGATGCCGATCTCGTGATCGGCATCGGCACCCGGTACGAGGACTTCACGACCGCGTCCCGCACCGCCTTCCAGCACCCCGGCGTGCGCTTCCTCAACATCAACGTGGCGGCGTTCGACGCCTACAAGCTCGGGTCCTCCGTGCCGGTCGTCGCCGACGCCCGCAAGACGCTCGTGGAGCTCACGAAGGCGCTGGGCGGCTACCGCGTGGGCGCGGACCTGGCCGAGGTCGTCGCGGCCGAGAAGCAGCGCTGGGACGGCATCGTCGACGAGGCGTTCGCCACCCGCCACGAGCCGCTGCCGGCACAGAACGAGATCATCGGCGCCGTCAACGAGGCCATGGACGACCGCGACGTCGTCATCTGCGCGGCGGGCTCCCTGCCCGGGGACCTGCACAAGATGTGGCGGGTCAAGGACCCCTACGGCTACCACGTCGAGTACGCCTTCTCATGCATGGGCTACGAAATCGCCGGCGGCCTCGGGGTCAAGCGCGCAGCGGTCGACGAGGCAGCCCGCACCGGCCAGGACCCCCGCGACGTCGTCGTCATGGTCGGCGACGGCTCCTACCTGATGATGCACACCGAGCTCGTCACTGCCGTCGCCGAGGGGCTCAAGCTCGTGGTCGTGCTCATCCAGAACCACGGCTACGCCTCGATCGGCGCGCTGTCCGAGTCCCTGGGCTCCCAGCGCTTCGGCACGAAATACCGCTACCTGGACGGGGAGCGGCACAGCTTCGACGACGGCTCGACGCTGCCGATCGACCTCGCCACCAACGCCGAGTCTCTCGGCGTGGCCGTGCTGCGGGTCGAGCCCGGGGCGGGCGTAATCGACCGGCTGAAGGCCGCCGTCGCCCAGGCGAAGGCGGTGCCCGAGGGCTCCGGTCCCGTGCTCGTGCACGTCGAGTCGGACCCGCTCATCGACGCGCCCAGCTCCGAGTCGTGGTGGGACGTGCCCGTGACGGCCACAGCGACCCTGGAGTCCACGAACGAGGCCTACGAGGTCTACCAGGAACACAAGGCCCGGCAGCGTCCGCTGCTCGGGAACTGAAGGAGGAACCCATGACGCAGCAGACCGAGCAGCAGACCCAGCACGTCGAGCACTTCATCGACGGAGCGCGCACCCCCGGTACCGGGGACCGCACCCAGGAGATCTACAACCCGGCCACGGGGAAGGTGTCCGGCATCCTGCACCTGGCCTCCGACGAGGATCTGCAGCGTGCGGTGGCCGCCGCACGCGCGGCCGCCGACAAGTGGGGGGAGATGTCCATCGCCAGGCGCACGGCGGTGCTGTTCAAGTTCCGCGAGCTCGTGGCCTCCCACACCGACGACCTCGCCGCCCTGATCACCGCCGAGCACGGCAAGGTGCTCTCCGACGCCAAGGGCGAGGTCGGCCGCGGCCTGGAGGTCGTGGAGTTCGCGTGCGGGATCGCCGAGCAGCTCAAGGGCGAGTTCTCCGACCAGTTCTCCACCGGCATCGACGTCTACTCCTTCCGCCAGCCGCTGGGCGTGGTCGCCGGGATCACCCCGTTCAACTTCCCCGTGATGGTGCCCCTGTGGATGGCCCCGGTCGCGATCGCCACCGGCAACGCATTCATCCTCAAGCCCTCCGAGCGGGACCCCTCGCCGTCGCTGCTGATCGCCGAGCTGTGGCAGCGGGCCGGCCTGCCGGACGGTGTCTTCCAGGTGCTGCACGGCGGCAAGGAGGCCGTGGACGGGTTGCTGACCCACCCGGACGTGGACGGCATCTCCTTCGTGGGCTCCACCCCGATCGCGAAGTATGTGCACGAGACAGCGACCAAGCACGGCAAGCGGGTCCAGGCCCTCGGCGGGGCGAAGAACCACGCGATCATCCTGCCCGACGCCGACATGGACTCCGCCGCCGACAACCTCACGGCCGCGGCCTTCGGCTCCGCCGGGGAGCGCTGCATGGCGGTCTCGGTGGCCGTGGCCGTGGGCGAGGCCGCGGACCTGCTGGTGGACAAGCTCGCCGAGCGGGCGAGGGACATCACCGTGGGCAACGGCATGGACGCGTCCTCCGACATGGGCCCGGTCATCACCCCGGCCTCCCGCGACCGCGTGGTGAGGATCGTCACGGCGGCCGAGGAGGCCGGCGCGGCGGTGGTCGTGGACGGTCGCGACCTGGTCGTGGACGACCACGAGAACGGCTTCTTCGTGGGCCCGACAGTCCTCGACCGGGTGCGCCGGGACATGGAGGCCTACGAGGAGGAGATCTTCGGTCCGGTGCTGGTCGTGCTGCGCGTGGACAGCTTCGACGAGGGCATCGAGATCATCAACGCCAACCCCTACGGCAACGGCACTGCGATCTTCACCTCCTCCGGTGCCTACGCCCGCCAGTTCAAGCGCCGCGTCACCGTGGGGATGATTGGGGTCAACGTCCCGATCCCGGTGCCCGTCGCGTGGCACTCCTTCGGCGGATGGAAGGCCTCGCTGTTCGGGGACCACCACATCTACGGCCCCGACGGGGTGCGCTTCTACACCCGCGGCAAGGCCGTCACCGAGCGGTGGCCCGAGCCCCACCACGCCTCCGGGGCGTCCTTCGCGTTCCCGTCGTCGTCGGACCACTGAGCACCACCCACCACAGGTGACGCCCTGCCGGGCACGGTCCCGTGCCCGGCAGGGCCTCGCACATTCCAGGCCCCTCCAGGGCCGAGAGAGGACAGACCATGAACACTCCGCTTCGCGTCGCCGTCGTCGGAGCCGGCCGCATGGGCGCCGACCACATCGAGCGCATCCACCGCCGCATCAACGGCGCCGAGATCGCCGCCGTCGTCGACATCGACAGGGCCCGTGCCGAGGCCGCTGTCGCCCACATCCCCGGCGCCGTGGCCCACACCGACTTCCAGGAGGTGCTCGAGCGGGGGGACGTCGACGCCGCCCTGATCGCCACCCCTGGCTTCCTGCACGAGCAGGTGCTGCTGCCCGCCCTCGAGCACGGGCTGCCCACGCTGTGCGAGAAGCCGCTCACCCCGGACGCCGAGTCCTCGTGGCGCGTCGTCCAGGCCGAGGTCGCGGCCGGCCGGCAGCTGATCCAGGTCGGCTTCATGCGCCGCTTCGACTCCGGCTACCTCACCCTGCGCCGGATGATCGAGGAAAAGACCTACGGCGAGCTGCTGACCCTGCACCACCAGCACCGCAACCCCACCACCCCGACCGGGTTCACCAACGAAATGATCATCAACGACTCGGTGGTGCACGAGTTCGACGCCGTGCGGTTCTTCACCGGCGAGGAGATCACCTCGGTGCAGGTGCGCATCGGGCGCTCCACCCGCAACGCGCCGGCCGGCCAGCGCGACCCCCAGCTGGTGCTCATGGAGACCGAGTCCGGGATCCTCGCCCAGGTCGAGGTGTACGTCAACGCGCAGTTCGGCTACCAGGTGGCGACCCAGGCCTCCTTCGAGACCGGCGTCGTCGGCATCGGCGGGGACCAGGAGCCCTACGTCCGCACCGCCGGCACGTGGGGCGGCAGCGTCACCCCCGGCTTCGAGGAGCGTTTCGTCGAGGCCTACGACCGCGAGATCCAGGCCTGGGTCGAGGCCGCCGCCCGCGGGGAGATCGGCGGGCCCTCGGCCTGGGACGGTTACGCCACGGCCGCGTGCTGCGAGGCCGGTGTCCGGGCGCAAGCGACCGGGGAGATCGTCCCCGTCCAGCTCCAGCCCAAGCCCGAGCTCTACGGCGCCGGCAGCGTCCCGGCCGGCGCCGCCCGCTGACGGGAGGCCGTGGGCCCGGTGCCGGGTCCACGGCTTCCGCGCAGGCGGCCTCCGGTCAGCGCGCGGTGCGGGGAGGTGCGGTGGAGGACCGGAGCGTCAGCTCGGGGCCGAGGAGGGTCGTCCCCGCGGCCGCCCGCTCCCCGCCGATCCGCGCCATGAGCCGCTCGGCGGCCGCTGCGCCGACCTGTGCGTTGCGGCCGTCGATCGTCGTCAGCTCGAGCAGGTGCGTGGAGGCGATGGGGGAGTCGTCGTAGCCGACGACGGAGAGATCCTGCGGCACGCGAAGCCCTCGCTCCCTGACGGCCGCCAGTGCGCCCATGGCCATGGTGTCGTTCGCGGTGAAGATCCCGGTCGTGTCCGGCGCTTCGTCGAGCAACTGCAGCGCGGCCCGGTAGCCGTCTTCCTCCGTGGTGCGGCCCTCACCGCGCAGCACTGGAGCGCGCAGGCCCCGCGCCCGAAGGGCGTCCCGGAAGCCCTCAGCCCGCAGGCGCGCCGCTCCGCCGTTACCGGTGAGGTGCCCAAGCCTGCGGTGGCCGAGTTCCAGGAGGTGCTCCGTGGCCAGGCGACCCCCAAGCCGGTCGTCGTTGGCGACGATGTCAGCGTCCGGGATCCGGCCCTCCCGGTGGCCAGCCACGACGACGGGCAGCCCTTGGGGCACGCCCATGGCCCCGGTCGGTTCGGTGGCGATCACCAGCCCGTCGACGCGCATCGAGAGGAACCCGTCCAGCGGGTGCGCCTCCACGTGGGCGTTGAGGGTGTGGTCGGCGACCGCGATCCGCAGTCCGTGCGGGGCCAGGCCCTCCTGCAGGCCACGCAGCAGCTCCACGAACCAGAGATTCCGGTAGTCGTCGATGACGACGCCGATCGTGCGGGTGGTCGCGCCGGCCAGGGCCGAGGCGGCGTGGCTGGGCCGATAGTCCAGCCGGGCCATGGCCTCGAGGACGGCGGTCCGCCGAGCCTCGGACACATGAGGAGACCCGCGCAGGACGAGGGACACCAAGGATTTGGAGACGCCGGCGGCCTGGGCGACGTCGTAGATGGTCGGCGGGCGCTTCGGGACGGAACTCACCCCAGCATTGTCTTCCATTGATTCTCCTGACATGACGGTTGACGTGGTCCAGGTGTGACTCTACTCTCGTTTGGAGCGCTCCATAAACCCGTTTCGTCATTGGCGCGGACGGCGGGGTGTTCCTTGTTCTTCGCTCGTCTCGTCCCTGGAGGGAACATGACTGACAGCATCGGTATCGCCGTTATCGGCGCCGGCATGGCCGGGCAGGCCCATGCGGCGGCCTACCGCGTGGCCCCCACGCTCTACGACCCCGTCCTGCCGCCCCTGCGCTACGTCGCCATCGGCGACGTCAACGAGACCCTGGGCGGTCACGTCGCCCGCCGCTACGGCTACGAGAAGGCCCTGGGGTCCTGGGAGGCGATCGCGGAGGACCCGGAGATCGACGTGGTCAGCGTCGTGATCGCCAACCGCTTCCACCGCCGGGCCGTCGAGGGCCTGCTGGAGGCGGGCAAGCACGTGCTGTGCGAGAAGCCGCTGAGCGACACCCTCGAGGACGCCCGGGCCATGGCTGCCGCCGCAGAACGGGCGGAGTCCATCGCCCGAATCGGCTTCACCTACCGCCGCACCCCTGGCATCGCCGCGATCCGCGACCTGATCCAGGACGGCACTCTCGGGAAGGTCCTGCACTTCAGCGGCCGCTACTGGACCGACTACGGCGTGAACCCGAAGGCCCCCATGAGCTGGCGCTACCAGGGCGGACCCGGCTCCGGGGCGCTGGCCGATGTCGGCAGCCACCTGGCCTACGTCGCGGAGTTCCTCTGTGGCGACATCACCTCCGTGTCCGGGGGCCGGTTGGCCACCACCATCACCGAACGCCCCCTGCCCCTGGGGGCCGTGGTCGGCCACGACCTCGTGGAGGTCAGTGACCAGTACGAGCCGGTGGAGAACGACGACTACGCCGCCTTCTCCGCCGAGTTCGCCGCCGGCGCCGGCAGCCTCGAGGTCTCCCGGGTGGCGGCCGGGCACCCGAACACGCTGACCTTCGAGGTGTTCTGCGAGAAGGGCGCGGCCCGGTTCACCCAGCTGCGCCCGGCCGAGTTCGAGCTCTACCTCGCCGAGGGGCCCGAGGCCACCAACGGCTACCGCACCGTCAACCTCGGCCCCGGCCACGCGTATCTCGGCGGCGGCCTGGCCATGGACGCCCCCGGCGTGGGCTTCGGCCAGAACGACGCCTTCGGCTACCAGGCCCGGGCCTTCCTCGAGGAGGTCGCCAGTCTCGAGGAGACCGCCTCCTTGCCCCGCAACGCCTCCTTCGCCGAGGGCGTGCACAACATGGAAATCCTCGAGGCGGCCGTGGAGTCCGCCACCAACCACGGAAAGAAGGTTCTCCTGTGAAGCTCGGCGTCTACAACGCGATCCTGCACGACCGGTCCCTGCCCGAGGCACTGCAGGTCATCGCCGACCTGGGGTTGAGCGGCATCGAGATCAACACCGGAGGGTTCCTGCCGGCCGTCCACGTCCCGGACATGGACCAGATCCTCCTCAGCGACGCCGCCCGCGACGACTACCTGGGCCTCTTCGAGGGGACCGGGGTCTCGATCGCCGGTCTCAACTGCAACGGCAACCCGCTGCACCCCAAGCCCGAGATCGGACAGAAGCACGCCGAGGACATCCGCCGCTCCATCCGGCTCGCCGAGCGGCTGGGCCAGAACCGGGTGGTCACCATGTCCGGGCTGCCCGGCGGGGAGCCCGGGGCCACCGTGCCCAACTGGGTGGTCAACGCCTGGAACTCCGGGGCCCTGGACGTGCTGGACCACCAGTGGGGGATCGTCGCCGACTTCTGGCGCGAGACCGACCGGATGGCCGCCGACCACGGCGTGAAGGTGGCCCTGGAGCTGCACCCGCAGAACGTCGTGTTCAACACCGCCGACGTCTACAAGCTCATCGACCTGACCGGCGCCACCCACGTGGGTGTAGAGCTCGACGCCTCGCACCTGTTCTGGCAGCAGATGGACCCGGTCGCCGTGGTCCGCGAACTCGGACCCCTGATCTTCCATGCCGCGGCCAAGGACGTCCGGATCAACCGGGAGAACGCCGCGCTCTACGGGGTGCTGGACAACAGCTTCCGCCGCCTGGCGCCCGAGGAGGAGCGCACGAACCTCGGCGGTGACGAGTGGGCCAACGAGTGGCCCAGGAACTCCGCCTGGGACTTCGTGGCCCTGGGCCGCGGACACGACACCGCCTTCTGGGCCGAGTTCCTCACCGCGCTGCACGAGGTCGACCCCGACATGGCGGTCAACATCGAGCACGAGGACACCTCCCTGGGCCGGATCGAAGGACTCGAGGTCGCCGCGACCGTGCTCAAGAACGCGGCGGCCGCCGTCAGCGCCCGGCGCTGAGAGCAGATCCTCCCGGGAGGGGCGGGTGGGCACCCTCCCCGCCCGGGAGGGGAGTCGCACCGTCCGCGACCGCGCGGCCATGGGGACGGTGGGTGGGACGACGGGATTCTCCGCCTCGGTGTCACCCGCCGGGCGCTATGTGTCGGCCATGCGGGGCCAGGGGTAGTCAGGACGCGGCTATTGTCCTAACATATGTACATCCCACCAAATGAGAGCTGTGTCACACGCCCGGCGGTCGTGTTGGACTGACGGGCCGACAGAGTGAACAGCGCAGTCGTGCGCACGGACAAAGGAGCCTTCGATGGCCACATCGTCATCCCATGAGTCAGCTGTTCCGCTGCCTGCCCTGACCCCGGGCCCGCATCGCAAGCGCCTGGGGTTGATCTCCGTGGTGGCCTGCTTCGGCGGGCTGCTCTTCGGCTACGACACCGGGGTGATCAACGGTGCGCTGCGCCCGATGTCGGAGGAGCTGGGCCTGACCCCGCTCACCGAGGGCGTGGTCACCAGCTCGCTGGTCTTCGCCGCCGCCGTCGGGGCGCTGTCCTGCGGTCGGCTGTCGGATGCCTGGGGGCGGCGCAAGACCATCTTGTTGCTGGCCGTGCTGTTCTTCGTGGGCACCGCGATCGTGGTGTTCACCCCCAGCTACGAGGTCCTGGTGGTCGGGCGCGTCTTCCTGGGCCTGGCCGTGGGCGGGGCCTCGGCGGTGGTGCCGGTGTTCCTGGCGGAGATGGCCCCGTATGAGATCCGCGGCTCGATCGCCGGGCGCAACGAGGTGGCCATCGTGATCGGGCAGCTGGCGGCGTTCGTGATCAACGCCATCATCGGCAACGTCTTCAGCGAGACCACCGGGGTGTGGCGGATCATGTTCGCCATCTGCGCGCTGCCGGCGGTGGGGCTGTTCATCGGGATGCTGCGGATGCCGGAGTCCCCGCGGTGGCTGGTGGAGAAGGGCCGACACGACGAGGCCCTGGCGGTGCTCAAGACCATCCGCTCCGAGGACCGGGCGATCGCCGAGCTCGGGGAGGTCGAGCACGTCACCGAGGAGGAGCGCGCCGCCCAGCAGATCGGGCTGGGCGCGATCCTGGCCAACAAGCACCTGGTGCGCATCATGCTGGTGGGCATCGGGCTGGGCATCGTCCAGCAGTTCACCGGGATCAACTCGATCATGTACTACGGGCAGATCGTGCTCATCGAGTCCGGCTTCAGCGCCAGCGCGGCGCTGATCGCCAACATCGCCCCCGGGATCATCGCCGTGGTGGGCGGCTTCATCGCCCTGGCGATGATGGACCGCCTCGACCGGCGCAAGACCTTCATGATCGGGCTGACCCTCACCACCACCTGCCACCTGCTGATCGGGGTCTTCTCGCTCGTGCTCGAGGCGGGCAATCCGCTGCGCCCGTGGGTGATCCTGGCCCTGGTGGTGGCCTTCGTGGGGTCCATGCAGACCTTCCTCAACGTCGCCGTGTGGGTCTACCTCTCCGAGGTGTTCCCGCTGCACATGCGCGGGTTCGGGATCGGGGTGTCCATCTTCATGCTCTGGGTGGCCAACGGCGTGCTGTCGCTGTACTTCCCCTCCCTGGTCAACGCGGTGGGCATCACCGGGACGTTCTTCCTCTTCGCCGGGGTCGGGGTGCTGTCGCTGCTCTTCGTCTACACCCAGGTCCCCGAGACCCGCGGACGCACCCTGGAGGCACTGGAGGAGGACGTGTCCACCGGGGCCATCTACACGGTCAAGGCCAACGCCAACCAGTAGGAGTTCGTGCCAGGACTCCCGGGAGTACTCGCCGGACTGCACGCCACCCGAATCATCGGGTGGCGTGCAGTCCGGCGGACGACCACGAGCCGAAGGGCCCCCTCCCGATCAGGAGGGGGCCCTTCCGTGCGGTGGCCGACAGCAGGTGGACGCCCCGGTCGGACGCCCACGCCGCCCCGGCGGCGACCTCTCACCCGGCGTCGAGCAGACGGCGCAGGGTCAGGGCGTTGCGCACGGCGTGGCCCTCGCCGTCGTTGTTGAAGTACGTGAACACCTCGTGGCCGGTGCGGTGCCACTCCCGGACGCGGTCGGCCCACCAGGCCATGTCGGCGTCGGAGTAGGAGCCCGCGTAGAGGTGGTGGGGGTCGGGGCCGTGGAGGCGGACGTAGACGAAGCCGGCCGTGGCCTCGAGGACGCAGGGCAGCCCGGCTCCGCTCATCACGCAGTAGGCCGCGCCGTGGCGGGCCAGCAGTGCGAAGACCTCCGGGTGGTGCCAGCTGCCGTGGCGGAACTCCACGGCGACCCTGACCCACGGCGGGAGGCAGGCCAGGAACCAGTCCAGCCGCGCGTCGTCGCGGCTCAGGGCGGGAGGCAGCTGGACGAGCAACACCCCTCGCCTGCCGTCGAGCTCGTGCCAGGACCCCGCGATGCGCTCCGTCCACACCTCGGGCGCGTAGAGCTTCTTGGCATGGGTGAGCCCGCGCGGGGCCTTCACCGACATCACGAAACCCGGCGGCAGTCGGGTGTTCCAGCCGGCGAAGGTCGTGCTCCGGGGCCAGCGGTAGAAGCTGGCGTTGAGCTCCACGGTGGAAAAGGTGCGGGCGTAGAGCTCCAGGCGCCGGGCCGGCGGGGTGCCCGGCGGATAGAGCACGTGCTCCCAGTGGTCGTAGCTCCACCCTGATGTGCCGATGTGCCAGCCCATGCCTTCCAGGCTAGCCGCGCGGCGGCGGCTCGGAGGACGCGCCGGATCGGCCCCCGGCGGGGCGTCCGGTGACCTCGGCGGCCGCCGCGGGGGAGAGCCTGACGGCGCCGGCCAGCGGCACCAGCAGCAGCGCGGCCATGAGCCCGAAGGCGGCATGGTACGGGAAGAGCTCGCCGACCGGGAGCCCGTGGCCCAGGGCGGCCGACGCCTGCAGGGCCAGCGCCCCCGCGGCCACCCCCAGCCCGCCGGCCAGCTGCGCGCCGGTCGCAGAAAGGGTGTTTGCCGAGGGCATCTGCTCGGGGGCCACGTCGGCGAACTGCAGCGCGTTGTAGGCGCTGAACCCGATCGAGCGCAGGGCTCCGCTGAGGGTCAGCAGCGCGGCGAGGGCCGGGACCGGCGTGTCCGGGGTCAGCGCCGTGCACGCCGCGAGGCAGCCCGCCCCGCCGGCCACCGCGCCGATCAGGACGGCCCGGAACCCGAACCGGCGCAGCAGCGGGGTCGTCGCCGGCTTCACGCCGAGATTGCCCACGAACACCGCGGTCACCAACAGCCCCGCCTC
Source organism: Kocuria rosea (assembly GCF_023715525.1). Classification (GTDB taxonomy): domain Bacteria; phylum Actinomycetota; class Actinomycetes; order Actinomycetales; family Micrococcaceae; genus Kocuria; species Kocuria rosea_A. Next base: position 40,567 of record NZ_JAMBOG010000019.1, on the reverse strand, counting down.
CACGGGCGACCACCCGAACCCGTCCTGGAACAGCAGGGGCAGCAGGAACGGGACCGAGCTGATGACCAGCCGGTAGACGAATCCGCCCGCGTTGGCCGCGCGGTAGGTGGCGACCCGGTACACCCGCAGGTCCAGCAGGGGGGTCGCCGTGCGCAGCAGCCAGCGCACGGCGAGGATCCCGCTCGCGGCGGCCGCGACGAGCAGCAGGACGCCCGTGCCGGTCCGGTCCGCGCCGGCGACCAGCTCCATGCCGGTGACCAGGCCGAAGACGGCGGCGGTGCACCACAGCAGCCCGCGCCAGTCCAGGGCCCGGGGCTCCGGGGCGGAGTCCGGGACGAACCGCAGCGCGGCCACGAGGGCGAGGACGCCCAGCGGCACGTTGACCAGGAAGATCCAGGGCCAGCCCGCATGGGTGGTCAGGAGCCCGCCTGCCAGCGGCGCCAGCACGGGCGCCAGCAGGGCCGGCCACGTGATGTAGGCGATCGCGCGCAGCAGGTCCCGCTTCTGCGTGGCCCGCAGCACGATCAGCCGCCCGACGGGCACCATCATGGCCCCGCCGAGACCCTGCAGCACACGGCCCAGCACCAGCACGGCGAGGCTGCCGCTGAGGGCGCACAGCACGGACGCCAGCGTGAAGACCACGATGGAGCTGCAGAAGACCCGGCGGGGCCCGAACCGGGAGGCGAGCCACCCGCCCACGGGGATCGCCGTGGCCACGGTGATCAGGTAGGCGGTGATCGCGAGGCCCACCTCGGCGCCGGAGACGCCGAGGTCCGCCGCGATGGCCGGCGCCGCGGTGACGAGGATGGTGCCGTCCAGGTGCTCCATGAACAGCACGGCGGCCACCAGCAGCGCCGGCCCGCGGTTCCAGGACTCGCCGCCGGGGGAGGCGGTGTCGTCCGCCGCGCCTCCCCGGGCGCCCGGAGCGGGCACGGGCCCGTTCAGCGGCCGAACGGCAGCCGCGGGTCGATCGCCGCCTCGTCCCAGGTCCGGCGGATCCACCCGTGGTGCGGGTCGTCGCTGATCAGCCACTCGCGCACGCGGCCGGGACCGGCCATGACGTTGAGGTAGTACATGTCGTAGCCCGGGGCCGCCATCGCGGGCCCGTGCCAGCCGTAGGGCACCAGGACGACGTCGCCCGTGCGCACCTCGGCGTTGACGTCGATGGGCCGGGCGTCGGAGGCGTAGACGCGCTGGTAGCCCAGGGCGTCGGCTCCGCCCTGCTCCGGGGCGGGAGCGGGCATGCCGGCGGCGACCTGCGTCTCGAAGTAGTAGATCTCCTCGAGAGCGGTCTCCCCCTCGGTCTCCTCGTCGTGCTTGTGCGGGGGGTAGGAGGACCAGTTGCCGGCGGGGGTCAGCACCTCGCACACGATGAACCGGTCGGCCTCCAGGGCCGCGGGCGTGCCGAAGTTGTGCACCTGGCGGGAGCAGCTGCCCGCCCCGCGCAGCTCCACGGGCACCTCGTCGCGCAGGACGTGACGGGTGGGGTACTCGGCCCGGGCCGGTGCGGACGCCACGGCCACCCGGCCGCCGACCTCCGAGATCACCGTCAGGTCCCGGCCCACACCGGTGTAGAGGACGTCCGTGGGGCCGGAGAAGACGCTCTCCCGGCCCACCAGCTCGTAGGAGTGCCCGTCCGTGTCGACGCGGAAGGACCCGGACAGGGGGACCACGATGCGCTCCTCGTCGGCGCCGTCGAGGGCCACGCCCTCGCCCGGGCCCAGCTTGGCCACCCGCAGGCCCGTGTGCGCCCAGCCCTCGACCGCGGTGGTGGAGTCGTGGCCGCCCAGCGAGACGAACCACGCGCCCTGGGCGGCGGAGTCCTTCGGGTAAACCCACTCGGGGTGCGGGGGTGCGGTCATGTCGTCCTCCTGTGTCGTCGTGCGCGGGACGGTGCTGTCCGCGCAGGGATGGTCTCCGGCCCGCGGCTCACCGCTGGACCAAGGTGAGCTCGAAGCTGTACTTGTCCGCCCGGTAGACGTGGCGGCCGGTCTCCACGGGGCGGCCGATGTCGTCCATCGCGGTGCGGCTCATGGCCACGAGTGCTGCGCCGGGGGCGACGTGCAGCTGCTCGGCCTGGAAGGGGTCGGCGTCCACCGCCCCCACCCGCTGGTGGGCGAGCTGGAAGTTGATGCCCTGCTCGCGCATGGTCGCGTAGAGGCCGTTCTGCGCCAGCTGCTCGCGCGAGAGCTCGCACAGCGAGCACGGGATCCAGTTCTCCATGAGCGCCAGCGGCTCCCCGTCCGTGCGGCGCAGGCGCACGAGGTGGTAGACCTCCTCGCCCGCCGGCACGCCGAGCAGCGAGGCCACGTCCTCCTCGGCCGGGATCCGGGAGAAGTCGAGCACCTCCGTGGTGGGCCTGTTCCCGCTGCGCTGGAGGTCGTCGTGCAGGCTCGTCAGCTCGAGGGAGCGGCGGACCTGCGCGCCCACCACCTGGGTGCCGACCCCGCGCTTGCGCACCAGCAGTCCCGCCCTCACCAGCTGATCCATGGCCTTGCGCATCGTGGGGCGGGAGAGGTTGAGCCGGTTGGCGAGGTCGATCTCGTTGTCCAGCTTGGTGCCGGGCGGGAGGTCCCCGCTGCGGATGGCCTCCTCGAGGCCCTGGGCCACCTGGTGGTAGAGGGGCACGGGGGAGGTCCTGTCGACCGAGAGGCGGAGCGGACCGGACATGGTGGGCCTCCAAGGATCGGGCAAGGGGCAGCCCGGCTTCGGTGCGGACACCGGTGCCGGTCGGGAAAGGGTTCCCCAGTGTCCATTGTGGCCCCGATCTTGTGAGTATGTCCATACATTCTGTTGACCCTTGTGATCCCCCTCACTCGCGCGGTGCGCCAGGCGCGTGGTCGAGTCTGCGCGCGGAAGCGCTAGGATCTCTCGCGGTGAGAGGAGAACTCCGTGTCCATGCGACGTGCGGCCCGCAACGGGTATCGCCGGATGCCGGGCCGCCGGCACGTGGCCGCCGCGGCGCTGCTCGTTCCCGCGCTCGCGCTGGCCGGCTGCTCCAGCCAGGGCGGCCGGACCGTCGCCGAGGAGGGTGAGGGCAGCGAGGGGCAGGTCGCGACCACGGCGCGGATGAAGGTCGCCATGGTCACCCACGCCTCCCCGGGAGACACCTTCTGGGACACGGTCCGCAAGGGGGCCGAGGAGGCCGCGGCCAAGGACAACGCCGAGCTGCTCTACGCCTCCGATCCCGAGGGCGGGCGCCAGGCCCAGCTGGTGCAGCAGTACCTCGACCAGGGCGTGGACGGGATCGCCGTGACCCTGGCCAAGCCCGAGGCCATGCGCGACGTGCTGGCCGCCGCCGAGGACGCCGGCATCCCCGTCGTCACCCTGAACTCCGGCGCGGAGCAGTTCCGGGACATGGGCGCGTTCGCGCACTTCGGCTCCGACGAGGGGCTGGCCGGCGAGGCCGCAGGGCGCCGGCTGAAGGAGGAGGGCCTGCGGCACCCGGTCTGCGTGATCCACGAGCAGGGCAACGTCGGCCTGGAGACCCGGTGCGCCGGCGTGAGGAAGGCGCTGCCGGAGACCGAGATCCTCTACGTCCAGGGCACCGACATGACACAGGTCGCCTCCACCGCCACCGCCAAGCTGCAGACCTCCCACAACGCCGACGCCGTCATCGGTCTCAGTGCCCCGATCACCCTGACGCTGCTGGCGGCGAAGGAATCCGCCGGCAGCGACGTGCAGGTCGCCTCCTTCGACATGAACGGCGACCTGGCCCAGGCCGTCGTCGACGGCGACGTGCTGTTCACCGTCGACCAGCAGCCGTGGCTGCAGGGCTATCTGTCCGTCGACGCCCTGTGGCAGAACCACCGCGGGGCCTTCACGATCGGCGGCGGCCAGGCCACACTGACCGGGCCCGCGGTCGTCGACTCGTCCGACGCCGAGCAGGTCCTCCAGCACGCGCAGGAAGGCGTCCGCTGAGCGGCGCCGGAAACCAGGAGAAGCCGATGTCCTCCACCCGCCCCCCGGCCGCGGCGCCCGCTCGGGACCGCGACCCCGCCGGGGCCCCCCGATCCGGCGGGGCGCCCGCCCCGACCGCCGCGGACCCGGCCGACGAGCGGGTCCGGACCAAGGGCCTGCTCGGCACGTTCCTGGCCCGCCCCGAGATCGGGGCGCTGGTGGGCGCGCTGGTCGTGGCGCTGTTCTTCGCCGTCGCCGCCCCGTCCATCACCGCCCCGCAGTCGATCTCGACGGTGCTCTACGGCGCCTCCACCATCGGCATCATGGTCGTGGGGGTGTCCCTGCTGATGATCGGCGGAGAGTTCGACCTCTCCACCGGGGTGGCCGTGATCACCTCGGCGCTCACGGCCTCGATGTTCAGCTGGTTCTTCGTCCTCAACGTCTGGGTGGGGGTGGCCGTGGCCCTCGCCGTGTCCCTGCTCATCGGCCTGCTCAACGGCTGGCTGCTGATCCGCACCAAGCTGCCCAGCTTCATCGTCACCCTGGCGACCTTCCTCATGCTCACCGGCCTGAACCTGGCCCTGACCCGGCTGATCAGCGGCTCGGTGGCCTCGCCCCCGATCAGCGACATGGATGGCTTCGCCTCCGCCAAGGCCGTCTTCGCCTCGTCCGTGCACATCCTCGGCGTCGACATCAGGATCACCGTCCTCTACTGGATCGCCCTGACCGGCCTGGCCACCTTCATCTTGCTCAGGACCCGGATGGGCAACTGGATCTTCGCCGTGGGCGGGGACGAGGACGCCTCCCGCGCGGTGGGTGTGCCCGTGGCGCGCACCAAGATCGGATTGTTCATGGGCGTGGGCCTGTGCGGCTGGCTGCTGGGCATGCACAATCTCTTCGCCTTCGACTCGGTGCAGTCCGGGGAGGGCGTGGGCAACGAGTTCCTCTACATCATCGGCGCGGTCATCGGCGGGTGCCTGCTCACCGGCGGCTTCGGCTCCGCCATCGGCGGGGCCCTGGGCGCCCTGATCTTCGGCATCGCCTCACGGGGCATCGTCTACGCCGAGTGGAACCCGGACTGGTTCAAGTTCTTCCTCGGCCTGATGCTGCTGCTGGCCACCATCGTCAACATGTACGTGCGCAAGCGCATCGAGAGGAAGTAGGTGACCGTCATGACGACGCAACCAGACCCCACCGCCGGCGCCCACGCCGCCACCCCTACCGACGGCTTCACCCACCTGGTGGAGCTGGACGGGGTGGGCAAGCGCTACGGCAACATCATCGCCCTGCGCGAGGTGACCATGGCCGTCCATGCCGGGAAGGTCACCTGCGTGCTCGGCGACAACGGGGCGGGGAAGTCCACCCTGATCAAGATCATCGCCGGACTCCACCAGCACACCGACGGGACCCTGTACGTCAACGGCGAGGAGACCACCTTCAACTCGCCCCGTCAGGCCCTCGACGCCGGGATCGCCACCGTCTACCAGGATCTGGCCGTGGTGCCGCTGATGCCGGTGTGGCGCAACTTCTTCCTCGGTTCCGAGCTCACCACCGGGTTCGGGCCCTTCAAGCGCCTGGACGTGGCGAAGATGAAGGAGATCACCAAGAAGGAGCTGGCCGACATGGGCATCGACCTGCGCGACGTCGAGCAGCCCATCGGGACGCTGTCCGGCGGTGAGCGCCAGTGCGTGGCCATCGCCCGCGCCGTGCACTTCGGCGCGACGGTGCTGATCCTGGACGAGCCCACCGCGGCCCTGGGCGTGAAGCAGTCCGGGGTGGTGCTGCGCTACATCCTCCAGGCCCGCGAACGCGGTCTAGGAGTGGTGTTCATCACCCACAACCCCCACCACGCCTACCCGGTCGGCGACCGGTTCCTGCTGCTCAAGCGCGGGCAGTCCATCGGCTACTACGACAAGGCCGACATCACCCTGGGCGACCTCACCGCCCAGATGGCCGGTGGTGCGGAGCTGGAGGAGCTCACCCACGAGCTCGCCCAGCTCGGGGGGCACACCTCCCGGCTCCAGCAGGGCCGGGCCGACATGGCCGCGGACCTCTCCCGCCCCCGCCGGCAGTAGGACGGCAGCCCGTCCGGCTCCCACGCCGGGCGGCGGAAACGGAGCACGCCACCGCGCGTCTGCGCTGACGGGGCCGTGACCACCGGTGACCGGTGTGGCATCCGGGATCGTCTAAGGGCGGGCCACCAGGACCGAGCAGTGGGCGTGGGAGATCAGCGCGGAGCTGACCGAGCCCAGGATCATGCCCAGCACCCCGCCCCTGCCGCGGGGGCCCACGACCAGCAGCTGGGCGTTCTTGCTCTCCTCGATGAGCCGGGCCGCTGCCTGGCCGCGGAGCAGGCGGGGGGTGAGGTATTCCGGGAGGTCCTCCCCGAAGACCTGGGCGAGGGTGGTGGCGAGCAGCTCGTCGCTCTCGGCGGCGAACCTCGCGGGGTCGATGTCGGCGTAGCTCTCGTAGAGGTACGAGCTGTCCCAGCACATGATGGCCTCCAGCGGTGCCCCGAGGGCCCGCGCCAGGCGGTCGCCCTCGCGCAGGGCGTCCTGGGAGTGCCCCGAGCCGTCGACGGCCACGATGACGCGGTCGCCGGTGGGGGTGCTGGTGTTCGGTGCGTCGCTCATGACGGTTCCTTCCCTGCGAGGAAATGCCTGCACGGGACCCCGAGACCCCGAGGGCGAGGCCGGCGGTCGGATCCGGGCCCCGCGAGGCGTGCCGACGCGGTGTCGCGCCCGGACATCTCCACGGTAGGCGCCGGACGGCAACCGGTCGACGCCCGCCGGTGAGAAGTGGGCTCCATGACGCGCACCGGCGCAGCCGCCGCCGCGGGCGCACGACGGCGGGGACCCCCACGTCCCCGCCGGCACCAACCGGGGCGGCCCCCCTCAGACCAGGACGATGGTGCGGTTGCCGGAGAGCACCACGCGGCCCTCCGCGTGCCACCGCACGGCGCGGGAGAGAGCCTGCATCTCGGCGTCGCGGCCCACCGCCACGAGGTCGTCGGGGGTGTGGGCGTGGTCCACGGGAATGACGCGCTGGGCGATGATCGGGCCCTCGTCGAGGTCGCCGGTGACGTAGTGGGCGGTGGCCCCGACCATCTTCACGCCGCGGGCGTAGGCCTGGTGGTAGGGCTTGGCGCCCTTGAAGGAGGGCAGGAACGAGTGGTGGATGTTGATGCACCGGCCCGACAGCTCGCGGGTGAGCTCGTCGGAGAGGATCTGCATGTAGCGGGCCAGCACGACCAGCTCCGCGTCGTAGCGGTCCACGAGGCCGAGCAGCCGCTGCTCGGCCTGCTGCTTGGTCGCGGTGGTGACCGGGATGTGGTGGAACGGGATGTCGTGCCACTCGACGAGGCTCTTGTGGTCCAGGTGGTTGGAGACCACGGCCACGATCTCGATGGGCAGCTCGCCGATCCGGGTGCGGTGCAGCAGGTCGGTGAGGCAGTGGGAGAACCGGGAGACCATGACCAGCACCCGGGTGCGGCGCTGCGCGGACACGAGCCGGAACCGCATGTCGTGCTGCTCGGCCACCGGGGCGAAGCCCTCGGTGAGGGACTCGACGGTGGTGGTGCCGGCCTCGCTGACGGTGTGGCAGCGGATGAAGAACTCGTCCGTGAACCGGTCGGAGAAGTGCTTCACGTCGAAGATGTCGCAGCCCTGCTGCGTCAGGTTGGACGTGATGGCACTGACCAGCCCGTGGGCCTCCGGGCAGTGGACGGTCAGGACGTGTTCGACGGTCCCCGGGACCTGGTCGGGCATGGATGGACTCCTCGGCGGTGAGCGGCGGGTGCGGCCGCGCTCTGCGGCGTCGGTGGCGACGGGCGCGGCCCTACGATCCTAGCCGCAGCGTCCGGAGGTGCCGGACGGCCGGCTCCGGCCCGCGAGGAGCCCCGGGGAGGGGGGTGTAGACCGATGGCCGCGGGAACGGGCGGTAGGAGTCCGCCCGGCGCGGGGAGAGATGCGCCTCCGGTGGAGGACCCGCGGCCATCGGCAGGCGTTGCACGCCTCAACAGAGGAGAGCCGTGGGCTGAGCGGCTTTCAGAACACAGGTGCCGCAGACGGTGCACCCCCCAGTGCGTCCGAATGGGTCCTACCCGTGCAATTTCCCCCATTGCTGTGGTTTTCACCACGGAAGCAACCATATCCGACTCCGTGGCGGGTTCGCACCCGGTTCCCCCGGGAAATTTCCGGTGTCCGCCGTTCGGCGCCGCCACGGGCCCGTGCCGGGGTCGGCCGCCCGGCCGCGGATCCGCGCCGCTCAGCGGCCGTGCGGGGCCGTCGCCGGTGCCGGGCGGCCGCCGCGGGCACGCACGCTCCCGGGCGCCGTCCCCGCAAGTGGGGACGGCCCCCGTTCGCTTCCGTGACGTCGCCGGGTCGGCTCAGGCGACGCTCGTGTTGAAGAGCAGCCCCAGCAGATAGGTGGCCAGCGCCGCCCCGTAGCCGATCGCCAGCTGGCGCAGGCCGCGCTTCCACGGCGAGGCGCCGGAGAGCAGGCCGACCAGGCCCCCGGTCACCAGCAGCGCGATCCCGACGAGCGCGAGCGCGAGCGTCATCGCCGGCAGCCCGGTCAGCCCGAAGAGGTACGGCAGGATCGGGATGAGCGCCCCGGAGGCGAAGAAGCCGAAACTGGAGGCCGCCGCGCCCAGGTCCGTGCCCAGGGCGACGTGGGCCTGGGGGTCGGGCTCGTCCTCGACGGGGTCCCGGAAGGACCGGGACGGGTCGCAGTCGCAGTCGAAGAAGCCAAGGCGCTCGGCCGCGCGGTGCTCGGCGGCCTCCTCGCTCATGCCCCGCGCCCGGTAGATCAGCACGAGCTCGTTGGCGTCCAGGTCCAGGTTCGGGGCGACGTGCAGGGTGACCTGGGTGGGCTGGGACGCGTCGAGCAGCTCCCGCTGGGAGCGGACGGAGACGAACTCCCCGGCCCCCATGGACAGGGCGCCCGCGAGCAGGCCGGCGACCCCCGCGAAGAGCACCATCGACGGGGAGGTGCCGGTCGCCCCCACGCCCATGACGAGGGCGAGGTTGGACACGAGGCCGTCGTTGGCGCCGAACACGGCCGCCCGGAAGTTGCCCGAGAGCTTGTGCCGGCCCTCGGTGGCGAGGGCCCGGATGATCTCCTCGTGCACCGCCTCGTCCGCGGCCATGGCCTCGGAGGCGTCCTGCTCCCGGTCGTAGGGGGAGCGGCTCTCGGCGCGCTGCAGCAGGGCGAGCACGAAGACGGTGCCGAGGTGGGCGGCGAGGAACAGGAGCAGGCGCGAGGACAGCGACGGGCGGGCGGCGGCGTCGGCGTGCGGGCCGAGCAGGCGCACCCAGTGCTCGGCGTGGCGCTGCTCCGCCTCGGCGACCTGGTGGAGGATCTCCTGTTCGCGCCCGGAGCTGCGCGCGGCGAGCCGGCGGTAGATCTGGGCCTCGGCCCGCTCCTCGGCGAGGTACTTGCGCCAGCGGCGGATCTGGGCCGGCTGCGGGTGCTCGCGCGGGGCGGAGCCAGTGTCGGTGGGGGTGCTCATGCGGCCTTCCTCGGGCCGGGCGGGAGCCACGGTGCGCGGGGCCCGACCGGGAGTGGTTCGTCCGGTGAAGGTCTCGTTCGCCCGCGGGTGCGGGTGGGCTGCCGGGGCTCCTCGTCGAGACCGGGATGGCGACAGACCGACGGGCGCGCGGGCCCGGGAACTACTCCCCTTCGCTTCCCGACGAGTGTAGGCCGGGAGCGGCGGAGCCCGGATTCGGTGCACCGAAACCGGCCGGGCGCGGACCGGGCTCAGGAGCCCCGGGTGTCCGTCGTCCCGGCGGGGTGGCGCCGCCGGTCGGCGTCGATGACCGTGGCGTCGCCGGGTGCCACCGGCTCGGCCGGGAAGGAACCGACGCCCCAGTGGAAGCGGTAGGGGTCGGCGCAGCCCCAGCCGAAGCGCAGGCCGTCGACGAGCCGCTGGGCGGCGTCCTGGAAGCCCACCGGCCCGGTAGTCCACGGCTGGTCCCAGCCCGCCGGCTCGGTCCACTCGTCCTCATTGAAGAAGGTCTCGTCGACGGGCCACGCCGCGTGCGTGAGCTGCTCCCGGGAGAGCACGGAGCACTCCACGCCGTGGGGGCCCACGCCGGCCCACGCGACGGGGGCCTCCGTGCGGCCCTGCAGGGGCTCGTACTCGATGACGAGGAAGTCATTCCACGGCAGCCGGGCCAGGACGGTGGCGATGAGCCGGTGCAGGTCGTCCCACACGTCCTCGTCGGCGACCGTGGGACCGGGACCCGCGGCGACGACGCCGATGCCCGCGCGGCCCAGCAGCTCCTGCGCCTCGGGCGTGGCCAGGTCGGACCAGGTCCTCGTGTCGGCGAAGCCCTCGCCCGCGGGCTCGCCCACCGGCTGGCGGCCGGAGGCGAAGCGCATGGCCTCCTCCCAGGACCCGAAGTAGCGGCGGACCCCGTCGAAGTAGGGGCGGGGGGTCCTGCGGGCGCCCTGCTCCACGGCCCACCGCCCGTACCGGGTCGTGGTGGGGCGCTTCCCGTGCCTGCGGCACTCGGAGAGGAACGCGGTCACGGCCTCGGCGTACTCCTCCTCGGTGAAGACGTGGACGTCGGGCTCGCCGGCCGCGGCCGGCAGGCCGATCTGCTCCATCGCCCGGCTCCACCGGCCCTCGCCGAGGCGCTGGGAGACGGTCCGCTCGGCCGCCGGCCAGTAGTGGGCCAGGGCGCACAGGAAGTTCGCGCCGGTGCACAGGCTCAGCCGGGCCCGCTCGTAGTCGTGGGCGCCGAAGGTGGTCGACGGCTCGTCGGCGCAGTGCTGCTGGGCGGCCCCGATGAGCCCCAGGACCCGGCGGGTGACGCTGCCGTCGGTGTCGGCCGCGGCGAGCACGGCCGTGACGTCGCGGACCGTCTCCGTGCTCAGGTGCAGGGCGGCGTAGTCCGGGTCCGGGGCCAGACCGAGGTGGTGTGCCATGGTCAGCCACACCCCGGCGGCCACGGCGCCGTCCCCGACCTCGGGTGCGGTCGTGCCCGGGGAGAACTGGGCGCCCAGCTGGGCGATGGCCTCGTCCAGCAGCGCCGGCGACTCGTCCGGGAACAGGAGGAGGAAGCGCATCCGCACCTGTCCGCGGGTCATCCCGCGCCGCGCCATGGCGCGGATGAGGGAGCCGTAGCGCTGCACGAAGGCGGCGAGACCCGCCACGGCGTACGGCATGTTAGGTCCTTCGGTCGAGAGGTCGGTACGGGATCCGCGCGGAGGCGCGCGTCGGGGACCGACGGGGACGGCCGCGCCACGGGGTGGGCGGCGTTGTGTCGATGCTAGTCGTTCCGCCTCCGGCACCGGGAGCGCCGGGGGATTGTGACCCGCTGTTGACACGGCGCACGCAACCGCCTCGTCACGGCTCGAGCAGCCCGCGGATGTCCTCCGCCGTGAGGGAGCCGGAGAACATCCGGTCGTCGTCGAGCACCGCCGTGAAGAGCCGGGCCTTGCGCTCCTTGAGCTCCATGACCTTCTCCTCTATGGTGTCCCGCGCCACGAGCCGGTACACCATGACCTTCTTCTGCTGGCCGATGCGGTGGGTGCGGTCCACGGCCTGCTCCTCGGTGGCGGGGTTCCACCACGGGTCGAGCAGGAAGCAGTAGTCCGCCTGGGTCAGGTTCAGCCCGAAGCCGCCCGCCTTGAGGCTCACCAGGAACACCGGGGCCTGCCCCGAGGTGAACCGCTCGAGCACCCCGGCGCGGTCCGTCGTCGACCCGTCGAGGTAGGCGTAGGGGATCTTCAGCTCGTCCAGCCGGGCCGCGGCCTTCTTGAGGAAGCTCGTGAACTGGCTGAACACCAGGGGCCGGTGGCCCTCGGCCACGATCTCGGGCAGGTGCTCGAAGAGCAGGTCCAGCTTGCTGGAGGACACCTCCGCCTCGGGGTCCACGAGGGACGCGTCGAGGCTGAGCAGGCGCAGGGTCGTGAGGGACTGGAAAATCGTGAACCGGTTGCGGTCCAGGTCCCGCAGCAGCCCGAGCACCTTCTGCCGCTCCCGCTGCAGGCGGGTGTCGTAGATCCGGCGGTGCGCGGGGGAGAGCTCCACCTCGATGGTCTGCTCCAGCTTGGGCGGCAGCTCCAGGTCCACGGACTCCTTGGTGCGGCGCAGCATGAGGGGCTTGACCCGGCGCCGCAACCGGGCCAGCGCCTCGGCGTCCTCGGCGCGCTCGATGGGGCGCTGGTAGGTCTCCGTGAACTTCCGCCGCGACGGGAACAGCCCCGGCGCGGTGAGCGAGAGCAGCGCCCACAGCTCGACGAGGCTGTTCTCCAACGGCGTGCCGGTGATGGCCAGCTTGAAGGGGGCGTCGAGCTCTCTGGCCGCCCGGTGCGCCTTGGTGCGGGGGTTCTTCACGAACTGGGCCTCGTCGAGGAGCACGCCCGCCCAGGACACGCCCCGGTACGCGGTCTCGTCGAGGCGCAGCAGCGTGTAGGACGTCACCACCACGTGCGCGCCGGCGGCCGTGTCCGCGAGCGCGGTGCCGGCCTTGCCCTGCGTGTCGGTGACGCCGGCGACCTGCAGCGAGGGGGCGAAGCGGCGGATCTCCGCGACCCAGTTCGGCACCACCGAGGTGGGCGCGACCACGAGGAACGGGGGGAGGCCGGGGTCGCGCTCCCGCGCGCGGCAGATGAGGGCGATCGCCTGGACGGTCTTGCCGAGGCCCATGTCGTCGGCGAGGATCCCGCCCAGCCCGTGGTCCCACAGGAAGCTCAGCCACGTGTAGCCGTCCCGCTGGTAGGGGCGCAGCTCCGCGTGCAGGCCCGCCGGCACCGGCGGGGCCTCCACGGCGTCGAGGTCGAGCAGCGCGCGCACGCCCTCCCGCCAGGCCTGCGCCTGCTCGGTCTCGGTGGCGAGGTCCTCGAGGTCCTGCCACAGCCCGGCCTGCTGCCGGTGGATCCGCAGCGGCCCGTCGGGGTGCTCCTGCAGGGAGCGAGCCTCCTTGATCAGCTCCCGCAGGCGGTCGAACTCCGGGCGGTCCAGGGCGAACCAGGACCCGTCGGGGGTGAGCATGACGTCCTGGCCGAGGTCGAGGGCGCGGAAGACGTCGGCGAAGGGGATGTAGAACTCGCCCACCTTCACGGTCACGCCCAGGTCGAACCAGTCGCGCCGCTCGGTGGCGGCGGTGCTGACCGTGATGGTCGGCGGGGAGGAGATCTCCTGGTAGGCGGGCCGTCCGCCGGCGTGCTCGATCCGCAGGTCCTGGACCTTCTCCAGCGCGGGCAACCACTCGCGCATCAGCACGAGGGCGTCCCCGGCCACGTAGCTCGACCGGCGCAGGTCGAGGCCCGGGGCGCGGTGGCGCACCGCGGCGGTGACGGCCGTCTCCCACGAGCTCTCCCGGTCCACGGGCTCGTCGGCCAGGGGGTCCACCGGGCGGAACGGCAGCCGGATCCGTTCCCGGCCCCGCTGGTACTCCCACTCCCAGGTGGCGCGCACGGTCAGCTCCTGGTGCTCCAGGGTGAGCACGAGCTCGGGGTCGGCCACCTGCGGCAGCTCGATCGACCCGTCCCCGGTGGCGACGTCCATGCTGCGGTGCAGCCGCGGGAAGTAGCGGTCGAAGAACTCCCCGACCTCGTCCTCGGGGATGGTCAGCCCGCCCGCCGTGTCGAGGAACCGCCGCTGCTCCCGGGTCAGCCGGGTGGCCAGGGGCACGAGCCGCAGGGGGAAGACATTGAGGTCCTCGGTGTCCGCGACGGCCGCCGGGTCCCCGTCGGGGTGGAAGAGCCCGTGGCCGGGGTCCCCGATGATCCGGGCGGTGGTGAGCGCGATCCGGCGCTCGCCGCTGTGCACGGTGGGGCGCAGCTCGAGGGCGTCGCCCGCGCCGCGCACGACGTCGACAGAGAACCGCCCCGGCTCCTCAAGGGTCACGGGCAGCCCGTGCTCCCGCCCGACCAGGGAGATCCCCGCCTGCGGCGCCCGGGCGAGGATCCCCCACAGCAGGGGCGAGGCGTAGGAGTCCAGCCGGATCCAGTGGCGGTCGTGCACCGCGTAGGGGGAGCGGGTGGCGCTGAGGGCCCGCAGCTCGTCGAACCAGTCGGCCTGGGCGGGATCCAGGGCCCCGGGCTCCGAGGTGATCCGCTCCCAGTCCAGGCCGCCCTTGATCCACTGCTCCCGCCGGCCCCGGCGCACCGGCCGGACGTAGAGGTGCCACGGCGCCGGGCGGCCCGCCCCGGGCCGGCCGGCGCCGTGCACGTAGCGGTAGGGCTCGCGGCGCAGGTCGAACTCCAGCCCCACCCCGACCGGTTCCTCGGGACCGGGGCCCCCGGGCCCGGGGGCCCCGCCCAGGATGCGGGACAGGGCGTCCTTCCAGTCGGGCGACCCGGGGTCCTGTGGCGCCCCGGGCTCGCGGGCGGCGGAGGACCCCGCGGGCCCGGCCGCCCCGTCCGTGCGGTGGGCCCGGACCGCCGTCTCGAAGTTGTGCCGCAGCACGGCGGCCACCGCGTGCTTGCAGAAGCCCCCGGCGGGGCAGCTGCACCACGCGGGGCCCGGGACGCCGCCGGCCCCCACCCGCACGGACACGGAGTAGGTCCCGCCGGAGCCCTCGACCTGGGCCGCGAGGGTGCCCGGTCCCCCGGCCTCCCCGGACCACTGGGCGGAGCGCACCCGCCCGGCCCGGAAGTAGTCCTGGCCGCGCTGGAAGACCGCGGGCCCCGCGGCGGCGACCAGCCGCCGGGAGTCCACGAGGGGGACGGGAGGGGAGTGCATCCCTCCACCGTATCGGCCCAGGGGGACAACCGGGCCGCGTCCCGAGCCCCCTCGCGGGCTATCTATAATCGTGGCGACCCCTCGAACGACGACAGCGGCCCCACGTGCGGCCGCGGACGGAGGACTCGTGCCCGACACTGCTGGGCTCCGCCTCGGAGACCATGCCATTGCCGACAGTGCCGAGGAGGTCGCCTACCTCCGGTGGAACGACGCCGTGTGCGCGGCCTTCTTCGGGCCCCACCGCTCCGGGGAGCCCGTCTACCTCGACCTCGACGACAAGACCCTCGCCGCGATCGGCGCGGAGCAGGGGCTCGACGGCCCCTCCACCCTGCGGGCCCTCGCCGACTCGGTGACGCCGCTGCTGGTGCCCTCCGACCCGCGGCGCTCCGTGTTCGACGCCTTCACCCGCCTCAACGCCAAGTGGTACCGGGCCACCCGGCGCAGCCTGGACTCCCTCGCCGAGATCCCGCCGCCGCCCGTCGTCGCGCTCCTGGCCCTCTTCGCGCTCGCGGGCCGGCACATGTCCACCCTGGCCGCGCGGACCGGCAACAAGTCCGTCTCCACCTTCTTCCTGCCCCTCGCGGTGCTGCTCCAGGTGGGCCCGGAGAACGCGAAGGTCCTCGAGGCCTCCTTCAAGAAGGACACGGAGGCGTACTGGGACGCCCTGCGCTACTGGCTGGAGCTGCGCGACGGCGAGATCGGGCTGCCCACGGCGTACGCCGTCAACCAGCGGCCCGTGGGGCTCGCCCTGTCCCAGACGATGCTCGGCGAGGCGGAGCGGCGCCAGCTGCACCGGATGTTCGAGGACCTCGGGATGACCACGGCCCAGGGGCTGTCGGCGGCCGAGCTCGGCATCTACCTCGACTTCTGGCTCGACGTCGCCGACACGCGGGCGTCCAAGCCCATGAAGCAGATCTGGGCGAACCCCCTCACCCGGGAGCCCGGCCTGGAGATCGCCCTCGCGGAGCTCGGGGTGTGGGAGAAGTCCCGCGAGCAGGCCCGCGCCGAGGTCCGGGCCAACGGCCGCGGCCCCGGCCGCAGCGCCGTGAAGTCCTGCTCCCTGTCCCTCACGGACGGCACCGACTACGTGGGCAACCCCGTGTTCGAGCTCGGGTTCGTGGTGCCCAAGCGCTTCCTGTCCGGCCGGGAGGTGGAGCTCGAGACCACGGCGGGCCCCCGCACGGTCTTCCTGTCCTACATCGGCGACGCCTTCCTGGGCGTGTCGGCCTACACCGCGCGGATCGACGCCCCGACGCTGCTGGGCGGCGCGCTGAGGATCAGCGCCGGGGAGGTGCGCTTCGAGCGCAACCCGCGCCCCGTCGTCGTCTTCGCGAAGGACGGGTTCTCGGACACCTTCATCTCCGTCGACCACATCCCCGCGGCCTGGCCGAGCCGGATCATGGTGCGCGACGAGCCCGAGATGATCGCGCAGGTCAAGCGGATCCTCGACGACTCCGCCTCCCCGGACTACCGCTTCGTCGAGGCCGGCACCCAGGGACTCGCCGAGGGCTGGGTGATGTTCGACGACGTGCAGGTGCTGCGCGCGGGCAACCCCGAGCTGACGGCCAACGACAACTTCTCCGGGCTCGTGCCCCGCCTGGTGCCGGCGGTGACACTCTCGGGCGGCCTGCGGATCCCCGGCGACGTGGTGCGCTGGTCCGCGCTGCGCCCGCCCCAGGTGACGGTCACTTCGGACACGGACGTGCCCCTGACGGTGGAGTGCGAGTGGCGCAACCCGCACTCGTTCAAGCTCGAGAAGGCGAAGCTGACCGAGAACCGGGTGCCCCCGTTCCAGATCTCCCTGGGCGGGACCCCGCTGGCCCGCCGCGACGGGACGCTCAAGCCCAACGACTACACCCTGGTCCTCAAGGCGGGCCGCACCGTCAAGCAGCGGCGCGAGTTCAAGCTGCGCGACTCGTCCTTCTACCTCACCCAGCGCTCCCTCGGCTACGAGGGCGAGATGGTGCACGTGCGGGACGAGCCCCTGTGGCCGGTCACCGCGTCCACCCTCGAGGAGCTGCCCGAGGAGTACGTGCAGGGGTCCTTCGACAACCTGCCCGCCCAGGAGCTCGCCGCGGCGCACGAGGTGCCCGCCGCCCCCGGCTGGCACTCCTCCGAGGGGCAGCTGCTGCTCGAGCGCACGAACGTGCTGCCCGAGCCGGAGGGCCGGTCCTGCCTGGCCACCGGCCGGCACCGCATCGTGCTGCCCGCCATGGAGCCCAAGGCCAAGGCGCCGTGGATCTTCGGCCAGTGCGCCCAGTGCGGGCTGCAGAAGCGCTACCCGGGCCGGCTCACCAAGCCCTCGGCCATCACCCAGACCGGATCCGTCGAGGCCCTGCGCTTCATCGGCCCGGACGAGGGGGAGTACCCGACGTCCTGGATGCCGTTCCGCGACGCCCTGACCTTCCTGGGCGGCGGCAAGCGCTCGAGCCTGTCCATCGTGGCCCGCCAGCTCGAGGACTCCGAGCGCTTCGAGGAGTGGTTCGTGGGCCACCTGCAGGCCCTCGGCTTCCTCGAGGTCGTCCGGGACGAGCACTGGACGGTGCGCCGCTGGCAGGTCTGCGGGCCCGCCCTGACCCAGCTCGTGGACGGCTCCGTGCTGCTCACGGGCGGGTGGACCCCCGAGAAGGAGGCGGTGGTCGCCGAGGCCGCCGCCGCGCAGGAGGCGTCCGTGGTGGTCCTCTCCCCGGAGGACCACGCGACCACGCTGCTGCAAGACGTGGACCTCGAGAAGCTCCAGGAGGCGCTGCCGGAGGGCTTCTGCGACGTCGTCTTCGAGGCGGGGCCCGTCATGCTCGACACCCTGCCCCCGCTGTCGGAGGTCGAGCAGCGCGTGCGCCGCTCGGAGATGCAGTACAACGGGGTGGCCGAGCGCTTCGTCCCCGAGGACGCCACGTGGGAGGCCACCGAGGACCGGGACCGGCCCGGGCTGTACCGGATCAACCACCACCACCGCACCCGGTACGCGTTCCGGACCCCAGCCGACGTCGAGTCCGGCCACGCCCGGCTCGTCGCCTCGGGGATCGGCAAGCACTTCGCGGCCCGGCAGGCGGGCGTCCCGATCGTCTCCTACGACCCGGAGCTGCAGCTGCTGTCCGTGCCCATCGGCGCCGAGCTGTCCGGGCTCTACGCCCGCGCCGCGGTGCTGTGCTCCGGGATGCTGCCCGCCAAGGTGGACGAGGACTTCTCCCTCAACTACGGGGACATCTCCCCGGAATTCGCCCAGGCGCTGGTCGACAAGCTCATGAGCTGACGCGCGGCTGCGCGCACGAGGAGGCCCCGGGGCCTCCTCGTGCCCCGGGGCGGCGGGGGATCGGCGCGAGCGGGTCCGTCCCGCGGACGCTGGGCACTGCGGGGGGATGTGGTGTAGGCTCGTGCGAAGTTGTTGAGGTTGTCGTTTTTGTATTTCAAGCAGTTCGGCCCGCTCGGGTGCAGCAGTTTTTCTGAGAAGACGTTTTCCAGGCATCACAACTCTTTGGTTTCTCGACCGTCGGGAAACGTTCATCTCATGAAGGATCAGGTACTCCCATGACTACCGGCATCGTCAAGTGGTTCAACGCCGACAAGGGCTTCGGCTTCATCACCCCCGAGGACGGCTCCAAGGACGTCTTCGCCCACTTCTCCGCGATCAACTCCGGCGGCTTCCGCTCGCTGAACGAGAACGACCGCGTCGAGTTCGAGACCCAGGACGGCCCCAAGGGCCCCCAGGCTGCGAACATCACCGTCATCTCCTAAGGACCGGGACCACGGGCCCACGGCCCGTCCGATCCGTCCAGAACCGCCGCCGGGCACGCGCCCGGCGGCGGTTCTGCCGTTCCCCGGCCGCCCGGACCGGGCCGTCGCCGAGGAGCCCGCCGTGGTCGATCCCGTCCCGCACCCACCGGCCGGTGAGGAGGACCCGTTCCTCGTCAACCGCGTCCCCGAGGCCGAGCTCACCGCCTCCGTGCCCTTCGAGCTGGAGAGCTCCGAGTGGGAGGCCTCCGGGTGGGAGGCCGACGGCTCCGCCGACGGGACCGGCGAGGGCTGGGGCGCGCCGGGGGACTACGGCCTGGCCTGACGGCCGGCCCGGACCCGGGCACGAGGAAGGCCGCGACCCCCGAGGGGGCCGCGGCCTTCGCCGGTGGGACGTGCCGTCTGTCTACGCCGACAGCGGCAGCGCCGGGTGCAGCTTGAAGAACGGGTGCCGTCCGGTCGCCGCCATGGCGCCGGGGACGAGGAGCTGGTGGTACTTGGCGCACCATTGCGCCGTCCCCGCCGTGTGCTCCGCGGCGGCGGCCAGGTCCGCGGCCTCCGCGCTCAGGTATTCCTGGACGTCGCCCTCGGTCGACGTCAGCCGGACGAGGTGCAGGTCGGGGAGGGTGGTGACGGTGACGTCGATCCACTCCTCACGCTGGTCGGTGGTGCTCGCTGGTCTTTCCTTGGACATGGTCATGTTTTTCTCCTGACGTTCTTGCAGGCATCCGGTGTCGTTGCCCGCCGCTTCGTCATCCGAACCACCCGTGAACTGCGGGTTGGCGCGCAGCTGGTCGGAGCCTGTCCGCGAACCCGTGTCCGGGACGTCCTGTCCCGTCCGAGCGCGCGGAAGCTGCATCTCGAGAAGCAGGTCCAGGCTACCCCGTGGGGCCGACACTCCGACAAGTCCGTCGTGAGTTGTGTCACGAAGACGTAATCCTCGGTGGTGCGGCCCTCGGCGCCACGGCACCAGTGAACACGAACCGTGTGTCGGCGAGGTGTCGGCCCGGTGACGGTCCGGGGACGCCGGGCGCGCCACGGCGTGCGGTCCGCCACATGTGGTTCAATGGGAGCAGCTTCAAGAGACCCGGTCGGCAAGCTCCGACTTGACCGGGCACCAACCCCATGTTCGCGGGTGGTTCGGATGAGGAAGCGGCTCGCATCGCCGCCACGGCGGCACCCGGTGCGAGCAAGAGCACATCGAAGGATCCCGGTCATGCCCGACGCCCTTCCCCCCGTTCCTCCTGCCCCCGTGGCCGCACCATCCGCCGCCGGGCCCGGCCTGAGCGCGGCCGCCATGAGCGTCGAGGACTACGCCCGCGTGGTGCAGGCCCGCAACGAGTTCGTCGAGTTCCTGCTGGCGCCCGCCCGCGGCCGGCTCGCGGCCGCGGCCTGACGGCCGCCCCGGGCCGAGGACCTGACCGCCGTGGACCTGCTCCTGGACCGCTCCGTGCTGCTGGGCGTGCGCACCCCGGACCGCTGCCCGGAGATCGCCGCGGCCCTGCGCCGGCACGGCCACCGCCGCATGTTCCTCCCCGCCCCGGTGCTCGGCGAGCTCCTGGCCGGGCGGCCGGACGAGGCGCTGTGGGCAGAGCAGCTCGAGCTGCGCTTCCCGGACCGGGTGCTGCCGGTGGACGCCCTGGTCAGCCGCACCTGGGGCGGGCTGGACGCTCCTCGCCGGCCCGATCCGGTCGCGGGGCTCATCGCCGCGACCGCGCTCGTGCACGGGCTCACGGTGCTCACCGCCGAGCCGGAGCGCTACGCCGGCACGGGGGTGGACGTCCTCGACGTGAGGACCGCCCGCGGCTAACCCTCAGACGGGCCAGCGGTGACGCGGGGCGCGGGCCCGGGCCGAGAGCTCCACGGCACTGCGGTAGTGCCCCAGGAGCTCCTCGCCGAGCGCGTGCCAGGTCCGGTCCTGGACCGCGGCGTGCGCGGCCGCGCCGAACGCGGCCCGCTTCGCGTCGTCGCCCACGAGGTCCGCGACCCGGCCCCGCAGGGCGGCCAGGTCCCCGGGCGGATAGAGCCAGCCGGTGCGGGAGGAGTCCACGAGGTCGAGGGGCCCGCCCCGGCCGGTCGCGACCACGGGCACCCCCGAGGCCATGGCCTCCTGGATCGTCTGGCAGAAGGTCTCGAACTCGCCGGGGTGGACGAAGACGTCGAAGGACGCCATGATCCGGGCCAGGTCCGCGCCGGTGCGGAACCCGGCGAAGTGGGCGCCCGGCAGCCGGCGGCGCAGCGACTCCTCCTCCGGCCCGGAGCCCACGACCACGAGGCGCGTGCCCGGCAGGTCCGCGACCGCGGCCAGGTCCTCGACCTGCTTCTCCGGGGCGATCCGGCCCACGTAGCCGACGATCCGCCGCCCCGCGGCGACCTCCTCGCGCCACTGCTCGTCCCGGTGCCGCGGGCAGAACCGGACGGTGTCCACCCCGCGCCGCCAGATCCGCACGTCGCGGACACCGTGCTCCACGAGCTGGCCCACGGCGGCGGACGAGGGCGCGAGGGTCAGGGTCGCGAGGTTGTGCATGGCCCGCACCCGCGCCCACAGCAGCTGCTCGAGGAACGGCGCGCCGTACTTGGCGGTGTAGCCGGGCACGTCCGTCTGGTAGACCGCCACGCAGGGCACGGCCAGCTGGTGGGCCGCCAGGATCGCCCGGCGGCCCAGGACGAACGGCGAGGCGACGTGGACGACGTCGGGCCGGAACCGCTCCAGCAGCCGCCGCACCCGGGCGACGGTGCCCCCGGCCACGCGCACGTCCGGGTAGCCGGTCAGCGGGACGGCGGGCAGCCGGTGGACCGGGACGCCGTCGAGGTCCTCGACGACGTCCTCCACCAGGCCCCCGAGGGGCGCCGGGGCGTAGGAGGGGGCCACGACGACGACGTCGTGGCCGCCGGCGCGCAGGTGCTCGAGCACCCGCAGCACCGAGTGCGTGACACCGTTCATGTGGGGGAGGAACTGCTCGGCAACCAGGGCGACTCTCACGCCACCGAACCTGCCGCCCCCGAGCGACCGGGGGGACAGCACCGCGTGGCCCCCCGGTGAAGCGACCGTGAACTCCGCGCCCGACCGCCCCGTGGCGGCCCCGGGGCCGTGCCCCCCGGGGTGGCGTGGGAAGATGGGCGGTGATGATCACCCAAGGCTCCTCTTCCCCCGACCGCCGCGGCGTGCCGATGCCCCTGTGGCTCCAGGGCCTGATGGAACTCGGCTCCGTGGCCCTGGTCTCCTACCTCCTGGTGCTGCTGACCGTGCTCATGGTCTGGCTCGCCGACGGCTTCGACAGCCTCGGCCTCACCGGCGGGTTCGTCCTGTCCGGGCAGGTGTGGTTGCTCGCCCACCTCGCCCCGCTGCAGGTGGCCCTGGACCCGGGGGCCGGGCTGCCGGCGACCTCGGGGACCCTCAACCTCGTGCCCCTCGGCCTGACCGTCGTCCCGTTCGCGCTCGCGTGGATCGCGGGACGCCGGCTGGCCCGCGCCTGCTGGGAGGGCCAGTTCTGGCAGCCGTACCTCAGCGGGCTGGCCGGCTACGCCGTGCTCGGGGCCGGGGCGGCCGTGCTGTTCGGCACGGACGAAGTCTCGGCGAGCCCCGTGGCAGGTGCCGTGTTCCCGCTCGTCCCCGTGGCGCTGGGCGCCCTCGTGGGGGCCTACCGCGTCTCCCGCTCGCTGCCCGGCCTGATCGGCGTCAACGCCGCGGCGTGGGTCGAGCGCACCAGCCAGTACTCCCGGTGGGCGGGCTCGTACGTCTGGGCGGTGCTACGCGCGGGCTTCCTGGCGGCCGTCGCCGGGGTCGGGATCGGGGCGGCGCTGCTGAGCACGGCCCTGTTCTGGAACTGGAACGACGTCGTGGCCGTCTACCAGCGCCTAGGCACCGGCGCCCCCGGGGACACCGCCCTGACGGGCCTCCAGCTCGGCTACCTGCCCAACCTCGCCGTCTACGCCTTCGCATGGGCGACGGGTGCCGGGTTCGAACTGGGCTCCGGCACCCACGCCTCCCCCCTCGGCACCACCACCGGGCCCGTGCCCCTGCTGCCCGCGCTCGCGGCCCTGCCACCGGCCGAGCTGCCGTCCTGGGCCCTGACCGTCGTGGTGCTGCCCGTCCTGGCCGGGGTGCTGGCCGGGTGGTGGTTCCTGCGCGAGGGCGAGAACCACCTCGACGACTGGATGGCGATCCGGCTGCCGGCCCGCTGGATCACGTTCCCGCTCTCGACGCTGGTGACCGGCGCCTTCATCGGCGCGGCCGCGGGCGCGCTGATGATGGCGCTGAGCTGGATCGCGCAGGGCTCCCTGGCACTGGGCCGGCTCGTGGAGGTGGGCCCCGACGGGGTCCAGGTCCTGCTCTGGTTCGGCGCGGAGGTCGCCGTGGGGGCGGCGCTCGGCTACGTGGCCGGGCCCTGGCTCGAGCACGAGTCCCCGTTCACCCCGCCCCGCGGGGCGGCCGGGGCACAGGGCGCGGCCGCCCGGCGCGAGGACCGCCGGCGCCGCCGCGCCGAGGCGGCGGCGCGGCGGGCGATGCGCGCGGCCGGGAAGCGGCGCCCGCGCGCGGACCGCTCCGCCCGGGGCGCGGCTCAGGCGGCGGACGCCCAGGAGGCCGGGGACGGCGAGGCCGCCGTGCCGGGATCCGCCGAGGCGTTCGACGTCGACGCGTCCGGGGAGGCCGCGTCCCGGGGGACCGCGCCGGTGGTGGCGGAGGACGCCCCGGCGGATCCCGGTCCGCCGGAGAAGTAGGACCAGATGCCGTCCTCCAGCTGCTGCTGGCACCGGGCGGTGCCCGAGAGGGTGAGGGTGCGGGAGACGCAGCGCTCGTAGGCCTCGGCCACGGGCCACAGCGCCAGCCGCGCCCCGCCGGTCAGCAGGCTCAGGCCGCCGAGGAGGATCGCGACGACCCCGCCGGCCACCACGAGCCGGCGCGGCGCGGTGCCGCCGGAGCGCACGAGCGCCGCGATGCCCAGTGCCGTGCCGAGGGCCGCCGCCGCCAGCCCGGCCACCGTGAGCCACAGGGTGGAGCCGACCAGGGCCAGGGCGACCACGGCGCACACCAGGCCGCCGCCCGCCGTGCGCATCGCGGCGGCACGCCGGGCGTCCTTCGCGGCAGGGTCACGGACGGGCGGTGGGGGAGGGGCCATGCCGTTCACTCTAGGCCACCCCCGTCCGGTGCCCGTCCGGGGTCCCTCCGGGGCCCGACTAGAATCGGGGCATGCGCATCGTGGTCATGGTCTCCGGGTCCGGCACCAACCTGCAGGCGGTCCTCGACGCCGTCCGGGAGGACCGGATCGACGTCGAGATCGCCGCCGTGGGCGCGGACAAGCCGTGCACCGGCCTCGAGCGCGCGCAGGCCGCGGGGGTGGAGACGTTCCTCGTGCGGCCGGGGGACCACCCCGACCGGGCGCAGTGGAATCGGGCGCTGCAGCGGGCCGTGGAGGACCACGCGCCGGACCGCGTCCTGTTCGCGGGGTTCATGCGGATCGTCGACGCCGGGTTCGTCGAGGCCTTCGCCGGCCGGGTCGTCAACACTCACCCGTCCCTGCTGCCCTCCTTCCCCGGGGCGCACGCCGTCCGGGACGCCCTGGCGCACGGCGTGAAGGTCACGGGCGTCACGGTCCACGAGGTGGTGGCCGACGTCGACGCCGGCCCGATCCTCGCCCAGGCGGCCGTGCCCGTGCTGACGGACGACGACGAGGACCGGCTGCACGAGCGCATCAAGGCCGCCGAACGGGAGCTGCTGGTGGACACTCTCGGCGCGCTGGCCCGCCGGTCCGCCCTGCACGAGGCCCGGTGAGCGCGCCCGGCCGGGGTCCGTAAACTGGTGTGCGGCGGATCCCGCCGGCACCCACCACCGAAGACCCATGGAGAACCTGTGAGCCTCACCCAGCCCGACCGCGTGCCCATCCGACGAGCCCTGGTGTCCGTCTACGACAAGACGGGACTGGAGGACCTCGCCCGCGGCCTGCACGAGGCCGGCGTGGCGATCGTCTCGACCGGGTCCACGGCGCGGCGCATCGCCGAGGCGGGGGTCCCCGTCACCGAGGTCTCGGAGGTGACCGGCTTCCAGGAGTGCCTGGAGGGCCGGGTCAAGACCCTCCACCCGCGCGTGCACGCCGGCATCCTCGCCGACCGCCGCAAGCAGGAGCACCTGGACCAGCTCGCGGAGCTCGACATCGAGCCCTTCGACCTCGTCGTCGTCAACCTCTACCCCTTCGTGGAGACCGTCCGCTCCGGGGCGGCGCAGGACGAGGTCGTGGAGCAGATCGACATCGGCGGCCCGTCCATGGTCCGCGCCGCCGCCAAGAACCACGCGGCCGTCTCCGTCGTCGTGGACCCCGCCTCCTACGGGGAGGTCGTCGAGGCCGCCGCCTCCGGGGGCTTCGACCTGCGGGCCCGTCGCCGGCTGGCGGCCGCGGCGTTCGCCCACACCGCCGCCTACGACACCGCCGTGGCCACCTGGACCATGCAGCAGTTCGAGCAGGACGAGGACGCCAACTTCTGGCCGCCGTACGCGGGGCTCGCCTTCCAGCGCTCGGCCTCGCTGCGCTACGGCGAGAACCCCCACCAGAAGGGCGCCCTGTACGTCGACGAGGCGGCGTCCCCCGGGATCGCCCAGGCCGACCAGCTGCACGGCAAGGAGATGTCCTACAACAACTACGTGGACGCCGACGCCGCCCTGCGCGCCGCCTACGACTTCGACGAGCCGGCCGTGGCCGTCGTCAAGCACAACAACCCCTGCGGCGTGGCGGTGGCCGGCCCCGGTGCCGCCGACCCGATCGCCGACGCCCACCGCAAGGCCCACGCGTGCGACCCGCTCTCGGCCTACGGCGGGGTGATCGCCGCCAACCGCCCCGTGACCCGGGCCATGGCCGAGACCGTCAAGGACATCTTCACCGAGGTCGTCGTGGCGCCCGGCTTCGAGCCGGAGGCCCTGGAGATCCTGCGGACCCGGAAGAACGTGCGCCTGCTCGAGCTGCCGGAAGGCTTCGAGCGCGACGCCCTCGAGTACCGGCAGATCTCCGGCGGAGCGCTGTTCCAGGTCACCGACCGGCTCGACGCCGCGGGCGACGACCCGGCGAACTGGACCCTCGCCGCGGGCGCCCCGGCCGACGAGCGCACGCTCGCCGACCTGGCCTTCGCGTGGAAGGCCCTGCGCCCGGTGAAGTCCAACGCGATCCTGCTCGCGCACGACGGCGCCTCCGTGGGCATCGGCATGGGCCAGGTCAACCGCGTGGACTCCTGCAGGCTCTCCGTCGAGCGCGCCAACAGCCTCGGCGAGGACGGCGCGGAGCGGGCCCGGGGCGCGGTCGCGGCCTCGGACGCGTTCTTCCCGTTCGCCGACGGCCTGCAGGTGCTGCTCGACGCCGGAGTGCGCGCGGTGGTCCAGCCCGGCGGCTCGATCCGTGACGAGGAGGTCGTGGCCGCGGCCGAGGCCGCCGGGGTGACCATGTACTTCACCGGGGCGCGGCACTTCTTCCACTGAGCCCTCCCGGCACAGCACAGCGGCCGCATCCGGGAACGGATGCGGCCGCTGCGCTGTGCCGCGGGCGCCGCGTCGTGCTCGGCGCGGCGCCCGCGGGAACGGTTCAGACGGTGAGCGAGCCGAGGACCTCGTTGAAGGTCTGCGACGGGCGCATCACCGCGGTCGTGCGGACGTCGTCCGGGCGGTAGTAGCCGCCGATGTCGGCGGGCCGGCCCTGCACGGCGAGCAGCTCGGCGTTGATCGTCTCCTCGTTGGCCGCCAGCTGCTCCGCCACGGAGGCGAAGGCCTGGGCCAGCTCGGCGTCCGCGTCCTGGCGGGCCAGCTCCTGGGCCCAGTACAGGGCCAGGTAGAAGTGGCTGCCACGGTTGTCGATCTCGCCGACCTTCCGGCTCGGGGACTTGTTCTCCTCGAGGAAGGTGCCGGTGGCGCGATCCAGGGTGTCGGCCAGGACCTGGGCGCGGGCGTTGCCCGTCGTCGAGGCCAGGTGGTCGAAGCTCGCGGCCAGCGCCAGGAACTCGCCGAGGCTGTCCCAGCGGAGGTGGTTCTCCTCGATCAGCTGCTGGACGTGCTTCGGGGCGGAGCCGCCGGCGCCGGTCTCGAACAGCCCGCCGCCGTTGATCAGCGGGACCACGGAGAGCATCTTCGCCGAGGTGCCCAGCTCGAGGATCGGGAAGAGGTCGGTGAGGTAGTCGCGCAGCACGTTGCCGGTGACCGAGATGGTGTCCTCGCCGCGGCGGATCCGCTCGATCGAGAAGGCGGTGGCCTCCTCGGGGGACATGATCTCCAGCTGCAGGCCCTCGGTGTCGTGCTCGGGCAGGTACTGCTCGACCTTCGCGATGAGGTTGGCGTCGTGCGCCCGGGTGCGGTCCAGCCAGAACACGGCCGGGGTCTGCGAGGCGCGGGCGCGGGTGACGGCGAGCTTGACCCAGTCGCGGATCGCGACGTCCTTGGTCTGGCAGGCCCGCCAGATGTCGCCCGGGGCGACCTCGTGCTCGAGGAGCACGGTCCCGGAGCCGTCGACGACCTGGACGGTGCCGGCGGCGGGGATCTCGAAGGTCTTGTCGTGGGAGCCGTACTCCTCGGCCTTCATCGCCATGAGCCCCACGTTGGGGACGGAGCCCATGGTGCGCGGGTCGAAGGCGCCGTTGGCGCGGCAGTCGTCGATGACGACCTGGTAGATCCCGGCGTAGGAGCTGTCCGGGAGCACCGCGAGGGTGTCGGCCTCCTCGCCGTCGGGGCCCCACATGTGCCCGGACTGGCGGATCATGGCGGGCATCGAGGCGTCGACGATGACGTCGGAGGGCACGTGCAGGTTGGTGATGCCCTTGTCGGAGTTCACCATGGCCAGCTGCGGGCCCTCGGCGAGGCCCTTGTCGAGCGCGGCCTTCACGTCCTCGCGGAGGTCGGCGGGGAGGGCGTCGAGGCCGTTGAGGATTGCGGCGAGCCCGTTGTTCGGGGACAGGCCGGCCTCCTCCAGCTGGGCGCCGTAGGCGGAGAAGACCTCCGGGAAGAAGGCCTTGATCACGTGGCCGAAGATGATGGGGTCGGAGACCTTCATCATGGTGGCCTTGAGGTGCACCGAGAACAGCACGCCCTCCTGCTTGGCGCGCTGGACCTGCTCCGCGAGGAAGGCGTCCAGGGCGGCGGCGCGCATCACGGTGGCGTCGACGACCTCGCCCGCGAGCACGGGGAAGGCCTTCTTCAGCACGGTGGTCGTGCCGTCCTCGCCCACGTGCTGGATCGTGAGGGTGTCGTCCTCGCCGAGGACCACGGACTTCTCGTTGGACCGGAAGTCGTCGTGGCCCATGGTGGCGACGTTGGTCTTCGACTCCGCCGTCCACGCGCCCATGCGGTGCGGGTTCTTGCGGGCGTAGTTCTTCACCGAGGCGGGGGCGCGGCGGTCGGAGTTGCCCTCGCGCAGCACCGGGTTGACCGCGGAGCCCTTGATCTTGTCGTAGCGGGCCCGGATCTCCTGCTCCTCCGCCGTCGCCGGCTCGTCCGGGTAGTCGGGCAGGGCGAAGCCCTGCTCCTGGAGCTCCTTGACGGCCGCCTTCAACTGGGGGTTCGAAGCGGAGATGTTCGGCAGCTTGATGATGTTGGCCTCGGGCCGCTTGGCCAGCTCGCCGAGCTCGGCGAGGGCGTCGTCGACCCTCTGCTCCGCGGGCAGGCGGTCGGAGAAGGCCGCGATGATGCGGCCCGCCAGCGAGATGTCGCGGGTCTCCACCTCGACGCCGGCGGTGGAGGCGAAGGCCTCGATGACCGGCTTGAACGAGTAGGTGGCCAGCAGCGGCGCCTCGTCGGTGCGGGTGTAGATGATCTTTGCCATGTGCGGGGTGTCTCCCATGAACGTCATCGGATCGGGACAGTGTTTCCTGGTGCCAAGATACCCGAGCCGGAGCCGTCCCTCGTCGTGCTCGCCCGCGCGCGGCGGGACGCGCGATCAGCCCTCGGTGGACTGGGTGGAGCCGGAACCGTTGACCAGCTCGCCCTCGCCGATCACGCGGTCCTCCTCCCCGGACTGCGTCTGGCCCAGGGCCTGCTGCTCGCCCTGGCCGGAGACCACCTGGATCTTGCGCGGCTTGGCCTGGGCGGTGACCGGGATGGTCACCGTGAGCACGCCGTTGTCGTAGGTCGCGGCAATGTTCTGGATGTCGACGCCCTGCCCCAGGTTGAGCTGGCGGACGAACGAGGAGCTCTGCCGCTCCCGGGTGATCCACTGGACGTCGTGGACCTCGGGCAGCTTCCGCTCGGCCCGGATGGTCAGCAGCTGGCCGTCGACGTCGACGTCGACGCTGCCCGGGTCGATGCCCGGCAGGTCCGCGCGCAGGATGTACTCGTCGCCGGCGCGGTACAGGTCCATGGGCATCTCCCGCAGGCCCGGGCGGGCCAGGATGGACGCCGCGAGGCGGTCGAAGTCGTTGAACGGGGTAAACATCGTAGCCATGGTCATCATCTCCTGAACCGGATGAGCAATGTCTCTGACACTTAGTTGAGTCCGATCAACTCAACTGTGAAAAATGATATCCCCGCCCCGATCGGCGGGCAACAGATGACAGGCTCCATCGCCCAGGGCGAACCGGGTCGCCCTGGGCGTGCCGCCGCGCGACCTGGTGGGCCTCCGTGCGCCTCAGCGCGCGTCGTTGGGGTAGCCGACGCCGATCTCCGCCCGGACGCGGTCGAACAGCTCCACGAGCTCCAGCGAGTCGGCCCACGGCATGATCGGCGACTCGAGCAGGCCCTCCTGGACGCAGCGCGTGGCCTCGCGCATCTCGAAGACGTAGCCCGCGCCCGTCACGGCGACGTGCTCGACGACGGGCGCGGCGCCGGCGCGCTGCCGCTCGGCCGTCTGCAGCACCAGGGTGTGCGGGCAGTTGATCCGGCCGTCCACCCGCAGCCAGCCGCCGGTGCCGCTGATCGTCACCTGGTGCGGGACCGTCGTGGCCAGCGTCCCGCTCACGTGGGCGCGGCCGTGGTCGAAGTCCAGGGTGAGGGCGGTGTCCACGTCCACGGTCGTGGGCCCGACCTCCGCCAGCACGCTCCAGCTCCGGGGGGAGCCGAGCACCGCCGCGGTCCAGGTGAGCGGATAGACCATCATGTCCAGCAGCACGCCGCCGCCGTCGGCGTTGCGGAACAGCCGGTGCTCGGGGTCGACCGGCCGGTGCATCCCGATGGTGCCCTCGACCGAGCGCACCCGGCCGAGCCGGCCCTCCCGCACCCAGCCCATGGCGGTGCGGAAGCCGGGGGTCATCCGGGTCCACACGGCTTCCATGAGGAACACCCCCTGGGCGCGGGCGAGCCGCGTGAGGTCGCGGACCTCGGCGGCGGTCATGGCCAGGGCCTTCTCGCAGACCACGTGCTTGCCGGCGCGCAGCAGCGCGGAGACGTCGCGGTGGTGGTAGCCGTGCGGGGTGGCGACGTAGACGATCTCCACGTCCGGGTCGGCCGCGAGCCGGTCCAGGCCCGTCGCCCCGTCCGTGTCCCCGTACGCGCGCTCCACGCCGTGCCGGCGGGCGAAGTCCTCGGCGCGGTCCTGCGCGCGGGAGCTGACGGCCACCAGGCGCGCGTCGGGCAGGGCGGCGATGTCCGGGACGACCTTCTCCGCGATGGCCGCGGTGCTGACCACGCCCCACCCCAGGGTGCGGCCCGTCGGGGCCAGCGGGTCCTCGAGGTGGGCGGCGTCGAGCGCGGCGTCGGCGAAGGGGGCCAGGGCGGCGGATGCGGCGGAGGAGGTCTGGGGCAGCATCGTCGCATTGTGCCACGCCGCCGGGCCGGGTGCGGCGGCGTCCCGGCGATCGAACGACCGTTCGTCCCCTAGACTGTCCGGCGTGGCGCGGGTGAGCGAGCAGCACAGGGAGCGGCGGCGGCGGGAGATCGTGGCCGCCGCGAGCACGTGCTTCCTCGCGCACGGCTACGACGGCGCGTCGATGCAGCGCATCATCGCCGCCACGGGCCTGTCCGCCGGCGCGCTCTACAACCACTTCCCGAGCAAGCAGGAGCTCGTGCTCGCCGCCGCGGGGGACGCCCTGGGGCGCGTCCTCGCGGACGAGGCGGGCGGGGAGGACCTCGCCCCCGCCGAGTGGGTGGTGCGGCTCCTGGAGCGCCTGGACGCGGACCCCGGGACCACCCGGCTGCTGCTCGTCACCTGGGGAGCGGCCGTGACGGACCCGGCCCTCGGAGTGCTGGCCGGGGAGCACCTGGCGCAGGTGCGCGGGCGGATCGAGGCGCACTACGGCCGGTGGGCGCTCGAGCAGCTCGGCCTGGACGCCATGGCCGCGCAGGAGTGGATCGGCATGTTCGCCCAGGCCATCCTGTCCGTGCTGCAGGGCTACGTGGTGCAGTCCTGCCTGCTGCCCGGCTTCGACCGCGACGCCTACCGGGACTACGCCCGCACCCTCGTGGCCCAGTGACCCGCCCACCGGGCGCGGGCCGGCTCAGCCGTTGAGCTGCCGGTGCTCGGCGGAGAGCTGCACGTAGGTGCGCGCGTTCGCGCGGACCTTCTCCTGCTCCTGCTCCGTGAGCTCCCGCCGGACCCTGGCCGGGACCCCCGCCACGAGCGAGCGGGGCGGCACCACGGTGCCCTCGAGCACGACCGCGCCCGCGGCCACCAGGGAGCCCGCGCCGATCACGGCGCCGTTGAGGACGGTGGCGTTCATCCCCACGAGGACGTCGTCCTCCACGGTGCACCCGTGCACGACCGCGCCGTGGCCCACGCTCACGCCGGTGCCGATCGTGCACGGGTGCTCGGGGTCCGAGTGCACCACGACGTTGTCCTGGAGGTTGGACCGCGCCCCCAGCCGGACGGAGGAGCGGTCCCCGCGCACGACGGCGCCGTAGAACACCCCGGTGCCCGGCCCCAGCTCGACGTCGCCCACCACCGTGGCGGTGGGGGCCACGAAGGCGGAGGGGTCGATCCGGGGCGCGTGCCCCGCGTGCGGGAGGACCAGGCCGGCGGCCGCGGGAGCTTCCATGGGCACCAGCCTAGCGGCGGGGGTGGCGCTGCTGGATGGCGACGCGGATGCGCTGCCCGCCCTTGAGGACGTACTCCGCGCCGTGCACGTGGATCGTGACGCTGTCCGCGCGCTGGGACGAGCCCTCAAGCTCGAGCACGTGGTGGTCGATGCAGACCCGGATGACCTGACCGCGGTAGAGCACGGTGAAGGAGACCCGGTCCAGCTGGCTCGGCAGGGCCGGGTCGAACTCCAGCCACTCCCCGCGCACGCGCAACCCGGCGTAGGCGCGGGTGACGACGTCGACGGAGCCGGCCATGGCCCCGAGGTGGATGCCCTCGCCGGTGGTGCCGCCCTGCGTGTCGTCGAGGTCCACGAGCAGCGCATCCTGGAACGCGGACCACGAGCGGTCGGGGTTCAGCCACGCGAGCACCGAGGCGTTGACCACCCGGGACAGCGACGAGCCGTGGGAGGAGCGGGCGATGTAGTGGTCGACCGTGCGCTCGACGGCCGCGTGGTCGACCTCGTAGCCCATCCGGCCCAGCTCCTCGACGAGCCCGTCGGGGCCGAGGAGGTAGACGAGCATGATGGTGTCCGCCTGCTTGGACAGCTTGTAGTTGTTCGTCATGTCGCCCTCGTTCTCCAGCAGGAGGTCGAGGCGGCCGATGTTGCGGTACTTCGCGCGGTAGTACTCCCAGTCCAGCTCGTCGAGGTCGTCGTAGCCGTCGAACTGGCTGATCGTGCCGTCCCGGTTGAAGGGCACGAACATCCGCTCGGCCATCCGCTGCCAGGTCCCGACCTCCTCGGCCGAGAGCCCGAAGCGGGCCGCGAGCTCCTCCCGCTGGTGCTCCACCATGTCGTGGAAGATGTGGGCGCTGTGCCGGAACAGCCAGGCCGCCAGCACGTTGGTGTAGGCGTTGTCCTTGAGCCCGCCGCCGTGCTGGCCGCGCGGGCCGTCGTGGTACTCGTCCGGGCCCATGACCCCGGCCATGTGGTAGCGCCCGTCCGCGGGGTCGTAGTCGGTGAGGGAGGCGAACAGGCGGGTGATCCCGATGATCAGCTCGGAGCCCTGGCCGGCCAGCCAGTCGATGTCCCCGGTGGTCTCGTAGTAGATCCACGCGTTGTAGGCGATCGCGAGGCCCACGTGGAACTGCCGCCAGGAGTTGTCCGGCAGCCACCGGTTGGAGTGGTGGTTGAACAGCTCCGGCGGGGTCTCCTCCCGGCCGTCCGAGCCCGACTGCCACGGGAACGCGGTGCCCTCGAGGCCGAACTCCATCGCCCGGTGCCGGGCCATCGCGATCCGCCGCCAGCGGTAGGAGAGCAGGGAGCGGGTCACGCGCGGCTGGCGCAGGTTGACCACCGGGAGGATGTAGAGCTCGTCCCAGAAGATGTGGCCGCGGTAGCCCTCGCCGTGCAGCCCGCGGGCGGGCACGCCGGCGTCGCGCAGCGACAGGTGGGGGGCCAGGGTCTGGGCCACGTGGAACAGGTGGGTGCGCAGCGCCAGCTGGATCATGGCCAGCTCCTTCGGGCGGTCTCCCGGGTCGGGGCAGACGTCCACGTCGTAGCGGTCCCACAGCAGCGCCCACTCGACCTCGTGGGAGGGCAGCAGCCCCCGCACGCCGCTCGGGTTGCGGTCCAGCTCGGCGAGGGCGCCCTCGCGGGGGGAGCCGATGGCCGCGTCCCGGCTCGTGACCACGGCCGTGGTCGAGTCGATGATCACCGGGCGGCCCTCCGTGATGTTCACCTGGTGGCGGCGGAACTCGGTGCCCCCGGGGCGGATCTCGCGGCGCTCGCGCACGTTCTGGCCGCCCTCGATCGTGGTGCGCTGGGCGGTGGTGATCTCGATCTTCGACTGCGTGGTGCGCACGTGCGACAGGAGCGTCTCGTGGTCGTCCGGCAGGGACGTCGACTCCAGGTCCACCAGGTGGTGGGCGTTGAGGTCCTTGTACTCCGCGACCCCGTTGTTGCGCACGGTGGGGTCGATGCCGGTGCGCACGTGCAGGCGCCCGGAGAACCCGCGGGCGGTCACCGTGGTCTCCTGGGCCCCCAGGTGGCGGTGGCGCAGGGAGACGAGGCGGCGCTGGACGATCTCGAGCCGGGCGTGGGAGCCGTCGTCGCCGAGGTCGCCGTGGAGGTCGGTGAGGGTCAGGGACCGGATCAGCAGCCCGCGGCGCAGGTCGAGCTCGACCCGCTCGGCGGTGGGGCGCAGCCCGCCCTCGGACCACCACTCGCCGCCGGCCACCCGCAGGTCCAGGTGGGTCCAGTTCGGGGCGTTGACCATGGACTCGTGCTCGACGTCGCGGCCGCTGAGGTGGCTCACCACGCGGTTGAAGACGCCGGCCAGGTAGTTGCCCGGGTAGTGGACGCCGTTGTCGGGGAACTCGCACGCGGACCCGCGCACGCCCATGTAGCCGTTGGCGAGGGTCAGCAGGGTCTCGCGGCGGACCTCGGTCGCGGGGTCGAAGCCCTCGAAGACCAGCTTCCACGGGTCGTCCCGGCGCGCGCCGAGGTCGAGCTCGGCCACGTCGTTGAGCACGACCGTGGCGCCCGCGTGGTAGAGGTCCTGGCGCTCGCCGTGCCGGCGGATGCCGACGACCATGCCGAAGCCGCCGGCGGCGGCGGCCTGGACGCCCGCCACGGCGTCCTCCACCACGACGGAGCGGGCCGGGTCCACGCCCAGCATCTGCGCGCAGGTCAGGAACGTGTCGGGGGCGGGCTTGCCGGGCAGCCCGTGCTCGGCGGCGAAGTGGCCGTCCACGATGATGTCGAAGGCGTCCTGCAGCCCCGCCGCGGCCAGGACCGGGACGCTGTTGCGGCTGGCGGTCACGAGCCCCACCGGCACACCCGCCGCCCGCAGCCGCTCGATGAGGGCGACGGTGCCGTCGAAGACCCGCACGCCCTTCACGTGCAGGACCTCCTGGAAGTAGGCGTTCTTCAGCGCGGCCTGGCCCTGCACGGTCCACGCCCCGGGCGTCTCGTCGCCCTCGGGCAGGCAGGCCCCGCGGGCGTCCAGCA
The DNA here is from genome assembly GCF_023715525.1 of Kocuria rosea. Taxonomy (GTDB): domain Bacteria; phylum Actinomycetota; class Actinomycetes; order Actinomycetales; family Micrococcaceae; genus Kocuria; species Kocuria rosea_A. The sequence continues at coordinate 6,312 of NZ_JAMBOG010000019.1, read as the reverse complement.
GGGCCCGGATCCCGTCCTCGCGCCGGCGGCCGTCGACGTAGTGGCGGTAGTCGGCGTCGGCGTCGAACGGGCGCCGGTCCACGGTCCCGCCCTCGGCGGACGGCTCCAGCCGGTCGTCGGCCAGGATCGCGTCGAAGAGGGTCTTCCAGGCGGCGGCGTGGACGGCGGCGGTGTCGGTGACCACGCCGTCCATGTCGAAGATCACCGACTCGTGGTCGGTGCGCAGCTGGTCGATTGTCTGGGGAGGGTTGTCCGAGGACCGGATGCGCGGCAGGGACGCGGTGAACGGAGCGGTGGGGAGTGCGTTCACGGGGGTTCCTCCGGAGCGTGGTGAGCGGCTTCCGGGCCCCGCGGGACCGCTCGGGGAAACCTGCACGCGGTACGCTACGGACCCCGGGCGCGGCGTTGCGGTTCGGCGGGGAGGGGCTGGCGCGCCCTCCGTGCCGACGGTTCCTGACGACCTCATTAAACGGCCCGGTGGCCCCCGGGGCAAGCGGGGTCCGCCTGGCGGGACACGGCCCGCCCCGGGCGCGCCGCTCGGGCGGGCGGGAGCCGGACCGCGAAGCAGGTGGCCCGGGGGCGCCGCGCACGTCGACCCGCCCGTGCTGGGCCCCGGCGACGGCCTCCACGACGGACAGCCCCGGCGGGCTCGAGCGGATCCGGGCGGGGGAGCCCCGCCCGGGCCCGGCCGGGAGCGCCCGGCCGATCGCCTAAACTCGTGGTGTCCGACCCCAGGTCCCAGCTTCAGGAGCGGCATGTCCACGAGCTCGTCCCCGTCCGTCACCAACCAGCCCCTCACCGAGGTCGACCCGGAGATCGCGGCGGCCATCGCCGACGAGCTCGGGCGGCAGCGGGGCACCCTCGAGATGATCGCCTCCGAGAACTTTGCCCCGCGGGCGGTCCTCGAGGCGCAGGGCTCCGTCCTGACCAACAAGTACGCCGAGGGCTACCCCGGGCGCCGCTACTACGGGGGCTGCGAGTTCGTCGACGTCGTCGAGAACCTCGCCCGGGACCGGGCGACCGCCCTGTTCGGCGCGGAGCACGCCAACGTCCAGCCGCACTCCGGGGCCCAGGCGAACACCGCCGTCATGGCCGCCCTCATGAGCCCCGGCGACAAGCTGATGGGCCTGTCCCTGGCCCACGGCGGGCACCTGACCCACGGCATGAAGCTCAACGTCTCCGGCAAGCTCTACGAGATCGCCGCCTACGAGGTCGACCCCACCACCTACACGGTCGACATGGACAAGGTCCGCGAGCAGGCCCTCGCCGAGCGGCCCCAGGTCATCGTCGCCGGCTGGTCCGCGTACTCCCGGCAGCTGGACTTCGAGGCGTTCCGCTCGATCGCCGACGAGGTCGGCGCGAAGCTGTGGGTGGACATGGCGCACTTCGCCGGCCTCGTGGCCGCGGGCCTGCACCCCAACCCGGTGCCCCACTCCCACGTGGTCACCTCCACCGTGCACAAGACCCTCGCGGGCCCCCGCTCCGGCGTGATCCTCACGACGGGGGAGTTCAAGAAGAAGATCGACTCCGCGGTCTTCCCCGGCCAGCAGGGCGGGCCGCTGATGCACGCGATCGCCGGCAAGGCCGTGGCCTTCCGGATCGCGGCCACCGACGAGTTCCGCGACCGCCAGGAGCGCACCCTGGAGGGCGCCCGCATCCTCGCCGAGCGGCTCTCCGCCGCCGACGTCACCGAGGCCGGCGTCTCGGTCCTCACCGGGGGCACCGACGTGCACCTCGTGCTCGTGGACCTGCGCAACTCCCAGCTGGACGGCAAGCAGGCCGAGGACCTCCTGCACAGGGCGGGGATCACCGTCAACCGCAACGCCGTCCCGTGGGACCCGCGCCCGCCCATGGTCACCTCCGGCCTGCGCATCGGCACCCCGGCGCTGGCCACCCGCGGCTTCGGCGCCACCGAGTTCGAGGAGGTCGCCGACGTCATCGCGACCGCCCTCAAGCCCGGCGCCGACGTCGCCGCCCTGCGCGCCCGCGTCGACAAGCTGGCCGCCGACTTCCCGCTCTACGACGGCCTCGAGGAGTGGTGAGCATGACCGCGCAGATCCTCGACGGCCGGGCCACGTCCGCGGCCATCAAGGCCGAGCTCACCGAGCGGGTCGCCGCCCTCGCCGGGCGGGGCGTCGTCCCCGGCCTCGGCACGCTGCTGGTCGGCGACGACCCGGCCTCCCACTCCTACGTGGGCGGCAAGCACAAGGACTGCGCCGAGGTCGGCATCGCCTCGATCCGCCGCGAGCTGCCCGCCGACGTCTCCCAGGAGGAGCTCGAGCGGGCCGTCGACGAGCTCAACGCCGACCCGGCCTGCACCGGCTACATCGTGCAGCTGCCGCTGCCCGGCCACCTCGACACCAACGCGATCCTCGAGCGGATCGACCCGGACAAGGACGCCGACGGGCTGCACCCGACCAACCTCGGCCGGCTGGTGCTCAACGTGTCCGAGCCGATGGCCTCGCCCCTGCCCTGCACGCCCAACGGCGTCGTGGAGCTGCTGCGCCGCCATGGGGTGGACCTCGCGGGCCGCCACGTCCTGGTCGTGGGCCGCGGCGTCACCGTCGGGCGCCCGATCGGGCTGCTGCTCACCCGGCGGGAGATCAACGCCACCGTGACGCTCGCCCACACCGGGACCGGGAACCTGGACGAGCTGCTCGCCCAGGCGGACGTCGTCGTGGCCGCCGCCGGGCGCCCGCACATGATCAAGGCCGACTCCCTCAAGGAGGGCGTGGTCCTGCTCGACGTGGGGGTCTCCCGCGTGGAGGACCCGGAGACCGGCAAGCGCCAGCTCGCCGGGGACATCGACCCGGCCGCGGCCGCGAAGGCCTCCTGGATCTCCCCGAACCCCGGGGGCGTGGGCCCGATGACGCGGGCGATGCTGCTGCTCAACGTCGTCGAGACCGCCGAGCGGCAGGCCGGGCTGCGCTGAGCCCGCCGGCCCGGGGACCCCGGGCGCACCGCGGCGCCGGGGACGAGCGGTCGTCCCCGGCGCCGCTCTACACTGGGCCGGTGTCCGAGATCGTGATCCGCGCCACCGACCTGGCCAAGCACTACGGCGGCTTCCGCGCCGTGGACGGCATCGGCTTCGAGGTCGCCCGCGGCGAGTCCTTCGGGCTGCTCGGGCCCAACGGCGCCGGCAAGTCCACCACCATGCGGATGATCGGCGGGGTCTCCCGCCGCACCTCCGGCCGACTGGAGATCCTCGGCCTGGACCCGGACGAGCAGGGCCCGCGGGTGCGCGCCCACCTGGGCGTGGTCCCGCAGCAGGACAACCTGGACGAGGAGCTCTCGGTCCGGGAGAACCTCGTGGTCTACGGCCGCTACTTCGGCCTCCCGTACGCGTACCTGCGGCCCAAGGCCGAGCAGCTGCTGGAGTTCGCCCAGCTCACGGACAAGGCCGGCGCGAAGGTCTCGGAGCTGTCCGGCGGGATGAAGCGGCGGCTGACCATCGCCCGCTCCCTCGTCTCCGACCCCCGCATCCTGCTGCTCGACGAGCCCACCACGGGCCTCGACCCCCAGGCCCGGCACGTGCTGTGGGACCGGCTGTTCCGGCTCAAGGAGCAGGGCGTGACGCTGGTGCTCACCACCCACTACATGGACGAGGCGGAGCAGCTGTGCGACCGGCTGGTCGTCGTCGACGCCGGCCGAATCATGGCCCAGGGCTCGCCCGCCGAGCTGATCCGCCGCTTCTCCACCCGCGAGGTGCTCGAGCTGCGCTTCGGCTCCGACCGCAACGCGGCCGCCGCCGAGCGGCTCGCCGGGCTCGGCTCCCGCGTCGAGGTGCTCCCCGACCGGGTGCTCGTCTACTCCGCCGACGGCGAGCGCGACCTCGAGGAGGTCTCCCGCCGGGGCCTGCACCCGCTGACGTCCCTGGTGCGCCGCTCCTCCCTCGAGGACGTGTTCCTGCGGCTGACGGGCAGGTCCCTCGTTGACTGAGCCCGCCCGGCCGGCGCGCGGGGGCGCCGTGGTCGACCTCTCCTCCCTGCGACCGCCCTTCGGCCCGGACGAGGCCGCCCGCCGGGCCCGGGCCCGGGGTGCCCTGTACTTCGCCGAGCACCAGCTGCGGAACCTGCGGGCCTACGCCGGGACCCTGCTGGGCGTGGGGGTCGGCTCGCCGGTGCTCTACCTCCTCGCCCTGGGGATCGGTCTGGCGACCGTCGTCGACACCGCCGCCCCGTCCGGCCCGGGGCTCGGGACCTCGTACCTGCACTTCGTGGCCCCGGCCCTGCTCGTGTCCGCGGCGATGATGGCCGGCGCCGAGGAGAACTCCTACACCGTGATGGCCGGGTTCAGGTGGCGGCGCACCTACCTGGGCGCCCACGCCACTCCGCTGTCCCCGGCGCAGCTCGCCGCCGGGCACACCGCGGCGGCCACGGTGCGCTACCTGGTGACCTCCGGCGTCTACTACGGGGTGCTCCTGGCGTTCGGCGCGGTTCCGCGGCCGGCGACCGGGTGGCTGCTCGTGCCCCTCGGCGTGCTCGCGGGCAACGCGTTCGGGCTGCCCGTGATGGCCTTCGCGGCGCGCCTGCGCGAGGAGCGGGGCGAGTTCGCGCTGCTCCAGCGGTTCGTGATCATGCCGCTGTTCCTGTTCTCCGGCACCTTCTTCCCCCTGTCCGTGCTCCCGGGCCCGCTCCAGGTCGTCGGGTGGCTGTCCCCGCTGTGGCACGCGACCGAGCTGGGCCGGGTCCTGGCGTACGGGCTCGCCGAGCCCGGCTGGCTCACCGCGGTGCACGCCGGCTACCTCGCCGCGCTCGCGGGCGCGGGATGGGTGCTCGCGCGCCGGGCCTACGCCGGGAGGCTGGAGGCGTGAGCGCGCCGGGGCGCGGGCCCGGACCCGTCGCCGGCTCCCCGCCCGACGGCCAGGGGCTGCTGCGCCCCCCGCGCGGGGGAGCGCTCTACAGCGGCAACGCCCGGGCGGTCTTCGCCCGCGGGATGCGGGCGCAGTGGCGGGCCAACTGGGCCGTCATGGCCTCGGGGTTCGTGGAGCCCGTGCTGTACCTGCTCGCCATGGGGGTGGGCCTGGGCTCGATCGTGGGGGAGGTGACGGGCCCCGACGGCGCCCCGGTCGCCTACGCCGCCTACATCGCCCCGGCGCTGCTGGCGGTCTCGGCGATGAACGGGGCCGTCTACGACTCGACGTGGAACGTGTTCTTCAAGCTGCGCTACTCCCGGCTCTACGAGGGCATGCTCAACACGTCCCTGGGCCCGCTCGACGTGGCCCTCGGGGAGATCGGCGTCGCGCTGGTGCGCGGCGGCGTCTACGCGGCCGGCTTCACGGCGGTCATGGCGGCCATGGGGCTCGTGCACTCCTGGTGGGCCGTGCTGATGGTCCCCGGGGCCGTGCTCGTGGCCTTCGGCTTCGCCGCGTTCGGGATGGCCGTGACCAGCTTCATGCGCACGTTCCAGCAGATGGACTGGGTCACCTTCCTCACGCTCCCGCTGTTCCTGTTCTCCGGCACGTTCTACCCGCTGGAGGTCTACCCCGAGCCGGTCCGGTGGGCCGTGCAGGCGCTGCCCCTGTGGCACGGGGTCGAGCTGCTGCGGGACCTGGCCGCGGGCGCCCCCGGCGCCGCCACGGCAGGGCACGCGGCCTACTACCTGGCCCTCGTGGGGGTGGGGGTGCTCGTCACCACGGCCCGGCTGCGGGCCCTGTTCCTGCGCTGAGCCCTCCCGCCGGGCCCGGCCCGGTTCGTGGCCCGGGCCGGGATTTGAGACAATGTGCACCATGCGCTCCATCGGATTCTCGACCCCGTCCGCCCCCGCCCGCGAGGCCGGCTCCCGCACCGCCCTGTGGGGCACGGTGATCGGCATGGCCGTGCTCGTGGTCATCTTCGTGGTGGCCATCCTGCAGGCCGCGAACGCCAACTCGCTGCTGGGCTGGATCCTCGCCGGCATCGCGCTCGGCTGGCTCATGCTCGCCGTGTGGGTGGTGCTCATGGTGCGCAAGGCCGCCCGCTTCGGCCGCCGCCGGGTCGAGGAGGCCCAGGAGCAGCTGCGCGGCCGCGCCCCCGCCGCCGCGCAGGCGGGGAGCTCCCCCTCCATGCGCGACGAGAAGCTCTCCCACAGCTTCCAGATCGTGCTGGTGCAGTCGAAGGTCATCAAGCAGGAGCTGGCCGGGCTGCCCGTCGACGGCGCCGAGCGCGAGGCCCTCGACCGCGCCCTCGACACGATCGACATCACCGCCGGCAACGGGATGAGCATGCTCCGCGACCCGGGCGAGCCGCTCAGCGGCACCGTCGTCGACTGACCCCGCCCCCCGCCCCCCGCCCCCCCCCCCACGGGCGGGACCCGGAGCACCTGGCATAGACT
>NZ_JAMBOG010000018.1 GCF_023715525.1 Kocuria rosea | reverse complement strand
TCTCTGACGTCCCCCCGGGCTTCGGCCCGTCCGTGGTCACCATCGGCAACTTCGACGGCGTCCACCGGGGTCACCAGCAGGTGATGCGCAAGCTCGTGGACCTGGCCCGGGAGCGCGGGTGGGCCTCGGTCGTCGTGACGTTCGACCCGCACCCCGCGCAGGTGCACCGGCCCGAGAGCCACCCCGGGCTGATCATGGGCACGCAGGACAAGCTCGACGCCCTCGACGCCACGGGGGTGGACGCCGTGCTCGTGCTGTCCTACTCCCTGGAGTTCGCGCGCCAGTCCACGGAGGAGTTCGTGCTCGGCGCGCTCGTGGGGCCCCTCGGGGCGCGGTGCCTCGTCGTGGGCTCGGACACCCGCCTGGGCCGGGACAACTCCGGCAACGTCGACACCCTGCGGGCCCTGGGGGCCCGCCACGGCTTCGAGGTGCTCGTCGTCGAGGACCTCCTCGACCCCCTGGGCGAGCCCGCCGCCGAGGACGCCGAGGCGCACCGCCGCTGCTCGTCCACGTGGATCCGCGCGTGCCTGCACGACGGGGACGTGCGCGCGGCGGCCCGGCTGCTGGGGCGCAACCACCGGATCCGCGGCGAGGTCGTCCACGGCGCCGCGCGCGGCCGCGAGCTCGGCTACCCCACGGCCAACCTCTCCCCGGACGCGGCGGGCTTCGTGCCGGCCGACGGCGTGTACGCGGGCTGGCTCGTCGACGCCCAGGGCACCCGCTGGCCCACGGCCATCTCCGTGGGCTCCAACCCGACGTTCGAGAACGTTCCCCGCCAGGTGGAGGCGCACGTCATCGACCGCCCGGAGGAGCCGGTGGAGGACTTCGACCTCTACGGCCAGGACGTGGTCGTCGAGTTCGTGGAGCGGCTGCGCGGGATGGTCGCCTACGAGGGCGTCGACAAGCTCGTGGCCCAGATGGACGACGACGTCGCCCGCACCCGCGAGATCCTCGCCGCCGAGGCCTGAGCCGGGCCGCCGCGCCCGCCCGGGGGCGCGGCGGGCGGCTACATCTCCTCGTGCGTGTTCGGGTCGGCGCCGGAGCCGCTGATCCCGGTGTGCAGCAGGCGCATCCGGTGCATCTGGTCCTCGTCGAGCTCCCAGTCCAGGACGTCCAGGTTCTCGGCCATCCGCCGGGTGTCCGAGGTCTTGGGGATCGGCACGGTCCGGGACTGCAGGTGCCACCGGAGGACCACCTGCGCGGGGGTGCGCCCGGTCCGCCGCGCGATCGCGGCGATCCACTCGTGCTGCAGGACGTCCGTCCTGCGGCCCAGCGGTGACCACGCCTGGGTGATGATGCGGTGCTCCTCGTGGAACTCCCGCAGCCGCTCCTGCTGGTACTGCGGGTGCAGCTCGACCTGGTTGACCGCCGGCGTCTCCCCGGTCTCGTCGACGAGGCGCCGGATGTGGGCGGGGGTGAAGTTGGACACGCCCACCGAGCGCACCAGACCCTCCTCGCGCAGCCCCAGCATGGCCCGCCAGCTCTCCGCGTAGCGGTCCACCGACGGGTTCGGCCAGTGGATCAGGTACAGGTCCACGTGGTCGGTGCCCAGCCGCTCCAGCGAGCCCTCGAGGGAGCGGCGCACGGAGTCCGTGCCGTGGTCGCGGCCCGGGAGCTTGGTGGTGAGGAACACCTCCGAGCGCGGCACCCCGGACGCGGCGACCCCCCGCCCCACGCCGGTCTCGTTGCCGTAGTTCACCGCGGTGTCGACCATCCGGTAGCCCCGCATGAGCGCCTCGGCCACGTTCGCCTCCGCCTCGGCGTCGTCCATCGGGTAGGTGCCCAGCCCGATCGCCGGGATGCGGTGGCCGTCCCGCATCACGTGCGTGCGGCCCGCCGGCCCCGGGCCGTCCTGCTTGTCCTTGCTCACGCGTTGCTCCTGTGTCGTGTCCTGGTCCTGCACCTGCGGCTCCTGCCTGCGACGTCCGCCGCGCACCTGCTGCGGGGCCGGCGTCGCGCCGGGCCCGGGGGCGCCGGCGTGCCGCCGTCGTTCCTGTCCCATCTTGGCCCACGGCTCCGGCAGCGCCCAGCGCAGCGCGCCGTCGCGGGCGGGGGTGGGGTGAGGACCGCGCGTCCGCTAGACTTGACGGCGGTCCGACTGCAGTCCGTGGTTGTCGGGCCCCCGGGCCCGCCCGGGACCCGGCGACGAACCCGTCGTCCGGGCCGCACGGTACTGACTCGAACGGAGTTATCACATGGCCCTTGACGCCGCCATCAAGCAGGACATCATCAAGGAGTACGCGACGCACGAGGGCGACACCGGTTCGCCCGAGGTGCAGATCGCGGTCCTGTCTCGCCGGATCTCCGATCTGACCGAGCACCTGAAGCAGCACAAGCACGACCACCACACCCGCCGCGGCCTGATGGCCCTGGTCGGTCGTCGTCGCCGCATGCTGGGCTACCTGCGCGACACCGACATCGAGCGCTACCGCTCGCTCATCGAGCGGCTCGGTCTGCGCCGCTAGTCGGCCCCCGGCGGCGTCCCCCGGTCCCGGGAGGACGCCGCCGTGCACCCCGCCCGCCCCGGCACGGACGCCGGGCGGGCCACCGCAACAACCGAACGACCAGCACACCAGCTGACGGGGCGACCGCGCCGATCATTCGCGGTCCTCGGTAGTGATCTCCGGAAACCGGACGGCCGCACGGCCCCGGTGGTCCGTGGATCTCGATCGAAGACCGGGTGGTCGCGGGACGTCCCGCCGACACGAAACGGAGGTGACCCGTGGAGGGTCCCGAGATCCAGTACGCCGAAGCCGTCATCGACAACGGCTCCTACGGGAAGCGCGTCGTGCGCTTCGAGACCGGCCGCCTCGCCAAGCAGGCCGCCGGCGCCGCCCTCGTCTCCATCGACGAGGACACGACCATGCTCTCCGCCACGACCGTGGGCAAGTCCCCGCGCGAGGGCTTCGACTTCTTCCCCCTCACGGTGGACGTCGAGGAGCGCATGTACGCCGCCGGGCGCATCCCCGGCTCCTTCTTCCGCCGCGAGGGCCGCCCCTCGACGGACGCGATCCTCACCTGCCGCCTGATCGACCGCCCGCTGCGCCCGGCCTTCGGCAAGGGCATCCGCAACGAGGTCCAGGTCGTCGTCACGGTCCTGTCCATCAACCCGGACGAGATCTACAACACCGTGGCGATCAACGCCGCCTCGATGTCCACCACCCTCTCCGGGATGCCCTTCCAGGGTCCGGTGGGCGGCGTGCGCATGGCCCTCATGGCCGGTGAGAACGGGCAGCACCAGTGGGTCGCGTTCCCGAAGCACTCGCAGCTCGAGAACGCCGTGTTCGACATGGCCGTGGCCGGCCGCGTCGTCACCGCCGCGGACGGGTCCCAGGACGTCGCGATCATGATGGTCGAGGCCGAGGCCACCGACAACTCCTGGAACCTCATCAAGAGCAACGGCGCGGTCGCCCCGACCGAGGAGCTCGTGGCCCAGGGCCTCGAGGCCGCCAAGCCCTTCATCCAGGCGCTGTGCGAGGCGCAGGCCGACCTCAAGGCCCGCGCTGGCCGGCCCGCGATGGAGCTGCCCCGCTTCGGCGGCTTCGGCGACGACGTCAAGGACGCCGTGGCCGCCGCCGCCGGCTCCCGCCTCGCCGAGGTCTACTCGATCGCCGGCAAGCAGGAGCGCGAGGTCGCCACCGACGAGCTGCACCAGTCCGTGCTCGCCGAGCTCGCCGGGGAGGGCATGCCCTTCGCCGACCGCAGGGACGAGGTCAACGGCGCCTACCAGGCCCTCACCAAGCACACCGTGCGCCAGCGCATCCTCACCGAGCAGGTGCGCATCGACGGCCGCGGCCTGACGGACATCCGCCAGCTCACCGCCGAGGTCGAGGTCCTGCCGCGCGTGCACGGCTCCGCCATCTTCGAGCGCGGCGAGACCCAGATCATGGGCGTCACCACGCTGAACATGCTCAAGATGGAGCAGCAGATCGACTCGCTGTCGCCCGTCAAGACCAAGCGCTACGTGCACCACTACAACTTCCCGCCGTACTCCACCGGCGAGACCGGCCGCGTGGGCTCCCCGAAGCGGCGCGAGATCGGCCACGGCGCCCTCGCCGAGCGGGCCATCACCCCGGTGCTGCCCTCGCGGGATGAGTTCCCCTACGCCATCCGCCAGGTCTCCGAGGCGCTGGGCTCCAACGGCTCCACGTCGATGGGCTCCGTGTGCGCCTCGACCCTGTCCCTGCTCAACGCCGGCGTGCCCCTGCGCGCCCCGGTCGCGGGCATCGCCATGGGCCTGGTCTCCGACCAGGTGGACGGGGAGACCCGCTACGCCGCGCTGACCGACATCCTCGGCGCCGAGGACGCCCTCGGCGACATGGACTTCAAGGTCGCCGGCACCGCCGAGTTCGTCACCGCGATCCAGCTCGACACCAAGCTCGACGGCATCCCCTCCTCGGTCCTGGACGCCGCGCTGACCCAGGCCCGCGAGGCGCGCCTGCACATCCTCGAGGTGATGAACGGCGCGATCGACCGTCCGGACGAGATGAGCGAGTTCGCCCCGCGCGTGATCTCCGTGACCGTGCCCGTCTCCAAGATCGGCGAGGTCATCGGCCCCAAGGGCAAGATGATCAACCAGATCCAGGAGGACACCGGGACGGACATCTCGATCGAGGACGACGGCACCGTCTACATCGGCGCCACCGACGGGCCCTCCGCCGAGGCCGCGCGCGCGGCGATCAACGCGATCGCCAACCCGCAGGTCCCCGAGGTCGGCGAGCGCTACCTGGGCACCGTGGTGAAGACCACGACCTTCGGCGCCTTCGTCTCCCTCACCCCGGGCAAGGACGGCCTGCTGCACATCTCGGAGCTGCGCAAGCTCAACGAGGGCAAGCGCGTCACCGACGTCGAGGACGTCCTCGGCGTGGGCCAGAAGGTCCAGGTCGAGATCACCAAGGTCGACGACCGCGGCAAGCTCTCGCTGGCCCCCGTGGTCGCCGAGGAGCCGAACGTCTTCCCCGAGGACGACGACGCCGAGGCCGACGCGACCGTCGAGGCCTGAGCGGCCCCGCCGCGCAGACCGCCGCACCGACCGTGACGCCCGGCGTCACACCGACAGGAGCAGATCACAGGACATGACGGCAGTCGATCTGCCGCTGGAGGCGGGCGACCGCGGCACGGGGGAGACCCCCGGCCCGGACGTCCGCCTCTCGGCGGTCCGTACCAGTTCTCCCCGCACCGCGGCCGCGGCCCTCACCACGGCCGCCGCCGGGTTCAGCCACACCCTCCACGAAGGGGACGGCGGCAACGTGGTGCGCCGCACGGTGCTGCCCTGCGGCACCCGCGTGCTCACCGAGCGGATGCCGGCCCAGCGGGCCGTGACCGTCGGCTTCTGGGTGGGCGTGGGATCCCGCGACGAGGAGCCCGGCCGGCTGGGCTCCACCCACTTCCTGGAGCACCTGCTGTTCAAGGGCACCGCCCGCCGCTCGGCGCTGCAGATCGCGGAGGCCTTCGACGAGGTGGGCGGGGAGTCCAACGCGGCCACGGCGAAGGAGCACACGTGCTACTACGCCCGCGTGCTCGCCGAGGACCTGCCCATGTCCATCGACGTGATCACGGACATGGTGACCTCCGCGGCGATCGACCCCGAGGAGCTCGAGCGCGAGCGCGGGGTCATCCTCGAGGAGCTCGCCATGGACAAGGACGACCCCGAGGACGTCGCCTTCGAGGAGTTCACCCAGAACGTGCTCGGGGCGCACCCGCTGGGCCGGCCCATCGGCGGCACCCCGGAGGAGATCCTCGCGGTGCCCCGGGACGCGGTCGTGGAGCACTACCGGCGCCACTACCGTCCCGAGGGCCTCGTGGTGACCGCGGCCGGCGGGCTGGAGCACGACGTCGTCGTCGCCCTCGTCGCCGAGGCCCTCGAGCGCGCCGGCTGGGACCCCGCGCGCCCCGCCGCGCCCGTGCCCCGGCGCGAGCGCACCCCGGCGCCGCTGGCCCCCGACTGGGGCGAGCACTTCCTGCAGCGGCCCGTGGAGCAGACCAACGTGGTGGTCGGCCGCCCCGGGCTCGTGGCCGGGGACGAGCGCCGCTTCGCCATGACCGTGCTCAACGCCGCCCTCGGCGGGGGCATGTCCTCCCGGCTGTTCCAGGAGGTCCGCGAGAAGCGGGGCCTCGCCTACAGCACCTTCTCGTTCTCCGGGGCCTACTCCGACGCCGGCTACTTCGGGATGTACGCGGGCTGCCTGCCCGCGCGCACCGACGAGGTCGTCGCCCTGATGACCGGCGAGCTCGAGAAGCTCGCCGCGGACGGGATCGGCGCCGACGAGCTGCGCAAGGTCGTGGGCCAGCTCGGCGGGGGCACCGTGCTCGCCCTCGAGGACACCGGCTCCCGGATGTCCCGCCTGGGCTCGGCCGAGCTGAAGTCGGGGGAGTTCTACGACATCGACGAGTCCCTCGACCGCGTCCGCTCCGTGACCCCCCAGCAGGTGCAGGAGCTCGCCGCGTGGCTCGCCCAGGGACCGGTCGTCACCACGATCGTGGCCCCCACCCGGCGCTGACCGCCCGCCGGGCACTGCCCGTTGACCTAGAGTTGGAGCCATGACCGACAGCACCGCACCCACGCCCCGGCCCGCCGGGCCCGCCGCCGCGACCCCTGCGCCCGAGGACCTGCGGGTCGCCGTGCTCGGGGCGCGCGGCCGGATGGGCAGCGAGGCCGTGCAGGCCGTCCGCCGGGCCCCGGGGCTGCAGCTCGTCGCCGAGCTGGGCCGCGAGGACTCCCTCGAGGCCCTGGTCGCGGCCGGTGCCCAGGTGGTCGTCGACCTCACCGTCCCGTCCGTGACCGAGGGCAACGTGCGCTTCGCGGTCGAGCACGGCATCCACTGCGTCGTGGGCACCACCGGGTGGGACGACGAGGGCCTCGCGCGGACCGCCGCGCTGCTGGCGCGGCACCCCGGCGTCGGTGTGCTCGTCGCGCCCAACTTCTCGATCGGCGCGGTCCTCGCCATGCGCTTCTCCGCGCAGGCGGCGCGGTTCTTCGAGTCGGTCGAGATCGTCGAGCTCCACCACCCGGACAAGGTCGACGCGCCCTCCGGCACGGCCGCCCGCACGGCCGCCCTGGTCGGGCGGGCCCGCCGGGAGGCCGGGGTGGCGCCCTCGCCGGACAGCACGAAGCAGGACCCGGGCGGGGCCCGCGGCGCGCTCGTCGAGGACGTGCGGGTGCACTCCGTGCGGCTGCGCGGGCTGGTCGCCCACCAGGAGACCCTGCTCGGCAACCTCGGCGAGCAGCTGACCATCCGCCACGACTCCTTCGACCGGATCTCCTTCATGACCGGGGTGGTCCTCGGCGTGCGCGAGGTCGCCTCCCACCCGGGGCTCACGCACGGCCTCGAGGGCTACCTCGACCTGGGCCTCTGAGCCGATGACGTCGATCCGGGCCTGGGGCTGGGGCCTGCTCGCCGCCGGGCTGCTCACGCTGTGGCTGCTGCCCATCACCGGCGGCGCGAAGCTGTGGGTGCTGGCCGTGCTCGTCTTCGCGGGCGTGTTCACGCTGCTGGAGTCCACGAGCCGGGGCAAGCTGCTCGCCGCGGCCATGGTGACCCTGCTCGCCGTCTACCTCGGCGCGAGCCTGCACCGCGCCGTGCTGCTGCTGGGCACCGACGGGTGGATCGCCAAGGGCTTCGGGCTGGCCATGCTGGTGCTGCCGGCCGTGGGCGTCTGGGCGCTCGTGCGCGAGGTGCTCTTCGGGGTCCGCACCGAGCAGCTCGGCCGGGCCCTCGCGGCGGAGGGCGGGCTGCCACCCGACGACCTGCCGCGCACCCCCGGCGGGCGGATCGTCCGCGAGGCCGCCGACGCCCGGTTCGAGACCCACCGGGCCGAGACCGAGGCCGACCCCGGCGACTGGCGCAACTGGTACCGGCTGTCCCTCGCGTACGCCGCGTCCGGGGACCGGGCCCGCGCCCGCGCGGCCATGCGCGACGCCGTGGCCCTGTCCCGGGGCCGGCCCGCCCGCCACGTCGACCCCGCCGGCCCCGCCGGCGAGGACCGGGGCTGAGGCGGTGGCCACGACCGTCAACCCCGACGACGGCACCGAGATCTCCTACCGCACGGCCGGGCCCGACGACGGCGCGGCCGCGGCCGCGACGGTGGTGCTGCTGCACGGCACCGCGCTGTCCAAGGCGGTGTGGCAGGGCTACGGCTTCGTCCCGGCCCTGCGCACCGGCCACCGCGTGCTCGCCGTGGACCTGCGCGGCCACGGCCGCAGCGGCAAGCCCGGGCGCCCCGAGGACTACGCCATGGACCTCGTGGCCGGCGACGTCGCCGCCGTCCTGGCCGCCGAGCGCACCGGCCTGGTCCACGTCGTGGGCTACAGCTACGGGGCCCGGATCGGGCTGCACCTGGCGGCCACCCGCCCCGGGCTGCTGGGCGCGCTGACCGCGATCGCCGGGACGTGGCGCGGCACCCGCGGGCGGATCGGCGAGCTGTTCTTCCCCGGCTTCCTCGACGCCCTGCGCGCCGGGATCGCCGACGGGCGGGGGATGGAGGCGTTCGTCACCGAGTGGGAGCGCTCGTTGGGCCACCGCGTGGACCCGGCCACCCGGGCGGCGATGCTCGCCAACGACGCCCGCGCCATGCTCGCCTACATGACCCGCACCGAGGAGCAGCCCGGCCTCGGCCCGCACGAGGTTGCGGCCATCACGGTCCCCACCCTGTTCGTGGTGGGGGAGCGGGACGCCCCCCAGCTCGAGGACTCCGCGGCCGCGGTGCGCATCCTCCGGGAGCACGGCACGCGCACCCGCCTCGACGTCGTCCCCGGCCGCGGGCACGGCGACGTCCTGGGCGCCCGCGAGCGCATCCTCGACAGCGTGGCGCGCTTCCACGGGGGCCCGGCCGGTGCCGCGGGGACCGAGACGGTACGCTGACAACCATGACTGCCATTCCCCACGCATCGCAGCCCGACCGCCCCGCGGCCGAGGGCAGCCCCCTGTTCGGGACGCTGCTCACCGCCATGATCACCGTCTTCCGCCAGGACGGCTCCGTGGACCTGGACGGCACGGCCGCCGAGGCGCAGCGGCTCGTCGACGGCGGATGCGACGGGCTGGTGGTCTGCGGCACCACGGGCGAGTACTCGACCATGACCGACGACGAGAACCTCTCGGTCTTCCGCGCGGTGAAGGACGCCGTGGGAGGCCGCGTGCCGCTGCTGGCCGGCACCGGCTCCAACGACACCGAGCACTCCCGCTACCTCTCCCGCGAGGCCGCGAGGATCGGCATGGACGGGCTGCTCATCGTCACGCCGTACTACAACAAGCCCACGCAGGCGGGCGTCGAGGCGCACTTCCGCAGCCTCGCGGACTCCGTCGACGTGCCCATCATGCTCTACGACATCCCGGGCCGTGCGGGCATCCCCATCGCCCCGGAGACCCTCATCTCGCTGGCCGCGCACCCCAACATCGTGGCCGTCAAGGACGCCAAGGCGGACCTGCTCGCCGCGACCCGCGTGCTGGCCGAGACGGACCTGCTCTACTACTCCGGCGACGACGGCCTGACCCTGCCCTGGATGGCGCTGGGCGCGGTCGGCCTGGTGGGCGTGACCACCCACGTGGCGACCCGGCAGTACCGCCAGCTCATCGACGCGATCCGCGCCGGGGACCTGGACACGGCCCGGCGGATCAACTTCGCCCTGGAGCCTGTGGTCCGCGCGACCATGACGCGCGCCCCCGGCGCCGTGGCCGCCAAGACGATTCTCATGTGGCAGGGCAAGCTGCCGCACAACACCGTGCGGCTCCCGCACGTCCGTCCCACGGAGGCCGAGGCCGCCCAGATCCGCGCGGATCTGGCGGGCTCGATCATCTCCGACACCCTGCTCGAGAAGATCGACTGACGAAAGGGGTCTCATGACCCAATGGCACACTGACCTGTCCGCTCCCCCCGCCCTCGCCAAGGACGTCCTGCGCATCGTCCCGCTCGGCGGACTGGGGGAGGTGGGGAGGAACATGACCGTGTTCGAGATCAACGGGCAGCTGCTCGTGGTCGACTGCGGCGTGCTCTTCCCCGAGGAGACCCAGCCGGGCGTGGACCTGATCCTGCCCGACATCAACTACATCATCGACCGGCTCGACGACATCGTGGCCGTGGTCCTCACCCACGGGCACGAGGACCACATCGGCGCCGTGCCCTACCTGCTCAAGCGCCGCCCGGACATCCCCATCATCGGCTCGCAGCTCACGCTCGCGCTGATCGAGGCGAAGCTCCAGGAGCACCGCATCAAGCCCTACACCATGGCGGTGCGCGAGGGGCAGGTCGAGCACCTCGGCGAGTTCGAGTGCGAGTTCGTCGCCGTCAACCACTCCATCCCGGACGCGCTCGCCGTGTTCCTGCGCACCAAGGCCGGCACCGCGCTGCACACCGGCGACTTCAAGATGGACCAGCTGCCGCTCGACGGGCGGATCACCGACCTGCGCCACTTCGCCCGGCTCGGGGAGGAGGGGGTGGACCTGTTCCTCACCGACTCCACCAACGCCGAGGTGCCCGGCTTCACCGCCACCGAGAAGAACATCGGGCCCGTGCTCGCCGACGTGATCGGCAAGGCGCCCAAGCGGGTCGTCGTCGCGTCCTTCTCATCCCACGTCCACCGCGTGCAGCAGGTGCTCGACGCGGCGCACGAGCACGGCCGCAAGGTCGTCTTCATGGGCCGGTCGATGGTGCGCAACATGACTATCGCCGAGAAGCTGGGCTACCTCGAGGTCCCGCCGAACACGCTGATCGACCAGAAGAAGCTCGACGACCACCCCGACTCCCGGGTCGTCATCATGTGCACCGGGTCGCAGGGCGAGCCGATGGCCGCGCTGTCCCGCATGGCCAACGGGGACCACCGGGTCCAGCTGGACCAGGGCGACACCGTGATCCTCGCGTCGTCGCTGATCCCGGGCAACGAGAACTCGGTGTTCCGGATCATCAACGGGCTCATGCGCCTCGGCGCCGACGTCGTGCACAAGGGCAACGCGAAGGTGCACGTCTCCGGGCACGCCTCGGCGGGCGAGCTCCTGTACTGCTACAACATCGTCGAGCCCGAGTACGTCATGCCCGTCCACGGCGAGGTCCGCCACCTCATCGCCAACGGCCGGCTCGCCGAGGAGACGGGCGTGCCCACCGACCACGTGCTGCTCGCGGAGAACGGCACCGTGGTGGACATGGCCGGGGGCAAGGTGCGGATCACCGGCCAGGTGGAGTGCGGCGACGTCTACGTGGACGGCTCCTCCGTGGGCACAATCACCGAAGCCGACCTCAAGGACCGGCTGGTGCTCGCCGAGGAGGGCTTCATCTCCGTGATCACCGTGGTCAACCGGGACACCGGCAAGGTCGTCAGCGGCCCCGACATCCACGCCCGCGGCGTCGCCGAGGACGACAGCGTCTTCGACGACATCACGCCGAAGATCGCCGCCGCCCTCGAGGAGGCGATCAACCACTCCGGCAAGAACCACACGACGCAGCAGCTCCAGCAGGTGGTGCGCCGCACCATCGGCTCGTGGGTCAGCCGCAAGCTGCGCCGCAAGCCCATGATCGTGCCGGTGGTCATCGAGGCCTGAGCGCCGCCCCCGTCCCGCCGCCTCCTCCCGTCCGTCGTGCCGCGGACGCGGGGAGGCGGTGGTCTACCCTGGACGGTATGGCGACTCGCACTTCCCCTGCCCGCAAGGGCGCCTCGACGTCGCGTGGCAAGAACAGCTCGTCTTCTGCGCGGTCGTCGGGATCCCCCCGGAACTCCTCCCGCGGCACGCCGGCGGCCGCGCGCGGCTCCTCCGCGCGCAAGGCCCCTCAGCCCGCGCCCTCGGTGCTGCACGCGCTCGGCGCCGCCCTGCTGTGGTGCGCCCGCGTCCTCGGGGGCGCCTGGCTGGCCGTCGCCCACGTCGTCGGCGGCGCCGTGCGCCGGATGGGCACGCTGCGCACGGACGTGCCCGCCGAGGCGCTGCGCGACGGGGGAGCCCTGTTCCTGCTGAGCCTGGGGCTGCTCTCGGCCGCCGTGGAGTGGTGGAACCTCCCCGGGGCGGCGGCCGGGTGGATCGCCCAGCCCGCCGCCGTGGTGCACAGCGTCCTGGCCGGCACCTTCGGCTGGATGGCGCTCGTGCTGCCGCTGCCGCTCGCGGGCTTCGCCGTCCGCCGGTTCCGCCACCCGGCGGAGACCTCCGGGAACAACCGCATCGCGATCGGCCTGGGCGCCGCCGTGGTCGCCGGCTCGGGACTCGCCCACCTGGTGGGCGGGCGCCCCTCCATGAGCCAGGGCCCCGAGGCGATCCGCTCCGCCGGCGGGACCGTGGGCTTCCTCGCCGCGGACCCGCTGAGCGCCCTGGTCACCCCGGTCGGCGCGGGCGCCGTCTTCGCCGTCGTCCTGTTCCTGTCGGTGCTCGTCATCACCGCCACGCCGGTCAACCTCATCGGGCCCCGGCTCGCGCAGGGCTACTGGCGGCTGATGGGCCAGGACGGGCCCGTCTCCGCGACCGACCTGGCCGCGGACCGGCACGACCGCTCCTACCTCGACGAGCACCACCGCGACCCCGAGGCGGGCCGCACCCGCCGGCAGAAGCGCCGCGAGCGCAAGGAGGCCGAGGCCGAGCGCCGCCGGTCCCTGGACGCCTACCGCGGGGACGAGGCCTTCGAGCGCGCCGTCGTCGCCGAGGAGGAGGCCGCCGACGCCCAGGCCCCCGCCCGGGTCTTCGACGTCGACTCCGCGCGCGCGGCGCGCCAGCGCGCCGCCGGTGCGGGCCCCGCGCGCCGGACCGCCGGGACAGCGGGGGCGGCGGGCGCCGCGCCGGCCGCGGAGGACACCGGCGCCCGGCCGGGGCAGAGGCGGCCCACCCGCGACGAGCTCGCGGCCCGGCAGGTGCGCCGCGACCAGGGCCTGGAGCCGGCCGCGGACACCGCCGCGGGCTCGGCCTCCCCGGCCCTCGAGGACGTGGCGGAGCCCGCCACGGGCGCCACGGCCCTGGCCGCGCCCCTGGTCGCGCCCACCCACACCCCGGAGGCGCCCATCCCGGTGCGCGCGGAGCAGCTCAGGCTCGACGGCGACATCGCCTACTCCCTGCCCACGGCCTCCTCGCTCGTGCAGGGGCCGCCGCCCAAGGAGCGCTCCGAGGCCAACGACGCCGTGGTCGCCTCCCTCACGAGCGTGCTGGAGCAGTTCAACGTGGACGCCGTCGTGACCGGCTTCTCCCGCGGGCCCACCGTCACCCGCTACGAGATCGAGCTGGGCTCCGGCACCAAGGTCGAGCGGGTGACGGCGCTGTCCAAGAACATCGCCTACGCCGTGGCCTCCGCCGACGTGCGCATCCTCTCGCCGATCCCCGGCAAGTCCGCGATCGGCATCGAGATCCCCAACACCGACCGGGAGACCGTCTCCCTGGGCGACGTCCTGCGCTCCCAGAACGCGCGCCGGACCGAGCACCCGATGGTCATGGGCGTCGGCAAGGACGTCGAGGGCGGCTACGTCGTGGCGAACCTCGCGAAGATGCCGCACCTGCTCGTGGCCGGCGCCACCGGCGCCGGCAAGTCGAGCTTCGTGAACTCGATGATCGTCTCGCTGCTGATGCGCGCCACCCCGGACGAGGTGCGGATGGTCATGGTCGACCCCAAGCGCGTCGAGCTGACCGCCTACGAGGGGGTCCCGCACCTGATCACCCCGATCATCACGAACCCGAAGAAGGCCGCCGAGGCGTTGCAGTGGGTCGTGCGGGAGATGGACGCACGCTACGACGACCTCTCCCACTACGGCTACAAGCACGTCGACGACTTCAACAAGGCCGTGCGCAACGGCAAGGTCCAGCCCGAGCCCGGCTCCAAGCGCGTCATCCGCCCGTACCCGTACCTGCTCGTGATCGTGGACGAGCTCGCGGACCTGATGATGGTCGCCCCGCGCGACGTCGAGGACGCGATCGTGCGCATCACCCAGCTCGCCCGCGCCGCCGGGATCCACCTGGTCCTCGCGACCCAGCGGCCCTCCGTGGACGTGGTCACCGGCCTGATCAAGGCCAACGTCCCCTCGCGCATGGCCTTCGCGACGTCGTCGGTCACGGACTCCCGCGTCGTCCTCGACCAGCCCGGGGCCGAGAAGCTCATCGGCCAGGGCGACGCCCTGTTCCTGCCCATGGGCGCCTCCAAGCCCATGCGCGTGCAGGGCGCGTGGGTCTCCGAGTCGGAGATCCACGCGGTCGTCGACCACGTCAAGGGCCAGATGACGGCGCACTACCGCGAGGACGTGGTCCAGGAGGCGCCGAAGAAGGCGATCGACGAGGACATCGGGGACGACCTCGACGTCCTGCTCCAGGCGACCGAGCTCGTCGTGACCACCCAGTTTGGGTCCACCTCAATGCTCCAGCGCAAGCTGCGCGTGGGCTTCGCCAAGGCCGGCCGGCTGATGGACCTGCTGGAGTCGCGCGGCGTCGTCGGGCCCTCCGAGGGCTCCAAGGCCCGCGACGTCCTGGTCAAGCCCGACGACCTCGCCGCCACCCTCGCGGTCATCCGCGGCGAGGAGCCGCCGGCACCGCGCGGCGGGTCCGTGGACTACGGGGACGACCCCGTCGAGGCCTCGCTGGCCGACACCGCCGTGGACTACCACGACGGCGCCGACGCCGAGGGCACCGAGGACGCCTGGCAGCTCACCGGCCGCTGACCCCACCACCTGACCCCGGCCCCACCACCAGGAAGCGAGCACCCGATGAGCCCCGCGGAGACGCAGAAGGCCTCCAACCTCAACCTGCCCAACGCGCTGACCGCCCTGCGCATCGTGCTCGTCCCCTTCTTCGTCTGGTTCCTGTGGGCCGGCGGGCCGTGGGGCGAGGACTCGCTCGCGATGCGGTGGGCGGCCCTCGCCGTGTTCGCGGTGGCGATGTACACGGACAAGCTCGACGGCGACATCGCCCGGGCCCGCGGGCTGATCACGAGCTTCGGCAAGATCGCCGACCCGATCGCCGACAAGCTGCTGACGGGCGCCGCCTTCGTGGTCCTGTCGATGCTCGGGGAGCTGTGGTGGTGGGTGACCGTGGTGATCCTCGTGCGCGAGTGGGGCATCACCCTCATGCGCTTCGTGGTCATCCGGTACGGCGTGATGGCGGCCTCCAAGGGCGGCAAGCTCAAGACCGTCCTGCAGACGGTCGCGCTGCTGCTGCTGCTCCTGCCGCTGGTCCCGCTCGTGGGCCCGTGGTGGCCGTGGCTCGGCTGGATCGCGATGGGCGCCGCCCTCGTGGTCACGGTCGTCACCGGCGTGGACTACGTCGTCAAGGCCGTGCAGCTGCGCCGCCGGGCGCTCGCCGGGCGGGCCGCGCGGTGACGGCCCCGGACGCCCCGGCGGGCGCCGCCGCGGCCGCCCTCGTCGCGGCGGCCGTGCGGCGCGGGGTCACCCTGTCGACCGCCGAGTCCCTGACGGGCGGCGCCCTCGCGGCGGCCGTCGTGGACGTCCCGGGCGCCTCGGCGTGCTTCGAGGGCGCGGTCGTCTCCTACTCCAGCCGGGTCAAGGCCGAGGTCCTGGGCGTCCCCGCCGGGCTGCTGGCAGAGCGCGGGTCCGTGGACCCCGACGTCGCCGTCGCCATGGCGGAGGGGGCGCGCCGGCGGCTGGGCACGGACTGGGGCGTCTCCACGACCGGCGTCGCCGGCCCCGACCCGCACGACGGCAAGCCCGTGGGGACCGTCTACGTGGGCGTCGCCGGGCCGGCGGGCAGCTCAGCGCACGAGCTGGCCGCGGCGGGGGACCGGGCGGCGATCCGGGCCGCCGCGGTCGAAGCCGCCCTCGACCGGCTCACCGCCGCCCTGGTGCTCCCAGACAACTCCCAGTGAAAAAGTTCGCCGCCCGGGGAAGAATGGAACCATCAGCGTGGTTATCAATGTCGAAGGCTCGACTTGAGCCCATCGGAGTCAAGTCGCGGACCGGCCGCGCACACGAGGAGACTAGCGATTCACATGACCAAGCAACCCGTGTCCGTCAATGGCGTCGTCCGTTGGAAGGACGTGGGGGTGGACGATCACGATCGGACCGAGACGAAGGACATGAAGATGGGTGTACTCCGCCAGGAAATCGGTGAGGTTCTGCGCAACGTGCGTCAGCGTCAGGGGCGCACGCTGCGCGAGGTTTCCCACAGCGCCCGCGTGTCCCTCGGCTACCTGAGCGAGGTCGAGCGCGGCCAGAAGGAGGCCTCCTCGGAGCTCCTCGCGTCGATCTGCGCGGCGCTCGACATCCCGATGTCCCAGATGCTGCGCGAGGTCGCCGACCGCCTGGCCTACGCCGAGGGCCTGCTGGTCCCCGACACGGTCCCCAGCGACCTCACCGAGCAGTACTCGCGGGAGTTCGGCCGGGTCAACGGCGGCGAGGCCGCCGCGGCCGGCGCCCGCTGACCCCCACGGGCGGCTCCTCCGCCCCCGCACGGCATCCCCGAGGGCCCGCCGGTCGACAGACCCGGCGGGCCCTCGGCCGCTCAGGTGGCAGAATCGACGGGAACCACGGCCCCGCGGGCCGCCGTCGGCCGGCGAGGGCGCCGGCGGACGGCGCGGGGCACCCCGACGAAGGAGGGCGCGTGAGGCTGAGCAGCTTCTGGGAGCTGATGGCCGGTGAGTTCGGCGCGGGCTACAGCAAGGTCCTGGCGCGCGACCTGGTGCTGGGCGAGCTGGGGCACCGCACGGCCAGCGAGGCCCTCGAGGAGGGCGTCGACCCGAAGGCCGTGTGGTTCGCGGTCTGCCGCGCCCAGGACGTGCCCGAGGCGCGCTGGTGGGGCGAGGACCGGCCGCCGCGCGGCTGACGGGACACGCCCCGGCGCGCCCGTGGACCCGCACCGGCTTCGAAGGTATATTCGAAGAGCGGGTGCGGCCTCCACAGCCGGCCCCGGCCCCGGGCCGGCGCTGCGCGCCCGTCCCCAGGCTCCGCGCGAGGCCTTACGGTGTCCGACCGCGCCGATACCGTGGAACACGACAGCACCAGCAAGAACGGTTCCGGCCCACCGGCGGAGCCCCGCGAACACGAGGTGAATCATGGCAGGCAAGGCCAGCACGCAGCGCCCCGACCAGCAGTTCGGCTCCGACCGCGAGAAGGCCCTCGAGACGGTCCTCGCGCAGATCGACAAGAACTACGGCAAGGGCTCCGTCATGCGCCTGGGCGACCGCCCGGCGACGAAGATCGAGACCATCCCCACCGGCTCCATCGCCATGGACGTGGCCCTGGGCATCGGCGGATTCCCCCGCGGCCGCGTCGTGGAGATCTACGGCCCGGAGTCCTCCGGCAAGACCACGGTCGCCCTGCACGCGGTGGCCAACGTCCAGAAGGCCGGCGGCATCGCGGCGTTCATCGACGCCGAGCACGCGCTCGACCCCTCCTACGCCGAGAAGCTCGGCGTGGACACGGACAGCCTGCTCGTGTCCCAGCCGGACACCGGTGAGCAGGCGCTCGAGATCATGGACATGCTCGTGGGCTCCGGCTCCATCGACATCATCGTCATCGACTCCGTCGCGGCCCTCGTGCCGAAGGCCGAGATCGAGGGCGAGATGGGCGACAGCCACGTGGGCCTGCAGGCCCGCCTGATGAGCCAGGCGCTGCGCAAGATCACGGGCCGGCTCTCCCACACGAACACCACCGCGATCTTCATCAACCAGCTGCGCGAGAAGATCGGCGTGTTCTTCGGCAGCCCCGAGACCACCACGGGCGGCAAGGCGCTGAAGTTCTACGCCTCGGTGCGCGTGGACGTGCGCCGCATCGAGACGCTCAAGGACGGGGCGAACCCCGTGGGCAACCGCACCCGTGCCAAGATCGTCAAGAACAAGATGGCCCCGCCCTTCAAGCAGGCCGAGTTCGACATCCTCTACGGGGAGGGCATCTCCACCGAGGGCGGGCTCATCGACATGGGCGTGGAGCACGGCATCGTCAAGAAGTCGGGCGCCTGGTTCACCTACGAGGGCGACCAGCTCGGGCAGGGCAAGGAGAACGCCCGCCGGTTCCTCAAGGACAACCCGGAGCTCGCCGAGGAGATCGAGCGCCGGATCCTCGTGAAGCTCGGGATCGTGGCCGAGCCCGAGCTGGAGGGCGCCGCCGAGGACCAGGACGCGGAGGCCGCCGGGCTGCCCGCCGAGGCCGCCGGCCCCGCCTTCTGAGCCCGGTGACCGAGAGCCCCTACGCACGACGACGCCGCCGGTCCTCCGCCCGCTCCCGCGGGCCGGAGGGCCCGGCGGCGTCGTCGTCCGCGGCCGCCGACCCGGAGCCCGATCCCCGGGAGGTCGCCCGCGCCATCGTGCTGCGCCAGCTCACCGCCTCCGCCAAGAGCCGCAAGCAGCTCGAGGACAAGCTCGCCGACCGCAACGTCCCCGAGGACGTGGCCCGGGAGGTGCTGGACCGCTTCGAGGAGGTGAACCTCGTCGACGACGCCCAGTACGCCGAGCTCTACGTCCGCTCCCGCGCGGGCTCCCGCAAGCTCGCCCGCTCGGCCATCCGGCGCGAGCTCGCCGCGCGGGGAGTCACCGGGGACGCCGCCGAAGAGGCGCTCGGGCAGCGCACCGACGACGACGAGCGCGCGGACGCCGCCGAGCTCGTGCGCCGCAGGCTGCCCGCCGGCGCGGACCTGGACGACCGCGCCGAGCGGGACCGGCTCGTGCGCCGCCTCGTCGGGATGCTCGGCCGGAAGGGCTACGCGCCGGGTCTCGCCTTCGCGGTGGTCCGGGACGAGCTCGCCGCCCTCGGCGGCCCCGGCCCGGACGACGAGCTCGGCGGGGCGTACCCGGACGCCCCCTGACCGGTGACCCGGGGGCGCCGCGTCCCGCCGCGCCCCGTACAATTGACCGGTGATGTCCAGCCCCGCCGCCCTCTCCCCGGACCTGCCCGTGACCTCCGCCGCGCCCTCGTCCCCGCCCTCCGCAGCCGCCGTGCCGCGCTCCTACGAGGTGCGCACCTTCGGCTGCCAGATGAACGTCCACGACTCCGAGCGGATCACCGGTCTGCTCGAGGCCGCCGGCTACGTCCCCGCCGACGGCGGGGAGCCGGACCTTGTCGTGTTCAACACGTGCGCGGTGCGCGAGAACGCCGACAACAAGCTCTACGGCAACCTCGGCCAGCTCGTGCCGGCGAAGAAGCGCAACAAGGACCTGCAGATCGCCGTGGGCGGGTGCCTGGCGCAGAAGGACCAGGACACCATCCTCACGAAGGCCCCCTGGGTCGACGTCGTCTTCGGCACCCACAACATCGGGTCCCTGCCCACGCTGCTCGAGCGCGCCCGGCACAACGCCGAGGCCCAGATCGAGATCCTCGACGCCCTCGAGATCTTCCCCTCCACCCTGCCCACCAAGCGCGACAGCGCCTACTCCGGGTGGGTGTCGATCTCCGTGGGCTGCAACAACACCTGCACGTTCTGCATCGTCCCGTCGCTGCGCGGCAAGGAGAAGGACCGCCGCCCCGGCGACGTCCTCGCCGAGGTGCAGGCCCTGGTGGACCAGGGCGCCGTGGAGGTCACCCTGCTCGGGCAGAACGTCAACTCCTACGGCGTCGAGTTCGGGGACCGCGGGGCGTTCGCCAAGCTGCTGCGCGCCTGCGGGCAGATCGAGGGGCTCGAGCGGGTGCGGTTCACGAGCCCGCACCCCGCCGCGTTCACCGACGACGTCATCGACGCCATGGCCGAGACCCCCAACGTCATGCCGCAGCTGCACATGCCTCTGCAGTCCGGCTCCGACCGGATCCTCAAGGACATGCGCCGCTCCTACCGCTCGGCGAAGTTCCTTGGCATCCTCGACAAGGTCCGCGCCCGCATCCCGGAGGCCGCAATCACCACGGACATCATCGTGGGCTTCCCGGGCGAGACCGAGGAGGACTTCCAGGACACCCTCGACGTCGTGGCGGCCTCCCGCTTCTCCTCCGCCTACACCTTCCAGTACTCGGTCCGTCCCGGCACGCCCGCCGGGGAGATGGCCGACCAGATCCCCAAGGCCGTCGTCCAGGAGCGCTTCGAGCGCCTCGTGGCGCTGCAGGACCGGATCGCCGCGGAGGAGAACCGGGCGCTCGTCGGCCGGCGGGTCGAGCTGCTCGTCACCGCCGAGGCGGGCCGGAAGGCCGGGTCGACCAGCCGGCTCTCCGGCCGCGCGCAGGACCAGCGGCTCGTGCACTTCGCCGTCCCCGAGGGCGCCGAGGCGCCGCGGCCCGGGGACTTCGTCACGGTCACCGTCACCGACGCCGCCCCGTACCACCTCGTGGCCGACCCCCGCGGGCCCGAGGACTACGTCCTGCGGCGCTCGCGGGCCGGCGACGCGTGGGACCGCCAGCAGGCCGCCTCCTGCGGCGTGCCCGCCGCCCCCGGGACCGCCGGGCCCCGCCCCGTGAGCCTGGGCATGCCGAGCCTGCCGGTCCGGTGAGCGCGCAGCACCTCCCGGTCGTCGCCGTCGTGGGGCCCACCGGCTCCGGCAAGACCGCGCTGGGCGTCGAACTGGCCCTGCGGCTGGACGGGGAGGTCGTCAACGCCGACTCCATGCAGTTCTACCGGGGCATGGACATCGGCACGGCCAAGGCCACCGAGCAGGAGCGCCGGGGCGTCCCGCACCACCTCCTGGACGTCCTCGACGTCACGCAGGAGGCCTCCGTCGCCGACTTCCAGCGCGCCGCCCGCGAGCACTTCGCCGGGATCCGCTCCCGCGGCCGGGTCCCGGTCCTCGTGGGGGGCTCCGGGCTGTACGTGCGGGCGGCCCTCGACGTGCTGGAGCTGCCCGGCACCGATCCCGCCGTGCGGGCCCGGATCGAGCGCGAGCTCGCCGAGCAGGGCCCCGGCGCCCTCCGGGAGCGGCTGCGGCAGGTCGATCCCGAGTCCGCGGCGCGGCTGGCGGACGACCGCCGCGTGGTGCGGGCCCTGGAGGTCTGGGAGCTCACCGGCCGCCCGTTCACCTCCTTCATGCCCCGCCGGGAGTACGTCGCACCCACCGTGCAGCTCGGCCTCGACGGGGACCGGGCCGAGCTGCACGCACGCCTGGCCCGGCGGGTCGAGGCCATGGTCGAGGCCGGCCTGGAGGACGAGGTCCGGCGGCTGGCAGCGGTCGGGCTGCGCCAGGGCCGCACCGCCGCCCGCGCCCTGGGCTACGGCCAGTTCCTCGACGTCGTGGACGGCCGCGCCACCGTGGCCGAGGCGGCCGAGGCCACCGTCGTGGCCACCCGCCGCTTCGCCCGCCGCCAGCTCACCTGGTTCCGGGCGGACCCGCGCGTGCACTGGCTGGACTGGTCCGACCCGCAGCTCGTGGAGCGCGCCGTGGAGCTCGTCGAGCGCTCCGCGCCGGCGCCCGGCCGCCCGTAGGGGCGCCGGCGCTCAGCCGCCGGCCGAGCGGCGCAGCCACCACCGGTCCGCGGCGGCCGCCGGGACGATGAGCAGCCAGGCCCACGGGGCGGCCCCGGGATCCCAGAACGCCACCGGGATGCTCAGGGCGAAGACCACCGGCGCCGGCAGCAGCGCCCGCAGCACGTAGCGGTACAGGGCGGCGTCGACCACGGACGCCATCAGCCCGGCGTGCCAGGCGTGGGCCCACACCAGGTTCAGCGACCCGTAGACGGCCGCCGACACCGCGGCGTACAGCACCACCGGCCACGGCGAGCCGCTCCTGCCGTAGTCGCTGAGCAGGCTCGTGGGCATCGGCAGCAGCGCGACGAAGAACAGCGACAGCAGGTTCAGCCACTGCAGGCCCCGGTCGTAGCGGCAGATGACGGTGAACCGCCGGTGGTGGCTCATCCACGCCGTGCCGATCACGGCGAAGCTCAGGACGTAGGCCAGGAACTCCGGCAGGTGCCCCCGGAGGGCGGAGTCCAGCTCACCGGGGGCCAGGTCCGCCGGGATGATGAGCTCCAGCACGAGCAGTGTCATCGCGATCGCGAAGACGGCGTCGCTGAAGAACACCGTACGCTCCGTGGCCTCACCGCTGCCGAACAGCTGCCGGTACCGCTGGGCGGGACCGTCGCGCCGAGCCGCGCCGGCGCCGTGGTCAGCCGCCACCGGGGGCACCCCCCGACCGCTGCGCCGGCGGGGCCGGCCACACGTCGACGACGGGCAGGTCGCCGTCGGTCTCGATGGCGTCCCCGCCCCCGTTGCGGGCGTGGTAGCCGGTGGAGAAGTGGCGCACCACGTGCACCGTGGCCCCGGCCGAGCGCAGCGCCGCGACGACGCGGTCCCGCTCCTCGTCCGTGCGCTCGGCGATCTTGTGCGTGACCTGCAGGGTGAACAGGGACAGGCCCACCCGCCGGTCGAAGGTCGCCGCGCCCAGCAGGTCGACGGCGTAGCCCCCCGGCAGCAGCCACCCCGGCGGGCAGGTCCAGAACCGCACGTGGTGGCGCTGCGCCGGGCTGCCCGCGACCTCCTGCTCGAAGGCCAGGGCCTGCCGGCAGCCGAAGGCGAACAGCGGGCTGAGGGGTGCCGCG
Organism: Kocuria rosea; assembly: GCF_023715525.1. Taxonomy (GTDB): domain Bacteria; phylum Actinomycetota; class Actinomycetes; order Actinomycetales; family Micrococcaceae; genus Kocuria; species Kocuria rosea_A. Next base: position 48,261 of record NZ_JAMBOG010000018.1, on the reverse strand, counting down.
GGATAGCTGCGGCGCAGCAGGGACGCCCGGACGATGTGCCAGCCGGTCCGGACGGTCAGCGGGTCCGCCGCGGTCCAGCCGGCGTCGAGCATCGCCGCCCGCAGCCGCGCGGGGGTGCCCACGACGGCCAGGTTGATCGGGTCCCCCAGGAGCCCGTCCGCGGTCCGGGCGCGTCCGATGAAGTAGTCCGGCACGTAGAGCCGGGTGAGCAGCCGGGTCAGCCGCGGCAGCAGCACGTAGGCCGACAGCACCCAGATCAGCAGGAACGCCCACGGCAGGCGCCCGTCGTCGTCGATCTCCTCGAGGAACAGGTGGTACACGCCCCACCCCGCCAGCACGCTCGTGAGCAGGTACAGGACCCGCTGGCCCCACAGCACGGCGGTGGCCGTCACGCCCCGGCGGCCGGGCGCCCGGGGCTCCTCCCCGGCCGGCCGGAGACCGTCCTCGTCCGTGCCGTCGTGCCTGTTCACCTGACGCACCTCGCTCCCGGGCCGGGCGCCGGACTCCGCCGCCTCCCGCGGGCCGGTGGTCGTGCCCTCAGGCTAGTGGGGGCGGGCGCACCGGGGAAGGGGACGGCCCGGGCCCGTGCGGGCCCGCAGGTATCATGACCGGGTGACTTCCGCGCAGCCCGCCACCGCCCACCCCGCCACCGCCCCGGAGCAGACCGTCTGGGGAGAGCTGCGCGGGTGGTCCTTCGCCAAGGGCCACGGCACGGGCAACGACTTCGTGCTCGTCACGGACCCGGACGCGCGGCTCGTCCTCGACGCGGAGCTCGTGGCCCTCGTCTGCGACCGCCACCGCGGCATCGGCGGGGACGGCCTGATCCGGGCCGTGCGCTCGCAGGCGCTGCCCGAGGGCCGGGCCGTCCTGGAGAGCGCCCCGGACGCCGAGTGGTTCATGGACTACCGCAACAACGACGGCTCGATCGCCGAGATGTGCGGCAACGGCGTGCGCGTGTTCGTGCACCACCTCATTAGCCAGGGCCTCGTGGAGGTCGCCGAGGGCGACGTGCTGCGGATCGGCACCCGCGCGGGCGTGAAGACCGTGGGCCGCACGTCGGCGGGCTACGCCGTGGACATGGGCCCGTGGAGCTTCCTCGACGGCGAGGCCGCCCGCAGCCGCGGCTCGGACGCCGTGGTGACCGCCAAGGGGCTGAAGGTGACCCGCCCGGCGCTGTCCATCGGCATGGGCAACCCCCACACGGTCGTGGCGCTCGCCGAGGGGGAGAAGCTGGACCAGCTCGAGCTGCACACCGCCCCGGTCGTGCGCCCCGTCCCGGAGGACGGGACCAACGTCGAGTTCGTCGTCCCCGCGGACGGCGACGACGACGGGGTCGGCCGCGTCCGGATGCGGGTGCACGAGCGCGGCGTGGGCGAGACGCAGTCCTGCGGCACGGGTGCGTGCGCCGCCGCCGCGGCGACCCGCTTCTGGGGCGGGGCCACGGCCCCGGACCAGTGGCTGGTGCAGGTGCCCGGCGGCGTCGTGTCCGTGACGTTCGTCCCGGCGCCGGACGGCTCGGAGCACGTGGTGCTCGCCGGTCCGGCCGTGCTCGTGGCCGTCGGCACGTTCGTCTGAGCCCGGGCGCGGGCCCGAGCCCCGCCGGCGGCCGGCCTCAGCCGCGGCGGGCGACCCGCAGGACCCGGAAGCCCTTGTCCGTGGCGTGCCGGGAGACGGTGTAGTCCCCGCCCAGGGCCGAGGCCAGCCACTGCTGCAGGGAGTCCGCGCCGAGGTTCTTCTGCACCACGAGCCACGCCGTTCCGCCCGGGGCCAGCCGGGGCAGCCACCGCAGCAGCAGCTCGTGCAGCTGCTGCTTGCCGATCCGGATCGGCGGGTTGGACCAGATGGTGTCGAAGCGCCGCTCCGCGGGCACCCGGTCCGGCGCCATCGCCTCGACGTTGCCGAGCCCGAGCGCCGCGGCGTTGTCCCGGGTCAGGGCGAGCGAGCGCTCGTTGACGTCCACGGCGGTGACCCGCGCCCCCGGGGCGGCCGCGGCCATGCTCAGGGCGATCGGCCCCCACCCGCAGCCCACGTCGAGCAGCTCCCGGCCCGCCGGATCGGGAACATTCTGGAGCAGTACGGACGTTCCCTTGTCGAGACCTCGCGGGCTGAAGACCCCGTTGGAGGTCTGCAGCGCCACCTCCCGCCCGCGCAGCACGACGGTCACCGACCGCCGCTGCTCCGGCGTCGAGGGATCCTCCGAGAAGTAGTGCTCGGCGGCCGGGTTGGGAGCGGCCGAGCTCGTTGCGGGATCGGGGGAGTCGGAACGCGGTGCCATAACCGCCCATGCTACCGACCGCACCGGCCGGGCCCGCACCGCCCGCTTCCCCGCCCCTTCCCACCGACGCCCCCGATGTCCGGGGCGGCGACTAGAATCCGTGTACCACCGTCCTTCCGAAAGGAACCATGACCCAGTCTCACAACACCCCTGCCGAGCGCGGCACCGCGACCTCCGCGGTGCCGGCCGACGACGGCCTGAGCCGGCAGGAGCTCGAGGACGTCGTCGAGCGCGTCCTGTCCCGCGCCCGGGCCCGGGAGGCCCAGCACGGCGAGCAGCAGGCCGCGGAGGGCGACGCCGCCGAGCACGACGACGCCGCGGCCCGCGGCACCGGCCGCCTCACCGGCCGCGCCCGGGAGCTGGCCGACAGCGACCAGGAGCACTCCGACCACGACGGCGAGCAGCAGGACCTCGAGGAGCGCCGCGCCCTGCGCCGCGTGGGTGGACTGTCCACCGAGCTCGAGGACGTCACCGAACTCGAGTACCGCCAGCTGCGCCTGGAGCGCGTGGTGCTCGCCGGCCTCTGGACCGAGGGCACGCTCGAGGACGCGGAGAACTCCCTGCGGGAGCTCGCGGCCCTCGCCGAGACCGCCGGCTCCGAGGTGCTCGACGGCATCGTCCAGCGCCGGCTCAAGCCGGACCCCGCCACCTTCCTGGGCTCGGGCAAGGCCAAGGAGCTGCGGGACATCGTCGCCGCGACCGGCGCCGACACCGTCATCGTCGACTCCGAGCTGGCCCCCTCCCAGCGGCGCGGGCTGGAGGACGTCGTCAAGGTCAAGGTCATCGACCGCACCGGCCTGATCCTCGACATCTTCGCGCAGCACGCGAAGTCCAAGGAGGGCAAGGCCCAGGTCGAGCTCGCCCAGCTCGAGTACCTGCTCCCGCGCCTGCGCGGCTGGGGCGAGTCCCTGTCCCGCCAGGCCGGCGGCCGCGCCGCCGCCGGTGAGGGCATCGGCTCCCGCGGCCCCGGTGAGACCAAGATCGAGCTGGACCGTCGCCGCATCCGCACGCGCATGGCCAAGCTGCGCCGCGACATCGCCGCGATGAAGCCGGCCCGCGAGACCAAGCGCCTCAACCGTCGCCGCAACTCGGTGCCGTCCGTGGCGATCGCCGGGTACACCAACGCGGGCAAGTCATCGCTGCTGAACCGGCTCACGGACGCCGGCGTGCTCGTGGAGAACGCCCTGTTCGCGACCCTGGACCCCACGGTCCGCCGCGCGCAGACCCCCGACGGCATCGGCTACACGCTCTCGGACACGGTCGGCTTCGTCCGCTCGCTGCCCACGCAGCTCGTGGAGGCGTTCCGCTCCACCCTGGAGGAGGTCGCCGACGCCGACCTCATCCTGCACGTGGTCGACGCCTCGCACCCCGACCCGGAGGGTCAGGTCCGCGCGGTGCGCCAGGTCTTCTCGGACATCGGCGCGCAGAACATCCCCGAGATCATCGTGTTGAACAAGGTCGACGCGGCGGACCCCTTCGTCGTGGAGCGGATCAAGCAGCGCGAGCGCAACGTCGTGGTGGTCTCCGCCCGCACGGGCGAGGGCCTCGACGAGCTGCGGCAGCGGATCAGCGACTCCATCCCGCGCCCGGAGACGGTGCTGGACCTGCTGGTGCCCTACCAGCGGGGCGACGTAGTGAGCCGGCTGCACGAGTGGGACGCCGAGATCCTGCGCACCGAGCACCTGGCCGAGGGCACCCACCTGCTGGTGAAGGTCCGCGAGGACCTCGCGGCGGAGCTGTCGGAGTTCGTCCCCGGGCACGCCCCCGCCTTCGGCGCCGAGAGCGCCTGAGCGCGTGGCCGCATTCGTGGACGAGTCCGGGCACGACGTCGCGCAGGTGCGCCCGGAGACCCTGCCTGGGGCGGAGGAGGCCCTGGAGCTGCTCGACACCGCCGTGGACGCGATGGGCGGGCAGGTCCGGGACGGCCAGCGGCTGATGGCCGCGAAGGTCGCCGAGTCCCTGGACCGCGGGCGGCACCTGCTCGTGCAGGCGGGCACCGGCACCGGCAAGTCGCTGGCCTACCTGGCCCCGCTCGTGGCCCACGCCCAGGGCGCGGACAAGCCCGTGGTCGTGGCCACCGCCACGCTCGCGCTGCAGTCGCAGATCGTGGGCCGGGACGTCCCGCGCCTGCTCGCCGCGCTCGAGGGCAGCCTCAAGCGCGAGCTCGACGTCGCCCTGCTCAAGGGCCGCAGCAACTACGCCTGCCTGCACAAGCTCGAGGGCGGCTACCCCTCCGACGACGAGCCCGGCGCGCTCTTCGCCCTGCCCGACTCCGCCCCGCACCCCGGGCCCGCGGAGGCGGACGCGAGCGGCGGCCGGCTCGGCCAGGAGGTGCTGCGCCTGCGCGAGTGGGCCCGGGCCACCGAGACCGGCGACCGCGACGAGGTGGTGCCCGGGGTGAGCGACAAGGCCTGGCGGCAGGTCTCCGTCACGGCCAAGGAGTGCCTGGGCCGCAACTGCCCGCTCGTCGAGGAGTGCTTCGCCGAGCTCGCCAAGCAGCGCGCGGGCGAGGCGGACATCGTCATCACCAACCACGCCCTGCTCGCGATCAACGCGTTCGAGGGCGTCACCGTGCTGCCCGAGCACGAGGTCGTGGTCATCGACGAGGCCCATGAGCTCCAGGACCGGGTCACGGGGGCGGTCACGGGCCAGCTCTCGCCGGCCATGGTCCGCTCCGCGGCGGCCTCCCTGCGCAAGCACACGGCCGCGAGCGCCGACTCCCTCACGGCCGGCGCCGCCAACCTCGAGGCCGCGCTGCTGGGCGTGCCGGCGGAGCTGATGCACCGCGGGCTCGACGACGCCCAGGCGGGCGCCGTCGCCCAGATCCGCGACGCCGCGCGCACGGCCATGACCGAGACCAAGGGCGGCTCGGGCGGGGAGAAGGACGGCGACGCCGGGCGGCAGATGGCCCGCTCCCGCGTCAGCGACGTCTTGGAGCTGGCGGAGCGCATCCTCGCCGCCGGGGACTCCCGCGAGGTGCTGTGGGTCTCCCGGCAGGGCGGGTGGGAGCCCGGCCGCGGCTACGTGCCCGCCGAGGACACCGACCCCGCCACCCTGCACGTCGCCCCGCTGTCGGTGGCCGGCACCCTGCGGGAGGGCCTGTTCGACGGGCGCACGGTGGTCCTGACCTCCGCCACCCTGTCGGTCGGCTCCTCCTTCGACGCCGCCGCCGGAGCCCTGGGGCTGAAGGGCGAGGGCGCCCCGGGCTGGGAGGGCGTCGACGTCGGGAGCCCCTTCGACTACCCCAGGCAGGGCATCCTCTACCTCGCCAAGCACCTCGAGAAGCCCGGCCGCCGGCTCACCGACGCGCAGCTGGACGAGATGCTCGCGCTGCTCGAGGCCTCCCGCGGCGGCGCGCTGGGCCTGTTCTCGTCCCGCCGCGCGGCCGAGGAGGCCGCCGCGGCCCTGCGCGGGCGCACCGACCTGCCGATCCTGTGCCAGGGGGAGTCCTCGCTGGCGGGCCTCGTGCAGGAGTTCGCCGAGGACCCGGCCACGAGCCTGTTCGGGACGATGAGCCTGTGGCAGGGCGTGGACGTGCCGGGCGCGTCGTGCCGGCTCGTGATGATCGACCGCATCCCCTTCCCGCGCCCGGACGACCCGCTGTCGACCGCGCGCTCCCGGGCGGCCGAGCGTGCCGGGGGCAACGGGTTCATGTCCGTCTCGGCCACGCACGCGGCCGTGCGGCTGGCGCAGGGCGCCGGGCGGCTGATCCGCGCGGGCGGGGACCGGGGGGTCGTCGCGATCCTGGACTCCCGGATCGCCACCGCCCGCTACGGCGGGTTCCTGCGCGCCTCCCTGCCCCCGCTGTGGACCACCACGGACCGCTCGGTCGTGCTCGGCGCGCTGGAGCGCCTGTCGACGGGCTGACGCCCGGCGGACGGCACCACGGAAGCGCGACGGGGCCCGGCCGGACGGCCGGGCCCCGTCGCGTCCGGCAGGCCCGGCGCGGGCCGGTCAGAGGCTGCGCAGCACCGAGACGACCTTGCCCATCACCGTGGCGTGGTCGCCGAGGATCGGCTCGTAGCGGGTGTTCTGCGGCAGCAGCCACGTGTGCCCGTCGCGCTGCCGGAAGGTCTTGACGGTCGCCTCCTCGTCGAGCAGGGCGGCCACGATGTCGCCGTTGTCCGCGGAGCTCTGCCGGCGGACCACCACCCAGTCGCCGTCGCAGATGGCGGCGTCGATCATCGAGTCGCCCTTGACGCGGAGCATGAACAGCTCGCCGTGGCCCACCAGCTGGCGCGGCAGCGCGAGCACGTCCTCGACGGCCTGCTCGGCCGTGATCGGCCCGCCCGCGGCGATGTGGCCCACGAGCGGGACCATGGTCACGTCCGCCGACGTTGACAGCTCCGCCACGGAGTCCGGGGCCGCCGTGCGCGCCCGGCGCGGGCCGGAGGGCTCCGCGGCGCCGCCCCCCGCGGTGTCGCGCAGCTGCAGCGGGGTCAGGACCTCCATGGCCCGCGGCCGCTTCGGGTCCCGGCGCAGGTAGCCGAGCTTCTCGAGCTGGGAGAGCTGGTGGGTGACGCTCGACAGCGACGCGAGGCCCACGAGGTCCCCGATCTCCCGCATCGACGGCGGATAGCCGCGCTCGGCGATGGAGCGCTGGATGGCCTCGAGGATCGTGCGCTGGCGCGGGCTGAGGCCGCGGGCGCCGCGGCGGCCGGTGCGGGCGGAGTGCGCCCGGGGGTCCTCGGGGTGGGGGGGCTGGGCCATTCCTCGTCGTCCTTTCCCGTCCGGTGGGGCCGGTTGCGGCGCCCGTCCCGGTTCCGATGTCGGACCCGGGTGGTTCCATGGTTGCCGGTCGCCGGGCGCCGGGGGTTCCAGGAGCGCGCCGGACCGCGGCCCGGACATGTCCACAGCCTAGGGGAGTCCGGGTGTGTCTTCAAACATATGTACGAGCGGGCGTCGACATCCTTCGCAGATGCGTGCTAGACATGGATCACCGGTGTTCGAAAGTATGTTCGATCGAATAGGAATCGGCAGATCCGCCCGGTCGGACCGGAGTTCGAGATCGCCCGCCCGCGCGGGACCGTCAAGGAGTGCATGCCATGAGTGCCAGTGCCAGTGCCAGCTTCAGTGCCGCGAAGGCCGCCGCCGGGGTCGGTGCGGCCCGGATCCGCCCGCTCGGCGCCCCGCGCGCCGTCGCGCGGGCCCTGCGCCGCACCCGCTCCACGGCTCCCGCCGCACCCGCGCCGCTGATCCTCACCCGCCGGGGCCGCCTCGTGTTCCTGGGCCTGCCCGTGCTCACCGGTGCCGCGGCCCTCGTGGTCCTCGCCGTGGTGTTCCTGGTGCCCTCCACCGCCACGGCCACCAGCGAGCCGGTCTCCGGGTCCGGGACCGGGCGCGCCACCGTCCATCCCGGCCAGACCCTCTGGGACGTGGCCGTGGCCGCCGACGCCCAGCGGGACCCGCGCGAGGTCATGGACGAGATCGTGGAGCTCAACGACCTCGAGACCTCCGTGCTCCTCGCCGGACAGGTGCTCGAGGTCCCGGCCGCCTGAGCGCGGCGGCCCGCACCCCGGGCGCCCGGACCCCGGTCCGCCGCGCGGGCGCGCCGTCGGGGCGTCCTAAACTGTATGGGTGACGCAGAACCTCGACCGCCTCAACGCCCTCCCCCTGCGCGACAACTTGCGCGGCAAGTCCCCGTACGGGGCTCCGCAACTCGACGTCGCGGTGGCCCTCAACACGAACGAGAACACCCACCCGGTGCCGGAGGACGTGCACGCGGCGATCGTGCGGGAGGTCACCGAGGCCGCCCGGACCCTCAACCGCTATCCCGACCGGGAGTTCACGGCCCTGCGCGAGGAGCTCGCCCGCTACCTGGGGCACGGCCTGGGCGCCGAGCACCTGTGGGCGGCCAACGGCTCCAACGAGATCCTGCAGCAGCTCCTCCAGGCCTTCGGCGGCCCCGGCCGCAGCCTGCTGACCTTCGTCCCCACCTACTCGATGTACCCCCTGCTGGCCTCCGGCACGGACACGACGTTCATCGCCGGGGAGCGCGCCGCCGGCTTCGGGCTCTCCGCGCGCTCCGCCGCCGAGCAGGTTCGCCGGCACGGGCCCGACGTCGTCTTCCTGTGCTCCCCGAACAACCCGACGGGCACGGCGCTGGACGCGGACGTCGTCACGGCCGTGTACGAGGCGGGGGAGGAGTTCAACACCGTCGTCGTGGTGGACGAGGCCTACGCCGAGTTCTCCCACACCGGCACCCCCTCGGCGCTCGGCCTGCTCGAGGGCCGCCCGCGGCTGGTCGTCTCGCGCACCATGAGCAAGGCGTTCGCGCTGGCAGGCGCGCGGCTCGGCTACTTCGCCGCCGCCCCGGAGGTCGCCGACGCCGTGCGCCTCGTGCGCCTGCCCTACCACCTGTCCGCGGTCACGCAGGCCACGGCCCTCGCCGCTCTGCGGCACTCGGGATCCCTGCTGGCCAACGTGGAGGACATCAAGGTGCAGCGGGACCGGATCGTGGACGAGCTCACCCGCCTGGGCCTGGAGCCCGCCGAGTCGGACTCCAACTTCGTCTTCTTCGGCGGCATGGAGGACTCCCGCGCCGTGTGGGAGGCCCTGCTGGCCGACGGCGTGCTCGTGCGCGACGTCGGGATCCCCGGCCACCTGCGGGTCACCGCCGGCACCGAGGAGGAGACCACCGCCTTCCTCACGGCCATGGAGCGGATCGTGTCGGCGGGCTGAGCCCCCCGGAGCCCGGGGCCCGCCCGCCCCGATAGCATGGACGCAGACCACCACCGGGCCGGCCGCGCCGGACCCGACCACCTTCGCGGCCGCCGCCCCGCCCCCGGCGCGGCGACGGCCGCGCCCGCGAGGAGTTCCACCCGGCATGAGCACCCAGCACCCCACCGCCGCCCCGCGCCGCGCCACCGTCGAACGGCGCACCAGCGAGTCCTCCGTCACGGTCGAGATCGACCTCGACGGCACCGGCGCCCACGAGATCGACACCTCGGTGCCGTTCTACGACCACATGCTCACCGCCCTGGCGAAGCACTCGCTCATCGACATGCGGATCAAGGCCAGCGGCGACACCCACATCGACGTCCACCACACCGTCGAGGACACCGCGATCGTGCTCGGCGACGCCCTGCGCCAGGCGCTCGGCGACAAGGCCGGCATCCGGCGGTTCGGGGAGGCCACCGTCCCGCTGGACGAGGCCCTCGCGAACGCGGTGGTCGACATCTCCGGCCGGCCCTACGCCGTGCACACCGGGGAGCCGGAGGGCCAGCAGTACCACCTGATCGGGGGCCACTTCACCGGCTCCATGGTCCAGCACGTCTTCGAGTCCCTGGCCCACCACGCCGGGATCTGCCTGCACATCACCCTGCTGGCCGGCCGGGACCCCCACCACATCGCCGAGGCCCAGTTCAAGGCGCTGGCCCGCGCGCTGCGCCAGGCCGTCGAGCCCGATCCCCGGGTCAGCGGCATCCCGTCGACGAAGGGCGCCCTGTGAGCACCGGAACCCCCGAGAGCACCGACACCCGCCAGGGCCCCGGGTGGGACGGCGCCGGCGAGCGACGGCCCACCGTGACCGTCCTCGACTACGGCGCCGGCAACGTCCGCTCGGCCGTGCGCGCCCTCGAGGCCGCCGGCGCCGACGTGGTCCTCAGCGCCGACCCGCAGGCCGTGCTCGAGGCCGACGGCCTCGTGGTCCCCGGCGTCGGCGCCTTCGCCGCCGTGATGGACGGCCTGCGCGCCGTCGACGGCCTGCGCCTGATCGGCCGCCGGCTCGCCGGCGGGCGCCCCGTCCTGGGCATCTGCGTGGGGCTGCAGGTGCTGTTCGACTCCGGCGTCGAGCACGGGCAGGAGACCGAGGGCATGGGCGAGTGGCCCGGCGTCGTCGAACGGCTCCGCGCGGACGTCGTCCCGCACATGGGCTGGAACACCGTCGAGCCCCCCGCGGACACCGTGCTGTTCAAGGGCATCGAGGACGAGCGGTTCTACTTCGTGCACTCCTACGGCGTGCAGGAGTGGGACTTCCCGCAGTCCATCGAGAAGATGAGGCCGCCGCAGATCACCTGGTCCGACCACGGCGGGCGCTTCGTCGCCGCCGTCGAGAACGGTGCGCTGTGCGCCACCCAGTTCCACCCCGAGAAGTCCTCCGGGGCCGGGATCCAGCTGCTGCGCAACTGGCTCGGCACCCTGCCGCGCACCGGCCGCCTCGACCACCTGAAGGCCGCCGACCCGCTCGCGGCCGCCGACGAGCCGGCCGACCGCCCCGGTGACCCCGGGCGTCCCGGCCAGGCCCCCGCGTGAGCGCGGCGGTCGTCGTCATGGTCCTCGGCGCGTTCGTCGCCGGCGGTGCCATCTCCTTCCACCAGCAGAAGAAGCCCGCCTGGACCGTCGTGCTCCTGGCCCTGGTCGCCGCGGGCCTGATCGGCTACGGCTGGTACGCCTGGTTCCTCGGCCGCTGAGCCGTCCGCGCCCGCACCCCGACACCCCATCCCGACCCCGCACCCCGAGAAGAGAGATCCCATGCCCCTGAGCGAGACCCCCCGCCTGCAGCTGCTGCCCGCCGTCGACGTCGCGGACGGCCAGGCCGTGCGCCTGGTCCAGGGCGAGGCCGGCTCCGAGACGGGCTACGGCGACCCGCTCGAGGCCGCCCTCGCCTGGCAGGAGGCCGGCGCCGAGTGGCTGCACCTCGTGGACCTCGACGCCGCCTTCGGCCGGGGCGACAACGTCGAGGTGCTGCGCCGGGTCGCGGGAGAGCTGGACCTGAAGATCGAGATGTCCGGCGGGATCCGCGACGACGAGTCCCTCGCCCGGGCCCTGTCGCTGAACCCCGCGCGGATCAACCTGGGCACCGCCGCCCTCGAGAACCCCGAGTGGACGCGCAGGGTCATCGCCGAGCACGGCGACGTCATCGCGGTGGGCCTCGACGTGCGCGGCAGCACGCTCGCCGCCCGGGGCTGGACGCAGGAGGGCGGCGACCTGTGGGAGGTCCTGGACCGCCTCGAGGCCGACGGCTGCGCCCGCTACGTGGTCACCGACGTCACCAAGGACGGGACCCTCAAGGGCCCGAACCTCGACCTGCTGAAGGAGGTCGCGATCCGCACGGACAAGCCGGTCGTCGCCTCCGGCGGCATCTCCTCGCTCGAGGACCTGGAGGCCCTGCGCACGCTCGTGCCCGCCGGGGTGGAGGGCGCGATCGTGGGCAAGGCCCTCTACGCGGGCCGCTTCACCCTCCAGCAGGCCCTCGACGTCGCAGGCCGCCCGGGAGAGCGGTGACCGACCGGCGGCTGCCGGAGCACATCGCCGCCCAGCTGCGCGGTGCCGGCGGCACCGCGGACACCGGCGGCCAGGCGTGGGCGGGGCGCAACCTCGGGGAGGGCACCAGCCACACCCACCTCTTCCCCGGTGACGAGGGCGCCGCCGACCCCGGGGTGCTGGCGGCGCTGGCGGCGCTGCGGGCGGGCACGGGGGACGAGGCGGCCGTCGTCGCCGCGCTCGCCGGCGCCCGCGTCTTCGTGCCCGTGGTCGCCGAGGTCTCCTCGTCCACCGTCACGGAGGCCGGGCTGGTGGCCGACAAGGAGGCCGACATGGCCCTCGTGTCCCTGCGCGCGGCCGACGGCCGCCCGGTGCTGCCCGTGTTCACGTCCCCGCAGGCGCTCGCGGCCTGGCACGCCGCGGCCCGGCCCGTGGCCTCCGACGTGCGCCGCACGGCGATCGCCGCGGTCAAGGACGGCACCCAGCTGCTCGTGCTCGACCCGGGCTCCGCGACGCCCTTCGTGGTCCGCCGGCCCGCCCTGTGGGCGCTCGCCCGGGGCCGGGCGTGGAGCCCGTCCTACCGCAGCGCGGAGGTCGCGGAGGCCGTGGTCCGCTCGGCGACCGGCCTGCCCGGCGTGGTCGCGGCCCGCACGGCACCCGGCGACGGCGTCGCCGCCCGCACCACCGGCGGCGCCGTGGTCCCCGGCGGCGGTGCCGGGCCCGAGCTCGCCGTCGTGCTCGAGCTGCGGCCCGGACTGGACCGGGCGCAGCTGGACGACGTCGTCGCGCGCTTCCAGGCCCGGCTGAGCGTCGAGCCCGCCCTGGCCGAGGACGTGGACTCCATGCAGCTGCGGCTCACGACAGCGGGCTGACCCGGACGCACCGGACCAGCCCGCGGGGGGTGGGACGAGGACGGGGTCAGCTCACCGGGCCGGTGAACTTCTCGCCCGGGCCCTTGCCGGGGGCGTCCGGGTAGGGCGAGGCCTCGCGGAAGGCGAGCTGGAGGGTGCGCAGGCCGTCGCGCAGGGGAGCGGCGTGCTGCGAGCCGATCTCCGGGGCGGCGGCGGTGACGAATCCGGCGAGCGCCGTGATCAGCTTGCGCGCCTCGTCGAGGTCCTTCAGCTCCTCGGCGTCCTCCCCGGCGGCGAGACCGCACTTCACCGCCGCGGCGCTCATCAGGTGGACGGCGGCCGTGGTGATGACCTCGATGGCGGGGACCTCCGCGATGTCGCGCATCTGGTCGTCGACGGCCTGCACCGTCTCCTGGGGGATCTCCTGGCCGGAGCGGTCGGCGTCGTCGAAGCGGAAGGTGTTCTCGGAAGTCATGGTCCAACTCTGCCACACCGCCGGAACGGCCCGGCCTATCCTGCAGGGGAGGCCCGGCGCCGGGCGGAGAGGAGGTCCCGGACCGTGTGGATCGGGTGGATCGAGTTCGACGTGCTGCTCGGGGACGTGCACTCCCTCAAGGGCAAGCGGTCCCTGGTGCGCCCGCTCGTGGCCGAGCTGCGCCGCCGCTTCCCGGTGAGCGCCGCGGAGGCCGGCCACCTCGACCTGCACCGCCGGGCCCTCGTGGGGGCCGCCGCGGTGGCCGGGGACGCCGCCCACCTCGTCGACGTCCTGGACGAGGTCGAGCGCTTCGTGGCGGCCCGTCCCGAGCTGGAGCTGCTCTCCGCCCGGCGGGGGATACGCACGACCGAGGACGACTGACGAGCGGCCGACACGGGGGACGCCGGGGTTTCCGCAACACGGCGCCTATGGGCTAGACTGAGTCGCAGTGTGCAAGTGGAGGAGACTCCCACCCGCGCCGGCCACGACCCCGGTCCTCCCGCAGGACCGGTCGGCGGCCGCCGGGTCCGCGACGACATCGTCCGCACGACGGCCCGCCACGGGGACAGCTCTCCGCAGCGTGCCGTCACGCAGCACGGCCCCCTCCGGGACGCCGTAGCGATGAGCCTCCGCTTGCCGACCGCAGCGGGGGCTTTTGTCGTTGCGGAGCGCAACCGAACCATGACGCTTTCCGGTAGCCGCCGGGGAGCACGCGAAAGAGCAGGAGCACGGCATCAGCGATCCACGCATCAATGACAGAATCCGCGTCCCGGAAGTCCGCCTCGTCGGTCCCGGTGGCGAGCAGGTCGGCATCGTCCGCGTCGAGGACGCGCTCAGGCTGGCCCGCGAATCGGATCTTGATCTGGTCGAGGTGGCACCGAACGCGAAGCCCCCGGTGGCCAAGCTCATGGACTTCGGCAAGTACAAGTACGAAGCCGCGGTCAAGGCCCGCGAGGCCCGCAAGAACCAGACGAACACGGTCCTCAAGGAGGTCCGCTTCCGCCTGAAGATCGACACCCACGACTACGACACCAAGGTCGGCCACGCCAAGCGGTTCCTGGTCGCCGGTGACAAGGTCAAGGCCATGATCCAGTTCCGCGGCCGTGAGCAGCAGCGTCCCGAGATGGGCGTGCGCCTGCTCGAGCGCTTCGCGAACGACGTCGCCGAGGTCGGGGCCGTGGAGTCGAGCCCGCGGGTGGACGGGCGCAACATGGTGATGGTCGTGGGTCCGCTGAAGAACAAGGCCGAGGCCAAGGCCGAGGCGCGCCGCCAGAAGCAGCGCGACGAGGCCCGGGCCGAGAACGAGCGCAGGGCCCAGGAGAAGATCGACACCTCCTCGGCCGAGCCCGTGACGCAGACGATCGGGGACGCGTTCCCGGCCGAGCTGCTCGCCCAGGCCGCCCAGGCCCAGGCGCCGGAGCAGCAGGCGGCGCCGGAGCAGGCCCCGGAGCCGCAGGCGGCCCCCGAGGATCAGGCGCCGGTGGAGCAGGCAGCACCGGAGCAGGCAGCACCGGAGCAGGCGGCGCCCGAGCCCGAGCCCGCGCCGGCACCGCAGCAGCCGGCGGCACCGCAGCAGGCGGCGCCCCCGCGGCCCGCGAAGCCCACGCCGGCGCGTCCGACACCCGGTCCCCGGCCGGGTCCGGGCAGGGCCTGAGCCCGCCGCGCGCGGACAGCAGAACTGACAACGCCCCCGGGCGGGCAGCCGGTCCCCGGCTGTGCCCGGGGGCACCGTTGAGGTGCGACGGACCTCGTCGCGCCCTCCGGCGGTCACCGCCGGACAACTCGTAAGGAGAACGGCTCACATGCCGAAGATGAAGACCCACAGCGGGGCCAAGAAGCGCTTCAAGCTCACCGGTACCGGCAAGGTCAAGCGCCAGCAGGCCAACCGCCGCCACTACCTGGAGCACAAGTCCTCGCGTCTCACCCGCCGTCTGGCCTCCGACCAGATCGTGACCCCGGGCGAGGCCAAGGTCATCAAGAAGATGCTGGGCAAGTAGGCCCACCCCACCCCCGGGGAGCGACGCTCCCCGCCCCGCACAGTTGTGACCTCCCGGCCGGACGGCCGGGACCGAAGTGAAGGAGTACACACGTGGCACGTGTGAAGCGGGCAGTCAACGCCCACAAGAAGCGCCGGGAGATCCTCGAGCAGGCCTCCGGCTACCGCGGCCAGCGCTCGCGCCTGTACCGCAAGGCGAAGGAGCAGGTCACCCACTCGTTCGTCTACAGCTACAACGACCGCCGCAAGCGCAAGGGCGACTTCCGCCGCCTGTGGATCCAGCGGATCAACGCCGCGGCCCGCGCCAACGGCCTGACCTATAACCGCTTCATCCAGGGCCTGAAGGCCGCCGAGGTCGAGGTCGACCGCCGCATGCTCGCCGAGCTGGCGGTCAACGACCAGGCCGCGTTCGTCGCCCTGGTCGAGGTCGCCAAGAACGCGCTGCCGGAGGACACCTCCGCGCCGCGCGAAGCCGCCGCCTGAGCACTGCCGCCGCAGTGAACCTCACGGAGCGCCTGGCCGCCCAGCCGATGTCCAACCCCCGAGCCGATCGGGTGAAGGACGTCGCGGGACTGGCCGGGCGCTCCGCTCGTTCCAAGCGCGGGCTGTTCCTCGCCGAGGGGCCGCAGAACGCCCGCGAGGCCCTGGCCCGCCACCTCGAGTCCCCGTGCGTGGACGCCGTCTACGTCACCGAGGACGCGCTGACCCGCCACCCGGACATCGCCGGGCTGCTCGAGCGCGTCGCCGAGGACCGGTCCGTGTTCGCGCGCCTCGTCACCCGCGACGTGCTCGCGGCGATGAGCGACGCCGTGACCCCGCAGGGCGTCGTCGCGGTGTGCCGGACCCTGCACGTGCCCGCGGAGACGGTCCTCGCGGCGCGCCCCCGGCTCGTCGCGGTCCTGGCCCGCGTCCAGGACCCCGGCAACGCAGGGACGGTCCTGCGCGCCGCCGACGCCGCCGGGGCCGACGCCCTGGTGCTCACCGCCGGCAGCGTCGACGTCTACAACCCCAAGACCGTGCGCTCCACGGCCGGCTCGCTCTTCCACCTGCCGGTGGCCGTGGGCGCCGACCTGCCCGCGCTGCTCGACACCGCGCGCGCGGCCGGGTGCGGCGTGCTGGCCGCCGACGGGCACGGCGACGTGGACCTGGACCGGCTCCAGGACGCCTCCGCGGCCCGTGCCGCCGGGCTGGACGTCCTCGACGCCGGCTACGACCTCGCCCGGCCCACCGTGTGGCTGTTCGGCAACGAGGCGCAGGGCCTGTCCGAGCAGGAGAAGGCCCTGGCCGACCACCGCGTGGCCGTGCCGGTGCACGGGCGCGCCGAGTCCCTCAACGTGGGCACCGCCGCCACCGTGTGCCTCTACGCCTCGGCCCGCGCGCAACGCCGCGGTGCCCGGCCCGCCTGACGCCGCAGACGCGGCGACGGCGCAGCCCCGCGGGGGGCTGCGCCGTCGGTTCCTGCGCCCGGCCGTCAGCGGGCCGCGGTGGATCCTCCGTCGGCCGGGGGCGCGGCGTCGCCCGGGGCACTGCCGTCCTGGGCCGCGGGTGCCGCCGCGGAGTGCTTCCCGTGGTGCTCGCCGGAGGCCTCCTGCTCGGCGTGGTGGTCCCCGTGCCGGCCCTTGCCGAAGGGCAGCAGCTCCCACACCAGCACCAGGACCGCGCCCCAGGCCAGTCCCAGCACCGCGGAGAAAAAGGTGTTCGTGAGCCAGGCCAGCGCCGCGCCGAGGCCGCCGTGGACGGCCCCGTGCACGAGGGTCTCGACGTGGTGCACGGCCTCGTACGGGGCGTGCCAGCCCAGCTCGTCGATCCCGACGAGGATGATGTGCCCGCCCACCCACAGCATGGCGGCGGTGCCCACGACCGAGATGACGGTCAGCAGCTTGGGCATCCCCTTGACCATGCCGCGGCCGATCCTCTGGGCGGCCGGGGACCTCCGCTCGGCCAGGTGCAGGCCGAAGTCGTCCATCCGGATGATCAGCGCCACCACGCCGTAGACCAGGGCGGTGATGCCGAGGGCCACCACCACCAGGATGGCCGCGCGCGCGAGCAGCGGTTCGTCGGCCACCTCGTTGAGGGAGATCACCATGATCTCGGCCGAGAGGATGAGGTCGGTGCGCACCGCGCCGCCGACCATCGTGTCCTCGGCCTCCCGGCTCTTCTCGACCACCGGGGTCTTCTCCCCGGCCCCGTGGCCGGAGAGCTTGCCCCAGATCTTCTCGGCGCCCTCGAAGCAGAGGTAGCTGCCGCCGAGCATGAGGATCGGGGTCAGCAGCCACGGCGCGAACTGGCTCAGCAGCAGCGCCACCGGCAGGATGAACAGCAGCTTGTTGCGCAGCGAGCCCTTGGTGATGCGCCAGATGATGGGCAGCTCGCGCGCCGGGGAGATGCCGTCGACGTACTGGGGGGTCACGGCGGTGTCGTCCACGACGACGCCCGCGGCCTTCATGCTCGCCCGTCCGGCGGCCGCGCCGATGTCGTCCACGGAGGCGGCGGTGACGCGGGCCAGGGCGGCGACGTCGTCCAGCAGGGCCATCAGTCCACCGCTCATCGGAGGGCCTCCAGGTCGATCGTGGTGCGGGTGGGCGGAGCTGCGGTGATGATCAGCATGGTTACAGGGTATGTGCAAGAGGCCGGGATGCAGCACTCCGGCGGACCGGCGGTTCCGCGCACGCTCCCCGTGGCCGCGGGGCTGGCAGACTGGTCCGGTGACCTCCTCCCTCCCCACCGGCCACCGCACCCAGGTGGTCGGCGCCGCCCTGCTGGACGACGCCCGCCGGCCCACCTCCTTCCTCGCCGCCCAGCGGGCCTATCCCGAGGCCCTGCGCGGGCTGTGGGAGTTTCCCGGCGGCAAGCAGGAGCCGCGCGAGAGCTGCGAGGAGGCCCTCGTGCGGGAGTGCGCCGAGGAGCTCGGCACCCGGGTGGAGCTGCTGGCCGAGGTGCCGGGACCGCACGCGCAGGGCTGGTCGCTCAAGGACACCGCGGCGATGCGGGTGTGGACCGGCGTGGTGGCCGACGGCGCGCCCGCCCCCGTCGCGGGGGAGGACCACCTCGCCGTGCGCTGGCTGCCGCTGGCGGAGCCCGGCGCCGTGCTGTCGCTGCCGTGGATCCCGGCCGACCTGCCGATCGTGCGCGCGCTGCTGGAGCAGCTGCGGGACCGACCCCGGTCCCGGGGGCAGGCTCGGGCTCAGCGGGGACCCGGGACGCGGTAGCCGCCGTCGGCGAGGCCGGCCCGCACCTCGAAGACGTTGCGCAGGGCCGGGTGCCCGGTCCGCAGCAGGGACCACGCCGCGGCGGCGGCGTAGAGCGGCAGGAACGGCAGGCCGAGGCACAGCGCGTACTGGCTAGCATGGCGCGCCTCGTGGGCCACGAGCCGGGGACGGGCCACGACGTCGTGCATCCCGGCGCGGAACAGGACCACGTTGCCCACGGTGAACGCCCCGGCCTTCGGCAGCCGGGGCCGGTAGCCGAAGCCGAGGATCAGCCCGTCGGGCCCGCGCACCAGCTTCGTGCCCGTGGCGGCGGCGACGAGCAGGCCCAGCGGCGTCGACAGGTTCGCCATGTTCCACACCGCGCGCATCCGGTGCCCGGGGCTGAGTTCGGCAGTCATGCTCCGAGGCTACGGCGTGGACGGGGCCAGGGGGCCCCGCCCGCGTCCAGGAGCACGGTCCCGGCGGCGGCGAGCGGCTCGCCGGAGAAGACGGCGCCGATCGCGACGACCGCCAGGGCAGGGAAGGGGCAGGGCCCCGTCGGGCTCCTTCGGCGGGCGGGAGCGCGTGCTCCCGTCCCGTCGGGTGCGGCCGGGTCCGGGCGACCGGCCCGGCCGCACGGGCGGGACCCGGAGCACCTGGCATAGACTGGGGCCCGCCCGTGATCCGTGCCGATCCGGGCTTTCCCGTGGAACGAACCGCCCCGAGGGGCCGGAGCGCGCCCGGACGAAGCCGTCCCCGAGCCGAAGAAGTCAGTGCTGATGTCTGAACTGCCACCCGAGACCGCCGCGAGCGGCGCGGTCGACCCGACCGACGAGGCCGCGGTCACCGCCGCCGTGGACGCGGCGCTGGCCGCCGTCGAGAACGCCAAGGACCTGGACGAGCTCAAGGAGGCCCGGCTCGCCCACGCGGGGGAGCGGTCCCCGCTGGCGCTGGCGAACCGGCGGATCGGATCGCTGGACAAGGCGCAGAAGGCGGCCGCCGGCAAGCTGCTGGGCCAGGCCCGTGGCCGGGTCGCCAAGGCGATCACCGCCCGCACCACGGTCCTCGAGGAGGAGCGGGACGCCCGCATCCTCGTCGAGGAGGCCGTGGACGTCACTGCCGCCGGCCGGCGCCGGCGGCTCGGCGGGCGCCACCCGCTGACCAACCTCATGGAGCGCATCGGCGAGACCTTCGTGGCCATGGGCTGGGAGGTCGCGGACGGGCCCGAGGTCGAGTCCGAGTGGTACAACTTCGACGCCCTGAACTTCAAGCCGGACCACCCGGCGCGGGAGCTGCAGGACACGTTCTTCGTCGACCCGCCCGAGGCGCACCTTGTGCTGCGCACGCACACCTCCCCGGTGCAGATGCGCACGCTGCTGACCCGGGAGCTGCCGGTCTACGTCGTCGTCCCCGGCCGCACCTACCGCACCGACGAGCTCGACGCCACGCACACCCCCGTCTTCCACCAGGTCGAGGGCCTCGCCGTGGACAAGGGCCTGTCGATGGCCGACCTCAAGGGCACGCTCGAGCACTTCGCCCGGCAGATGTTCGGCCCGGAGGCGAGGATCCGGTTGCGCCCCAACTACTTCCCCTTCACCGAGCCGTCGGCCGAGCTGGACGTGTGGCACCCGAACGCCAAGGGCGGGCCGCGCTGGATCGAGTGGGGCGGGTGCGGGATGGTCCACCCCAACGTGCTGCGCGCGGCCGGCATCGACCCCGAGGTCCACTCGGGCTTCGCGTTCGGCATGGGCATCGAGCGGACCCTGATGTTCCGCAACAACGTCCCGGACATGCACGACATGGTCGAGGGCGACATCCGCTTCAGCGAGCACTTCGGGATGGAGATCTAGAACATGCGAGTTCCTTTGTCATGGCTGCGCGAGCACGCGCCCGTCCCGGCCGGCGCGACCGCCGAGGACGTGCTGGCCACCCTCGTCGAGGTCGGCTTCGAGGAGGAGGCCGTCCACCGGCCCACGGACGAGCTCAAGGGCCCGGTCGTGGTGGGCCAGGTGCTGTCCAAGGAGCCGGAGACCCACTCCAACGGCAAGACCGTCAACTGGTGCACCGTGCGCGTGGTCCCCGAGGGCCGGCAGCAGACGCTGACCGGCAAGGGCATCGACCCCTCCGGCGTGCAGGGCGTCATCTGCGGCGCCCACAACTTCGAGGTGGGGGACAAGGTCGTCGTGACCCTGCCCGGCGCCGTGCTGCCCGGGAACTTCGCGATCTCGGCGCGCAAGACCTACGGCCACACCTCCGCGGGCATGATCGCCTCCGTGCGCGAGCTCGGGATCGGCGAGGACCACGACGGCATCCTGGTGCTCTCGCGCCTGGGCCTGGACCCGGAGATCGGCGCCGACGCCCTGGAGCTGCTCGGGCTCTACGACGAGGCCGCCGAGATCAACGTGACCCCCGACCGCGGCTACGCGTTCTCGGTCCGCGGCGTCGCCCGCGAGTACTGCCACGCCGTGCACGCGCCCTTCGCCGACCCGGCCGGGGCCGTGGCCGCCCGCGTGCCCGCCGCCACCGCGGACGGGTTCCCCGTCGCGGTCGACGACGCCGCCCCCATCCACGGCAACCCCGGCTGCACCCGCTTCGTCGCCCGCACGGTGACCGGCATCGACGCGGGCGCCCCGACGCCCCCGTGGATGGCGGCGCGCCTGCGCCTGGCCGGGATCCGCTCGGTCTCCCTGCCGGTGGACATCTCCAACTACGTCATGCTCGAGCTCGGCCAGCCGCTGCACTTCTACGACCTCGCCGCGCTGAGCGGCGGCCTCGGCGTGCGGCGCGCGGCGCCGGGGGAGACGCTGACCACGCTGGACGGCAAGCAGCGCACCCTGCACCCCGAGGACCTGCTCATCACCGACGGCTCCGGGCCGATCGGCCTGGCCGGCGTCATGGGCGGGGCCACCACCGAGGTCTCGGACGGCACCGTGGACGTGCTCGTGGAGGCCGCCCGCTTCGACGAGGTCTCGATCGCCCGCACCGCGCGGCGGCACCGGCTCTCCTCGGAGGCGTCCAAGCGCTTCGAGCGCGGCGTGGACCCGCAGCTCGCCCCGGCGGCCGCCCAGCGCGCCGTCGAGCTGCTCGTGGAGCTCGCCGGCGGCACGGCGGGGACCGAGACCACGGACGTGGACCGCACCACGGAGCCCGCCCCGATCGAGCTGCCCTGGGACTACCCGGCCCGGCGCGTGGGCGTGGACTACACCGCCGAGCAGGTCGTGCCGGTCCTCGCGGAGCTCGGCGCGCAGGTCACCGCCACCGACGACGGCTGGCGCGTCGTGCCGCCCACCTGGCGCCCCGACCTCGTCGCCAAGGAGGACCTCGTCGAGGAGATCGCCCGCCTCGACGGCTACGACCGGATCCCGTCCCGGCTGCCCGTGGCCCCTCCCGGCCGCGGCCTCACCGCCGAGCAGCAGGCCCGCAAGCGCGTGGCCGACGCGCTCGCGGCCGCCGGGCTGACCGAGGTGCTCGCCTATCCGTTCGTCACCTCCGCAGACAACGAGCTCTGGGGCGCCCCGGAGCCCGGCGTGCCGGTGCCGTCCGTGAAGCTGGCCAACCCGATCAGCGAGGCCCAGGGCCTGCTGCGCGTCTCGCTGCTGCCGGGCCTGCTCGACGTCCTGCGGCGCAACACCTCCCGCGGCTTCCGTGACCTCGCGCTGTACGAGATCGGGCGCGTCTTCCGGCCGGTGCAGCCGCTGGGCTCCCCGGTGGTGCCGCCGCTGGGTGCCCGGCCGTCCCCGGAGGTGCTCGACCAGCTGGAGGCCGGCATCCCCGCCCAGCCGCGCCACCTGGCGGCGGTGCTCGCCGGCCGGGACGCGGCCGAGACCCCCTGGGTGAGCCCGCGGGCCTTCGACTGGCAGGACGCGCTCGACGCGGCCCGGCTGGCCGCCGAGGTCCTCGGCGTCGAGCTGTCGGTGCGCCAGGGCGCGCACCAGGCGTTCCACCCGGGCCGCACCGCGGTGCTCGCCACGGCCGACGGCACGCCCATCGGCTACGCCGGCGAGCTGCACCCGAAGCTCGTGGCCGCGCAGGACCTGCCCGCCCGCACCGTGGCGATGGAGCTCAACCTCAGCTCCCTCACCGCCGCCGAGACCGGCGTGGTGCAGGCGCGGGCCCTCTCCGGCTACCCGGCCGCGACGCAGGACGTCGCGCTCGTCGTCGACGCCGCGGTGCCCGCCGCGGCGCTGCGCACGGCCCTGGAGGACGGCGCCGGGGAGCTGCTCGAGGACGTGCACGTGTTCGACGTCTACCAGGGCCCCGGCATCGAGGACGGGAAGAAGTCGGTGGCGTTCGCGCTGCGCTTCCGCGCCCCGGACCGCACCCTGACGGCCGACGAGGCGTCCGCGGCCCGCGAGGCGGCCGTCGCCGTGGCCGGGCAGCGCCACGGGGCCGTGCTGCGCGGCTGAGCCCGTCCGCGCCTCCGACGGCCCGCGCCCCGCCCCGGGGCGCGGGCCGTCGCGCGTGCGGGGACGGGCCCCCGGGTAACACGCGCGCACGCCCAGGAGGTGCCCGGCGAACTTGGGTACTGTGGCACCGGGTCACCGCCCGCGCCGCCCCGGTGCCGCGGCCCCCGCTTCCCCCCGCCCCCGTCCCAGGAGCCCAGCATGACCGAGGAGACCACCGACCGGCAGGACGCGTTCTTCGCCTTCGACGACGACACCGAGGACGGCGCCGGCGACCGCCCCGAGCACGAGCGCGACGACGACCGGCGCGCCGGACGCGCGATCGCATGGAAGCCGATCGCGGTGGGGCTGCTCGGGCTCCTCCTGGGCCTCGTCCTCGCCGTGAGCGCGGCCCTGTCCTGGGACGAGTCCCGCCGGCTGGCCGCCTACGCCGACCGCTCCTGGGTCGTCTCCGGGCAGTACCAGGACCTCACCAACGACCTGCGGACGAAAACCTACAACCCCATCTACCGCGGCGCCCTGCCGGGGGACCCGGCCGTCGCCGAGCAGCCCTTCGACTCGGGCCTCGCCGACCCGCGCGTGCCCACGCCGGGGGAGGAGGTCGTCTTCCGCGGCACCCAGACCGGCTCCAGCGAGGAGGACTTCCACCCGGAGGCCGACGCGCTGCTGGCCGTGGAGGACGGCACACTGCAGGTGGTCGAGACCGCCGAGGCCGGCGAGTTCGGGGACGGCATCACGGCCGGCACGGTGGCGTGGCAGCGGGTCCAGGCCGCGCTGCTGCTGCTCGCCGGGCTGGCCACCGCGGGCGCCGGCGTCTGGTTCGCGCGCCGGCTCTACCGCGAGCAGCACTGACCCGGAGCGGTCCGAGATCCTCGCCGCCGGCGCGGCCGCCCGGGGGTTCAGCCGGGGAAGCCGGGCAGGGCCGGGCGGAACAGCCAGTCGTGCAGCAGGGCGGTGAGCTGCTCGCGGGGGAGGCCGGGGCACTTCCCGGCCACGTGCGCCTCGAACAGCTCGGTGGTGACCAGGCCGTGGCGGTACCGCTCGGTCCAGGAGCGCAGCATCGGGAAGAAGGCGTCGTCGCCCACGGCGGCCCGCAGCGCGTGGACCGTCAGGGCGCCGCGCTTGTAGACCCGGTCGTCGAACATGGTGTCGGGGCCGGGACGCCCCACCTCGAGGTCCTGCGGGGCCGCGCGCAGCCCCTCCCACGCGGCCCGGGCCCGGCGCGCCGCGGACCACCCGCCGGAGGCCTCGGACCACAGCCACTCCGCGTAGCAGGCGAAGCCCTCGTGCAACCAGATGTGCTGCCAGCCGGAGGCGGTGAGCGAGTTGCCGAACCACTGGTGGGACAGTTCGTGGGCGATCAGCCGCTGGTTGTCCCAGGAGTGCGCCAGGTGGTTGCGGCCGAAGACCGAGCAGCCGAGGGCCTCCAGCGGGATCTCGAGGTCGTCCTCGGCCACCACCACCGTGTAGTCCTCGAAGGGGTAGGGGCCGAAAGCCTCCGTGAACGCGGCCATCATCTGCTCCTGGGAGTGGAAGCCCTCGGCGCACTCGTCGGCCCGGCCCACCGGGTGGACCAGGTACTGGGGGACGGGTCCCTCCACGAGCCGGGTGCGCCGGTAGTCGCCGATCTGGACGGTGGCGAGGTAGGTCGGCGTGGGGACGTCGAGGCGGTAGACCCAGGTGCGGCGGCTGGCGTGGCGGGTCCGGGACTCGAGCCGGCCGTTGGCCAGGACGTAGTACTCCGCGTCGGTGGAGATCTCGAAGCGGAAGGTCGCCTTCTGCGACGGGTGGTCGTTGCAGGGGAACCAGGTCGAGGCCCCGGTGGGCTGGCCCGCCACGAGCACGCCGTCCGTCAGCTCCTCCCAGCCGATCTCACCCCAGGGCCCGTCGGCCGGCCCGGGCCGGCCCCCGTAGCGGATCTCCAGAGTGAACTCCTCCCCGTGCTCGAGGGGACGGGGGAGGGTGACGGCCAGGCGCGGGCCGTGCTGGGCGAACCGGACGGGCTTCCTCCCCCCGTGCTCCGCCCCCAGGCCCGCGCGGACCCGGCTCACGGACAGCCCGGTGAGGTCCAGCTCGATGCGGGGGGACGAGCTGCGGGCCGTGCAGTGCAGCACGGCGTCGCCGGCCAGCCGGTTGCTCTCCACCCGGTAGTCCAGCTCCAGGTCGTACCGGTGCACGCGGACGGCCGGGGTCCCGGCCGCCGGGGTGTACGGGTCCGGGAGGGGGCAGGAGGTGACGGGCACGCGGGGCCTTTCGTGAGGGGTGGGGGCGGGAACGGGTCCGGTCACGGACCGGTGGCGGCGCCGGCGGTCGGGACGGGGACGTTGCGGGACCAGGGCCGGACCGGGTTGCCGGTCCAGTAGGAGGCGGCGGGCACGGACTCCCCGCGCATCACCAGCGACACGGGTCCCACCGTCGTGGCGTCCCCCACGCTCGCGGCCGGGAGGATCACCCCGTGCGGGCCCATGGTCGCGCCCGTCCCCAGCGCCACGGTGTCCAGGGACATGATGCGGTCGTGGAAGAGGTGGGTCTGGAGGACGGTGCCGCGGTTGACGGTCGAGGCGTGGCCCAGCCGCACGAGGTCCGCCTCGGGCAGCCAGTAGGTCTCGCACCACACGCCGTGACCGATCCGGGCCCCCAGGGCGCGCAGGTACCAGACGAGGGCCGGGGTGCCCGCAGCGGCGTTCGCGAACCACGGGGCGGCCACGAGCTCGACGAACGTGTCCTGCAGCTCGTTGCGCCAGACGAAGGAGCTCCACAGGGGGTGCTCGCCCCCTCGGATGCGGCCCACGAGCGCCCACTTGACGAGCACGGACAGCACCGCCGCGAGCAGGCCCGCCCCCATCATCACCGCGCCGGAGACCAGGCCGGCCACCGCATAGCCGGAGCCCTGGACGATCCGGTCGAGGACCAGCACCGTGAGGAACACCAGGGCGGTCGAGGCGACCACGGCCGTCAGGCGCAGGCTCTCGACGGCCCCGCGGAGCACCTTCAGCCGCGCGGGCGGGGCGTACGTCAGCGCGTCGTCCGCCTCGACCGCCGTGCGCCGCAGCCGGATGGGGGGAGAGCCGAGCCACGAGGACCCGGCCTTGGCCTTCTCGGGGGCGGAGGACAGCACGGCCACCAGGGAGTTCTTGCGCACCCGCCGCCCGGCGGCGGCGAGGCCGGAGTTGCCGAGGAAGGAGCGCTTGCCGATCTTGACGGGACCGACGTGCATCCACCCGCCGCCGAGCTCGTAGGGGGCGAGCTTGGTGTCGTCGGCCAGGAAGGCTCCGGCGCCGATGGTGGTCAGGCAGGGGATGAGCACGGCCGTGGAGATCTCGGCGTCGCGGCCGACCCTGGCGCCCAGCAGCCGCATCCAGACCGGGGTGGAGAGCCCGGCGTAGAGCGGGAACAGCAGCTCGCGGGCCATGTCCATCACCCGCTCCGTGGCCCAGATCCGCCATCCCACGGCCGAGCGGACGGGGTGGTGCCCGGCCGTGATGCCCCGGGACAGGGCCCGGACGACCGCGAGCACCAGCAGGGCGCAGACGAGGAACCACACCAGCGCGGCCAGCGGCACGGCCCACAGCAGGGTCCGGTCCGCGAGCAGGGCGGTGAGGGTGGGCGCCTGCCCCAGCTCCGGGCGCAGCGCCGCGCCGAGGACGGCCGCGGCGGCCGCGGCGGCGAGGTAGGGGATGGCCGACAGCACGACGGAGGCGAGGCCGTAGGCCGTCGCCCACCAGCGGGAGCGCGGCGCCGGCCCCGCTGGCCACGCGGGGCGGTGCCTGCCCGCGGCCTGGGCGGGGGAGCCCTCGGCGCGCACCCCGTCCTTGACCCTCCCGAGCACCGCGGAGCCTGCGCCGACCCGGGCCCCGCGCCCGATCCGCGTGCCGGGCATGAGCGTGGAGCGGGCACCCACGACGGCGTCGGCACCGATCTGGACGGACCCGACGTGGAGCACGTCGCCGTCGATCCACCAGCCGGACAGGTCCACCTCGGGCTCGACGGCGGCCCCGCGGCCGACCGTCAGCAGACCCGTGACGGGCGGGACGGAGTGCAGATCGACGTCGCGGCCGATCCGTGCGCCCAGCGCCCGGGCGTAGTACGGCATCCACGGGGCCGAGGACAGCGACACGGCCCGCGACGCCTGGGCGATGCCCTCCACCAGCCACAGCCGCAGGTGCACCCGCCCGGAGCGGGGGTAGTCCCCCGGGGTCAGGCCGCGCAGGAGGATGCGGGCCGCGAGCACGGTGAGGCCCATCCGGCCGAGTGGGCTGAGGAACACGAGCCAGGCCGCCAGCACCCACCACCAGGACACGACGGGGGTCCCGGGCAGCAGACCGGTCGAGCCCAGGACGTTGTTGAGGACCAGCAGCCAGGTGAGCCAGCGCATGCCCGCCAGGACCTGCAGGGGCACGCCCATGAGCGTCTGGAAGACCTGCGAACGCCGGGCGGTGCGCCGCACGGAGCGCTCGTCGGTCGCGTGGGCCGCGGCCCGGGGCTTGGGGGCGTCACGGCGCACCATCTCGACGAGTGCGCCCGCGCGGGGGTGGGCGTAGACGTCCGAGACGGTGACGGTGGGGTACTTCTGCCGCAGCGCCGAGACGACCTGCGCGGCGGCCAGCGACCCGCCGCCGTGGGCGAAGAAGTCGGCGTCCGGTCCCACCGGCCCGACGCCGAGGACCGCGGCCCACTGCTCGAGGATCCAGCGGTCCTCCTCGTCCGTGCCGGTGAGGTCCGCGGCGGCGGCGTCCGCGGCCCCGGGCAGGGGCCAGGGGAGGGCGCGCCGGTCGACCTTGCCGCTGGTCTTGGTGGGGAGGTCGTCGGTGACGGCCAGCAGGGGGACCAGCGCGGCCGGCAGCGCCTGGGCCAGGTGCTCCCGGGCCGCGGCGGTGTCGAACGGCGCCGAGGCCCCGTGGGCGTCCTCCGGGACCAGGTAGCCGACGAGGACCTGGTGGCCGGCGGCGGTCTCCTGGACGGCGGCGGCCGCGCCGCGCACGCCCGGCAGGGCCTGCAGGGCCGCGTCCACCTCCCCCAGCTCGATCCGCCGGCCCCCGAGCTTGACCTGGTCGTCGGCCCGTCCCACGAACAGCAGGCCCGCCGGGTCGTAGGTCACGAGGTCCCCGGAACGGTAGGCGCGGTCCCAGCCGAGGCCGGGCATGGGGGCGTACTTCTCGACGTCCTTGGCGGGGTCCAGGTAGCGGGCCAGGCCCACGCCCCCGATGATCAGCTCGCCGGTCCCGCCCTCCGGCACGGGAACCCCGTCGGCGTCGACCACGGCGAGGTCCCAGCCGTCGAGCGGCAGGCCGATCGTCACCGGCGCCCCGGCGTGCAGCTGCGCGGCGCAGGCCACGACCGTCGCCTCGGTGGGCCCGTAGGTGTTCCACAGCTCCCGGCTGCCGTCGGCGAGGCGGTCCGCCAGCTCGGGCGGGCAGGCCTCGCCGCCGAAGATCAGCAGCCGGACGGAGTCCAGGGCGGTCGCCGGCCACATGGCGGCGAGGGTGGGGACGGTGGAGACCACGGTGATGCCGCGGGTCTCGAGCCAGGGCCCCAGGTCCGTGCCGGAGCGCACGAGGGAGCGGGGGGCGGGGACGAGGCAGGCCCCGTGGCGCCACGCGAGCCACATCTCCTCGCAGGACGCGTCGAAGGCCACGGACAGCCCTGCGAGCACCCGGTCCTGCGGACCGATCGGGTCCTCCCGCAGGAAGAGGCGGGCCTCGGCGTCCACGAAGGCGGCCGCGGAGCGGTGGCTGACGGCCACGCCCTTGGGCCGGCCGGTGGACCCGGACGTGAAGATGATCCAGGCGTCGTCGTCGGGGGTGGGCATCCGCGGGGCCGGGTACGGTCCCGTGCCGGTGCGCCCTGGTGCCACGGTGATCGAGCCGCCCGCGCCGACGGTGCCGGCGACGCCCGCCTCGTCGAACACGAGCCGGGCGCGCTCCTGCGGGTCGTCGGCGTCCACCGGCACGTACGCTGCGCCCACCAGCAGCACGGCGAGGATGCCGACGTAGAGCTCCGCGGTGCCCGAGGGCACCCGCACGCCGATCCGGTCGCCCGCCCCGAGGCCGGCCGTCGTCAGGCGGCGGCCCACGGCGCGGACCTCGGCCAGCAGGTCGGTGTAGCTCAGGGAGCGCTCCCCGTCGTCGAGCGCGGGCGCGTCGGGGTGCTCCTCGGCGGTCGCCAGGAGCACCTCCACCAGGGTCCGCTCCGGCGGGCGGGCGGCGGCACCGGACAGCTGGGGGCGGTGCGCGGCGGCGGGCGGGCGAGCGGGGAAGGAGAGCAGGACGTCGTCGGTCACGCGCTCATTGTCCCCCGGGCGGAGGAGCGCCCCCGCCCGGGGGTGAGCCCCGTCACGGGACCAGCAGCAGCTTGCCCTGGGCGGACCGGGACTGCAGGACCTCGTGGGCCCGCCGCGCGTCCGCGAGCGGGAACGTCCCGGCGACCCGGACGCCCAGCGACCCGTCGAGCACGGCGTCGAACAGCTCGCCGGCGCGCCAGTTGCGCTCCTTCTCGTCGAGCAGGTAGTCGTTGAGCGTGGGCCGGGTGACGTACAGCGACCCGTGGTGCGCCAGCCGCTGCAGGTCGAACGGCGGGACCTGCCCGGAGGACCCGCCGAAGAGGACCAGCATCCCGCGCTTGCGCAGCGCCCGGAGCGACTCGTCGAAGGTGTCCTTGCCCACGGAGTCGTAGACGACGTCGGCGCCGCGGCCCCCGGTGAGCTCCCGGACCTGCTCGGCGTAGCCCTCGTAGCCGACCAGCGCGACGTCGGCGCCCAGCGAGCGCGCCGTCCCGGCCTTCTCCGGGGAGCCGACCAGGGCGACCACCGTGGCCCCCAGCGACTTCAGCAGCTGCACCACGAGGCCGCCGACCCCGCCCGCGCCGGCGGTGATCACGGCGACGTCGCCCTCCCGTACCGGGCAGGTGGAGCGGACCAGGTAGTGCGCGGTGAGCCCCTGCAGGGGCAGGGCTGCGGCGACCTCGTCGGGGACGCCGGTGGGCACGCGCAGGGCCTTGTCGGCGTCGACGACGAACGCGTCGGCGTAGGTGCGCGAGGCCTGGGACGTCGTGATCCGGTCGCCCAGGGCGAAGTGCGCCACGCCGGGGCCCACGGCCGTCACGACGCCCGTGCCCTCCGAGCCGGGGATGAAGGGGTGCTCCACGGGGTAGACGCCCTCCCGCTGGTAGACCTCGATGAAGTTGACCCCTGCCGCCCGCGTCTCGACCAGCAGCTGCCCCGGACCGGGCTGCGGGTCCGGGCGCTCGCCGAGGACCAGCACCTCGGGGCCTCCGGCCTTCTCGACCATGACGCAACGAACCATGACGGGTACCTCCTGGGCATTGAGGACGCGGACTCCTGCCATCGTAGGCGTCCCGTTCCGGCGCGGGCCGGACCCCGGGGGACCTCCGCGGGCCGTGCACTCGACCCACTCCCGGTCCGCCCGGCCGTGGTGCATAATTATTGATGTGGGTGCATAACTTTGAGCTAGAGTGGGCAGCATGACGTTCAGCGCAGCAGTTTCCGGGGCCTCGGGGTACGCCGGCGGAGAGGTCCTGAGGATCCTGACCGGCCATCCGCAGATCGAGATCGGCGCGGTGGCCGCGCACTCCAGCGCGGGCCGGCGGCTGGGGGAGCTGCAGCCCCACCTGCACTCCCTGGCGGACCGGGTGCTCGTGGAGACCACGGCCGAGCTCCTCGCCGACCACGACGTCGTGTTCCTCGCCCTGCCGCACGGCGCGTCCGCGGAGGTCGCGGCGCAGCTGCCGGCCGGGACCGTGGTGATCGACGCGGGCGCGGACCACCGGCTGGACTCCGCCGAGGAGTGGAACCAGTTCTACGGCTCCGAGCACGCGGGGACCTGGCCCTACGGGCTGCCCGAGCTGCTCGTGGACTCCCGGGGCACCCGTCAGCGCGAGCAGCTGCGCGGTGCCACCCGGATCGCGGTGCCCGGGTGCTACCCGACCAGCGCGCTGCTCGCCCTGGGCCCGGGCTTCGCGGCGGGGCTGCTCGAGCCGCAGGACGTCGTGATCGTCGCCGCGTCCGGGACGTCGGGCGCGGGCAAGGCCCTCAAGGCCCACCTGCTCGGCGCGGAGGTCATGGGCTCCATGTCCCCGTACGGGGTGGGCGGTGCGCACCGGCACACCCCCGAGATCGAGCAGGGCCTGGCGAAGGCGGCGGGGGAGCCCGTCCGGATCTCCTTCACCCCCACCCTGGCCCCGATGCCCCGCGGCATCCTCACGACCGCCACCGCCCGGGTCGCCGAGGGCGTCACGGCCGCGCAGCTGCGCGAGGCCTGGGAGGCGGCCTATGCCGCGGAGCCGTTCGTCACCGTCCTGCCGGAGGGGCAGTGGCCGGCCACGAAGTCGGTCGCCGGCTCCAACCACGCCCAGCTGCAGCTGGCCCTCGACGCCCGCGCGGGCCGGGTGGTCGTCACGTGCGTGATCGACAACCTCGTCAAGGGCACCGCCGGCGGTGCCGTCCAGTCCATGAACCTCGCCCTCGGCCTGCCCGAGGACACCGGCCTCACCCTTCAAGGAGTCGCCCCGTGAGAACGTATCCGTCCCAGCAGCCCGCCGGCTCCCTCGTGGTGGACACCACCCGTGGCGTGGCCGCCGCCCGGGGCTTCCGCGCTGCCGGCGCCACGGCGGGGTTCAAGGACTCCGGCGGGCCCGACCTCGCCCTGGTCGTCAACGACGGGCCCAAGAGCACCGTCGGGGCGGTCTACACCACCAACCGGGTCGCCGCGGCCCCGATCCAGTGGTCCAGGGCCGTGACCGCCGACGGCAACGCCTCCGCCGTGGTCCTCAACTCCGGGGGCGCCAACGCGTGCACCGGCACGCAGGGCTTCCAGGCCTCGCACCGGACCGCCGAGCTCGTGGGCGAGGCCCTCGGGATCGGGGCGGGCGACGTCGTCGTGTGCTCCACCGGGCTGATCGGCGTCCAGCTGCCCATGGACGTCATGGAGCGCGGCGTCCCCCTGGTCGTCGGGGCGCTGGGGGACGACGACGCCGCGGGCGCCGCCGCCGCCCGGGCGATCATGACCACCGACACCGTGCCCAAGCAGGCCGCCTACGTCCGCGACGGGTGGACCGTCGGCGGGATGGCCAAGGGCGCCGGCATGCTCGCCCCGGGCCTCGCCACCATGCTCGTGGTCCTCACCACCGACGCCGACCTGTCCTCGGACGGGCTGCAGTGGGCCCTCGAGGACGCCGTGAAGGTGACCTTCAACCGCACCGACTCCGACGGCTGCATGTCCACCAACGACACCGTGGTGCTCCTGGCCTCCGGCGCGTCGGGCGTCGTCCCGGACGAGTTCGAGTTCAGCCAGGCCGTCACGGCCGTGTGCCACTCCCTGGCCCAGCAGCTGATCCGGGACGCCGAGGGCGCCTCCCACGACATCGAGATCACCACCGTCAACGCGCTGACCGAGAAGCAGGCCGAGGACGTGAGCCGGTGCGTGGCCCGCTCCAACCTGTTCAAGGCCGCGATCTACGGCAACGACCCCAACTGGGGCCGCGTGCTCTCCGCGGTGGGCACCACCGACGCCGCGTTCGACCCGGACAAGCTCGACGTCACGATCAACGGGGTGACCGTGTGCCGCAACGGCGCGATCGGGGACCCCCGCGAGGGCGTGGACCTCGCGGCGGACCGGCGGGTGACCGTGCTCGTCGACCTCAAGGCCGGCGACGCCGACGCCACCGTGTGGACCAACGACCTGACCCACGACTACGTCGAGGAGAACAGCGCGTACTCGAGCTGACCCCGACTTCGACCGGACCCACCGCCCCTTCCGAGACGACGGCGCAGGAGAACGATGCCCCACCCCACCGAAGCGACCACCGACGCGAGCCCCGACGCGACCGCCCAGCACAAGGCGGGCGTCCTGGTGGAAGCCCTGCCCTGGATCCAGCGCCACGCCGGCTCCGTGATGGTCTTCAAGTACGGCGGCAACGCCATGGTCTCCGAGCCCCTGCGCCGGGCCTTCGCCGAGGACATGGTGCTCCTGCGCCACCTCGGGGTGAAGCCCGTCGTCGTGCACGGCGGTGGCCCCCAGATCAACCGGATGCTGGAGCGGCTGGGCATCGAGTCCGAGTTCCGCGGGGGACTGCGCGTGACCTCGCGCGAGGCCGTCGACGCGATCCGCATGGTCCTCACCGGCCAGGTCCAGCGCGAGCTCGTCTCCCTGCTCAACGCCACCGGGCCCTACGCCGTGGGCCTGTCCGGGGAGGACGCCTCCCTCTTCGGCGCGGTGCGCCGGGGCACGGTCGTGGACGGCGCCCCGGTCGACCTCGGCTGGGTGGGCGAGGTGGTCGCGGTCGACGCCGCGCCGATCACCCAGCTGCTCGACGCCGGGCGGATCCCGGTCGTCTCCTCCGTCGCCCCCGAGGTCGACGAGCACGGCCGGCCCACGGGCGAGGTCCTCAACGTCAACGCCGACACCGCGGCCGCCGCCGTGGCCGTGGCCCTGCGGGCCGAGCAGTTCGTGGCCCTCACCGACGTGGAGGGCCTCTACGCGAACTGGCCGGACAAGGACTCCCTGATCTCCTCCCTCACCGCCTCGGAGCTGCGCGAGCTGCTGCCGACCCTGCAGTCCGGGATGATCCCAAAGATGGAGGCGGCGCTGCGGGCCGTGGAGGGCGGGACGGGCCGGGCCTCCATCGTCGACGGGCGCACCCCCCACTCCTGCCTGCTCGAGATCTTTACCGGCACCGGCACCGGTACCCAGCTCATCCCCGACGACGGAGCCCACTCATGACCGCGCTCGACTCCACCCCTTCCCCGGCCTCTCCGGCCTCCGCCCAGCGGGGCCTGCTCGGCGAGTACGCCGAGTCCCTGCTCGGGGTCTTCGGCAGCCCGTCCCTCGTGCTCACCCAGGGGCAGGGCTGCACGGTCACCGACGCCGACGGCAAGGACTATCTCGACCTGCTGGCCGGCATCGCCGTCAACGCGCTGGGCCACGCCCACCCCCGGTGGGTGGAGGCCGTGAGCCGCCAGCTGCGCACCCTCGGGCACGTCTCCAACTTCTTCACCTCGCCGCAGCAGATCGCGCTGGCCGGGAAGCTCCTCCAGCTGGCCGGGGCGCCCGCCGGCTCCCACGTGTTCTTCACGAACTCCGGGGCCGAGGCCAACGAGGCCGCCTTCAAGCTGGCCCGCCGCAACGGCCACGAGCGGCCCGGTCCCGACGGCCGGCCCCGCACCACGGTCCTCGCCCTGGAGTCCGGCTTCCACGGCCGCACCATGGGAGCCCTGGCCCTGACGGCCAAGGAGGCCTACCGCACGCCCTTCGAGCCCCTGCCCGCCGGGGTGCGGCACATCCCCGCCACGCTCGAGGCGCTCGAGGAGCACCTCGACGACACGGTCGCCGCGCTCGTCGTGGAGCCGATCCAGGGCGAGGCCGGCGTGCTCGGGCTGCCCGAGGGGTACCTGCGGCGCGCCCGGGAGCTCACCCGCGAGCACGGCGCCCTGCTCGTCGTCGACGAGGTCCAGACCGGCGTGGGCCGCACCGGCCGGTGGTTCGCCTCGGCCGCCGAGCTCACGGGCCCGGACCTGCCCGACGCCATCACCCTGGCCAAGGGCCTGGGCGGCGGCTTCCCGATCGGCGCGATGCTCACCGTCGGCCCCGAGGTCTCCGGGCTGCTCACCGCCGGCCAGCACGGCACGACCTTCGGCGGCAACCCGCCGGCCACCGCCGCCGGGCTCGCCACCCTGCTGGTCATCGAGGAGGACGACCTGCTCGGCAACGCCCGCACCGTGGGCGCCGTGCTCGCCGAGGGGCTGCGGGCCACCTCCGGCGTGCGCTCCGTGCGGCAGCACGGGCTGCTCATCGGGGCCGACCTCGACGTGCCCGAGGGGGCCGCGGCCCCCTTCGCGCCCGCCGTCGTCGACGCCGCGCGCGAGGCAGGGTTCCTCGTCAACGCCCCGGGGCCCGCGACCCTGCGCCTGGCCCCGCCCCTGGTCCTCACCCCGGAGCAGGCGCGCACCTTCGTGGCCGCCCTGCCCGAGATCCTGTCCACCGCGGCCGCCGCCGTCACGGCGCCGGCCGAGAGCGCACCGAAGGAAGCCTGACCGTCCATGACCCCCCGCCACTTCCTCGTCGACACCGACCTCTCCCAGCAGGAACAGGCCGAGGTGCTCGCGCTCGCCGCCGAGCTCAAAGCGGACCGCTGGGCCCACCGTCCCTACGCCGGTCCCCAGACCGTCGCCGTGATCTTCGACAAGACGTCCACCCGCACCCGCGTCTCCTTCGCGGCGGGCATCGCCGACCTCGGCGGCAACCCGCTGGTGATCAACCCCGGGGAGTCGCAGCTGGGCAAGGAGAGCGTGACGGACACCGCCCGGGTGTTCTCCCGCATGGTCTCCACGATCGTGTGGCGCACCTACGCCCAGGCGGGCCTCGAGGAGATGGCCGCGGCCTCGACCGTGCCGGTCGTCAACGGGCTCTCCGACGACTACCACCCGTGCCAGATCCTCGCGGACCTGCTGACCGTGCGGGAGCACAGGGGCGACCCCGCCGGGCTGACGTTCGCCTACCTGGGCGACGCGGCGAACAACATGGCCCACTCCTACCTGCTGGGCGGGGTGACCGCGGGGATGCACGTGCGCGTGGCCGGACCGGAGGGCTACCTTCCCGACCCCGGCGTCGTGCGCGCCGCCCAGGAGCGCGCCGCGCAGACCGGCGGCTCCGTGCTCGTGACCACCGACCCCGGCGAGGCGCTCGCCGGCGCGGACGTGGTGTGCACCGACACGTGGGTGTCGATGGGCCAGGAGGCCGAGCGGGAGGCCCGCGCCCGGATCTTCACGCCGTACGTCGTGGACGCCTCGGCGATGGCCAAGGCGGACCCCCGGGCGCTGTTCCTGCACTGCCTGCCCGCGTTCCGCGGGGCCGAGGTCACGGCGGAGGTCATCGACGGCCCGCAGTCGGTGGTGTGGGACGAGGCCGAGAACCGCCTGCACGCCCAGAAGGCGCTGCTGGTGTGGCTCATGGCGCAGTCGGGCCGCTACGAGCTGGGGGCCGCGGGCGCGCCCGCGGCGCGCCCGTGAGCATCCCGGCGACCAAGACCGCCCGACAGGCGCGGATCGTGGCCCTGGTGAGCGGGGGGGCGATCCACTCCCAGGCCGAGCTGGCCGCCCGGCTGGCCGAGGACGGTGTGCAGGTCACCCAGGCGACCCTCTCCCGCGACCTCGTGGAGCTCGGCGCCGTGCGGGTCCGGGACGGCGAGGGCGCCCTCGTCTACGCGGTGCCGCAGGCCGGGCCCGACCGCGCGCCGACCGCCGGGCTCACGCAGGAGGTGCTCGACGCCCGGCTGGCCGGGGTGTGCCGGGAGCTGCTGGTCACCGCCGAGGCCAGTGCCAACCTCGTGGTGCTGCGCACCCCGCCCGGGGCCGCGCAGTACTTCGCCTCGGCGATCGACGCCTCCGTGATCCCGTCCGTGCTCGGCACCATCGCCGGGGACGATACCATCATGGTGGTGTGCCGGGAGCCCGGCGGCGGCGACGCCGTCGCCCGTCGTTTCCTCGAGCTCGCCGAGTGAGCGCGGCCGGCCGGCGGCTGGCCTAGCGGCCCGCGTACTCCTCCAGCACCGGCAGCAGCTCCGTGCGCTCGAAGACCTTCGCGAAGTCGGCGGCCGAGTGGGCGCCCGCCGTCTGGGAGGCCCCGGCCTCCAGCAGCCGGCGCACGATCCCCTCCTCGCCGCGGAAGACCGCGCTCAGCAGCGCCGTCTGGCCGTTGTCGTTGACCCGGTCCGGGTCCGCCCCGGCCTCGAGCAGGGCCGCCACCGTGTCCTCGTGCCGGTGGTAGGCGGCGAGGATCAGCAGGGTGTCGCCCTTGCCGTTGGTCAGGTTCACGGGCACGCCCGCCCGCAGCGCCGGGAGCAGGTTCTCGGTGTCGCCGGCCCGGGCCATGTCGAACAGGGACAGCACGTAGGCCATCTCCTCCTCGGTCAGCTCCGGCGCGGCGCCGCCCTCGGGCTGCTGGGGGTTCTCGCTCATGGGTCTCGTCCTCACGTGGTGGGTGCGACCGTGGTGGGCGCCACGGCTCCGGTACAGCAGTTTATCGGGGGCGGGCCCCCGCCCCCGAAGCCGGC
This sequence comes from Kocuria rosea, assembly GCF_023715525.1. Classification (GTDB taxonomy): domain Bacteria; phylum Actinomycetota; class Actinomycetes; order Actinomycetales; family Micrococcaceae; genus Kocuria; species Kocuria rosea_A. The sequence continues at coordinate 11,805 of NZ_JAMBOG010000018.1, read as the reverse complement.
CCGGTACCCGGGTCCTGGCGTTGCCGTAACCCCCTGGCACGCTCGCGTGATCCGTCCCACCGAGCACGCCTGTCACGCCGGTGCGCCCGCACCGGGAATCCGGAGCACCCCATGACCAACCTCGCCACCCTGCTCACCGACTCCGCCGCGGCCCGCCCCGAGGCCCGGGCGGTGGTCCTCGACGACCGCGCGCTGACCTACGGCGCGCTGGACGACCTCTCGGCCCGCGTCGCGTCGATGCTCGTGGGCGCCGGGGTGGGGCCGGGGGACCGGGTGGCCATGATCCTGCCCGACGTCCCGCACATGCCCATCGCCTACCACGGCATCCTGCGCATGGGCGGCGTGGTCGTCCCCTCAACCCCCTGCTCAGCCCGCGGGAGCTGACCCACCACTTCGGCGACGCGGAGGTCTCTGTGGTCCTGGTCTGGGAGGCCATGGCCGAGGCCGCCCACCGGGCGGTCGCCGAGCTGGGCCGGGAGGTGCCGGTGGTCGTGGTGACCCCCGCCGGCACCCTGCAGGCCCTGGGCCAGGTGCCCCCGCTGCCCGAGGTCGTCGAGCGGGCCGACGGGGACACCGCGGTGCTGCTCTGCACCTCCGGCACCACGGGCCGGCCCAAGGGCGCCGTGCTCACCCACCACAACCCGCTCAGCAACGCTCGGCTCTCCGCGGCCCTGTTCTCCGTGCGGCCCGGGGACGTCATGTTCGGCGGCCTGCCGTTGTTCCACGTCTTCGGCCAGACCGTGGCCCTCAACGGGGTCGTCTCCGCCGGCGCCACCGTCACGCTGCTGCCGCGCTTCGAGCCGGCGGGGGTGCTCGGGATCCTCGCCCGGGACAAGGTCACGGTCTTCGCGGGCGTGCCGAGCATGTACATCGCCCTGCTGCACGCCGCCGGCGACGGGCCGGCGGAGCTGCCGCACCGGCGCGCCGGGGTCTCGGGCGGGTCCCCGCTGCCCGTGGAGGTCCTCTCGCGCTTCGAGCAGGTCTTCGACGCCCCCGTCTACGAGGGCTACTGGCACAACCCGGAGGCGACGGAGGCCGCGCTCCGCGGCGGCTGGCTCCACACCGGGGACCTCGCCCGGGTCGACGAGGAGGGCTGCTACTACATCGTGGACCGCAAGAAGGACATGGTCCTGGGCGGCGGCTGCAACGTCTACCCGGGCGAGGTCGAGGAGGTCATCCACCAGTTCCCGGGCATCGCCGAGGCGGCGGTGGTCGGCGTCCCCGACGAGGAGCTGGGCGAGGAGGTCGCCGCCGTCGTGGCCTTCCGGGACACGCCCGCGGACCGGGCGGACGGCAGGCTGGGCGAGCTGGACGCCTTCGTGCGCGAGCGCGTGGCCAAGCACAAGCACCCGCGCTGGTACAAGGTCGTCGACGAGCTGCACAAGGGCCCCACGGGCAAGATCCTCAAGCGCTCCCTCGACCTCGGGGGCGCGGTGCGCCCCGCCTGAGCCGGTGCCCGCCGGGCACGCGAGAGGGGGCCGACCGCGGATCGCGGTCGGCCCCCTCCGGGCGTCCGCCCGTCCGGGGGCCCGCCCGGCGGGCCCCCGGTGCCGGGATCAGTTGGACATCATCGCGGGGCTCGCCTGCTGGGGCTCCCGCTCCACGACCACGCGCTCGTTCGGGACGCAGTGGGTCATGGTCAGGCCCTCCACGTTGCGCGGGCCGTTGCTGCCGAGGTTCGCCACGCGCTGCAGCTCCTCCTCGGACAGGCGCTGCGTGGGCAGGGGGCCCAGGTCGCGCACGTCCTCGAGGGACACGCCGACGCCGTCGCCCACGCGCCGGCCCAGCTCGTCCTCGACCATGTAGAAGTGCCAGACCATGCGCTCCTGGATCGGGCGGTCGCACTGGGACAGGGCGCCGATCAGGTTGGAGATCAGCTCCTCCTTCTCCCAGTCCTCCTGGAGCTGGAAGCGCTCGCCGGCCTGCTTGTAGTCGTTGGTCCGCTCGATCCGCGCCCGGGTGAGGCGGCCGGTGATCTCGGGGCCGACCGAGGCGTGGTAGCCCTCGTCCTTCGGGGCCTCCTGCACGCCACCGGTGATGGACGGCTCGTAGTTCACGTGCGGGTTCTGGCCCGGGGCGTGGTCCACGCGGTAGGCCATCTGCCCGTCGCGCTGGTTGGTGGCGACCTTGGCCTTCGGCGCGTTGACCGGCAGCTGCAGGTAGTTCGGGCCCACGCGGTAGCGCTGGGTGTCCGAGTACGAGAAGGTGCGGCCCACGAGCATCTTGTCGTCGGAGAAGTCCAGGCCGTCCACCAGCACGCCGGTGCCGAAGGCGATCTGCTCGTTCTCCGCGAAGAAGTCCTTCGGGTTGCGGTTGAGCACCATGCGGCCCACCGGCTTCGGCGGGAACAGCTCCTCCGGCCACACCTTGGTGTCGTCCAGCGGGTCGAAGTCCAGCTCCGGGTGGTCGTGGTCCTCCATGACCTGCACCTGCAGCTCCCACTCGGGGTAGTCGCCGGCCTCGATCGCGTCGTAGAGGTCCTTGGTGTGCGAGCCGAGCGTGCGCGCCTGGATGTTGGCGGCGTCCTCCGAGGTGAGGGACTTGACGCCCTGCTTCGGGATCCAGTGGTACTTCACGAGCACGGACTCGCCGGCCGCGTTGACCCACTTGTAGGTGTTCACGCCGAAGCCCTGCTGGTGGCGGTAGTCCGCCGGGATCCCGCGCGGGGAGAACAGGATCGTGATCATGTGCATCGCCTCGGGCGACTGGCTCCAGAAGTCGAAGGCGCGATTGGCGACCCCGGCCTCGAAGTTCACGGGGTCCGGCTTCTGGGAGTGGATGAAGTCCGGGAACTTGATGGCGTCACGGATGAAGAACACGCCGAGGTTGTTGCCGACGAGGTCCCAGTTGCCGTCCTCGGTGTAGAACTTCACGGCGAAGCCGCGCGGGTCGCGGGCCACCTCGGAGGAGTCGCGGCCGCCGGCCACGGTGGAGAAGCGCAGGGCCACGTCGGTGCGCTTGCCGGGCTCCTGGAAGAGCTTGGCCCGGGTGTACTTGGCGATGGGCTCGTCGCCGTACTTGCCGTAGGCCTCGAAGTAGCCGAACGCGGTGGTGCCGCGGGCGTGGACCACGCGCTCGGGGATGCGCTCACGGTCGAAGTGGCTCATCTTCTCGAGGAACGCGTAGTTCTCCAGCGTCGCGGGGCCGCGGGAGCCGATGGTGCGGGTGTTCTGGTTGTCGTAGACCGGGTGGCCCTGGCGCGTGGTCAGGGTCTGGTCGGGAACGTTCGTCATTGGGTTCCTCTCGGGATCGGGACCGGGTGGAATGGACGGCCGGGACGCCGGGTCCCGGCCGATCCGCATGTGGTCGGCGGCGAAGCCACCACCCGGGAGCCAGTATGTCGGAAGCAGGGCGTTATTGCTAGTGATTCATAATTGAGCGGCTGCCGTGGCGGCCCCGGGAAGCGGTGCGGAGGGCCGGCGCCCGGGGCCCGCGCGGGGGTGCGGGCGGTGCGGGGGTGGGCCAGGGCCGCGCCCCCAGTCGATCACCCCGGGTGGGGTGCGTCAAGGAGGCGGGACCGGGTCCCGGCGATGCATAAATACAACCATTTGTGTATAGTCATGCACAGCAGGGTGGACGCCCCCCGGCGTCCGCAAGCCCAGAACACTACTGAAGGAGAACACCGTGACCGAGCGCGTCGTGCTGGCCTACTCGGGAGGCCTGGACACCTCCGTGGCCATCGGCTGGATCGGGGAGGCGACGGGGGCGGAGGTCATCGCCGTGGCCGTCGACGTCGGGCAGGGCGGGGAGGACCTCGAGACCATCCGGCAGCGCGCCCTCGACTGCGGCGCCGTCGAGGCCTACGTGGCCGACGCCCGCGACGAGTTCGCGGCCGAGTACTGCATGCCCGCGCTGCAGGCCAACGCCCTGTACATGGACGCCTACCCCGTGGTCTCCGCGCTCTCCCGGCCGGTCATCGTCAAGCACCTCGTGGCCGCCGCCCAGCGCTTCGGCGCCACGACCGTCGCCCACGGCTGCACCGGCAAGGGCAACGACCAGGTGCGCTTCGAGGTCGGCATCCAGACCCTCGGCCCGGAGCTCAAGTGCATCGCCCCGGTCCGCGACCTCGCCCTGACCCGCGACAAGGCGATCAACTACGCCGAGAAGCACAGCCTGCCGATCGTGACCACGAAGAAGAACCCCTTCTCGATCGACCAGAACGTGTGGGGCCGCGCCGTCGAGACCGGCTTCCTCGAGGACATCTGGAACGCCCCCACCAAGGACGTCTACGACTACACCGACGACCCCACGTTCCCCCCGCCCGCCGACGAGGTCGTCGTCAGCTTCAAGCGCGGGATCCCCGTGGCCATCGACGGCCAGGCCGTCACCCCGCTGCAGGCCATCCAGGAGATGAACCGCCGCGCCGGCGCCCAGGGCATCGGCCGGATCGACATCGTCGAGGACCGCCTCGTGGGCATCAAGTCCCGCGAGGTCTACGAGGCCCCCGGCGCCATGGCCCTCATCGCCGCGCACCGCGAGCTCGAGAACGTCACGATCGAGCGCGAGCAGGCCCGCTTCAAGCGCACCGTCAACCAGCGCTGGACCGAGCTGGTCTACGACGGCCAGTGGTTCTCCCCGCTGAAGAAGTCCCTGGACGCCTTCATCCAGGACACCCAGACCCACGTCGAGGGCGACATCCGGATGACGCTGCACGCCGGCAACGCCACCGTCACCGGCCGCCGCTCCGGCACCTCGCTGTACGACTTCAACCTCGCCACCTACGACGAGGGCGACGCGTTCGACCAGTCCCAGGCCCGCGGCTTCATCGAGCTGTTCGGCATGTCCTCCAAGGTCGCGGCCTCCCGCGACCAGCGCCTCGCGGCCGAGGGCAAGTAGACCAGGAGCACGTAGGCTCGGTCCCGACAGGACCGGGCACGACGACGGAGGGCCCCATCCCGGCGGTGGGGCCCTCCGTCCACGCCACCCACGACCGGACGAGGAGACACGATGGCGCAGCAGGACAAGCACGGGACCAACGAGGGCGCCCTGTGGGGCGGGCGCTTCGCGGGCGGGCCCGCCGACGCCCTCGCGGCCCTGAGCCGCTCCACGCACTTCGACTGGCGCCTGGCCCCCTACGACATCGCGGGCTCCCGCGCCCACGCCCGCGTGCTGCGCACCGCCGGGCTGCTCACGGACGACGAGCTCACCGGCATGCTCGGGGCCCTCGATCGGCTCGAGGCCGACGTGCGCTCCGGGGCCTACGTGCCCGCCCCGTCCGACGAGGACGTGCACGGCTCCCTCGAGAAGGGGCTGATCGAGCGGGCCGGTCCCGAGCTCGGCGGCAAGCTGCGCGCCGGGCGCTCCCGCAACGACCAGATCGCCACCCTCGGCCGGATGTACCTGCGCGACCACGCCGGGATCGTCGCCCGCAACGTGCTCGACGTCGTGCGGGCCCTGCTCGACCAGGCGAAGGCCCACCCCGGGGCCCCCATGCCCGGGCGCACCCACCTCCAGCACGCCCAGCCCGTGCTGCTGTCCCACCACTTGCTCGCCCACGCCTGGGCGATGCTGCGCGACGTCCAGCGCCTCGTCGACTGGGACGTCCGCGCGGCGGTCTCGCCCTACGGCTCCGGCGCGCTCGCCGGGTCCTCCCTGGGCCTCGACCCGGCCGCGGTGGCCGCGGAGCTGGGCTTCGACTCCGCCGTCCACAACTCCATCGACGGCACCGCGTCCCGCGACGTCTACGCCGAGTTCGCGTGGGTCACCGCGATGATCGCCGTGGACATGTCCCGGATCTCCGAGGAGATCACCACGTGGGCCACCAAGGAGTTCTCCTTCGTGGTCCTCGACGACGCCTTCTCCACCGGGTCCTCGATCATGCCGCAGAAGAAGAACCCCGACGTCGCGGAGCTCGCCCGCGGCAAGGCCGGGCGGCTCATCGGCGACCTCACCGGCCTGCTGGCCACCCTCAAGGGCCTGCCCCTCGCCTACAACCGGGACCTGCAGGAGGACAAGGAGCCGGTCTTCGACGCGATCGACCAGCTCGAGGTGCTGCTGCCCGCCGTCGCGGGGATGATCGCGACGCTACGCTTCAACACCGCGCGGATGGCGGAGCTCGCCCCGCAGGGCTTCGCGCTGGCCACGGACGTCGCCGAGTGGCTCGTGCGCCAGGGCGTGCCGTTCCGCGACGCCCACGAGATCGCGGGGGACGCCGTGCGCGTGTGCGAGCAGCGCGGGATCGAGCTGTGGGACCTCTCCGACGAGGACTTCGCGGGGATCTCCGCCCACCTCCTCCCCGCCGTGCGCGAGGTCCTCACCGTCGAGGGGTCCCTGGCCTCCCGCGACGCCCAGGGCGGCACCGCGCCCTCGGCCGTGGCCGCGCAGATCGAGGAGCTCGAGCGCCAGCTCGCCGGGGTGGAGGAGTTCTCGCGGCGCGCCCCGGTCGTCGCCGGGTGAGCCCTGCCCCCGTGGACGCCGCCCGGCTGCTCGCGCTGCTGTCCCTGCCCGCCCCCGAGGCCGCCCCGCGGCTGCTCGGCGGGGTCTTCGGCCACCGCACTCCCGAGGGCGTCGTGGCGCTGCGGATCACGGAGATCGAAGCCTACGGCGGCCCGGCCGGCTCCGACCTGCCCGACCCCGGCGCCCACACCTACCGGGGCCGCACCCCGCGCAACGCCTCCATGTTCGGCCCGCCCGGGCACGTCTACGTCTACTTCACGTACGGGATGCACCACGCCGTCAACCTGGTCTGCCGCCCCGCGGGCGAGGCCGGCGGCTGCCTAATCCGCGCGGGGGAGGTGGTCGAGGGCCTCGGCCTGGCCCGCGAGCGCCGCGCCGCCGGCCGCGCCACCCCCGTCCCGGACGCCGCCCTGGCCCGGGGCCCGGGCAACCTGGCCAAGGCCATGGGCATCGGCCTCGTGCACGACGGCGCCCCGCTCGCCCCGGGGGAGGACGCCGCCGCTCCCGGCTTCTTCCTGGTCCCGCCGGAGCCGGCCCCCCGGCCCGCGCTCGCCTCCGGCCCCCGCACGGGGGTGTCCGGGCCGGGAGGGACGGACGCGTTCCCGTGGCGGTGGTGGATCCCCGGCGAGCCCTCGGTCTCCCCGTACCGCGCCGCGCCCGCCCGCCGCCGTCGCCGGGCGGGCGCGGAGGGCGGACCGATAGCATGACGGGCGTGACTGAATCCGTGGAGCAGATGATCGAGCGCCTGTGCGTGAAGATTCCCGACTACCCGGAGCCGGGGGTCCTCTTCCGCGACCTGACGCCGCTGTTCGCGGACGCCGCCGGCTTCCGCCGCACCACCGACGCGCTCGTCGACGCCTTCCGGGGCCAGTTCGACTTCGTGGCCGGCGTCGAGGCCCGCGGCTTCCTCATGGCCGGCGCCGTGGCCTACGCCTCCGGCGTGGGGATGATCCCCGTGCGCAAGGCCGGGAAGCTGCCGCGGGAGACCTTCCGCGAGGAGTACGTCCTCGAGTACGGCTCGGCGGTGCTCGAGATCCACACCGACGACGTCCCGCGCGGGTCCCGCGTGCTCGTCCTGGACGACATCCTCGCGACCGGCGGGACGCTCGGCGCCACGGCCCAGCTGCTGCACCGGGCCGGCCTGCACGTCGCCGGCTTCGGGCTGATCATGGAGCTCACCGACCTGCGCGGGCGCTCGCGGCTGGGCGGGCACCGGGTGCGCGCGCTCTACCGCGTGTGAGCGGTCCCGGCCGCCCCCGCAGCTCCTCCTGACGCTCCTGTTACGGACGGCGCGGTAACGTCACTGCGCGGTGACGTCGTCGCGGTAGACTCGTTGGTCTGTTCGATCCGGAACGAGGTGTCCACCCATGGCAGAGACGACCGTCGCCACGATGGCGGCCGAGCAACTTGCTGTCGAGCGCGCGTACGTGGCGATGCTCTACGACCGGCTGGACGAGCTCCGGGCCGAGAAGTCGGCCGAGCTCGCCGCCGTGCAGCGCAGCGCGAACGCGGGCAACCACCAGAACCGCTCCGAGCGGGACGCCTTCGCCTCCCACTACGAGGACCGGCTGGCCCAGCTCAACGCCGTGGACCACCGGCTGGTCTTCGGCCGGCTGGACACGCGCGACGGCGACCGCCGCTACGTGGGCCGCATCGGGCTGGCCACGCAGGACCACCAGCGGCTCATGGTGGACTGGCGCGCCCGTGAGGCCGCCGCCTTCTACCAGGCCACCGCCCAGAACCCCATGGGCATCCGCCGCCGCCGCCACCTCATCCTGGAGGGGCGGGACGTCACCGCCCTCGAGGACGACGTGCTCGACGCGCAGATGCTCGACGAGGAGGGCGTGCTCCACGGTGAGGGGGCCCTGCTGGCGGCGCTCAACCAGAAGCGCACCGGCCGGATGTCGGACATCGTCGCCACCATCCAGGCCGAGCAGGACCGGATCATCCGCGCACCGCTGCCGGGCGTGCGCGTGGTCCAGGGCGGGCCCGGCACGGGCAAGACCGCCGTGGCGCTGCACCGGGCCGCGTACCTGCTCTACGAGCACCGGGAGCGGCTGCGCAAGGCGGGGGTGCTGATCGTCGGCCCGTCGTCGTCGTTCATGTGGTACATCGAGCGGGTCCTGCCCGCCCTCGGCGAGACCGGCGTGGTCATGTCCTCCCTGTCGGAGCTGTTCCCCGGGGTCACCGCCGTCCCCGAGCGCGACCCCGAGGCCGCGCAGCTGAAGGCCGGCCTCGACATGGCCGACGTGATCGCCAAGGCCGTCAAGGACCGGCAGAAGGTCCCGGACCGGGACCAGGTGCTGCGCGTGGAGTCGCACCGCGTCACGCTCACCCGCCGGATCGTCAAGCGGGCGCGGGACAAGGCGCGCGCCACCGGCAAGCCGCACAACGAGGCCCGCAACACCTTCGTGAAGATCGTGCTGCGCGAGCTCACCGAGCAGCTGGGGGACCACCTCAACAGCACGAGCGGCAACGTCATGGACCGTTCCTACCTCGCCGAGGACATCCGCCAGTCCCGGGACGTGCGGGTCGCCCTGAACCTCGCCTGGATGCCGCTGTCGCCGCAGACCCTGGTCTCGCAGCTGTTCGGCAAGCGCCACTACCTCGAGTCCGCCGCCCCGCACCTGGGCCCGGCGCAGGTCGAGGCGCTGCTGCGCCCGCTCGACGCCCCCTTCACCGTGGCCGACGTGCCGCTGCTCGACGAGGCCGCCGAGCTGCTGGGCGATCTCGACGCCGCCGGGGTGCGGGTGCGCGCCGACGCGGAGCGGGAGCAGCGCAAGGCCACGGACAACGCCGAGCGGGCGCTGCAGAACATGCACCAGAGCCTGGAGGACGTCGGCGCCGACGGCATCGTCACCGCCGCCCAGCTCACCGACTTCAACGCCGTGACACCGCACCGGATGACCGCCGCGGAGGCTGCCACCGCCGACCGCACGTGGGCCTACGGGCACGTGGTGGTCGACGAGGCGCAGGAGCTCTCGCCCATGCAGTGGCGCGTGCTGATGCGCCGCTGCCCCATGAAGTCCTTCACGGTGGTCGGCGACATCGCCCAGGCGGGCTCGGCCGTCGCCGCGCACAGCTGGGCGGACGCGCTCGAGCCGTTCGTGGGGGAGCGGTTCTCCCTCGACGAGCTCACGGTCAACTACCGGACCCCGGCCGCGATCGCCGAGGCCGCCGTGGACGTCGCCCGCGCGGCGGGCCTCGCCCTGTCCGCTCCGCGCGCCGTCCGGGACGGCGAGCCGCCCATCGTCACCCGGTCCGACGACGCGGGCCTGGCCGGCGCCGTGCTCGAGCAGGTGCGCACCGAGCTCGAGGTCGTCGGCGGCGGCCTCGTGGCGGTCATCGTGCCCGAGGACCGGGTCCGGGAGATCGGGCCGGCCCTCGCCCAGGCGCTGCCCGGCCTGGTCGGCGCCGGGGTGCGCCGGCTCGACCGGCAGGTGGTGGTGCTCTCCGCCTGGGACGCGAAGGGCCTCGAGTTCGACTCGGTGGTGCTCGTGGAGCCGCAGGCGCTGGTGGAGGAGACCGGCGGCGCCGTCGGCAACCTCTACGTGGCCATGACCCGCCCGACCCAGCGGCTGCGCGTCGTCGCGGCCCGGGAGCTGCCCGCGGGCCTCGACCGGTTCTGAGGCCCACGGCGGTCACGGCCGTTCCCCCGACGGGTACCAGGGCGCCGGCGCCGGCCCGCGCCCTGGTACCTTGGGAGCCGTGTCGAACGCAATTGATCTGAATTCCCAGCACAACGACCCGACCTTCGCCACCGTGTGGCAGGAGCTGCAGTGGCGGGGCCTGGTGCACGTGTCGACCGACGAGGCCGCCCTCGAGCAGGCCCTGTCGGGGGAGCCGATCACCTACTACTGCGGGTTCGACCCCACCGCGGCGTCGCTGCACCTGGGCCACCTCGTCCAGCTGCTGCTGATGCGCCGCCTCCAGCTCGCCGGCCACCGGCCCATCGGCCTCGTCGGCGGCTCCACGGGGCTGATCGGCGACCCCCGGCAGACCTCCGAGCGCGTGCTCAACTCCAAGGAGACCGTGGCGCAGTGGGTGCAGCTGCTGCGCGCCCAGGTCGAGCGCTTCCTCTCCTTCGAGGGGGAGAACCCGGCCGTGATGGTCAACAACCTCGACTGGACCTCCCAGCTGTCCGCCATCGACTTCCTGCGCGACATCGGCAAGCACTTCCGCGTCGGCACGATGATCAAGAAGGAGATCGTGGCCAAGCGCCTGAACTCCGACGAGGGCATCTCCTACACCGAGTTCAGCTACCAGATCCTCCAGGGACTGGACTACCTCAACCTGTATCGGCACCACGGCTGCACGCTGCAGACCGGCGGCTCCGACCAGTGGGGCAACCTGACCTCCGGCACCGAGCTGATCCGCAAGGTGGAGGGCGCCTCCGTGCACGCGATCGGCACTCCGCTGATCACCAACTCCGACGGCACGAAGTTCGGCAAGTCCGAGGGCAACGCCGTGTGGCTGGACCCGGAGCTCACCTCGCCGTACGCGTTCTACCAGTTCTGGCTCAACACCGCCGACGCCGACGTCGTGGACCGGCTCAAGGTGTTCACCTTCCTGACCCGGGAGCGGATCGAGGAGCTGCACCGGCAGGTGGAGGAGGCCCCCTTCAAGCGCGAGGCGCAGAAGGTGCTGGCCTGGGAGGTCTGCTCCCTGGTGCACGGGGCGGCGGCCACCGAGAAGGCCATCGCCGCGTCCGCCGCGGTCTTCGGCCGGGGCGAGCTGGACGAGCTGGACGCCGGCACCCTCGACGCCGTGGCCCGGGAGCTGCCGACCGCCCGCGTCGAGGCCGGCGCCCACCGGGTCGCCGACCTGCTCGTGGCCACCGGCCTCTCCGAGTCCCGCTCCGCCGCCCGGCGCACCCTGAAGGAGGGCGGCGCCTACCTCAACAACCGGAAGGTCGCCGGCGAGGACGCCGAGCTGGGCAGCGACCAGCTGCTGCACGGCCGCTACGCCCTGCTCCGCCGGGGCAAGAAGCACCTCGCCGCCGTCGTCGTCGAAGCCTGACCGGCGCCCGCGGGGAGCGAGTTGCAGGCCCCCGGAGCCGCGTGTAGTGTTCATCGAGTCGTCAGGCAGGGCCCACGGGGCCGGCGGACGACGAACCCGCAAAGATCAGCACGGCGACCAGCCGTGCCTAGTTCATGCGGGAACGACCGTCACGGTCGTCCGGAACCCGGGACAACGTCAAGTTGACACGCCGGGAACGGGCTCCGTATGATGGTTGAGCCGCTGAAGGAGGGAACGAGGTTCCCGAGCCGGAAGCAGCTTCCTTTCTTCGAGTTCTGGGCCTTGGGGGTCTGGTTCTTGGTCTGTTGTTTGAGAACTCAATAGTGTGCCATGTTTGTTGATGCCAAATGTTTTGTTTGGTTGATTGGCCGTTGCTCGTTCCGCCTCCGT
>NZ_JAMBOG010000017.1 GCF_023715525.1 Kocuria rosea | reverse complement strand
CGAGCTCGTGACCACCGTGGGCAAAGCCCCGACCACCACCCACTTCCAGGCCTGACCCACCACCGGCCGGCACACCGCACCACCCCCGCCCCCACGCTGCGACAGGCACTTCACCTGGCCCAGCACCTGCGGCCGACACCACCCCACCAGCCACACCAACAGGCCCGGCCCGTCCCCAGGCCCGGGCGCTGAGCCATGCCGCCGCGGACAGCACACCACCGCGGGCGCGCACCCCACCCCGGGGCCTCCTCGCGATCGCGCCCTCCGCAGCTGATCATCCCCGCGCTCATCAGCCCCGCGCTCATCATCGCAACCCCCGTCTGAAGGTGGCCTGTCGTCTGGTGATCAAGCAGCCGGCTGCCAGGCGGCAGGTCCTCGACGGCCCCCAGCCACCGGGCCGCCCGGCTGCCCCAGCCCCGGACACCACCGGCTGCCGGCCCGGGGCAGGGAAGCCCGCGCCACCTGCCCCTCCGACATCCACCTTCCACGGACGGACTCCGCATGACCGAGCACACCACCCCCGACACCTCGGTGGAGGGACTCACCGACCTGCTGCTGGAGTCACCAGAGCTCACCGGGTTCCTGGACGAGTTCACGACCCTGATCGCCGACACCCTGGCCGGCGACGGGAAGGAGGTCTGGTGCGCGGTGACCCTGCTGCGGGACAAGCACGCCGCCACCGTGGCCTCCTCCAGCCCCCGAGCCGCAGCCTGTGACGAGATCCAGCTGCCCTTCGGCGACGGGCCCTGTCTGACCGCCGCCCGGGAGCACCGGGTGGTCTACGTCCCCGACACCCGCACCGACGCGAGATGGCCCGGCTACGGCCAAGCGGCCGCAGCCGCCGGGATCCTCTGCGCCCTGGGCATCCCCTTCGAACTGGCCGGGGAGGCCTGGACGTCTACTCCGACCAGCCCCACGCCTACGACGAGACCACCATCGCCGCCCTCCAGCAGCAGGTGGTGGTGGCCTCCAAGGCCTTGCGCCTGGCGGTGCGCCTGGCCCGCCACCACGACACCGAGACCCACCTGAAAGCAGCCCTGACCTCTCGGACCACCATCGACCTGGCCGTGGGCATCGTCATGGCCCAGAACCGCTGCCCCCAGCACCAGGCGATCGAGATCCTCAAAGCCGCCTCCAGCCACCGCAACATCACACTGCGCGAGCTGGCCGCCGAGCTCGTGACCACCGTGGGCAAAGCCCCGACCACCACCCACTTCCAGGCCTGACCCACCACCGGCCGGCACACCGCACCACCCCCGCCCCCACGCTGCGACAGGCACTTCACCTGGCCCAGCACCGCGAAACACACACAGGCGGTCACACAGGCAGTCACACAGGACACCAACCCCGCCGACCGCCACCCCCGCCACGGCAACAGGTGACCCCCCACGGTGGCGGGCCGTCGCCGAGAGCGCCGCCGCCACCCAGCACCGCACCCACCGTCCCTCACCCACCTCCTCCCGCACCCCTGAACACACCCAGCACCCACGCAGAATCAGCACCCACACAGAATCAGCACCCACACAGAATCAGCACCAGGCACCCCCCGCGGCTCGGCACCGGACGGGTACCACCACCCCGGCCGGACCGGTGATCGAACCCCACCCCGGGCCGATCATGCGGTGAAAGCTCATCCCGGCGACACCACCGACCACCACCCCGAGTAGCGGCACCCGGGCGATGATGCCCCGGTGGTCGGAGACCTTTTCCCCGACGGGCAGGCGGGGAAGGAGGGGGATGGAATCGAGCCGGCCCGGGAGGGTGAACGGCACCCGACTCCGCCCCAGGATGGCCAGGACATGGGAACGAGGTAGGACCTCAGGGGCGCCCTGGGCCCACGACGTGCTGGTAGCGCAGCAAGTTCTCCGGGTCCAGGGCGGCCTTGGCCTGCACGAGCCGGGCGTAGGCATCGGCCGGCCAGGCCCGGGCCCGGTCGGCCTCGGTGTCCGGGAAACCGTAGTGGTTGACGAACACCCCGGACGGGGCGTGCGGGGCCATGGCCTCCACCAGCGTGTTCACCGCCGCCGGCACCCTTGGGGCCACCGGGGGCACGAGCAGGGCGAGGACCCCGAGGAAGCAGCCCGCCCCGCGCCCGTGCACCGCATCCGGGACCTGCCCGGGGTGGGCGAAGGCCGCACCCATCTGGACGATCTCCACCGCCACGACGGGACAATCCTTGCCGGGTCCGGCCACGGCCAACAGGTCCTCGACGGCGCCGGTGTCGAAGGCGGCCAGGAACCCCCCGGTGTGCAGCAGCGGGACCGGATCGGCCGGGTCCATGTCGATCCGGTCCACCTCGCGGTAGTCCATCGGCCCCACCGTCTCCAGCACCGGGTGGGAGAGCGCCCGCATCGGGGCCAGGACCTGCACCCCCTCATCAGGATCCCCGACCCAGGCCAAGCGCAGGTGCACCAGGAACTGCCCGCGCAACGGGCCGGGCACCACCGGCAGCTCCGGCAGGCGCAGCAGGGCGATGGAGGTGTTGGCCTGTTCGGGCAGGGCCGGGGCCCAGGCGCTGAAAGCGGACAGCACCCGGTGGGCATCGGCCCCCGGGGAGAAGATGCCCCCGCCGTAGAACCCGTCCAGGGGCACCAGCTCGAAGGTCAAGGACGTGACCACCCCCAGGTGGCCCTTACCCCCGCGCAACAGGGCCAACAGCTCCGGCTCGTGGCCGGCATCGAGGTGGTGCAGAGCCCCGTCGGGGGTGACCAGTTCGGCGGCCCGGAGGCGCTCGGCGGCCCAGCCGAAGGTCCGTCCCAGGATCGGCAGGCCCCCGGCCAGGGTGTAGCCCACGACGCCGACATCGGTGGAGGACCCGTTGAGCCCGATCAGCCCATGGGGAAGCGCGGCCTCCAGCACGCTGCGCCACCTCACCCCGGCCCCGACCCGGGCGGTGCGCTGCCCGGGGTCCACCTCAAGCTCTTGCATGCGGGTGGTGGTGATCAGCAACCCGCCCTCCATGGCCTCACCCGCCCCGTGACCGGTGGCCTGGACCCCCACCGGGCACCGGTGGGTGGACGCCCACCCCATGGCGGCCACCACGTCCTCGGCGCCCGTGACGCCCACCACCACCTCCGGGCGCGCCACCCCGGCCAGGTTGAACCCGGCCACCTCCCGGACGAAGCCCCCCTCCTGCGGGACCAGGACCGGGCCGCGCACACAGCCGGTGAGTTCCTCGACATCCGCGGCGGAGATCCTTCCCGGCCCCTGACACCCTCGGTTGCGCCCCGCCCACAGCAGCCCACGACCTCCACGGCCCTGGAAGGGCGCGCGACGACAGGAACAGCCGCACCGGCTACACGATCAGTCTCCCCCGCGCCCACCCAGCGCGCTGAGCACGAGAACAGGTTCGTGACCGCACCGTTGCCCCATAACGCCCCCGAACACCTGCCCGGAAGCACCGGAGAGAACCTGCCCGGCACCTCGTCAGCCGGCCACGCTCCGGAAACATCCAAACACGGCGAGACCCGAAGAACCCGGCCAGTAACGCGCCAGCCTCCCGGGGAAGCCGACCCGGCGCTGCCCCGCATCCCGGCCAGGAACCACGACATCCACGCACCCAAATCCACGCACCCAAATCCACGCACCCAAATCCACGCACCCGAAGAAATGCCTGACACCAGGGTTCAGCACCCGGCGGTTTCCCACCCCAAGGCCCCGGCGCGGAACCATCACCCATTTCCCGAAACGGCGAACACCCCCCCCCGTCTCACCGGCCCGCCCCACCCGCAGAAGCGATATCCGCCCGCAGAACCTATCACCACACACCCCAGCGCTATCCCGGCCGCCCCGTGCCACCACGAAAAACCCTCCCGCCCCCGCCGGACGTCATTTCACCGAGGACGGCCCACTACCCCAGTGGCGCTTATCCTGCCCCGGGACGGGAAATTCCCACCCCCGAGCACCACTCCCCAAGGCGGCCACTGCTGCCGAAGGGCACGGCTCACGCCGCGCGGCTCACGCCGTGCGGCGTGCGCGGTGGGCTCAGCTCTGCGCGGCCTGGTAGGCCTCCCGCACCTTCGCGTTGATAAGGACGACGCGCGCACCGCCGCCGCACAGCATGCACAAACCAGCGCCGGTGGCGACCCACGACGATGCCCGGAGCAGCCGGCGGCATCGGCTGACACCCACTCCTGAGGCTGTCATCCGCGCGCCCACAGCAGCTCGGCGACGGGCTCGGCCGCCGCTCTCACCCGGTGCGGCGTCCTGGTGTCACTACCTCCCGGATCCGCCGACGCAAGCCGGCCCCCGCCGCGATCAGGCCCACGGTGTTGCGGATCCGGGTATCGGTGACGGCCAGCCGCCGCCCGCCCCGGTCCTTGCCGGCGGCCCGACGACCGGCCACCGAGCCAATGCTGCGCTCCCGCTCGACCTCTCGCTTCATCTGCGCCAGGGCGGCCATGGCGGTGAAAAGCCTCGAGCCCATCGGAGAGGTGGTGTCCCGGTCTCCTCGACCCGGGCCCGGCACCCGGAACCCGCCCCCTCCACCGAACCCAGGATACGGCCGAACAGACCGCGGAAGAGGCCGCGGAGGGTGCGGAGGAGGCGGCCGAGGGTGCAGGGGCGGGGCGTCGGGTCCAAGAACTCAGACGAGGTCGACAACCGGGGAGTAATGGGAAGAATCGCCCTCGATCCCGCAGCTGTGCTGCCCGTCCACCCCGACCGGGATGCCCCCGGCGACGGTGATGCGGTGGAGCTTACGCGGGGCGCGGTCGTCGTTGTCGATGGCGTAGTTAGGGGCAATCAGCGCAAGTCGCTCCTGGACCGTGGCCAGGCGCCGGGAGAGGTTCGCCGAGCTCAGCACCCGCGATCCTCGGCATGGGATGCCCGGATGGATGGTTTCATCGGGTGCGCTGCTCAGTGCCCCGTGGGTGCGGGCACGACCATCACCGGGCCTTCGCTGTCGTGGAGCACAGCCTGGGAGACAGAACCGAGCAGGAGCCCCCGGAATCCGCCGATGCCGCGGGAGCCGACTACGACGAGGTCTGCGGTGCGCGAGGCATGGGTCAGAATGGTGGCCGGGCGTCCCACGTGGATGTGGTGCTCCACGGTCAGCTCCGGATGCTGTTGCACGATCTCGTCGGCGATGTCGGCCAGCTTCTGCTCCGACGCCTGGACGTACCGGTCCGTGTCGAACTCCTCCTGGAACCAGCTCGGGGTTTGGGTCAGCACCACGTTGACGGACACCAGGACCAGGGTTCGGCCGTGGTCCCGGGCGTAGTCGACGGCCTGCCGTAGAGCCGGGTGGCGGGATCCCAGGGCGTCGATGCCCACGACCACGCGTCCGGTGAAGTCGACATCCTCGACGCCGATGGGGCCGGCGGGCTCGAGCGCGAAATCCTCGAACCCGTCGGACGGGTCAGCAGGTCGATCCTTCCGCCCGGGGACGATGATGACGGGGCACACCGCATGCGCGGCGACCGCCGCGGAGACGGATCCGAGACGCCCGCGCAGCGCACCGCCGCGTCCACGCTTGCCCAGAACCACCAGGCCGGCCGAGCCCGAGGACTTCACGATGGCCTTCGCAGCGTCTCCGGCGACCTCCACGACCTCCACGGCCACCCCGGCGGCCTCCGCGATGGCGCGGGCGTCGGCGAGGTGCTCGGCGTTGTCCTTCATCACCGCCCGGGTGGCGCGCGTCTCCGCCGCGTGGTCCCCCACGTCGATCCGGGGATAGGCGCCCAGCAGGCGTACCGTGCAGTTCCGGGCACGGGCCTCGTCCACGGCGCGGCCCAGTGCCAGCCGAGCCTCCTCGGAGCCGTCGACGCCGACGAGCACGACAGGGCCTCCGGCGCCGACATCCCCGGCCTGGCCCGGAGCACGGAACGTCCGGTCCATACCGGAAGCGTAAGTGATCCGTGACACCCAGATCGAGGCCAGCGCGACCGGCGCCCGCCCCAGTCCCTGCCGGCGACCCGGCGCTCGGCCACCGAGCCGGTGATGTCTTCGCGCTGGATCTCCAGGCCCATCTGCGCCGGAGCAGCCATGACGGCAAGGCCCATCGAGCCCATCGGCGCAGCGGTGTCGACGTCTCCCCCTCCCCCACGACGGGTCGGCACCGGCAGACCTGAACACGGGGCAGATAGCCGGCACGAGCGCACTGACGCAGCGTGGGACAGCACTGCCCTCGGCGTCCTGGGCGGGCCCCCCGTCGCTTCCTCTCGGCCAGCCGTGCGGTCGGCCCGGAAGTCGCCTCGCCGAACCGATGGAGGCAGGCGCGTACGGTGAAGGGAAGTCATCCCTCCGTGCGAGGACAATGGGCATGATGGGATGCCTCGTCGCCGCGTTGATCATCGGGGCCCGGCCCGCCCGATCGAGCCCGGCAAGCAGGACCTGAGGCTGCTGGCGACCCTGGCGCCGGGGCCGGCAGGTGCACTGACCGTCGGGTGGGCTGCCGACCTACTGGGCACCGCCGGAACCGCAGCGGGCGCCACTGACCGGCACCCCGCGAGGGACCTGCTCAGGAGAGCAGGGGCAGCAGCGATCCAGTGAGGGTCAGCGCGGCCCCGGTCCCCTGCAGTGCCCAGGCGTGGCGGTAGGGGGCGGCCAGGGACCACCGCTCGGGGTGGTCGGCGCGGTAGTACACCGTGATCGCCTCCCCGGGAGCCGGGGCGGGCTGCGGCAGGGGCAGCCACGGCTCCTCGTGGAGGCCCGTGCGGGTGTACCAGCGCAGCCGGTGCCGGCCGTCTCCGAGCACGTGCACGGCCTCGGCGGTGAGCCACCTCAGGTAGCAGCAGCGCAGGACCAGCCCACCGGCCGCCAGCACCAGCCCCGTGATGGTGACGGCGCCACCGAGCACGTCCAGCAGGACAGGAGAGGGGAGGGTGGCCACGACTCCAGGCTAGGGTCCCGGCCCCGCTGCCTCGCGGTCGCGGGATGAAACTTACAGCGTTCTTCCGGCCGGCACCGCTATCCTGTGTGCTTGCCACGACCTGATGCCCAGGCCCCGACCTTCAGCGGAACACGGAGATCATGAGCGCCGCCTGCGACGCCCCCGATGACAGACCCTGGCCTTCGGGCAGGACGGATCATGCGGGGCGGTGGAGCAGAGGAACGTGCTCTCCTTCCTGGTCGGAGTGGCACTGAACGCCGCACCCACGACCTGATGCCCTCCCCTGCGGGCAGAGAGCCGCCGTGACGGCCACCGACGTGGTGCACGATCGCCGCGTTTTGACCGCACCGGCAGCCGGGACAGCACGACCACGGCGGGCAGGTGCTGAGCGGGCCCGTCTCCGGGCCCGACACCGTGACCCTGGACGACCCGTCGGGCACCCCGCGCGTCGGCGGCCTGCAGAGAGCGATCCCGGCCCACGAGTTTGGCGGCGCCCTCCCCCACCAAGCGCCCGGCCGCAACCACGGCGCCCTCGAGGCGGGTCCCCGGTTCCTGGCGTGGAGCCCCGGCCCGTGCACAAATTGTCAACCACCTGTTGCGCTGACGCCCTGCCGGGGCGGACTCGGCGCGCTTGGACCTACCGGATATCGGAGACTGAAGGACTTTTATGGACAGCGACACATTGATCAATCTCGGACTCGTGCTGGCTTTCGTGGTGGTCGGGGGTGTGTTCGCCGGCACGGAGATGGCGATCGTGAGCCTGCGGGAGAGCCAGATCAAGCGGATCGAGCGCTCCGGCCGGAAGGGTACCCGGACCGCGGCACTGGTGCGGGACCCGAACCTGTTCCTCTCCGCGGTGCAGATCGGGGTGACCGTGGCCGGGTTCTTCTCCTCCGCCTACGGCGCCTCCACGATCGCCCCCGACCTCGCCCCGCTGCTGGCCCGCGCCGGGCTGCCGGCGCCGGCGGCGCAGACCGCGGCGCTGATCGCGATGACCCTGGTCATCGCCTACCTCTCCCTGGTGTTCGGGGAGCTGGTGCCCAAGCGCCTGGCCATGCAACGGGCCGTGGGGTTCACGAAGGTCCTGGCCCCGCCGCTGAGCGTCTTCGCCGCGCTCATGCGCCCGGTGATCTGGCTGCTGTCGGCCTCCACCAACACGGTGGTGCGCCTGCTGGGGGCGGACCCGCACGCGGTCACCGAGGAGGTCACCGCCGAGGAGATCCGGGAGATGGTGGTGGACACCCGCGGGATCGGGCCCGTCTCCCGCTCGATCCTCACCGACGTCTTCGCCGCCGGGGACCGCCGGCTGGCCGAGGTGATGCGCCCGCGCCCCGATGTGGAGTTCCTCGACGGGTCCCTGTCGATCAACCAGGCCTACCGGCAGGCGCTGTCGCTGCCGCACTCCCGCTACCCCGTCACCGGCCACGACATCGACGACGTGCTGGGCTTCGTGCACATCCGCGACCTCGTGGCCGCCGACGCCGACGGGGACGGGATCATCGAGGCCCCCCCGCGCACCCTGGCCGAGATCCTGCGCCCGATCCCCTACCTGCCCGAGACCAACTCCGTGCTGCGCACCCTGCAGTTCATGCGCAAGGGCGGCCACCACATCGGGCTGGTGGTGGACGAGTACGGCGGGACCGCCGGGATCGTGACCCTGGAGGATCTGGTGGAGGAGCTGGTGGGGGAGATCTACGACGAGTTCGACACCGGAGCCCGCGAGCACGAGGACACCGTGCTGCGCTCCGGCGAGGCCGTGCTCGTGGACGGCGGGCTCATCATCCAGGAGGTCCCGGCCGAGACCGGGCTGGTGATCCCGGAGGGCCACTACGAGACCGTGGGCGGGTTCCTCATGGAGCGGCTGGGGCGGGTCGCGCGCACCGGCGACACGGTAGAGGTCGAGGGCTACCGCCTGGAAGTGCTCGCCACCGACCGCCACCGGGTCGAACGCGTCCGCATCACCCGCCTGCCCGAGGCCAGCGCCACCGAGACCAGCGCCACCGAGGCCAACACGACCGAGACGAAACCGGCCGGCTGAACCCACCGGTGCGCCCATGCACCCAGTCGCCCGTATCCCGGGGTCAAGGCTGCGCCTGGGCGTACCGGTCCGCCGAGAACGACCGTGCCGGGTGGTCGCCCCGCACCGGCCCCCGGCGTCTCGCTCCCTCCCTTCCCTGGAGTGGCCGCCGCTGCCCGGTTCCTGTTGCCCCGTTCCCGCCGACGGGGCCGCCCGGCAGAGGTGTGCCCTGCCTCACAGGAGAAGGCGCGAGGTCTCGTATACACTAGGAAACGCCTTAGGGGAGTATCCCTCAGCGCTGTGGACGTCAGTACGTCGGGTGAACGAGCCCGGCCGGACGCAGCGGCCCAGCTCGGCGGCACGGACCGGAGAGGTCCCGGCCGAGCGGCGGAGAGACTTACGGCGGTCCTGCCCCCGACCCCGAAAGCGCAAACCTATGGATGTCTCCACCACCGTGTGGGCCGTGACGATCGTCGTGATCGTCGGCCTGCTGTTGTTCGACTACTTCTTCCACGTCCGCAAGGCGCACGAGCCCCAGCTGAAGGAAGCCGCGATCTGGTCGGCGATCTACGTCGGCCTCGCTCTGCTCTTCGGCCTGTTCGTGCTCCTGCAGTGGGGCGGGCGCTACGCCGGGGAGTACTACGCCGGCTACATCACGGAGAAGGCCCTGTCGGTCGACAACCTCTTCGTGTTCCTCATCATCATGGCCTCGTTCAAGGTCCCGCGCGCGGACCAGCAGAAGGTCCTGCTCTTCGGCATCACCTTCGCCCTGATTGCCCGCACCGCCCTGATCTTCGTGGGAGCAGGGCTGATCAACCAGTTCGCCTGGATCTTCTACGCCTTCGGGCTCATCCTGCTGCTCACGGCCGGCTCCCTCATCAAGAAGGAGCTCGCCACCGAGGACCACGACGAGGCCGACA
Organism: Kocuria rosea; assembly: GCF_023715525.1. Classification (GTDB taxonomy): domain Bacteria; phylum Actinomycetota; class Actinomycetes; order Actinomycetales; family Micrococcaceae; genus Kocuria; species Kocuria rosea_A. The sequence goes on along the minus strand of NZ_JAMBOG010000017.1, from coordinate 66,199 downwards.
ACGTCGTGGTGCGGCTGGCCAAGCGCTTCATCCACACCACCGACCACTACGACGGCGACAAGCTGTTCACCGTCCACCACGGCAAGCGGGCCATGACCCCGATGCTGCTGGTGATGGTCGCCATCGGCGGCACCGACATCCTCTTCGCCTTCGACTCCATCCCGGCGATCTTCGGCCTGACCCAGGAGACCTACCTGGTGTTCACCGCCGTGGCGTTCTCCCTGATGGGCCTGCGCCAGCTCTACTTCCTCATCGACGGCCTGCTGGACCGGCTCATCTACCTGTCCTGGGGCCTGGCGATCATCCTCGGCTTCATCGGCGTGAAGCTGGTCATCCACGCCCTGCACGAGAACACCCTGCCCTTCATCAACGGGGGCGAGCACGTCGAGGTGATCGAGATCAGCATCGGGACGTCCCTGTCCGTGATCGTCGGCGTGCTGGCCGTGACCGTGCTCGCGTCGCTGTTCAGCCCCAAGGGCCGGGCGGTGCATATCATCGGCGGGCTGCAGACGACCGCCGAGAAGTACGTGACCCTGCCCCAGGACGCCCCGGACGAGCAGCGCCGGGCCCTGGCCGCCAAGGCCGCCCGCTACCAGGACAAGATGGACTCGATCTCCCCCCGCTACCGGGAGGAACTCATCGCCTCCGAGAAGTACTTCCACGACCTGCTGGACCGCGCTCACGGCAAGCACCGCCAGTACGAACGGACCGGTGTGGCCCCCGAACCCGAGTCCGTGCCCGCCGCTGCGGCGGAGTCGGTCAGGGGCGCCCGCGCCGACACGCAGGCGGCTGCCGGCACCACCACCCCGGACACCCGGCACGACGAGGGCACCAGCACCGGCTGACACCGCGCCCGGGGCAGGAACCGTCCCAGCCGGTCGGTTCCTGCCCCGGGCCCCCTTCCATCGCCCCTGACAGGAGTTCCCCCACATCCCCCCGGTCGATGTGCCAGCACACCAGCAGATCTCCACTGGTGAATCGCCTCGTACATCGCCCCCAGGACATGGCCGATGGGAAGCCGTCCTCTACGCGAGACCAGCCGGGCTGGGAGCGTCCTCCCAGGGGTATGAGGTGGTCACACCACAAGGGCAGTTCACTCTTCCACCGCTGGCGCAACAGTCCTGGTCGGGACGATCATCACCGGGCTCTCGCCCTCGTGGGGGACGGCCTGCGACACGGACCCCACGAGCAGTTCCCGGAACCCGCCGTAGCCGCGGCTGCCCATCACGACAAGCTCCGCCGAGCGGCTGGCCTCCACGAGCTGCTTCCGGGGGATCCCGAAGAGCACTAAGGTTTTGACCGGCAGGTCCGGATACCGGGATCGGATCGCCTCGGCCACTTCATCGACCATGGTCCGGGCCGGCTCCAGGAAGTGTTCGCGGATCGCCCGGTCCAGATCCACCGCTCCTGTCGATGTGGTCGTGACGTCGGGGACCACCGTCAGCAGAGCCAGGCCCCGGTCGTGCCGCTGGGCGTACCGGGCCGCGGCCACGATCGCGGGATGGTGCGTCACGAGCCGATCCACGCCCACCACGACACGGTCGGCGAAAGGACGAGCGCCGGCGCGCGGATCCTGCGCCTCCGGCCTCCGCCGATCCGGCAGCACGACCACCGGGCACTGGGCGTGCGCCGCTGCGGCGGAGACGGAGCCCATCCGCCCACGCACCCCGTGCCGACCTCGCCTGCCCAGCACCAGCCCCGAAGACGTCTCCGACTGCTTGGTCAGCACCTCAGCGGCGTCACCGCGCTCCACGACCCCCCTGGCACCGACCCCGCGTTCCTGCGCGTGCGCCACAGCCCGGCCCGCGGCTCTGGCCGGCTCCTTCTCCACTGCCTCCGTGAAGGACCCGTACAGACCCGGGTCGAGGACCACGGGGCGCCCGGTGGAGACCACGACGAGCAGCTCGGCCGCCAGTGCTGCTGCCTCCTGGATGGCTCATTCCAGGGCGCGGTCGCTGTTCTCGGACCCGTCGTATCCGACGACGATGCGCTCGGTCATGGTGCCAGTTCTCCGTTCGCACGGGGGGTCCGGGCCGTCGCGGTGGTTCCCACCGTAGTCAGCGGCACCGTTCGACGCCTCGTCACACTGGGTCGAGCGCGGCATGTGTCGTGCCAAGGCCATCACCCGCTCAGCAGCATCGACCGGGTCTCCGCTCAGCCGCAACTCGTCGGCAAGGGACGCGCGGAGGTCGCCGGGCGCTTGCGCGGGGAGCATCGTCATGCTGGACGCCCCCGGTGGCGCGGCTGCCCCTCGTGCAGCCGTGACACCACGGACGCGCACCCATCGGGCCCCTGGGCGAAGCCACCGTCGTGGACGGTGTCCGGCAGCGCGCCACCTGCGGAGAGGCGACGCACGCGCCGTGTCCATCGAGCTGGACCGGCCCAGTCCGGGCCTCAGGGACTGACGGCCAGGAAGAGGAAGGCGGCCAGCAGGATCAGGTGCGCCCCGCCCTGCAACCTGGTGGACCGTCCCGGGACGACGGTGAGCACCCCGACGAGAGCGGTGAGGGCCAGCAGCACCATCTGGGTTGCACCCAGTCCCAGCAGCAGGGGCCCGTCCAGCCAGATCGAGGCCACCGCGATGGTCGGGATGGTCAGCCCGATGCTGGCCATCGCCGAGCCCAGAGCCAGGTTGAGGCTGATCTGGAGGCGGTCGCGGCGGGCCGCGTGCACCGCCGCGAGGGTCTCCGGAGCCATGATGAGCAAGGCGATGACCACCCCGACGAAGGAGTGCGGGAACCCCAGGGCTGCCACACCGGCCTCGATGGCCGGGGACTCCACCTTGGCCAGGCCCACCACCGCCACCAGGGACACCGAGCAGAACCGGCGTGAGGGATGGGTGCTGGCCCAGTGGCTGGTCGCCCATGCCGAGGACCTGGACGTCCAGTACGTCATCTTCGACGACCGGTTCTGGAGCGCCCACAGCGCCCGGGGCCGGTGGCAGCACTACGACGCCCCCGAGCCCGGCAACGAGATTCTGCGCCACCTCGACCACGTGCACGTGGACGTGCTGCGCGGAGACCCGCGCTGAGCAGGAGATCGCAGCCCCGGGCAGCCCGAGGGCGCCCTCCGCCGGCCGCTGCTGTGGCGAGGGAGCAGCCGTGGCGCCGGCCTGTGAGAACGGCCGCGCCGGTGGTGCGCGGCCCCGCTTCGTGGGGTCGTTCGCTCATCCGCCGTCACGACGCAGCGTGCGACCCCACGGTGCTACGGCCGGGGGGTGTCTGCTGCTTCGGCAGCGGCGGTGGCGGCCCAGCTGGTGAGGAGCTTGAGGTGCTCCTCGTGGACCGTGGCGGGTTCCGCGGTGTAGACGCTCAGTTCCGTGACCGCGCCGGGAACGGTGGGCAGGACCAGGGACTGGTAGGTCAGCTCCAGGGCCCCGACCACGGGGTGCTGCAGGCGCTTGGTCCCCTCGTGGCGGATGCGGATGTCGTGGGAGGCCCACAGCGTGCGGAATTCCCCGCTGAGGGTGGACAGTTCTCCGATGAGCTCGCGCAGGGCCCGGTCGTTGGGCTCGCGGCCGGCTTCGGTCCGCAGCAGCGCGACGGTTGCCGCGGCCCCGGCCTCCCAGTCGATGAAGAAGTCCCGCGAGGCCGGGTCGAGGAAGTGGTAGCGGGCGAAGTTCGCGCGGCCGTGGGCGGTGGTGGTGGTGCTGGCGAACATCGGCGCGTGCAGGGCCCGGGCCAGGGCGTTGGTCGCGACGACGTCGAGGCGGCCGTTGCGCACGAAGGCGGCCGACATGGTGATGGAGTCCAGCATCCACTGGATCGGGGCCGCGACCTCGACGTCCTTGCGGCGCGGAGGCCTGCGGGGTGCGGGCCGGGCCGCGCGAGCCAGGTCGAACAGGTAGGTGCGCTCCTCCTCGTTCAGGTGCAGGGCCCGGGCGACGGCCTCGAGGACGTCCTCGGAGATCCCACGGATGTGGCCCTTCTCCAACCGCGTGTACCACTCGGTGCTCACCCCGGCCAGTACCGCGACCTCCTCCCGGCGCAGCCCGGGAACGCGCCGGCGGTTACCGGCGGGCAGGCCGACCTGCTCCGGGCGCAGCCTGGCCCGACGGGTCACCAGGAAGTCCCGGATGTCGGCGCGATTGTCGGCGGGGGTGTCCATGCCCCCACGATAGGACGCCCCGGCATCCGGTGAGGGGGGAGAGTTTGTCCCCCCATAAACAGGACCTTCTCCGGGCGCGGGAGCAGGGGTGCAATGGAGGGCAGGACGACATCCATGGACCCCAGGAGCACTTGGCATGCAAGGACAAGCCCCCTCGACCCCCACCGAGCTCAGGCCCGCGGTGCACCAGCCCCGGTCGGTGCGCCCGCCGCTGGTGGTGTACGTGCTGGCAGTGGGCACGTTCCTGATGCTCACCACCGAGTTCGTGGTGGCCGGCATCCTGCCGCAGATCGCCGGTGACCTACAGGTCGACGTCGCCCGGGCGGGGATGCTGATCACGGTGTTCGCGGTCGGGATGGTCGTGGGCGCACCGCTGATGGCGATGCTGACCCTGCGCCTGCCGCAGCGGCTGACGCTGGTCCTCGCCCTGGCGGTGTTCGCCCTCGGCCATGTCATCGTCGCCGCCGGCTCCAGCTTCGGCGTGCTGGTCGCCGCACGGTTCCTCACCGCCCTGGCCACCGGGGCGTTCTGGGCCGTCGCGGCGGTGGTGGCCACCCGCGTGGCCGGGCCCGGCGCCGGCTCCCGGGCGGTGGGCATCGTCAACGCCGGCGGCATGCTCGCCACCGTGCTCGGGGTGCCCCTGGGCGCGTTCGCCGCCCAGCTCATCGGGTGGCGGGGCACGTTCTGGGCCCTGGCGGTCCTGGCGGTGACCGCGATCCCCGTCATCGCCCGCCACGTGCCCCACCAGGGGCCGGAGCACGGCGCGGCGTCCCTGCGCGCGGAGCTCACCTCGCTGGGCTCCGGGCGGCTGTGGCTGGTGCTGGCGGCCTGCGCCACCACCACCGGCGGGGTGCTGGCGGCGTACTCCTACATCGCCCCGCTCCTGACCGACCGGACCGGTATCCCCGCGCACCTGGTGCCGCTGGTGCTGGCCGGCTTCGGCCTCGGCTCCCTGGCGGGCTCCGTCCTGGGCGGCCGGCTCGGCGACACCCGCCCCCACGCGACGACGATCGTGGCCCCGGCCGCCACGACGACCCTGTTGCTGGTGATCTGCCTCGTCTCCGGGGCGGCCCTGCCCACCACCGTGCTGATCGCCCTGCTCGGGCTCTTCGGGCTGGGGGCGAACCCGGTGCTGATCTCCCTGGCCGTGCGCTACGCCGATCACGCACCCACCCTGGGCTCCTCGCTCAGCGTGGCCGCCTTCAACGTCGGCACCGCCGCCGCCTCGTGGATCGGCGGCATCGCCCTGGGCTCCGGGCTCGGGCCGGTGGGCCCTGTGGCGGTCGGCGCAGCCATCGCCGCCGTGACCCTGGTCCCCGCCATCGCCCTGGCCCTCACCCACCGTCGCCGTGCCCTCGGCGCCACGGCCACAACCTGACCCGCCTCCCCCACGCCGACCCGCACGACGAACACGACGAAAGAGAGACACCATGCGTGCCACCCTCATGTACGGTCCCGGCGACGTCCGCATCGAGAACGTCCCGGACCCGGTCCTCAAGCAGCCCACCGACGCGCTGGTGCGCATCACCGCCTCCTGCATCTGCGGGTCCGACCTGCACCCCTACCACTCCATGGACCCGGCCGGTGGCCCGGCCCGCATGGGCCACGAATTCATCGGCGTCATCGAACAGACCGGCTCGGCGGTGACCACCCTGACCAAGGGCGACCTGGTCGTGGCGCCCTTCGCCGTCTCGGACAACACCTGCCGGTTCTGCGCCGAGAAGCTGCACACGTCCTGCACCCACCACGAGGCCGGCTTCTGGGACGGCATCCCGGACGAAGGCGGCCAGGCCGAGGCCATCCGCGTTCCCCTGGCCGACGGCACCCTGGTGAAGCTGCCCGTCGCGCCCGACTCGGCCCTGGTGCCCTCCCTGCTGACGCTGGCCGACGTGCTGGGCACCGGCTACCACGCCGCCGTGGCCGGCGGGGTCAACCAGCGCACCCGCGTCACCGTGATCGGCGACGGAGCCGTCGGGCTGCTGGCCGTGCTCTCGGCCAAGCGCCTGGGCGCCCAGCAGATCATCCTCATGGGACGCCACCAGGGCCGCACCGACCTGGGCCGCGCCTTCGGGGCCACCGACGTGGTCTCCGCCCGCGGAGAAGAAGGCATCGCCCAGGTGCGCGAGCTCACCGGCGGACACGGCTCCCACGTGGTCCTCGAAGCCGTCGGCCACATGCCCGCCTACGACCAGGCCGTGGGTGTCGTCCGCCCGGGTGGTGTCGTCAGCCGTGTGGGCGTGCCGCAGTACGAGGACGCCCCGCTCGGCTTCGGCAGCCTCTTCCGCCGCAACATCCGCCTGGCCGGCGGGCCGGCACCGGTGCGCGCCTACATCGAGGAGCTGCTGCCCGACATCCTCGACGGCACCATCGAACCGGGCAGGGTCTTCGACGCCACCACCGACCTCGACGGCGTGCCGGGCGGATACCAGGACATGGACGACCGCAAGAGCCTCAAGGTCCTCATCACCCCCTGAACCCCGCCAGGTCCCTGCTCCGCACACGGAGCCCCGCAGTGCCTCGTCAGGCCCCTTCTCCCCGGACGGGCGGCGCACCGGGAGGATCGCCCTGCTGGCCGGCCTCCCCGGGTGCCGGGCTGTGGCAGCGCCGGTGGCCGCGGCCCCCGGCGCTGCCGACCCCCAGCCACGGGGAGGATCTGCTCAGACCGCGTCCCCGGCGGGGCGGTCGTTGCCGTCCGGGCGGCCGGTCACCGGGTCCGCCCCGGCGCGGCGGTCCTCGTCCGGCACGAGATCGGGCTGGTCGATGTCGGAGGCGACGATCGGCGGCACCTCCCCCAGCGGAGGGGCGGGCTCCTCGTCCAGCCGGGCGTCCAGCGGCAGCGGCTGCTCCGGGGTCGCCTCGACATCGGCTGTCCGCGGCGCACCGGTCGAGGGAATGAGGTCCTCGGTGGCAGGCGCGGTGGTGACCTCGGCGGTCGCCCCCGCCTCGGCGGACGGGGTGGGCGGGGTCACCGGGCCGCTGTCCGTGGCGGCGTTCGCCTCCGTGCCGGCGTTCGTGCCGGAGTCCGTGGACTTCGCGGCCGCGGCGGCGCCGGCGGCGGCCACCCCGGCCGCGGCCACGCCCGCGGCGATCACCTTCCCGGACACCCCGGCCTTGCCGCTGTCACCGCGGGAGCCGGCGGCGTCCTGAACCCCCGGAGCACCCACGGCGGCCCCCGGGTTCACCGTCCCGCGCCAGGCGCCGGTGGCGTAGCCGGCGTCCTCGATGAACGCCTTGAACCGCTCCAGGTCCTTCTCCGCCTGGTTCTCCACGACGTTGAGCTTGTCACCGATCTTCTCCACCAGCCCCTCGGGCTCGTACTCCAGCACCAGGTGCACCTGCGTCTGGGCGGCACCCACCGCCTGGAACTCCACGGTCCCGGCGTTGGTCGCGCCCTCGGTGGCGGCCCAGGAGACCTTCCGGTCCGGGACCTGCTCGAGGACCTGCGCCTGCCACTGCCGGCGCACCCCGCCCAGCTCGGCGACCCACTCCAGGCGGTCGTCGCCCAGCTGGCGCACGCTCTGCACCCCGCCCATGAAGTGGGGGAACTCCTCGAACTGCGTCCACTGGTTGTACACCGTGGTGACGGGCACGTCCACGACGACGGTCTTCTCGACTCTGGTGCTCATGGCATCTCCTTCGGGTCCGACGGACAACGGGTGGCGAACAGCCTGAATTCGCCAGTGTGCTTACGGTATACCCGAGGGTGACCCCGTGGCCAGGTCCGGGCCCTAGGGGGGGCTAGGTCTGCTGGGGCTCGGCGGTCGTCGCCTGGCCGGGCTGGGGCTTCGGGTCGGGCCCGCCGTCCGTGGCGAGGGCGATCGCCAGGCCCACGACGATCACCAGGGCCAGGGCCAGGGCGGAGAAGAGGGCGATGGTGGTGAACTTCGTGACCCCTCCGGGTGCGGGCCGGCGGTGGTTCTGGGACTGCTGCGACATGGCGGTTCCTCTCCGGGGCACGTGCGGGGCGCTCGCTGTGCGAGAAGCCTAGGCCAGGGCGGGGCCCGAGCGCAGCCCCCGGGGAGCCCGCGGGCGCCGGGGCCGGCTCAGCCCAGGACCCGCTTGATGCCCTCGCGCTCCTTCTCCAGCCGGCGCACCCGGCGGCCGAGCGTGAGGAGCCGGACCGATCCGACGAGGGCCATGACGAGGGCTCCGGCGATCGCCGCGAACAGCATCGCGACGCCGAGGGGGAGGCTGAAGCTCCAGCCCAGGTAGCGGAAGTCCGCCGGGATGTTGTTCTGGAGGATGAAGACCAGCAGCAGGATCAGGACCAGCAGGCCGAGGACCAGGGCGACCCACATGGCTCCCGAGATGCCCCGGCCCCGGTGCTCGTCGAGCCGGGGATCCGTGCCCACCGGGGGCGGGGCCGCGGCCTCCCGGGGGCCGGGGACCTGCCCCGGCGTGCTGCCGGTCGTGTCCACGGTGTGCGGCGTGGGGTCCGTGCGACGTGCGTCGGAGGACTCCGGTGTGCGCTCCATGACGGCTCTCCCTGCTCCGAGGATGCTCCACTGCTCACGGTAGTCCCGCGCCGGGCGCAGCTGAAGCCCCCGCGGGCCTCAGCGGGTCGCGGCGGCCCGGCCGAGGAAGCGCCGGACCTCCGCGGCGACCCGCGCCAGGGCCTCCTCCTGGCCAAGGGGCGAGGACCGGCCGACCTTCAGCCCGTGGTCGGCGCCCTCGACGGGCACGACGTCGACCGCCGGCGGGCGGACCACCGCGCCCGCTCCCCCGGCCCTCACGGCCTCCACCACCTCGTCCGCGGAGCCGAACGGGTCCCGGGTCCCCTGCACGACGAGGGTGGGCGCCGTGGGCCGCAGGAGCTCCTGGGCCCGGGAGCGCTCCGGCCGCCCCGGCGGGTGCAGGGGGAAGGCCAGGCACACGACGGCGGCGGCGTCCACGGCCCCGGCCGTGCGGCACGCCACGCGCGCCCCGGCGCTGCGGCCCCCGACGACGACGGGCGCGTCCCCGGCCAGCTCGGCGACCACCGGGGCGGCGGCCAGCCACGCGGCGTCGAGGGCGGCCGGGCGCGGGGCGATCCTCCGGCTGGCGACCACCCACGGCTGCTCGTGCCGCACGACGGTGACGCCGTGGCGGGGGAGCTCCTCGGCGAGGGCGACGAGCTCGCGCGAGCCGGCGCCGCCGCCCGCGCCGTGCCCGAGCCACAGCACCGCCGACGGCACCCCGGCGGGGGAGACCAGCAGACGCCCCGGGCCGGCGTCCGTCGGCACGGCGAGCTCGGTGTTCCCGGTCGGTGGCGGCATGTCCTCCACGGTAGCCCGGCGGGCGCGGCGCTGCGGCCCCCGGGCCGGCGGCGCCGCGCAGGGCCTAGCATGGCGCCATGGCATCCCCGAACCCCGCCCGCGGCGCCCGGCCGAGCCGGGCGGACCTGGAGGCCGCCCGGAACACGACCCTGCCCGACCTCCTGGGGCCGGGCCTGAAGCTGCTGGTCTGCGGGATCAACCCCAGCCTGTGGGCCGCCGCGACCCAGGCGCACTTCGCCCGCCCGGGCAACCGGTTCTGGCCGGCGCTCTACGACGCCGGGCTGACCGGCCACCTCGTCGACTGCTCGGCCGGGATGACGGAGGCGGACCGCCGGCACGTCGTGGGCCGGGGGCTCGGCATCACCAACCTCGTCCGGCGGGCCACGGCCCGGGCGGACGAGCTCGACCCCGCCGAGTTCGTCGCCGGGCGGGCGCGGCTGGCCGAGCTCGTCGCCGAGCTGCGCCCCGCCGTCGTCGCGGTCGCCGGCGTCACCGCCTACCGGCACGCGTTCGCGGACCCGCGGGCGGTGCTCGGGCGGCAGGACCGGGAGCTGGCGGGGGCGCAGCTGTGGGCCCTGCCCAGTCCCAGCGGGCTCAACGCCCACGCCTCCCGCGCCGGCCTGGCCGAGGCCTTCGCGGCGGCGGGACGGGCCGCCGGCGTGCCGCTGGACCCGCGGCCCCCGGGCGGGGCGCTCAGACGAACAGCAGCAGGCTCAGGGCCATGAGGGCCATGCCGGCGATCAGCCCGTAGATCGACAGGTGGTGCTCGCCGTACTCCCGGGCCGTGGGCAGCAGCTTGTCGAGCGAGACGAACACCATGATCCCGGCGACGCCCGCGAAGACGACGCCGAAGAGGGCGTCGGTGAGGAACGGGCGCAGCAGCAGGTAGCCGAGGATCCCGCCCGCCGGCTCGGCCAGCCCCGACAGGAACGACCAGGTGAAGGCCTTCCGGCGGTTGCCGGTGGCGTGGTAGATCGGCACCGACACCGAGATGCCCTCGGGGATGTTGTGCAGGGCGATCGCCACGGCCACCGGGATCGCGACGGAGGGCTCCTGCAGGGCCGAGACGAACGTCGCGAAGCCCTCGGGGAAGTTGTGCAGGGCGATCGCCACCGCCGTGAGCATCCCCATGCGCATGAGCCGGCGGCTGCGCCCGTCGTCGTCGTGCGGGAACTCGTGGGGGTTGGCGCGCGCGGGCACGAGCCGGTCGATCACGGCGATCAGGGCGATGCCCGCGAAGAACCCGCCCACCGTGGCCCACGCCCCGCCGCGGTCGCCCAGCTCCGCCACGAGGGCCCGCTGGGCCTTGACGAAGATCTCGATCATCGACACGTAGATCATCACGCCCGCGGAGAAGCCCAGGCTCACGGACAGGAACTTGGCGTCGGTGCGCTTCGTCATCAGCGCCAGGAAGCTGCCCACCCCCGTGGCCAGTCCCGCGAACAGCGTCAGGGCGGAGGCGAACAGGATGTCGTTCACGGGCGGGTCGTCCTCGTTCCTGCGCGGGGCTGGGCGCTCGCAGTCTAGCGAAGGCCCGCCGGGAGGACGGGGCGCCGTGCGCCAGAATGGTGGGGTGACGCGCCGCCACGGGACCCCACGATGACGGCCGGGGCCTGGCCGGAGCGGGCGCCCGGTCTCGCCCGGGCGTACCTCTCCGCGTGGGACCTCGCCCCGGACGGCGAGGCGGTCCTCGACGGCGACGCCCTGGCGCGCCCGGTGACCACCGCCGCGGGGGAGCCCGCCGTGCTGCGGATCTCCCGGCCGCGGCCCGGGACGGAGCACGAGCACCTGGCCCTGCGGCTGTGGGGCGGGCGCGGGGCCGTGCGGCTGCTCCGGGCCGAGCCGGCGGACCTGGCGCTGCTGCTCGAGCGGACCCGGTCCGAGGACCTGCACGCCCTGGCGCCCCTCGAGGCGTGCCGCGTGCTGGGCGAGCTCGTGCGCACCCTGTCCCGTCCGCCCCGCCCGCCCTTCCCGCCGCTGTCGGCGCTGGCCCGGGTCTGGCTGGCCGAGCTCGAGGGCGCCGCCGGGCTCGACGCCCACTTCCCCCGACGGTTCCGGCTGCAGGCGGTGAGCACCCTCAAGCGGCTGCTGCGCGAGGAGCTGGACGTCGCCCTCGTCCACCGGGACCTCCACCACGGCGTGGTGCACGCCGCGGACCGGGCGCCCTGGCTCGCCGTCGGCGCGGACCCGGTGCTCGGCACCGCCGAGTACGCCCTCGTGCCCGGGCTGTGGCACCGCGCCGAGGACACCGGGCACGGCGGGGCCCTCGCGGCCGCGCTGGAGGACCGTGCCGAGGCGCTGGCCCTCGCCGCGGACGCCGACCCCGACCGCGTGCGCGCCTGGGCCGTCGTGCGGCTCGCGCTCGCCGCCGCGCAGGAGGCCGGGCGGCCGGGCGGCGCCCCGCACCGCCGGCTGAGCCGGCTCGTGCAGCTGGCGAAGGCGGTGCAGAAGGGGGCCTGAGCGCCGGGGCCGGGCCCTGCTCCCCGGCCGGCTCAGCGCTCGGGCGGCGGCAGCCCGAGCGCCTCGATCGTCTCCGAGGCCAGGGCGATGCCCGCACCGCTGTAGAGGTTGAACACCGTGCGCACGCCGTGCCCGCGCAGCTCCTGGACCTCGTCGTCGTACTGCGCCACGGCCGCGACCGTCCCCGTGAACCCGGAGGCGGTGAGCTGCTGCAGCGCCACGAGGTTGGACCCGTGGAACGGCATGGCCAGCACGGCGACCTGGACGTGGCCGGTCGCGATCACCCGCTCCCAGAACTCCTTGTCCGTCGCGTCGGCGTTCTGGACGTCGAGCCCGGCCGCCCGCAGCCGCTCGCTGCGGGCGGTGGAGTTCTCGATGCCCACCACGGAGAAGCCGTACTCCTCGGCGAACTCGTGGTACGCCGCCTGGCCGACCCGGCCCATCCCCAGCACGAGCACCTCGGCGTGGCCGATGTCGATCGGCCGGTCCTCCGGGTGCAGCTTCTGCTCCGGGTGCTCGGGCAGCCACGCGGCCAGGGCGGCCGGCAGCGGGGACCCGCGCCGGTTGACCAGGGTGGAGGCCACGAAGCTCGCCGCGACCGCCACGGAGAGCATGACGAGCCAGTCCTCGGTGAGCATCCCCGCGGAGACGCCGATGGCGCCCACGATCAGGGCGAACTCCGAGTAGTTGCTCAGGGCCAGGCCCGCCCGCACGGACGTCCGGCGGCGCAGCCCGAACACCCACAGCAGCAGCACGAACACGACGGCCTGGGCGGGCAGCAGCACGAGCAGCAGCAGGCCCGTGGTGACCATCTCGGGGGTCGGCAGACCGTGGAAGCCGATGGAGACGAAGAACGCCACGAGCAGCAGGTCCTTGACGGTGAACAGGGCGCGGGAGAGCTCCCCGGCGTTGGCGTGGGAGGCCAGCAGCATGCCCATCAGCAGCGCCCCCAGGTCCCCCTTCAGGCCCGTGGCGGAGAAGGCGATGTAGCCGGGCACGAGCGCCATGGCGATCCCGAACAGCGCCTGCATCTCGCCGTGGCCGATCCGGTCCCAGATCCGGCGGAACAGCCAGGCCCCCGGCACCAGCAGCACCAGCGCGAACGCCCACGGGCTGGGCGGGTGGCCGCTCGTGGCGGTCATGAACGCGACCGCCGCGATGTCCTGGACCACCAGGATCCCGATCGCCACCCGGCCGTAGAGGGACGTCGTCTCGCTGCGGTCCTCGAGCACCTTGAACACCAGCACGGTGCTCGAGAAGCTCAGCGCGAACCCGGCCAGCCACAGGGAGCGGGGGCTCTCCTCGGGCAGGTGGAGTCCCAGCACCATGAGCACGCCCAGGAAGCCCGCGCCCAGGGCCGTGCTGAGCACCATGTGGGCGCCGGCGGTGCCCCACACCTCCTTGCGCAGCAGCGAACGGGCGTCCAGCTTGAGCCCGATGCCGAAGAGCATCAGCGTCACCCCGAGGTCGGCGAGCTGGCCAACGATCTCCAGCCGCTCCACGCCCATGCCGTTGAGCACGAAGCCGGCGGCGAGGAAGCCGACGAGCGGCGGCAGCCGCAGGAGCACGGCCAGCGCGCCCGCGCCGAAGACGACGACGAGGTAGACGGCGACTGTCGACACGGGCAGCTCCCTCGTCGGCGGGCGGGGACGTCACCAGTCTAGGGCGGGCTCCTCGGCACCCGTCCGCACCGCCCCGGGGGCTCCCGAGCGCCTAGAGTTGGGCCGAGACCTCAGCCACCGGAAGGACCGGAGCATGCACGAGACCCCGCGGCCCGCGGGCCGCACCGCCGCCCCGACGCGGGCCCAGCGACTGGACCGGCTGCCGTTCAACACCCGGCACCGCCGGCTGCTCGTCGGCTCGGGCGTCGGCTGGGCCCTGGACGCCATGGACGTGGGCCTGGTCTCCTTCGTGATGGCCGCCCTCGCCCAGCAGTGGGGCCTCGGCCCCGGGCAGCTGTCCCTGCTCGCCTCCATCGGCTTCGTGGGCATGGCCGTGGGCGCGAGCGTCGGCGGCCTGCTGGCCGACCGGATCGGACGCCGCCAGGTCTTCGCCCTGACCCTGCTCGTCTACGGCCTCGCCACGGGCGCCTCCGCGCTCGTGGGCTCCCTGGCCGCCCTCGTGGTGCTGCGCTTCGTGGTGGGCCTCGGCCTGGGCGCCGAGCTGCCCGTCGCCTCGACCCTCGTCGCCGAGTACGCCCCCCGCCGGATCCGCGGCCGGCTGGTGGTGCTGCTCGAGGCATTCTGGGCCGTGGGCTGGATCCTGGCCGCCCTCATCGGCTACTTCGTGGTCCCCTCCTCGCCGGACGGCTGGCGCTGGGCGCTGGTGATCGGCGTCGTGCCGGCCGTCTACGCCGTGGTGGTGCGCCGCGCGCTGCCCGAGTCGGTGCGCTTCCTCGAGACCGCGGGCCGCCCGGACGAGGCGGAGGCCGCGGTGCGGGACTTCGAGCTCGCCCGGCCGCTGGGCCGCGCCCCCGCCGGTCCTCCCGCGGACGTCCCGGCGGAGGGCAGCACCGCGGAGGCCGGCCCCGCGCCCGCGGCACCCGGGATCTGGTCGCCCGGACTCCGGGGGCGCACGACGGCCCTGTGGACCGTCTGGTTCTGCATCAACTTCGCCTACTACGGGGCGTTCACGTGGCTGCCCACCCTGCTGGTGCAGCAGGGCTTCACGCTGACCCGCTCCTTCGGCTACGTCCTGGTCATCACGCTCGCGCAGCTGCCGGGCTACGCCGTCGCGGCGTGGCTGATCGAGGTGTGGGGCCGCCGGGCGACCCTCGCGGCCTTCCTGGGCGGGTCCGCGGTGAGCGCGCTGCTGTTCGGCATCGCGTCGATGGGCACCGTCGTGCTCCCGTGGCAGGTGATGGCCTCCGGCATGGCCCTGTCCTTCTTCAACCTGGGGGCGTGGGGCGCCCTGTACGCGATCGGCCCCGAGCTGTACCCCACCGCGGTGCGGGGCACGGGCACCGGGGCGGCGGCCGCGTTCGGCCGGATCGCCTCCATCCTCGCCCCGCTGTCCGTGCCCCTGCTGCTGGGCGTCGGCGGGGAGGACCACGACCTGATCGTGGTGTTCGCCGCCTTCGGGGCCGCCTTCCTGGTGGCGGCCGCCGCGGCGTTCGCCCTGCCCGAGCAGCGGGGCCGGGCCCTGCGATGAGCGTCCCCGCGCCGGGCGGGGCCCCCGTCCTCACCGACCGCGAGATCGGCCTGGCCCGGCTGGGCGCCCAGGGGCTCCTCCGGCCCGGGGACCTCGCCCCGGAGGACGTGGTGCGCCGGCTCGGCGCCGTCCAGGCCCAGGACCTGCCCGGGGCGCTGGTCTCCGTCGCCCTGCGCCGCACGGCGGGGTCCGCCGGGCTCCGGGCGGCCTTCGACGAGGGGCGGATCGTGCGCAGCTGGCCCATGCGGGGCACCCTGCACCTGCTCCCGGCCGAGGAGCTGCGGGAGTGGCTCGCGGTGCTCGGGCCGCGCACGGCGACCGGTACGGGTGCCCGCCGCCGGGCCCTCGGCATCGACGAGCGGCTCGACGCCGCCCGGGAGACCGCGCTCGCGGCCCTGCGCCACGGCCCCCAGCCCCGAGGGCGCCTGCACGAGGTCTGGGAGCAGGCGGGGCTGCTGGGGGAGCCGGGGCGTGCGTACCACCTCATGCTCGCCCTGCACCTCGAGGCGACCCTGTGCCTGGGCCCCCTCGCCCCCGGCGCGCGCGACCAGCTCGTGGTGGCCGTGGAGCAGTGGATCCCCGCCCCGGCCGCCCAGGACACCGCGCCGGCGGGGACCGGCGCGGCCGGGGCGGGCGAGCCGCCGCCCGTCGTCGTGCGCTGGGTCCGCCGCTACCTGCGCGGCCACGGGCCCGCCTCCCTGGACGACGCCGCCCGCTGGGCGGCCCTGCCCAGGACGGCGGTCCGGGCCGCGGCGGCCCGGGTCGACGACGTCGTGGCCGTGCGCGACCGCCGCGGCCGCGAGCTGTGGTGCGCCCGGGAGGTCCTCGAGGAGCTGCCCGGCACGGCGCGCCGGTCCGCGGGCGTGCTGCTGCTCCCGCCCTTCGACGAGTTCGTCCTCGGCTACGGGGACCGCTCCCACGTGCTGGCCCGGCCGCACGCCGCGCGCATCGTCCCCGGCGGCAACGGGGTCTTCCGCCCCACCGTGGTCGCGGGCGGGCGGGTCGTGGGGGTCTGGAGCCGCCGGCGCGCCGCCGCCGGGGACAGCCTCGTCCTGGAGCCGTTCGAGGAGCTCTCGCCCGCCCGCCGACGGGCCGCCGAGCGCGCGTTCGCGCGCCTGCCCGTGGTGGGCTGAGCGCGCCCGGCCAGGGCCCTCAGGACCCCTCCGTGGCACTGGAAGTATCAGATACTTATCGTTTCGGTAAATGATCTGTTTCCCGGCATGTTCCCCGATGTGCCGCGTTCTACCTAGGGGTAATGTGTGACATCTGTGACCTGCGCCACGTTGACGGGCTCCCGGTGACCGGGACGCGCGGCGCGGGCCACGACCCGTCATCACGACCGAGGAGAACGACATGCGATTCGATCGCGCAACCAAGGCCCTGGGACTCGCCGCCGTGTCGGCCGTGGCGCTGAGCGCCTGCGCCAGCGTCGGGGGGGACTCCGGTGCCGCCGGAGGGGAGACCGGCGGCGCGGAGGGCGAGGGCTCCGGCGGGGTCATCACCGTCGCGGAGACCAACAACGTCACGTCCCTCAACACGGGCACCGCGGCGCACAACAAGGACATCAACTCCAAGATCGCCTACATGACCCGCGACACGTTCAACTACATCGACCCCGAGCTGAACGTGGTCAGGAACGAGGGCTTCGGCACCTACGAGGTCGTCTCCGAGAACCCGCTCACCGTCGAGTACACGGTCAACGAGGACCAGCAGTGGTCGGACGGCAACCCGATCGACAAGGGCGACCTGCTGCTGTGGTGGGCGACGCAGTCGGGGCACTACAACGACGCCAGGACGGACGACGCGGGCGAGACCGTCTCCGGCACCGACTACTTCTCCATCGCCGGCTCCACCGACATCCTCGGGCGCACCGACCTGCCCGAGTTCGGCGAGGACGGCCGGACCATGACGATCACCTACGACGAGCCCGTCGCCGACTGGGAGATCGCCTTCGACAGCGGCTACTTCCACCCCGCCCACGTGGTCGCCCAGCAGGCCGGGCTGGCCGACGAGGCCGCGCTGGTGTCCGCGCTCGAGGAGGCCCCCGAGGGCGACCCGGAGAAGCCGCAGGAGCGCCCCGAGCTGGACAGGATCGCCGAGGCCTGGAACACGGGCTTCGACGTCACCGAGACCCCCGAGGACAAGTCCCTGCTCGTGTCCAACGGCCCGTACATCATCGAGGAGATGGTCAAGGACCAGTCCGTCACCCTGGTGCGGAACGAGAACTACAAGGGCGACCACGTCGGGAAGGCCGACGAGATCACCGTGCGCACCATCGGCGACTCCACCGCCCAGATCCAGGCCCTGCGCAACGGCGAGGTGGACATCATGGCGCCCGTCACCGTCACGAAGGACACCGTGGACCAGGTCGGCGGGATCGAGGGTGTGCAGGTGCTCGAGGGCGTGGACCTGTCCTACGACCACGTGGACCTCAACTTCGGCTCCGACGTGTTCGCGGACCCCGCCGTGCGCGAGGCGTTCCTCAAGACCATCCCGCGCCAGCAGATCCTCGACCAGATCGTCAGGCCGGTCGTCGAGGACGCCGAGGTTGTGAACTCCCAGCTCTTCCTGCCCTCGGAGCAGGCCTACGAGGACGCGGTCGCCCGGAACGGCGCCGTGGAGAAGTTCCCCGCGGAGCCGGACGTCGAGGGCGCCAGGGAGCTGCTCGCCGGCCGCACCCCGACCGTGCGGATCCTCTACAACAACGAGAACCCCGTGCGCGTGGACACCTTCGCGCTGATCAAGGAGTCCGCGGAGCAGGCCGGCTTCACGGTCGAGGACCTGGGCGACCCGAACTGGGGGGAGAAGCTGCCCGAGGGCAACTACGAGGCGTCCCTGTTCGGCTGGGTCAGCCCCGGCGTCGGCACCGAGGCCCTGACCCAGATCTTCAAGACCGGCGGCGGCGGCAACTACAACGACTACTCCAACCCGGAGGTCGACACCCTCGCCACGGACGCCCGCGTGACCGTGGACGAGGAGGAGCGCCTGCAGAAGATGTACGAGATGGACAAGCTCGTCATGGAGGACGCCTACGGGCTGCCGCTGTTCCAGAACCCCGGCTTCTTCGCCGTGGCGCAGGACGTGGAGAGCGTGGAGTACATGCCGAACCAGACCGGCGTCTTCTGGAACTTCTGGGAGTGGAACCGCACCGCCTGAGCCGAGAGCACCGGACCGGCGTAGCTGGGACGACGGGTGCCGCGCCGACCGACCCGGCACCCGTCGCCGCACCCCGACCGCTTCCCCCGAGGACCCCACATGATCTCCTACATCCTGCGCCGGCTCGTCACGGCCGTGCTCATCCTCTTCGGGGCGTCGTTCATCGTCTACATGATGACGGCGTTCTCCGGCGACCCCTTGGGCGACCTCTACGGGGTGCCCAACTCGGAGCGGCTCATCGCGGCCCGGGTCGAGGCGCTCAACCTCGACACCCCGCCCGTGCTGCGGTACTTCGACTGGCTCGGCGGCGCCCTGGGCTGCCTGACCCCCTTCGCGGGGACGTGCGACCTCGGCGTCACCGTCGAGGGCCAGCAGGTGACCACGCTGCTCGCGGGGGCGATGGCCCAGACCATCCTGCTCGTCACCGCCGGCACCGTCCTGGCCATCGTCATCGGCATCACCCTGGGCATCGTCTCGGCCCTGCGCCAGTACTCCGGCCTGGACTACGGCGTCACGTTCTTCACGTTCCTGTGCTTCTCGCTGCCCAGCTTCTGGCTCGCGGTGCTGCTCAAGGAGTTCGTGGCCATCAGCTTCAACAACTTCCTCCTGGACCCGGTCGCGTCCTGGGCCACGATCCTCGCCCTCGCGGCCCTCGTGGGCCTCGGCTGGTACGTCGCGTCCTTCGGCGCCCGGCGCACCCGGCTCCTGCTGGGCCTCGCCGGGTTCGTGCTCACCGCGGCGGTGCTGTGGTTCCTGCTGGCCACCAACTGGTTCCAGCAGCCGGCCCTCGGCATCCCGCTCATCGGCCTCACCGGGGTGCTCGTGGCCGTGGTGGCCACGTTCCTGCTGGCGGGGCTGCGCAACCGGCGGGCCCTCCGGGCCGGGCTCGCGACCGTGGCGGCCGGACTGGTGCTCTACTTCCCGCTGCAGGCCGTGCTCGCCGGCGGCGGCCTGCCGCGGGTGCTCCTGCTGCTCGTGGCCATGGGGGCGCTGGGCGCCGGCATCGGCTGGGCCTTCGGCGGCCACGACCGGGGCCAGGGCGTCCGGGTGGCCGCGATCACCGGGGTCCTGGTCATGGGCCTGGTCGTGCTGGACCGGTTCATGCAGGCGTGGCCCGAGTACCTGGACCACGGCCGGATCCGCGGCCGGCCCATCGCGACCGCCGGATCGACCACGCCGGGGATGTCCGGGGACTTCTGGATGACCGGCCTGGACCTGTTCACCCATCTCCTGCTGCCGACCATCGCCCTGACGCTGCTGGCCCTCGCGAGCTACAGCCGCTATTCGCGCGCCTCCATGCTCGAGATCATGAACCAGGACTACGTCCGCACCGCCCGCGCCAAGGGCGTCTCCGAGCGCTCCGTGGTGACGCGCCACGCGTTCCGCAACGCCCTCATCCCGCTGGCCACCCTGGTGGCCTACGACATCGGTGCCCTCATCGGGGGGGCCATCATCACGGAGCAGGTCTTCGCGTTCACCGGCATGGGGCAGCTGTTCGTCTCCTCCGTGCACAACGTCGACCCCAACCCCGTGATGGGCGTCTTCCTGGTCACCGGCATCGTGGCGATGGTCTTCAACCTCGTCGCCGACCTCGTCTACTCCGTCCTCGACCCCCGAGTGAGGGTGAAAGCATGAGCCAGCACTTCCCCGGCCAGGTCCCCGGCGGGCCCGGGTCCACGATCGACGGGGCCGCCGACGGCCGGGCCTCCCTCGCTCCGGGCGAGACGCCCGAGCAGGTGCGGGGCCGGAGCCAGGGGCAGCTGGTGCGCCGGCGCTTCCTGCACAACACCGCCGCCGTGATCTCCCTCGTCGTGCTCACGGGCATCGTCCTGCTCGCCGTGACCTCCATCGGAGTGGGCCCGGTCCCCGGCTGGTGGCGGTGGGGCCCCACGACCACCGGGCCCGTCGTCGAGGCCGGCGGGGCCCCCACGATGGGCCTGAGCCCGCTGCGGATCGGCGAGCACCCGTTCGGCCAGGACAACCTCGGCCGCGACCTGTTCGCCATGACCATGCAGGGCGCGCAGTACTCGCTGCTCGTGATGTTCATCGTGGGCATCGTGGCCGGCCTGGTCGGCACGGTCGTGGGCGGCGTCGCCGGCTACTTCCGCGGCACGACCGAGGCCGTGCTCATGCGCCTGACCGACGTCATCATCATCATCCCGCTCGTGATCATCGCCGCCCTGCTGGGCAAGATGGCCGGCGAGTACGTCCGTCAGCAGGGCTGGCCGACCTCGGCGACCGTGGTGGTCCTGGGGTTGCTGATCGGCGCCGCGTCCTGGCCCGCGCTCGCCCGCCTGGTGCGCGGCGAGTTCCTGTCCCTGCGGGAGCGGGAGTTCGTGGACGCGGCCCGCCTGGCCGGCGCCTCGAGCGGGCGGATCATCTTCCGGCACATCCTGCCCAACACGGTGGGCGTGATCACGGTGAACGTCACCCTGCTGATGTCCTCGGCGATCCTGCTCGAGACCGCCCTGTCCTACCTGGGCTTCGGCGTGCAGGCCCCGGACTGGTCCCTGGGCCGGCTGATCAGCGCCAACCAGACGGCGTTCGTGACCCGCCCGTGGCTGTTCTGGTGGCCCGGCGTGTTCATCGTGGCCATCGCCCTGAGCATCAACTTCATCGGCGACGGGCTGCGGGACGCGTTCGACCCCCGGCAGAAGAAGTTCAGCGCCAAGCGGGCCCAGGACGCGCCGGTCCGGGCCGCGCGCCCCGAGCGGCCGGCCGGGCCGAGCGGGCCGGGCGGGAGCACGGGCAGTGTGAGCACCCCGTGACGGGCACCCGGTCAGCCGGCCAGCACGGCCGCCGCCGCCAGGGCTCCCAACACCAGCAGCACCAGGGTGGGGGCGGGGCGCAGCTCGGTGCGCACGGCGTCGTCCTCGGGGTCCCGGTCCGCGAAGACGTCCAGCGTCCCGTCCTCGACCATGGCCTGCCAGCGGCGGCGGATGGCGTCCGCCGCCGCCCCGCCGCGGGTGCTGAGCAGGTCCCCGGAGCGCACCGTCCCGTCGGGGCGCGCCGAGGGGTGCGTCCCGGTGAGGTCCCCGGGAGCACCCCGCAGGGCGGCCCGGACGCCGCCCGCCGGCAGGGCGAAGCAGGTGACGGAGCGCTCCCGCGTCACGAGGGTCAGCGCGAAGCGGTTGCGCACGTCCACGAGCGCGCCCCACGGCACCACCACGGTGCGCAGCGGGTTCACGACCCGCACCCCCTCGGGCCCGACCCGCACGTGCGGGCGCCAGTACAGGTACCAGCCGAGGTGCGCCACGGCGGCCCCGACCAGCACGGACGCGACGGCGGAGGCCGCGCTGCCGCCGAGGCCCAGCCCCGCGATCACCGCCCCGAGCACCACCAGGAACCCCGTGAGCCAGGGGGCGGCGCCGGAGCGGAAGACGAGCGAGGACGCGGACGAGGGCACGGGAGCCATGCTAGGCGGGTCCGCCCCGACCCCGGTCCCGCGCGCGTCCCGGCGCGAGCACCACGACCCGACGAGGGAGAGCGACCATGAGCACCAGCAGCACGTCCGCCCCGGCCCCGCGGCCCGGCACCCCCGAGGAGGTGCCGGTGCTGCAGGTCGAGCACCTCAGCGTGGACTTCGGGGTGGAGAAGCAGTGGGTGCCCGCCGCGATCGACCTGAGCTACTCCGTGCACGCGGGGGAGGTGCTCGCGATCGTGGGCGAGTCCGGCTCCGGCAAGTCCGCGAGCTCGATGTCGATCCTCGGCCTGCTGCCCGCCAACGCGCGCGTGCGCGGCTCGGCGAAGCTCTCCGGCCAGGAGCTGATCGGCCTCGGCGGCGCCGCCCTGCGCAGGGTCCGCGGCGAGGAGGTCGCCATGATCTTCCAGGAGCCCATGACCGCCCTGAACCCGGTGTTCACCGTGGGCCAGCAGATCGTGGAGACCATCCGGATCCACCGGGACGTCTCCCCGGCCCAGGCCGAGGAGCGCGCCCTGGAGATGCTGCGCCTCGTGGAGCTGCCCGACCCGGGCAAGGCGTTCCGCTCCTACCCGCACCAGCTCTCGGGCGGGCAGCGCCAGCGCGCCATGATCGCGCAGTCGCTGTCCTGCGACCCCAGGCTGCTCATCGCGGACGAGCCCACCACGGCCCTGGACGTCACCGTCCAGGCCGAGATCCTCGACCTGATGCGCAACCTCAAGGACAGGCTGCGCTCCGCCGTCGTGATCATCACCCACGACATGGGCGTGGTCGCCGACCTCGCGGACCGGATCGTGGTGATGCGCCGCGGGCGGATCGTGGAGACCGGCACGGCCGCGCAGATCTTCGCCGCCCCCGCCCACCCCTACACGCAGGCCCTGCTCGGCGCGGTGCCGCACCTGGGCCGCGGCGGGGAGGGCGAGCAGACCGTGGACATGGTCGCCTCCCTCGAGCGGGTCGTCGAGGGCCGGACCCGGGCCCTGGACCGGGAGCCCGCCGCGGACACCGCGGCCGTGCGCGTGCGCGAGCCCGTGCTCGCGCTGCGCGACGTCGCCGTCGAGTACCCGAAGCAGGGCCGCAACCCCGCTTTCCGGGCGGTCGAGGGCGTGAGCCTGACGATCGCCGCGGGGGAGGTGCTCGGCCTCGTGGGGGAGTCCGGCTCCGGCAAGACCACGATCGGGCGCGCCGCCGTGGGCCTGCTGCCCGTGGTCGAGGGCTCCCTCGTGGTCGACGCGCAGGAGCTGCACGGGGTCTCCGCCAAGCAGCTGGGGCGGATCCGCAAGCACGTGGGCATGGTCTTCCAGGACCCGGCCTCGTCCCTGAACCCCAGGCTGCCCATCGGGGAGTCCATCGGGGAGCCGATGCACCTCGCCGGCCGGGCCCGGGGCGTGGAGCTGCAGCAGCGCATCGAGCACCTCCTGGACCGGGTCGAGCTGCCGCGCTCCTACCGCAACCGCTACCCGCACGAGCTCTCGGGCGGGCAGAAGCAGCGGGTCGGCATCGCCCGGGCCCTCTCGCTCGCGCCGAAGCTGCTCGTGGCCGACGAGCCCACCTCCGCCCTCGACGTGTCCGTGCAGGCCAAGGTGCTCGAGCTCTTCGAGCAGCTGCAGGAGGAGATGGGCTTCGCGTGCCTATTCGTCACCCACGACCTCGCGGTGATCGACCAGCTGGCCGACCGCATCGCCGTGATGCGCTCCGGGCGGATCGTGGAGCAGGGCTCCCGGGAGCAGGTGCTGCGCTCCCCGCAGGAGGACTACACCCGCCGGCTGCTGGCCGCCGTGCCCCTGCCGGACCCGCAGGCCCAGCGCGAGCGGCGGGAGCTGCGGGCCCGGCTGAGGGCGGCGGCCTCCTGACCGCCGCGGCGGGGGACCCGGCCGCGGCGGGCGCGCCGTGGCCGGCCGCCCGGACCGCCGGATAGGGTGGGCGCATGATCGATCCCGCCCGCCTGCACTCGGACCTGTCCCGCCTCGGCCGCGAGACCGACCGGCTCCTGGCCACCGTGGAGGCCCTGTCCGACGAGGAGCTGACCGCGCCCTCGCGCTGCGAGGGGTGGACCCGCGCCGACGTCCTCGGGCACCTCGCCTCCAACGGCCGGGCCATCCCCCGGCTGATCGACTGGGCGACCACCGGGCAGGAGCAGACGCTCTACGCGTCGCCGGAGGCCCGGGCGCAGGAGATCGCCGGGCTCGCCGCCCTGCCGCGCGAGGAGCTCGTGCGGCAGCTGCGCAGCTCCGCCGCCTTCTTCGCCGAGCAGGGCGAGCGGCTGGGCGGGGAGCTCGCGGTCGAGGAGGTGCACCTGCACGGCAAGCGGATCCCCGCGGCGTCCGTCGTCGCGCTGCGGATCGCCGAGGTCGTCGTCCACCACCACGACCTCGGCACGGCCTGGACCCTCGAGCAGGCCGAGCCGGAGTCGCTGCTCGACGCCCTGGAGGCGGCCGTGCGGACCCTGCGGGCCAAGGGCGCCCCGGGCCTGACCCTGGCCACCGAGGAGCGCGACGAGTGGGTGCTCGGCGACGGCGCCGTGCGCGTGGCGGCCGGCCGCGCGCACCTGCTGGCGTGGCTGGCCCGCGGCGACGCCGAGCACGTCGAGGCCGACGGCCCCCTCCCGGCGCTGCCGTCCTGGTGACCCGCCGGACCGGCGTCCCCGTCCTCGCCCGGCCCCCACGCCCGGCGCACGTCCCCACGGGACGGCCCGGGGAACGGCGGTCGCCGTGGGGGCTCGGCGCTGAAGAGCGGGGGCCCGGCGTGTCCCGGGCCCCGGGCCCCGGCGTCGCTAGGTTGGGGGCATGGACGACACCTTTGCGCAGCCCGCCGCGTTCGTGGCGGCCCCGCGGATCACGGGCCTGAGCGCCCACCGGAACGGCCCCGTCGTGGCCACCGTGCAGAGCCTGACCGCGGACGGGAGCGAGTACCGCACGCACGCCGTGGCCCTCGAGGCCGGGCCGGTGCCCCTGACCCGCGGCGAGCACTCCGTGGGCAGTCCCGTCCCGGGCCCGGCCGGCGAGCTGTACTTCACCGCCGACCGGCCCACCGGGGACCCCGACGACGACGCCCGCGCCCGCCTGTGGGTGCTCCCGCCGCGCGGCGAGGCCCGCCTGCTGCTCGCCCGCTCCGGGGGGATCGGGGAGCTCGCCGTGGCCGGGGACCGGCTGTTCTTCACCGGGGGAGTCCTGCCCTCGGCCGCCGACGAGGCCGAGCACGAGCGGCTCGCCGCGGCGCGCCGGAAGGGCCGGGCCTCGGGGATCCTGCACGAGTCCTTCCCCGTCCGCCACTGGGACGAAGACCTCGGGCCCGAGGAGCCCGCGGTGTTCGTCGCCGAGCTCGCCGGCGCCACCGCCGACGGCTCCCGGCTCGCGCCCCGGCGGCTCCCCCTCCCGCCGGGCCGGCTCACCGAGTACACGGCGGCCCCCGACGGCTCGCTGGTGCTCGTGGCGCTGGAGACCCTCCGCCACGGCACCGAGCAGAGCTCGGACGTGTGGGCCGTGCCCGTCGACGGCGGCGAGGCGCGCCGCGTGGGCGCCTCCACCGCGCGGTACGAGTACCTCACCGGCCCGGTCAGCCCCTCCGGGACGAGGGCCCTGCTCGCCCGCTGGCAGCACTGGCTCGAGGGGCAGAGCTTCGATGCGGCGCTCGACGTCGTGGACCTCACCACCGGGCAGGTCACCCCGCTGGTCCCCGGGTGGGACGGCTGGCCGCTGGACCCGGTGTGGCTCGACGACGACACCGTCGCCTTCTGCGCCGACCACCGCGGCCGCGGCGCCGTGCACCTCGGCGCGGTCGGCGCCGCCGGGCCCCGCCTGCTCGCGGGCGGGGACGAGGACCCCGAGCCCTGGAGCTACGCCGGGCTGGCGGTCGCGGACGGCGGGCTCGTGGCCCTGCGCTCGCGGGTGGACCGCGCCCCCGAGCCGGTGCGGATCGACCCCGCGGGCGGCGGCGTGCGGCCGCTGGCCCGCCCGGTCCCCGCCCCGGAGCCCGCCGGCCGCCTCGAGGAGGTGCACGCGGTGGCCCAGGACGGGACCCCGGTGCGCGCCTGGCTCGCCCTGCCCCCCGAGCCGGCGCCGGGGGGCCACCCCCTGCTCGTGTTCGTGCACGGCGGGCCGTGGGCCTCCACCAACGCCTGGAGCTGGCGCTGGAACCCGTGGCTGTTCACGGCCCGCGGCTACGCCGTGCTCCTGCCGGACCCGGCGATCTCCACCGGCTACGGCCAGGCCATGATCGACCGCGGCCAGCAGGAGCTGGGCGGCACCCCCTTCACCGACGTCCTCGCGCTGACCGGCGCCGCCGAGGCCCGGGAGGACGTCGACGCCGGGCGCACCGCTCTGCTCGGGGGCAGCTACGGCGGCTACCTGGCCAACTGGACGGCCGGGCACACGGGCACCCGCTTCCGGTGCATCGTCACCCACGCCTCGCTGTGGAACCTCGGGACCATGGGCACCACCACGGACAACGGCGAGTGGCACCGGGCGGTGGCCCCGCGTCAGGCCGCCGAGTACTCCCCGCACCGGTTCGCGGGGCGGATCGAGGTGCCGGTGCTCGTGATCCACGGGGACAAGGACTACCGGGTGCCGATCGGGCAGGCGCAGGAGCTGTGGCACGCGCTGCGCCGCTACGCGCCCTCGGGGGGCCACCGCTTCCTGTACTTCCCCGATGAGGGGCACTGGATCCTCAAGCCCCAGAACGTGCGCACGTGGTACGAGACGGTGCTCGCGTTCTGCGACGAGCACGTGCTCGGGCGCCCCTGGACCCGCCCGGAGGCGCTGGGGTAGGCGGGATCACAGCGGAGGAGGGGCCGGCCGGGGTAGACTGGACGGCGGCCCGCTCTACGGGCGCCCCCGCCCGGACGCCTCCGGGCGCGCGGCGGCGCCGAGGGCCGCACCCACCGGGAGGGCCGAACCTCCCCCGCATCTCCACCCGAAGAGAGACCCAACGCGTATGTCTGTAACCTCCACCACCGCCCAGCGCGCCGACCTGCGCAACGTGGCCATCGTGGCCCACGTCGACCACGGCAAGACCACCATCGTGGACGCGATGCTGCAGCAGACGCACGCGTTCTCCGCCCACGGGGAGGTCGAGGAGCGCGTGATGGACTCCGGTGACCTGGAGCGCGAGAAGGGCATCACCATCCTCGCCAAGAACACCACGGTGTTCTACGACGGTCCCTCCGCGAACGGGGAGACCATCACCATCAACGTCATCGACACCCCGGGCCACGCGGACTTCGGCGGCGAGGTCGAGCGCGGCCTGTCCATGGTCGACGGCGTCGTCCTGCTCGTCGACGCGTCCGAGGGCCCGCTGCCCCAGACCCGCTTCGTGCTGCGCAAGGCCCTCGAGGCCAAGCTGCCCGTGATCCTCGTGGTCAACAAGGTCGACCGCCCCGACGCCCGCATCGAGGAGGTCGTGGGCGAGTCCATGGACCTGCTCCTGGGCCTCGCCTCGGACGTCTCCGAGGACGTCCCCGACCTCGACCTCGACGCCGTCCTCGACGTGCCCGTGGTCTACGCCGCCGGCAAGGCCGGGCGCGCCTCCGTCGAGCAGCCCGAGAACGGCACCCTGCCGGACAACGAGGACCTCGAGCCGCTGTTCAAGACCATCATCGAGCGCATCCCCGCCCCGTCCTACGACCCCGAGGGCGTGCTCCAGGCCCACGTCACCAACCTGGACGCCTCCCCGTTCCTGGGCCGCCTCGCGCTGCTGCGCATCTTCAACGGGACCCTGAAGAAGGGCCAGACCGTGGCCTGGGCCCGCGCGAACGGCGAGCTGAAGAACGTGCGGATCTCCGAGCTGCTGGCCACCAAGGGCCTCGAGCGCGTGCCGGCCGAGTCCGCCGGTCCCGGCGAGATCGTGGCCGTCGCCGGCATCGAGGACATCACCATCGGGGAGACCCTCACCGACCCCGAGAACCCGCAGCCGCTGCCGCTGATCACCGTGGACGACCCCGCGATCTCCATGACCATCGGCATCAACACCTCCCCGCTGGCCGGGCGCGTCAAGGGCGCCAAGGTCACCGCCCGCCAGGTCAAGGACCGCCTGGACAAGGAGCTGGTCGGCAACGTCTCGCTCAAGATCCTGCCGACCCAGCGCCCCGACGCCTGGGAGGTCCAGGGCCGCGGCGAGCTCGCCCTCGCCATCCTCGTGGAGCAGATGCGCCGCGAGGGCTTCGAGCTCACCGCCGGCAAGCCGCAGGTCGTGACCCGGACCGTCGACGGCAAGGTGCACGAGCCCTACGAGCACATGACCATCGACGTCCCCGAGGAGTACCTCGGCGCCGTGACCCAGCTGATGGCGGCCCGCAAGGGCCGCATGGAGGGCATGTCCAACCACGGCACCGGCTGGGTGCGCATGGAGTTCAAGGTCCCCTCCCGCGGGCTCATCGGCTTCCGCACCAAGTTCCTCACCGACACCCGCGGCGCGGGCATCGCCTCCTCCTACGCGGACGGCTACGAGCCGTGGGCCGGGGAGATCGAGTACCGCACCAACGGCTCGCTGGTGGCCGACCGCGCCGGCGTGGTCACCCCGTTCGCGATGATCAACCTGCAGGAGCGCGGGTCCTTCTTCGTGGAGCCGACCTCCGAGGTCTACGAGGGCATGATCGTGGGCGAGAACTCGCGCGCCGACGACATGGACGTGAACATCACCAAGGAGAAGAAGCTCACCAACATGCGTGCGGCCTCCTCGGACACCTTCGAGAACCTCACGCCCCCGCGCAAGCTCACCCTCGAGGAGTCCCTCGAGTTCGCCCGCGAGGACGAGTGCGTGGAGGTCACCCCGGACGCCATCCGCATCCGCAAGGTCATCCTCGACGCCAACGAGCGGCTGAAGGCCAACCGCGCCCGCGCCCGCGCCTGATCCCGGACCGCGACAGACGAGCGCACCAAGACCGGCCGTGACGCAGTCCGTCCCGTACTACCCCGAGCAGGGCGCCCTCGTGCACGAGGGCGCCCTGGCGGGCGTTCTGCCCCCGGGTCTGCGGCCCGAGGACGCCCGGCTGCTGTTCGTGCACGCCCACCCCGACGACGAGTCCATCGCGACGGGGGCCACGATGGGCCGCTACGCCGAGCTGGGGGCGCACGTGGTGCTGCTGACCATGACCCGGGGGGAGCGGGGCGAGGTCATCCCCGCGCCGCTGCGCCACCTGGAGGTCGGCCGGCCCGGCTGCCGGGACGACGGCACGGCGCTGGGGCTCTACCGCGTCGGTGAGCTGGAGGACGCCGCGGCGCGCCTGGGCGTGGCCGAGCGGTTCTTCGCGGGGGAGCCCCCGGCGCTCGACCCCGCCGTGGGCTTCGCCGGCGGGACGGGCCACTACCACGACTCCGGCATGTCCTGGGGCGCCGACGGGCGGGCCGCCCCGGCCGCCGACGCCTCAGCGCACAGCCTCACCGCCGCGACGGTCGACGAGGCCGCCGCCCACGTCGCCGCCGCGGTCCGGGCCGTGCGCCCGCACGTGCTCGTCACCTACGACGCCGACGGCGGCTACGGCCACCCCGACCACGTCCGCACCCACGAGGCGGCCGTGCGGGCCGTCGAGCTCGCCGCGCGCCCGGGCACGGGCCCGGACGGGACCCTCGCCGAGGCCTGGGAGGTCCCGCTCGTGTGGGCCGTCGAGGGCGAGGCCCGCCCGGACGACCCGCGCCCGCAAGCGGCGGTGCGCGGCTCCGCCGAGCGCAAGCGCGCGGCCATGGCCGCCCACGCCACGCAGCTGGTGCTGGCCGGGGACGGCTCCCGGTTCGCCCTGTCCAACGGCGTGTGGCAGACCTTAAGCGCCCTGGAGACCTTCCGGCTGCTCGCCGGGGACCTGCACGCCGCGGCCCCCGACGACGCTCCCGGAGCCGCCGCGGGGACCACGGCCGGACCGCTGTCGGTGCCCGCGAGCCTGCTGACGTCCGTGGCGGCCGGGGTCGTCGGCGGCAGCGTGGCGACCGTCCTGCACGGGGCCATCTGGTACTCCCCGGCCGGGTGGTGGCTGCCCTGGGGGCTGGTCTTCGGCGCGGCCCTGCTGCTGAGCGTGTCCGTGTGGGCGGGCACGGCGACCCGCCGCGTGTGGGCCGCGGCCGTGCCCGGGCTGGTCACCTACCTCGTGGCGTGGCTCTTCGCCTACGGCCGGGACGGCTCCGTCCTCGTGGTCACCGACCCGCAGGCGCCCATCGGCGTCGTGGGCCTGGCGTGGTTCGTGGTGGTCTTCGCCGCCACCGTGGTCTCCGCGCTCGTCACGGCCCGCTGGGTGCGCGCCCGGCGCCGGGGGGCCTGCCCCGCCTGAGCGGCTCAGCCCCGCCGCGGCCGCCGCGGGGGGGCGGGCGGGACCGCCCGGGCGGCGCGGACGTCGGCCGCCGCGATCACGACGTCGCCCCGGCGGGTGCGCACCGTGACCGTCCGCGCGTCCACGCCGGCCAGCTCGCCCAGGGCGTCGGTCAGCGGCAGCCCGGAGGCGTCGTCGGCGGGCAGGGCGTAGCGTACGCTCACGCGCGCGCCCTCGGGGAGCCCGGCGAGCAGCCGGAGCGCGGATGACGCCGATGTTGCGGATGTTGCGGGATCCATGCGCGTCATCGTAGCGAGGCGGAGGTCGTTAGACTGGCACGAGCACCCCAGCAGAAAGGTACGAACCACCGTGACGTACGTCATCGCCCAGCCCTGTGTCGACGTGAAGGACAAGGCCTGCGTCGAGGAGTGCCCCGTGGACTGCATCTACGAGGGCGAGCGCTCCCTCTACATCCACCCCGACGAGTGCGTGGACTGCGGGGCCTGCGAGCCGGTCTGCCCCGTCGAGGCCATCTACTACGAGGACGACACCCCGGAGGAGTGGGCCGACTACTACAAGGCCAACGTCGAGTTCTTCGACGACCTCGGCTCCCCGGGCGGCGCCGCGAAGCTCGGCAACACCCACAAGGACCACCCCATGATCGGGGCGCTGCCCCCGCAGAACCAGGGCGCGCAGTGACGGTGACGGCCCGGCCCTTCGGCCTGGACCTCCCGGACTACCCCTGGGACACGATGGCCCCCTACCGGGCCGTCGCCGCGCAGCACCCGGACGGCGTCGTGGACCTGTCGATCGGCACGCCCGTCGACCCCACCCCGGCCGTGGTCCGGGAGGCCCTGGCGGGTGCCGCCGACGCCCCCGGCTACCCGACCACCCACGGCACCCCCGCCCTGCGGGAGGCCGTCGTGGCGTGGTACGGGCGCCGCCGCGGCGTGCCGGGGCTGGACCCGGACGCCGTGATGCCCACCGTCGGCTCCAAGGAGCTCGTGGCGTGGCTGCCCCTGCTGCTCGGGCTGCGCCCGGGTGACGTGCTCGTGCGGCCCACGGTGGCCTACCCGACCTACGACATCGGGGCGCGGCTCGCCGGCGCCGAGGCCGTGGCGGCGGACGACCTCGACGAGCTCACCCCGGAGGTGCGCTCCCGCGTGCGCCTGGTGTGGATCAACTCGCCCGCCAACCCGACCGGGCGCGTGCGGGACGTGGCCTCGGTGCGGCGGATCGTGGACCAGGCCCGCGGCCTCGGGGCCGTCGTGGCCTCCGACGAGTGCTACGCGGAGCTCGGCTGGGGCGCGTGGGACGTCCAGCAGGGCGGCACGCCCGTCCCGTCCGTGCTGGACCCCCGGGTCACCGGCGGGGACCACGCCCTGCTGCTGTCCGCGTACTCCATGTCCAAGCAGTCCAACGTGGCCGGTTACCGTGCCGCGTTCCTGGCCGGGGACGGGGCGCTCATGCGCAGCCTCGTGAACTCCCGCAAGCACGCCGGCATGATCGTCCCGGCGCCGGTCCAGGAGGCCATGCGGGCGGGACTGGGCGACGACGAGCACGTCCAGGCGCAGAAGGCGCGCTACCGGTCCCGCCGGGAGCGGCTCGTGCCGGCGGTCGAGGCGTTCGGGCTGCGGATCGAGGACTCCGAGGCGGGGCTCTACCTGTGGGCCACCGCGGGCGAGGACACGTGGGAGACCGTGCGCCGCTTCGCCGAGCAGGGCGTCGTCGTCGGCCCCGGCGTCTTCTACGGGACGGCGGGTGAGGGCCACGTGCGCCTGGCCCTCACCGCCGCCGACGAGCGGATCGACGCGGCCGTGGAGCGCCTCCGCGGCGCCTGAGGAACCCGGGCGGCGCGCCCGCCGGCCCCGGCGCGGGAATTGGTCGCGGCGCAGACCGAGGAGTAGGTTGGACCTGATTGATGCCGTGTCCCGCGACACGCTCCTGCCGCGCCCGAGGTGGTGCCCGGCGGGTCCGGTCCGGAAGCGGCCACTGAACCCATCCGCGGAGGACGAACATGACTGAGTCTGCACAGGGGCCTGCGACGGCCCAGCTCGCGTACGGCGAGGGCCGGAGCCTGGAGCTCCCGATCCTGGATGCGACCGAGGGCAACAAGGGGTACGCGATCTCCAGCCTGCTCAAGGAGACCGGCAACGTCTCCTTCGACCCGGGCTTCGTGAACACCGCCAACGCGCGCTCGGCGATCACCTACATCGACGGCGCCAACGGCATCCTGCGCTACCGCGGCTACCCGATCGAGGAGCTCGCGGAGCACTCCAGCTTCATCGAGACCGCGTACCTGCTGATCTACGGCGAGCTGCCCACCCCGGAGCAGCTGGCCGACTTCGACACGCGCATCCGCCGCCACACGATGGTCCACGAGGACCTCAAGAGCTTCTTCAACGGCTTCCCGCGCAACGCGCACCCGATGCCGGTGCTGTCCTCGGCCGTGTCGGCGCTGTCGACGTTCTACGCCGACTCCCTGAACCCGTTCGACGAGGAGCAGGTGGAGATCTCCACGATCCGCCTGCTCGCCAAGGTCCCCACGCTGGCGGCGTACGCGTTCAAGAAGTCCAAGGGCGAGCCGATGCTCTACCCGCACAACGAGCTCAACTACTCGGAGAACTTCCTGCGGATGTGCTTCGGCGTCCCCGCCGAGGACTACGAGATCGACCCCACCATGGCCAAGGCCCTCGACGTGCTGCTGATGCTGCACGCCGACCACGAGCAGAACTGCTCGACCTCCACCGTGCGGCTCGTGGGCTCCTCCCACGCGAACATGTTCGCGTCGGTCTCCGCCGGCATCAACGCCCTCTACGGCCCCCTGCACGGCGGCGCCAACGAGGCCGTGCTGGCCATGCTCAACCGGATCCAGCAGGACGGCATCAAGCCCGAGGACTTCATGGAGAAGGTGAAGAACAAGGAGGCCGGGGTCCGGCTCATGGGCTTCGGCCACCGGGTCTACAAGAACTACGACCCGCGCGCCCGCATCGTCAAGGACTACGCCCACGACCTGCTGGAGAAGCTCGGCGGCAACGACGAGCAGCTCGAGATCGCGATGCGCCTGGAGGACAAGGCCCTCGCCGACGACTACTTCGTGGAGCGCAAGCTGTACCCGAACGTCGACTTCTACACCGGCCTGATCTACAAGGCCATGGGCTTCCCGGAGAAGATGTTCACCGTGCTCTTCGCGATCGGGCGCCTGCCCGGCTGGATCGCCCAGTGGCGCGAGATGATCGAGGACCCCGAGAGCAAGATCGGCCGTCCGCGCCAGCTCTACGTGGGCGAGGGGGAGCGGCACTACCCGCAGGCCTGAGCCGAGCCCGCACGACGGCCGGGGCCGCGCGTCCTCCCGGGGGACGCGCGGCCCCGGCCGTTGGCCGTGCCCCGGTAGGGTGGGGCGCATGAGCGAGCAGCGGCACACCCCCGACCGGATCACGGAGCTCGGCCCGGACGAGGTCTTCGTCTTCGGCTCCAACGCGCGCGGCGCCCACCTGGCCGGCGCGGCGCGCACCGCCGTCGAGCGCTTCGGGGCCGAGCCCGGTGTGGGCCACGGACTGCGGGGGCGCTCCTACGCCATCGACACCATGAGCGGCTTCGCGGTCCTGGAGCGGGAGGCCGCCGCGTTCGTGGACTTCGCCCGGGCCCACCCCGAGCTCACGTTCTGGCTCACCCGGGTGGGCACCGGCATCGCGGGCCACGACGAGCGCAAGGTCGCGGACCTCTTCGCCGGCGCCCCCGCCAACGTGGTCCGGCCCCGGGGCTGGTGAGCCCCGGGGCCGCCGCTCAGGCGCCGGTGGCGTAGCCCTGCGGGTTGCTGCGCTGCCAGTTCCAGTGGTCGCGGCACATCGTGTCGATGTCGCGCCGCGCCGACCAGCCGAGCTCGGCCAGCGCCGCCGAGGGGTCGGCGTAGGAGACCGCGGCGTCGCCCGGGCGCCGGGCGACGACCTCGTAGGGGACGGTGCGCCCGGAGGCCCTCTCGAAGGCCGCGTGGACCTCGAGCACCGAGTAGCCCTTGCCCGTGCCGAGGTTCCAGGTGTGCACCCCGCCGTGGGCGGCGACGTGGTCGAGCGCCTTGAGATGGCCCTCGGCGAGGTCGACCACGTGGATGTAGTCGCGCACCCCCGTGCCGTCGGCGGTGGGGTAGTCGGCGCCGAAGACCCGCAGCTTCTCCCGCCGGCCCACGGCCACCTGGGCGATGAACGGCAGCAGGTTGTTGGGCACGCCCGTGGGGTCCTCGCCGATCCGGCCGGACTCGTGGGCGCCGACGGGGTTGAAGTAGCGCAGCAGGGCGACGCTCCAGGACGGGTCGGAGGCGGCGAGGTCGACGAGCATGTCCTCGATGTGCTCCTTGGTGCGCCCGTACGGGTTCTGGGCGTCCATGGGCTGCTTCTCGGTCAGCGGCATCTGCTCCGGGGCGCCGTAGACGGTCGCGGAGGAGGAGAAGACGATGGAGCGGCAGCCGTTGGCCTCCATCGCCTGCAGCAGGTTCAGGGTGCCGGTGACGTTGGTGCGGTAGTACCACAGGGGCTTCTCGGCGGACTCGCCCACGGCCTTGAGCCCGGCGAAGTGGATCACGGCCTGGGGGCGGTGCTCGGCGAAGAGGGCGTCCAGGCCGGCGGGGTCCAGCAGGTCGGTCCGGGAGAACGCGGTGACCGGCCGGCCCGCCAGCTCCTCGACCCGCTCCAGGGAGGCGCGGGAGGAGTTGGCGAGGTTGTCCATCACGACGACGTCGTGGCCAGCGTCCAGCAGGGCGAGGACGGTGTGCGAGCCGATGTAGCCGGTTCCCCCGGTGACGAGAATCTTCATGCCCTCAGCGTATCGGCCCCGGCGGCAGGCCCGCTCAGCGGCTCGCGAGGACGACGACGAGGTCGGCGGCCGCCGGGGCGCCGTCGGGGTGGGCCTCGGCGCCGGCCCGCCAGCCGGGGGCGGGCGCGAAGCGGGTGGTGCGCTGGTCGTCGCGGACCCAGGTGCGCCCGTCGAAGGAGACCTCGGTGATCCCCAGCTCGGCCGCGTGGGCGAGCGCCCAGTGCGCCGCGGCCCAGCCCGCCGCCTCCTCCGGGCCGGGCACGACCACCCGGTCGCCGTCGGCCCGGGGCGCGGGCAGGGCGGTCCCCAGCGCGTCGGCGAGGGCGCCGGCGGCCCGCGTCGCGTCCCCGGGCTCCGCGGGCGGGGGCAGCACGCAGTTGAGGGAGGCCTCGCTGCGCCCGGTGAGGCTGTCCGCCCAGGCGCGGGCCAGGCCCTCGTGCTTGGCGTACGCGTCCGGGTGGGCGGAGCGCTGGACGGCCTGCGCCGCCTCGGTCACGGGCAGCGAGCGGTAGTCGGTCGTGGCGAGGCGGTCGTAGAAGGCGCGGGTGGCGTACTCGGGGTCGAGGATCTGCTCCACCGTGCCCCAGCCCTGGGACGGGCGCTGCTGGAACAGGCCCACGGAGTCCCGGTCGCCGTAGTCGACGTTCACCAGCGCAGACTCCTGCATCGCCGTGGCCAGCGCCACGACGGCCGCGTACGGGTCGGCGCCGCGCTCCACGGACTCCGCCGTCACGAGCGCGGCGTTGGCCGCCTGCACCGCGGAGAGCACGTGCCGCTGGGGCTCCCCGTCGGCGCCCGTGGTCGTCACCACGCACCGCGGCTCGCCGGCGGAGGGCCGGCCCGCGCGCAGCTCCACGGCGACGAGGGCGGCGGCGGCCACCAGCCCGCAGCACAGGAGGAGGACGAACAGGCTCAGCCAGGCCGTCCTGGTGCGGCGGCCGGAGGCGGGGGAGGACACGGGAACTCCTGGACGGGCGGAACGGGGAGGGGACGGGGCCGAGGAGCGGGCGGCCGGTGCGGCGGCCGGGAGCACCGGCCGGGAGCACCGGCCCCCCGCCGGGAAGGGGAGGAGCCGGGGCTCAGTTGGCGTGCAGCGCCGCGTTGAGCTCCACGGTCCCGCCGGCGCGCGGCAGGACCTCGACCGCGCCGGTGAGGGAGTTGCGGCGGAACAGCAGGTTGGGCAGCCCGGACAGCTCCGAGGCCTTGGCCGTGGACTCCTGCCCGTCGGCGTGCACGCTCACCCGGGTGCCCGCGGTGACGTAGAGCCCGGCCTCGACCACGCAGTCGTCGCCCAGGGAGATGCCCACGCCCGAGTTCGCGCCGAGCAGCACCCGCTCGCCCACGGTGATCCGCTCCTTGCCGCCCCCGGAGAGGGTGCCCATGATGGAGGCGCCGCCGCCGACGTCCGTCGCGTCGCCCACGACGACGCCGGCGCTGATCCGGCCCTCGACCATCGACTGGCCGAGCGTGCCGGCGTTGAAGTTCACGAAGCCCTCGTGCATCACGGTGGTCCCCTCGGCCAGGTGGGCGCCCAGCCGGATCCGGCTGGCGTCGCCGATCCGCACGCCGGAGGGCACCACGTAGTCGACCATGCGCGGGAACTTGTCGACGCTGTGCACGGTGACGTGCCCGCCGGAGGCCCTGAGCCGCGCCCGCAGGGCGTCGAGCTCCTCGGCCAGCACGGGCCCGCGGTCCGTCCAGGCCACGTTGGCCAGCAGCCCGAAGACGCCGTCCAGGTTCAGGGTGTTCGGGCGCACGAGGCGGTGGGAGAGCAGGTGCAGGCGCAGGTACGCGTCGGCGGCGTCGGCGGGGGCGTCGTCGAGGTCGACCACCGTCTCGACGACCTCGGCGCGCACGTTGCGCTCCGGGTCGGCGGTGGCCGCGAGCCGCAGCTCGGCGCCGAGCGCGGTGTCGACCGCGCCGGACAGGGACGGTGCGGGGTACCAGACGTCGAGGACGGTGCCCTCCTTGGGGCCGGAGGCCACGACGGTGGCCAGGCCGAGTCCGGAGGCGGGACGGGAGGTGGAAGCAGTCATGGCCTCCATCCTAGGGGGACCGTCGCGGCCGGTCCGCCCGGGGGCCGCCGCTATGCTGGCGCCATGACTGCCCCCGAGACCGCCCCCGGGACCGTCCCCGGCGCCGCCCGTACCCTCGACCTCGCCGCGGACCCCGCCGACCTCACGGCGGCCCTGGTCGACCTGCACTCCGTCTCCGACCACGAGGGCCCTCTCGCCGACGCCGTGGAGGCCGCGCTGCGCCGGCTGCCGCACCTGAGCGTGCACCGCGACGGGGACGCGGTGGTCGCCCGCACCGAGCTGGGCCGGGCGGAACGGGTCGTGCTGGCGGGCCACCTGGACACCGTGCCGCTGCCGACCGCGCCCGGCGCCCGCGGGACCGTCCCCTCCTCGTGGGCCGACGGCGGCCGGGTGCTCTACGGCCGCGGCACCGTGGACATGAAGGGCGGCGTGGCCGTCCAGCTGGCGCTCGCCGCCGCCCTCACGGCCCCGAACCGGGACGTCAGCTACGTCTTCTACGACCACGAGGAGGTCGACGCGGCCTCGAGCGGGCTCGCCCGGCTGCAGCGCAACACCCCCGCCCTGCTCGCGGCGGACTTCGCGGTGCTCCTCGAGCCCACCGACGGGACCGTGGAGGGCGGGTGCAACGGCACGATGCGGTTCCGGATCACGACCACGGGCCGCGCCGCCCACTCGGGCCGGTCCTGGATCGGCGACAACGCCATCCACAAGCAGGCCGACGTCCTGGCCCGCCTCGCCGCCTACGAGGCGCGCACCGTCGCGGTGGAGGGCCTCGAGTACCGCGAGGGGCTCAACGCCATCCGGATCACCGGAGGCGTGGCCGGGAACGTGATCCCCGACGCGGCGAGCGTGGAGGTCAACTACCGCTTCGCCCCGGACCGGACCCCCGAGGAGGCCCTCGCCCACGTGCGGGAGGTCTTCGCCGGCTACGAGCTCCAGGTCACGGACCTGTCCCCGGCGGCCCGCCCCGGCCTGGACCGCCCGGCCGCGGCGGCGTTCGTGGCCGCGGTGGGCCACGAGCCGAAGCCGAAGTACGGCTGGACCGACGTGGCGCGCTTCTCGCAGATGGGCGTGCCGGCCGTGAACTTCGGCCCCGGCGACGCCCTGCTCGCCCACACCGACGACGAGCACGTGCCCGCCGAGGCCGTGCGGCAGTGCTACCGCGCCCTCGCGGCCTGGCTCACGGACTGAGCGGCTGGCGCGGCCGGCGGGCCGTCAGGCGGTCTCCTCGGCGGCCAGCGGGCCCTCCGCCGGCCTGGTCGGGCCTGCCGTCCGGTAGCTGAGGAACCGGGACAGCCAGGCCGCCAGGACCGTGAGCAGGTAGTTGATGACCACGAAGACCAGCGCGGCCACGAACAGGGCCTGGAGGATGTTGCCGTCCCCGGAGCCGAGCCGGCGGGCGCTGGCCAGCAGCTCGGGATAGGTGATGATGTAGCCCAGCGCGGTGTCCTTGAGGATGACCACGAACTGGCTGACCATCGACGGGAGCATCGCCGTCAGCGCCTGCGGCAGCTCCACGAGGCGCAGCGTCCGGGACGGCGTGAGGCCGATGGCGAGGCCCGCCTCCCGCTGGCCCTTGGGCAGCTGGTGGACGCCGGAGCGGATCAGCTCCGCGATCACGGAGCCGTTGTAGAACATCAGCCCCAGCACCACGGCCCAGAACGGCACGGCGGCGGGCTCCACCAGGTCGGCGCGGCCGATGCCCAGGTAGAAGAAGATCATCATCACCAGCACGGGCACCGCACGGAAGAACTCCACGACGGCGGTCGAGACCCAGCGCACCGGGGCGAGCTGGGAGAGCCGGCCCAGCCCGAAGGCCAGGCCGAACGCCACGGAGAGCACCACGGCCAGCAGCGCCGCCTTCAGGGTCTGCACCAGGCCCGGCAGGAGGAAGTTCTCCCACGTGCGCCCGGTGAACAGGGACGCCCACTTCGTGGCGTCCAGCTGCCCCTGGTCGGCGAGCTTGCCGAGGACGGCCCAGGCGAGGGCGGCGACGAGCAGCACCCCCACCACGTTGAGGACCGCGGTGGTCCGGCGGGCCCGGGGCCCCTGGACGTCGAAGAGGACGTTCTGGGCCGTCGAGGAGGCCATCAGCGCTTCACCGCCAGTTTCCGGGAGGCCCAGGTGGTGAGCAGGCCCACCGGGACGACGAGCAGGACGAAGCCGAGCGCCACGGTGAGGAAGACCGCGATGATGACGTCCGGGCGGAACTCGATCATGGTCTTCATCAGGGCCGAGATCTCGGTGACGGACGCGGCCGCGGCGACGGTGGTGTTCTTGGTCAGGGCGATGAGGGTGTTGCCCAGCGGGGTGATCGCCCCGCGCAGCGCCTGCGGGAAGATGACCAGCCGGGCCGCGGGCAGGAAGCTCAGCCCGATCGCCCGGGCGGCCTCGGCCTGGCCCACGGGCACGGTGTTCACGCCGGAGCGGATGGCCTCGCACACGAACGCGGCGTGGTAGACCGTCAGGCCGAGCACGGCGTAGACGAAGAAGTTCCGGTTGAAGTCCGAGGACAGGGCGATGCCCAGCTGGCTCCACACGCCCAGGATCAGGAACACCAGGATGATGGTCAGGGGCGTGTTGCGGAACAGGTTGACGTAGCCGGTCCCGAGCAGCCGCAGCGACGCGACGGGGGAGATGCGCATGAGCGCGACCAGGGAGCCCAGCAGCATCGACCCGATCGCGGCGAAGAAGGTCAGCTTGATGTTGACCCAGAAGGCGCCGAGCACGTCGTACTGGACGAACAGGCTCGCGAAGTCGTTCAGGTAGTCGGTCACGGGAGCTCCCGGAGCTCGCGCAGGTCCTGGGTCACGGCAGTGCCCTTCGTCGGTCGGTCGGCGGGTCGGCGGTCCCGCGGGGTGGCGGCGCGGGGAGCGGGACGGGTCCCGGGCGCCGTGGCCGGGCACGGGGCCCGGCCACGGCGCCGCTCACGCGCGGGCGGCGCGCGGGTCCCCGCTCAGGCGCAGGGCTCCGGCGTCGGCGGGTTGAGCTGGGCGTTGAACTCGTAGTCCGCGCCCTCGGTGTTCGCGGTCACGGCCTCCTGCCAGGCGCCCTCGTCGATCATCTTGGTGATGGCCTCGTTGATCGCCTCGCACCGGTCGGAGCCCTTGGGCAGGCCCACGCCGTAGTTCTCCTCGGAGAACGTGTTGCCGACGACCTTGAACTTGCCCGCGTTGGCCTCCGTGGAGGCCAGGCCGGCCAGGATGATGTCGTCGGTGGTCACCGCGTCCACCTGGCCGGACTCCAGGAAGGTCACGCACTCGGCGTAGCCGCCC
The DNA here is from genome assembly GCF_023715525.1 of Kocuria rosea. Lineage (GTDB taxonomy): Bacteria > Actinomycetota > Actinomycetes > Actinomycetales > Micrococcaceae > Kocuria > Kocuria rosea_A. The sequence continues at coordinate 26,297 of NZ_JAMBOG010000017.1, read as the reverse complement.
TGCTCGACGAGGTTCACCCCGGGCACCTCCTCCTTGACCTTGACCGCGGAGGTCGAGCCGGTGACCGAGCACAGGTTCTTGCCCTCGAGGTCCTCGGGGCCGGTGATGCCGGTCTCGTCGGCGCGCACCAGCAGGTCCTGGCCGGCGACGAAGTACGGGCCCGCGAAGTCCACGGTCTGCCGGCGCTCGTCGGTGATGGAGTAGGTCGCGAAGATCATGTCGACCTGGTCGTTGGCGAGCATGTTCTCGCGGTTCGCCGAGGGGGACTCGACCCACTCGATCTGGTCCTCCGCGTAGCCGAGCTCCCCGGCCACGTACTTGGCGACGTCGACGTCGAAGCCCGTGTACTGGTCGCCGTCCTGGAAGCCGAGGCCCGGCTGGTCGAACTTGATGCCGATCCGGACGGTCTCGCCGCCCCCGTCGCCGCCGGCGGTCTCCGAACCGCCGCCGTCGCCCCCTCCGCACGCGGTGAGGGTCAGGGCGGCCACGGCGGCCATCGCGGCCAGTCCGAGGGGCTTGGTGTGGCGCATGGTGTGCTCCTTGCTTCAGGTGGGAACGATGGGTCGGAGGGGACGGCGGGTCAGTGCCCGAGGATCTTGCCCAGGAAGTCCTTGGCGCGCTCGGAGCGCGGAGCGGTGAAGAACTCCTCCGGGGTGCTCTCCTCGACGATCTGCCCGTCCGCCATGAACACGACGCGGTCGGCGGCCTTGCGGGCGAAGCCCATCTCGTGGGTGACCACGATCATCGTCATGCCCTGCTTCGCGAGGGCCACCATGGTGTCGAGGACCTCGTTGATCATCTCGGGGTCCAGGGCGGAGGTCGGCTCGTCGAAGAGCATGACCTTCGGGTCCATGGCCAGGGCGCGGGCGATCGCCACGCGCTGCTGCTGGCCGCCGGAGAGCTGGGCGGGCAGCTTCTCCGCCTGGTTGGCCACCCCGACCCGTGTGAGCAGCTCCATGGCGCGCTGCTTGGCCTCGGCGGCCGACTTCCCCCGGACCTTCATGGGCCCGAGGGTCACGTTCTGCAGCACGGACTTGTGCGCGAAGAGGTTGAAGGACTGGAAGACCATCCCGACGTCGGCCCGCAGCCGCGCGAGCGCCGCGCCCTCCTCGGGCAGGCGCTTGCCGTCGATGAGGATCTCGCCGTCGTCGATGCCCTCGAGCCGGTTGATGGCGCGGCACAGCGTGGACTTGCCGGAGCCGGAGGGGCCGATCACGACCACCACCTCCCCGCGGCGCACCGCGAGGTTGATGTCCTTGAGCACGTGCAGGTCCCCGAAGTGCTTGTTGACGTGCGAGACGCGGACCAGGGCGTCGCCCCCGCCTGGAGCGGGGGGCGACGCGGCGGGCGGTGTGGCGTGTGACATACCGTCGAACATAGTCGAAATCGAGGGGGTGCGAGGCTCCGGGCGTTGCGATTGCGTAAAATATTTACTCGTCCGTAGCCCCGTGTTCCGGGGCCCGCGCCGCGACGCGGGGCGGCGCCGGCGGCCCCGGCGCATAGCCTGGGAGCATGAGCGAACTCCTCCTCGCGCTGACCGGCGTCGTGCTGCTGCTGACCGTCGTGGCGGTGGTGGTCCTGGGCCGGGACCGCCCGCCGGCGTGGGCCTCCCGCGGCGGCGTGGGCCCCGAGCCCGCCCCGGACGCGCCGCTGGTGCTGCCCGAGCACCCCGGCCCCGACGACGTCGGCCGGATCGCGTTCCACGTCCGCCGCCGCGGCTACGACCCCGAGGAGGTCCACGCGGTGCTCGACCACCTCGCCCGGCGGCTGCCGGAGGAGGGCCCGGCCACCGGCCCGGCACCGCGCGCGTGAGCTCGCCGGCGGTCGTCCGGACCGGCCTCGCGCGGGCGCTCTGCCGCCTGACCGCTCTGCCCCCGTGGGCGCAGGCCCTGCTCGTCTGGGCGGCGTCCCGGGCGTGGGGGTGGGCGGTGTTCACCACGGTCGCCCGCCGGCAGGGCCCGGGGCCGTGGGGCGACGGCGCCCTCGGCTACCTGGCCTTCGCCGGGACCTGGGACTCCGACTGGTACGAGCGCATCGCCCGCGAGGGCTACCCCGGGACCGTGCCCCGCGACGCGGCGGGCCGGGCGCAGGAGAACGCGTGGGCGTTCTATCCCGTCTTCCCGCTGCTCGTGCGGGGGCTCATGGCCCCCACGGGCTGGAGCTGGGACGCCACGGCCTCGACGGTCTCCCTGCTGGCGGGCTTCGGGGCGGCCGTGCTGGTGCTGCGGCTCTTCCGGCGCCTCGCGTCCCCGGCCACCGCCCTGTGGGGACTGGCGTTCGTGGCGTTCGCCCCGGTCGCGCCCGTGCTCCAGGTGCCCTACGCCGAGTCGCTGCACCTGCTGCTGCTCGCCGCGGCCCTGCTGCTGGTCTGCTCGGGGCGCCACCTCCAGGCGGCTCCGGTGGTGCTGCTCATGTGCCTGACCCGCCCCGCGGGCGTGCCGTTCGCGGCGGCCCTCGGCATCGCGTGGTTCGTGCGCACCCTCCGGCGCCGGCGCTCCGGGCGGCTGCGGCGCGCCCGCGACGCCGTCGACGGGCTGCTCGGGCTCGCGCTGTTCTCGTGCGCCGCCGCGCTCGCGTGGCCGGCGCTCGCGTGGTGGGCCACGGGGGAGCCGGCGGCGTACACGGACACCGAGACGGCCTGGCGGGGCGAGGACCTGCGGCTCGTGGCGCCGTGGTTCGCCACGGGCGCGGACCTGTTCGGCCCGGTGGCCGGCGCCGTGGCGCCCGTGCTGCTCGTCGCCGGCGCGGCGGCGCTGCTGCGGGCGCGGGGAGTGCGGGAGCAGCTGGACCCGTTCGTGCGCGGGTGGCTGGCCTGCTACGGGGTCTACCTCCTGCTGTTCCTGCACCCGCAGACCAGCACCTTCCGGCTGCTGCTGCCGTTGTTCCCCCTGGCGCTGCCGCTGGCCGCGGTCTCGGACTCCCGCGCCTACCGGGTGGCCTGCGTGCTCGCCGGCGCCGTCCTGCAGCTCGTGTGGGTGGGCTGGCTGTGGCACTGGAAGCAGCTGCCGGGGGGCGGGGACTACCCGCCCTGACCGCGCTCCGGCCGCGCCCCGGCGTGCGCTGTGCCCGCCGGGGTGGTCCCGGGCAGGTGCGGCGGCTCGGATAGGATGGGAGTCACAGCTACTGAGGAAGAGGAGTTCCCACATGGCGGCCATGAAGCCGAGAACCGGTGACGGACCGATGGAGGTCACCAAGGAGGGGCGCAGCCTGATCATGCGCGTTCCGCTCGAGGGCGGCGGACGGCTCGTGGTCGAGCTGAAGCCGGACGAGGCCGCGGAGCTCAGGGAGTGCCTGGCCGGCGTGACCGAGTAGCGTCACCCGGACGGCGGCGAGGGGCCCGGCACCGCACGGTGCCGGGCCCCTCGCCGTTGCCGTGCCCGCTCAGCGGCGCACCGCCAGCAGCAGCCCCGACCCGGTCGGCAGCAGGGCGGTGCTGAAGCGCTCGTCCTCGCGGAACAGCCGGTGCACGGCCCGCATCGTGCGCGTGTTGTCCTCGCGGTTCGCGGGCTGGGCCACCTTGTCCTGGTGGAGGGCGTCGTTGACGGCCAGCAGCCCGCCCGGGCGCAGCAGGCGCACCGCCTCCTCGGCGTAGTGGAGCGTCCCCTCCGTGTCGGCGTCGAGGAACACGAGGTCGTAGGCGCCGGCGGTCAGCCGGGGCATCACGAGCGAGGCCCGGCCCGGGATCGTGCGGGTGCGGCTGGTCGGCGCGCCCGCCTCCCGGAAGGTGTCGCGCGCCGCGCGCAGCGCCCGGATGTCGGTGTCGATGGTCGTCAGCACGGAGCCCGCGGGCAGCCCGCGCAGCAGGGCGAGCCCGGAGACCCCCGCCCCCGTGCCCACCTCCACGACCGTGGACGGGCGCGCGGCGGCGGCGAGGACGGTCAGCGCGGCCGCGGTGCCGGGGGTGACCGGCGGGATGCGCAGGGCGAGGGAACGCTCCCGGGCGCGGTAGGCGAGCTCGTCCTCCACGGCGAACGCCTCGGCGTACGACCAGCTCGTCGTCTTGTCCGCGCCCATGTTCCGCCCTTCGTCGCTCCAGTGGATGCGCGTCATCTTACCGGCTGGCCCCCGCGCGGCCCGGCCGCCCGCCCCGGCCGGTCGATGTCCAGTCCGCGCCCAGCTTCCCCGCCGATCATGGAACGACGGAGCCGCCGCCCGCCCCACGACCCGCCCCGGAGGAGGTCCCATGGCCCGCCCGCACCGCACCGGCCCCGCGCCGGCCCGGCGCAGCAACGCGGTGCCCGTGGCCGCCGCCCTCGCGAGCGCGGCGCTCACCCTGCTCCTCGGGTCCGGCTACGCCGTCGGGCGCACGGTCGTGGCCGCGGAGCCCGAGGGCCACGAGGAGCAGGTCCCGGTCGCGGCGTGGACGGGCACCGGCGGGGTCCTGCACGCGGACGACGCCACCGCCGCCCAGCTGCGCGCCGAGGGCTGGACGCTGCCCACGCTCGCCGCCGACGGGTACCGGGTGGCGTCGATGACCCGGGGGACCCTCGCGGGCCGGCCGGTCGTCACCATCGCGCTCCACCACGGCGAGGACAGCGTCGTCGTCGTGGAGCAGCGCGGGCGGGTGGACCCGGACAACCCCATGGACGGGCTCACCGGGCTGCCCGTGAGCGCGGAGGGCCTCGAGCCCTCCGCCGTCGCCGGGGTGCCCCTGTGGGTCGACGCCGGCCCGCCGTGGCGGGCCGTGCTGGCGGGGGAGGGCGTCGTCTACACCGTCGCCGCGGACACGAGCCCCGCCACGATGGCCCACACCGTCAACCTCGTCGTGGCGGACGAGCGGGGACGGGTCGTCGCGCCCGCGGCCGGCGATCCGGGCGTCGTCCCGACCGTGCTCGCGGGCCTGCGCGAGATCTTCGACTGAGCGGCCGCTCCGCCTGCGGCTGGTAACCTTCCACTGTGCTCGGCATCAACGGCGGCGAAGCGATCATCCTCGTGCTCCTGGTCCTGTTCATCATCGGGCCGGAGCGGCTGCCGGAGTACGCGGAGAAGCTCAAGGAGTTCGTCAAGGCCGCGAAGCGCTACGCCACCGGCGCCACCGAGGACCTCAAGCAGACCCTCGGCCCCGAGCTGGCCGACGTCGACTGGCGCAAGCTGGACCCGCGCCAGTACGACCCCCGCACCATCGTGCGCCAGGCCCTGCTCGAGGACGACGAGCCGGAGAAGCCGGTCGCCGCGCGCCCCGCGCCCGTCCTCAGCCGGCTGGCCCCGGGGGAGCCCGCCCCCTTCGACAGCGAGGCGACCTGAGCCGGACCCGTCAGCGGGGTCCCAGGCCCAGCGGCCGCCCCGCCAGCCCGCGCGGGCGCGTGCCCAGCGCGTCCGCGACACCGCGCAGCGCGCGTGCCGCGGGCGAGTCCGGCGCCGACCACACCACCGGGCGTCCTTCGTCCCCGCCCTCGCGCAGGGCGACGTCGAGGGGCACGGCGCCGAGCAGCGGCACGTCGTAGCCCAGCCGCCGGGTGAGCGACTGCGCGATCCGGGCCCCGCCCCCGGAGCCGAAGAGCTCCAGCACGGTCCCGTCCGGCATCGGCATCCCCGCCATGTTCTCGATCACCCCGGCCACCGTCTGCCCCGTCTGCAGGGCGAGGGCGCCCGAGCGCTCGGCGACCTCGACGGCGGCCTGCTGGGGCGTGGAGACCACGAGGACCTCCGCCGACGGCAGCAGCTGCGCCACGGAGATCGCGACGTCGCCCGTGCCCGGCGGCAGGTCGAGGAACAGGTGGTCGAGGTCCCCGAAGTGCACGTCGGTGAGGAACTGCTCGACGGCGCGGTGCAGCATCGGCCCGCGCCACGCGACCGGCTGCTCCGGGTCCACGAACATCCCGATGGAGATGACCTTGAGCACCCCCTCCCGGGGGCCCGTGCGGGCCGCGACCGGGACCTCCACCACCGGGGGGAGGATCATGTCCTCGACCTGGGTGGGCCCCCGGTCCACGCCCAGCAGGCCCGGGACCGAGAAGCCGTGCACGTCCGCGTCCACGATGCCCACCGACCGGCCCTGCGCGGCGAGGGCCGCGGCGAGGTTCACGGTGACCGTCGACTTGCCGACCCCGCCCTTGCCGCTGGTCACGGCGTGCACCCGGGTCAGGGACGAGGGGTCGTTGAACGGCACGGTGCGGGTGTGCCCGACGCGCTGCTTGAGCGCCGCGCGCTGCTCGGGGCTCATGTACCCGATCTCCACGGCCACGGAGCGCACGCCGGCCACGTCGGAGACGGCCTCCCGGACGTCGGCCTCGATGGTCGAGCGCAGGGGGCAGCCGCGGATGGTCAGCAGCACGTGCACGCGCGCGTGCCCGGCGTCGTCGAGCACGGCCGAGCGGATCATCCCCAGCTCGGTGACGGGCCGGCGCAGCTCGGGGTCGAGCACCCGGTCGAGGGCGCGGCGCAGCTGCGGGTGCAGGTCCTCGGCGGCCAGGGGGTCGGCGGCCAGGGGGGCGGCGGGGCCGGGGACGGGGGTGCGGAGCTCAGACACGGGGGATCTCCCTGGTCTCGGGGGCGGAGGGGCGCCGGCGGGCGGGCCGGCGCGGCGGGCGGGGCTGGGACCGGCCCGGGCCGCCGGCCTCGGCCCGCTCCTCGGGGGCGGGGCCGTCGTCCTGGGACTCGAGGATCTCCTCGAGCACCGAGCGCAGCTCGGAGCGCACGAAGTCGCGGGTGGCGACCTCGCGCAGGGCGATCCGCAGGGAGGCGATCTCCCGGGTCAGGTACTCGGTGTCGGCGAGGTTCTGCTGCGCGCGCCGGCGGTCCTCCTCCTGCGTCACGCGGTCCCGGTCGTCCTGGCGGTTCTGCGCGAGCAGCAGCAGCGGCGCGGCGTAGGACGCCTGCAGGGACAGCATCAGGGTGAGCAGGGTGAAGTTCAGGGCGCGCGGGTCGAACTGGGCCGACTCGGGGGCGAGCGTGTTCCAGCCCAGCCACACGGCCACGAACACCGTCATCCACAGCAGGAACTGGGGGGTGCCCATGAAGCGGGCGAAGCCCTCGGTCATCCGGCCGAACGCGTCCGGGTTGGGCCGGAACCGGTCCAGCAGCCCGGGCCGGTGCTCGCGCGGCTGGTCCAGCGCGTTGCCGTGGGCCGCGCCGGGGGAGCGCCGGGACTCACTCATAGCGCTTGCCCACCTTCCGGATCGGGGTGCCGTCGTCGGCGGTGCGCCAGTCCTCGGGCAGCAGGGCGTCGAGGACGTCGTCGATGGTGATCGCCCCCACCACCCGGTCGTGGTCGTTGACCACGGGGATGATGGTCAGGTCGTAGGTCGCCAGCTCCCGGGCCACGTCCCGCAGGGAGGCGAGGTCGGAGACGGGCTCGAGGGACCGGTCGATGAGGTTGCCGATCGCCTCGGGCGGCGGGTAGCGCAGCAGCTTCTGGGTGTGCACCATCCCCAGGTACTTGCCCGTGGGGGTCTCCAGCGGTGCGCGGGAGACGATCACGGCCGCCGCCACGGCGGGGCTGAGCTCCTCCTGGCGGATGTGGGCGAGGGCCTCCGCCACCGTGGCTTCCGGCGGCAGGATGATCGGCACCGGGGTCATCAGCGAGCCCGCGGTGCCCTCCTCGTACTCGAGCAGCCGCCGGACGTCCTCGGCGTCCTCGGGCTGCATGCGCTCGAGCAGCTCCTCCGCCTCGGCGTCGGGCAGCTCGTTGAGCAGGTCGGCGGCGTCGTCGGGCTCCATCTCCTCGAGCACCGTCGCCGCGCGCTCGGGCTCCATGCTGGTGAGGATGAAGACCTGGTCCTCCTCGGGCAGCTCCTGGAGCACGTCGGCGAGCCGGTCGTCCTGCAGCTCGTGCGCGATCTCGAGTTTGCGCTTGTCGGACATGTCGTGGATCTCGTCGGCGAGGTCGGCGGCCTGCTCCTCCTCGTGGGACGCGACCCACTGGGTGGCCGGCTGGTGGCCCGCGGCGGACGGGTCCCCGGTGTCCTCCCAGTCCACGATCAGGGTCTCGTTGCGGCGGCGCATCAGCCCCCCGGTCGTCGCGGTGCGGCGCACGAACAGCTGGGTGACGACCCAGTCCCCGGTGTTGCGCTTGCGCTCCATGGCCATGTCCTCGACCGTCGCGGTCCCGGAGCCGTCCCGGAGCACGACGGTGCGGTCGAACAGCTCGGCCACGGCGAGGGTCTCCGCCCCGCGCTGCTCGAAGCGGCGCAGGTTCACGAGGCCCGTGCAGATGATCTGGTCGGCGTCGATGCTGGTCACCCGCGTCATGGGGACGAACACGCGCTTCTTGCCGAGGACCTCGACCACGAGGCCCACCACGAGGGGGCGGCGCGACGGGCGCCCGTGGCGGGAGCCGCCCCGCATGAGCACGACGACGTCGCGCAGCCGGCCGAGACGGTCCCCCAGGGGGTCGAACACGTCGAGGCCGATCAGGCGCGCGAGGAAGATCCTGTTGACGTTGCTGCTCACCGTACAAGACTACCCACCGGGCCGGTGCGGGGCCTCCGCGGGCCGGCGCCGGCATGCGGCGCGGTCCCAGCCGGATGGGGAACAATGGGGCCATGAGCTCTCCACGGTCCGCGTCCGCCGCCAGCCCCGCCCTCCGAGGCCTGCCCCGCGGGGAGGTGATCGGCCGCTACGGCTCCTACGCCGACGCCCAGAAGGCCGTGGACCACCTCGCGGACGAGCAGTTCGAGGTCGCCAAGGTCGCGATCGTCGGCAACGACCTGAAGTCCGTGGAGCAGGTCACGGGCCGGCTCAGCTACCCCCGGGTCGCCGGGCAGGGGGCCCTCAACGGGATGGTGTTCGGGGCCTTCCTCGGGATGATCATGTCGCTGCTCGGCGGCGAGCAGTGGGTCTCCTCGCTGCTCGTGTCCGTGCTCATGGGCGGGGCCTTCTGGATGCTGCTGGCGACCGTGACGTACGCGATGCAGCGGGGGAAGCGGGACTTCACCTCGACCAACCAGATCGTGGCGACCTCCTACGACGTCGTGGCCGCCCCCGAGGTGGCCCAGCGCGCCCGGCAGGTGCTGCAGGGCCTGCGCGGGCTGCCGGGCCTGCCGGCGGCGCCCCAGCAGCAGTGGCCCCAGCCGCAGGGCCCCCAGCAGCCGGGCCACCAGCCGCCGGGGCCGCCGCAGGGCGCCCCGCAGCCCGGGCCGGGCGCCCCCTGGCAGCGGCCGTCCTACGGCGGCCCGGCCCCCACCGGCGCGCCGGCGGCGGGCGCCGCCCCGGCGGGTGCAGCGCCGGGGTCCGCGGCGCCCGAGCGCTCGGCCCGGTTCGAGGACCTGCCCGACGGCCGGCCCCAGTTCGGCATCCGGCTGCCGGAGGGACAGGGCCGCGGCGCGGGTCCGGCCGAGGAGCGCACGGAGCCCCCCGCCGGCGGCAGCACGTCGGCCGACGCGCCCCGCTGACGGGCGGCGCCCGGCTCAGCTGGGCTCGGAGCCCTCCCGGGCGTGCCACAGCCCGGTCATCCACGCCTCGACCTCGTCGGGGGTGCGGGGCAGGCCCGAGGACAGGTTCACGTTGCCGTCCTCGGTGATCAGCACGTCGTCCTCGATGCGCACCCCGATCCCGCGGTACTCCTCGGGCACCGCGAGGTCCTCCGCCTTGAAGTACAGCCCCGGCTCGATGGTGAAGACCATCCCGGGCTCGATCACCCCGTCCACGTACAGCTCCCGCCTGGCCTGCGCGCAGTCGTGCACGTCCAGGCCCAGGTGGTGGCTCGTCCCGTGCGGCATCCACCGCCGGTGGTGCTGGCCCTCGGCGGAGAGCGAGACCTCCGCCGGCACCGGCAGCAGCCCCCAGCTCTCGAGCCGCCGGGCCAGGACCTCCATCGCGGCGGCGTGCACGTCGCGGAACCGGTTGCCCGGCACGGCCGCGTCGAACGCGGCGTCGGCGGCGTCGAGGACCGCCTGGTAGATCCGGCGCTGCACGTCCGTGAACCGCCCGTTGACGGGCAGCGTGCGGGTGATGTCCGCGGTGTAGAGGGAGTCCGCCTCCACGCCCGCGTCCACGAGGATGAGCTCCCCGGGGATCACGCGCCCGGTGTTGCGGATCCAGTGCAGCACCGTGGCGTTGTTGCCGCACGCCGCGATCGTGTCGTAGCCGAGGTCGTTGCCGTCCATCCGGGCGCGGGCGAAGAAGGCGCCCTCGACCATGCGCTCGCCGCGGTGCCGGTGGCCGGCCGCGGCGGGCAGCACGTGCACGATGTCGGTGAACCCGGCGACCGTCGCGTCCACGGCCTGCTGCAGCTGCGCCACCTCGTGGGCGTCCTTGACGAGGCGCAGCTCGGAGAGGGCCTCGGCCAGCTCGCCGTCGAGCGCGTCAGAGGCCTCGAGGTCCACCCCGGTGTTGATCCGGGAGGTGTCCACCAGGGCGTCCGCGTTGAGGTCGACGTCGCGCACCAGCCGGATCCGCACGCCGCCCAGGGCGGCCGGGCCGGCGTTCTTGGTGATCGCGACCTCCAGCCCGGACAGGTCCCGGGTGCGCAGCCCGTAGGCGGCCGAGAGCTCCTCGAGCGTGGGGCGGGCGCCGACCCAGAACTCGCCGTTCTTCGCGTCGGCGTAGAACTCCTTCGAGTCCCGCCCCGCCATGGGGTGGAAGTACAGGGTGGCCTCGTGGTGGCCGCCGTCGTCGCCGGCGCCCTCCTCGACCGGCTCGAGCACCAGGACGGCGTCGGGCTCGTGGTCCACGCCGAGGCCCGTCAGGTGCGCGAAGGCCGAGTGGGGCCGGAAGCGGTAGTCGGTGTCGTTGGAGCGGACCTTGAGCGGGCCCGCCGGGAGCACGAGGCGCTCCCCGGGGAAGCGCGCGGAGATCCGCCGCCGGCGCTCGGCGGCGTGGTCGGCCACCGGCAGCCGCTCGACCGCGGCCGGTTCCTCGGCGGCCCACTGGGAGGCCATGAACTGCTGGAAGGCGGGGGAGTCGGGGCGCTGGGACCGGTTCTCGACCCGGTCGGCCAGCGGCTGGGGGCGGTCGGCGGGGGACGTGCTGTGCTCTGTCATGGTTCCTTCCCTCGGGTCGTCCTCCTCATCGTGCCACGTGCGCGGGGCGGGCGTCCGGGGCGCCGGGACGGCCGGCCGCTATCGTGGAGGGGTGAAGATCGACCTGCACACCCACTCGGCGGACTCCGACGGCACGGAGCGCCCCGGGGACGTCGCCCGCGCCGCCCGCGCCGCGGGCCTGGACGTGTTCGCGCTCACCGACCACGACACGACGTCCGGCTGGCAGGAGGCCGGGGACGCCGCCGCGGCGGCCGGGATCAGCTTCGTGCCGGGCATGGAGATCTCCTGCACCACCGGCGACGGCATCTCGGTGCACCTGCTGAGCTACCTGCACGACCCGGAGGAGCCGGCCCTGTTGGCCGAGATCGAGTCCTCCCGCTCGTCGCGGCTCACGCGCGCCGCGCGGATGGTCGAGCTGCTGTCCGAGGACTACCCCATCGACTGGGACATCGTGCGGGAGCACGTGCACGACGGCGCCACGGTGGGCCGCCCGCACATCGCGGACGCCCTCGTGACGGTCGGGGTCGTGGAGTCCCGCTCCGCCGCGTTCGCCTCGGTGCTCAGCAGCCGCTCCCGCTACTACGTCGCCCACCACGCCCCGGACCCGGTGCACGCCGTGCGGCTCGTGCGCGCCGCCGGGGGCGTGCCGGTCTTCGCGCACCCGCTGGCCACGGCCCGCGGGCGCGTGGTCGGCCCCGAGGTCTTCGAGGCGATGATCGACGCGGGCCTGGCCGGGCTCGAGGTGGCGCACCGGGACAACCCCGAGGACGCGCGCGCCCGGCTCGTGCGGATGGCCTCCGAGCACGACCTGCTGGTCACCGGCTCCAGCGACTACCACGGCAGCGGCAAGCCCAACCGGCTGGGCGAGAACCTCACCTCGGTGCAGTCGCTCGTGCGGATCGAGGAGCAGGCGAGCTCCGGCGTGGGCGTCCGCCACCCCTGAGCGCCCCTCCCCGGCTCAGTCCCGGACCGCGGCGTGGGGCAGCCGGGCGCGCATCACCTCGACGGCCTCGGGGTTGCGGTCCACGCACACGAAGCGGCGGCCCAGCTGGTGGGCGGCCGCGCCCAGGGTGCCGGAGCCGGCGAAGAAGTCCAGCACCCAGTCCCCGCGCGCGGAGCTGGCCGCGACCATCCGCCGGACGAGGCCCACGGGCTTCTGGGTCGGGTAGCCGGTCTTCTCCCGCCCGGTGGGGGAGACGATCGTGTGCCACCACACGTCCGTGGGCAGCTTGCCCCGCTGCGCCTTCTCGGGGGTGACCAGGCCGGGGGCCATGTACGGCTCCCGGTCCACCTCGGCGCTGTCGAACAGGTAGCGCTCCGGGTCCTTGACGTAGACCAGGACGTTGTCGTGCTTGGCGGGCCACCGCCGGCGGGAGCGCCCGCCGTAGTCGTAGGCCCAGATGATCTCGTTGAGGAAGCACTCCCGGCCGAAGATGGTGTCCAGCATGACCTTGGCGTAGTGCACCTCGCGGTAGTCCAGGTGCACGTACAGCGTCCCGTCGTCGGCGAGCACCCGCCACGCCTCCCGCAGCCGGGGCTCCAGGAACCCCCAGTAGTCCGCGAACGCGTCGTCGTAGCTGCGCAGGGCCCCCAGGACGGTTGCGTAGGAGCGGCCCGCGAAGCCCGTGCGGTCCCCCTGGCCCGGGGGCGCCGGGGTCATGGTCGACTGCCGGCGCCGCTGCGTGCGCCCCGTGTTGAACGGCGGGTCCACGTAGATCATGCGGAAGGCCCCGTCGGGCAGCCGCCGCAGGAGATCCAGGTTCTCCGCGGCGACCACCGCGTCGGGGCCCTCGGCGTCGAAGGCGAAGCGCGTCACTCGGCGGCGGGGCCGCTCTGCGCCGGACGGGGGGCCTCGCCGGTGCCCCGGCCGCCGCGGCGGCGGCGCCGGCGCCGGGTGGTGCCGTCCTCGGACTTCTCCACGGACGTCTCGCGCGGGGCGCGCTCCCGCTGCGCGCGCGGCTGCTCCCGGGTCTCCTCGCGCGGGGTGTCCTCGCGGGCGGCCTCCTCGCGCGGGGTGTCCTTGCGCGGGGCGTCCTCGCGCCGGGCGTCCTCGCGCCGGGCGCCGTCCCGGGGGGCGCGCTCGCCGCGGCCGCCGCGGCGGCCGTCGCCGGAGCGGGGCTCCGAGCGGTCCCGGGACCGGCCGCGGGACTCGCCGCGCGGACCGCCCTTGCGCCCGCCGGGCTCGCCGAGGTCCTCGAGGACCTCCGCGTCCAGCCCGGCGTGGGTGCGCTGGGCGCGCGGCAGCCGGCCCTTGGTGCCCTGGGGGATGTCCAGGTCCGCGTAGAGGTGCTCGGAGGAGGAATAGGTCTCCACGGGCTCGGGCACGCCAAGCTCGAGGGCCTTGTCGATCAGCCGCCAACGGGGCACGTCGTCCCAGTCCACGAAGGTCACGGCCGTGCCCTTGTTGCCCGCGCGGCCCGTGCGGCCGGTGCGGTGCAGGTAGGTCTTCTCGTCCTCGGGGCACTGGAAGTTGATGACGTGGGTGACGTCCTCGACGTCGATGCCGCGGGCGGCGACGTCGGTGGCCACGAGCACGTCGACCTTGTTGTTGCGGAACGCCCGCAGCGCCTGCTCGCGCGCGCCCTGGCCGAGGTCGCCGTGCAGGGGGGCGGCGGCGAAGCCGCGGGAGATCAGCTCGTCGGCGAGCTTCGCCGCCGCGCGCTTGGTCTTCGTGAAGATGATGGTCCGCCCGCGGCCCCGCGCCTGCAGGATGCGGGAGACGACCTCGTCCTTGTCGAGGTGGTGGGCGCGGTAGACGACCTGGCGGATGTCCTTCTTGGTGGCGCCCTCGTCGGGGGAGGAGGCCCGGATGTGCATCGGCTTGGTCATGTACCGGCGGGCCATCGCGACCACGGGGCCGGGCATCGTGGCCGAGAAGAGCATGGTCTGGCGGACCTCGGGCACCGCGGAGAGCAGCTTCTCGACGTCCGGGAGGAAGCCGAGGTCCAGCATCTCGTCGGCCTCGTCGAGGACGACCACGCGCACCGCGGAGAGGTCCAGGTGGCGCTGGCGGTTGAGGTCGATGAGCCGGCCGGGGGTGCCGACGACGACCTCGACGCCCTGCTGCAGCTCCTCGATCTGGGGCTCGTAGGCGCGGCCGCCGTAGATGGTGGCCACGCGCGCGTTGCGGATCCGCGCCGCGGCGGCGAGGTCCTGGCCGACCTGCACGGCCAGCTCGCGGGTGGGCACCACGATGAGCGCCTGGGGGGCGCCCGGCTTCTTGAGCCCGGCCCACCCGGCGTCGTCGCGGCCGGTGACGCGCTGGACGACGGGGATGCCGAAGCCCAGGGTCTTGCCGGTGCCGGTCTTGGCCTGGCCGATGATGTCCTGGCCGGAGAGCGCCACGGGCAGGGTCATGGCCTGGATGGGGAAGGGGTGGACGATGCCCTCGGCGGCCAGGGCGTCGACGATGTCCTGGCGGACGCCGAAGTCGGCGAAGCCCTCGGGCAGCGGCTCCGGCTCCGCGGCGGTCTCCACGACCGTCGTGGGCACGTCGAGCTCGGCGGCGGCGTCGAGCCCGGCGGCGTCGCCGGGTGCGGTGTCGGTGATGTAGTCGGTCACGGGTGCGGTTTCCTTCGGTAGGGCACGCCCGCTCCTGCGGAGGGGACCGTGCGGTCCGGGCTCCGGGCCACCGGAGTGGTGGCGGGGGCGTGCGGTGGTGGAAGCCGATCGTGAGCGGGCGCCGCCTCGGTCGGTGCGCCACCGGGGGTGGCGCCCGGGCCCGGTCCTGCGCGGCCGCCGTGCGGGGCCTGGTCGCTGAGGAGCGGGGGCGGGAAAAGGTCTGTCGTTCGTCGGTACGACCGGTCATCCAGTGCGCTTAACAGTGTAGCCCGACGACCGCGCGCACTCCGTGCGGTCGCCGGGCAGGTGCTCCGCCGGGGCGGGCGGGCCGGGGCTCAGTCCTCCTTGGCGAACGGCATGAAGCCGACGGTGCGCTTCTGCTCGGCGCCCACGGAGGCGTAGCCGATGACGCCGGCGGGGACCACCGTCACGGTGCCCTTGGCGTCGGTGAGGGTCAGCGGCGAGCCCGAGGAGATGGCCTGGTTGATGAGCTCCACGGCCTCCTGCGCGCCGAGGGCGGCGTCCACGACGATCTCGCGGGCGACGTTCTGAACACCGATCTTGATTTCCATGGTTCCTCCTGTGGGCAGGGCTGCGCGGTACGTCCCGGCCAGTCTAGGGAGGGCCCTACTCCCAGTCCTCGTCGATGATCGAGATTCCGCCCCAAGCTAAACGGAAGATCTGGCGCTGCGCCTCGGCGCGCCCGCCCATGCCGGGGTTGCGGATCCAGTGCACCGCGGCCGTCTGCGCCATGCCGGTCAGCGACCGGGAGACGAGCACGGCGTGGGGCGGGCTCAGCCCGGCGTTGGGCCCCAGCACCCCGGCGATCGCGTCGGCCATCGCGAGGTGGAAGCTCTCGAACCGCTCGGCGACCTCCGGGTCCGCCAGCAGGTCCGACTCGAAGATCAGCCGGTGGGCCTCCGGGTTGGCCTCCACGAAGCCGAAGTAGACGTCCAGCATGGACTCCACGCGCTCCCGGTTGACCTCGCTGCCCTCCAGGGCGGCCACGAGCGCGTCGGAGAGCTCCCCGAGGTAGTGGTCGACGAGCGCGAGGTAGAGCTCGCGCTTGCCCGGGAAGTGCTGGTAGAGCACCGGCTTGCTCACCTGCGCGGCGTCGGCGATGTCGTCCATCGACGAGCCGTGGTAGCCGTTCGAGGAGAACACGGTCAGCGCGGTCTCCAGCAGCTGCCGGCGCCGGGCCTCCCGCGGCAGGCGCGCCGGGCGGCCTCTCCTGGTCTCGTTCATGCGTTCCTCCTCAACCGGCCGGTGGCGCCGGCCTCGCGAATGGGGCCCTACCCGGCGGCCTGGGGCCGGCGGTCGATCTGCGGCGGGGAGGCGGGGGACGCCGCCGGCTCGGTCTCCTCCACGGGGGCGGCGGGGACCTCGATGCCGTACAGCGCCTCCAGACCGGAGACGTACTCGTCCTGGCGGCCCTGGGCGGCGAGCTCGCGGGCGCGGACGGTCGGGGTGTGCAGCAGGGAGCGGACCATGCGGCGCATCGCCAGCTCGATCTGCTCCTTGGCGGCGGTGCACCCGTGGTGGGCGGTGACCTTCTCCAGCTCGGCATCGAGGACCGCCATCGTGTGCCGGCGCAGGGCGACGATCGCGGCGTCCATGTCCCGGCCGTGCTGGCTCGCGGCGAACTCCTGGGCGGCGCGCTCGACGATGCCGGTGGCGGCCTCCACGGACTCCCGCGTCTCGTCGGGGGCGGCCACGCGCACCGACTCCAGGGAGATCAGCTCGACGCCGGGCAGGTCCGCGACCGCGGGGTCGAAGTCGCGGGTGAGGGCGAGGTCCACGACGGTGCGCGGGCCGGCCGGGAACGCGGAGGCGCTCATCGGCGAGGAGCCGCCGCTGCAGCCGACGACGACGTCGGCCCGCTCGAGGGCCGCGGGCAGCTCCTCGGCGGAGACGGGGGAGCCGCCGCGGTTCTCGGTGAACTGCCCGGCCCGCCCGGAGGCCGAGAACACCTCGATGTCGGCGCACCCGCGGTCGCGCAGGGCGGCCATGGTCGCCCCGGCGTAGGCGCCGGTGCCGAAGACCAGGGCCCGGCGCGTCGCCCAGGAGCCGGCCGTGACGTCGTCGGCGAGGTCGAGGGCCACGGAGACGATCGAGCGCCCGCGCTCGCCCAGGGCGGTCTGGGTGCCGACCTTGCGCGCGGTCCGCGCCGCCGCCTCGAACAGGCGCACGAGGCTGCCGGAGACGACGTCGGCGTCCCGGGCCTCGTTGAGGGCCCGCCGGACCTGGCCGGTGATCTCGCGCTCGCCCACCACGGCCGACTCCAGCCCGGAGACCACCGTGAACAGGTGGCGGGCGGCGCCCGCGTCGGCGAAGGGGACCAGCAGGTCGGCCACGTACTCGGGATCGAGCCCGGAGCGCGCGCCGATCTGCTCCGCGAGCTGCGCGCGCACCTCGTCCACGGCGGCCTCCGGGGACTGGCCCGGGACCGGGGCGAGCTCGCCGTAGAGCTCCAGCCGGTTGCACGTGGAGAGCGTCACGGCGCCCTGGAGCCGGCCGCCGCGGACCAGCTCCTCGGACAGCCCCAGCGCACCGGTGCTGAGACGCGCAACGGTGTTCAGATCGACGTTCTGGTGGGAGGCGACGAGTGCGAAGAGGACCACAGTCCATTCATACTAGACGGTCACCGGGAATCCGCGGGTCGGTGACGCGGTGAGCCTGCTCGCACGGCGCTGACGCAGCGTCAGCAAACGATGTCGGGGTTCCTTGGCACAATGGAGCCACTATGGCTACCACCCCTGGCACGGCGAGCACGCCGGACACGTCGACCGCAGCCGCTCCCCGGACCCCCGAGGACGTCCCCGACGCGCCGACGGCGCTCCGGCGGCTCACCGCCTCGCTGGGGGCACTGCCCGCGAGCCACCCCCTGCGGGCGGCGGGCACCGCCGACGCCCCCCTGCTCCAGGCCCTCACCGGGCGCACCCCGAGCCGCCGCCCGGTGTGGTTCATGCGCCAGGCCGGCCGCTCCCTGCCGGAGTACCGCTCCCTGCGCGAGGGCACCGCGATGCTCGACGCGTGCCTGGACCCCGCGATGGCCGCGGAGATCACCCTCCAGCCCGTGCGCCGCCACGACGTCGACGCCGCGATCTTCTTCTCCGACATCGTCGTGCCCATGCGGGTGGCCGGCGTGGACGTCGACATCGTCCCCGGCCGCGGCCCCGTGCTCGAGCGGCCCGTGCGCACCGGCGCCGACGTCGCCGCGCTGCCCGAGCTCGACGACGCCGCCCTCGACCCGATCCGCGAGGCCGTCGCGGCCACCGTCGCCCAGCTCGGCGCCACCCCGCTCATCGGCTTCGCCGGGGCTCCCTTCACCGTGGCCGCGTACATGGTCGAGGGCGGGCCGTCGCGGGACCACCTCCTGCCGCGCACCATGATGCACGCCGACCCCGCCGCGTGGGCCGGGCTCGCCGAGTGGGCCGCCCGCACCTCCGGCGCGTTCCTGCGCGCCCAGGTGGAGGCCGGCGCCTCGGCCGTCCAGCTGTTCGACTCCTGGGCGGGCTCCCTCTCGCTGGCCGACTACCGGGCGCACGTCCTCGAGCACTCGGCCACCGCGCTGGGCGCCGTCGCGGACCTGCCGGTGCCCCGCATCCACTTCGGCACGGGCACCGGCGAGCTGCTGGCCGCCATGCGCGACGCCGGCGCCGACGCCGTGGGCGTGGACTACCGGATCCCGCTGGCCGAGGCGAACCGCCGGCTCGGCGGGCGCACCGTGCTGCAGGGCAACATCGACCCCGCGCTGCTCACCGCCCCGTGGGAGGTCCTGGCGCAGCACGTCCGCGAGGTCCTGCGCGGCGGCGCCCAGGCGCCCGGGCACGTCGTCAACCTCGGCCACGGCGTCCCGCCGGGCACCGACCCGCAGGTGCTCACCGACCTCGTGGCCCTCGTCCACGAGCAGCCGCCGGCCCGGCCGCTCGCCGGGACCCGGGCGTGAGCACGGGCCCCGGCGCGGGCGGGGGGCGTCCCGCCCGCCGCCGCCCGCCCCGCTCCGCCCTCGTGGTGGGCGGCGGGATCTCCGGGCTCGTGGCCGCCCGGGACCTCGCGGCCCGCGGGCTGCGCGTGACCCTGGTCGAGGCCGAGGACCACCTGGGCGGGGCCGTCGGGGCCCACCAGGTCGCGGGCCTCGTGCTCGACTCCGGCGCGGAGTCCTTCGCCACCCGCTCCCGCGCCGTGCCCGACCTGCTCGAGGAGCTCGGGCTGGGCGAGCGCGTGGTGCACCCCAACCGGGCCGGGTCCTGGCTGTTCCTGCCGGAGGGCGCCGTGCCCGCCCCCGACTCCGGGGTCCTCGGCATCCCCGCCGACCCCACGGCGCCCCGGCTGCGCGTCGCCCTGGGCCGGGCCGGGATGCTGCGGGCGTCCCTCGACCGCCGGCTGCCCGCGTTCGTCGGCGTCACCGAGCGCTCCCTGGGCGGGCTCGTGCGCGTGCGGATGGGGGAGCGGGTGCTCGAGCGCCTCGTCACGCCCTTCACCTCCGGGGTGCACTCCGCCCACCCCGACGACCTCGACGTCGACGCCGTGGCCCCCGGCCTGCGCCGCGCCCTGCGCGAGCACGGCTCGCTCGGCGCCGCGGCGGGGGCCCTGCGCCGCGCCGCGCCCGCCGGGGCCAACGTCGCCGGCCTGCGCGGCGGGATGAACGCGCTGTCCGAGACGCTCGTGCGCGAGCTCGAGCGGACGGGCGTGAAGCTCGTGACCGGCTACGACGTCATCGCCGTGGACCGCGACCCCCGCCGGGACGGCTGGATGGTCATCCAGCGCCAGCCCCGCAACGGGGACAAGACCGCCGTGGCCCGCGGGGAGCTGCTCGTTATGGCCACCGACGGGGCGACCACCGTGCGCCTGCTGGCCAGCCACCGGGACGAGCTGCAGCGCTTCGTCCCCGGACCCGGCCCGCAGGTCGCCCTGGCGACCCTCGTCGTCGACGACCCGCGCCTGGACGGGGCGCCCCGCGGCACCGGGCTGCTCGTGAGCGAGGACGCCCGCGCCGTGCGCGCCAAGGCCCTGACCCACGCGAGCGCCAAGTGGGACTGGGTGCGCGAGGCCGCCGGCGCCGGGCGGCACGTCCTGCGCCTGTCCTACGGCCGGGCGCAGGCCGCCGGGACGGTCCCGCCCGAGGTGGCGCTGCCCGACGAGCAGCTCATCCGGCTCGCGCTCTCCGACGCCTCGACCCTCATGGGCGTCACGCTGCGCCCCCAGCAGCTCGTGGGCGCGGACATCGTCCGCTGGCGCTCCGCGCTGCCGCGGGCCGGGGTCGGCCACGCCCGGCGGGTCGCCGAGTTCCGCCGGGCGCTCGCCGAGCTGCCCGACACCGTGGCCGTCGGCGCGTGGCTGGCCGGCACGGGCCTGGCCTCCGTCGTCGAGGACACCCGCGCCCAGGTCCGCGCCCTGCTGGCCGAGGCCGGCGTGCCGGAGGCCCCGCCGCCCGGCCCGCCCGCGCCCCCGGCGCCACCGACCACCCCCACCCCACGAAAGGACTGAGCAGTGTCCCACGACACCAGCCCGCACGCACACCACGGCCGCCCCGCACCGCAGCCCGAGGCGGCGGAGCAGCGCGGCGAGGAGCGCCTGCACTGGGCGCTCTGGACGGTGTTCGCCCGCCCGGACGGATCCCCCGCGGCCCCGGGCACCGAGGACGGCGCCGCGGCGGCCGAGTTCGACGGCGTCGTCGAGCAGCTGGCCGGCGAGGGCACGACCCTGCGCGGGGTCTACGACGTCTCCGGGATGCGGGAGGACGCGGACGTCCTCACCTGGCTGCACGGGCCGGACCCGCAGGCGCTGCAGTCCGCCGTCCGCCGGCTGCGCCGCACGGGGCTGCTGGCCGGCACGCGCCAGGTGTGGAACGCCATGGGCGTCCACCGCGAGGCGGAGTTCACCGCCAACCACTCGCCGTCCTTCGCGCGCGGCGTCGCGCCCGAGCAGTGGGTGTGCGTCTACCCGTTCGTGCGCTCCTACGAGTGGTACTACATGAACGCCGAGCGGCGCTCCGAGATGCTGCGCAACCACGGGATGAAGGCCCGCGACTACCCCCAGGTCCTCGCCAACACGATCGCGTGCTTCGGCCTCAACGACTTCGAGTGGCTGCTGGCCCTGGAGGCCCCCGAGCTCGTCGACCTCGTGGACGTCATGCGCCACTTCCGCAACACGGAGGCCCGCCTGCACGTGCGCGAGGAGACGCCGTTCTACACCGGCCGCCGGATCCGCACCGACGAGCTCGCGGAGGTGCTCCGATGAGCACGAACCCCCTCTCCGCGGCCCGCGCGCACGCCCCCGAGGCCTACGACGCCGTGGTCCTGTCCTCCTTCGGCGGTCCCGAGGGGCAGGACGACGTCATCCCGTTCCTGCGCAACGTCACCAAGGGCCGCGGCATCCCGGATGAGCGCCTCGAGGAGGTCGCCACCCACTACCGCGCCAACGGCGGCGTCAGCCCGATCAACGCCCAGAACCGCGCCCTGCGCTCGGCCCTCGAGGCCGACCTGCTGGGCCGCGGGCTGAGCGTGCCGGTGCTGTGGGCCAACCGCAACTGGGCGCCCTACGTCCGGGACGTCGTGCGGGAGTGCCACGCCCGGGGGCTGCGCAAGCTGCTGGTCGTGGCCACGAGCGCCTACTCGAGCTACTCGGGCTGCCGGCAGTACCGCGAGGACTACGGCGTGGCCCTCGACGAGCTGGGCCTCGCCGGCGAGATGCAGATCGACAAGGTCCACCAGTACTACGACTCCGAGGGCTTCGTGCGGCCCTTCGTCGAGGGCCTGCGGGAGGGCCTGGCCCAGGTGCGCGCGCAGCTGGGGGCCGCGGGCGGCCGGGTCGCCGTGCTGTTCTCCACCCACTCCATCCCCACGAGCGACGCCGAGGCGTCCGGGCCGGCCCGGATGGAGTTCGAGGAGAGCTCCGCGTACGTGGCCCAGCACCTCGCGGTGGCCCGCACCGTGCTGGAGCGCGTGGGCCCCGAGGAGCTCGGCGACCACACGTGGGACCTGGTCTACCAGTCCCGCTCCGGGCCCCCGCAGGTGCCGTGGCTGGAGCCGGACATCAACGACGCGATCGAGGAGCTCGCCGGGCGCGGCGTCGCCGGCGTCGTGATCGTCCCGCTCGGCTTCGTCTCCGACCACATGGAGGTGAAGTGGGACCTCGACACCGAGGCGCTGCAGACCTGCGAGCGGCTCGGCCTGCCCGCCGCGCGCACGCCCACCGCCGGGACGCACCCCGCCTTCGTGGCCGGCCTCGCCGACCTCGTCGAGCAGCGCATCGCCGGGCGCGACGCCCCGCCGCGGGTCTCGGCCTGCGCCGAGGGCACCTGGTTCGACGACTGCGCGCCCGACTGCTGCGTCAAGGTCCTGCGCGGCGCCTCGGGCCCCCGCCCGACGATCGCCCAGCGGCCCGCGGGGGAGCCGATCCCCGTGGGCCTCGACGACGCCGGGGAGGTGCGGTGGGCATGAGCGCCGACGTCCGGGAGGGGCTGCCGGTCGTGCGCGTCGGCACCCGCGGCTCGCAGCTCGCGCTCACCCAGACGACCGCGGCGGCCCGCGCCGTGGCGGCCGCGGGCGGGCTGGAGCCCGAGCTCGTCACCATCCGCACCGAGGGCGACGTCCTCACGGGGCCGCTGTCCCAGATGGGCGGCACGGGCGTGTTCGCCACGGCCCTGCGCGCCGCGCTGCTCGCGGGCTCCGTGGACCTGGCCGTGCACTCCCTCAAGGACCTGCCCACGGCCCCCGTGCCGGGGCTGGAGGTCGCGGCCGTGCCCGAGCGGGAGGACCCCCGCGACGCGCTGTGCGCCCGGGACGGGCTGACCCTGGCCGGGCTGCCCGCCGGGGCGAAGGTCGGCACGGGCTCCCCGCGCCGCGCCGCGCAGGTGCGCGCCGCCCGTCCCGACCTCGAGATCGTGGACATCCGCGGCAACGTGGGCACCCGGCTCGCCCGCGTGGCCCCGGGCGACCTCGACGCCGTGGTCCTCGCCGCCTCGGGGCTGCGCCGGCTGGGGATGGAGGCCGCGATCACCGAGCTCATCGACCCGTCCGTGATGCTGCCGGCGCCCGGCCAGGGCGCCCTGGCCCTCGAGTGCCGCGCCGCGGACGCGGCCGGCGACGCCCCCCTCGCCGCGGGCCTCGCCGCGGTCGACCACCTGGAGACCCGGCTGGCCGTGACCGCCGAGCGGGCCCTGCTCACCCGGCTCGAGGCCGGCTGCGCCGCCCCCGTGGGGACGCTGGGCCGGCTCGAGGGCGGGCAGCTCGTGCTCGACGCCGTCGTGGCCGACCCGGACGGCAGCGAGCTCATGCGCCGGCGCGGGAGCACCGCGCAGCGCACCGTCGGCGCGGCGCGGGAGCTCGGCACCCGCCTCGCCGAGGAGCTGCTCGCCGACGGCGCCGGCCGGCTGGCCCGGCTGACGCTCTGAGCCCCGTGGCACGGTCCGGCGCCCCCGACCGGCCCGACGCCCCGGCCTCCGCCCTGCGCGGGGCCCGGGTCGTCCTGACCCGCGCCGCAGACCGTGCCGCCCCCCTCGTGGCGCTCCTGCGCGCCGAGGGTGCGTGCGTCCGGCTCGCCCCGCTGCTGGAGGCGACCCTTCCCGTCGACACCGCGCCCCTGGCCGCGCTCCTGGCGCGCGCCGCCGATCCAGCCGCGGCGCCCGGCGCCTGGCTGGCCGTGACCTCCGTCAACACCGTCCGGGCCCTCGAGGCCCTGGCCGGCAGGACCGGGGGCCTCGCCGGGCGCCTCGGCCCCGCCCGCCGCGCCGGGCTGCGGGTCGCCGCCGTGGGGGACGCCACCGCCGCGGCCCTCACCGCGGCGGGGCTGGCCCCGGACCTCGTGCCCGGCGCCGTGCACTCCGCCGAGGGCCTGCTCGCCGACTGGCCCGGCGAGGCCTGCCCGGGCACCGTGCTGCTGCCGCTGTCGGACCGGGCCCGTACTGTGCTCGCGGACGGGCTCGCCGCGAAGGGGTACCGTGTCCGCACGGCGGTGGCGTACGAGACCGTCCCGTGGCCCGCCCCCGTGCCCCTGCGGCGCCCGCACCCCGGGCAGGGCGCGGCGGCCGGGGGCCCCGAGGTGCTGGACCGGGCGGGCCTGCTGGCGCAGCTGGCCGGCGGCGGCACCGACGCCGTGGTGCTCAGCGCCCCGTCGCACCTGGCCGAGCTCGTGGGCGAGGACCCCGCGGTCCTGGCGGGGACGGCGCTCGTGGCCATCGGCGAGCCGACGCGCCGGGCGGCCGCCGCGCTCGGCCTGCACGCGCTGGCCGCCGACCGGCCGACCCCCGAAAGCATCCGGGACGCCCTCGTCCGGGCGCTCGCCGCTCCGTCCGGGAGGACGCCGGCGGCACCGGGACCCGGCACGAGCAGCACCGCACCGACGACACCGACGACACCGACCGCACCGACCGAGGAGACGACCCCCGTGACCCACCGCACCCCGCGCTACGACCTCGTGGCCCGGCCCCGCCGGCTGCGCACCACCCCCGCCATGCGCCGGCTCGCCGCGCAGACCCGGGTCCACCCCGCCGACCTCATCCTCCCGGTGTTCGTCAAGGAGGGCCTCACCGAGCCCGCCCCGCTGGGCTCCATGCCCGGGGTCGTCCAGCACAGCCTCGACTCCCTCAAGCGCGCCGCCGCCGAGGCCGCGCGGAAGGGCCTCGGCGGCTTCATGCTCTTCGGGGTGCCCGCCGAGCGCGACGCCTGCGGCAGCGCCGGCACGGACCCCGACGGGATCCTCAACCGCGCCCTGCGCGAGGTCCGCGCGGAGGTCGGCGACGAGCTCGTCGTCATGGCGGACCTGTGCCTCGACGAGTTCACCGACCACGGCCACTGCGGCGTGCTCGCGGCCGACGGGACCGTGGACAACGACGCGACCCTGGAGATCTACGCCCGGATGGCCGTGGCCCAGGCCGAGGCGGGCGCGCACGTGCTCGGCCCGTCGGGGATGATGGACGGCCAGATCGGCGTGATCCGCTCGGCCCTCGACGAGGCCGGGCACACCGACGTCGCCGTCCTGGCCTACTCCGCGAAGTACTCCTCCGCGTTCTACGGCCCGTTCCGCGAGGCCGTGGACTCCCAGCTCCAGGGCGACCGGCGCAGCTACCAGATGGACCCCGCCAACCGCCGGGAGGCGCTGCACGAGCTGCGGCTGGACCTCGACGAGGGCGCCGACATGGTCATGGTCAAGCCGGCCATGAGCTACCTCGACATCCTGCGCGACGTCGCCGAGGTCTCCCCGGTGCCCGTCTCCGCCTACCAGATCTCCGGCGAGTACGCCATGATCGAGGCCGCCGCCGCCAACGGGTGGATCGACCGCAGGGCCGCGATCCAGGAGTCCGTGCTCTCGATCCGCCGCGCCGGCGCCGACTCGGTGCTCACCTACTTCGCCGTCGAGCTCGCGGACTGGTACCGCGAGGAGAACGGCACCGCCTGACCACCCCTGCCCACCCCCGAGCCGGATGCCCGGCGAAAGGAAGCACACAGCACTCATGAGCGTCTCCCAGGAACTCTTCGACCGCGCCCGCAAGGTCATGCCCGGTGGCGTGAACTCGCCGGTGCGCGCGTTCAACTCGGTGGGCGGCACCCCGCCGTTCATCAGCGCGGCCAAGGGCCCGTACCTCACCGACGCCGACGGCCGCGAGTACGTCGACCTCGTCAGCTCGTGGGGCCCGGCCCTGATCGGGCACTCCCACCCCGTGGTCGTCGACGCCGTGCACGAGGCCGTGGAGCGCGGCCTGTCCTTCGGCGCCACGACGCGCGGGGAGACCGAGCTCGCCGAGCTGGTCGTCGACCGCGTCGCCGCCATCGACGAGCTGCGCATGGTCTCGACCGGCACCGAGGCCGCCATGACCGCCATCCGCCTCGCCCGCGGCGTCACCGGGCGGGACCTGATCGTGAAGTTCGCCGGCTGCTACCACGGCCACGTGGACGCGCTGCTGTCCGAGGCCGGCTCCGGCGTGGCCACGCTGGCGCTGCCCGGCTCCGCGGGCGTCACGGCGGCCACCGCGGCCGAGACCCTCGTCCTGCCGTACAACGACCTCGCGGCCGTGGAGGAGGCGTTCGCGGCCCACCCGGGCCGGATCGCCGCCGTCATCACCGAGGGCGCGCCGGCCAACATGGGCGTCGTCACCCCCGGCGAGGGCTTCAACGCGGGGCTGCGCCGGATCACCCGCGAGCACGGCGCCCTGATGATCTTCGACGAGGTGCTCACCGGCTTCCGCGTGCACGAGGCCGGCTACTGGGGTCTCACCGCCGGTGCCGAGGGCGGGTGGGAGCCCGACCTGTTCATGTTCGGCAAGGTCATCGGCGGCGGGCTGCCCGTGGCCGGCGTGGGCGGCAGGTCGGAGGTCATGAACCATCTCGCGCCGCTGGGGCCCGTGTACCAGGCGGGCACGCTGTCCGGGAACCCGGTGGCGATGGCCGCGGGCGCGGCGACCCTGCGCACGGCGGACCGGATCGCGTACCAGACCATCGACCGCCGCTCCGTGCAGCTGCAGGAGGCCGTGCGGGCCGCGCTGGACGAGGCCGGGGTCGACCACTCGATCCAGACGGCCGGGAATCTGTTCTCCGTGGCCTTCGGCACCTCCGCGACGGGCGTGCACGACTACGCGCAGGCCAGGGCGCAGGAGACGTTCCGCTACCCGGCGTTCTTCCACGCGATGCTCGACCAGGGCGTGTACATGCCCCCGTCGGTGTTCGAGGCCTGGTTCCTCTCCGCCGCCCACGACGACGCCGCGATGGACCGGATCATCTCCGCCCTGCCGGCCGCCGCGCGGGCGGCCGCCGAGGCCCGCCCAGCGGCCTGACGGCGTCGGCTCCTCCCAGGACGCACAGGCGTCCTCGGAGG
>NZ_JAMBOG010000016.1 GCF_023715525.1 Kocuria rosea | reverse complement strand
GTTACGCAAGGTTGCGCACCGCCGGACGGCGCGGCGGGGGGGGGCCGGGGGGGGCCCCCCGCCCGGCCGGTCCGGCCGGGCGGGCCGGACCGGGGTGGGTGCTCAGTGGAACTGGGCGGTCTCGGTCGAGCCCGCCAGGGCCGCGGTGGAGGAGGCCGGGTTGAGGACGGTCGTCACGAGGTCGAAGTAGCCGGTGCCGACCTCCCGCTGGTGACGGGTGGCCGTGTAGCCGCGCTCCTCGGCCCCGAACTCGCGCTCCTGCAGGTCCACGTACGCCTTCATCTGCTCCCGGGCGTAGCCGTGGGCGAGGTCGAACATCGAGTAGTTCAGCGTGTGGAAGCCGGCGAGGGTGATGAACTGGAACTTGAAGCCCATCGCGGCCAGCTCGCGCTGGAACTTGGCGATCGTGTCGTCGTCGAGGTGCTTCTTCCAGTTGAACGACGGCGAGCAGTTGTAGGCCAGCATCTGGTCCGGGTGCTCGGCGTGGATGCCCTCGGCGAACTTCTTCGCCACCTCGAGGTCCGGGGTGCCGGTCTCCATCCACAGCAGCTCCGCGTACGGGGCGTACGCGTTGCCGCGGGCGATGCAGGCCTCGAGGCCGTTGCGGACCTTGTAGTAGCCCTCCGCCGTGCGCTCCCCGGTGATGAACGGCTGGTCCCGCTCGTCGACGTCCGAGGTGATCAGGGTGGCCGCCTCCGCGTCGGTGCGGGCGATGACCACCGACGGGACGTCGGCGACGTCGGCCGCGAGCCGGGCCGCGCTGAGGGTGCGGATGTGCTGGGCGGTGGGGATGAGGACCTTGCCGCCGAGGTGGCCGCACTTCTTCTCGGAGGCCAGCTGGTCCTCCCAGTGCACGCCCGCCGCGCCGGAGGTGATCATCGACTTCATGAGCTCGTAGGCGTTGAGCGAGCCGCCGAAGCCCGCCTCGGCGTCGGCGACGATCGGCACCAGCCAGTCCTCGACCGTCCTGATGCCCTCGGCGTGCTCGATCTGGTCGGCGCGCAGCAGGGCGTTGTTGATCCGCCGCACGACCGCCGGGGCGGAGTTCGCCGGGTAGACCGACTGGTCGGGGTAGGTCTCCCCGGCCAGGTTCGCGTCCGCGGCGACCTGCCAGCCCGAGAGGTAGATGGCCTTCAGGCCGGCCTTGACCTGCTGGACGGCCTGGTTGCCGGTCAGCGCGCCCAGCGCGTTGATGAAGTCGTTGTCGTGGAGCTTCTGCCACAGCTGCTCCGCGCCGCGGCGGGCGAGGGTGTGCTCCTCCTGCACCGTGCCGCGCAGCTTCACGACGTCCTCGGCGGAGTACTCGCGGGTGATCCGCGCCCAGCGCGGATCGGCGTCCCACTCCTGGCGGATCTCGTCGGCGGTCCTGGGGGTGTTCTGGGTGGACATGTCAGCTCCTCGTTGAGTGGTCCGGGGTGGTGCTCGGTGGCGTGACGGTGGTTCTCGAGGTCATCCGGAAGTTCGCGCTCCCGAGGTGACACACACCACTTTGCGCCCTCCCGGACCCCGTGAGCCCCACATGTCACCATGAAATTCCGGGATATTTCGTCTATCGTGAAGAAATGGTGACGAGCGCGTGGGGATACGAGGAGCAGGCCGGGACCGACCAGGCCGGGACCACCGATCTGATCGGGCTCGGCCGGCGCATCCGGTCGCTGCGCAAGGAGCGGGGGCTGACGCTGGCCGAGCTGGCCGACCGGGCGGGCACCGCGACGTCGCAGCTGTCCGTGATCGAGAACGGCCGGCGCGAGCCGCGCCTGAGCCTGCTCCGGCGTCTCGCCGACGTCCTCGGCACGAGCGTGGACGCGCTGCTCGGGGCCGAGCCCGCGAACCGGCGCGAGGCGCTGGAGATCCAGCTCGAGCGCACCCAGCGCTCCCCCTTCTACGAGCAGCTGGGCCTGCCCACGGTGCGCGTGAGCTCGGCGCTGTCCACCGAGGTGCTGGAGGCCCTCGTGGCCCTGCAGGAGCGGCTGGCGCAGTCCCTGGAGCGGAACTCGGCGACGCCGGAGGAGGCCCGGCGGGCGAACGTGCAGCTGCGCCGGCTGATGCGGGAGCAGGACAACTACTTCCCGGACCTGGAGCAGTCGGCCAAGGAGCTGCTGGCCCTGGGGGGCTACACCTCGGGCCCCGTCTCCAACTCCGTGATCTCCGAGATGGTCGGCCGGCTGGGCTACAGCATCCACCACGTCACGGACCTGCCCCACTCGACCCGCTCGGTCACCGACCTGCTCAACCGGCGGATCTACCTGGTGCACAGCCCCCGCGCCGACCACGACCCGCGGGCGGTGCTGCTCCAGGCGGTGGGCCACCAGGTGCTCGACCACCAGCCCCCGAAGGACTACGCGGAGTTCCTGTTCCAGCGGGTGCAGGCCAACTACTTCGCGGCGGCCGTGATGCTGCCCGAGGACAAGACCGTCCCGTTCCTCACGGAGGCGAAGAAGAACCGGGATCTCTTCCTGGAGGACCTCAAGGACCGCTTCTCGGTCTCGCACGAGACCGCGGGGCACCGGTTCACCAACCTCGCGACCCGCCACCTGGGCATCCGCACCCACTTCCACAAGGTGGCCTCCTCCGGCGTGATCCACAAGGCCTACGAGAACGACGGGCTCGTGTTCCCCACCGACCACACGGGGGCGATCGAGGGCCAGATGTCCTGCCGGAAGTGGTCCGGGCGCACCGTGTTCGACCAGCCCAACCAGTTCACGGCCTTCGCGCAGTACACGGACACCCCGTCGGGGACCTACTGGTGCTCCACACGCACCGAGCTCTCGGGCCAGGGCGCGTTCTCCATCGGCGTGGGGGTCGCGTTCACGGACGCCCGCTGGTTCCGCGGCCGTGACACCCCGCACCGGACCGTCTCGACGTGCCCCGACCCGTCGTGCTGCCGCCGGCCGCCGGAGGAGCTGAGCCGGGTGTGGGCGGGCCACGCCTGGCCCAACACCCGGGCCCACTCGCACGTGCTGGCGGCGCTGCCGGAGGGCGCCTTCCCGGGCGTCGACGAGCGGGAGGTCTACGAGTTCCTCCAGGCCCACGACCGCGCCTGAGCCGGGACCCGGGCCGTGCGGCGGCGCGGCCGGGCTCAGTAGCCGATCGTGGACAGCGTCCGGCGGATCGCCTCGGCGGAGCGGTGCAGCAGCGCCAGCTCCTGGGCGTCCATCGGCACGGGCAGGAGCTCGACGACGCCCTGCCGGGCCACGACCGACGGCACGGACAGCGCCACCCCGCTGATCCCCCGGTAGTCGTCCAGCACGGTGGACACCGGCAGCACCGCGTGCTCGTCGCCCAGCACCGCCTCGGCGACGCGCGCGCCGGCGAGGCCGATCGCGTAGTTCGTGGCGCCCTTGCCGGCGATCACGGCGTAGGCGGCGTGGACGACCTCGTCGGCCAGCTCCGCCAGGCGCTCCTCGGTGAACGGGCGGCGCCCGTCCACCGCCCACTCCCGCAGCGGGACCTGGCCGATGTTCGCGCTGGACCACAGGGGGAACTCGGTGTCCCCGTGCTCCCCCACGATGCTCGCGTGCACGCTCGTGGTGGACACCCCGCCCTCCTGGGCGAGCAGCCAGCGCAGCCGGGAGGTGTCCAGCACCGTCCCGGAGGCCAGCACGCGGCCCGCCGGCAGGCCGCTGATCCGCTGCGCCACGACCGTGAGCACGTCGCACGGGTTGGTCACGAGCACGAGCACGGCGTCGGGGGCCTGCTCGAGCAGCCTCGGGACGAGGGACTCGAGGATCGACGCGTTCGCCCCGGCGAGGTCCATCCGGGTCTGGCCCGGTTGCTGCTTCGCCCCGGCGGTGACGACCACGACGTCGGAGCCGGCCAGCACCGCGACGTCGTCGGAGCCGGTCACCCGGGCCCCCGGGGTGAACATGGTGCCGTGGGCGAGGTCCAGGGCCTCCGCGCGGACCTTGGCCGCGTCGAGGTCGAACAGCGCCACGTCCTGGGCGGCGCCCCGGATCAGGGCGGCGTAGGCGAGGGACGTGCCGACGGACCCGGCGCCGACGACGCCGATCCTGGTCCTGGCCGGTGCGGGCTGCCGGGTCATGGGGTCTCCTCGGGGTCGGTGCTGGGCTCGCTGCCGGGCTCGGCGCTGGGCGGGGCGGCCGGACGGTCGGCGGCGCGGTCGGCGGCGCGCAGGAAGTCCAGGGCGATCGGGGCGCCGGTGATCGCGCCGAGGTCGCCGTCCTCGACGAACACGGCGACGGCGAGGTCCTCGTGCTCGGCGACGACCCAGGAGTGGGTGCGCGGGGGGTCCTCGGTGCCGTACTCGGCGGTGCCGGTCTTGCCGATGGCGGTGTCCGGGTCGAGCTCCTGCAGGGAGTCGAGGTATCCGTCCGTCACGACCGCCCGCATGGTCGTGCGCAGCTGCTCCGCCTCCTGCGCGGTCAGCGTCCGGTCCGTGGCCGGGCGCGCCGGGTCCCCGTCGAGGAGGCCCTCGGTGGCGACCAGGCGGGGCGTGACCAGCTGCCCGGCGGCGGCCGACGCGGCGAGGTTCGCCATCGTCAGCGGGGACACCAGGGTCCGGCCCTGCCCGAACAGCGCCGCGGCGTGCTCGGCCCCGGTCTCCTCGGCGGGGATCGAGCCGAAGAAGGCCGGCACGCCGAGGTCCGTCTCGAGCCCGACGCCCAGGGCCGCGGCCGCGTCCGCGAGCTCCTGCTGGCTGACCCGGTCGTGCTGGGCGACGAAGCTGGTGTTGCACGAGTGGGCCATCGCCTCGCTGAGGGTGATGGACCCGAGGAACGCCGGGTCGTAGGACTCGACGTTGCTGAACCTGGCGCCGTCGACCGTCAGCGAGGGCGGGCACTGCACGACCGTCCCGGCCGTGTCCCCCTCGCGGACCATGGCGAGCGCGGTCGCGAGCTTGAACGTGGAGCCGGGCGCGTACTGGCCCAGCAGGGCCGTGGAGTAGCCCTCGGAGCCCGGGCCGTTGGCGGCGACCACGACGTCGCCGGTCGAGGGGCGGATCGCCACGATCGCGGAGGGCGACTCCACCTCGGCCAGCAGCCCGCTCGCGGCCTCCTGGAGGCCCGGGTCCAGGGTCAGCTCGACCGGCTCGCCGGCCACGGGCTCGATCTGCACCAGGGGCGTGCCGGAGACGGGCTCCACCCCACCGTCCTCCTGGAGCTGGACCTTCTGCACGATGGTGCCGGGCTCGCCGCGCAGCCGGTCGTCGAAGGCCTCCTGGACGCCTCCGCGGCCGATCATGGACCCCGGCTCCAGCTCGCCCCCGGCCTCCTCCAGGTCCTCCGCCGTCGCCTCGGCCACGCTGCCGAGCACGTCCGCGGCGAAGCCCCGGGAGGGCGCCAGCGGGAGCTCGTCCTGGACCACGCGCAACCCCAGCACCGCGTCCATGCGCTGCGCGTCGAGGGCCCGGAAGTCCGCCTCCCGCAGCGGCAGGGCCTCGACGAACGCCTCGGGCCCGGCCTGCTCGACGGCCTCGGCGTAGGCGTCGGCGTCGATCTCCAGCACGGCCGCGAGCCGCCGCGCGGCGGCGCCCGCCTGCCCCTGGTCCAGCTCCGACTTGTCGATGCCCACGCGCCGGATCGGCCGTTCCGTCACGATCGTCCGCCCGTCCGCCCCGAGCACGTCCCCCCGGTCCGGGAACAGGGCGAGGCGCTGCAGGCCCTGCCCCGGCGCCAGCGACGGCTCGACGACGTCCGGGGCCCACTGCGGGAGCCACCGGCCCTCCTCGTCCCGGACCAGCTCCAGGCGGGACTCGTACTGCCAGTCGTGGTCGACGCCGGGCAGGTGCCAGGACCAGGAGAGGGACGCCGCGCGGCGGTCCTCCTCCCCGGTGTCCGCCACGGGGCCCGCCTCCACGGACGCCGTCAGGCCGCTGAGGTTGCGGGTGACCCGCTCGAACTCGGCCTGGGCGGCGGAGCCGTGGACGTTGGCGAAGCCCAGCTCCCCGAGGCTGCCGGCGCTCAGCGCCGCGGCGACCTGCTGCGCGGTCCGCCGCCCGTCGTCCGGGGAGAGCGCCGAGCAGCCCGTGGTGAGCAGGCCGGCGGACAGGGTCAGCGCGGCCGTCGCCGCCGCGCGGGTGACCGGCCGGGACGTCGCGGGGCGGGGAGCAGGGAGGCGCGGGGGTGTCTGCACCCTGCCCAATCTAGTTCCGCCGTCCGCGCCGGCCCAGAGGTTGCGGGACGTGTCCGGGAGCAGAACCGGTGGGGCCGCGTCTGCACGGCCCCACCGGTTCCCCGGGCGCGGGCAGGGGGTGCGCCGCCCGCGCGCAGCGGGGCCGGCCACCGGCCCCGCACCACCGGATCAGCAGTGGTACGTGTCGGTCGGCGCCTCGAAGTGGACGTCGTAGCCCTCGGGCACGGTCAGGCCGAAGGCCGCGGCCAGGCCGAGGATCTTCCAGGCGCGGGCGAGCCGGGGCAGGTCGGAGCCGTTGCGGATCTCGCCGCCGTCGGCGTCGAAGCCCTGCAGGAACTCCGTGGCCCAGGACACCTCCGACAGCGAGGGGCTGAGGCCCTCGTTGACCGTGGCGGTCTGCTCGGGCATCAGGCACAGCTTGCCGGTCATCCCGAACTCGAGGGTCACGGCCGTGGCCTCGGCCAGCTTGGGCCCCAGCGCCCCGACGGCGGGCCCGTCGATGGGACCGGGCAGGTTCGCGGCGCGGGAGGCGATGGTGAACTGGGAGCGGGTGTAGGCCAGCGTCATGGGGTTCTCGCCGAAGCCGGTGTCGCGGCGGAAGTCGCCGAGGCCGAAGCCGAGCCGGTACGTGGAGCGGGCCCCCGCGATGGCCTGGAGGTTCTGCACCCCCCGGGCCGTCTCGACGAGCGCGACGATCCGGGTGTCCTTGAGCAGCTCCGCGGTGCGGGTGACGTGCTCCGGGGAGTCGACCATGGCGAGCATGATCCCCTCGAGGCCGCGCACGCCGGCGAGGGCGCGCAGGTCCTCCTCCCACCACTGGGTGCCGAAGCCGTTGACGCGCACCCACGCGCGGTGCTGCCCGCCGTGCTCGTCCGGGGCGTCGAGCCAGCGGATGACGTTGCGCCGGGCGCGCTCCTTGTCCTTGGGCGCCACGGAGTCCTCGATGTCGAGCACGACGACGTCCGCCGCGCTCGCCGCGGCCGCCGCGAACCGCTCGGCCTGGGCGCCGTTGACGAGCAGCCAGGAGCGGGCGAGCTCCGGGCCGACCGCGGGCGCGGCGACCTGGGCGACCAGCGGCAGGGACGAGGTGGTCGGGGCGGACGTCGCCGTGGAGGACTCGATCGAGGTGGCAGTCATGAGTGCGTACCCATTTCCGTGTGGCGCTGCGCGCAGCAGTGCAGGAGCGTGCCGGGGCACCCGGTCAGGGGCGGGTGTCCTCCGGCGGAACCGTGACCGGGCCCGGGCCCGCGGGAACGATCGCGTCGCGGGGCCGTGCGGTCCATGCCCCGGGACCGGGGACCGCGAGGTGGGCGGGCCGGTCCCGTGCGTGCTGGATCAGCGCGCTCGGCAGGTGCGGTGACCTCATCGTAACGTGGATCACAGCCGGGCACCACCGGGCCCGGCCGCGTCAGGCCCGGCGCGCGGTCCTGGCGGTCGCGCGCGCCGTCCACGGGTCCTCGGGCCAGGGGTGCTTCGGGTAGCGCCCCCGCATCTCGGCGCGGACCTGGGCGTAGGGGCCCGACCAGAAGGAGGCGAGGTCGTCGGTGACCGCGAGCGGGCGCCCCGCGGGGGAGAGCAGGTGGAAGAGGATCGGCACGCGCCCGTCCGCGACCGTGGGCGACGCCGCCCAGCCGAAGCACTCCTGGAGCTTGACGCTGACCACCGGCCGCCGGCCCGGGTCGTCGGCGGGCGGATAGGCGATCCGCACCCGCGAACCGCTGGCGACGGCCAGGCGCTCCGGGGCGAGCTCGTCGAGCCGCCCGGCCTGCGGCCACGGGAGCAGCCGGCGCAGGGGCGCGGTGAGGTCGACGCCGGCGGTGCGGGCGCCGCCGGCGAGCGCGTCGAGCTCCGGGGCGAGCCACTCCTCGAGCCGGGCGGCGAGGGCGGCCTCGGAGACGTCGGGCCACGGCGCGCCGAGGTGGTGGTGGAGCAGGCCCAGCCGGCGGCGCAGCCCCTCGGCCGCGTCCGACCAGCCGACGAGGCCGGTGCCGTGCTCGGCGAGCGCGGCCCGCACGGCGGCGCGGGCGGCCTCCCGCGGAGCGCGCACGGGGGTGGCGGAGAGCTCGACCGCCCCCAGCGCCCGGACCCGGCGGGCGGTGACCCGGTCGCCGTCGAAGCGCGCGCGCACCTCGTCGGTGAGCAGGTGCTCGGCGCACTGCTCGGCCAGGGCCCGGTCGAGGGGCGCCGCGGCGCGGACCACCGCGCCGGTGCCGGCGGCCGCCGCCCCACCGGCCCGCGTGACGTCGGCGACCGCCAGCCACTCGTGGCCGGCGAGGGCGCTGCCGGCGGGCAGCCCGGCGCGGGTGCCCGAGACGAGCAGCCAGCTGTCCCCGGCCCGGCGGGCGATCCGCTCGGGCAGGGCGAGGGCCACGACGGCGCCCACCACCGCGTCCCCCGGCACCCCGTTCCCGCCGGTGGGTGCGGCGGTCCCGGGTGCGGGGCGCCCGGAGCGCAGCAGCCCCGCCGCGATCCCCTCGAGGCGGCGTGCCTCCTCGGCCCAGCGGCGGGCGTCCGGGGCCCGGCCGGCGCGCAGGTCGCCGAGCAGCCGGGACAGGTCCCCGCCGGGCGGGCGGTGGTCGTCCGAGACCATGGCGACGACCTCGGCCGCGGGGCGGGCCCCGACGAGGCGGGCGCCGTCGAGCAGGCCGCGGGCCAGGCGGGGGTCCACGGGCACCGTCGCGAGCAGCCGCCCGGTGGCGGTGGCCCGGCCCTGCGCGTCGAGGGCCCCGAGCCCGTGCAGGACCGCGACCGCCTCGGCCAGGGCCGCGGGGGGCAGCGGGTCGGGCAGGGCCATCCCCCGCCCGCCGGGAGCGCCCCAGCAGGCGAGCAGCAGGGCCGCGCCCGTGAGGTCGGCGGCGGCGAGCTCGGGGGTGAGGTGGGCGGGCATGGCGGCCCAGGTCCGCTCGTCGTAGCAGCGCACGACCTCCCCGGGGCCCAGGCGGGCCGCGCGGCCCGCGCGCTGCTCGGCCGACGCGCGCGAGGCGGCCACCGTGACGAGGCCGGTCATGCCGCGGCCGGCGTCGCGGCGGGGCTCCCGGGACAGCCCGGAGTCCACGACGAGGCGCACGCCCGGCACCGTGAGGGAGGACTCGGCCAGGGACGTGGCGACCACGACGCGGGGCGGGTCCCCGGGGCCCCGCCCGGCGGTCGCGCGGTCCTGCTCGGCGGGCCCGACCCGCCCGTGCAGCTCGACCACCTCGACGCCGCGGTGCCGTTCCCGCAGCCGCCGGGCGACCTGGGCGACCTCCCAGGCGCCGGGGACGAACACGAGCGCGTCCGTGGCCGCGTCCCGGGCCAGGGCCTGCGCGTGGGCGGACGCCGCCGTGCGGGCGACGTGGTCGAGGAACTCCCGGGTCACGCCGCGCTCGTCCGTGCGGCGCCCCGGCGCCGAGGCCCAGTGCACGGCGAGCGGATGCAGGGCCGCGGGGCAGTCGACGACGGGGGCGGGGGCGCCGTCGCCGAGCAGGCCCGCGAACCGGGGCGCGTCGAGCGTCGCGGACATCGCGACGAGCACGAGGTCCTCCCGCAGCTGGCGCACCTCGGCGAGCATGCCGACCAGCAGGTCCGACTCGAGGCCGCGCTCGTGGACCTCGTCGAGGACGACGGCGCCGGTCCCGGTCAGCTCCGGGTCCTCCAGCAGGCGGCGCAGCAGGACCCCGGGCGTGACGAACTCGACGAGCGTGCGCGGCCCCGCGCGGCGGTCCCCGCGCACGGTGTGGCCCACGAGCTCGCCGACCCGGGTGCCGCTCAGGTGCGCCAGCCGGCGGGCCGCGGCGCGGGCGGCGACCCGGCGGGGCTGGGTGACCACGACGCGGGCCGGGGGTCCGTCCCCGGAGCGGTCGTGCAGGTGCCCGGCCACGAGGGGCGGCACGAGCGTGGTCTTGCCGCTGCCCGGCGGCGCCTGCACGACCGCGACCCCGCCGGCCAGGGCCGCGCGCAGCTCGCCGGTCACCGCGGCGACGGGCAGCCCGGCGCCGATCCGGGACAGGTCGAAGGGGGCGGGGTTCACCCTCCCAGTCTCTCACCGGCCGTGGGAGCCCCGGTGCCGGGACTCCGCCGGCGCCCGCGGGCCGCGCGGGGGCCCGACGTAGACTCGGAGGCGTGAGCGAACCGGCACAGCACCCCACCGACCTGCCCGAGCGCGTCTCCGAGATCTTCGACCCGACCCGGTGGCGGGCGGTCGAGGGCTTCGCGGACCTGCAGGACATCACCTACCACCGCGGCGTGGAGCGCGACGGCAGCGGCGCCGTGGTGCGCGACCTCCCGTGGGTGCGGATCGCCTTCGACCGGCCGGAGGTGCGCAACGCCTTCCGCCCCTCCACCGTCGACGAGCTCTACCGCACGCTCGACCACGCCCGGATGAGCTCGGACGTGGGCGCGGTGATCCTCACCGGCAACGGCCCCTCCGCCAAGGACGGCGGCTGGGCCTTCTGCTCCGGCGGGGACCAGCGGATCCGCGGCCGCGACGGCTACCGCTACGCGCAGGGCGAGACCGCCGAGACCATCGACCCGGCCCGCGCCGGGCGGCTGCACATCCTCGAGGTGCAGCGGCTGATCCGCACGATGCCCAAGGTCGTCATCGCGGCCGTCTCCGGCTGGGCCGCCGGCGGCGGGCACTCCCTGCACGTGGTCTGCGACCTCACGATCGCCTCGCGCGAGCACGGGAGGTTCAAGCAGACCGACGCCACCGTGGGCTCCTTCGACGCCGGCTACGGCTCCGCGCTGCTCGCCCGCCAGGTGGGCCAGAAGGCCGCCCGCGAGATCTTCTTCCTGGCCCGCGAGTACGACGCCGAGCGGATGCGGCAGATGGGCGCCGTCAACGAGGTCGTCGACCACGCCGAGCTCGAGGCCGCGGCGATCGGCTACGCCCAGGACGTCGCCCGCCAGTCGCCGCAGGCGATCCGGATGCTGAAGTTCGCGTTCAACCTGCCCGACGACGGCATGGTCGGCCAGCAGGTCTTCGCCGGCGAGGCGACCCGCATGGCGTACATGACCGACGAGGCCGTCGAGGGCCGCGACGCGTTCCTGGGCAAGCGCGAGCCCGACTGGTCGGGCTTCCCCTACTACTTCTAGGAAGTGCCGCCATGGCCGAGCTGCACGTCCCCGGCGACGCCGTGGTCCTCGACGGGCCCGTGGCCGGCGACCCCCTCGACCTGCTGCCCGGGCTGACGCGGGCGCTGGGCCGGGCGGGTCCCGCCGTCGTGGTGCGCACCTCCGGGTCCACCGGGCGCGCCAAGCGCACGGTGCTCACCACGGACGCCCTCGCCGCCTCCTCGATGGCCACCGCCGTGCGCACGGGCGGCGTGGGGCAGTGGCTGCTCGCCCTGCCCGCCCACTACGTCGCCGGCCTGCAGGTGCTGGTGCGCTCCCTCTACGCCGGCACCACCCCGGCGGTGCTCGACCCCGCGGACCGCTTCACGCCCGAGGCGTTCGCGGCGGCGGCCGCGGAGCTGGAGGACCCCGTGCGCTTCACCTCCCTGGTGCCCACCCAGCTGCAGCGGATCCTCGAGCCGGCCTCCGGGGTGCGCAACGGGGACGCGGTCTCCGCGCTGAAGAGCTTCCAGGCGGTCCTGCTGGGCGGCTCCGCGGCCCCGCCGCGCCTGCTCGCCGCCGCCCGGGACGCCGACGTGAACGTCGTGACGACCTACGGGATGTCGGAGACGTGCGGCGGCTGCGTCTACGACGGCGTGCCCCTCGACGGGGTGAGCGTGCGCATCGCCCGGGACGACGACGCCCCGGGCGCGGACGGGCCGGGCGCGGGCGGTCCGGGCCGGATCTGGCTGGGCGGCGGCGTCGTCGCCGCGGGCTACGCCGGTGACCCCGGTCAGACGGCCCGGCACTTCCGGGAGGCCGCGGGCACGCGCTGGTACCGCACCGACGACCTCGGGGAGCTCTCGGCGGAGGGCGTGCTCAGCGTGCACGGGCGCGTCGACGACGTGCTCAACACCGGCGGGGTGAAGGTCTCCGCGGGCCTGGTGACGGCCGTGCTGGCCGCTCACCCCGCGGTGCGGCAGTGCCTCGTCGTGGGCGTGCCCGACCCGGAGTGGGGGCAGGCCGTGGGCGCGGCGGTGGTGAGCGCCCCGGGCACGGACCGGGAGGCCCTGCGCGCCGAGCTCGCCGACGCGGTGCGGGCCGAGCACGGCGCCGCGGCGGTCCCGCGGCGCTGGGCGTGGCCGGAGGAGCTGCCCCTGCTGCCCACGGGCAAGCCGGACCGGTCGGCGGTGGCCCGGCTCCTCGGCTGAGCGGGGGCCCGGCGGGGGCGTGACACAATGATCCCCGCCCGCTCCCCCGCGGCGGGCCCCGTCCCGCGCGCGGCGTCCGCCGCCGTCTTCCCGTCGTCTCCCCGGAGGTAGCCCGTGGCCACGCCCGCACAGTGGATCGAGGGGGCCCGGCTGAGGACCCTGCCCATGGCCCTGGCCCCGGTCCTGGCCGGATCCGCCGCCGCGCAGGCGCTGCACTCCTTCGAGCCCGTCCGTGCGCTGCTGGCCCTGCTGGTGGCCCTGTTCCTGCAGATCGGCGTGAACTACGCCAACGACTACTCCGACGGGATCAAGGGCACCGACGACCACCGCGTCGGCCCGCTGCGCCTCACGGGCTCGGGCGCCGCCCGGCCCGGGCAGGTCAAGGCCGCGGCGCTGGTGTGCTTCGGCCTGGCCGCGGTCGCCGGGGCGCTGCTGGTGCTGCTGAGCCGGCAGTGGTGGTTCATCCCGGTCGGCCTCTCCGCGGTGCTCGCGGCCTGGGGCTACACCGGGGGCCGCACGCCCTACGGCTACCTGGGCCTGGGCGACCTCTTCGTCTTCGTCTACTTCGGGCTCGTGGCCGTGCTCGGCACGACCCTCACCCAGGCGGGGACCCTCAACCTCGAGGCCTGGATCGGGGCCCTGTCCACGGGGCTGATCGCCTGCGCGCTGCTGATGGCCAACAACCTCCGGGACCTGCCCACGGACCGGGAGGCCGGGAAGCTGACCCTGGCCGTGCGGCTGGGCGACCCGCTGGCCCGCGTGGTGTTCGCGGCCGAGGTCACCGTGGCGCTGCTGCTCGTGCTGTTCCTGGCGCCCTACAACCCGTGGATGCTGATCGTGCTGCTGCTCGCCCCGGCGGCGTGGGCGCCGGTCGCGACGGTGCTGCGGGTCCGGGACCGGCGCCGGCTGATCCCCGTGCTCAAGCAGTGCGGGGTGCTCAACGTCGGCTGGGCGGCGCTGTTCCTGCTGGCGGTGCTGCTGCGGCAGTGGCTGTGACCCGCCGCTGAGGCCCCGGGCTCAGAGCTCGCGGCCGTCCTCGCGCAGCTTCCGGTCCACGTAGGCGTCCTCGACGGCCTGGTCCTCGAGGGCCACCCGGTTCTGCGGCCGGGGGGCGCGGGCGGTCCAGCGGTGGAACTCCTCGCCGGCCGCGGTGTGCAGCCGCGGGAAGAAGAGGTAGGAGACCGCGAAGGAGACCACCACGGCGGCGATCCCGGACAGGACGATCCCCACGCCCAGCCACAGGCACAGCAGGAAGGCCAGCACGAGGACGACGAGCCGCAGCAGCGAGTACTTGAGGAAATTCACCCGCCCAGTCTACTGAGCCCACCTGGGAGGAGTCGCCGGGCTGATGTCCAGGCTGCTCCCCTAGGATTGTCGGCATGGGTCGAGCGATTCTCATCATCGGCACCGCCGCCTTGGCGGTCGGCGTCATCGTCTACTCCCTCATCGAGTGCGCCCGCACCGACAGCACCGAGATGCGGGGACTGCGCAAGGGCGGGTGGATCGTCGTGATCCTCCTCCTGCCCCTGATCGGAGCGCTGCTGTGGCTGTTCCTCGGGCGCCCCAAGGGCACCCCCGACGGCGGACGGACCGCGCGCGCCAAGGGTCCCGACGACGACCCCCAGTTCCTGCGCAACCTCGAGGAGCGGCGCCGGCAGCAGGAGCAGGCCGAGAAGCTGCGGCGCTGGGAGGAGCAGCTGGAGCGGGAGGGTGGTCCCGGTGCGGCCGGCAGCACGGGCAGCACCGGGAAGCAGGGGAAGGGGACGCAGGGCAAGCAGCGGGTGGACCGGCCCGGGGAGAACCCCGCGGACGGCTCCTCCGGGCACCCCGACGGCCTCCCGGGCGACGCGCCCGGGACGGAGCGCCCGCCGCGCGACTGAGCGCCCCGCGCACCCCGGCCGGCCCCGCGGGTCCCCGGCCCCGCCCCGCTACCGACGACGAACGGCCCGCACCGATGCCGGTGCGGGCCGTTCGTCGTGGGACCGTCGTCGGGACCGTCCTGGGTCCTGGGTCTCAGAGCCCGGAGTAGGAGTGCAGGCCGGAGAAGACCGTGTTGACCACGGCAAAGTTGAAGATCACGCAGAGGTAGCCGACGATCGACAGCCACGCCGAGCGGTTGCCGCTCCACCCGCGGGTGGCCCGGGCGTGCATGTACGCGGCGTAGACCACCCAGATCACGAAGGTCCACACCTCCTTGGTGTCCCAGCCCCAGTAGCGGCCCCACGCCTGCTCGGCCCAGATCGCGCCGGCGGCGAGGGTGAAGGTCCAGAAGGCGAAGCCGACCGCGTTGAGCCGGAAGGACAGGTTCTCGAGCGCCTGGGAGGAGGGGACCATGCCGAGGAACGCCATCCCGGGCGTCTCGCCGGCCAGGATCGCCTTCTCCCGCCGGGCCTGCAGCAGCTGCAGGACGGCCATGGCGAAGGTGATGGTGAAGACCCCGGAGGCGGCCACGGCGATGGACACGTGGATCACGAGCCACCAGGACTGCAGCGCCGGCTGCAGCGGGCCCACCGGGGTGGGGAAGCCGATGGTCGCCGCGCACAGCATGATCACCACGAGCCCGGACACGAGGGTGCCGACGAAGCGCAGGTCCCGGGCGAGCAGGGACAGCAGGTACACCCCGGCCACGACCAGGGCGCCCGTGGTGCAGAACTCGTACATGTTGCCCCAGGGCACGCGCCCGGCGGCGATCGCGCGGCTGACCACCGCGGCGGCGTGGACGGCGAAGGCCAGGACCATGACGGCCACGGCCACGCGGGCCGCGGGACGGCGCTCGCCCGTGTAGCGCATCTCGGCGTCGGCGACGTGCCCGGACAGCCGCGACCCGCCGGTCGTGCGGAACCCGCTCCCCGCGGCCCCGGCGGCACCGGTCCCGGCGGCACCGGACGCGGCGGCGCCCACGAGCTCGGCCTCCCCGCCCCGCCCGGCCGGGCGCAGGGACTTGGAGTGGGACGCCATGTCCCAGGCGAAGGCCACGAAGCTCACCAGATAGGTCATGGCGGCCAGGAGCATGAACAGCTCGCTCCAGGTGCCGAGGGTCTCGTTGACGGGCATGGCCCTATCCTCTCACTCGTTGCCGGGCCGGATCCCGGCCCGGGTCGTGCCGGCGGCCGCGGTGGCAGCGGCACCGGCGCCGGTGGTGGCAGTGGTCTCCCGCACGCCCGCGGCCTCCCACTGCCCGGTCCACAGCTCGGCCAACCGCTCGGCCTCCGGGCGCAGGCGCGGATCCTCGCCGCGGGCCAGCAGCCCGTACTCCAGGACGGTGGCCGGCCGGCCGTCGTCGTCGGCGCCCTCCACGGCCCGCACCCACACGCGGCGGCGGGAGATGAACATGGACATCAGCAGCCCGGTGAACGCCGCCAGGAAGGACACGAAGGCGCCGGTCTTGCCGGGGTCGTAGTGGATGTCGAGGCCCACGTAGCGCTTGACGTCGAGGAACTCGACCGTGCCCTTGCCCTCGGGCAGCTCGTAGACGCGGTCGGCGGCGTCGAGGGTGACCGCCCCGTTGGCGTTCATCATGGCGTTGAGCTCGGTGAGCGGCTCGACGTCGAGCACGAACACGTTCTGGGGCTCCCCGGTGTCCAGGCCGAGGTCCCCGTAGTAGGAGGACAGGATCAGCCGGGGGTTGGCGAGGCCGGGGTCGACCGATCG
The DNA here is from genome assembly GCF_023715525.1 of Kocuria rosea. Classification (GTDB taxonomy): domain Bacteria; phylum Actinomycetota; class Actinomycetes; order Actinomycetales; family Micrococcaceae; genus Kocuria; species Kocuria rosea_A. The sequence continues at coordinate 64,025 of NZ_JAMBOG010000016.1, read as the reverse complement.
GGGCATCTCACCCTCCCCGCCCACGGCGGTGGGCAGCAGCAGGCCCACGAAGCCGAGCTGGTCGGGGCGCGCGTCCGGGACCTTGAGCACGAGCGAGGACGTGTAGACGCCGTCGGTCGGGACGGTCACCACGGGGCCCTCGAACGCGACGTCCCCGTTGCCGTCGGTCACCCGGATCACCGGGGCGTAGCCGTTGCCCACCAGGTACGTCTTCACCCCGCCGACGTTCAGAGGCTGGTTGACCTTGAGCACCTCCTGGCGCGGCTCGGCGCCCGGCTCGTCCTGCACCGTGACCTCGGCCGTGAAGTCCAGCGGCGCCCCGTAGTTGTCGGGGTTGGTGGTGTCGCGGTTGAACTCGGCCTCGAAGCGGTCCAGCCGCACGGAGAAGGGCTCCAGCCAGTCGGCGTCGTAGTTGGTGCCCGGGGTGAAGGAGTCGTAGCCGATGAGGGTGTTCACGAAGGACTCGCCCTCCACGACCACGCGCTGGCCCTTGTAGCCGAACAGGGAGCCCACGGCCACGGACACGAGCACGCCCAGCAGCGCCAGGTGGAAGACGACGTTGCCGACCTCCTTCCACATCCCGCGCTCGGCGGCCACGGAGGGCGCGGCGGTGCCGGCGTCGCGCACGGCCACCCGGTAGCCGCGCTTGCGCAGCAGCCGTGCGGCGTCGGCGACGACGTCGGCGGGGGCCGGCGCCGCGGCGCCGTCGCGCCCGCCCAGGGCGAACGCCCGGTGCTCGGGCAGCCGCTCGAGCCGCCGCGGGGTGCGCGGGGGCTCGGCCCGCCACGCGCGCCAGTGCTTGGCCGCCCGCGGGATCACGCACCCCACGAGGGAGACGAAGAGCAGGAGGTAAATCGCGGAGAACCACGCCGAGGAGAAGACGTCGAAGAACTGGAGGCGGTCCAGCCACTCCCCCAGGACCGGGTTGTTCTCCATGTAGTCGCTGACCTTCGCCGGGTCCTGGATGCGCTGCGGGAAGATCGACCCGGGCACCGCGGCGACCGCGAGCAGCAGCAGCAGGAACAGCGCCGTGTTCATCTTGGTCAGCTGCGTCCACGCCCACCGGAGCAGCCCGAGGGGCCCCAGCGCCGGGAGCTCGACATCGGGCCCGCCCGTGCGGGACGCGTCCGGGGACCCCTCGGGCGGGGGACCCGACGACGGGGGCGCTGAGGTGCTCATGCCGGCCTTTCGGTTGTCGGTGACGGGGCGGGGCTCGGAGGTGCTCAGATCGGCATCACCCAGTCCGTGACGAGCTCGGCCTGGACCCAGGAGACGAACGCGGTCCACGCGCCCGTCATCATGAGCAGGCCCACGAGGACGAGCAGCCCCCCGCCCGCCCGCTGGATCGCGAGGCGGTGCCGGCGGAAGAAGCCCAGGGAGCCCATGCCGCGGCGCAGGGCGAGGGCCAGGAGCAGGAACGGCACGCCCAGGCCCAGGCAGTAGGCGACCGTGAGCACGGCCGCCTTGCCGGTCGAGGCGCCGTCCACGTAGACGAGGGCCTGCACGGCGGCGAAGGTCGGGCCGATGCACGGCGCCCAGCCCAGCCCGAAGGTGACGCCGAGCAGGGGGGCGCCCCACAGTCCGGGCGGGGGGCGCCGCTCGATCTTGCGGTCCCGCTGGAAGAAGGAGAACCCGCCGAGGAACACGATGCCCATGAGCACGACGAGCCCGCCCAGGGCCACGGTGATCCAGCCCTGCCCCAGGAACCAGGCGTAGGCGCCGAGCTGGGCCAGCAGCACGGACATCAGCAGGAACACGGCGGAGAAGCCGAGGACGAAGAGCAGGATGCCGCCGACCACGCGACCGCGGCGCTGCTCCTGCAGGTCCGCGCCGGTCAGCCCGGTGACGTAGCCGAGGTAGCCGGGCACCAGCGGGAGCACGCACGGGGACGCGAAGGAGACGAGCCCGGCGAGCAGCGCCACCGGCAGCGCGGCGAGCAGGGACCCGTCGAGGACGATCTCGGCGAAGGGGTTGCCGGCCGTCATGCCGTCCCGGCCACCGTGTCCTCGAGGAGGGTCTCGAGCACGGAGCGGTCCGCGACCCCGAGGATGCGGGCGGCCACCCGCCCCTCGGCGTCGAGCACCAGCGTGGTCGGCACGGCCTGCGGGGGCACGAACTCGCTGAGGGCCATGAGCACGCCCCCGTCCTTGTCCTCGAAGGACGGGTACGGGATCCCGAAGTTGCGCTCGAAGGCCTCGGCGGTGGCCCGCTCGTCGCGCAGGTTCACCCCGTAGAACGCGGCCTGGCCGTCGAAGCGCTCGGCGAGCTCCTTGAGGTCCGGGGCCTCGACCCGGCACGGGGCGCAGCCCGCGTACCAGAAGTTCAGCAGGGCGGGCTTCCCGCGCAGGTCCTCGGCGGTGAGCGCGGTGCCGTCGAAGAGGGCGCCCTCGAACTGCACGGGCTCGCCCCGCTCCCCCGCCGGGTACTCGGAGACGGTGCCGTCGCCGGCGATGTAGCCCTTCTGGTCGCCCGAGTTCGCCTGCTGGGCCAGCGAGTCCTCCTCGGCGCACCCGGCGAGGGCGAGCCCGAGGACGCCGAGGCCCGCGAGCGAGAGCACGCTGCGGCGGGACGGGCGGGGGGAGGCAGGGGGACGGGAGGTCACGGGCGGATCACCTGGTGCTCTGGAGGGGACGGGGACGACGGCGGCGCCCGGTCATTATGAACCGGGAAGCTGGTTGACCCCTGGGTAGTACCGGGCGGCGGGCTCGCTGTAGAGGACCCGGGGCGGGCGCCCGGCGTGGAGGTCGTCGAAGACCAGCGTGGTCAGCGACGCGAGGTTGCACTGGCGCCGGCGCGGGTCGTGGGGCAGGGGCCGGCCCTCGGCGGAGCGGCGGGTGAGCCAGATGGGCAGCTGGTGGGAGACCACCACGGCCTCGGCGCCGTCCCCGCCCCGCTCCACGGCGGTGCGGCCGGCGTCCAGCACGGCCTCCGCCATGCGGGCGACCTGCTGCCGGTAGGGCTCCCCCCAGGACGGGCGCAGCGGGTTGAGCATGTGCGGCCAGTGCCGGGGCTTGAGCAGCTCCCCCGTGCCGACGTGCAGGCCCTCGAAGTGGTTGCGGGGCTCGATGACGCGCTCGTCGGGGTGCACCGGCAGCCGCAGCTCCCGGGCCACCGGCGCGGCGGTCTCCCGCGCGCGCTGCAGCGGGGAGGAGACCAGGTGCACGATCCGGGAGCCGGTGCCCACGCGCCGGACGAGCTCGGCCGCGGCGGCCTCGGCCATCCGCGCGCCCAGCTCGGTCAGGCCGTAGTGCGGCAGCCGCCCGTAGACGAGGCGGTGGGGGTTGAGCACCTGGCCGTGGCGCAGCAGGTGGACGGTCGTGGAGGGCATGGCCCCCATGTTCCCAGAACCCGCGCGCCAGGCCCAAAAGGAGCCGCGGGCGGGACGGCTCAGCCGTCCAGGCGCTCCCGCAGCAGCCGGGCGAGGCGCCGCTCGTCGATGCTCCAGAAGTCCCGCGGGACGCCGTCGACGAGCACCACGGGGATCTCCTCGGCGTGCCGGCGCAGCAGCTGCGGGTCCGTGGTGATGTCGACCTCGGCCCAGCCCAGGCCGAGCGCGGCGGTGACGCGGCCCACGGACTCCCGGGCGGCCTCGCACAGGTGGCAGCCCGGCCGGGTCAGGAGGGTCACGGCGGGAGGGGTGGAGGAGCTCATGGGCCCATGCTACGGTCCCGCCCCCGGACCCCCGGAACGCACCGGGGCCGCCGTCCCGTGGAGGACGGCGGCCCCGGTGGTGCGCTCAGCGCAGGGTCACTTCTTGTTGCGGCGCTGGTGGCGCGTCTTGCGCAGCAGCTTGCGGTGCTTCTTCTTGGACATCCGCTTGCGGCGCTTCTTGATCACTGAACCCATAGGATCCCTCGCATCTTCATGTCTCGGTGGTGTCCCCCGGGGGCGTTCCGCGCGGCGGGCACCAGGGGTGCCGGGCCGCGCACGGTGACGGCCGGGCAAACGTTCACTGACACCCTACCGTCTCGGGGGGAGATTGCTGTATTCGGGGGCGGGGACGTCCCCGAGCACCCCGCTCAGGCGCTGCGCGGCACCTGCCGCGGCACGTCGTCGGGGGCCTCCTCGGCGACGTCCTCGGCGTGCACCGGCAGCTCGGCGGGCAGGTCCGGGACGGGGCCGGGGCTGCGCTGCTCCTGGTCCGGGTCCACGCCCGCCTCCCGGTACTGGTACTCGATGTGCTCGGCCACGAGCCGGGCCGCGAGCTTGCGGTCCCCGGCCGCCACCGCGGAGTAGATCGCCTGGTGCTCGGCGCGCAGCCGCTCCGAGGTGGCGCTCCACAGGGGGACGTGGCCCACGAGCGCCATCGTGTACTCGTAGATGGAGTCCCGCAGGGACGACATCAGCGCGGAGACCACCGCGTTGCCGGCCGTCTTGCACAGGGCGATGTGGAAGCTGACCTCGAGGTGGTGGAACTCCTTGAGGGACAGGTCCTCCCGGGCCATCTGCTCGAGCAGGCCCCGCAGCTCGGCCATGGCCGGGTGCTGCGGGTCCGAGCGCTCCAGCGCCCAGGTCTCGAGGAGCACCCGGGTCTGGACGATGTCCCGCAGGGGGTAGTCCGAGGTCGCCATGTGCAGCTGCAGGGCCGGGCCCGCGGAGGCCGCCGGCTCCCGCACCAGCATGGGCAGGATCGACTTGCGCGGCCCGTCGAAGAGCCGCACGATGCCCTGCGCCTCGAGGGTCTTGAGCGCCTCCCGCATGTTGTTGCGGGAGACGCGGTGGATGGCCGCGAGGTCGCGGTCCGACGGCAGTTGTTGGCCCAGCACGAGGTGGCCGTCGAACAGCTCGTTCTCCAGCCACTGCAGGACCTGTCGATGCGTTGCCATAGTCTCCAGGGTAGGACCTCCGGGCCGCCCGTGAGGACGTTCCGGGGTCCGGACGTGTCGTGGGGTGGACGGGACGCCCGTGCGGGCCCGGCGGGCGCCGGACCCGCACCGGCTCAGATGAGGCCCTGCGCCATCATGGCGTCGGCGACCTTCATGAAGCCGGCGATGTTCGCGCCGGCGACGTAGTTGCCGGGCATGCCGTACTCCTCCGCCGTGGCGGCGCAGGTGTCGTGGATCGAGCGCATGATCTGCCCGAGCCGCTCCTCGGTGTACTCGAAGGTCCAGGAGTCGCGCGAGGCGTTCTGCTGCATCTCCAGGGCGGAGGTCGCCACGCCGCCGGCGTTGGCGGCCTTGCCGGGACCGAAGAGCACCCCGGCGTCCTGGAACAGACGGGTCGCCTCGGCGGTCGTGGGCATGTTGGCGCCCTCGGCGACGGCGACCACGCCGTGGCCGAGCAGCTTCCTGGCGTGGGAGCCGTCCAGCTCGTTCTGCGTGGCGCAGGGCAGGGCCACGGTGCCGGGGACCTCCCACACGGAGCCCTTGGCGACGAAGCGGGCGCGGCCGCCGCGGCGCTCGGCGTACACGGAGATGCGGGCCCGCTCGACCTCCTTGACCTGGCGCAGCAGCTCCAGGTCGATGCCGTCCGGGTCCACCACGTAGCCGCTGGAGTCCGAGGCGGTGACGACCGTGGCGCCGAGCTTCTGGGCGCGGTCGATCGCGTAGGTCGCCACGTTGCCGGAGCCCGAGACGAGCACGGTCTGCCCGTCGAAGGACTGCCCGCGGGTGCGCAGCATCTCCTGGGCGAACATGACGGTGCCGAAGCCCGTGGCCTCGGGGCGCACGAGGGACCCGCCCCAGGACAGGCCCTTGCCCGTGAGCACGCCGGACTCGTAGCGGTTGGTGATCCGCTTGTACTGGCCGAAGAGGTAGCCGATCTCGCGGCCGCCCACGCCGATGTCGCCGGCGGGCACGTCCGTGTACTCGCCGATGTGGCGGTAGAGCTCCGTCATGAAGGACTGGCAGAAGCGCATGACCTCCGCGTCGGAGCGCCCGCTCGGGTCGAAGTCGGACCCGCCCTTGCCGCCGCCGATGGGCATGCCGGTCAGGGCGTTCTTGAAGATCTGCTCGAAGCCCAGGAACTTCACGATGCCCAGGTAGACGGAGGGGTGGAACCGCAGGCCGCCCTTGTAGGGCCCGAGCGCGGAGTTGAACTCCACGCGGAAGCCCCGGTTGATGTGCACGCGGCCCTGGTCGTCGGTCCAGGGGACGCGGAAGATGATCTGGCGCTCCGGCTCGCAGATCCGCTCGAGCACCGCGGCGTCGAGCAGCTCGGGGTGGCGGGCCACCACGGGGCCAAGGGAGTCGAAGACCTCGTCCACCGCCTGGTGGAACTCGTCCTCCCCGGGGTTGCGGGCCAGTACGGTCTGCCGGATGGGGATCAGGTCCTCGTGCATGGTGCTCCTCGTTCGGGTCGCAGCGGGTCGGGCGGAGTGGGGTCGGGCGGAGCCGGGTCGGTCACCGCCGCGCGTTCCTGCCGCGGCGGCGGAGCCCGGACAGGGTGGAGAGGAGGTCGGCGGCGCGGGCTCCCGCGCCGCGGGCGGGCCGGTCGGCCGCGGTGCCGGGGTCCGACCCGGGACCGAGCGGCAGCGGCACGGGCGGCGCCGCGGGCACCTGCCGGGCGGGCGGCCCGCCGGTGGTCCCGTCCGGGGCGCCGTCGGCGGTGCCACCGGTGCGGGAGCCGGTGGGCGCCCCGGCGCCCACGTCGGCGGCCGGCCCGGCCGGCGCCGGTCCGGACGTCCCCCCAGCCCCGACGACCTCCTGGACCCAGTCGGTGACCGCGGCCAGGGGTTCCGGGGCCACGGCGTAGAGGCGTCGCTGCCCCTGCGCCTCCATGGACACCATACCGGCCTCGCGCAGGATCTTGAGGTGCTTCGAGACGGTGGGCTGCGAGACGCCGAGCTCGGCCACGAGCTCCCCCACCGACCGCTCGCCGTCCTTGAGAGCGGTGAGGATCGCCCGCCGCGTCTTGTCGGCGATCACCGCGAACACGTCGCTGTTGCCCATCCGGTCACTGGCCATTCGATCACTGTAGACGCGATGCGGCGCGCCTCCCGGCACCGGCACGGTCCCCTGCACGACCACGGCCGCTCAGTCGAACCAGGGGTCCAGCCCCCACTGGGGGAAGACCTCCTTGCGGGTGGCCATGATCGTGCGGTCGGTCTCGTCGTTGGGGTCGAAGCCGACCTCCCACGAGCGCCACCACAGGTCCACCTCGTCGCCCATGACCCGCGGGGCGTCGGCCCCGTACTTCTCGTGGACGTAGTCCCGCCACCGCTGCGGAACGCTCGCGCCCACCTCGACCGGGTGCCCGGCCACGACGCCCACCAGGTGGGTCCAGGACCGGGGCACCACGTCGTGGCAGTTGTACCCGCCCCCGCCCGTGGCGATCCAGCGGCCCTCGCACAGCTCGTCGGCGAGCGCGGCGAGGGCCACGGCGGTCTGCCGCTGGGCGTCGACGCTGATCCGCAGGTGGGTGAGGAAGTCGGCGAAGTGCGAGTCGCAGCCGTGCTGGCTCACGATCACCTCGGGGCGGAACTGCTGCAGCAGGGCCGGGACCACGGCGTCGAAGGCGCGCAGCCACATGGCGTCGTCGGCGGTGGTGGGCATGGCGACGTTGACGGCGGTCCCCACGGCCTCCCCCCGGCCCGTCTCGTTGGCGAAGCCCGTGCCGGGGAACAGGGACAGGCCCGTCTCGTGCAGGGAGACGGTCATGACCCGGGGGTCGCCGTAGAAGATCGACTGGGTGCCGTCCCCGTGGTGGCCGTCGACGTCCACGTAGGCGACCCTGCGCACCCCCTGGTCGAGCAGGTGCTGGATCGCCACGGCGCAGTCGTTGTAGACGCAGAACCCGCTGGCCTTCTCCGCGGAGGCGTGGTGCATCCCGCCCCCGAAGTTCACGGCGCGCACGGCGTCGCCCGCGAGGATCGCCGCGGCGCCCTGGTAGCTGCCGCCGACGAGCCGGGCGCTGGCCTCGTGCACGCCCGGGTAGGCCGGGGTGTCCTCGGTGCCGAGCCCGGAGTCCGGCAGCTGCAGGGAGGGGTCGGCGCTGACGGCGCGCACCGAGTCCACGTAGTGCTGGGGGTGGACGAGGTTGAGGACCCGGTCGGGGACCACCCCGGGGGCCTCGACCGTGACGTTGTCCCGGCGGTCGAGGCCGAACGCCTGGACGAGGCGGTATGTGACCTCCAGCCGGGACGGGTGCATCGGGTGGTGGGCCCCGAAGTTGTACTCGAGCAGCGCGGGATCCCAGAACAGGCGCGTCGGGTACGGGCCACCGGTGCCGGGTGTAGCAGAAGTCACACAGACATTGAACCACTTGCGGCCGGCCCCGACGGGCCCGCCCGCCCTGTGTGTCCTCGCCCCGCCGGGGACGGCACGGGGCCGCGGTGGGATACTGTCAGCGGTCGCGGCACCCGCCGCCCCCGTCCCCGCCGCACCGGGACGGCCAGCCCGCCCCGGAGGAGGGTCGTTGAGCGTTCCGCAGCACCGCCCCTGGATCACCCAGGAGGAGCGGGGCCGCTTCTGGCTCCTCGCCTCGCTGCGCGACCTCGTGGACCGCATCGCCGCGGGCTCCCCCGCCCGGCTGGCCGTGTTCTCCTTCGCCGGGGTCGTGGGCCTGTTCTCCGTGCTCCTGATGCTGCCCGTCGCCTGGGCGCCGGGGGTCCGCACGAACGTGGTGGACGCCGTGTTCACGGCGACCTCCGCGGTCACCGTCACGGGCCTGACCACGGTCTCCACGGCCACGAACTGGTCGTTCTTCGGGCTCGTGGTGATCGTGGTCGCCATGCAGATCGGCGGGCTCGGCACCCTGACCATGACCTCGATCCTCGCCCTGGCGATCGGGCGCAAGCTGGGGCTGAAGTCCCGGCTGATCACGCAGGAGGCGCTCAACATCGGCCGCCTGGGCGAGGTCGGCTCGCTGCTGCGGATCATCGTGGTGATGTCCATCTCGATCGAGGCGGTGCTCGCCGTCGTGCTGACGGCGGGGTTTCTCGTCGCCGGGGAGCCCCTGCACACGGCCCTGTGGCACGGGGTGTTCTACTCCGTCTCCGCGTACAACAACGGCGGGTTCACCCCGCACTCGGACGGCCTCGTCCCGTACACCGACGCCCTGCTGATCCTCCTCCCGATCGCCCTGGGGGTCTTCCTGGGCTCGTTCGGCTTCCCGGTGGTCCTGGTGCTGCGCCAGACCGGGCTGCGCTTCTCCCGCTGGAACCTCAACACCAAGCTCACCCTGGTGACCACCACGATCCTGCTGTTCGTGGGCTGGGCGCTGTTCCTGGCCTTCGAGTGGTCCAACCCCGACACGCTGCGGGACCGCCCCCTGGGGGACAAGATCTTCGAGGGCTTCTTCCACTCGGTCATGGTCCGCTCCGGCGGGTTCAACCTCCTGGACATGAACAGCCTGGAGCCGGTGACGCTGCTGCTCACGGACGCGCTGATGTTCGCCGGCGGCGGCCCGGCCTCCGTGGCCGGGGGCATCAAGGTGACCACGCTCGCCGTCGTCTTCCTCGCGATCCTCTCGGAGGCCCGCGGGGACAAGTCCGTCATCGCCCACTTCCGCACCATTCCCGACGACGCCCTGCGGATCGCGATCTCCGTGATCATGATGGGCGCCACCGTCGTGCTCCTGGGCTGCGGGCTGCTGGTCTCCGTCTCGGGCGAGCCCCTGGACCGGGTGCTCTTCGAGGTGATCTCCGCCTACGCCACCTGCGGGCTCAGCGTGGGGCTCTCCGGCGAGCTGCCCCCGGCGGGCAAGTACACCCTGGTCGTCATCATGCTCGTGGGCCGCATCGGCACCACCACCGTGGCCGCCGCGCTGGCCCTGCGCTCGCGCCGGCGGCTCTACAAGTACCCCGAGGAAAGGCCCATCATTGGCTGAGCACCCCGCGCACAACGTCCCGGTCATGGTGATCGGGCTGGGCCGCTTCGGCACCGCCACGGCCCTCCAGCTGGCCCGGCAGGGCCGGGAGGTCCTGGGCGTGGAGCGGGACCCGCAGCTGGTGCAGAAGCTCGCGGGCCAGCTCACCCACGTGGTCGAGGCGGAGGCCACGGACATCGACGCCCTGCACCAGCTCGGCGCCGCCGAGTTCAGCTCCGCCGTGGTCGGCGTCGGCACCTCCATCGAGTCCAGCGTGCTGATCACGGCGAACCTCGTGGACCTCGGGGTGAGCCGGATCTGGGCGAAGGCGATCACCCCCTCCCACGGCAAGATCCTCTCCCGCATCGGCGCCCACCACGTGATCTTCCCGGAGGCGGACGCGGGCCGGCGCACCGCCCACCTGGTCTCCGGGCGCCTGCTGGACTACATCGAGTTCGACGACGACTTCGCGATCGTCAAGATGTATCCGCCGCGGGAGGTCCAGGGCTTCACGCTGGGCGAGTCCAACGTCCGGGCGAAGTACGGCGTGACCGTGGTGGGGGTGAAGTCCCCGGGCGAGGACTTCACCTACGCCCGCCCCGAGACGAAGGTGACGTCCCGGGACCTGCTGATCGTCTCCGGGCACGTGGACCTCATCGAGCGCTTCGCGTCCCGCCCCTGAGCCTGGGGGCGCGGCGCTCAGTCGCCGCTGAGCTCCCGGGTCAGCTCGGCGGAGCGGTCCGCGGAGGCCTGCGCGGCCCGGGCGACGAGGTCCTCGAAGCCGTTCTCCCGGAACGTGCGGATCGCCCGGTCGGTGGTGCCCTTGGGGCTCGTGACCGCCCGGCGCAGGCCGGCGGGGTCCGCGTCCTGCGGGCGCAGCAGCTCCCCCGCCCCGGAGACGGTCTCGCGGGCGAGCACCCGGGCGACCTCGGGAGGCAGGCCCATCCGCTCCCCCGCCTGCTGGAGGGCCTCGGCGAGGAGGAAGACGTAGGCGGGCCCGGAGCCGGAGATCCCGGTGACGGCGTCGACCTGCTCCTCGGGGACCTCGACGACGGTCCCCACGGCCTCCAGCACCCCGCGCACGACCGCGGTCTGGTCGGGGCCCGCGGCGGCGCCCGGGGTCACGGAAACCACGCCGCGGCCCACGCTGGAGGGCGTGTTGGGCATGGTGCGCACCACCGGCTGGCCGGCGGGCAGGGCCCGCTCCAGGGCGGCGACGGAGATCCCCGCGGCGACGGAGGCCACCACCGTGCCCGGCCGCAGGGCCGGGGCGATCTCGCGGGCGAGGTCGAGGATCCCGACGGGCTTGACGCCCAGCAGGACGACGTCGGCCTCCCGGGCGGCGGTGCGGTTGGCCTCGGGGTCCTCGCCGGTGACGGAGGCGCGCACACCGGTCTGCTCCTCGAGGCGGCGGGCGCTCTCCGCGGAGCGCACGGTGGCCCGGACCCGGTCCACGGGCACCCCGGAGGCCAGCACCCCCCGCAGGATCGATCCGTTCATGGAGCCGCAGCCCAGGAAGGCGAGCACGGGGGTCATGGGGTCCTCTCGGGGTGGTGTCGTGACGAGGTCATCGGCATGTCGTGGGCCTGTCACGGGTGGCGTGGTGGGGCCCGGCGGCGGGGCGGCCGTCCCGGGCGGGTGCGGTCAGCCCTCGGCGGAGGGCACGGGGGTCGTGTGGCGGCGGGCGAACTCCAGGGACTCGGCGAGCCACGCGGTCCGCTCCTCGGCGCTCTTCGAGCGGCGGGTGGAGACCTCCACGCCCACCACGCCCTGCCAGTCGGTCGCGGCGAGGTGCTGGAGGCACTCGGCGACCGGCTGCACCCCGTGGCCGGGCAGCAGGTGCTCGTCCGCGGTGGTCTCGCCCGAGCCGTCCGTCAGGTGCACGTGGCCCAGCCGCGGGCCGAGCTCGCGGATCGCGGCGAGGGAGTCCATCCGGGCCGTCGCGGCGTGGGAGAAGTCCCACGTCACCCAGTCGTAGTCCTGCCCCAGCGGGCTGTAGTGCGGGGCGTAGACGACGGTGTCGCGCCCGCGCACCCGCCACGGGTACATGTTCTCCACGGAGATCTTCACGCCGCTGGCCTCGGAGACCACGCGCACGCCCTCGACGAAGTTCGCGGCGTACTTGCGCTGCCACCGGAAGGGCGGGTGGACCACGACGACCTCCGCCCCCACCTGCTCGGTGAGCTTCGCCGCCATCTGGATCTTCGTCCAGGACTTGCCCCAGACCTGCTGGGTCAGCAGCAGGGTCGGCGCGTGGATCGTGGAGATGGGGATCTGGTGGCGCTGCACCAGGTCCTCCAGCTGGTGGGTGAGCTGGCTCATCCGCTCGTGGGTGACGAGCACCTCGACGCTGTCGTAGCCCAGCTCCACGGCCGCCTCGAAGGTCTCGGGCACGCCCAGCGGGTAGAGGGAGCTCGTGGACAGCGCCACGTGCGCCCGGTACGGCTCCGCGGCCGGTCCGGCCGGGCGCTCCGCCGCCCGCTCCTCCGCCGCCGGGCGCCCGTCCGGCTGCCCGCTCACGCGGCACCCACCAGGTGCCGGGGGTCCACGGTGCGCACGTCGGCGTTGCCCGTGAGCTGGTCGAGGCGGCGCAGGATCAGCCCCTCGCGCAGCGCCCACGGGCAGATCTGCAGGGACTCGACGCCGTAGGCGTCCATGGCCGCCTCGGCCACCACGGCCCCGGCCAGGATCTGCCGGGCCCGGGCCGGCGAGACGCCGGGCAGCTCGGCGCGCTCCTGCACGGTCATCGCCTCCATCCGGCGGCTCCACAGCCGCAGGTCCTCGACGTGCAGGGTCCGCCGCACGTAGGGTCCCATGGCGTAGGGGGCGGCCCCGCAGATCCGGGCGAGGGAGCGGAAGGTCTTGGAGGTGCCGGCCACGACGGTCGGCCGCCCGGCCGCCCGCACCTTCTCGACCGCCGGGCGCAGCTCGGCGCGCACGTGCTTGCGCAGCGCCTTCATCTCCTTCGGGGTGGGCAGCTCCCCCGCGACGAAGCTGCGGGTGAGCCGCCCGGCGCCGAGCGGGACGGAGACGGCCACGCTGGGCAGGGCGTTGTCGCCCAGCGCCATCTCGAAGGAACCGCCCCCGATGTCGAGGTCCAGGACGGTGCCGGCGCCCCAGCCGAACCAGCGGCGCACCGCGAAGAAGGTGACGGCGGCCTCCTGGTCCCCGGCGAGCTCCGTGAGGGTGACCCCCGAGCGGGCCTGGACGTGGTCGAGGACCTCGGCGCCGTTGCCGGCCTCGCGGATCGCCGAGGTGGCGAAGGCGAGGAGGTCCTCGGCGTCGTGCCGGACCGCGAAGTCGCGGGCCTCGAGCACGAAGTCGGTCAGGGCGTCCCGGCCGGTGCCGGTGATGTTGCCCTGCGCGTCCTGGTGCTGGACGAGCTGGAGGGGCATCTTGTGGGACGCGTACGGCTCCGGGCGCGCGCCCGGGTAGACGTCCAGCAGGAGGAGGTGGACGGTGTTCGATCCGACGTCGAGGACTCCGAGCCGCATGCTGTGGTGCTCCTTCGAGTTCCGTGTCCGGTCCGCGCGCGCCCGTGCGTCCGGCTCAGCCCTGGGTCCCGGCCCGGGCGGGCTTCTTGGCGGCCGGCTTCGTGGCGGAGGACTTCTTGGCGGGCGTCTTCCGGGCCGCGGGGGCGGCCGCCGCGGTGCGCGCCGTCTTCTTGGGCGCCGGGCCCTTGGCGCGCTTCTCCGCGAGCAGCTGGCTGGCCCGCTCCGGGGTGATCTGCTCGATCGTCTCGGAGCGCGGGACCGTCACGTTCGTCTCGCCGTCGGTGACGTACGGCCCGAAGCGGCCGTCCTTGATCACCATGGGCCGCTCCGTGATGGGGTCGGCGCCCAGGTCCGCGAGCGGGGGCTTGGCCGTGCCCCGCCCGCGCTGCTTGGGCTGGGCGTAGATCGCCAGCGCCTCGTCGAGGGTGACCGTGAACAGCTGCTCCTCCGACTGCAGGGACCGGGAGTCCGTGCCCTTCTTCAGGTACGGGCCGAAGCGCCCGTTCTGCACCGTGATCTCCTCGCCGTCCGGGGCGGTGCCGAGCACCCGCGGCAGGGACAGGATCTTCAGCGCGTCCTCGAGGGTGACGTCCTGCAGGCTCATGGAGGACAGCAGGGAGCCCGTGCGGGGCTTGGCCTTTACCGGCTTCTTCGGGGGCTTGGGCTTGCCGTTCTTGTAGTACTCGACCGGCTGGGCGGCGAGCTCCTCGGCGGTCGGCTCGGGGATCACCTCGGTGACGTAGGGCCCGTAGCGGCCGTCCTTCGCCACGATCGTGCGGCCGCTCTCCGGGTCCCGGCCGAGCTCCCGGCCGTCGGCTCTGCCCGTCTCGATGAGCTCGCGGGCCTTCTCGGCGGTCAGCTCGTCCGGGGCGAGGTCCTCCGGCACGTTGGCGCGCACCGGCTCGGCGATCTCCCCGGTCTCCGGGTCCACCGACCCGGAGGTCTCCAGGTAGGGGCCGAACTTCCCGACGCGCAGGGTGATGTCCTCGGTCACGGGGATCGAGTTGATCGCGCGCGCGTCGATCTCGCCGAGGTCGTCCACGATGGGCTTGAGCCCGTTCTCGTGGCCCTGGGCGCCGAAGTAGAACTCCTGGAGCCAGTCGGTGGAGTCCTCCTCGCCGCGGGCGATGCGGTCCAGGCCCTCCTCCATCTCCGCGGTGAAGTCGTAGTCCACGTAGTCGGAGAAGTGCTCCTCGAGCAGGCGCACCACGGAGAACGCCGTCCAGGAGGGGATCAGCGCGGAGCCGCGGACCCGGACGTAGCCGCGGTCCATGATCGTGGAGATCACGGCCGCGTAGGTCGAGGGGCGCCCGATGCCCAGCTCGTCGAGGGCCTTCACGAGGGACGCCTCGGTGTAGCGCGGCGGCGGGGAGGTGCGGTGCCCGTCGGCGCGGACCTCCTCGGCGGCCAGGGCGTCGCCCTCGCTCATCCGCGGCAGCCGCTTGTCCCCGTCCTTGCCGTCCTTGCCGTCGGCGGGGTCCTCGTCGCGGCCCTCCTCGTAGGCGGCCAGGAAGCCGCGGAACGTGATGACGGTGCCGGAGGCGGAGAACTCGGCGTCCCGCCCGGTCGAGGACGTCGCCCCGAGGCGGACCGTGGCCGTGGAGCCCTTGGCGTCGGCCATCTGGGAGGCGACGGTGCGCTTCCAGATCAGCTCGTAGAGCTTGAACGCGTCGGCGGAGAGCTCCCCGCGGACCTGGGCGGGGGTGCGGAACGAGTCCCCGGCCGGGCGCACGGCCTCGTGGGCCTCCTGCGCGTTCTTCGACTTGGAGGTGTAGACGCGGGGGGCGGAGGGCACGAAGTCGCCGCCGTAGAGTTCCGCGGCCTGCCGCCGGGCGGCCGTGACCGCCTGGTCGGACAGCGCCACGGAGTCGGTGCGCATGTAGGTGATGTAGCCGTTCTCGTACAGCTTCTGCGCGACCTGCATGGTGGTGCGGGACGTGAAGCGCAGCTTACGGGCGGCCTCCTGCTGCAGCGTGGAGGTCGTGAACGGGGCCGCGGGGCGCCGGGTGTAGGGCTTGGTCTCCAGGGAGCGGACCGCGAACGCCGCCCGCTCCAGGCCGGCGGCCAGCTCCCGGGCGGCCTGCTCGTCCAGGTGCACCAGCCGCGACGGGTCGCCGCGGAGCACGCCGTCGTCGCCGAAGTCCTTGCCCCCGGCCACGCGCCGCCCGTCCACGGAGGAGATCCGGGCGGTGAAGGCCACGCCGGCGTCCTCGCCGTGGGCGCGGGCGAAGCTGCCGCTGAGGTCCCAGTAGTCGGCGGCGACGAACGCCATGCGCTGGCGCTCCCGCTCGACCACCAGACGGGTGGCCACGGACTGGACGCGGCCCGCGGACAGGCCGGAGGCGATCTTGCGCCACAGCACCGGGGAGATCTCGTAGCCGTAGAGGCGGTCGAGGATGCGCCGGGTCTCCTGCGCGTCCACGAGGTCCTGGTCGAGCTCCCGCAGCTCGCCGAACGCGCGCTCGATGGCCTCGCGGGTGATCTCGGGGAAGGTCAGCCGGTAGACCGGGACCTTGGGCTTGAGCACCTCCAGCAGGTGCCACGCGATGGCCTCGCCCTCGCGGTCGCCGTCGGTGGCGAGGTAGAGGGCGTCCGCGTCCTTGAGCTTGCGCTTGAGCTCCGTGACCTTCTTCTTCTTGTCCGGGTTGACCACGTAGTAGGGCTCGAAGCCGTGCTCCACGTCCACTGCGAACTTGCCGTAGGGCCCCTTCTTGAGCTCCGTCGGCAGCTCGGAGGGCTGCGGGAGGTCGCGGATGTGCCCCATGGAGGACTCGACCTCGTAGGCGTCGCCGAGGTACCCGGCGATGGTCTTGACCTTGGACGGGGACTCCACGATGAGCAGGCTCTTGCCCGTTCCCGGGCTCTGGGTGGCCTTCGTTGGCACGGTACTCCTTGCTGCGGTCCGTGGTGCACGGGCCGCGGCGCTGCTGGACGTCGGGCGGGCGGAGGTCTCGCCCGTTGTTGCGCTCCACCATAACGCGGACCGCCGCGAACGCTCGCGCCCCGGCGGACACGGTGGAGGCCAGGACCCGGCCCGCCCCTCGCGCTCCGCCCGTTCCGGGACGGGCGGGCGGGCGGGGCCTCAGTAGGCGAAGCGCTCGGGCTCGTCCGCGATCGTGAACTCCCGGCCCGTGGCGGTCTCCACGTCGATGACCACGAAGTTGTACTTGAGCGTGGGCGCCCAGGCCTTCAGGCCCAGCTCCTCCGCGGCGTCGATCTCTGCCCGCGTCTCGAGCCGGCGGGCCTTGCCGTGGACCACGACGGAGCGCACCACGTGGTCCTCGGAGAGCTCGTCGATCTCGAAGGCGACCTGGTCGTTGACGATGAGGCTGGAGAGCTTGGACCCCTGGGCCGTGCGGAAGTAGATCTTGTGCTGGTGGACGACGTAGTTCACCGGGAAGATGTCCACGAGGCCGGCCGCCTCGACGGCCAGGCGGCCGTAGGGGTGCTTCTCCAGCAGCTGCCAGACGGTGTCGCGGTCGAGGGTCTTGATGGGGTTGAGGTTCTCGCCGATGCTCATGGTCCCAGTCTTCCACCCGGCGCCCGCGGCGCACCCTTCCTACGCCCCGGTAACGACTGTTACGCCGCCGGGTCCGCCGGCACCAGGAAGCCGTCGACGACGAGGTGGCGGACCTCCTCGGTCAGCCGCTGCTGCTCGTCGCCGGCCCAGCCGAGCAGCGCCGCGAGCGCGCCGAGGATCTGCCGGGCGGTGAGCTCCCCGTCGCAGGCGCCCGCGAAGCCGGCCGCCTCGCTGGAGAGCACCACGGTCCGGCGCAGGCCCGCCCCCTGGCGCAGCAGGATCACCCCCGGGTGCTCGGCGCCGGGGCGCTGGTGGCGCTCCTCGGTGACGTCCTCGGGCGCGACGAGGTGGGCGTCCAGCCAGTCCCCGGGATGCTGCGCGAGCCAGTCCTCTCGCGCCCACGTGGCCGCCAGCGCCGGGGCGAGCGGCTGCTGGACGGGGTGCGGGACGTGCTCGAACCGGCGCAGCGCTCCCTCCGGGCGGGGCCGGGCAGGGCGGCGCAGGCGGATCATCCCGAAGCCGACGGCCTCGACCCCGCGGGCGGCGAAGTCGTCGAGGTAGGCGCGGTAGGCGCGTTCGTAGTGCTCGGGGTCGCGGGACTCCGAGGCGTCGCGCAGCCAGGTCTCCGCGTACTCCTCCGGCGGGAGGACCTCCCGCTGCACCCACCACGTGTCGATCTCCGCGGGCACCCAGCTCCCGGGCCGGCGCATCCACCGGTCGGCCACGGGCGCGTCGTCCCCCGCGTCCGCCGGGACCTCCCAGTTGCCGAGCAGGTGGGCGGTGCCGCCGGGGGCCAGCACACCCGGCAGCCCGCGCACCAGGTCGGCGACGATCCGGTCCCCCGGCAGGCCCCCGTCCCGGTAGGTGAAGCGTTCCTGCGGGTTCTCGCCGGCGGGCCGCGGGGTGATGACGAAGGGC
Source organism: Kocuria rosea (assembly GCF_023715525.1). Classification (GTDB taxonomy): domain Bacteria; phylum Actinomycetota; class Actinomycetes; order Actinomycetales; family Micrococcaceae; genus Kocuria; species Kocuria rosea_A. The sequence goes on along the minus strand of NZ_JAMBOG010000016.1, from coordinate 46,346 downwards.
GGGTTGGAGACCACGAGGTCGTACTCCTCGCCCTGCACGGGCTCCAGCAGGGAGCCCCTGCGCAGGCTCACGCGCTCGCCGAGCCGGTCCGGGTCGATCCCCAGGGCGGCGGCGTTGAGCAGCAGGTTGAACCGGGTGAAGCCGAGCGCCCGGTCCGAGACGTCCGTGGCGGTGACGTGCTGGGCGTGGGCGAGGAGGTGGAACGTCTGGATGCCGCAGCCGGTGCCGAGGTCGAGGGCGCGGCCGACGGGGCGCCGGTCCGTCGTCTGGGCCAGGGTCAGGGAGGCCTCCCCGATGCCCAGCACGTGGTCGTGGCGCAGCACGCCGGGCCGCTGGGACGCGCCGAGATCGCTCGCCACGTACAGCTCCGTCCCGTCGTCGGCGGCGTGGGGGCGCAGGTCGACGGTGGAGCGCAGCCCGGCCCCGGTGCGCTCCACGAGGCCCAGGGCCACCAGCTGCTCCGGCGTCACGGGCGCCAGGGCCCGCGCGAGCACCTCCTCGGGGACGGTGCGCCCCAGCAGGAACAGCACGACGACGACGGCCAGGGCGCGGTCCTGCTCCGGCGCCTCCCCCGGCGTCTGCCCGGGCGCCGCCAGCAGCGGCTCGAGCACCCGCAGCGCGGGCACGGCCTGGTCGCGTCCGAGCGCCGCCGCGGCGGCGTCCCCCAGCAGCGCCGCGACGCGGTCGTGGGTGAACCCGGCCTGGCGCAGGGCGTCCTGCAGGGCCGCCAGCAGGGGCGGGTCGTCGGAGGCCGGGGCGTCGGGCACACGGGCGAACTCGGGCACCCCGGGCCCCTCCTGCGCGGTCATCGGCGCACCGCCCCGCCGGCCGGCGCGGTCGCGCCCAGGAGCACGCCCGGGGACGCGACTGCGGGGGTGCACCCGTGCGGGCACGTGAGCTCGGGCTGTTCCGCGAGGCAGGCCGGGCAGGCGAGCACCAGCGCGCGGCAGGCGGGGTCCGCACAGTTGACGAAGCGGTGGGCGGGGGCGTCGCAGCGCTCGCACCGGCCGGGGGTCGCGGCGTCGGGCGAGAACTCCAGGTGCATGCGCCGGTCGAAGACGTACACGGAGCCCTCCCACAGGCCCCGGTCCCCGCGCTCGCGGCCGTACTCCACGATGCCGCCGTCCAGCTGGTAGACCTCCTCGAAGCCGCGCCGGCGCATCAGCGCCGAGAGCACCTCGCAGCGGATCCCGCCGGTGCAGTAGGTGACCACGGGGCGGGTCTTGAGCTCGTCGTAGCGGCCGGAGTCCAGCTCGGCGACGAAGTCGCGGGTGTGCGCCACGTCCGGGACCACCGCGCCGCGGAAGCGGCCGATCCGGGCCTCGTAGGCGTTGCGGCCGTCGAAGAGGACGACGTCGTCGCCCCGCTCGGCCACCAGCGCGTCGAGCTGCGCGGGGCTGAGCCGGGTGCCGCCGCCGACCACGCCGTGCTCGTCGACCTCGAGCTCCCCGGGCGCGCCGAAGGAGACCAGCTCGTCGCGCTGCTTCACCGACAGCCGCGGGAAGTCCTCCGCGGAGCCCTCCGACCACTTGAACACCGTGTCCCGGAAGCCGGGGTAGGAGCGGGTGGTGCGCACGTACTGCTTGACCGCGCCGACCTCCCCGCCGACGGTGCCGTTGAGCCCGTGCGGCGAGACGAGGATCCGCCCGCGCAGGCCCAGGCTCTCGCACAGCGCGCGCTGCCAGAGCACGACCGCAGCGGGGTCGGGGAGGGGCGTGAAGACGTAATGCAGGACGATCCGGTGCTGGGCCACGGCTCCAGGCTACAAGCCGCCGGGCGGCCGGGCCGCCGCGAGCAGGCCCGCGGGGTGGCCGGGGTCAGGGGCCGGGGTCAGTGGCGGGCGTGGGAGATCCGGCCGAACCGGGCGCTGTCGAGGTGGTCCCGGCGCTGCTCCTCGGTGGGCTCCGTGACGGGCGGCCGGTGCGCGCGCACCTCCTTCTCCGGGGTGCGCCCGGAGATGCTCAGGAGGTTGCGCACGGTGTCCTTCCGGCACGCGCCCTTCCCGGACGCGACGCGCGTCGTGCCGGGAACCCGGCCCCGGACGTCGTCGTCCCCGGTCCCGGGCGGGGGCTCACCGCACGCGCCCGGCGCCCTGCGCGGGGGCGACCACGAACGTCGCGGGCGCCCGGTGGCCCGCCCGTGCGAAGGCCTCGGCCACTGCGGCGGCGACCCGGTCCGCCTCCGCGGCCCGGACCAGCGCGATCGCGCTGCCCCCGAAGCCGCCGCCCGTCATCCGGGCCCCCACCGCGCCGGCGCCCGTCGCGGCCTCGACGGCGAGGTCCAGCTCGGGGCAGGAGACCTCGTAGTCGTCCCGCAGGGAGACGTGGGAGGCGGCGAGCAGCTCCCCGATCCCGGCGACGTCCCCGGCCCGCAGGCGCTGCACGGTCTCGAGCACGCGCGCGTTCTCGGTGAGCACGTGGCGGACCCGCCGGCCCGTCTCCTCGTCGAGCACCCCGAGGTCGGCGTCGTCGGCCACGTCGCGCAGGGTGGTGACCCCCAGGGCGGCCGCACCCCGTTCGCAGGAGGCGCGGCGGGCGCCGTAGCCGCCGTCGGCGTGGGAGTGGGCCACCTTCGTGTCGACGACGAGCACGGCCAGCCCGTGCCCGGCCAGCGGCAGGGGCACGACCTCCGCGTCCAGGGTGCGGCAGTCCAGGAACAGGGCCCCACCCGCCCGGCCCATCAGGGAGGCGGACTGGTCCATGATCCCGGTGGGTGCGCCGACGAACTCGTTCTCCGCCCGCTGGGTCAGCCGGGCCATTGCCGGACGGTCCAGGCCCAGGCCCAGCAGGTCGTCGAGGGCCACGAGCGTGGCGACCTCCACGGCGTGCGACGACGACAGCCCCGCGCCCACCGGCACGGTCGAGTCGAGCAGCAGCTCGAAACCGGGCACCTCCACTTCGTCCAGGGTCCCCAGGACGTGCGCCACCCCGGCCGGGTACGCGCCCCAGCCGGCCACGGAGCCGGGGGCGAGGTCGGCGACCCGGAACCCGGCCCGGGACAGCCCGCCCCCGTCGGGGGCGTAGGTGGAGGCCAGCGCCACGACGTCCTGGCCGGCCCCGCCGTCGCGGCGCAGCCGCACGGCGACCATCGCCGCGCGGTCGATGGCGAAGGGCAGCACGAAGCCGTCGTTGTAGTCGGTGTGCTCCCCGATGAGGTTCACCCGCCCCGGGGCCCGCCACACCCCGTCCGGGGCGTGGCCGTAGACCTCGGTGAACCGGCGCGTGAGGTCTTCGGCCCGGGCGTGTTCGTGGTGGTCGATCTGCTCGGCGGTCATCGTCCTGCCTCCCGCAGCCGTGCGGCGGTCTGCTCCGCGGTGACGTCGTTGATGAACGCGCCCATGGCGGCCTCCGAACCGGCCAGGAACTTCAGCTTGTCCTCGGCCCGGCGCGGGCTCGTCAGCTGCAGGTGCAGCCAGCCGGCCGCGCGGTCGGCCGCGTTCACGGGCGTCTGGTGCCAGGCGGCGATGTAGGGGGTCGGGGTCGCGTAGAGCCGGTCCACGCGCCGGACCAGGTCCTGGTAGACCGCGGCGAGCTCGTCGCGCTCCTCCCCCGTCAGGGCCGCGAGGTCGGGGACCCTGCGGTGCGGAACGAGGTGGACCTCCAGCGGCCAGCGCGCGGCGTAGGGCACGAAGGCGGAGAAGTGCCGCCCCTCGAGCACCATCCGCTCCCCCGCGGCGGCCTCGTCGGCCAGCAGCTCCCCCATCAGCGCCCGCCCGGTCCGCTCCAGGTGCGCCCGGGAGCGGGCGGCCAGCCGGGCGGCGTGCGGAGCGGGATAGGGGTAGGCGTAGATCTGCCCGTGCGGGTGGTGCAGCGTCACCCCGATCTGCTCGCCGCGGTTCTCGAAGGGGAACACGTGCCGGACGCCCTCCAGCGCGGACAGGGCCTCGGTGCGCTGGGCCCAGGCCTCGACCACGGTGCGCGCCCGCTCGAAGGGAAGGGACGCGAAGGAACCGTGGTGGTCGGGGGTGAACACCACGACCTCGCAGCGCCCGTAGGCGGGCGACGGAGTGCCCCACAGCGCCCGCTCCTCTGCCGGCCCGGGGGCGGGGAGCTCACCGAGGTCTGGGCCCAGGGACGGGAAGCGGTTCTCGAAGACGACGACGTCGAAGTCCCCGGCCGGGATCTCGGAGTCCCGGCCGTCGCGGGACGGGCACAGCGGGCACTGGTCGGCCGGGGGCAGGTAGGTGCGGGCCTGCCGGTGGGCGGCCACGGCCACCCACTCCCCGCTCAGCCGGTCGAAGCGCACCTCGCCGTGGCCCGACCGGGCGTCCAGCGGCCGACGGTCCTCGACGTGCTCGACCGGCCGGGACCCGCGGTCGGCGAAGAACACGGCCTCCCGGCCGTCGGCCAGGTGATGGGTCCGGTGCGCGACCAGTGGTGCAGCAGCGCGCTCGGCGGGGGCGGAAGAGGTCATCGGATGGGCTCCAGTCGCAGGTCGGGGACGTGCTGGGCGAGGATCTCCCTCGAGGCCGGGTCGAGACCGTCGTCGGTGACGACGGCGTCGACCTCCTCGAGGCCGGCGATGCGGTGGAGGCCGGCCAGGCCCCACTTGGTGGAGTCGGCCAGCACCACGCCGCGGTCGCAGCGTTCCAGGAAGAGGCGGTTGATCTCGGCTTCCATCATGTTCGGCGTGGTCAGCCCGTCCCGCTCGGACAACCCGTGCACCCCCAGGAAGCACAGGTCCACGTGCAGCGTCCGCAGGGCCGCGGTCGCCAGCGGGCCCACCAGGGCGTCGGAGGGGGTCCGGACCCCGCCGAGGAGCACCACGGTCTGCCGGGGGGCAGGGGCGTCGTAGAGCACCCCGGCGATGCGCGGAGAGTTCGTCACCACGGTGAGGTCCGGAGTCCCGCGCAGCGTCCGGGCCAGGGCATAGGTGGTGGTGCCCGAGTTCAGCGACACCGACATCCCCGGCTCCACCATCGACCCGGCCGCCGCGGCGATCGCGGCCTTCTCCGGCAGCTGCAACTCGGCCTTGTGCGTGAACCCCGGCTCGGCCGCCGAGGAGCCGGCCGGCAGCCTCGCGCCACCGTGCACCTTCTGCAGCTCGCCGTCCCGTGCGAGCCGGTCCAGGTCCCGCCGGACGGTCATGTCGGAGACGCCGAGCTCCGCCGCGAGCTCCGAGACGCGGACCGCGCCGGCGGCGCGCACCCGGTCCAGGATCGCGCGCCGGCGCTCCTCGGGCAGCAGCTCGGGCACGGGGCCTCCGTTCGCGGTGGTCGGGACGAATCCAGTGTCCGGTCCGGCACCGGGGAAGTCAAACATTTTCGAACAGAGTCTTGTTCGGAAATGCACATGACCTGTTCGGTGCTGTTGTGCACGGGGCCGTCCGAGACCTTCCGAGCTTCCTGCTCCTGCTGTTTCCCCCTCGCAGCCGACGCGCGGACGGCCGCGGGGAGAGGGCCGGCCCCCTTCCCCGGGGGGGGGGGGGGGCCGTGAGGACCGGCGGCGGTGGCACAATGAACCGGTGCCGTCCTCCGACCACGCCTCCCTGATCCCGCTGCTCGGCCGCGGCGACGCGCCGGAGCAGGTGCGCCACGTCCGGGAGCTCCCCGACCGGGACGCCGTCACCGCGCCGTGGCCGGGGCACCTGCACCCGGACGTGGTCGCCGCCTACGAGCGGCTCGGCGTGCACCGGCCCTACCTGCACCAGGTGCAGGCCATGCTGGCCCCCCGCCACGTGGTGGTCGCCACGGGGACGGCGTCGGGGAAGTCCCTGGCCTATCAGGCGCCCGTGGCCGACGCCGTGCACCGCGGCCGCCTCGCCGCCCTGGCGCACCCCGGGACGGTCCACCACCCCGACGAGGCGACCGCCCTCTACCTCTCCCCCACCAAGGCCCTGGCGGCCGACCAGCTCAAGGGGCTGGAGGCGCTCGGGCTGCCGACCCTGCGCGCCGCGACCTACGACGGCGACACTGCCCCCGGCGAGCGCCGCTGGGTGCGCGACCACGCGGACGTGGTGCTGTGCAACCCGGACATGCTGCACTACGGGGTGCTGCCCAACCACGCGCGGTGGTCCCGGTTCTTCCGCCGGCTGAAGTACGTGGTGATCGACGAGGCGCACTCCTACCGGGGGGTCTTCGGGTCGCACGTGGCCAACCTGATGCGCCGGCTGCGCCGGATCTGCCGCCGGTACGGGGCCGACCCGGTGTTCATCGGGGCGTCGGCGACGTCGTCCGGGCCGCACGCCTCCTTCGCGCGGCTCATCGGCGCCGCGCAGGCGGACGTGACCCCGGTGACCACCGACTTCTCCCCGCACGGGCCCGTCACCGTGGTGCTGTGGGAGCCCGAGCAGACCGGTGGGGCGGGCGAGAACGACGCCCCGGTGCGGCGCACGGCCGTCGCCGAGGCCGCCGACATGCTCACCGACCTGGTGCTCCACCGGGTCCGCACGATCGCGTTCATCAAGTCCCGGCGCGGCGCCGAGACGATCGCCCAGATCGCCCACCGCCAGCTCGAGGAGGTCGACCCCTCGCTGGCGCACCGGGTGGCGGCCTACCGCTCCGGGTTCCTCCCCGAGGAGCGCCGGGCCCTCGAGGAGGCCCTGCGGGACGGGCGGCTGCTGGGCATCGCGAGCACCTCGGCGCTCGAGCTCGGCATCGACATCGCGGGCCTGGACGCCGTGGTCGTCGCAGGGTGGCCGGGCACGCGGGCGTCCTTCTTCCAACAGATCGGCCGCGCCGGCCGGGCCGGGCAGGAGGCGCTGGCGGCGTTCGTGGCCGGTGACGACCCCCTCGACACGTACCTCGTCAACCATCCCGAGGCGATCTTCGACGTGGACGTGGAGGCCACCGTCTTCGACCCGTCCAACCCGTACGTGCTCGCCCCGCACCTGTGCGCCGCGGCCGCCGAGCAACCCCTGCGGGCCGAGGAGGTCGCCGCGTTCGGGCCCACGGCCGCCGAGGTGCTGGACTCCCTCGTGCGCAGCGGGCACCTGCGCCACCGGCCCACCGGCTGGTTCTGGACCGACCCGCAGTCCGCGGCCGGGATGGTCTCGCTGCGCTCCGACGGCGGCGGGCCCATCCGGATCATCGAGACGGACACCGGCATGGTCCTCGGCACGATGGACTCGCCCCAGTCGCACTACCAGGCGCATCCCGGGGCGGTGTACGTCCACCAGGGGCGCACCTACATCGTGGACGAGCTCAACGAGGCCGACTCCTACGCCGCGGTCACCCGCGCCCACCCGGACTTCTACACGACGGCCCGCGACATCACCCAGGTCACGGTGGTCGCCGAGGAGCGCACGGAGCGCTGGGGCCCGGTGACCGCCCACTTCGGGCAGGTCCAGGTGACGACGAAGGTCGTCTCGTTCCAGCGCAAGGCGGTGATCTCCAACGAGGTGCTCGGCGAGGAGCCGCTCGAGCTGGAGGCCCGCGACCTGTTCACGAAGTCCGTGTGGTTCACGGTGCCGCAGCAGGTGATGGCCGCCGCGGGGATCGAGGAGCCAGACGTGCCCGGCGCCCTGCACGCGGCCGAGCACGCCGCGATCGGCCTGCTGCCGCTGGTGGCCTCGTGCGACCGGTGGGACGTGGGCGGGCTGTCCACCGCCCTGCACGCCGACACGGAGCTGCCCACGGTCTTCGTCTACGACGGTCACCCCGGCGGGGCGGGCTTCGCCGAGCGCGGCTACGACACCGCACGGGCGTGGCTGCGCGCGACCCGAGACGCGATCTCGGCCTGCGAGTGCGAGCACGGGTGCCCCTCGTGCGTGCAGTCGCCCAAGTGCGGCAACCGCAACAACCCGCTGGACAAGCAGGGCGCGGTGAAGCTGATCGAGGCGCTGCTGGCCGGCGCCCCGGCCGCCCCGGCACGCGCCGCCTCCTCGTAGCGGATCGGGGTCATGCCCGCGGCGGCACCCCTGAGCAACACGGTCCGGGGCCGGGGCACCATACGGTGACGGACCCGTGCAGGACAATGGCTGGGTGCACATCGTGATGGGAACGGCGCCGGACGGCGGGGACGGCCACCGGGCCCAGATCCTGACGGGCGCCGGCACGCCGGCCGGGGCGGAGCTCGTCGTGCCCGCGGGGGAGCTCGCGGCGTTCGTCGCCGAGTGGGAGGAGTCCGCCCGCCGCGCCGGGACGACCCCGCCGCGCTGGACGTGGGAGCGGACGGCCGGGCTCTACCCTGAGCTGCTCGCGGCGGGCGTGCGCGTGGAGCGCTGCCACGACCTGCGCCTGTGCCAGGCGATCCTCGCGACCGCCGCCACCGCCCACGGCTCGGGGACCGGCGGCCCCCTCCCCTACCGCCCGGCCCTGGCCCCGCTGCCCGGCGACGAGGCGCCCGGCCTGCTGCCGCCGCCGCGGCCCGCGCCGGGCCAGTCGAGCCTCTTCGACCTGCCGCGGCCGGCCGGCCCGGGCACGGCGGAGCTTGCCGCCGAGCTGCGCGCCCAGCTGGCCGCGGTGGCGGGGGCGGCGGACCCGCGCCGGATGACCCTCCTGCTGGCCGCCGAGTCGCAGGGGGCGCTGATCGCGGCCGAGATGCAGCACGCGGGGGTGCCGTGGCGGGAGGACGTCCACCGCGCGCTCCTGGAGGCCGCGCTGGGCCCGGAGCCGCTGCCGGGGGAGCGTCCGGAGAAGATGGAGCGCACCGTCCGGCGGCTGCGGGAGGTCCTCCACGCCCCGGGGCTGAACCCGGACTCCCCGCAGGAGCTGCTCAAGGCCCTGCGGGCCGCGGGCGTGGACGTCACGAGCACGCGGCAGTGGGAGCTCGTGGAGTGGGCGCGCGCCGTGCCGGGGCTCGCCGCGCAGCGCCAGGAGCTGATCGAGCCGGTCCTGGAGCACAAGAAGCAGGCGCGGCTGCTCAGCGCCAACGGCTGGCACTGGCTGGACACCTGGGTGCGGGACGGCCGGTTCCACCCGGAGTACGTGGTGGGCGGCGTGGTCACGGGCCGGTGGGCGGCCCGCGGCGGCGGGGCCCTGCAGATCCCGCACGTGGTGCGGGACGCCGTGCGCGCCGACCCGGGCCGCGTGCTCGTCGTCGCCGACGCGGCCCAGCTCGAGCCGCGCGTGCTCGCGGCCCTGGCCCACGACGATGCCCTGGCCGCAGCCTCCCACGGGCGCGACCTCTACCAGGCGATCGCGGACCTGGGCGAGGAGCGCGGCACGGAGCTCACCGAGCGCCCGCAGGCGAAGGTCGCCATGCTGGGGGCGATGTACGGGGCGACGACCGGCCAGTCCGGGCGGCTGATGCCGCACCTCGCCCGGATGTTCCCGCGGGCCGTGGACTACGTGGAGCGCGCGGCCCGCGTCGGGGAGACGGGCGGGCAGGTGCGCACGCACCTCGGCCGGTGGTCACCGCCGCCGGGACCGGCGTGGGAGGCCGCCCAGCGGGACACCGCGACCGCGGAAGCCGAGCGCCGGGCCGGGGCGATGGCCCGCGGCCAGGGCCGCTTCACCCGCAACTTCGTGGTGCAGGGCACCGCGGCGGAGTGGGCGATGTGCTGGATGGGCAGCATCCGCTCGGCGCTGGCCCGGGAGGGCCTCGACGCCGAGCTCGTCTTCTTCCTGCACGACGAGATCGTCCTGCACTGCGCGCAGGCGGACGCCGCCCGGGCCTGCGACCTGGTCCGCGGCTGCGCCGAGCAGGCGGGACGGATCGTCTTCGGGCGGATCCCGGTGGAGTTCCCGGTGAGCGTGGCGGTCGTGGCGTCCTACGCGGACGCGAAGTGAACGGCGCTCAGCACAGCGGCCGGTAGGGCGCACCGGGCACGTGCCGTCCCCACTCGGTCTCCGTGACGGGGTCCCCGCGGTGCGCGCACACGTGGGCGGCGGCGGTGTCGGCGTCGACGATCCAGCTGCGGACCACGCCGTCGTCGCCCGCGGCGATCAGGCGGTCCCCGGCGAAGCGGACGTCGTTCATCCGCTCCCCGGACGCGGACAGGGCCCCGACGACCTCGATGCCGCCGTCCCCGACCTCCCACATCCACACGAACTTGTCCCCCGCGGCACCGGCCAGGCTCGCGCCGTCGGGCGAGAACTGCATCCCCTTGACGGAGGACAGCGCGTCGGCGGCCTGCGCCACGGAGCGGGGTGCGGCCGGGTCCGTGACGTCCCACAGGTGCACCCGCCCGCTCTCGGTGCCCACCGCCATGAGCTCCTCGGCCGGGGAGAACGCCAGCGAGGTGACCACGGAGTCGAACCGGAGGGTCGCGCTCCGCCGCGGCGCCTGCGGGTCGGCGACGTCCCACAGGGTGACGTGCCCCGTGTCGTCGGCCGCCGCCAGCAGCCGCCCGGAGGGGTGGAACTGGGCGGCCTCCGTGCCGGCCACCGGCAGCGCGGCCACCCGCCGGACGGTCCCGTCCCCGGCCCGGCGCAGCAGCGCGACCTCGATGCCGACCTCCGACCACGCCGCCAGGGTGGTGCCGTCCGCGGTGATGCCGGCGCCCGTGATCGCGGCGTCGAGGGCCGGGGTCCGCGTGGGCTCCCCGGGGCGCCCGTCCTCGAGGGGCCACACGAGGAGGTCCCCGTCCTCCGTGCCCCCCGCCACGAACGAGGCGTCGGGGGCGACGGCGCCGGCGAACCACAGGGACTCCCCGCGCGGTGCCTGCGGGGCGGGCAGCTGCCGAGGGTGCTCCCCGGTGAGGTCCAGCAGCGAGACGACGTCCTCGCCGACGCCGACCACGCTCAGGACGGTGTGGTCCCGGTCGGTCGAGAGCTGGTAGACGGGCTCGCCGCGGCGCTGGACGACCGGCCCGTACCGGTCCCATGCCCGCGTGGTCCCGTCCTGGGAGGTCGTCAGCACCCGGCCCCCCACGCCCAGGGCGCTCGTCACGCGCGACGGGGTGGGGTAGACGTCGACCGTGGACCGGTCGGCGATCCGGTGGACGTAGGCGTGCTGGTCGTAGCTGGCGGAGACGATGCGCTCGCCGTCCGCCGAGAAGTTCACGTCGCTGACCCAGCTGTCGAAGCCCCCGATGACCCCGGCCTCCGTGACGCGGTCCCCGGAGACCTCGAAGAGCCGCAGCTCGCGGGCGGCCAGGCCCGCGGCCAGCCGCTCCCCGTCGCCGGCGAGGTCCAGGGACAGCACCTGGCGCCCGGTCGGGACCCGCTCGAGGCGGCGCGGCTGGCGCTCCCCGGCGGCGAACCGGTCGATGCCGGTGGCGGCCCCGCCCACGTAGACGGTGCCGTCGGCCGCGGCGGCGAGCGCGGTGACGGCGCCGGGGTCGTCGAGCTCCAGGGGCAGGAGGGCGCCGGGGGCCCGCAGGTCCTCGAGCGACCACCGCAGGACCTCGCCCGCCCCGCCGGCCAGCAGCTGCCGCCCGTCCGGGGAGAGGACCACGGCGTTGACCGGCGTGTCCGCACCCACCGCGGCGTCGCCCAGCCGCTGCGCGGGCTGCTCCGTGACGTCCCAGAGGCTGACGTGGCCCTCCCCCGCCACCGCGGCGAGGACGCGGCCGTCCCGGACCACCAGGTCGACGTCCCGCAGCCCCGGGTCGTCGTCGACCACGGCGACGTCCTCCCGCCCCGTGTCCAGGCGCCCGGTGCCGCGCCACACGGACAGCGTGCCGTCACCGGCGGCGCGGGCGACCACCGACCCGTCGTCCAGGGCCGCGAGCCGGGAGGCCCCCTCCGGCCCGATCAGGCGCTCGGGGCTGGCCACCGCGGTCGCGTCGACGAGCGCGGAGATCCCCTCGCGCGTGGGCTCGATGCGGTAGGCCGCCAGGCTCAGCTGCGCGGCGAGGTCGGGCGTCTCCCCGCGGATCCGGGAGGCCTCCAGCGCCGTCTGGCGGGAGAGCGCCTCGTCGCGGGCGTCCTCGGCGGCGGCCTGGTAGCGCTCGGCCCGCACCCCCAGCACCCCGGCGACCACGGCGGCGCACACGGCCAGGGCCAGCAGGACGAGGGCCACGCGGCCGCGGCGCTCGATCTCGCGGGCGCTGCGCTGCTGGCGTGCCAGGGCGTCGTCGTAGTGGCGCTCGCTCTCCTCGAGGTACTCGCGCTCGGCCGGGCTGAGCAGGGCCTGCTGGCGGGGGTCCCCGGTCCAGTCCCGGAAGGACGCCAGCTGCCCCAGCGGGATCAGCGCGAGGGGGTCGCGGTCGTTGGCCAGCCACATCTGGGTGGCGCGCTGCAGCTGCTGGCGGACGTAGAGGTCGCGGCGGCTGTCCTCGATCCAGCGGTTGAGCCTCGACCAGTGGTCCAGCAGGGCCTCGTGGCCGAGCTGGATCTCGTCCCGGTCGATGGTCAGCAGCCGGGCGCGGGCGAAGTGCTCCACCACGGCCGCCCCGCCCTGCGGGAGCTCCTCCCGCAGCACGGGGGTGCGCACCACGGTGGCGGAGGAGCCCGTGCCGACCACGCGCACGAGGCGCAGGAGGACGGCGCGGGCCACCTCGCGCTCGTGCGGGTCCAGCTCGGCGTAGGCCTCCTCGGCCCGCCGGTCCAGCGCCTCCGTGATCCCGCCGGCCGCGTGGTAGTCGGCCACGGTGAGCTCCCGGGTGCGGGCGTGCTCCCAGGTGCCCAGCAGCGCCTGGGACAGCAGGGGCAGCAGCCCGACCCCGACCTCGGTCCCGCGCGGGGCGGCGTCCCGCAGGACCACCCCGACCAGGTCCGGGGACACGCGGGCGCCGACCGCCTCGGCGGGGCCCACGACGATCCCGCGCAGCTGCTCGCGGCTGAGCGCCCCGAGGAGCACGGGCCGCTCCAGGGCCGCGCGCAGCTCGGTGTGGCGGCTCGCGGTGCCGAAGAAGTCCGCGCGCAGCCCGACCACGACCACCCGCCCGCGGCCCGCGGCCGCCAGCCGCTCCAGGAACCGCGCGGCGCGCTCCGGTTCGGGGGAGCTCGTCCACAGCTCCTCGAGCTGGTCGACGACGAGCAGGTCGGGATCGTCCGCGAGGACCCCGGAGAGGCGCTCCTGCGGGTCGAGCCCCGGCGTGGTGGTGACGGCGCTCCACCCGTGCAGGGGCTGGCCCTCGGCGCGCAGCCGGCCGAGCAGGCCGGCGCCCAGCAGGGAGGACTTGCCCGCCCCCGAGGCCCCGACCACGGCCAGGATGCGCGGGCCGTCCGCCGCGGCGAGCGCGGTGACGCGGGCGCCCAGCTCCGCGACCTCCGCGGCCCGCCCGAAGAAGTGCGCCTCGTCCTCGGGGCGGTAGGCGCGCAGCCCGACGTACGGGGTGGTCGTCGGCTGGACCGGGGTGCGGGAGCGGTTGACGTCCGCCCACCACTGCGCGGCGGGACGCTCCTCGGTCAGGCCGAGGGCTTCCAGCAGGACGGTGAACTCGCGGCGCAGGGCGGGGCCGGGCAGGTGCGCACCGCTGAGCCAGCCCTGGATCGTGCTCGCGGGCAGGCCGCAGGCCGCGGCGAGCGCGCGCACCGACAGGCCGCGGCGGTGCCGTGCGGCGCTGAGCTGCTCGGCGAGCCGGGGCCGGCCGGCGCCGGAGCGGGGCGTGGTCACCGGGGCCTCCTCTGGGGTCGGGGTGCAGGGAGCGGGGCGGCAGGACGGGGCCGCGGGGCACCGCGGGAGTCCCCACCGTAGTCCGTTCCCCCCGTCGGCGGCACGGCGCGTCGCGCCGGGAGGCGGCGCGGCGGCGCGGGGGCGCCGCCGGCCGCGGGCTCAGAGCGGGGCGGGTAGGACCCGTGCCGTGTCCCACGGCACGGACCAGCCCAGCGCGGCGAGCACCCGGTCCAGGAGCACGCCGGTGAACCCCCACACCGTCACCGTCTCCGCCGTGCCCGCCACGGGGACGGTGAACGCGGGCGAGCGGTAGGTCTGCCGGCCCCGCGTCACGCTCGCGTAGTGCCGGCGGGCGGGGTCGACGAGGTCGAGCACGGGGACGCGGAAGACCAGTGAGGACTCGGCGTGGTCGACGACGTCGACCGGGGAGGACTCCCGCCACCACCCCAGCACGGGGGTGACGAGGTGGTTCGAGACCGGCAGGGGCACGGGCGCCAGGGCGCCGAGCACCTCGACGCCCCGCGGGTCCAGACCCGTCTCCTCCTGCGCCTCGCGCAGGGCGGCGCGCACGTGGGCCGCGCTGACCTCGCCGCCGGGCACGCTCAGCAGCTCGTGCAGGTCCCCGTCCCCGGGGTCCAGGCGGCCGCCCGGGAAGGCGACCTGGCCGGGGTGGGAGCGCAGGGTCGCGGCCCGCTGGACGAGTAGGACGTCGAGGTCCCGGCCCACCCCTGCGGCGTGCTCGGGCGAGCGGGCGGGCAGGGCGTCGAGCGCCCCGAAGAGGATGAGCACCGCCGAGCGCCGGTAGTTCTCGTCGATGCGCCCGATCCGCCAGGGTTCGCGGTCCTCCATCCGCAGCCGGTGGCCCTCGCGGGCCACCCGCAGCAGGTCCCGGTAGGCGTCGCCCGGGCCCGTCCCGTTCCCGTCCGGCGCGCTCACGAGCTCAGCGGCCAGCCGTCGGCGCGCAGCTGCGCCCGGGTGCGGCCCGCCAGGTACGCGTCGAGCAGCTCCTCGCGGCCGGGGGCGAACTCGTACTTGAGCAGCGCCGCCGCCTCGGCGGCGTCCGTGGGCCCCGTCCCGTAGGACGGGCACAGGTCGGCGACGGGGCAGACCCCGCAGGCCGGGCGCTGCGAGTGGCAGATGCGCCGCCCGTGGTAGACGAGCCGCTGCGACAGGTCCGTCCAGTCCTTGGGCTCGAACAGCGCCGCGACGTCGCGCTCGACCTTGACCGGGTCCTCCTCCTCGGTCCACTCCAAGCGCCGGGCGAGGCGGCCGAAGTGGGTGTCGACCGTGATGCCGGGCACCCCGAAGGCGTTGCCGAGGACCACGTTGGCGGTCTTGCGGCCCACCCCCGGGAGGGTCACCAGGTCCTCGAGCCGGCCGGGGACCACGCCGTCGTACTCGTCCACGATCTTCTGGGCCAGCGTCTGGATGGAGCGCGTCTTGGCGCGGTAGAAGCCCAGCGACCGCACCACCTCCTGGACCTGCGCCTCGTCGGCCTCGGCCAGCGCCCGGGGCGTCGGGTAGGCGGCGAACAGGTGCGGGGTCACGGAGTTCACCCGCACGTCCGTGGTCTGGGCCGAGAGGACGGTGGCGACGAGCAGCTGGTAGGGGTTCTCGAAGTCCAGCTCGGCGACCGCGTAGGGGTACGTCCCGGCGAGCACCGCGTTGATCCGTCGGGCCCGCCGCTTGCGCGCCAGCGGGGACTCGGGCCGGCCCGTCCGCCGGCGCCGCGCGGCACCGGCCCGGGCCTTCGCGGGGTCCACCACGCGCAGGTGGGCGGGCGGACGGGGCACGGAGGAGGAGGCCATGCCCCGATTCTAGGGCGAGCGCCCGCGCCGGCTCCGTGACCGCGTGCGGCGTGGGTCTGTGGAACCGGGTGGGCCGATCGTCTAGGGTGAAATCGACACTTTGTGAGCTGCGACACGGGCGCCGGGGCCCCGGGGCCCGTGCGCGGTGCCTCATGAGAAGGGAACCCCACATGGCTTCGGACGCCACTCCTGTCGAGACCAAGACCTTTGCCCCCAGCGCCGAGTTCACCGCCCAGGCCAACGCCACCGCGGAGCTGTACCGGCAGGCCGAGGCGGAGGGCACCGAGTTCTGGGCCCGCCAGGCCCGGGAGCTGCTGAGCTGGGACAAGGAGTTCACCGAGGTCCTCGACTGGTCGAATCCCCCGTTCGCGAAGTGGTTCCAGGACGGCACCCTCAACGCCTGCTACAACGCCGTGGACCGCCACGTCGAGGCCGGCCGCGGCGAGCGCGTCGCCATCCACTTCGAGGGCGAGCCCGGTGACAGCCGCAGCTACACCTACGCGCAGCTCAAGGACGAGGTCTCCAAGGCCGCCAACGCCATGGAGTCGCTCGGGGTCGTCAAGGGCGACCGCGTGGCCCTCTACCTGCCGATGATCGCCGAGGCGGTCATCGCCATGCTCGCCTGCGCCCGCATCGGCGCGATCCACTCCGTGGTCTTCGGCGGGTTCTCCGCCGACGCCCTCCTGTCCCGCGTCGAGGACGGGGAGGCCAAGCTCGTGGTCACCGCCGACGGCTCCTTCCGCCGCGGCAAGCCCTCGCTGCTGAAGCCGGCCGTGGACGAGGCCCTGTCCAAGGGCGGCGCCTCCGTCCAGCACGTGCTCGTGGTGCGCCGCAACGAGGCGGAGATCGAGATGACCGAGGGCCGCGACGTGTGGTGGCACGAGGCCCTCGAGGCGGCCTCCCCGGAGCACACCCCGTCCGCGCAGGGCGCCGAGGACCCGCTGTTCGTGCTCTACACCTCCGGCACCACGGGCAAGCCCAAGGGCATCGTGCACACCACCGGCGGCTACCTCACCCAGGGCGCGTTCACCCACAAGAACGTCTTCGACCTCAAGCCGGAGACCGACGTCTACTGGTGCACCGCCGACGTCGGGTGGGTCACCGGCCACTCCTACGTCGCCTACGCGCCGCTGGTCAACGGCTCCACCCAGGTGATCTACGAGGGCACCCCGGACTCCCCGCACCGCGGCCGGTTCTGGGAGATCGTGCAGAAGTACGGGGTGACGATCCTCTACACCTCCCCCACGGCGATCCGCACCATGATGAAGTGGGGCGAGGAGATCCCGGCCGAGTACGACCTCTCCTCCCTGCGCGTGCTCGGCACGGTGGGCGAGGCCATCAACCCGGAGGCCTGGACCTGGTTCCACCGCGTGATCGGCGGCGGGCGCTGCCCGATCGTGGACACCTGGTGGCAGACCGAGACCGGCGCCATCATGATCTCCCAGCTGCCCGGGGTGACGGTGGCGAAGCCGGGCTCCGCGCAGGTCCCGATCCCGGGCATCAAGGTCGACGTCGTCGACGACGCCGGCCACTCGCTCGGCAACGAGGCCTCCGGCTTCCTGGTGGTCCGGGAGCCGTGGCCCTCGATGCTGCGCACCATCTGGGGCGACGACCAGCGCTACGTGGACACCTACTGGTCCCGCTTCGGCGAGATGTACTTCGCCGGGGACGGCGCCAAGCGCGACGCCGACGGCGACGTGTGGATCCTGGGCCGGGTGGACGACGTCATGAACGTCTCCGGCCACCGCCTCTCCACCCCGGAGATCGAGTCCGCCCTCGTCTCCCACCCGGCGGTCGCGGAGGCCGCCGTCGTGGGCGCCACGGACGAGACGACCGGCCAGGCCGTGATCGCGTTCGTCATCCTGTCGGACCAGGCGGAGGCCGAGGGCCGGGACAAGGCGGAGCTCGCCGAGGAGATGCGCGCCCACGTGGGCAAGGAGATCTCCCCGATCGCCAAGCCCAAGAAGGTGCTCATCGTCCCCGAGCTGCCGAAGACCCGCTCGGGGAAGATCATGCGTCGCCTGCTCAAGGACGTGGCGGAGGACCGTCCGGTCGGCGACGTCACCACGCTCGCGGACCAGACCGTCATGCAACAGATCGTGGACTCGCTCGCCAAGTAGGCGCGCCTGCCGCCCTCCGGCGTTCGAGCAGGCGTCCGGGCGGGTGTCCGGGCGGGTGGGGCGGCGGACGGGGCGGCGCGCCGGCGTGTGAGGATGGGTGCCATGCGCAAACCGATCTACGTGCTCAACGGCCCCAACCTGAACCTGCTCGGCACCCGCAAGCCCGAGGTCTACGGCACGACGACGCTGGCCGACATCGAGGCCGCCGTCCGCGCCCGGGCCGCGGCCGGCGGCTGGGAGGTCTCGTTCCACCAGTCCAACCACGAGGGCGCCGTGGTGGACCGGATCCAGGAGGCGCGCACGCAGGGCGCGGCGATCCTCATCAACCCCGCGGCGTTCACCCACTACTCGATCGCGATCCACGACGCCCTGGAGGCCGCCGACGTCCCGGTCGTCGAGGTGCACATCTCCAACGTCCACCGCCGAGAGCCGTTCCGGCACACGTCCTACGTCTCCCTGCAGGCGGACGCGGTCATCGCCGGCGCGGGCGCGTACGGCTACGAGCTGGCCGTGGACTGGCTGCTGCGCACGCTGGAGGGCTGAGCCTCAGGCCGTGCAGGCCCCCGTCGGCACGGCCTGTGTGCTGCCGGCCGCGGCGGCCAGCGCGCCGCGCAGCTCGTCGAGGGTGAGCGCGTAGCCGACCTGCCCCTCGAGGGCCTTGGCGAACACGACGCCCACCACGGACCCGTCCTGCGCGACCAGCGGGCCGCCGGAGTTGCCCTGCTGCACCGCCCCGGCCAGCTGGATGATCTCCACGGCCCCTGTCCCGCCCTCGCCGACGTCCTGCAGGGGCGCGAGTGCGGTGCCCTGCACGGTGGCGGGCTCGGCGGTGAAGGGCCCGCCCAGCGGGTAGCCCATGAACGCGACCAGGTCCCCCGGCGCCGGGTCCTGGCCCAGGGGCAGCGCCGGCGTCGGCAGCGTCGGCACGGAGAGCACGGCGAGGTCCGCGGCCGCGTCGTAGTGGACGACCGCGGCGGTGTGCACCTGGCCGTCCCGGGTCTGGACCACGGGCTGGTCCACCCCGGCCACCACGTGGGCGTTGGTGACCACCTGGCCCGGCGCGGTGGCGAACCCGGAGCCGGTCTGGGTCTGCCGGCAGGCGACCGCCGTCCCGTACACCTGCACCACGGAGCGGCCCGCCTCGGCCAGGGCGGGCGTGTCCACGCCGTCGGCCGGGGCCTCCTGCGCGGGGAACAGCAGGGCGTCGAGCTCCCGCATGCCGGTGGCGCCGTCGACCGCCTCCCGGGCGCTGGTGACGGCGGAGCGCACCGGGCCCGGGGTGTGCTCGTCGATGGCGCGCAGCACCGCGGAGGCCGCGACCTGCTGGGAGACGGCCGGCAGGCCGAGCTGGCCCACCAGGGAGGCCAGCAGGGAGATCGCGAGCGCCGCCACGGCGACGTCGAGCGCGGCCCCCGCGATCCGGTTCAGCAGCCCCAGGCGCATCCGCTCGGTCACCGCCGACAGGGCGCGGCCCACGACCCCGCCGAGCATCTGCCCGGCGACGAGCAGGACGAGCACCGTGGCGAGCACCGCGCCCACCCGGTACTGCGGCCCGACCTGCGCGCTGACCCACGGGGCGGCCGAGAACGCCGCCACGGCCCCGACCACGAGGCCGGCCAGGGAGAACAGGGAGTTGAAGAACCCGCGGCTGAACCCGTAGAAGAGGTAGCCCAGCAGCACGACGACGAGCAGGACGTCGAGCAGGTTGAGGGACGGGGGCATGGGCATCCTCTGGGTGGGTCGGCGCGGCCGGGGCGGGAACGAGCCACCAGCATAGGGAGTGCGCCTGGGAGAACCGTGGAGCGCCGCCGCACGGAGGCCGGGGGCCGTCCTTGGGAATCGCGCGCCGGAGACACTACAGTGAACGTCAGGTACGTTAGGCCGCTCACACGTGCGTGCACGGCCCCCGTTGACACCGCCCCGCCGGGCCCGCCCGGACGACGGCGAGACCCTGAGGAGAAGCATGGATATCGACGTCCTCCGCCGCGCCCCCCTGTTCGCGTCCCTGGACGACCAGGCGTTCGCCGCCCTGACGGAGGAGCTCACCGAGGTGGAGCTCTCCCGCGGCTCCACCCTGTTCCACGAGGGGGACCCGGGCGACCAGCTCTACTTCATCGTTTCCGGCAAGATCAAGCTCGGCCGCACCGCCCCGGACGGCCGCGAGAGCCTCGTGGCGATCATGGGCCCCGGCGAGCTGTTCGGCGAGATGGCGCTGTTCGACCCGAGCCCGCGCTCGACCTCCGCGACCGCGGTCTCGGAGACCCGCCTGGCCGGGCTCAAGCACGAGAACCTCAAGAAGGTCATCGAGCGGTCCCCGGACGTCTCCGCGCAGCTGCTGCAGGCGCTGGCCCGCCGGCTGCGGCGCACCAACGAGTCCCTCGCGGACCTGGTCTTCTCCGACGTGCCGGGCCGTGTGGCCAAGGCCCTGCTGGACCTGGCGGACCGCTTCGGCCGGCCGGCCACCGACGGGATCCTCGTGGCGCACGAGCTGACCCAGGAGGAGCTCGCCCAGCTGGTCGGCGCCTCCCGCGAGACCGTCAACAAGGCCCTGGCCGAGTTCGTCCAGCGCGGCTGGATCCGGCTGGAGGCCCGGGCCGTCGTGATCCTGGACCTGCAGCGGCTCAAGCAGCGCAGCCGCTGACGCCCCCACCGCCACGTGCCACGGCCCGGGTCCCCGCGGGGACCCGGGCCGTGGCGCGTCCGGGGTGCGGCGCGGCCGCGGTGCGGGCGGCTCAGGAGAGGTCGATGCGCAGCACGGGCTGCCCGTCGCGCACCTCGAGCACCGGGTTGCGCAGCGCGACCGTCCGCTTCCGGGCCAGGAAGGCGATCGCCGAGGAGCACTCGGCGATCGACTCGAGCACGCACTGGACCCCCGGGGAGACGAGGTCCGCGAGCCGGCGGCCCGCGGTGTCCTCCTGGCCGACGAGGTCCCCGAGCCACGTGCCGCCGGGCTCGGCGGTCGCCTGCCCGGCGTCCACCCAGCGCCCCCAGATGCCCCTGGACTCGAGCAGGGACGCGGCCTGCCCGTCCGGGACCACTGCGGCGAAGTAGTGGATGTCGTAGCGGCGGTGGACGAAGTCGGAGGTCACCCAGTGCGCGAGGGGCCGGAGCAGGTCGGAGCGCAGCAGGAGCCGGCGACGGCCCAGCACCTGGGCGAGGGACACGTCCCCCAGCGCCAGCGCCTCGCGCGAGCGCATCCACTCGGCGCCCTCCACGGACTCGACCGTGCTCATCGGGTCGGCCCCGGCCAGCAGCACCCCGGTCTCCTCGAAGGCCTCGCGGGCGGCGGCGACCACGGCGCGGCGGGCGCGGCCGACGTCGTCGGTGCCCAGCCTGCGGGCCCACTCGACCGGGGTCGGCCCGGCCCAGTCGAGCGGGTCGTCGTCGTGGGCCTCCACGTTCCCGCCCGGGAAGCCGATGGTGCCCAGCGGGGACGTGCCCGGGCGGTAGGTCAGCAGGGTCTCGACGCCGCGCTCCCCGTCCCGGACGAACACCACCGCCGCCGCCGGGGCGGGCGTGCTGCTCGGGATCCCGGCGCCGCGCTCGAGCCACGCCTGCGCGGCCTCGCGGTGGCGCTCCGGCACCTCGAAGTACCGCACGACCGGCGGGCGGCCGGTGCCCGAGGTCCGCTCGGGGTGCTCAGCTGAACTCGGCAACCAGCTCCACCTCGACCGGGGAGTCGAGCGGCAGGACCGCCACGCCGACGGCGGAGCGCGCGTGCACGCCCGCGTCGCCGAAGATCCGGCCCAGCAGCTCGGAGGCGCCGTTGACCACGCCGGGCTGGCCCGTGAAGGCCGGGTCGGAGGCGACGAAGCCGACGACCTTGACGATGCGGACCACCCGGTCCAGGTCGCCGATGCGGTCCTTGACGGCCGCCACGGCGTTGAGCGCGGCACGGGCGGCGAGCTCGTGCGCCGTCTCCGGGGAGACGCTCCCCTCCGCGCCGTCGGCGGAGACCTTGCCGGTGGCGGGCAGCGCCCCGTCCACGAACGGGAGCTGGCCCGAGGTGTGCACCCACGAGCCGGTGACCACGGCGGGCACGTAGGCGGCCACGGGGGCCGCCACGGGCGGGAGCTCGAGGCCGAGCTCGGCGAGGCGGGATTCGACGGTGGAGCCGTTGCTCATGAAGTCCTCCGGGATCTCTGCGCGGTCCGGTCCGCGTCAGTTCGTGGGCCGCTTGAAGTAGGCGATGGGGTTGGTCTGGACGGGTGCGTTCATGTTGCCCGCGGGCACGTCGGCGGGGGTCGAGCCGGGCAGGACGGTGACGAGCTCCCAGCCGTCCTGGCCCCAGTTGTCGAGGATCTGCTTGGTCGCGTGGATCATCAGCGGCACGGTGGCGTATTCCCAGGTAGTCATGCGCCCAGCGTAGCCACCAGCGGCGGGGCGCGCGGCACCCGTGACCGTCCCCACATCAGGGTCCACCACGGTTGCGCTTGTAGACTGCACCAATGGCTTCCCGCAAGAACTCTGCCTCGCAGGCACCGTCGGCCCTCGGCAACGTCGTGGCGTTCATCGCCACCAGCATCGTCGCCGGCATCGTGGCCGCCGGTCTCCTGGTGCCCCCCGCAGCAGCCACGGGCCTCGCCGCCAACGCCTCGATCGGGTGGTTCAAGGACCTCCCGGCGCAGATGGAGACCGGGCCGATGTCCCGGGCCTCCACGCTCGTCGCCCGCGACGGGACCGAGATCGCGTCCTTCTACGCGCAGAACCGCACGCCCGTCCCGCTCCAGGAGATCTCCCCCCACATGGTGGACGCGCTGCTGTCCATCGAGGACCGGGACTTCTACGAGCACGGCGGGGTGAACCTCAAGGGCATCATCCGGGCGCTGGGCAACAACATCATCCGCCCGGACGCCCGCCAGGGCGCCTCGACGATCACGCAGCAGTACGTGAACAACCTCATCATCGACGCCCAGGACCGGGCCGGCGAGGAGGCGTCCACGCTGGGTGCCAACAAGGGCTACGCGGACAAGATCAAGGAGATCAAGCTCGCGCTGTCCATGGAGCAGGAGCTGTCCAAGGAGCAGATCCTGGAGGGCTACCTCAACATGGTGCTCTTCGGCGGGCAGAACTACGGCGTGGAGGCCGCCGCCCAGTACTACTGGGGCATCCCCGCCTCCGAGCTGACGATCTCCCAGTCGGCGGTCCTGGCCGGGATGGTCCAGTCGCCCAACTACTACGACCCCGCCGCGAACCCCGCCGCCGCCACGGAGCGGCGCAACGTCGTGCTGGACACCATGCTCCTCACCGGGTCCATCACCCAGGCGGAGCACGACGCCGCGGTCGCCGAGCCGGTCGAGGTGGACCTGCACCCCACGAACTCCGGGTGCTCGGCCGCCGAGATGGCCCCGTACTTCTGCGACTACGTCGAGAACGCCATCCTCCAGGACTCCGCCTTCGGCGAGACCCCCGAGGAGCGGCTCATGACCCTCCAGCGCGGCGGGCTGACGATCACCAGCACCCTCGACGCCGACGCCCAGCGCACGGCCGAGGAGGAGGTCAACCGCACGCAGCCGCGGGACGAGAACCCGGACAAGGTCTCCACCGCGCTGGTCTCCCTCGAGCCCTCCAACGGCGACATCGTGGCCATGGCGCAGAACACCTACTACTCCACGGGCGAGGGCGACTCCAACACCACGTACAACTTCAACGTGGACTCGTGGATGGGCGGCGCCGGCGGCTTCCAGGTCGGCTCGACCTACAAGCCGCTGACCCTGGCCACGTGGATCGACGACGGCAAGGGCGTCAAGGACGTCGTCGACGCCTCCCAGACCCGGTGGCCCGCGGACTACCGGTGGGACGCCTCCTGCCTCGAGGGCGGCTACAAGATCGAGCCCGGGGACAACTCCCAGGGCTACGAGATCCAGAACGCCTCCCCCGGCTACACCCGGTCCATGCCCGTGGACTACGGCATCTACAACTCCATCAACACCGCGATCTACGCGATGGCGGAGGAGATGGACCTGTGCCACATCGGGGAGATCTCCCAGGCGCTGGGCATCGTCAACGGCAAGACCGGCGACCCGGTGGACACCACCGTGCTCTCCGCGCTGCTCGGCGGCTCGGTGGACATCTCCCCCATGACGATGGCCCGCGCCTACTCGGCGTTCGCCAACCGCGGTGAGATGTGCGAGCCCCGGGCCCTGGCGAAGGTCGTGGACTACACCGGCAAGGAGTACGACATCCCCGGGACCTCCTGCGAGCAGGTCATCAGCAAGGACGTGGCCGACGGCGTGAACTACGCCCTGGAGCAGGTGCTCGTGCGCGGCTCCGGCTACAAGCGCGGCATCGGCCTGCCCGGGGCCTCCGCGGCGAAGACCGGCACCACCGACAACTCCACGCAGACCTGGATGGTCGGCTACACCCGCGGCCTGGCCACGGCGTCGTGGGTCGGCAACTACGAGTTCGGCTCCCGGTCCCTCAACGGGCTGTCCATCGGCGGCCAGCGCGGCGGCTCGGACACCGAGTGGGTGGACGGCTCCACCTACGCCGGCGCCCAGTGGCAGCGGTTCATGGAGGACATCGCCCGCGACTACGACACGGAGGACTTCGAGAAGCCCTCCGAGCGGGTGCTCGAGGGCCGCAACGGCAGCACGGCCATCGGCTAGGTGGCGGCCTCCGTGAGCCCCCGGCACGCGCCCGGAGGGGCCGGCCTGCTGCGCGCGGCCGCCGCCACGGCCGGGGCTGGCGCCGCCGCGGCGGCGGGCCTCGGCGCGTGGGGCGTCCTCGTCGAGCGCCGGCGCTTCCAGCTGCGCACGGAACGGCTGCGGCTGCTGCCCGAGGGCAGTGCGCCGCTGCGGATCCTGCACCTGTCCGACCTGCACGTGTGGCCGGGGCAGCGCTCGGTGCGGGAGTTCGTGCACTCGCTGGCCGGGCTCCAGCCGGACCTCGTGGTGGACACCGGCGACAACCTCTCCCACCTGGACGCGCTGCCCTGGCTGCTGGAGATCCTCGAGCCGCTGCTCCGCTTCCCCGGCGCCTACGTGCCCGGGTCCAACTGCTACTTCGCGCCGCGGCTGAAGAACCCCGTGCGCTACCTGTGGCGGGACACCTCCGGGGAGTCCCGCGACGAGGCGCCCCGCCTGCCCACGCAGGCCATGCACGACGCCTTCGACGCCGCCGGCTGGACCCCGCTGATCAACCGGGCCGCCCGGCTCGAGGTCGCCGGGCGGGTGCTGGACCTCTCGGGCGTGGACGACCCGCACCTGGGCTACGACGAGCACCCGGGGTTCGTGGACCCGGCCACGGCGGACCTGCGGATCGGGGTGGCCCACGCCCCGTACCTGCGCACCCTGGACCGCTTCGCCGAGGACGGCGCCCAGCTCGTGCTGGCCGGCCACACCCACGGCGGCCAGGTCTGCCTGCCCGGCGGGCGGGCGCTGGTGAGCAACTGCGACCTCGAGCCCGCCCGCTGCAAGGGGCTGATCACCCAGCGCGGCGTCCCGGTCAACGTCTCCGCCGGGCTGGGCACCTCCCGCTTCGCGCCGATCCGGCTGTTCTGCCCGCCCGAGGCCGTCCTGCTCACGCTCACCGACTGAGCGCCCGCCCCGGCTCGGGGCCGGCGCAGCTCAGGACCCGGCGGGTCGGGTGAGGGCGTCGAGCACGACGGGCAGGCGGCTCACGCCGTCGGAGCCGCAGAAGTGCCCCGCGCCGGGCACGACCCGCAGCTCGGCCCCGAGCCGGGCGGCGAGCTCCTCGGTGGCCGCGGCCGGCACGGTGGGGTCCTCGTCGGAGCGCAGCACCAGGCGGTGGCGCGTGTTCGCGCGCACCGCCGCGAGGTCCACGTCCTCGGCGAGGAAGTCGTCGAGCAGCGGGACGCTCTCGAGCCGGCCCGTGAACCCGGCGACGAGCACGATCCCCCCGAGCGTCCACGGCTGCGGCAGCCGGGCGAGGTGGCGCAGCACCGTGATGCACCCCAGGCTGTGGCCGACCAGGTGCGTGTGCTCGTCCACCCCGCCCACGGCCCGCCCCACCGCGTCGAGCCACGCCCCGGCCTCCGGGAAGGACGGCTCCGGCAGCTCCACGAGCACGACCTGCACGCCCCGGGCCGCGAGGCGCTCGCGCAGCCAGGGGAACCAGTGGCTGTCCGGGGCGGCGTCGTAGCCGTGCACGACGGCGACCCGCCGGACCGGTGCGGCCGGGACGGGAGCGGTCATCCGCTGATCTCGGGCACCGCCACGATCACCCGGTGGTTCGTCCTGTCGCACAGGTACATCTCGACGGTGCCCTCCGGCACCGGCCCGCCCTCGGGCCACTGGTCCTCGGGGATCTGCCGCAGGGGGCCGCCGCAGGACGGGCAGATGGGGTCCATGGTCGTCTCCTCGGTCGGTGGGGGCCTCCGGGTGCTCGGAGCCCGTGGCCCGAGCATCCCGCAGATCGCCCCGGGACACAATCCCCGCCTCCCGGGCCACCGCCGGCGACCACTTGTATTGTGCACAACTGGGTTGTGTGCGACAGTACTGGCATGGATCCCGACCTCCGGCTCGACGAGCAGCTGTGCTTCGCCCTGTACGCGGCCTCCCGCGCCACGACCTCGGCGTACCGCGAGCTGCTGGCCGAGCTCGGGCTGACCTATCCGCAGTACCTGGTCCTGCTCGCCCTGTGGGAGCAGGACGGGCCGACCGTCTCCGCCCTCGGCGCGCGCCTGCACCTCGACAGCGGGACGCTGTCCCCCCTCCTGAAGCGGATGGCGGACGGCGGCCTGCTCGAGCGCCGCCGGGACCGGGCCGACGAGCGGCGGGTCACCGTCCACCTCACGGAGGCCGGCACGCGGCTGCGCGAGCGCGCACCGCAGGTGCAGCGCCGCGTGCTGGAGTCCGCGGGGCTGACTCCCGAGGAGATCGCCACGCTGCGCCGCCTCGCCCGCAAGATCAGCGCCTCCACCCGCACCACCACCACATCCACCGGCCCCGCCCCCACCCCCATCCCCACCGAGGAGTAAGCCCCATGCAGACCGTCTACACCGCCGAAGCGCTCGCCACGGGCGCCGGCCGCAACGGCCGCGCCCGCACCACGGACGGGCGGGTGGACCTCGCCCTGGCCGTGCCCCGGGAGATGGGCGGCTCCGGCGACGGCGCCAACCCCGAGCAGCTGTTCGCCGCCGGCTACGCCGCGTGCTTCCACTCCGCCCTGCAGATGGTGGCGCGGCAGCAGAAGGTGGAGCTGGGCGACTCCAGCGTCGGCGCCCGCGTGGGCATCGGCCCCGACGGCCAGGGCGGGTTCGGCCTCGAGGTCGCCCTCGAGGTCGTCATCCCGGATCTGGACCCGCGGACCGCCGCGGACCTCGCCGAGCAGGCCCACCGGGTCTGCCCCTACTCGAACGCGACCCGCGGCAACGTCGAGGTCGTCCTGACCGTCGTGGAGGACTGATGAGCGCCCCGGAGAACACTCCCCCCGGCACCCCCCGGAGCACCCGCCAGATCGTCCTGGCCTCCCGCCCGCAGGGCTGGCCCACCCCCGAGAACTTCCGGCTCGAGCAGGCGGATCTCCCCGAGCTCCTGCCCGGGCAGGTCCTCGTGGCCAACCGGTGGATGTCCGTGGACCCCTACATGCGCGGACGGATGAACGACGTGAAGTCCTACGTCCCGCCGTTCCAGGTGGACCGGCCCCTCGAGGGCGGGGCCGTGGGCGAGGTCGTCGCCTCGGCCAGCCCCGACGTCGCCGTGGGGCGGACGGTCCTGCACGGCGCCGGGTGGCGCGAGCACGCGGTGCTCGACGCCGGCTCCGTCACCGTCGTCGACCCGGCCCTGGCCCCGGGCTCCGCCTGGCTCGGCGCTTTGGGCATGCCCGGCCTCACCGCCTACGCCGGTCTCATGGCCGCGGCCCGGTTCCGGCCGGGGGACGTCGTGTTCGTCTCCGGCGCCGCCGGGGCCGTGGGCTCCCTCGTCGGGCAGATCGCCCGGCTCAGCGGCGCCGCGCGCGTCATCGGCAGCGCGGGCTCGCCCGCGAAGGTCGCGCGCCTGCTGGAGCTCGGCTTCGACGCCGCCTTCGACTACCACGACGGGCCAGTGCTCGAGCAGCTGCGGGCGGCGGCGCCGGAGGGCATCGACGTGTACTTCGACAACGTGGGCGGCGACCACCTCGAGGCCGCCATCGACGTGCTCACCACCGGCGGGCGGGTGTGCCTGTGCGGGGCGATCGCCCAGTACAACGCGACGGAGCCGCCGGCGGCCCCGCGCAACCTGGCCCTGGCGATCGGCAAGCTGCTGAGCCTGCAGGGCTTCCTGGTGGGCGCCCACCAGGACCTGGCGCCCGAGTTCCGCGAGAAGATGACTGGCTGGCTGGCCGCCGGGCGGATCGTCCGGGACGAGACCGTGCGCGAGGGCCTCGACGAGGCCCCGCAGGCCTTCATCGACCTGCTGGCCGGGGCGAACACGGGGAAGATGGTCGTCAGGCTCTAGGGCCGTCCGCGCCGCCGGCGAGCCGGGCCGCGAGCTGGACGAGGTCGCAGACCCGCAGGTCCGGGGTGCGCGCGTACTGCGGATAGGGTGCGCCGTGGCGGTCGATCCACGCGGTGTGCATCCCGGCCCGGGCGGCGCCGTGCAGGTCCCACGGGTTCGCCGCGACCATGAGGGCCCGCTCCAGCGGGACGCCCCAGACGCCGCTCGCCCAGGCGTAGGACTCCGGGGCGGGCTTCCAGCAGGGGGCGTCGTCGACGGAGAGCACGTGCTCGAAGTGCTGGCGCACTCCCCCGCGCTCGAGCAGGCCCTCCGAGGTGGCCTCGGAGCCGTTGGTCAGGGCCGTGAGCCGGAAGCCCGCCCCGGCCAGGACCTCGATGCCGGGGGCGACGTCCGGGTGGACGGGCAGGCGCTGCATGCCTTCCCGGATGTGGTCCACCGCCTCGTCCACGTCCCGGTCGGGCGCCTGGACGGCGAACAGCGAGCGCGCCACGGCGTCGCCCAGGGCCGCGAAGGGCCGTGACTCCCCGTGGACGGCGAGCGCGAACCCCTCCCGCAGCACGGCCGCGAACCAGGTCTGCGCGAGCGGGCCCGGCAGCCCCAGCTCCTCGAACGTGCCGTGCATCGGGCGCATGTCGGACAGCGTCTCGTTGACGTCGAAGACGAGGACGGGCTTGTCGTCGGAGGTCATGGCGGCTCCCCCTTCCGGGCGCGATAGCTCAGAGGATACGACCGGGCGGCGGGCCCTCCCCGACCGCGGCGTAACGAAACGGTCGGCAGCCCGTCGGCGGCGCGGGCCGTCCCGTGGCCGCCGGGGTCAGCCGTCGGCGAGGAGGCGGGCGAGCGGGCTGTTCCCGAAGTCCTCGAGCAGGTCCTGCGGGTCGGCGTAGACGGCGACCGCCCCGGCCTCGCGCAGCTCCGCGTCACTGATCCCGCCGCTGCCCAGGCACACGGTGTCCAGGCCGAGCTTGCGCGCGGACACGACGTCCCAGCGGGCGTCCCCGACCACGATCGCGTTCTCCGGGCGCAGGTCCCCGGCCTCGAGCGCCGCGGCGAAGATGTCCGGGGCGGGCTTGCTCTCGTCGGCGTCGGTGGCGGTCGTGACGGCCGTGAGGATCTCGTCGGAGCCCAGCACCTCGCGCATGGCCGCCACCTCGGTCGCGTTCGACGACGACGCGAGCACGACCACCAGCCCCTCGTCGGCGCAGCGGCGCAGCAGCTCGGCCGCACCGCGGGTGGGCTTGAGCCCCGCCCAGTGCACGGAGAACAGGGTGCCGTGGGCCTTGCCGATGGCGTCGTCCTCGCTCCTGTCGCGGTCGGCCGGCAGCAGCTCGTCCACCAGCTGCTCGGTGCCCATCCCGATCAGCCGGTGGATCCGGTGCATCGGGACGTCGTAGCCCTTCTCGTTGAAGGCGTGCCACCAGGCGACGGTGTGCAGGTAGCTGGAGTCGATGAGGGTTCCGTCGACGTCGAAGAGTACGCCGCGGCGGGTTCCGGTCGCAGTCATGCGCCCCAGCATGGCACTGATAAGACTGCTGATCAATCAGGTCCTCGCTGAGGATGCCCGGCGGTCCTGCCGTCCCGCCGCACGGCCCCCGCAGTGGCGAGGGCCACGGCGCCCACCGCGAGGACGCCCGCGGCGAAGGGGGCGAGAGCCCCCGGCAGGTCCCCCGGCGCTCCGGTCGCCGGCAGCCCGGGGGTCCCGGTGCCGTGGGCGGACGTCGCGTAGCGCAGCACGACGGCCGCCGCGGCGTCGCTCATCTGCTCGAATCCCTGGAGGTCGATGTTGGCCAGGTCGTCGCAGGAGCGGTGGTAGCACGCGTCGTGGGGCTCCTCGGCCCGCCCCCCGAAGCGGTCGGCGTCGCGCTCGCTCATGAGCTCGTCGGCCCCGGTGTAGAGCCCGCCGGAGGGGATTCCGGCGTCGACGAAGGCCGCGTAGTCGCTGCCGTCGTCGAACTCGGTCCTCCCCACCTCCAGCCCCACGGAGTCGAAGTACTCGTGGAACGCGTCCTCGATCTCCCGGGATCCGGCCGGGGCGCCGGAGCCGTCGTAGACGAAGCGGCCGTAGTTGGGTGAGCCGATCATGTCGAAGTTCAGGTACAGCGAGATGTCCTCCAGTGCTGCCGGGTCGTTCCCGGCGAGGTCGTCCACGTAGTGCTGGGAGCCCAGCAGGTCGATCTCCTCGGCGCCCCACCAGGCGAAGCGCACGGCGTTCTGGAGCTCCGTGCCGGCCAGAGCCTCGGCCACGGCGAGGATGCCTGCGGCGCCGGAGGCGTTGTCGTTGATCCCCGGTCCCTCCGGGACGCTGTCGAGGTGCGCGCCGACCACGACGGTGCTCGCCGGGTCCCCCGAGCCGGTGTCCGCGAGAACGTTGTAGGACTCGCGCTGCTCCGAGTGGTCGAAGTGGTCGTCGTGGTCGGAGTAGGGGGTTTGGAACAACTGGACCTGTGGGTCGTAGCCCGCCTCGCGCAGCTTCTCCACCACGTACTCGACGCTGGCACGGTATCCCTCGGTGCCGTCCGCGCGGTTCCCGCCGTGGGCCTGCGCGATGTCCTCGAAGGCCTGCAGATGCTTCTGCAGCGCGGCGGCGGAGACCGCCTCGGTGATCTTCTGCGTGGCGTCCCCGGTGTCGTCGGCGCCCGTGGCGGCACCCGTGGCGGCGCCGGTGACCGCCAGCGACAGGGCAGCGGCCAGGGCCGCTGACACCAGCCAGAGGCTGGACTTGTACCGGACCATGCGACATCCTCGGGCCGATGCTGCGCCGGCCGCGCCCGGAGCCCGGACCCGACGACGATGTCCGCTCAGGACACCACTCCCCCCGCACGGCGTCAACAGGCGACACCCACATGTCCGGGCTGGAGGGCACTGTGGGGTCGGGCCTTCCCGCGTCGGGCCGGGCCTGGTCCGGGAGAAGGTCAGGAGCCGGCGTGCTCGTGAGCCCGGGAGCCCATCCCCTGCCCCTGGTCCCGGGTGCCCGCGTCCCCGGTCGCGTCCTGGTCCGGCGCGGCGACCCCGTCCTCGAGCTCCTGCACGGACGTGGCGAAGCGGAGCACGACGGCGGCGGCCGCATCGGTCATCTCCTCCAGGCCCTGGGCGTTGACGTTGCTGACGTCGTCGCAGGGCAGGTGGTAGCAGAAGTCGTAGGCGATGCCGGCCCGCCCGCCGAACAGGGCCGCCTGCTCCACGGTCTTGATCCCCTCGGCGCCGGTGAACAGCCCCCCGGCGGGGACGCCCTCGGCGATGAACGGGCCGTAGTCGCTGCGGCCGCTGAACTCGGTCTCGCCCGAGGCCAGGCCCACGGAGCCGAAGTGCTCGTGGAACGCGGCCTCAATGGCCGCGGACCCGGCCGGCGCGGTGACCGTGCCACCCTCCGGGGTCGGGACGGGCGGGAAGGCGGAGTGGTCGCCGTCGTAGACGAAGCGGCCGTAGTTCGGGGAGCCGATCATGTCGAAGTTCAGGTACAGCGCGACGTCCTCCAGCGCCGCGGGGTCTCCGGCCTTGAGCCCGGCGACGTAGTGCTTGGAGCCGAGCAGCCCGGACTCCTCCGCGCCCCACCAGGCGAAGCGGACCCGGTTCGCGGTCTGCTCCCCGGCCAGGGCCTCGGCGATGGCGAGGATGCCCGCGGAGCCCGTGCCGTTGTCGTTGATCCCCGGCCCCTCCGGCACGCTGTCCAGGTGCGCCCCGACCATGACGGTGTTCTCCGGGCTGCCCGTGCCGGTCTCGGCGAGCACGTTGTACGTGGTGCGGGACTCGGAGACCGTCTGCGCCGCCACGGTCACCTCGCTGCCGCCCAGCAGCGCCGTGCCCGCCGCGTAGCTGAGGCCGACCACGGGGATCGACACCAGCCCGGGCTCACCGAGGGTGCCGGCGACGACGCCCTCCTCCTCCGGCAGGCCCGTGTTGAAGATCAGGACCGCACTGGCCCCGGCGGCCTGGGCGTTGGCGGCCTTCTGCGCGAACGAGCAGGTGCCGCGCTGCAGGAGGGCGATGCTGCCCGCGGTAAAGGCCGCGAAGTCCTCTGCCTCGCACCCGCTCGTGCCGGCGATCCGCTCGCCGGTGGTGTCCACGGCCTGCACGGGCGCGGTGACCGTGCCGGAGCCGGAGAAGACCATGACGGCCGCCTCCTCGGTCGAGAGCCTTCGGGGAATGCCCCCGGCACCAGGCACCGTGACCGTCGTCGGCACGGCCTCGGCGAAGTACGGGAAGTCGAAGGCCTGGATCTGCGGGGCGTAGCCGGCGGCCCGCAGCCGGCCGACCACGTAGTCGACGCTGGCCCGGTAGCCCGGGGTGCCCGAGGCGCGGGTGCCGGCGTTGGCGGTTGTGACCGCCTGGAGCACCTTGAGGTGGGCCGTCACCTGCTCCGCGGAGACCGCTTGGGTGATCGCGGTGCCGCTCGGCCCGGCCCCTTTCTCCGGGGCGGGCGCGGCGACGGCACCCGGGGCGGCGAGCGCCAGGGCGCCCGCCAGGGCCGTGGCGGCGGCCCGTCGGCTGGTGTGGTGGGACATGGGTCCTCCCGGGGCAGGGGCCGATCGGGGGCTCGACCGTGAGCGGTCCTCGAGCACCGGTTGATGCGGTGACATGCACAGAGTCCCACCTGACCAGGGGGGACGCAACGGTTCCGGCGGTTTTGGGAAGGGGAACGGCCCCGCCGGGACGAGCGGAGCCGGAGGTGCGACACGGTGGCGGGGCGCCGATTTCGCACCCGTGCGGGCGGACCGCTATGATGGAGCAGTTGTTTCCGGCAGGACGCCGGAGGCTTCACGGGATGTGGCGCAGCTTGGTAGCGCGCGTCGTTCGGGACGACGAGGTCGCAGGTTCAAATCCTGTCATCCCGACCAGCAGCAGAAGGCCCCCGGACCGAATCGGTCCGGGGGCCTTCTGTCGTCCCAGGTCGCCGTCGATCGCGAACGGGGCTACTTCCGAGCCGAGGAGAAGATCAGTTTCTCCTGCCCGCCTTGGAGAAATCGGTCGGCCAGCTCCCAGTCCGCCCGGGTGAGCTGCTCGGTCAGGTCGTCGGTGACCAGTGGCCGGTCACTGCTCTGCCGGCTCAGCTCCTCCTCCAGCGCCCGTTGCAGGAGATCGGGTGCGATGGGGCCGTCCTCACCGGTCAGCTCGGGGGCGGAGAGGTCGTCGAGCATGCACTGCCCCTCGCAGGTGACGACGACCGACACGCGGGCCTCGAGAGTGGTCGACGTGGTCGTGGTGGTGCTGGACGAGGTCCGCTCGGTGGCCTGGACCGGGAGGTCGCCACCGATCGCGCCGGACCCAGCGACAGGCGCCGGCACGGGGATCTGCACCACCGCGCCTTCCGGCACTGAGGGCTGTGCCGGCGCACCCAGCTCGGCAGTGCCGCCCTGGGCACCGGCCACGGCCGCCTCCGAGGACGCGGCCGTGGGGGACGGCGACGGCGTCGCCGAGGGGCTGGACGACGCCTCGGGCGACGGGCTCTTGGTCGGCGTCGCCGTCGTGAACGGGGGCAGTGGGCTGTAGACGTGCGAGGGCGTCGCCTCGGCGGTGGCGCCGCCGCACCCCGTCAGCGTCACGAGGGTGAGGGCGGCAGCAACTGCGGCTCGAGTCTGGCGGACCATGGGGATCTCCCGAAGTACTGAAGGTGGAAGGGGCGGCGAATGCCGGCCGTGGCCGGCCGATGAAAATCTCACGAGACCGTCGCATGCTTCGCGCGGCCCGAGGGCGTCCGGCGGCGCAGAGCCCAGGATCCGAGTCCGGCAGCCACCGCCATCACGGCGAGGAGCACCGGGGCGCCGGCGCTCCGGGCACCCGCCGGCTGCGAAGCGCCCATACCGGTGTCAGCCATGACCACGTCCGCATAGGCCGCGCCCCCTGCACCCAGGCTCGTGGTGGTCTCGGTGACGACTTCGGTGTGCGTGCTGGTCTGCTCCTCGAACAGGACGAAGGCCTCCAGAGACGTCGTGACCTTCTGCCCGGTCTCGTTCTCGCTCACTGTCCACGGAAGGCCGGTGCCGTCATCGGGATCTCCGTCCGTGACCGGCCCAGTGGGCCCTTCGACAACGGGTCGGACGGACCGGTCCGCGCCCGATCCGGCAGTTTCGTCGACGTCGGACTCAGCGCCTCCGTCGGCGCCCGGTCCGGCCGTTTCGTCGGCGCCGTCGGCGTGCTGGTCCGTTCCCTCATCGGCCGGCGTGCTGGTGTTCTTGCCATCAGGAGCGGGCGTCTGGCCGTCGCGGACGTCGTCGCCCGGCCTGGCGGACTCGGTGATCGCGAAGGCGGCGTCCGCCGACCAGGTGACCGTGCGGTCCTGGCCGGCGATGAACAGGTCGCGGTGCTCGTCGTCGGCCAGGACGACCAGCTCGGTCGAGGGCATGGTCGCCGCCAGTTCGGCGGTGATCCTCCCGACGGTTGCCCCCTCATCCACGACCAGTTCCAGTTCCTGCTCCCGCGGCCCGCCGGTGATGTGCTGCGTCGCCGTCCCGTCGGCGAACGTGACCGGTCCCTCCAGCGTCACGGTGACCTCCTCGTAGATCTCCGGCAGCTGGACGGTCAGGTGCGTGGGGCGGCCGGTGGCGTCGACGACGATGTCGGTGCGGTAGCTGTCCCGCGGAGCGAGGAAGGCGACGGTGGCGCGCGCCTCCTCGAGCATGACCTCGGCGCGCTCCAGATGGGCCCGCTGCAGCCCGGACCGCTCCGGTGCCGGGCTGTCCGCCGTGGCCAGGGACCGCACCGCCCAGTGCACGGCCAGGGCTTCGTCGGCGTCCTCGGTCGCGCCGAAGACCGAGAGGATGTAGCCGGCCAGGGCGGCCTTCTCCGGCTCCCAGTACACAGGGTGATCGCCGACCTTCTCCCCTACCACGTCCCGCCATCCACCCTCAGGGTCGTCGAGGGGCTCGGCCACCGTGTAGTCCTCGTCGTCGAGGACGAGTTCCTCGGCCGGGGCCAAGGGCTGGTCCTCGTTGATGCCGTAGGCGGTGTCCCCGTTGCTCAGCGTCACCCGGTGGAAGTAGTGGTCGGCGCCGGTGGCCGGAGTGCCGACCGGCATCTCCGTGGCGTAGGCCTCGATCGCCACGGGGGCGGCCAGCGCCGGGAGCGCGGTGACGAGCGTGCCGGTCACCGTGGTGGTTCCGGCAAGCACCGCGAGGGCCAGGGGCCGGGCGCGGTGGGCACGGGCGGAGCAGGACATGGGGGTACTCCTTTGAAGGATGGGGAGGCCGGTGGGCAGGCGGAGAGCACGTCGGCATTAACTAATGTAATTGCATGGAGGATTCGCCGTCCTGAAAAGAGGCAGTGCTACGGCCGATGTGCCCATAAGGGTGGACGAGCCGCAGCGCCACGGCGTCATGGAACGGAAGCGGTCTCCGGGTCCAGGGCGAGGTCGACGATCAGGTTGTTCGTGTACGACCACGTCGGGGACCCGTCGGGCTGGACGTAGTCGCCGGAGCAGGTGATCAGGGACAGCCCCGGCTCCCCGGTCAGTGCGAAGACGTCCATCGGCGGCTCTGTCCGCGGAGTCGGCTCTCGCACCGCGACCACCGTGTAGGAGTGCACGTTCCCGGTGCCGTCGGAGATCCACAGCTTCTGTCCCGGCTGCGCGGTGTAGAGCGTGCCCAGGGCGGGGGCGGAGTACGGGTAGTCCACGTGTCCGGCCAGCACGGTGTTGCCCTCCTCCGCGCCGATCGGGGCGGAGGCGGAGTACCAGCCGATGGCCGCGTGGTCCTCGCGCGTGGGCACCGCCAGGTTCCCGGACTCGTCCGTTCCGACCGCTTCCAGCATGGCGTCGATGCCGAGGGAGGGGGAGCAGACGCGAGCGCGGGTCTGCAGGTTGCCGCAGGTCTCGGGGCCTCGCACTGCGCTGTGAGCGCCAGGGTCACCGGCTGCTCGGGCGTCGTCGGGCGGGAGCGAGGAGACGCCCAGGGGGGCAGGAGCGCTCACCGCGCCGGGATCTTCGTGCTGGACGTCCCCGCTGAAGCCAGCAGCCGGGGAGTCGACCGTCCACTGGAACACCAGCAGGCCGGTGGCCGACAGCGAAACTGCAGCAAGGAGGGCCGGCAGCACAGGAACCCGACGGCCGACTGTGCGGAGCGCCGGTGAGGTCGCCGCAGTGCTTTTGAGTTTCATCTCACTGCATCATTTTCATTGCGTTGAGCACGGCGGGTCCGAGCACGGTGAGGAACAGGACCGGAAGGACGAACAGCATCAACGGAATGACGATCTTGGTGGGAATTTTCTGGGCGGCTTCCTCCGCCCGTTGACGTCGCTTGACGCGCATTTCGTCGGCTTGGGTGCGCAGGACCGTGGCGATGGAAATGCCGTAGGCATCGGCCTGGATCACTGCCCGCGTGAACTGCCGGAGATCCGGAACATCGGTCCGTTCTTCCAGGGCCAGATAGGCGTCGCGGCGGGGAATGCCCACCCTCATCTCCTGGAGGGTGCGCACGAGTTCTTCGGCCAGCGCCCCTTTGCCGCCGTGCCCAGCGCGATCCATCGCCGTTTCGAAGCCCAACCCGGCCTCGACGGCGATCATCATCTGGTCCAGGGTATCGGCCAGTTGAAGGCTGATCTCCTTCTGCCGCTCGATCCCGCGGGAGTGCAGCAACAAGTCCGGCACAAAGTAGGAAACCGGCACCATGACCACCGTGACGAGGACCATCATGTTGTTGAAGCCGCTCAGGAGCAGAAGCAGGAGCGACACCATGACAGCCGCCGCGAGGGCGTAAACCTTGTATGCCATCAGCCGGGCGATCGGCCAGTTCACAGGCCGTCCGGCTTTGGCGTAGAGCACTTCAAGACGCTCACGGCCTTTGGCCGTGGTGAACTGCCGGGCCCAGCCGAAGTCCGGGGCGTTGCGGATCTTCTCGGCCTCTGAGGGGGCGAAGCCGGCCTTGAGGTTCTGGCGTACCGCCCGGTCGCCGCCCCACCGGGCACCTACCGCGAGCCAGATGGCCAGAACGGCAGCACCGGTGAAGCAGATCAGGGCGAGTGCAAAAGTCATCGACGGCATCGGGAACGTCCTTCAGAGGCAAGAGAGGGAAGGCATCAGAAACGGATCTTGACGATTCTGGACATCCAGAACCCGCCGACGGCGAACATCAGCACGGCAATGACGATCAGGGCATACCCGACAAGACCATTGGTGACGAACTGGGAGATGTACTCGGGCGAGATGATCGAGAGAACGCCGGCGATCAGCACTGGGAGAGCCATGAGGATGTAGGCGGACATCTTCCCCTCGGCCGACAGCGTCTTGACCTGCCGCTTGATCTGGTTGCGTTCACGGATTGTGCCCGCGACCCGGTCGAGCACCTCGGCCAGGTCTCCACCGACCTCCCGGTGGATGCCGATGGCCTGGGCGACCCAGGAGAAGTCGTCGGAGTCCATCCGCTTGGCGGTCTGGTCCAGGGAGTCGTCGAGCTCCATGCCCAGGCGTGTCTCGTTGACCACCCGGGCGAGCTCTTCCGATGTCGGCGCTGGGGACTCGCGGGCAACCGCGTCGACGGCTCGCAGCAAGGAGTGGCCCGCCCGCAGAGAACCCGAGAAGAGCTGAAGGGTGTTGTCCAGCTGGTCGGCAAAGATGCGTTTGCGTCGCGTGGTCATCAGTCCGACGAGCAGTTTGGCCACCAGTGGCGCGGCGAGGAACAACAGCAGTCCCAGCATGATGCCGCCCACGAGGGCGCCCACAGCAGCGGCGGTCACTGCCGCCACCGCCACGAGCACCAGGAAGTCGGCCGGGGAGGACTTGATCCCAGCATTCTCCAGAGCGCCGGCCACCTTCCGCGTCCATCCGCGCCGTTCGAGGAATTCCGAGATCGCCTCGGTGGTCATCCCCGTGATCCGGGACAGTTGCGACGGGCTCTGGTCCCTCGCTGCGCGAGGGGGGCGTCGTCGGTCCATCGGCAAACGTGGGGTCCGGGAGCGGAAGACGATGAACAGACCGACGAGCCCGGCGAGCACGAGCAGGCCGAAACCTGACAACAAGGACGACATCAACGCCGCCCGGGGTCGAAGACGGACGGGTGCAGCTTGATGCCGTAGTCCTCGAACTTGTCCACGAAACGGGGACGGACCCCGGTGGACTTGGTCGTGCCGCGGAAACGGCCCGTGCGCGGATCCACTCCGGCGTCCCAGTCGAAGACGAAGGCGTCCTGCAGGGTGACGGTTTCACCCTCCATGCCCTGAACCTCGGTGATGTGGGTGACGCGGCGCGTGCCGTCGCGCAGGCGGGACAGCTGAACGACTACGTGGATCGCCGAGGCGATCTGCTCTCGCACCGCCTTCTGCGGCAGTTCCATGCCGGCCATCATGACGAGGGTCTCCAGTCGTGAGATGACGTCGCGGGGTGAGTTGGCGTGGATGGTGGACAAGGACCCGTCGTGGCCGGTGTTCATGGCCTGCAGCATGTCCAGGGCCTCGCCGCCGCGGCACTCACCGACCACGATCCGGTCGGGTCGCATCCGCAGCGAGTTCTTCAGCAGGTCGCGGATGGAGATCTCACCCTTACCCTCGATGTTGGCGGGGCGGGACTCCAGCTGAACCACATGCTCCTGCTGCAGCTGCAGCTCCACCGCGTCCTCGATCGTGACGATGCGCTCCCCCTGGGGGATGAAGGACGACATGACATTGAGCATCGTGGTCTTGCCGGTCCCCGTGCCGCCGGCGACCAGGATGTTCAAGTGCGCCTCCACGCACGCACGGAGCAGGTCCGCCATCTGCGGGGTGACAGATCCGAAGCGGATGAGGTCCTCGATGGTGAGCGGATCCTTGGCGAACTTCCGGATCGTCAGCGAGGAGCCCTTGACGGCCAGCGGCGGGATGATGGCGTTGACGCGGGAGCCGTCGGGCAGGCGTGCGTCGACCAGCGGCGAGGACTCGTCGATGCGGCGGCCCACCTGGGTGACGATCTTCTCGATAACGTTGCGGAGGTCCTGCTCGGAGGCGAAGGTCGACTCGGAGAGCGTGACTTTGCCCTTCTGTTCGACGAAGATTTGGTTGGGTCCGTTGACCATGATTTCGGTAACGGACTCGTCGTCCAGGAGTTCCTGGAGCGGTCCGTAGCCGAGCACGTCGTCGCTGACCGAGCGGATTAGGCGGACCCGCTCCTCGGAGGACATCGGCACCTTCTCCTCGGCGACGATGCGGGTGAGCTCCTTGGTGGCGAAGTCCTTTAAATCTTTTTCGGACAAACTGGAGTCCGACTGGCGAGAGCCGATGCGATCGAGCAGCTCCTGCTTGACACGCTGCTTGAGCGCGCCAAGAGCGTCGAACTTCCCGTGGGCGGCGCGTGTCTGCACGGCTTGCGGCTCAACTCGCATCGGCGCCCGCGCAGAAACGATGAGCGTCGGATCCTCGGCATGTTCCTCCGCAGCGGAATCGCTGAGGGCTTCGGCGGCTGCTTCCTCAAAGACGGCCGTGAGGTTCTCGAAAGTGCTCTCTCCCGAGGTGGGAAGCGGTTGGGATTCTACGGGAACAGCGTGGTCGGTGTTGTCACCGCGGGCGGCGGCGAGACGTTCTGCAAGCTTCATCGTGACACCAAGGCCTTCCGATGAATGCCCCTCCTGGGAGCGGGACGGTCGGGGTTGAAGGAGGCCACAAGGGCCTGCAGCTGCTTCGCAGCCTTGTCTTTGGGTGCGTGCATTAGAAGAGGTTCCCCACGGTTGGTGGCATAGGCGGCCATGCGAGAACGAGGGATCACATAATCCACAGGGGTTCTGATGGTGGCCTCGATGTCTTGAACGGTGAGCCCGGTGGAGCGGTCGGCGGCGTTGACGACGACCCTGACGTTCTCTGGGATCAGGGACAGCTCCCCGAGGAGGTCCATCTGCTTGCGCAGGCCGCGCACTCCAGGCACGTCCATGCCGGTGACGAACACCACGTCGGTGGCGGCTTCAAGGGCGGCGAGCGCGTGCTCGCCCATCCCCGGGGCGGTGTCGATGACGACGTACTGGAACTGCCCGGACAGTTGGTCGATGAGGCGGGTGACCTGAGCGGCACCCACCAGCTCACCTTCGGCTGGATTGGCCGGGGGGCACAGGGCATAGATGGAAGCTGGGTGGACGGTGAGGAACGTCTTGAGCACCAGGGCGTCGTCGACCGCCGGCCCCGTGACCGCCTCGGTCAAGGAGTGTTCGGGAGCCAGGCGCAGCGCTGCGGCCACGTCGCCGAACTGAACGTCCAGATCGACAATGACCGTGTTCATCGGAGCGATCCGGCCCAGGCCCACTGCCAGGTTGGTGGCAAGGGTGGTCTTGCCGACCCCGCCTTTAGGTGAGGTCACGACGACGACGCGGCTGTCGTCGCGCGGCCCGGTGAGGTCGCGGTAAGCGCCGTCGACGGACGGCATGGCCCGGCGACGGAACTCAGCGGCGTTGACCGCCCTGGTCACCAGGCTCAGGATCCCGTCGCCATCGGCGCCTAGGTCGAGCACATCGCGGAAGCCCGATCGCATGGCCGCAACTGCCAAGCCGGGGTCCCCCGGTGCGACCAGCACGAGGGAAACCTCTGGACGCCGGATGTCGAAGACCCCGGCCAAGCGCATCGCCTCGTGGAGATCCACCCCTGGGCCGAGCAGCACCACTGTGGGAAAGTCTCCGACGGAGCGACCCAAGAGTTCGTCCGGCGTAGAAGGCAGGGCGGTGTCGAAGACGGTTTGGATGTCACCCGGGATGCGGCCCTCAACGGCTGAGCGGAAATGTGCGTCATACTTCGGGTCGGCGGTGACCAGGAGGAATCGGCTCACTTGAAATCACCCCTGGTCGCACCGTCGTCGTTCCGCTCGGCGTCCTCGGACTCGAGGGACAGCCAGATGCGGCCGAATTCTGAGGCGTACACGACCTTCTCGGCAGTGTCAGCCTTGACCGCGAGCGTGATGAGCATCGAACCTTCCGGCACCGCGGGTGCCTCGTTGCCGGTTGCTGCCGTTTCCTCGGAGGAGGGGACGGTACTCGGGGCACCCTGCACGGAGGTGACCAGTACGTTGTGCAGGTCCTGCGTAGTCCTGGCCTCTTCTGTGCCTTCACCCTCGCCCTCGAAGGAGACGAAGACACCGACGGTGTCCCCGGCCGTGAGCTGGCCACCCACCACACGAGGGGCGTCGAGCTGGACGGTGATTTCCTGCATCCCCTTCGGCACCGGAACGGTCCCCGGTGCTTCCAAGGCCTGCGGGTCGACCAGGCGAGAACCCAGCAGCTGCTCACCCGGTTCGAGATCCACGCCGGCAACCTTGCCCTTGAAGTCCTCGAGGTCGGTGACAACGTCGTCGGGAACGATAACGGCCGGAACTGTCTGGAGCTCGACGAACTCACGGAGCTCCTCGACCGGGGTCCCCTGCGCGATGGGAGCGGTCACCAGGTAGACCTCGCGCGGCTGTTGGTTGTCCAGGGCGCGGGCGTCAGCGTTGCCGACATAATTGGTGATAAGCGCGAGGCCGGCGAGGGCCAGGACGGCCATCACCGCGCCGGCGATGATACGGATCTTCACGACAGTGTTGTCCTCAGGAGATGGGAGGTGGTGGAGCGGTGGCGGTCAGTCGATCAGCTCAACGGTGGCCAGGCCATTGGTGGGGGGCAGGGTGGGGTCGAGCTCGAATGAGTCGTCCAGAGTGACGTATTTGACAAAGCGGCCGTAGATGCCCTTGTTGCACTTGTCTGGACCGGTGCCGCAACCCGGGAAGTTGTGCTCCTGATTGCCGGTGAGCTTCCAGCCCTTGACCTCGAACGCCACCCACCCGGTCAGGCCGTACTCCGCATTGGCTCCCGTGCCGCTCACCGTGCCGTACACCGGAAACACGAGGGTGCTGCCTGTAGTTTTCTTCAGCAGTTCGTCCAAGACGTCCTGACAGCTCTTGGGGAAGTTGGCCCCTGTGTCGGCGAAGAC
The DNA here is from genome assembly GCF_023715525.1 of Kocuria rosea. Taxonomy (GTDB): domain Bacteria; phylum Actinomycetota; class Actinomycetes; order Actinomycetales; family Micrococcaceae; genus Kocuria; species Kocuria rosea_A. Next base: position 4,794 of record NZ_JAMBOG010000016.1, on the reverse strand, counting down.
CGTGCTTGGTGCGCCCACTGCCTTCTTGCAGGCTGGGTCGTTGTCACTTTTGGCCAGCTTGTACCAGCCAAATCCACCCGGCGAACCAGTGGCCGCACCGGCGCACGCCTGGGAGTTCTTGTTGTCCTGCATGCCGATGACCACGTCCACGCCGGTGAACTGAACCTCGCACTGGTCGAAGGCAATGGGCAGGAACGCGATGCCGGTCTTGACACCGCCCCACCGAACGTTCGACGCGGCGCCAACCGTTGCTGAGTCGATCCCGAGAAGGGGTGCGAAGGACAGTGCGAGAGCGCCGGCACCATTCTTCTCCCGCGTTTTCAGTTGCACGCGCACGGTCCGGGTGGCGGTGGATACCGAAGCCTCCGCGACGGCAGCTGCGCCGTCCTTGGCGTTGGCGTTGGCCAAGGCCTGTGCAGTGTCGGCCGGTGTACTGCAATTCGTTCGTCCAGCCGCACAGTCCTGGGCAATGGCAAGCGCAGCGGCATCGGCACCGGACTGAAGTTCCGCCCGCTCCTGATAGAGCATGCCGACGTCGATGGCGATGGCTGCGAACCCGAGCAGGACGACCAAGCTGAACGCAGTAATGACGGCCACCGCACCCCGTTCATTTTTCCGATCTTGCGCCGATCGAAGGCGTTCCAGACGAACGGTCAGCCGCCGCATTGCATGGCCGCCTTTCCTCGAAGCGTCATGGCACCGACAACTCCTGTGAGGGTGCCGTAGTCGTACGTGATGACGACGTCGATGGTGGGGTCCACCGAACAGGCAGCCGGCTTCGTGAAGGTCATCTTGGTCCCGTCCAGTGCGGGGGCTGCGGCCTTGCCGGCTGCTACCGCCGCAGCCCACGGGTCGGCCTCAGTGGCCGAAACAGTCTTGATCGCCATGGTGCGGGCGGTTTCCCGTGCCGCGTGGGTGAGACTGATCTGGACGTTGTAGGCCCGACCGAATTCGATGATGCCCAGCAGAATCAACAGCAGGAGCGGCACCACAAAGGCGAACTCAACGGCTACAGCTCCGCGCTCCGATTGCAATCTGCGCACGTGTGTCCTCGATCCTGGGATGTGTCGCGCCGTGGCACCCAGCGCAGGGCACCACGGCGCGATGGAATGAACCTGGTAGGTCAGCTGACCTTGATCTTGCTCGCGATGGTGGTGAGCAGGGTGTCGAGCTGACCGTCGAGAAGGAGCAGCGAGCTGAGGATGGCGACCGCGATGACCCCGACGATCAGGCCGTACTCGACGGCGGTGGCACCCTTCTGCTCACCCTTGAGGCGGTCGGCAGTGTTGGCGAAGAAGGTCTGGATGGTGATGAGCAGAGGCAGCATGATGTGTCCTTAGAAAAAGGGGGTAAGGAGATGGGTCGTCAGCTTTTGTCGGTGTTGCCTGTACTTGGCTCCCCGTACCGGGCTACTGACCTGTAAATGAGATTAGCTGTAGCAAAGACATATCAACAACCATTTCTTTGCATACACTTTGGGGGACGTTAAAAAAGGACGTAATGCCTGATCAGAGACTCATTCGTCTTCATGGATCCGGCCAGATGCTCCACTTGTCCCCCTAATTGTGGTCAGAACGCGCTGGTCCGCAGGTACTCCCGGACCAGCCGCTCCCCCCACACGACCGCCACGAGGGCGCCGGCCAGCATCGACGGCCCGAACGGCACGTCGCTGCGCAGCCCTCCGCGCCGGGACGCCAGGACGGCCAGCCCCGCCACCGCACCGAGCGCCGAGGCCAGCAGCGCACCGACGAACAGGACACCCCATCCCTGGTAGCCCAGGAACAGGCCGAGCACGGCCGCGAGCTTGACGTCACCCATGCCCAGGCCAGCCGGCGAGATCAGCGCCAGGACGAGGTAGAGCACGAAGAGCACGACAGCGCCCAGCACAGCACGCACCAGGGCACCCCAGGCGCCCTCAGCCGTGGCAGCACAGGTCAGGAGCAGGAAGCCGATGCCCAGTGAGGGGACCACCACGGCGTTGGGCAGGAGGTGGTGGCGCAGGTCGATCACCGTGAGCACGACCGCCACGGCGGCGAGGAACAGGTACGCCGGCAGCTGCCAGGAGACCCCGAAGAAGGTGACCATCAGCGTGAAGAGCGCCGTGGTCACGGCAGCCAGCAGCACGCGGGACGTCGGCTCCGCGCCTTCCGCTGCGGGGCTGTAGCGGTGCACCGCTGCGGGCAGGAGTGCCCCGACGAGAGCGCCGACGAGAGCGACGGCGACCATCAGCCAGAGTGGCACTGCGCCCGTAACGAGCTCCACGTGGTGTTCCCTCCGTCGGCGGGAGCCTCCAGGCACCCGGTGGGTCGACGCCCCTTGGGTCCATGGCATCGCATGGAACAGAGACTAGCGGCGGAGTCCACCGACGGTTTGGTGAGCACGCCGCCGGGCCTTGCGGAAAAAGCGAGTTGCGCACATCACAGAAATGTCCCGCGCAGGATTATGCCCTTCCAGCACGCAAATAGAACATAAAAAAGAAAATCGAACACAATCAGTATTCTGTGCGTTTCGGAATTCAGCAGGCGATCAGGACGTCCAGAGCCCTCTGCAGACCGTGCTCCTGCCGGATGGCCCGTCCGACGCCCTCCGCGCGGGGCCGGCGGGCGAGGGCGTCGGCGACAGCGGCCGTGAGCGCCGTCGTCGTCAGCGCCTTCTGCGGGATGGGCGCGGCCGCGAGGCCCCGCGCCCGCAGCTGCCGCCCCCAGAAGGGCTGGTCGGCGAGGAAGGGCACCACCACGGAGGGCACGCCCGCCCGTGCGACGGCGTGCACCGTGCCCGCCCCGCCGTGGTGGACGGCGAGCGCCGCGTGCGGGAGCACGGCGTCGAGCGGGACCGACGCCGCCGCGAGGACGTCCTCCCCCCGACCGTCGTCCGGCAGCGCGAGCCCGCCCCACCCGGTGAGCAACAGGGTCCGCAGCCCGTGCGCGCGGGCGCTCTGGAGGACCGCCCGCCCCCGCCCCACCGGGTCGCCGGCGACCATGGAGCCGAAGGTCGCCACCAGCAGCGGACCGCTGCGGACGAACTCCTCCACGGTCGGGTCGAGGTCGGGCACGGAGCCCTCCTCGCGCCAGGCCCCGGTCAGGTGCGCCGTGTCGGGCCAGTCCACCGGGCGCGGCAGCAGCTGCGGGCTGACGGCGACCAGGGAGGCCCGGGGTGCCGAGGCGGGAGACGGCGCTCGTCCGCCGGGCAGCTGCGCGCACGCCCGCTCGACGTCGCCCCGGAACATCCGGCCCGCCAGCGGCGCCGCCGCGTACGTCCACCGGTTGAACGAACCGAGGTCGCGGTTCACCACGCCCGGCGCGGGGAACTCGCGGGTGGGCGTGGCCACGGGGACGAGCTCGGCCCGCACGTGCGGCACCCCCAGGGCGTCCGCCACGGACGGTGCGGTGAGGACCTTGGGGTGGTGGACGACGAGCTCCGGACCGAAGGCGAGCGTCGCCCCCACCGCGGCGGAGAGCATCCTCCGCATCCCGGGCCCGACCTCGGTGCGGAAGTGGCGCACCGCCGTCCAGGGCGAGACCCCGTGCGCCTGGACCAGGGCCCGGAAGTCCACGTCGAGGCCCACGGCGTCGATCCCGGCGAGGTCCACCCCCGAGTTCTCCGGCACACCGAGCCGCACCTCGTGGCCCCGGGCGGAGGCGTGGCGGGCCAGCGCGGCGAACGGCTCCACGTCCCCGCGGGAGCCGGCGGTCAGCAGCATCATCCTCATGGCGGGGCTCCTTCTCGCGAGAACGACGTGGTGTACGCAGTACAGACCCGCCGGGCCACCGGTGCAACCGGTCGGCGACGACGCATTTCCGGGCACTTCCTTAGCGCGTCCGGGCCGGGTCCTAGCATCGGAGGTGTCGGAGGTCACAGCATGCGGCGGTGCGAGCAGCACGCCGCAGGCCTCTGTCAGGACCGTTCTCCACGCTCCCGGAAGGACCCGTCTCATGACCACGAACCCGAACCCCTGGCCCGCCGGCACGCCCTGCTGGGTGGACCTCATGGCCGGCGATCTGGAACGCACCCAGACCTTCTACCGGGACGTCCTGGGCTGGACGTTCACCAAGTCCCAGGCCGAGTACGGCGGGTACTGCAACGCGCTGGCCGGCGGGGAGGTCGTGGCCGGCCTCTCCCCCACCCCGGAGGGGATGGAGGCCGCCCCGCACGTGTGGTCCGTCTACCTGGCCACGAACGACATCGGCGCCGACGGCGCCAAGGCGGTCGAGGCCGGGGCCACGCCGGTGTTCGAGCCCATGGAGATCGGGCCCTTCGGGTCCATGGGGGTGTGGACCGACCCCACGGGGGCGGAGTTCCGGCTGTGGCAGTCCCACGAGCACACCGGCTTCAACCGCGTCGAGGAGCCCGGCGCGGTCGCCTGGTGCGATCTGATGACCGCGGATTCCGCCACGGCCCAGGACTTCTACCGTACGGTCTTCGGCTACACCTACCAGGACATCGGCGACGAGAACATGCCCTACGCCCTGTTCACCGTTCCCGGGGGCGAGCAGCCCGCCGGCGGGATCGGCGGGCCCGCCCCCGACGCCGGGGACGCCCAGCCCGGCTGGTCGGTCGCCTTCCAGGTGGAGGACGTCGACGCCGCCGCCGAGCGCGTCCGCCGGGCGGGGGGCTCGGTGAGCTCGGAGCCCTCCGACTTCGAGTACGGGCGGATGGCCGTGGTGGCCGGCCCTGACGGCGAGGTCTTCGTGGTCATGACCCCGGCGGAGACCATGTAGCGGAAGCGCCCCGCGCCGCGCCCCGCCACCCAAACCGTGGGCCGGCGCGGCGCCGCGCCGGCCCGGCCCCTCCGGG
>NZ_JAMBOG010000015.1 GCF_023715525.1 Kocuria rosea | reverse complement strand
GCAGCCGGTTGCCCTCCTCATCGGAGATCTCTCGGACACGCACACGCTCGGACATCGCAGCCTCCGGGGAAGACAAGACAACCCCAGTCTGCGCCTACACGGCAAACGTTCCCAGCCACGGCACTAGATGTACTGACCCACCGGGTCACGGCCCCGGGAAGAAACCGGGGCGCAACCAAATCACGGCCATCCCATGATGGCCGTGATGCCTAGGTGGAGTGGGCAGGACGGAGCGGGGTGTCTCGACGAGCAGGCATCCTCGGGACATCCCGCAATTCCCGACGCCCACTCCTCCCGGGCAAGGACCCCTGAGCCGTTCCGGCGGGCGCCAGTCACACAGCTTCGCCCCAGAGCGCGCCGACGGTCGCCCCGCGGATTATCCGGACCCGCGCTCAGCGGGGGTCACCATCATCGCCATTCATCCAGGACGCAGGAATTGGAGAATCAGAACTCCTCTGTTCCATACGTCCATCGCCATCGCCATCGCCATCGAGGAAAGTTCATGACGACCGATCAACAACCGGTACTGGTGCTAGGTGCCACCGGCGGGCAGGGCGGCGCCGTCGTGCGTGCCCTGCAGGCCAAAGGAGCACCGGTACGTGCTCTTGTGCGTGATCCCCACTCTTCCTCGGCCACCCGGCTGGAGCGCGAAGGGATCGAGGTCGTAGCAGGCTTCCTGGATGACACCGCATCGCTCGCCACCGCCATGCAGGGCACGCGCTCCGTCTTCGCCCTGACCACGCCGTTTGAGGCCGGGACAGATGCAGAAATGATTCAGGGCCGTGCAATTCTTACCGCTGCCGACAAGGCGCAGGTGCCGCACTTGGTGTTCAGTTCCGTCGCCGGCGCCCACGGGGACAGCGGTGTGCCACACTTCGAGAGCAAGGCCGTCATCGAGTCCGAGCTGACCGGTTCTGACATGCCGTACACGATCCTTGCGCCCACGTACTTCTTCGACAACGCCCTGGGCGGCGAACAGCACATCCGCGATGGAGTGCTGCAATTGCCGCTGCCCCCGGACCAGCAACTACAACAGTTGGCGCGCGCCGATTTGGGCCGCTACGCCGCCGCCGTCCTGCTCGACCCTGTCCCGTTCGCCGGGCAACGCATCGAGCTGGCCGGTGACAGCCTCACCCCAGCACAGATGGCCGAGACCCTCACCAGGGCACTGGGGCGACCGGTGCGCCACGACGAAGTGGCCTTGGGCTCCATCGGGAGCAGCGACATGAAAGCCATGTGGAAATTCCTGCAGCACACCGGCTACCAAGTGAACCTTCCGCGGTTGCATGCCAATCCTCCCCACCTGCCGTGGACCAGCTTTCGCGACTGGGCTGCAAACGCCTTCAGGCACAAGCTCCGGGCCTGAGCCACCATCCACCTCCGACTGGCGACGCGGAGACACAGCGAACGGAAGTTTTCCCTCGTACTCCTCTGCTCCTCACAGCCCTGAACGGTCGCCCTGACACGATCCACCGCAGCACACCATCGCAAGGCTCAGGACATGAACGCCCGGACGTCACTGGGGCTGGGCGCAGGGGAGGTCACCGTGTTGCAAATCCATACGTACGCCGCAGCCGCTGGTTAGTGCATCGACGGTGCCGCCCAGGCCCCGGTTCCTAATCGGCATCCTGGTCATCCAGAGAGTACTGCAACGACAGATTGCGACCAGACATTGAGTCTGGTATCGCGACCTCATCCCCGAAATCATCCGTAAGAACGGGGGTGACCCGATCACCTGGCAGCTGCCCGAAGAGGAGATCCTCGGCGCGCTCACCGCGAAACTGCTCGAAGAAGCCGAGGAGCTGCGCGCTGCGGAACCGCACGAGCGGCTGGAGGAAGCCGCCGACGTCTACGAGGTGCTGGGCGCCATCGCCAGCGTCCTGGGCGTGAGCATGGACGACGTCGTGGCCCGCGCCGAGCAGAAGCGGGCAGAACGCGGCGGCTTCGACCGGCGCATCTGGCTGGACTCGTGGTGACAGTCTGCGACTAGTTGTCCTGACTCGCAGCGTTGGTGATGCGCTGGATCGGGTACAGGCCGCCGATGCCGGTGTGGGGTCTGTCCAGGTTGTAGTACTTCAGCCATTGCGGCAAGGCCCGGGAGCGTTCGTCGTTGCTGGTGTAGGGGCGGGCGTAGGCCCATTCGGTAGTCAAGGTGCGGTTGAGGCGTTCGGCCTTGCCGTTGGTCCACGGGCAGTGCGGTTTGATGAACTTTTGTCGCGCGCCCAAGGCCGCCACCGCGGTGCGGAATGCCGTGGACTTGCGGTAACCGAACGCGTTGTCGGTGAGCACCCGCTCGATTCTGGGAATGCCGTGGTCGGCGAAGTAAGCCGCGGCCCGGGTGAGGAATCCCGCGCAGGTCGCGCCCTTCTCGTCGGCATGGATCTCGGCGTAGGCCAGGCGGGAGTGGTCGTCGATGGCGGTGTGCACGAAGTCGTAGCCGAGCCTGTCGTGGCTGGTGCGGTGCAGGGGGCGGCTCTGGGCCGGATCGGATCGCCAGCCACCGCCGTCGGGGATCCGGCCGAGCTTCTTCACATCCAGATGCACCAACGATCCCGGGTGAGGGTGCTCATAACGCCGGGACGTGGCCCGGCTGGTGCGGATCACCGTGCCGGTGAGCGGATCCACCGCCGACAGCGGCGCGGTGGCGTAGCGGGCCAGGACCCGGCCCACCGTGGCCGCCGGCACCCCGGTGAGCCGGGCGATGACCAGCGGGCCACGGTGGGTGAGGAAGCGGGTGATGCGGATCCTCGTCTCGACACACGGGTGGGTGCGGTGTGGGCACGTGCGCGGGCGGGAGGACCGGTCGAGCAGCCCGGCCGGGCCCTCCTGCTGCCATCGGCGCCACCACCGCCAGGCCGTGGTGGCCGAGATCCCCATCTCGGCGGCTACGTGCGCCACCGGGCGCCCGGTCGTGATGCGATCGATCAGGATGCGCCGTCCCGCCGGGGTGAGCCGGGCGTTAGCGTGGGACATGGGAGACCTCCGTGGTCGGGCCGGAATCTAGACAACTCCACACTCGACCCGGAGGTCTCTCCTGTCATCAACAACCTGGTGGGTCAGTACAACTAGTGCCGTGTCAGGCAACGTTTGCGACGTTCGTCGCCGACCCTGAGCCGACGGTAAGTGACGTGGCACTGTGCATCGACGTCGAGCGTGATGGGGGCCGCCCCGTTGCGACCCTCACCGCAGACCGAGCACCGAATCGGTCGCGCCCTCGCTCTGTGGTGCTCGTCATGGCGGCGTTAAGGTGGGGGCGATGAGAGATGGCGCCGATTGTCGTCCGGGTGCGGCCCGGTGAACGCGGGGCGCCCATCAAGGGAGAACAACGAGATGAGACCACTTCGGTACTCGATCAACGTCACGCTCGACGGCTGCTGCCATCACGAGGCAGGGCTGCCCCCGGACGAGGAGTCGATGCGCTACTGGACTACGGAGATGCAGCGAGCCGATGCCCTGCTCTTCGGGCGGGTGACCTACGAGATGATGGAGTCGGCGTGGCGAAGACCGACCACGGGCACATGGCCTGACTGGATGGATGAGTATGAGATCCCATTCGCCGAGACCATCGACCGGGCGAAGAAGTACGTCGTGTCGACCACGCTGAGCGCGGTCGATTGGAATGCCGAGCTGGTACGAGGCGACTTAGGGCAAGCGGTTCAGCGGCTCAAGCAGGAGCCGGGCGAGGGCCTGTGGGTGGGTGGCGTGACGCTCCCGCTGGCGTTGGCAGATCTGGGACTGATCGACGAGTACGAGTTCCTTGTGCAGCCGGTCCTTGCCGGACACGGGCCGACGTTGCTCGCCGGTCTGCGTGAGCGGATCCAGCTCGAGCTCGTGGACCGCCATGAGTTCCGGTCGGGGGCGGTCGCCCAGCGATACCGGCCCACGCCGGTGACGGCTTGACGTGATGTGTCCTGGCACGTTGGCCGCTCCCTCGCGAGGGAACGACGGCTCCGGGTCGCGCTGTCCCGCGCTGGTAGTGCCCCCAATCCGCGGTCATCTCGATGATGGACATCACCCCGAGGTGCCGGTAGCGGACAGGGCAAGCATTGCCTGACGTGGCATTAGACCCCCATGGTGTACCCGTTCATCCGGTGCGGCGTATGACCGCCCCGCAGCCTGTATCTCCGATACGGGCGGAAGCTGTTAGGGCGCCCAGGGCTGCGGCACCGTGTCGCCTTTGATGTACAACGGGTGCCGGGGCTGGCCGGCCTTGGTCCAGGCCAGCGCCATCACCTCAGGCCCGAGGAGGCGCCGCACCTGCTCCACCCGGTCGGGGTGGGCGTGCATCCCCCAGGCTGCGACGACCAGCGAGGCCTCCCCGGCGCACTGCTCCAGGTAGTAGTCGCACTCCGGACCCACCGGGTCGAGGGCCCGCTTGAGGTCCGCGGGCTCGGTGGCGCGGTAGGCGTAGAGGTTCGCCACCGTGAGGCTGCCGTATCCCCAGTCGCGGGCGAACCCGAGGCACCGGCGCAGTGTCGGGTCGTCCTGGGTGGCGTCTGCGGTGGAGGGATTGAGCATCACGAACAGCACCCTCGGCCCCGCACCCCACACCCGATCCAGCCGGTAGCGGTACACCCCGTCCGGGGACAGCACAGCACTGCTCTTGACGTCACTCATCGCTCATCGTCCAGCTCACTCTCACGTCTCAACCCACCCACAGGGACGGGTCGCCCTTTACTGCTCCTCGCAGCCTCCACGACCGCTCTCCCGGGTGCCGCGAACCCATGACACTGTACGGCCGCCCCGGCACGACCAACGGCAGCACACGGCCTCAAGCCCCAGGGCATGACCACCCGGATACCCCTAGATCTGCGCGCCGGAGACACCACCGCACTGCAGATCCACGGGTACGCCGCGGCCGCCGGCTAGCCCATGGCCGGGGCCGCACAGGCCCCGTTCGTACCCAGCCTCCTGGTCGTGACCCTGGCCCGCACCGCAGACCGCACCGGGCACTGGGCTTGAGCATCTTTCTGGGTCGGCACTCCATTGCACAGGGGACTCGAAGCGGACGCGAGGGAGCGTCCCGCTGAGCGTCGTCCCAGGCCGTTCCGTAACTTTCATGCATTTTTGTTGGCAAACCCGCCGGGGTGTGACCATGAGGGGCGCCTGATCCGGCGCCTCGTTCCACGGTCTCTCTCTAGGGGTTCTTCCATGCTGGCCAGTGTCTTCTCCCGCACCCGTTCCCGGGTCACCTCCTACGGCACCGCCGTGGCCGCCTCCGGCGCGGTGGCCGGGCTGCTGCTCACCGGCCTGGTGGTGCCGGCCGAGGCCGCCACCACCTACAAGGCGCCCTTGCGCACCGCGGTGAAGTCCCTGCCGGTGGCCACCGAGTCCAACACCGGCTACGACCGCGACCGCTACTTCGGGGACTGGAAGGACGCCAACGGGGACTGCCAGAACACCCGCGCCGAAGTGCTCTACAACGAACGCAAGGCCGCCGTGTCCTACACCACCGCCAAGCGCTGCACCGTGAAGAGCGGCAAGTGGGTCACCTCCTGGGACAACCGCACCCACACCGCCGCTTCGGCGGTGCAGATCGACCACACCGTGCCGGTGCATGAGGCCTGGGGGTCGGGGGCGAAGAAGTGGTCCCAGGCCCGCCGGGTGGCTTTCTACAACGACCTGGGCGACTCCCGGACCCTCAACGCCCAGACCTCGAAGCTGAACTCCTCCAAGGGCGCCCGGGGCCCGGAGCAGTGGCTGCCCCCGAAGAACCGCTGCACCTACGTCACCCAGTGGGTGGCGGTGAAGATCCGCTGGGGCCTGAGCGTGGACAAAACCGAGAAGGCGGCGCTGACCAAGCTCGCCAACGCCTGCGCCAACACCATCCTGTCCGTCACCAAGGCCTGATCGCGGTAGTCCGCCAACGGCAGCTACTCCAGGACCCCCGCCCCCCGCGCGGGAGCGGGGGTCCCGTCCTCTCCGCATCGACCACCTCTGAGCACCGGCTCTCCCCCGGACCATCACCCTCCGGTGGTCGCCGGCACGCAACCTTGCCTGACTTAGGAGAGCTCGAGCTGCCCGATGATCGTGGCCGGGTCGTCGTAGCGGTGCTCCTCGAGGATCTGCCCGTCGGCGTCCATCCGGGTAGGCGGTGAGCAGCCCGTCCAGGTCCTCCCCCACCGCTGCCGGGCCCTGGCAGCGGGTCGGGGTGCTGCGGGTCTTCCAGGAGGACGTCCTTGCGGCAGTAGCCCCGTGAGGTGTCCCGGTCACCGATGATCCTGGCGACCATTCCCGCCTCGACTCCCCGGTCGCGGGGAGGCACACGCGAGGGGTGGGTGCAGGCGTCCCCGAAGCCAGCCTCTCCCCCACCTAGGCTCGCGTCATGGACCCCTTGCAGGCCACCGAGGCCGTGCTGGTGCTGGTGAACACCCGCCCGGTGGGGCGTCGCCCGGATGGGCTGAACCGCTGGTCGGATCTCGGCCCGCTGGTCGCCGAGCTCGCGACCCACAGCCTCATGGGCAACCCGCCACCGGCCGATGACGCCGCGGCGGACATTGCCGAGGCCCGCCGCTTGCGCGAGGCCCTCACCGCTGTCGTGCTGGCGGACTCCCCCACACGGGCGGCGAAGTGCCTCGAGGAGCTGGCCGGCGCCCACGGGACGGTCAACCACTTCCCCGGCCATTACCAGCAGTCCCACCTCGTCACCGGCAGAGGGTCGCCCGTGGCCGAGCTGGCGACGGCCGTGACCCCGCTGCTGCACCAGGCCGTGACTGCTGGCGTCCTGGACCGCATCGGCGTCTGCCCCGATGCGGTCTGCCGAACCGTGTTCCTGGACCGCTCCCCGGCGCGGCGTAGGCGTTACTGCTCACCGAGGTGCGCCACCCGCGCCCGCATGAGCCGGCACCGCCAACCACCTCCTCCGGTGGGGCAGAACACGCTTACCCCCGGGTGAGGACGAGGATCCTGGGGCAGCTGATCTGGACAGCCGGAAGGTTCTCCCCGAGATGCCTTACAACCTTGGGGTCCGAGACCTCGGGGGCCACGTCGGACTCGGCTGACCCCTTCCGGTGGTACGTGCAGTTCAGTGGGTTCGAGAAGCCTCCGACTGAATGGCCTGGGCGAGGTCGCGGGGACGGCTCCACATGGGCCAATGCCCCGTGGGAAGGTCGATGACGTCGAGGTGTGCGAGGTTCGCGACGTCGGCGAACATGGGATGGCCACCTTGGGCTAGCTCCAGCACCTGCGCGCTGGGGATCGAGCAGCACACCAGGGTGGTGGGGACCTGGTGGCGGGCGTCGTTGGTGAGCTTCACGGGCTGGCGAACCACGGGACCGGGCTCAGGAACGGCCCGGGCCCGGAAACGCTCAAGGACCTCGGCACTCAGGCCCTCGAGGCTCGCCTGCTGCGCGAGGACATCGAAGGACGGCAGCGGAAGCTCGCCCACCGCCTCCGGGAGGTCTGGGGCGAAGGCGCTTCCCGGCGCCACCGGGCCGGAGTCGACCCACATCACTCGATGAACCAGCTCAGGGTGCCGGTCAAGGACGAGACTGACGGGGGCGTTCGCCCCGCTGTGCGCGACGAGTGTCACCGGCTGATCCTCGCAGACCCCGAGTTCAGTAAAGACGTCCAGGACCGCTGCGACTTGATCCTCGAGAGTCCTCTCCGCACGCTCAGGATCGTCCCCGTCGAGACCGGGCAGCGTCATCGCGACTGGACGAGCGTGGTCGGTTTCCAGGTGTTCGAGGACTTCGTCCCACGCCCAGGCGCCCAGCCAGTGGCCGGGGATGAGAAGGATGGTTGGAGTGCTCGTCGTCGTTGTCATGACACCAGCGTCCTCGGGGCTACGGGCAGGTGTATGTCACTATTTGTGTCATGAATTTGCGGCGGGCTGGACAGTGAAGCGAGCAGAACGACTCCATGCCCTGTCGGAGATGCTGCGCCGTAACGGATCGCGGGGGTGCTCCGCCGAGCGGCTGGCGAGGGAGTTCGGCGTGTCCGTGCGCACGGTCAAGCGAGACCTCGCTGCCCTGGAGAACAGCGGTGCGCCCGTCTGGTCGCGCCCCGGTCCGGGCGGTGGCTACGGATTGGCGGTCGGTGCGTCCCTGCCGCCGGTCAGCCTGTCCCCCGCGCAGGCCGTGGCGCTCATGGCGGCGGTGTCCGCTGCCCCCGATGCGCCCTACGCCGATCTGGCAGCAGCCGGGGTCCACAAGATCCTGGACGTCCTCGATCCCCGAACCCGAGCACGAGCTGACGAGCTGGCGGGTCGCGTCTGGGTGAACGCGCTTGTCTCCCCGTCGCGCACGGTCAGGTCGGCACTGGAGGAGGCGATGGCCGAACAGCGAGTAGTCCGTATCCGCTACACATCGACAGAGGGAACCACGACCACCCGCGACGTCGAACCCGTGCTGTTCGCCTCCACCAACGGCCAGTGGTACCTCGTGGGGTGGTGCCGACTGCGCAACGCCATGCGATGGTTCACCGTCTCGCGCATCGAGCGGGCCAGCGTCACCAAGACGGCGTGCGCCGGCCATACCATCCACGAGGTCGGCCAACCCCCAGCGAACGCCAGACCGGTGCACGGTCGGGGCGAGTGAGTCACCCCATCACCCTCTCCGGCCAGGACGACCAGCGCACCGGTTCACCGCACCAGGTGGCCCACCCCGGTGAAGAGCAGGAGGCGACCCCGACCGGTCCCCGACGCCCCGGGCAGGGCGGGATGGTATCCCCGGTGCAGCACGCCGGTGGAGGGACGCAACTGGGGACAGCATGCACAGTGATCTTTCTTCCTCAGCGGGCTACGGTTGACACATCACGCGGGGCGGCCGGTCGGGGGGCTGGACCGCTCGACGTGGATCGTGTCAGGGCCGACCAGTCGGGGGGCTGGGAGGGGCCGGACATCGATCACGGCGCCGCCGTCCTGGTGGCCGGGAGGCGGGTGACCGTGTGGTCAGTCGTTGGGGGACGACCCTTCCACCACCAGGACGGCGGCCCCCGTACTTCCTGACCACAGGACGTTCTGACCTCACGGGCGCACCGGCCCGAGACTCCTCCCTCACCTGCCGTGCCGGCACGGCAGCCGAGACGAAAGGGGACGCGCGTGCACCCTGCCCACCGGCCCGGCACCGACGACGCCGCCGCCGCCTTCACCTCGGACCCGGCCGCCCGTGCGGCCGCGTTCACCGCGCTGCGCCCGGCCCTGAACGCCCTGGCCGCCGACGCCGGTGCTGATCCCGGCCTCAGTGCCGAGGCCCGCCGGGTCATGCGCGCCGTGACCGGCCCCGCGGACACGCTGGCTCTGGCCGCTCTGGCCGCGCGCGCCAGCACGCCGAAGTCCCGGATCGTAGCTGCCTTGGGCGAGCTCCGGGCCCACGGTTACCTGGCTCGCCTCACCGCCATCGCCCCACACCTCACGGCCGCACTGCCCGCCCTAAGCCCCTGCCCGGAGGGCGTCCTCGGCGGCGACCACGGCGACAGCACCGCCCCTACGATCGTCGCCTCTGTCTCGACGATGCCCTCGCATGCGACTCACTGCTTTTGATCCTGTTCGGTGACAGCGCTTTCTGTCAGGCTGACGATGCACGGACACGATGTGCACGAGCCCCCCGACCCTCGGGGTGGCCCGGTGGTTCGCAACAGAAGAAGTAGGTACTGAAGATGACTACTGGTGTGGTCAAGTGGTTCAACGCCGAAAAGGGCTTCGGCTTCATCTCCCCCGACGACGGCTCCGCCGATGTGTTCGCGCACTTCTCGGCGATCAACTCCGGAGGCTTCCGCTCCCTGGAGGAGAACCAGCGGGTGCAGTTCGACGTCCAGCAGGGCCCGAAGGGCCTGCAGGCGGCGAACATCACCGTCATCTCCTGACCCGACCCTGACAAGACTTCAAGATCCGCCACGAGGATCCGCGGGGGCCCGGCCCTGATGCTGCGCCACCGTTGAAGGGGATCGCCACCCAGCCCTGAAGGCTGGGTGGCGATGTCCTGGTGACCCACCCCTGGGCGCCAGCGGCCCAGGGGGCGGCCTTGGGACAGGCCCCGGGCACCGACTGCGGGGAAGGGCCGGCCTCCGTTGTACTTGGCTTCCAGGCGCTGGACCTCAGCCATCCCGGCGGTGTTGATGAAGTCCGACAGCGACCGGGTGCCCTCGGCCACCTGGGTGTGCAGGAGGGCCCCGCGTACCCGGGCGGTGTCGGCCGGGTCCTGGTAGAAGGACACCTTCGGCGGGTACTCGCTCTTCTTCTCCGGCGCGGCAGCGGCCGGCCGGTCCTGTGCTGCCGGGGCAACTGGTGCCTGGAGTGCCGGGTCGGCCGGGACGGGATCGGCCGGTGGTGGGCGACCGGGGCGCGCCGGGCCGACCAGAAGGCTGCGGCCGAGCGCGAGGCGTCACCGGCCCTCGTGGAAGCGGGACGGCGAGCGCGGGACGGTCCTCCCGGCCCGCGCCGTCAGGCGGTCCATCCCAGGACCTGCTCGCCGAACCACAGGAGGCCGAACCATGTCGCGGCGGCCACGACGGGCACGAGCAGCACCAGGTAGGACCTGGTCCGCACCAGCCGCACGCCGGCAGCGGCGAGGACCACCCACCACACGAGCAGCAGCACCACGGCCCAGAGCGGCGCCACGAGGCCGCTGACCAGGTAGAAGTACCCGGCCACGAGGTGGGCGAGGGCGGCGACCACCACGGCGGCTCCGAACCCGGCCTGCTTCCACGTCGTCATGCACGAACTGTGAGCGCCCGGCGGGGGTGTGCGCAACTGCGAACCCCGGATCGGCGTGTCATGACCGCCCGCGTGGCCCGCAGCGGCCGCTCGGGCGGTCACGGCACGTTCACTAAAGCACGCGGCTGTAGAACACGGTGGGCAGCGGGGTGAACCCTGCCGTGGCGTAGGCGGCCCGAGCGGAGGTGTGCGCCTCGTCGCCGCCGGTGCTCGCCCAGGCCACGACGCAGCCCGCCGCACGTATTGCCGCACAGGCCTCGTCGATCAGAGCCCGGCCGAGGCCGGTCCGTTGATGCCCGGGGTCGACGGCGAGCAGCGTGATCTCCCCCTGCGGTCCGGCTGGGCCGGGGTGAGTGCTCCACGCGGCGTAGCCGGCGGGGGTGCCGTCGAGGTCGGCGACGAGGAAGCGGTGCTGGTTTCCCGGGCCGGTGAGCTCCACCAGGGTGTCGCGGTAGTCCTGTCGCCACTGCCCGTTCTGGCGGGCGAACAGTTCGTCACCCAGCTGCTGCCGGATGCCGTTCTGGATGGGCTCGAAGGCGCGGACGGTGAGGTCGATCAGGGCCTCGAGGTCGCCGGTGCGGAAGGTGCGGAGGAACATGGTCCATCTCCTGTGACGTGCGGAAGCCCGCGACCTGTAGGCAGGCCGCGGGGAGGATCCGTGTCCGAGGCGGGAGGGCCTCGGCGGGCTCAGGAGCGGGTGCGCACGGCGGCGGAACACATCACCTGTCCACCATATCCGGGCCCAGCGCACCACGACAGGGTGTCCTCGACCGCGCCGCCCGAGGGGTTCCCCGTGTGGAGGCTGGACACTTCCGCGGGGCCGATCAGCACGTGGTCGACGTCCGAGGACCCGGCCCCGACCGGGGTGGTTCCCCCGGCGTCAGCAGCACTCGCACGAACCGCCCCGGCAGGCATACGCGGTGTACCCCGCCCACCACTGGGCACCGCGGTCCCGGTCCCGGGCGACCAGGGCCGCGAAGCTGAGGGCGGAGACGGCAGCCACCGCCCATCCGGCGGTCGACCGCCGGGACGAGGGCGGCGCCTTGATGCCCAGCACCATGCCGAGCAGGACGGCCAGGATGTGCAGGGGGCGGGCTTCGGGAATGTATTCCACAGGGTGCTCCTGACGTGGGGAAACAGGGGGTGAGAGCGACATCGTCCCACGTCACGGGCGGGTTGCCCGGTCGAATGCGGCCAGAAGAGCGTCCCCTCTTGCGCGGACAGCGCGCGGCTCCCCCGGCGCCGGGACGGCCGGTCCCGGGGCCGCGGCCGGGTGGCTCCTGCCGTGTCGGACGGACCGGCGATCCTGGTTCCTAGGACGATCATGGCCTCAACGACCCCGAGGAGCCCACCCGTGGAGAAGACAGGACAGCCGGTCGAGGAGCACCTCGCCGGCGTCACGCCGGGAAAGCGGCGGGCCGACGCCGAACGCCTCCTTCCGCTCTTCGCGCGCGCCACCGGGCAGCCGGCGCAGATGTGGGGCACGGTGGTCGGCTTTGGCCAGTACCACTACAGGTACGCCAGCGGCCACGAGGGCGACGCCCCCGCGGCGAGCTTCGCCGCCCGCAGGGCCGCCACCACGGTCTACCTGCTCGACGGCGTCGAGACCTACCGCGAGGACCTGGAGCGGCTGGGCCCGCACACCACCGGCGTCGGCTGCGTCTACGTCAAGGACCTGAACGCGATCGACCTCGGCGTCCTCGAGGAGATCGTCGGCCGGTCCTACCGCGCCCTCGTCGGCGCGAGGTGGCCGTCCCGCGCCCGCGGCCGCGCCTCGGACTGACCGGCCCACCCCGACGAACAGCCGCACGGAGCAACGATCCGGCCTCACCCGGCGTCCCGCGCGGGCGGAAGTCCTACCGTGGAAGCACCCGGCCCGTCGTGCACCGAGCACGCCCGGGCCCGCACCGCGGAGGGAGCACCATGCAGACACTGGGCCGCGCCGAGGAGTCCGTCCACGTCGAGGCGCCGCCGCAGGCGGTCTACGACCTCGTCGCCGACGTCACCCGCACCCCCGAGTACAGTCCCGAGGTCGACCAGGTCGTCTGGCTCGACGACGGAGGACCCCGTGTCGGCGCCCGGTTCCGGGCCCGCAACCGGGTGCCGGAGGACTCCCGGTTCTCCTGGCACAACAAGCCGATCGTCATGGCCGCCGAGCCCGGCCGGGAGTTCGCCTTCGCCCGCACCGAACCGTTCGCCGGCACGATCGTGTGGCGCTACCGCTTCGAGCCCGAGGGCACCGGCACCCGCGTCACGGAGTCCTACGAGGTGGCCCGGCCGGTCGGGCGCATCGGCTGGTTCGTCATCGGCACGCTGGGCCGGGACCCGGACCGGATGACCACCATGCGCGAGGGCCTCCGCGAGAGCCTGCAGCGGCTCAAGCGCGTGGTCGAGGCCGAGGCCGCCTCGTCGCCGTGATCCACGGGTGCCGGTGCCCAGCACGCCGTTTCACAGGGGCACACGATTGTTTCCGGTGAGGTGCGCAACATTGCCGCAGGGTTTGGCATCACGGCGGGCCACCGCGCATGGTGGTGGGGAGGGAACGCGAGGAGCCGGTCGGGGGGCCGGCGCGGACCGTTTCCTCACCCGGGCTGAGCTCCGGCCCCAGGACAACGACGTCCTGCCGCCGGACACGACCAGCAGCCGTTCACGGGGGACAGTGCTGGAGGCGGAATCGGCTGGGGGGCCGATCCGCCTCCAGCCGTCTGGGCCGTTCCGCCGGCCGGAGGTCGATCCCTAGAGCCTCGGGTCGTCGGCGTGGTGCACGAGGCGCGCGGCGATGTCCAGCAGGGGAAGCTGCTGCTGCCGGGCGGCGACCAGCAGCCGCGACCGGGCGGCGCCGGCGTCGACCTGGTGGCGTTCCATCAGGATGCCCACGGCCGTCTCGATCTCCTGCAGGTCGATCACGGCCGCCTGCAGGGAGTCGCTGAGCCCGTGGGCGGCCCGCGCCGTGCGGGCGTTGCCCAGCAGGGTCCCCGCGGCCTCGGCGAGCAGCCCCAGCAGGTGCTCCTCGTGCTCGGTGAAGGCATAAGGCTCGGTGGCGTAGACCTTCACCGCCCCGATCTCCTGTCCCCGGTGGACCAGGGGGACGCTGAGCACCGACCGCACCCCGACGGCGGCCACGGCCCGCGACCAGTCGGGCCACCGGGTCTCGGTGGTGGTGTCCTCCACGTGCTGGACAGCGACGGTGTCCCACGCGGTCAGGCACGGGCCTTCCCCGAGCTCGTACTGGATGGCGTCGAGCACCTCCACCTCCGGGTCGGTGACGGCCGTGGAGGTGGCCTCCCCGTGCTCGTCGATCAGGGTGACCCCGGCCCCGGTCGCCAGCGGGATCAGGTCCCGGGCCACCTCCGCCAGGCGGCGCACCGCGTCAGCGGCGGTCAGGGCGTTGCGCATCAGCTCCTGGACGCAGGCGAGAGCGGCGGTCAGCTCGACCACCGACGGATCAGACTCCACGGTCGTTCCCCTTCATCGGCCCACGGGAGCGCACCGGGCGTCCCTCCCGGCGGGTCCTCCTGCCCTGCTGGTACCCATCATCCTCCTCCACCGGCGTCCCGTCACCGTCCCGTGGTCGCGGCCGGCGCCGTGGTGCGGGGCGCGGTGCGGGGCGGTCGTCCAGGGTGGTGCCATCAGCGGGCGGGACCTGGTTCACGGGCCCCCGACTGCCCTAGAGTCGGTGTGACCCAGCACACCGTCCGTCCGTGGCGGCGGCCGGGCGGACAGCGATCGGCTGCTGGGTTCCTGTCGTTCCGTGCACGGCACCACGATCCCAAGGAGGGACCTCCCATGACCGAGACCCATGCTGGTGGAGCGGGCCAGGATGTCGTCGACATCCTCACCACCGACCACCGGGAGATGTTCGAGCTGCTGGGCGAGATCATGACCGCCCCGGACGCCGCCCGGCGCCGGGAGCTCGCCGACACCGTGATCGCCGAGGTGATGCGTCACGCCGTCGCCGAGGAGATGTACGTCTACCCCGCGGTCAAGAAGCACGTGCCCAACGGCGCCGAGGAGGTCGAGCACGACAAGCAGGAGCACGACGAGATCGTCCAGGTGATGAAGCGGCTCGAGGACGTGGACGCCTCCGACCCGACGTTCATGGGTCTTGTCGGGGAGCTGCAGGCCCAGCTGCGCCACCACATCGACGACGAGGAGTCCGACCAGTTCCCGAAGCTGCGGGCCGCCGTCCCGGCCGACGAGCTCGTGGACATGGGCCAGAAGGTGCAGGCCGCCAAGAAGCTGGCCCCGACCCGGCCGCACCCCCACGCCCCGCACTCGGAGCTGTTCCACAAGACCGTGGGCCCGGGGGTCGGGATGATCGACCGGCTCCGGGACAAGCTCACGGGGCGCCGGACCGGCTAGGACGGCAGTGCCCGGACGGCGGCGGCGAGGACCCGGCCCTGGGCCTACGGTCCTCGCCGCCGCCGGGAGATCCCCACGAGGCCCGACGCCATCGCCGTGATCACCGCCGCGAGCACCGCGACCCACACCGCCACGGTGCCGTAGCCGCCCGCCGAGGCGTTCGGGTCCAGGAACGGATAGGGGTACCACCAGGCGTTGCCGGTGCCCTCGTCGAGGACCCGCGGAGCGCGGAGCAGGGTGTAGCCCACCCACAGCACCGGGTAGGCCACGATCCACCCGACCGTCCGCCACCGCACCGGGTTCCGCCCCGGCGCGAGCAGCCAGTCCAGCAGCGCGTAGACCGGCACGATCGAGTGCAGCACCTCGTTGGCCCACGGCTGCTCGAGGCCCGGATCCAGCGGGATCCGGCGCAGCAGCGCGTTGTAGACCACCCCGGTGGTGACCGTGTACGTCGTCGCCGCGGCCCGCAGGGCCCCGAGCCACCCCGGGTCGGGGCCCGGCCGCGCCAGGAGGAACCCGGCGCCGAGCACGAACACCACCGCGTGGAACAGCGAGGTCTGGATCGTGAAGTAGCTGAAGAAGTTGGCGACGTCGGCCGCGATGTTCTCGTCGCCCCGGGCCGTCCAGAAGCTTAGGTAGCTCTGGAACCGGCCGACGACGGCCACCAGCAGTCCCACGGCCATCAGCGCGCGGGCGGCCGCGAAGAACCGTCTCATGCCTGCCTCCTCCCGCGCGGGAACACCCCTGCGTCGTGCGGTGTCCTGGTTGCTCAGGAGAGCAGCTCCAGCTCCCAGTCCTTGACGTCGGCCACCGGGTCGAACAGGCTCGCGTCGAGCTCGTCGAGGGGCCGGCCGTCGCGGACCCGGTTCGGCCAGTCCCGGTTGCCCAGGGCCGCCTTGCCCAGGGCGACGACGTCGGCCGCGCCCTCGGCCAGCAGGGACACGGCCGTCTCCGGGTCGTCCAGGTGGCCGTTGGCGATCACCGGCAGCCCGGAGTGCTGCTTGGCCAGCGCCGCCAGCGACGGGCCGCCGTCCTCGAAGGCCGGCGCGTAGGCCTTGTACTCGGTGGTGTGGACGAAGTCGACACCGGTGGCGCCCAGGGTGGAGAAGACGACCCGGGCCTCCTCCGCGCCGCCGGCCCACCGGTGGTCGTGGTCGCTGACCTTGGACTGCGAGATCCGGATGCCCACGGTCGTGTCCGGGCCCACGGCCTCGCGCACGGCGCGGCAGATCTCCGCGGGGAAGCGCACGCGGTTCTCGGGGGAACCGCCGTACTCGTCGGTGCGGACGTTGAGGTAGTCGGTGAGGAACTGGTCCAGCAGGTAGCCGTTGGCGCCGTGGATCTCCACGCCGTCGAACCCGGCGGCCTGCGCGCGCAGGGCGGCGGCCACGAAGCCCTGGCGGACCTCCTCCATCTGGGCACGGGTGATCTCGGCGGGCACCCGGTACGGGCCCTCGCCGCGGTAGAAGCCCAGCTGCTCGCCCTTGGGGGCGACCGCGGACGGGCCGATCGTGGAGTCCACGAAGCGGCTGCCCTGCGCCTGGGACCCGGCGTGCATGAGCTGGGCGAAGATCGTGGACCCGGCGGCGTGCACCGCGTCGACGACGGTGGCCCAGGACCGGGCCTGCTCCTCGGTGGCCAGGCCCGGCTGGAAGAGGTAGCCCTGGCCGTAGGCGGTGTCGGGGTAGATGCCCTCGGTGATCAGCAGTCCGAAGCCCCCGCGCGCGAAGGCCTCGTAGTAGGACACCATCTTCTCGGTGACCAGCCCGTCCTCGGTGGCGCTGACGCGGGTCATGGGCGCGAGCGCCACCCGGTTGGCGAGCTGGGTGGAGCCGATCCGCAGGGGGGACCAGAGGGGGTCGAGGTTCGTCACGAGGCTCTCCTTCGTTGTCTTGCGGATCACGGGCCCGCTGCCGCACGGGCGGGCTGCCCGGGCCGGCTACGGCATCACGTCGCCGCTGTTGGGCCCCAGCGTCTGCCCGGTGTACAGGTCGCCGCCGGGCGAGGAGGCCAGCAGCAGCGCGGTGGGCGCCACCTCGTGGGCCTGGCCGAAGCGGCCGATGGGCAGCTCCGCCTGCTTGGCGGTCTTCCACTCCTCGGACAGCCCCTCGATCAGCGGCGTGACGATCGGGCCGGGCGCGATGGCGTTGACCAGGATCCCGTGCTCGGCCAGCTCCAGGGCCATGGCCTTCGTCAGGCCGATCACCCCGGCCTTCGCCGCGACGTAGTGCGCCAGCCCGGTGCCGCCCTTGATGCCCAGCTGCGAGGCGATGTTGATGATCCGCCCGCCGCCGCGCTCCACCATGCGGGGCGCGGCCCAGCGCGCGGCCAGGAACACGCCCTTGAGGTCCACGGCGAGGACCTTGTCGAACGTCGCCTCGGTCATCTCGAGCAGCGGCGTCTCGTCGAGGATGCCCGCGGCGCAGACCAGGACGTCGATGCCGCCGAGCTCCGCCACGACCCGGTCCATCGCCGCGTGCACCGCCTCGCCGTCGGTGACGTCCACCGCCAGCCCGAGCGTGCGCCCGCCGAAGGCCTGGCACTCCTCCACGACGGCCGTCGCGTGCTGCGCGTCGCGGTCCAGCACGACCACGTCGGCGCCCTCCTGGGCGAAGAGCAGGGCGATGGCCGCGCCGATGCCGCTGCCGCCGCCGGTGACGACGGCGACCTTACCCGCGAGCTGTTGTTCCACGTGAAACCTCCTGGGGATGATCAGCTGGGCCAGCGGACGGTCAGCCCGCCGTCGACGACGAGCTCCTGGCCCGTGACGTAGGCCGAGTCGTCGCCGGTGAGGAAGCGGATGGCGCGGGCGGCCTCGTCGACGTTGCCGACCCGTCCCCACGGGATGATCGAGCCGGCGGCGTCGAGGCCCTCCCGGCCCAGGGAGTTCACCGCGTCCAGGGACTGCGGGCTCTCGATGAGCCCCGGGATGACGGTGTTCACCCGGATCTTCCGGGGGGCGAGCTCCACGGCCAGGGAGCGGCACAGGCCGAGCAGCCCGGCCTTGGCCGCGGCGTAGTGGGAGTGCTCCTCCCAGCCGTAGACGCCACCGGCGATCGACGACGTCGCCACCATCGCCCCGCCCTGGCTCATCCGCGTGCTGCAGGAGCGGAAGACGCGCAGCACCCCGGAGAGGTCCACGGCCATCATGTCGTCCCACGCCTGGTCCGTCATCTCGGCCAGGGACGCCCGGCGCAGGATGCCGGCGGCGGCCACGGAGATGTCCAGCCGGTCGTGCTCGTCGAGTGCCGTCTGGGCGAGGCGCTCGGTGTCCTCGAAGCTGCGCACGTCCATGGGCACGGCCGTGCAGCGCCCGCCCGCGGCCTCCACGGCGCGCACCGTGTCGGTGGCGTCGTGGGGGTCGGAGGGCAGGTAGCCGATCACGCTGTGGGCACCGGCCCGGGCGTAGGCCACCGCCAGCGCCCGGCCGATCCCGCTGCCGCCGCCGGAGATGACGGCGACCTTCCCCTCGAGCCCGTCGTCGCGGTTCATGCGATCACCGTCGTGCGCTGGTGGGCGTCGTGGATGGTGCGGGTCCCGGCCATGCACAGCGCCGAGACGATCAGGCCGCCGGTGCCGGTGATGATCGCGGCCCAGGCGGTGTCCACCCCCGCGGTGAGCAGGATGGTCAGCAGCCCGGAGCCGGCGATGCCGCCCAGGGGCGCCATCACGTGGGCCACGTTCGCGCCCATGCCGCGGACCTGGGGCGGGAAGGACTCGCCCATGTAGAACAGCAGGGCGGCGTAGGGGCCGGTGAGGAAGAACAGGGTCATGGCGTACAGCGGGATGATGTACGCCGAGTTGCCCGGGCCGATGAGCATCGCGAAGCTCACGATGCCGCCGGCGATCCAGCCGAGGACCACGGTCCACTTGCGGCCGATCTTGTCGCCCAGCCAGCCGTGGAAGACGTAACCCACGAACCCCACCGCGTTGGAGAGCACGAGGATGATCAGGGCGTTGTCGAAGGACACGGCCTTGGCCTCGACCAGGATGGTGGTGCCCAGGACGGAGAAGACCTGGATGCCGAACCAGTTGAAGAACCAGGCAAGGGCCAGGCACGTGGTGTGCCGGCGCAGCTCCGGGGTGAAGACGTCCTTCACCCCGGTGTGGTGGTGGGCCGCCTCCTCGAGGTCGTGCTCGGCCGCCAGGGCGTGGGCGCCGGCCGTGTCACCGGCCGCGCGGCGGCGCCGGACCTCCTGCATGGCGGCGAACGTCGGGGACTCCGGCAGGCGCAGGGCCAGCAGGACGACGACGACCGACAGCACCGCCGCCACGACGAAGGACCAGCGCCAGCCGATGATCGGCAGCGTCAGCGCCGACAGGCCGGCGGAGACGAGCGCGCCGACCGGCCAGCCGCCCTGGACCAGGGAGTACATGAGGCCGCGGCTCTTGGCCTCCTTGTACATTTCGTTGAGGTAGACCGCGTTGACGACCTCCTCGGACATCGAGAACCCGGAGAAGGAGCGGATGATGATCAGGCTCACCGCGCCGAGGGCGGCACCGGTGAGCCCGGACGCCACCGCGCCGCCGAGCATGAGCACGATGAGGGCCTTCTTGCGGCCCATCTTGTCGATGATCGTGCCCACGGCGAGGGCGACGATGAAGACGCCGATCGTGGCGTAGGTGTTGATCGCGGTGGACTCGGCGACCGACCAGCCGAACTCCTCGGCGATGACCGGCAGCAGGGTGCCGAAGAGGGTGAAGTCGTAGACGGAGGCGACCCAGGCGATGAAGCAGACGACGGACACCTGCCGGATCGTCCTGGGCGTGATCTTGACGTTCCAGGGTTCGACGCCGGAGGGGGTCGGGTTCGAGCGCAGAGACATGGCTGCACTTCCTTTACAGCAGCAGGATCAACCGGAGTTGCGGGGATGGCGGGCGGCGAAGTCGCGGGCGACGTCGGCCATGAAGGCGAACTCGACCCCCTCGTGGCCCTGGATGTGGTCGAAGAGGCGCTCCAGCATCAGCAGGTTCTGGGGCCGGCCGCAGACGTCGGGGTGGATGGTGATGGGGAACACCGCGTAGTCCATCTCCCGGTACACCCAGTCGAACTGGTCCCGCCACAGGACCTCGATGTCCCGCGGGGACACGAACCCGTGGCTGTTGGGGCTGGACTTGATGAACATCATCGGCGGGAGGTCGTCGAGGTACCAGCTCGCGGGGATCTCGATGAGGTCGGTCTCCTTCCCGCGCACCAGCGGCTTCATCCACTCCTTCGCGGAGGCCGCCTGGTAGTCGATCTTCGTCCAGGTGTCCCCGACCCGGACGTAGTACGGGGTGTGGTCGTCGTGCATCAGCGAGTGGTCGTAGAGGAACCCCCGCTCCAGCAGGATCTCGTTGGTCACCGCCGAGAACTCCCACCACGGGGCCACGTAGCCCACCGGCTTCGTCCCGGCCCGCTCGGTGATCAGCTCGGTGCAGTAGTCGAGGATCTCGGTCTCCTGCTCCCGGGTCATCGCGATCGGGTTCTCGTGCGAGTAGCCGTGCACCCCGATCTCGTGCCCGGCGGCCACGACCGCGTCGAACTGGGCCGGGAAGGTCTCGATGGAGTGGCCGGGCCAGAACCAGGTCACCGGCATCTCCCGCCGCTGGGCCAGCTGGAGGAGACGGGGCACCCCGACCTCCCCGGCGAACAGGCCGCGGGAGATGTCCCCCGGAGAGTCCTCCCCGCCGTAGGAGCCCAACCACCCGCCGACGGCGTCGACGTCGATACCGACCGACACAAAGATCTTCTTCGCCATGATGTCTCCTTCGGAAGTGGGTGCAGGATCCGCGGTGGATGCGGAGCGCGAGGTGATGGGTCCGGTGCGGGACGGCCGGGGACCCCCGGCAGGTCCGGCGTCCCGGGACGGGCTCCTCCGGAGCGGAGGAGGCCTCTGTGCAATCGAATGCCGCAATCGTTTGCGTAACGTGATGAGGTCGAGAGTAGAAGAAGCCTAAAGTGATCTGCAACATATTTGCGAGGATTTAACCCCCGTTACAGTTCTGGGACAGAGGAAACGGAGGAGGGAGGACGGGCATGGGCGCGCGGACAGCGGTCACCCTGAAGGCACTGGCCGGGGAGCTGGGCCTGAACCCCTCGACGGTGTCCCGGGTGCTCAACGACCCGAAGGGCCTGGCGTCCCGGTGGGCCTCCCCCGCGACGACGGAGCGGATCTTCGCGCTCGCCGAGGAGCGCGGCTACCGCAAGAACCCCTACGCCGCCTCGCTGCGCACAGCCAAGTCGCACATGGTCGGCGTCGTGGTGCCCCGGCTCCAGGACTACGTCCTCGCCACGATGTACGAGGGGATCGACGAGGCGGCGACCGAGCACGGCTACTTCACGGTGGTCTCCAACTCCCTGGACGCCCCCGAGGCCCACCGCGCCAAGGCCGAGAAGCTGCTGGACCGCCGGGCGGACGGGCTGATCTTCGGCGACGCCACCCTCGAGGACCCCTACCTGGACGAGCTGGCCGCCCGCGGGGTGCCCTTCACCCTGGTCAGCCGGCGCTCCCCGCCGCACCGGTCGGTGACGTGCGACGACTACACCGGGGGCCGGCTGGTGGCCGAGCACCTGGTCGCCGCGGGCCGCAGGACCTTCGGCCTCGTCGCCGGCGACCCCCGGGCCTCGACCTCGCGGGACCGCACCGCGGGCTTCCTCGACGCCCTGGCCGGGCACGGCCTCGGGGTGGACCCCGGGCAGGTCGTCACCGGGGGCTTCGACGCCCCGGCGGGCAGCGTGGCCGCCGAGCGGATCCTGGCCCGCGGCCCGCTGCCCGAGGCGGTCTTCGCGGTGAACGACTTCGCGGCCATCGGCGCGCTCGGCGTGCTCGTCCGGGAGGGGATCCGGATCCCGGAGGACACCGCCGTCGTCGGGTTCAACGACACCCCCCTGGCCGGGAGCATCGGGCTCACGACGGTGCGCTCCCCGATGCACCGCATCGGCCGCACAGGCTTCGAACTGCTGGCGGAGCTCCTGGAGGGCCGGGACGTCGACAGCGTCCAGCTGGCCCCCGAGCTGGTCGTGCGCACGAGCGGCTGACGCCGCGCGCCGGGAGGTCGGGCGGGGGCCGAGGGCCTACCGGATGTGCTCCTCCAGGAACCCGACCGCGCGCTCCCAGGCCGTGCGGGCGGCATCGGGCCGGTGGTTCGCCTCGTTGCCGTCGTTGTGGAAGGCGTGCGGGGCGTCGTAGTAGTGGAACTCCACGACCGGAGCGGAGGACTCGTGGCGGATCTGCTCCTCCAGCGCCTGCGCCTTCTCCACCGGGTAGGCGGCGTCCTCGCGGCCGTAGTGGCCCTGCACGCAGGCGCTCACCCCGTGGTAGGCATCGGGCAGCCCCTGGCCCACCCCGTAGAAGGGCACCGCGGCGCCGACCCGCCCGCCCTGCTCGGCGGCCAGGGCCAGGACGAAGCCGCCGCCCATGCAGAAGCCGACGGCGCCCACGGTGGAGCTGGTGACCGCCTCGTGGGCCAGCAGGAAGTCCACCGCCCCGGACAGCAGCCGGGCGCCCTCCTCCTCGGGCAGCCGGGCCATCATCTCGGCGGCCTCGGCGCCGTCGTGGGTGATCGACCCGCCGTAGAGGTCCGGGGCCAGGGCGACGAAGCCCTCGGCGGCCAGGCGGTCGGCGACGTCGCGGATGTGGTCGGTCAGCCCCCACCACTCCTGGACGACGACGACGCCCGGCCCCCGGCCGCTGTCCGGGACCGCCAGATAGCCGTGCGCCCGGCCCTCGGCCGACGGGAAGGTCACGTTCTGGTGCGGGGTCGTCTCCACTGCGGGGCTCCTGGCTCGGTCCGGTTCGTCGGGTCGGTGCATCTTGTCGGGTCGGCGCATCTCGTCGGCACGGCCCGGGGCGCCGGCCGGAGGTGGCCGGCCGCGCCGCGGGGCGCGCACGGACGGACCCGCTCAGCCGTTCTGCGGGACCTGCGCCACGAGCTCGTCGTCCTCGGGCTCCTCCACGGGCGCCAGGGACCGGGCCTGGTCCGCGGAGGGCCGCACCGCGCGCCCGGCGGGCTCCAGTCGCACGGGGCGGCCGGTCTGCAGGGACTCCAGCACGGCCTCGTGCACGCGGATGTCCAGCAGCCCTTCTTCCCCGTCGGCCTCGGGCGCGGTGCCGGTGAGGATGCACTCGGAGAAGTACTCCGTCTGACCCGCGAACTGCTCCACGGGATCGTGCGTGCACGTCTCGGTCCGCCCGCCCCGCGTGACGGTGTAGCTGATCCCGACCCCGGGCCCGAACCCGAAGCACGGCTGCGCCGAGACCGACCCCTCCGTGCCGACCACCATGAAGTGCTCCGTGGCCTCCCCGGCGTAGCTGATGGCGAACTGCGCCAGGCGCTCCCCGGGGAAGCGCAGGGTGACGGCGACGGTGTCGTCGAAGTTGAACCCCCGCCCGGGCGTGGAGACGCCCATCGCGAAGACCTCGACGGGCTCGGAGCCGAAAAGGTTGCGCACCTCGTTGAGCGGGTAGTTGCCCATGTCCGGGACGGGCCCGCCCCAGAAGCCGGAGTGGCCGCGGTGGTTGGCCTCGTCGATGTCCTGGCTGAACACGGCCGTGAACAGCCGGGGATCGCCCACCAGCCCCTCGTCCCGCACGCGGGTGACCAGCTCCAGCGTGCCGGGCTCGTGGTGCAGCCGGTAGGCGACCATGAGCTGGGCCCCGCCCCGCTGTGCCGCGTCGACGAGCGCCCGGCAGTCCGCCACGGAGACCTCCATCGGCTTCTCCAGCAGCACGTGGATCCCGGCCTCGAGGGCCGGCTCGGCGAACTCGCGGTGCCGGAACACGGGCGTGGCCACGTAGACGGCGTCGATGTCCCCGGAGGCCAGCAGCGCCGGGTAGTCGTCGTACGAGTGCGCGCTCGCGCCGTACCGCTCGGCCAGCTCCGCGGCCTTCCCGGGGGTGCCGGTGACCAGCGCGGCCAGCTCGGAGTTGGTGGTGCGGGCCATGGCGGGCAGGAACGCCTGCTGGGCGATCTGCCCGAGCCCCACGACCGCGTAGCGGACGGGACCGGTCGAGGAGGGGGCGGTCTCGGGAGAGGTCACGGGGCATCCTTCGCGCTCGGGGCAGGGCGGTCCCGGCCAGACTAGCCGCGCACAGCCCCCGGGGGAACGACGGCCGGCCGGATCCCGGTGACGACCTGTCGTCACCCGGTGTCACCGCACCTCCCTAGACTGGCCGCGTGCAGGCATGGCTGGAGTCCCTCTCCCTCGGTGCCGGGATCCTCTTCTTCTGGGCCGTGGGCATCATCCGCACCACGGTCGTCTTCGCCCTGGGCCGTGCCGCGACCGTGGGCGGACGGCGCATCGGGCCGGTCCGGCGCGTCACGGACAGCCCCGTCTACCGCAGGGCCGAGCGGCTCGTGAACCGCTGGGGCGTCCTGGCCGTTCCCGCCTGCTTCCTCACCGTGGGCCTGCAGACCGCCGTCATCCTCACCACCGCCGTCACCGGCATGCCGCTGCGCCGCTGGATCCCTGCGATGCTCGTGGGCACCCTGATCTGGGGCACCGTCTACGGCACCGTGGGCATGGCCGTCGTCTGGGCGTGGCTGGAGCAGCCGTGGGTGGTCGCGCCGGTCGTCGTCGCGCTCGCCGTGGGGGTCGCCGCCCGTGCGGTCCACGTCCGCCGCCGGGCCCGCCGCGCCACCCTCTCCGAGGTCTGATTCCGCCTCCCCCTCGGACCTGCGGGACCGGCCCCGGCCTGGGATGATGAAGTGCGGGCAGTGGCCGCGACGGACCGGCCGCCGCGGAGCCCCCCCCACCGTCAGGAGAGCCATGCGCGACACCATCGACCCCGGAGCCTCACCGCGGAGCCGTGCCCGCCGGGCCGTCGCGGCCCCGGTGCTCGCCGTGCTGACCCTCGGCCTGCTGGCCGGGTGCACCGGCCAGCCGGGGACCGGCTCCGGCCCCTCCCCCACCGTGGCCGCCGGGGCCGCGTCATCGCCGGCGGGTCGGGCCCTGGCGGAGCTGCCCGTCGAGCGTGCCGGCTCGGGCGAGGACTACGACCGCGAGGAGCAGTTCGGCGGCTGGGCCGACCCCGACGGCAACGGCTGCGACGCCCGCAACGACGTCCTGGCCCGGGACCTCGTCGACGAGGAGGTCGACGACGACGGGTGCACCGTCCTCTCCGGGACGCTGGACGACCCCTACACCGGGAGGACGATCGACTTCGTACGCGGACCGGCCACCTCCGCCGACGTGCAGATCGACCACGTCGTCGCCCTGAAGAACGCCTGGATCTCCGGGGCGGACCGGCTCTCCCGGGACGAGCGCGTGGCGCTGGCCAACGACCCGCTGAACCTGCGGGCCACCGACGGGCCCACCAACGGGGACAAGTCCGACGCCGACGCCTCCCGCTGGCTGCCGCCCGACGAGTCCTTCCGGTGCGAGTACGTGGCCACCCAGGTCGCGGTCAAGACCCGCTACGACCTCTTCGTCACGGCGGACGAGAAGGACGCGATGACCGAGGTGCTGTCCGGCTGTCCCGGCCAGGAACTGCCCGAGACGGTGCCCCCGGCCGGGGCGGCCGAGCCGGCGTCCGCACCGACGCCCGCCGCCGCGGCACCGGCGGCGACCGGACCGGCGTCACCGGCCGCGTCCTCGGCCGCGTCCTCGGCCGCGTCCGAGGTCTACTACGCGGACTGCGCCGCCGTGCGCGCCGCCGGAGCGGCACCCCTGCGCTCCGACCAGCCGGGGTACCGTGCGGCGCTGGACCGCGGCGGCGCCGAGGGCCTGGCCTGCGAGGGCTAGGCCCTGCCGCCGGAGCCCGTGCGGGCTATCAGGCGCTGCAGGGGACGGGGAGGACCTCCGGGCCGGGCGGAGTTCCGGACGACTCCGCGCCCGGCCCGGAGGCTCCCCTGTCGTCACCGGCCTGACGGGCCGACACGGCCCTGGGCCGGTGCCGCCCGGGGGCGGCTCAGAGCCTGCTGGCGGCCGGGAACCGCTCCCAGACGCGGTGGCTGCGCATGAGCTCCGTGACCTGCTCGACCACGGCGGCCGCGTTCTTCCCGGCGACCACGCCCGGCGCGGTCCGGGGCACCCCCGCCTCGGCGAGCAGCTGCCCCTTGCCGTCCCAGGCGCCGATCGCCTTGGCCTGGCGGAACACCTCCCCGAGCAGCAGGTGCACGCGCGGGTCGATCCCGGCCGGGGCGGGGGCACCGGCCTTGGCGTCCAGGCCCGGCGTCGCATCGGGGGCCGGCGGGGTGTCGCCGGCGACGAGCACGGCGTCGAACTCCACGGAACGCGCGGTGAGGTAGGTGCGGTGGGCCACGAGCTGCCCGCTGCGCCCGATCGGACCCCCGGTCGGGGCGATCAGCAGCGGCACCATTCCGGCGCCGTCGATCGCGGTGACCACGGCGAGGAGCTGCTCCTCGTCGGGGTCCGGACCGACGACGACGCCGATCTGTCGGCCGTCCAGCGGCCACTGCCCGCCCACCTGGGACAGGGCCGGGCTCGGCCGCACCTTCGCGGGCTTGCGGGTGGGCCTGGGCGCCGGCAGGCCCAGGCCCGCGGCGACGACGGCGCACAGCTTCTCGTCGATGTCGGCCAGGGCCTGCAGCTGCCGCTCCTTGACGGACTGCTCCCAGCACTTGCCGAGCTCGAACATGTAGGCCTGCGCGATGTGCTCCTTCTCCACGTCGCTCATGGACCGCCAGAACAGCCGGGCCTGGCTGTAGTGGTCGTCGAAGGAGGCGGGCAGCGCCCGCTCCTTGACCGAGGCGGCAATCGGCTCGGGGTGGTCGATGAACGGGCGGGCGGGCTCCTCGGCGGGGAACGGGTTGTTCCCGTCGAGCGTGTTCGGGTGGTAGGGCGCCACACCGGAGTGCACGGCGGTCTGGTGCATGCCGTCGCGGTGCATGTCGTTGACCGGGGTGTGCGGGCGGTTGATCGGGAGCTGGGCGAAGTTCGGCCCGCCCAGCCGGGAGATCTGCGTGTCGAGGTAGGAGAACAGCCGGCCCTGCAGCAGCGGGTCGTTGGTGACCTCGATGCCGCGGACCAGGTGGCCGGGATGGAAGGCGATCTGCTCGGTCTCGGCGAAGAAGTTGGAGGGGTTCGCGTTGAGGGTCATCACACCGATCGGCTGCACCGGGGCGAGCTCCTCGGGGACGATCTTCGTGGGGTCGAGCAGGTCGATGCCCTCGAAGACCTGGTCCTCGGTGTCGGGGAAGACCTGCACGCCCAGCTCCCACTCGGGGAAGGCGCCGGCCTCGATCGCGTCGGCCAGGTCCCGGCGGTGGAAGTCCGGGTCCATGCCGTTGGTGATCTGGGCCTCCTCCCACAGCACCGAGTGCACCCCGAGCCGGGGCTTCCAGTGGAACTTCACCAGCACGCTCCCCCCGGCGTCGTCGACGAGCCGGAAGGTATGCACCCCGAAGCCCTCCATGGTCCGGTAGGAGCGCGGAAGCGCGCGATCGGACATGTTCCAGATGGTGTGGTGCTGGGCCTCGGTGTGCAGGGAGACGAAGTCCCAAAAGGTGTCGTGGGCGGACTGGGCCTGGGGGATCTCCCGGTCGGGGTGCGGCTTGGCGGCGTGGACGACGTCGGGGAACTTGATGGCGTCCTGGACGAAGAAGACCGGGATGTTGTTGCCCACCAGGTCCCACACGCCCTCGGAGGTGTAGAACTTCGTGGCGAAACCGCGGGTGTCGCGGGCCAGGTCGGCGGAGCCGCGGTTGCCCAGCACCGTGGAGAACCGCACGAAGACCGGGGTCTCGGCGTCCTTCCTGAACACAGCAGCCGAGGAGATCTTCTCGGCCGTGCCGTAGCCGCGGAAGACGCCGTGGGCGCCGGCACCGCGGGCGTGCACCACCCGCTCGGGGATCCGCTCGTGGTCGAAGTGGGTGATCTTCTCGCGGAAGTGGTGGTCCTGCAGCAGGACGGGACCGCGGGCCCCGGCCTTGAGGGAGTGGTCGGTGTCCCGCAGCCGCGCACCCTGGGCCGTGGTGAGGTGCTCCCCGCCCTGGGCGTTGAGCGCCGGATCGATCCCGGTGTCCTGACCGGTGGGGCTCACCGGGGCCGGCGTCGTCTGGTCCGGCTTCGGGGGCAGGGGCGGGCGGGGAGTGGCCGGCTCCACGGCGGGAGCGGCCTCGCTGCCGGGCACACCCGGGACCACGACCGCCCGATGTCCCGTCGCCTCGTTCTTCCTGAACTTCCACTTGCGCATGGTGGCTCTCCCAACCGTCGTCGACACGTTCCAGGACGCCGACCGCTCCCGGGGCTCGCACCACCCGGAACTGCCAGCACACTGACCATTACGTCACTTCACCGGGACGACGCACAACTCCGCCCCGGTCCTCGCGCAGAGGCCGGCGGGGGCCGGCTGCGCGACGGAGCCGGGGCCTGCCGGGCATCGAGGGCGCGACAGACCTGTCACGAGGCGGTCAGGGGCCCGCGGGGCGCACAGGGAGTCCGGGGGCGCGGTTCGCGTCGGGACGACCGGGAACCGCGCCCCCGGATCCGGTGCGCAGGGTCAGCGCACGCGGATGTAGACGGGGCCGGAGCCGACGTGGACGGTCTGGATGACCGTCTGGTAGCCGTTCCAGCCGCCGTGGACGGCCTTGCCGCCGCCGATGTACACGGCGATGTGGGCGAGACCCATGCCGCCGTTGGCGTAGTAGACCAGGTCACCGGGCTTGGCCTGGGCGGCGGAGACCCGCGAGCCGAGCTTCAGGTAGGACGCCGGCCAGCCGTAGTGGTTGATGCCGGCGGCGCTCAGGGCCTTGGTGGCCAGCCTGGTGCAGTCCTGGCGGACCCCGAGCTGGTTCTTCGCGGCGGCGGCGATGGTCGCGGCCTTGGCCGACTGGGTGCTGACGACCTGCCGGGGGGCCGCGGCGGGGGCGGCCTGGGCCGGCGCGACGCTGCTGAGCGCCAGGGCCCCGGCGGCGGCCGCCAGGGTCACGGTGCGCCCGAGGCGGAACGAGCTCTCGGCGCGGTGGCGGGCAGTGCGGGACTGGAACACGGGCATGAGTGATGTCCTCCCTCTTGCCTGCGAGGTGAGCTGTCGGATGCGGGTGGGAGACACCCGGCCGCAGGGTGGGGGCCCTGTCGACTTAACCCCTAGGCCCCGGGGGTGGGGCCGGTCATGGTTCCCCCGCTTCTGCCGAGCGATGTGTTCTGGGGGGCCCCGGGCACCGGCAGAATTCGGCGATGTGCACAGGGGTGCCGATCGGTTGGGCGAGCGGCACGGAGAGCACACTAACCGATGAATAACGGAAAAGTCACGTTCTGATCACGGTCACATCTCGATCTGGACATTTGTCCAGCGAGAAATCCTCCGCCGCCCCCGGGCGGCCCGCCCCGGGGCGCCCGGGACGGACCCCGAGGGGGCCTCCACCTGAGGCGGACATCGCGCTGACCTGCGGGTTCGGGTCCGGAGCTTCGACCGGGGCGTTCGGCGCCGACGGCCCTGTCATGGCGTCGCAGCCTGCGGGGAGAGCTCCGCGAAAGGTCGGATCGCCGACACGGAATCGCCTTTCCTCCCGCGGAAGGAAAGGCGACTTCCGCAGGGAATCCTCATGACCCCGTGGGAATTCCGCAAAGGAAAAGACGTTCTTCCCCGACGTTTCCCCGGCGTGGCCCCGTTCTCCTCACGGGCGCCTCGGGGATCCGCGCTCCGTTCCGGTCCGCGGCCGTCAGACCGTGGTGCCGAGCGCCTCCGCGGCGGTCGGCGACCTGTCCCCCTCGGTGATGAGGGCCGCGGCGCGCTCGGCGATCATCGCCGTGGGCGCGTTGGTGTTGCCGCTGGGCACCCGCGGCATGATCGAGGCGTCCACGACCCGCAGGCCGCCGATCCCGTGCACGCGCAGGTCCTCGGGGGAGACCACCGCGTCCGGGCCGGTGCCCATGCGGCACGTGCCGACCTGGTGGTGGTAGGTGGTCACGAAGCGGTGGAGGTAGGCGATCTCCTCCTCCTCGGTGCGCACCTCCGGGCCGGGGTAGAGCTCCACGGCACCCCAGTCCTGCGCCAGGGGCGGCGTGGCGACCATGGCGCGGGCCTGGCGGAAGGAGGCCAGCAGCGCCGCGCGGTCGCGCGGGTCGTCGAAGATGTTCGGGTCCAGGGCCACGGGGTCGGCGAGCCCCGGACCGGTCAGGCGCAGCGTTCCCCGGGAGTACGGGCGGACGAGCCCGGAGTGCAGGGTGAAGGCGTTGGCCGGCCCGGTCATCCGCTCGTCGTACATGGGCACCGAGAAGTGGATCGGCTGGGTGTCGGGGACGTCCAGGTCGGGGCGCGAGCGCCAGAACAGGTGGGTCTGGGTGACGGACCAGTCGGACTCGGGGTGCTCGATGGTGCGGGCGGTGGCCTCGGCGATGACCGGGGCCAGCAGGTGGTCGTGGAGGTTCTCGCCGACCCCGGGCAGGTCGTGGACCACCGGGACGCCGACGGCGCTCAGGTGCTCGGCGGGGCCGATGCCGGAGCGCAGGAGGATCTTGGGCGAGTCCAGCGCCCCGGCGCACAGGACGACCTCGTCCGCGCGGATCTCCTCAGGAGCGGCCTCCGGGTCGGCCAGGGGGACGACCGCCACCCCGACCGCACGGCCGTCCTCGACGAGGACCCGGTGGATGAGCACCCCGGTGCGCAGGGTCAGGCGCGGATGGTCCTCCACCGGCTTCACGTACGCCATCCAGGTGTTGAACCGCCGCCCGTCCCGGACGTTGATCTGCTGCTGGGAGACGCCGTCGAGCGTGCCGGCGTTGTAGTCCGCGTTGCGGGCCACGCCCACCTGCTCCGCGGCCTCGACGATGGACTCGAAGATCGGGTTGAGCGGGTAGTCCTGCACCACGGGGATCGGGCCCCCGGTGCCGCGGCGCTCGTCCGGGGCCTCGCCGGCGGGCGGGCGGTAGGTCTCGAGCGCCTGGAACCACGGGAGCACGTCCGCCCAGGACCACCCCGGGCAGCCGTCGGCGGCCCAGGCGTCGTAGTCCTGCGCGGCCCCGCGCACCCAGATGGTGGCGTTGAGCGCGTGGGAGCCCCCGAGCACGCGCCCGCGCGGCCAGTGGATCACCCGGCCGTCCGCGTGCTGCTGGGGAACGGTGAAGTAGTCCCAGTCCTGCGGGGAGTGCCACAGCTCGCCCAGGCGGGAGACGAGGTGGATCGCGGGGTTGTGGTCCTGGTCGCCGGCCTCCAGGAGGATCACCTCGTGGCCGGCGTCCAGGAGGCGGCGGGTCAGGATGCTGCCGGCGGTGCCGGCGCCCACGACGGCGTAGATCTTGGTGGTCGATTCGCTCATGGGCCCAGTGTGATCCCCGCCACATCGGGGCGCCTTGTCCGGGTGCGCGGACGTCTTGACCGGCAGCGCGGGAGTCCGGGCGGAGATCGCGCGCTCTGCGTCAAGAGCTCTGCCCTGAGCGACAAGGTGCCGCGGTGTGGCGCGGGTCACGATGGGGGCAGCACCCGTCCGTTCCGCCGAAGGAGCCCACCGTGACCACCGACACCGGCACCGGCACCGCCACCACCGCCCCGGCCACGTTCACCTACCAGGACCTGCTCGCGGCGATCACCGACCCGGGCGGCCGCGAGATCCTCGACCCCGCCACCGGGGAGCTGGTCGGCCGCGTCCACGAGTCCACGGTCGAGGACCTGGAGCAGGCGCTGGCCCGGGCCCGCGCGAAGCAGCGCGAGTGGGCGGCCGTGCCCGACGCCGAGCGCTGCGCGCTGCTGCTGCGGGCCGCCGACGCCGTCGAGGCCAACGCCGCCGCGCTCGCCGAGCTGCTCTCGCGCGAGCAGGGCAAGCCGGTGCACAACGGGCCGAACGCCCTGTTCGAGGTCGGCGGTGCGGTCGCCTGGCTGCGCGCCACGGCATCGCTGCCCCTGGAGCCGGAGACGCTCTTCGAGGACGAGACCGGCCACGCGGTCCTCCACTACGACCCCATCGGCGTCGTGGGGGCCATCAGCCCCTGGAACTGGCCGATGATGATCTCGGTCTGGCAGATCGCCCCGGCCCTGCGGATGGGCAACACCGTGGTGGCCAAGCCGTCCGAGTACACCCCGCTCTCCGTCCTGGGACTGGCGCACGTCCTCGACCAGGTCCTGCCGGAGGGCCTGCTCACCGTGGTGGCGGGCGGACGGGAGGTCGGCGAGGCGCTGTCCGGCCACGCCGGCGTGGACAAGCTGATGTTCACCGGCTCGACCGCCACGGGCAAGGCCATCATGCGCTCGGCCGCGGACTCCCTGACCCGGCTGACCCTGGAGCTCGGCGGCAACGACGCCGGCATCGTCCTGCCGGACGCGGACCCGAAGGCCATCGCCGAGGGCCTGTTCTGGGGCGCGTTCATCAACACCGGTCAGACCTGCGCCGCCCTCAAGCGCCTCTACGTCCACGAGGACGTCTACGACGCCGTGTGCGAGGCGCTGACCGAGGTGGCCGCGGCCATGCCGATGGGCGAGGGGCGGGACGAGAAGAACGTGCTCGGCCCGCTCCAGAACCGGGCGCAGTACGAGATCGTCGCCGACCTCGTGGAGCAGGCCCGGGCCGGCGGCGGGCGGGTGCTGCTCGGCGGCGATCCGGTCGAGGAGCAGCCGGGGTACTTCTACCCGGCGACGCTCGTGGCCGACCTCGACGACGACAACCCCCTCGTGACCGAGGAGCAGTTCGGGCCCGCGCTGCCGATCGTGAAGTACTCCTCCGTGGACGACGCCGTGCACATGGCCAACCGCCTCGACGTCGGCCTCGGCGCCTCGGTGTGGGGATCCGATCTGGGCCGGGCGCGCGAGGTCGCCGCCCGGATCCAGGCCGGCACCGTGTGGATCAACAAGCACGGCGCCGTCGACCCCCGCATGCCCTTCGGCGGCATCAAGAGCTCCGGGCACGGCGTGGAGTTCGGGGTGGAGGGGCTCAAGGCGCTCGGCGTGCCGAAGGTCATCGCCTCCTGACGCCTCCGTCCGACGTGGACGCGTCGACAAGCCGCCCGCATCCCACCATGATGTAGACCACAGATCTCCGGCGGCGGAAAGGGGCCCGGGCGGTGTCAGCAGCAGTCGCGGAGCGCGGCGAGCGGGGATCGTCACGTCCCCTGCTCGCCACCTCCGCGGCCGACTTCGCCCGGCTGGCCTCTGCGGTGTTCGTGCCGCTCGAGGTGGACACCACCGAGCGCGTCACCTTCCGCGCACGGATCGAGCACCGGTCCTCCGAGCAGGTCGGGATCAGCCACATCCACGCGACGCGGCACGTCGTGGAGCACGGTGCGCCCTCCACCGCGTCCGGCGGGACGGTGAAGTTCGGCCTCCAGCTCGGCGGCACGTGCGCGGTCGAGCAGGACGGCCGGACCGCCGTGCTGGAGCCCGGCGACATGGTCGTCTACGACACCGACCGCCCCTACCGGCTGGAGTTCCCGGAGGCCCGGCTCCTGGTGCTCATGCTCCCCGGCACCGGCCTCGAGCTGCCGCGGGGCGCGGTGTCGTCCGTGACCGCGACCCGGCTGCCGGGCGACGAGGGCGTCGGCGCGCTGGCCGCGGACTTCCTGGGCGGGCTCTCCGACCGGATGCACGTGCTGGCCGGCCGCTCCGCCGCCCGGCTGGGGCGCTCCGCGGTGGACCTGGTGGGCGCGGTGCTCACCGAACGGGCCGAGGACGCGGGCGGCGACGACGACGCCGGGGGGCACGAGGCCCTGCGCGCCGCCGCGCGGGCCTTCGCCGAGGACCACCTCGCCGACCCGCGGCTCGGTCCCCCGATGATCGCCGCCCACCTGTTCCTCTCGGTCCGGCGCCTGCACGAGGTGTTCCAGGGGGAGGAGCGCACCCTCTCCGCCTGGATCCGGCACCGGCGCCTGGAGCAGTGCCGCCGGGCGCTGCTGGACCCGGCCCACGCCGACCGCCCGGTCTCCCGCATCGGGGCGGCGTGGGGCTTCCCCGACGCCGCGCACTTCTCCCGGAGCTTCAAGCAGGAGTTCGGGCTCTCCCCGGCGCAGTTCAGGGCCCGGGCGCGCGGCTGATCAGCGGACGCTCAGGGGAACCCGGGCGCGGGCACGTCCTCCCCGCCCTCGGCCGGCTCCGGGGTGTTCGGTCCGGGGCCCTGCGGCTCCCCGCCGGCCCAGGTGACCCCAGGCTCCCGGGGCACCCCGGCCACGAAGGCCTGCCGCACGGCCGCGGCCTGCTCCTCGGGACCGGCGTGCTCGGCCGCGGCGATCACGGTGACGAAGGCCTTCGTGTCCCGAACCAGGCCGGTGATCGTCTCCGGCGAGTCGACGCACCAGCCGTAGGCCGTGGCGTAGTCCACGGGCCGTCCGTTGGCGGTCACGGCGCCGTGCTCGTCGATCTGCACGCTCATGCGTCCTCCTCGGCAGCCGGGCCGCCCTCGACAGGATGTACGGCGAGAGTACCCGGTGCGGGCGCTCACACCCCGCCGAACACCCAGTTCCCGCCGACCATCGTCCCGGCGACCTCTACGTGCTCCAGCTCCTCCGGGTCCGCGGCGAGCACGTCCGTCTCCAGCACCGCGAGGTCCGCGTCCATCCCGGGGTGCAGCGTCCCGGAGCGGGACTCGGTCCCGATGAGCCAGGCGCTGTCCGCCGTCAGCGCGTGCAGCGCCCGGGCCGGGGTGAGCCGCTGCTCGGGCCCGAGCACCGCTCCCCCGCTGGTCCGCCGGGTCACCGCGGTCCACAGCGTGCGCAGCGCGTCCATGGGGGTCACGGGGCAGTCCGAGTGGAGCCCGAAGTGCAGCCCGGACGCGGCGACGTCGGCCAGCGGGTCGATCCGCGCCGCGCGCTCCTCGCCGAGGAACACGTCGCGGTGCCGATCGCCCCACCAGTAGACGTGGTTGACGAACACCGAGGCCACGCCGCCGGCGGCGGCGAGGGCGGCGAGGTCCTCGGGCGAGGCCATCTGCAGGTGCTCGACCCGGTGGCGCCCGCCGCGGCGGCAGCCCTCGGCGCGCACGGCCGCGAAGGCCTCGACGACCGTGCTGAGCGCCCGGTCCCCGTTGGCGTGCACCGCGGCCTGACCCCCGGCGGCGTCCACGGTCGTCACCAGGTGCACGAGCTCCTCGCGGGTGAGGAGCAGCTCACCCGTGACGTCGTGCGCGCACGCGTACGGGGCCCTCAGCGCCGCCGTGAGCCCCTGGATCGACCCGTCCGCCCAGAACTTCGCCCCGTGCACCCGGAACATCTCCCCCGTCCCGAACTGGCGGGAGGCCAGGAACGCCGGCAGCAGGTCCCCGCGCAGATAGGCCGCCACCCGCACCGGGACCCGCCCGGCGGCGTCGAGCGCCTCCCAGGCGTCCAGCTCGGCGGACCCGGCGAAGAAGCCGGTGGCGAGATCGTGCACGGTCGTCATCCCGCGCGAGGCGGCGAGCGCCAGGGCCCGCTGCGCGGCGGCCGTGAGGTCCTCCGGCGCGGGCGGGGGCACCGCCGCCAGCACCGCCGCAACCGCGCCCAGCTCCTGCACCAGCCCCGTGAGGCGCCCGGCGTCGTCGCGCACGAACCGTCCTCCCGCGGGGTCCGGGGTGTCGTCCCGGATCCCGGCGAGCTCGAGGGCCCGGGAGTTGGCCACCAGGAGGTGGGCGGTGACGTGGGCGAGGACGACCGGGACGTCTGTGGAGACCTGGTCGAGCTCGTCCCGGGTGGGGTGGCGGCCCTCGGCGAGGGCGGTGTGGTCGTAGCCCCAGCCGCGCAGCCACTCCCCGTCGGCCACCCCGGGGAGGGCATCGCGCAGCGCGTCGACGATCTCGGGGACGGACCTGCGGCGGGGGCTGCGCTCGTCGACCCAGGCCTCGGTGAGCCCGAAGAAGATCGGGTGGACGTGGGACTCCACGAGTCCGGGCACCACGGTGCGCCCCTCCAGGTCCGCGCGGTGCGCGCCCGGCAGCGCGGCCGTCACCTCCTCGAGCGTGCCGGCGGCGACGACGGAGCCCTCGCGCACGCCGACCGCCTCCGCGGAGGAGCCGCGGGCGTCGAGGTGGATGGTCCCGCCCGTGAGGACGATCGGTCCGGTCATGGCTGGTGCCTCCTTCGGACGGCTCCGCTCCTCCCAGGCAACCGCACTTCGGGTCCGTCGGCAAGGTCCGGGCCCGCGCGGTGCGCGATCCGGCGCGCGACCCGGCGCGCGATGCGGCGGGCGGCTCAGAGCAGGCCGCGCACGTGTCCCAGCGCCCGCCGGGCCTCCGGCGTCCAGTACGCGCTGACGTAGACGTGGAAGGCGCCGGGCTCGTAGATCAGCCGCCCGGGGTTGCCGGCCCGCTGGAGGCTGCGCGCGAAGGCCAGTGCGTCGGCGGCGAGGATGTCGCGCCCGCCCTGGACGACGTGCACGGGCGGCAGGCCCTCCGCGGACCCGTACAGGGGGCTCACCAGCGGATCCGTCAGCTCCCGGGCCCCGGCCCAGGCCGCGCACAGCGGCTGGACCTCGTCCACGGACAGCATCGGGTCGTGGGGGTCCAGCTCGCGCACCGCCGGGTGGCTGGCGGTGACGTCCAGGGCCGGGGAGAAGGCCACGACCTCGTCGGGCGGCCGGGACCCGGCGTCGCGCAGGGCCATGGCGAGGCCGATCGCGAGGTTGCCGCCGGCGGAGTCCCCGGCCACCACGATCCGCTCCACGCCCGGGCGCCGGACCAGGTCCGCCCAGGCGGCGGCGAGGAAGTCGTAGCCCTCCTCGGCGGTGCCCTCCGGGGCCAGCCGGTACAGCGGGACGGTGACGGTGGCGCCGGTGCCCCTCACCAGCTCGCGGACGATCCACCAGTGCGCGGTGAGCAGCGGCATCACGAACGCCCCGCCGTGCAGGTACACCAGGTGGGTGCCGTCGGCCCCGGCGCGGGGGGCCAGGCGGATCACCGGCCGCCCGGCGACCTCGGTGCGCTCCACGGCGTGGCTGCGCTCGAGGTCCGCCGGGATCGCCGCCGGCTCCGGGTACGGGCGCCCCCGCAGCCGCTCCACCTCCCGGCGCGGGGTCAGGCGGGCCCGCAGGGCGACCGCCCGCGCGGTCACGGCCATGGTGATGCTCATTCCGGTTCCTCCCGGTCGAGGGGCGTCATCGGCCGGGCTCGCCCCAGCCGCATCGTCGTGAGGCAGGTCGGGCCGTCCGCGGAGGTGCTGGACTCCGCCGACGCCCGGCCTCCCTGCGTGCGCTCGAGCCGCTCGACGGACTCCTGCGCGCTCGCGCCCTGCAGGCCGTGCCCGCGGAGCAGGGCGGCGGCGGACGGGAACAGCACCGAGGACCTCACGGGCCCAGCGTAGCGACGGCGGGCGCACTGTTCGCCGGTGCGGAACCCGGATAAAATGGCCGCTCGGGTGGTCACAGGGTTCAGGGGGATCCGCCATGAAGAGCACCGGGAGCAGGGACGGCTCCGGTTGCCTGCTGCTGATCGCCGGGATCGTCGTGCTCTGCGTCGTCTCGTTCGTCCTCACCCACCTGCGCACCATCGTCGTCACCGGCGTGGTCGTCGCCGCTCTCTACCTGGCCGTCCTGCTCGTGCGGACCTCCGTGCGCACGCCGCGGAAGACCCCGGCCGGCAGGCGGACGGCCGCGCACCCGACCGGGCACCGGACCGCGCAGCGGAGCGCCGCCGGGCTCGTGGAGCAGGCCCGGCGGGCCGGTGGGCAGGACATGCGCACCGCCTGGTTGCGGTGCCGGCTGGGGGTCCTGCCGCACCAGCACCGGACGGGGGACGCGTCGTTCGTCGCCGGCCGGCTGGCCGAGATCCCCCGGGCCGACTGGGACGCGACGAGGCTGCGCCGGCACGGCCAGGCGCTGTGGTCCCTGCGCGACGTGGCCGGGCGGACCCCCTTCCAGCGGGACGTCGAGGCCCGCCTGGACCGGGTGGCCGCCATGCTCGCCGACCGCACCGACGAGGAGTTCGACGCCCGGCTGGGCCAGTCCGACGACCGCTACGTCTGCCACCCGGACCCCGCCGTCCGGGCCGCCTACCTGCAGGGCGGGTCCGAGGGCGTGGAGGCCATCATGCGCAGCATCTCCGACGCCCGCGCCCAGGTGCGCCTGGACGCCGCCGCGAGGGCGGCCGCGGACTCCCTGGCCGACCAGCGCAACGCGGCGCTCAGGGCCATGCGGGAGACCCACCGGCCCACCGAGGCCCGGGACCTGCACGCCGACTGGGAGGCCCAGGCCCGGCAGATCGACCGGTGACCCGGCCGGATCAGCGCGCCGGGAGGGAGGGCGTCGAGGTCTACGGCAGGTGCTCGGCGGGCTCGCCCTGGAACTCGCGCACCTCCACGGGCAGGGTCGTGGCCTTCGCCAGCTTGCGGCCCCACTCGATGGCGGCGTCGTAGTCGGGGGCCGCCAC
The DNA here is from genome assembly GCF_023715525.1 of Kocuria rosea. Lineage (GTDB taxonomy): Bacteria > Actinomycetota > Actinomycetes > Actinomycetales > Micrococcaceae > Kocuria > Kocuria rosea_A. The sequence continues at coordinate 53,115 of NZ_JAMBOG010000015.1, read as the reverse complement.
GATGCAGATCCCGCCCGCGTGCTCGTCCTCGCGCTCGTACGGGCCGTCGGTCGTGACCACGTCGCCGCCGTGGAAGCGCACGACGACGGACGCCTCCGCCCGGTCGAGGCCGCCGGCGAAGACCCACGCCCCGGCGGCCCTGAGCTCCTCGTTGAAGGCCGCGACGTCGCGCATCACGGGTCCGAGGACCTCGGGCCCGGCCGGGCCGCCGTCGGGCTGTTCGATGCTGAGCAGGTAGTGCTTCATGGCGGGCGGGCCTTCCTGGAGCGTCGGGTGCTGGGGGTCGGCGGCGGCCGGCGCGCCGCCGAAGTAGACCTGGACGTCGACGACCCGGCCGTCGCGCACCGTGATCGCCTCCATGTTCTGGAACGTCCCGCCGGTCCTCAGCCCGTACTCGTAGCGCACGAGCACGAGACCGGGCCGCGCCTCGACGACCTCGCGCAGCTCCTGCCACGCCACCCGCCGGGCCGTGGGGAGGCAGCGGGCGAGCCATGCGGCCTTGTCGATGTGGTCGTCCTGCGGCGAGGTGAACCGCAGGGCGTCGTCGAGGAGCTCTCGCGCCGCCGCCTCGTCCTGGGCGAGGTAGGCGGCGAAGAGCCGGCGCACGACGTCCGTGCCGTCCGGGAGCGGGTCCGGGGCCATGCCCGCACGCTACGGCGGGACGGCGCCCGGGACAAGAGCGGGCACCGACGGCGGGCAGCGGCCCGCGGGCCCGCCCCGGTGCGCCATCATGGAAGTCCCGAGGGGCCGCCGCGCGGCCCTCCCGCCTGCCAGGAGAATCCCGTGCCCAAGAGCAAGCCCCGCAAGAAGGCCGCCGCCAAGAAGAAGCAGCAGCGCCGCGACTTCCACGCCGCGGCCGGCGCCCGGAACGTCGACGTCGAGGGCTCCCCGCAGGGCACCTGGGACGACGACGCCCACGAGCTGCTCACCTCCCGCGGCTGGGTCGCCTACCGCGACCTCGAGATGGACCAGCTCGGCGACGGCTGGGAGTGGCTGCCGTCCCAGCTGCCCCTGGACGCCGGCGTGGGCGGGGAGCCCGGGCCCACCTCCGTCTTCGCGGCGGCGGAGGGCGGCTACGACGTCGAGCTGGCCAATCCCGACGGGACCGTGGACCCCGACCGCACGGGCCACTACGACACGCTCGAGGACCTGGCGGCGGACCTCGACGTCCTCGAGGCCTGGCGGGTGCCCGCCGGCGAGTACGTCCTGCCCGCGTCCCCCACCTTCTCGGCCGACACCCCGGAGGAGATCTGCCGGCTCTACGCCGGCGGGGTGATCGACCACTGGGAGCTCGTCGCCGACCTGATCCACTTCCCCTACGAGGAGACGGACGAGGGCTTCGCCGCCGTCGAGCGCGCCCACCGCGGCGGCCTGCTCCCGACGGCGCTCTACGACGCGATCGTCGCCGGCCGCGCGTCCTGACCGGCCGCGGGGCGGGCGTGCGACCGGTTGTGACGCGGGCACGCCGCCCGTCCTTGAACGGGCGGGCTCCCCGGTCCAACACTGGACGCCATGACGGTCCAACCGCAGACGCTCCTCACGATCGGCGTGCTGCTCCTGTTCCTGGTGACCGTGGAGTCCGGCGGGTACTTCCTCACCAAGGTCGTGCGCCGGCATGTGGAGACGAACGACCTGCAGAAGGGCTTCTTCCGCGCCGGGCACGCCCATGCGGCCGTGCTGCTGGTCCTGAGCATCGTGATCCTGCTCGTCGTCGACCAGGTGAGCCTCCCGGCGCCGCTGGAGGTCGTGGCCCGCAGCGGGGTGCCGGTGGCCGCCGTCCTCATGCCGGCCGGCTTCTTCCTGTCGGTGCTGGGCAAGGACCCGCAGCAGCCGGGCAGGCTCATCGTCCTGCTGTGGCTGGGCGCTGCCAGTCTCACTGCGGGGCTGCTGGCCGCCGGCATCGGCCTGGTGCTGGCCGGGGCGGCCGCGCTCTAGCCGGCCGGGCGCGTCAGGCCCGGCCGGTGAGCCAGCACCGGGCCGAGCACACCAGGCACAGGCCCACGGTCCCGGCCAGGCCGGCGCAGATCCCCGCCGAGACGGCGATCAGCCAGGACGCGCCCAGGGTGGTCCCGAGCGCGGAGACGCCCAGGCCCATGGCCCCGGCCGGGAACGTGAAGCTCCACCAGGCCGGCGAGAAGCGCAGGCCCCGGCGCAGCGCCCGCACCGTCACGCGCAGGGCGACCGCCGCCGCCACCGCCCCGAGGAGCAGCGCGACGGCGCTGTAGCCGACGGCCGCCGCGTGCAGGCCCCCGAGCGCGGCGGGCGGGAGGGCCGCCCCCGCCGGGACGAGGGCCAGGTTCACGGCCGCGGTGGACTGCCCGGCCATCCCCAGCGGGATCCAGATCGCCGGCGTGCCCTGCAGCGGCAGGGCGTTCCCGCGCGCCAGGTGGCCGTAGGCGAGGACGAAGACCACGGTCCCCAGGCACAGCGACAGCACGAACAGCGCCCCGCAGGCCGCGAGCAGCGCGGTCGCGGCCGGCCCGGGCGCCAGGGTGGCCGTCAGCGCGGTCCCGGAGGCGGCCGAGACCATCGGCGGGACCACCGGCAGCGCCCACACCGGGGTCGGGGCGCCGCGCTCCGCAGGCCCGGCGGTGAGCAGCCGCACCGGGCAGCCCAGGGCCGTGACCACGCCCAGGAGCGTGCCGAGGACCCACAGCAGCCAGGCGGCGGCGCTCGCCGTCGACGGCAGGTGCGGGCCCAGGACGGCGGAGGTGGCCGCCCCCACGGAGAGCAGCCCCATGGCGACCGCCCCGTAGAAGGGCACGACGGCGGGATCCGCGACGGTGGCGCGGAACCGGTCGGGACGGCGCCGCGCGTGCCGGAGGAAGGTGCCGCCGACGACCAGGAGCACGAGCCACGCGACGGCCAGGGCGGCGAGGGCCGCCCCGTGCAGGGCGGGGGCGGCGGCCGCGAGCCGCTCGGTGCACACGGCGAGGATCCCGGTGCCCATGACCGCGGGGAACCACTGGGGCCCCACGTGCTCGACCGCGAGCCCCGGCCGCCGCCCGGCCGTGCGCGCGGGGACGGTGGGGACGACGACGGCACGGGTCACGGGCAGGCTCATGGTCCCACCTTCCTCCCGCGCGGCGGGACCCGGTAGACGGCGCTCCCCTGTGGGGCCACAATCCCCGGTTGTGAGCGGAGCGGCCGGATGGGACGATGGGCAGCATGCCCGTCGCCGCCCGCCTGCCCGCCCTCGAGGAGTTCGAGACCGCCCACCTGGCCGCGCGGCTGGGCAGCGTGGGCGCCGCCGCCCGCGAGCTGGGCATCAGCCAGCAGGCGGCCAGCGCCCGGATCCGGGCCGTGGAGCAGCGCCTGGGCCTGGCCCTGTTCACCCGGTCCCCGCGCGGGGTCGTGGTCACCGCCCGCGCCGCACCGGTCATGGAGTGGATCGGGGACCTGCTGCGGGCCGCGGAGAACCTGGCCGAGGGCGTGGCGAGCGTCGCCGGGCGCGGGCACGCCACCGTGGCCACGTCCATGACCATCGCCGAGCACGTCCTGCCGGCGTGGATCATGGCGCTGCGCGGACGGCACCCCGGCCTGGAGGTCTCGGTCACCACGGGCAACACGGACGAGGTGATCGCCGCCGTGCTCGCCGACGAGGTGCAGCTGGGCTTCGTCGAGGGCCCCGCCGCCCCGCGCACGGTCGAGACGCTGCCCTTCGCCCAGGACGAGCTGGTGCTCGTCGTCCCGCCCGGCCACCCCTGGGCGCAGCGGGACGGCATCGCCCAGGACGAGCTGCGGACCACCCGGCTCGTGCTGCGCGAGGCCGGCTCCGGCACCCGGCAGACCCTCGAGGCGGCCCTGCCCGGGCTCGCGCCGCCGCTCGTCGAGCTCGGCACCACCGCCGCGGTCAAGGCCGCCGCCCTCGCGGGCTGCCGGCCCACGGTGCTGTCCCGCCTCGCGGTGCGCCACGAGCTCGACGACGGCCGCCTGGTCGCCGTGCGCGTCGACGGGCTGGAGCTGACCCGCTCGCTGCAGGTCATCCGCCGCCCGGACCGGCCCGTGCGGGGGGCCGCCGCGGACCTCCTCGACATCGCCCTGCGGCGCACCCCGCCCGCGCCGGGGCGCTGAGCCCGCGGCAGGAGCGGATCACCCGGTGGGCACCGTCCGCGCCCGGCCGAGCACCTCCACCAGGCCGACCGCCACGAGGGCCCCCGCGGCGAGGATGCTCGCGAGCACGACGAGCTGGAACCGGCCCGCCTCCAGCGGCGACGCCCCGGCGAAGACCGCGCCCACGAACGCGCCGGGCAGCACGACCATCCCGGTGGTGCGGGTCTGGTCCACCGACGGGACGATCGCCTCGACGACGGCGTGGCGGGCGATCTCCAGCGTGGACTGCCGGGGGGTCGCCCCGAGGGCCAGCCAGCCCTCCACCTCGTCGCGCCGCTCCACCAGCGAGCCCCGGTAGCGGCGGCCGGTCAGCGTGGCGATGCTCATGGTGTTGCCGATGACGATGCCGCCGACGGCGAGCACGTTCTGCGGGGTCACGGTCACGGCGCCCGTCAGGAACACCACCGCCAGGGCGGTCCCCGCGGCGAGGACCATGGCGAGGGCCAGCCACGGCAGCAGCCGCGCCCCCGCGGCGATCCGGCCGCCGGCCGTGAGGACGGCCGCCACGAGCATGGCCCCCAGGGCCAGCCAGACCCACCGGATGTCCTCGATGACCGCCGAGAGCACGAGGCTGAGGGCGGCGAGCTGGGCGGCGGCGCGCAGCACCGCGAGCCCGGGCGCGGACCACCGGGGCACCCCGCGGACCGCGAGCGCCGCGGCCGTGACCGCGACGAGGACGCCGACGCCCAGGAGGGTCGAGAGGGCCACCGCGTTCCACGCCATGCGGCGAGTCTAGGGCGGCCCCGCGAGCAGGGCGCTCACGAGCTCGTCCGCCGCGTTCCCGTGCGCTTCCCCGGACGGGTCCGCCGGCACCTCCCCGGGCGGATCCGCGGGACCGGCGAGGCCCTGCGCCGTGAGGGCGGCCGCGAGCGCCTCGACGTCCTCGAAGACCTCCTGGCGCCCGGTCGGCAGCCGCAGCACCCACCGGTCCCCGAACACGGAGATCCGCGCCCGCCGCCCCACCCGCCGCTGCAGCGCCTGCTGCACGGCCGGCTTGAGCCGGTCCGCGTTGAGGCGGGCCGTGGTGGACGAGACCGGCCGGCCGCCGGAGCACCCCGCGCACACGGCTCAGCCCCGCGCCCGGGGGTGGCGGGCGGCGACGTCGCGGGCGACGCCGGCCATGGCGGCCAGCGGCCCGGGGATCTTCTCCGCCATGCTTCCTCCTGGGTCGGGGCGTGGCCCGGCGGGACGGGCACGAGGGGGCTCGCGGACGCGGAGGCCCTACAGGTGGGCGCGGAACGCCTGGGGCAGGTCGGGCGCCGAGGTGCCGAGGGAGAGCAGCAGGGCGGCGAGGATCCGCGCCTGGAAGGGGTTCAGGTGCCCGGAGGGGACGGCACCGGCGCGCACGAGGTCCACGCCCCCGCCGTTGCCGTAGGTCGGGACCACGGGACCCCACGGCGCGCGGGTGCTCAGGACCACGGCGCACCCCGCCGCCACGGCCCGGCCCACCGCCTCGGCGAAGCCCGGGCCCGCGTTGCCGACCCCGGTGCCGGCGAGCACCACGGCCCGGGCACCGGAGGCCACCGCGAACTCGAACAGCTCGGGCGTGGCCCCGGGGTAGGCGGTGACGACCTCGACCCGCACGTCGTCGAAGTCCGCCGGGGGCAGGGGCAGGGGCGGGCGGCGCACGGGCTTCGCCAGCACGACGAGTTCGCCGCCGGTCACGTGCGCCACCTCGGTGCCGCCCTGGAACGGGTCGGGGGCCACGGTGTGGGCCTTGCGGGCGCCGCGGGCGGTGCGCAGGGTCCCCCCGAACGAGACGAGCACGCCACTGTGGTGCAGGGCCGTCGAGTGCGCGGCGAGCACCGCCTCGGCCACGTTGCGGGGACCGTCGGGGGCGGGGCTGTCCGCGGGCTGCTGGGCCCCGGTGACCACCACGGACTTCGGCGAGGCGTGCACGAGGTCCAGCAGGAACGCCGTCTCCTCCAGGGTGTCGGTGCCGTGGGTGACGACCACGCCGTCGTTGCCGCGGTCGACCAGCGCCTCCTGCACGGCCTCCGCGATCCGCCGCAGGTCGGCCAGGCCCAGCCGGTAGCTGCCGGTGGTCAGGACGTCGCGGGCGGCGACGGTGACGTCGCCGTACCGGGTGGTGGCGAGCCCGGCGGCGGTGTCGGTGGCCACCGAGCCGCTCTCGCCCCCGCCCCGCGACGCGATGGTGCCGCCGGTGCCGAGCAGCTGGACGTGTGCCATGCCGTGCCTCCTGGAGCCGCCGTGGTCCTGCTACGACCGTAGGGGACTCGGCCGTGATGCGCCACACACGGGCGGGATCAGCGGCGGGACACCCGGTAGTGCTCCCTCAGGGACTGCGGCGCGGCGGCCGTGAGCTGGAGCAGCTCCGCCACCTCCCGGACGTGGGTGGTGCGCAGGATGCGGCATCCGACCTCCACCGCGCGGCGGTAGCAGCGCAGGTCCAGCTCGTCGTCGTGCAGGTTCTCGTCGTAGCGCGTGAGGTCCAGCATCGCGGGGACGTCCCAGGTGCGCAGCCGCACGCTGTCCTCGGGGTCGGGCATGTACTCGCCGGCGAAGCCGACCAGGCGCTCCGGGTCCGGGACCTCGCGCCGGACGTCCTCGACCGTGGGCAGCCCGTCCGCGTGGGTGGGGACGAAGTAGACCAGGTCCGGGGCGAGCCGCCGGTAGGCCGAGAGGTTGCGCAGCCCGTAGGCGCCGACGATCACCTGGCTCTCGGCCCCGTGCTCGCGCACGAGCCCGACGACGGTCTCCGGTGCCACGTCGTGGACGTCGAGCCACAGGACGGCGCCGGTCCGCACGGCCCAGGCGAGGAAGTCCCCCGCCGCGCGGAGCCGGTGCTCGCTGACCTCGCCGTGGTTGTCCACGAGGCGCTGGCTCAGCACGTAGTCGGCGGACTGATCGCTGATCGGCCCCGCACCGGTGCTCGCCCGGCCCATGACGGCGTCGTGCAGCACGACGCACACACCGTCGACGGTGGCCCGCAGGTCGATCTCGACGATCGTGGCCGGCAGCGCGGCACGGACGTTCTCGGCCGACTCGAGCGCGGAGCCCGGCCAGGGCCCGTCGGGGTGGAAACCCGCCCGGGAGGCCACCAGCAGGGGCCCGGTGCGGCCCAGCCGGGCGTGGCGGGTGGCGGCGGCGAGCTCGTCCGGGGACCGGAAGACCGGGGCGCCGGCCGGGGCGCCCGGCGCGGAGTGCATGCCGGAGCAGCCGACCGGGTCGTGAGGCGGGGGGATGTGGGGGACGTGCGGCATGGCGACTCCTCGGGGGGACAGGAGCGAGACGGGGGTTTCGCAGGGGTCGGCGGGCGGGGGACGGAGGCGGGGGCCTCGCGGGTCAGGCGCAGGACGGAGGGGCCGGGGCGGCCCGGGCCGCCTCGCCTCCCCGGCGGAGGACGCCGGCGTCGGCGCTGACGGCGATCCAGGAGAGGGCGTGCGCCCGCAGGGCGGTGGGGGGCCCGCCGAGCGTGGTCCACGCCGCGGCGCGCCCGCCGTTCGCGGAGGCGAATGTCATGGGGTCATTGTGACAGCGCGCGGGCGGATCCGGCGGGAGGCCGGCGCGGAGTGCCGGGGTGGCGGCCGCGAGGGCCCCGCCGAGCCCCGCGAGCACCTGCTCCGGCACCGCGGCGGAGCGCCGCGCGGCCGCCCGCCGCTTCCGTGCACCTTCATCCGGCGGTCCGTGGCGGGCACCTCCCCCCGAGGGAGCCGCCGTGTCCGTCGTCGTCCTGGCCCCCGCCGGACCGCCGCCCGCCCCCGGATCGGTCCCGGGGCCCTGCGCCGGCCGGCCGGAGGCGGTCAGCGCAGCGGGTCCCGCCCCGGCACGTCCCCGCCGGGGCGGTCCGTGGGGGGCTGGTCGACGGGATTGCGCCCCGTCCCGCCCGTGGGCCGCTCCTCCGGTCGCGGACCCGGTGCACGGCCTCCGCCGAGGTAGTCGCGGGCCCGCTGCTGCACGGTGTCCACGTGGCGCTCGTACTTGCGCCCCGTCCTCTTGTCGACGAGGTTCCCGGCCTGGTCAATGATCTTGCCGACCTTGTCCGGGTTGCGCTGCGCGAACTGCTTGGCCTTGGCCGCGAGTCTGCTGAAGTCCACCACGGCGTCTCCTTCCGATCGGGTGACGCCCGCGCTCGTCGCGGGCGTCCGGCGTACCGAGTCCATCATGCAGTGCTGTCGGGACGCTGGACAGGGGGCGGGCCGGGCGTCAGCGCGACTGTCCCACGACGTGCTGGAAGCGCAGCAGGTTGTCCGGGTCGTAGACCGCCTTGGCGCGCACCAGCCGGGCGTAGACCTCCTCGGACCACGCCCGGGCCCGCTCGCTCTCCCCGCCGGGGACCCCGTGCAGGTTCACGAACGCCCGGCCCGTGCTCCACGGGGACATCGCCTGGAGGATGGCCGCGAGCGCGGGCGGGGTCCGGTCGGCGACCTTGGGCGAGAGCCGGCCGATGAGCTCGAGGAAGAACGCCGCGTCGCGTCCCGTGACCGCGTCGTCGCGGGCGCTGGGGCGGGACAGGGACCCGCCCATCAGCCGGATCCCGACCTCGGGCAGCGGGCAGTCCGACCCGGGGCCGGCCTGCTGCAGCAGCGCCGCGATCGCCGCGGCGTCGAAGTCCCGGAGGAACTCCCCGGTCAGCACGTAGAGACCGGGCTGCGTGGCGTCGAGGTGGACGAGGTCGATGTCCCGGTAGTCCATGGGGGCGACGGTGTCGAGCACGCTGCAGGAGACCTCGCGCATGGGCTCGAGGGCCCGCGCCCCCTCCTCGGGGTCGCCCACCCAGCAGTAGCGCAGGTGCACGAGCAGCCGGTGGCGCAGGCGTTCCTCGACGAGGGGGTGGCGCGGCATCCAGCGCAGCGCCACGGAGGTGCAGGCGTTGTCCGGCAGGCCGGGGGCCCACCGGCTGAACGCCGAGAGCACCTCCTGCGCGTCGGCGCCGGGGTAGAAGACGCCGCCGCCGTAGAGCCCGCTCAGCGGGACGAGCTCCAGGGTCATCGCCGTGACGACGCCCAGGTTGCCCTTGCCCCCGAGCAGCAGGGCGAACAGCTCGGGCTCGTGCGCGGCGTCCACGCTGCGCAGCCGCCCGTCGGGGGTGACGACGTCGAGGCCGCGCACCCAGTCGGCCGCGAAGCCGAAGGCCCGCCCCAGCACGGGCAGCCCCCCGCCGAGGGTGTAGCCCACGGCCCCCGCGTGGCTGGAGGAGCCGTTGAGCACGCCCAGCCCGTGGGGGGCGATCGCGTCGATCACCGAGCGCCAGCGCACGCCGGCGCCGATCCGGGCGGTGCGCCGGACGGGGTCCACGGTGAGCTCCTGCATGCGGTGCGTGGTGATGAGCAGCCCGCCCTCCATGGGCTGGTCGGCCCCGTGCCCGGTGGCCTGGACGCCGACGGGCTCGTGGTGGGCGGCCGCCCACTGCACCGCCGTCATCACGTCCCCGGCGTCGTCGGCCCCCACCACGACGTCGGGGTGGTGGACGGCGGCCAGGTTGAAGCCGGCGATCTCCTCCGCGAAGCCGTCGTCGTCCGGGAGGAGGACGGGGCCGCAGACCTGCGGGACGAGGTCCTCCACGTCGGTTCTCGAGATCATTGCGGGCCCCCTCGGCGCCGTCGATCCGATCACTGATGTCTCGGGGATGCTGTGTCCAGCGTACTCCGCGGCCCGGACGGCGGCGCCCGGCCGGTCCGCACGGGCGGTCCGGGCGGGCGCCGCGGGAGGGGCGGGGCCCCGGTCGCCCCGGTGGTCCTCAGTCGAAGGAGATCAGCTCGACGAGCTCCCCGACGCGGTCCTCGGGCATGGACCGGGCGATGTCGGCCTGGCTGACCATCCCGACGAGGTCGTGCCCGTCGATCACCGGCAGGCGCCGCACCTGGTGGTCGGTCATGGTCCGGATGGCCTCCTCGACGCTGTCGTCGGCGCCGATCGTCACCGGCTTGCCCTCGGCGAGCTCGCCGGCCCGGACCGTGCGGGGGTCCCCGCCGCCGGCCAAGCACTTCACGACGATGTCGCGGTCGGTGACGACGCCCTTGAGCCGGTTGTCCTCGCCGCAGATCGGCAGGGCCCCGACGTCCAGGTCCTTCATCTTCCGCGCGGCCTCCTCGAGCGTCTGGTTCTCGCCGATGCACTCCGCGCCCGGGCTCATGATCTCGCGTGCCGTGGTCATCGCGGGTCCTCCTGTCGTCGCTGGGGCGGACCGTCGAGCACCCGGTCCGGGGCTACCAGCCTAGGAGCGGAGCAGGGGCCCGTGCGCCCCGTGTCCGATGTTTACCGCAGGCCCGGGCCGGGTTCGAGGGGCAGCGACGGCGCCAGCTGCCGCAGCGCGGTGAACGCGGGCACGAGCGCGTCGTGGAGGCCTTCGAAGACCGGACGCAGGGCCGCGTGGACGGCGGCGTCCGCCGGCCGCGGGCGCACGGTCGCGTCCACCTGGACGAGCTCCGCCGCGACGTCGACGGAGGCGACGAGCCCGAGGGCCTGCATGCCGAGCAGGGCTGCGCCGAAGCCGGAGCCGTCGTGCCCCTCGGCGAACCGGACGTCGAGGCCCAGCACGTCCGCGAGCAGCTGCCGCCACAGCGGGCTGCGGGCGAACCCGCCGGTCGCGCGGACCTGCTCCACGGCCAGGCCCGTGGCGCGCATCGAGTCCAGGACGAGGGCCAGCTGCTGGCACACGCCCTCCAGGGCGGCGCGCACCAGGTGCTCCCGCCGGTGGGCGCGCGTGAGCCCGACATATGCCCCGCGCGGAACGGACGTCCAGCGGGGCGCCCTCTCCCCCAGCAGGTAGGGCAGCATGACGAGCCCGCCGGCCCCGGCCGGGACCCGCTCGGCGAGGGTGAGCAGCTCCTCCTCGGGCTCGTCCCCCAGCTCCGGGGCGAGGGCGTCCCCGGCCCAGCCCAGCACCACCCCGCCGTTGTTCACGGCCCCGCCCACGACCCAGCGGCCGGGGGTGAGCGCGTAGCAGAACACCTGTCCCCGGGGGTCCACGACGGGCCGGTCGACGACGACGCGCAGCGCCCCGCTCGTGCCGATCGAGCAGGCCACGACCCCGGGGCGCACCGCGCCCAGCCCCAGGTTGGCGAGGGGGCCGTCGCCGGCGCCGACCACCACGGGGGTCGCCGCGGGCAGCCCGGTCGCGTGCGCCGCCCCGGCGGTCAGGCCGGGGAGGACCTCCGTGGTGGGCACGAGCCGGGGCAGCCGCGCGGGCGTCACCCCGGCGAGCTCCAGCGCCTCGGCGTCCCAGTCCAGCTCCTGCAGGTTCATCAGCCCGGTGGCCGAGGCCACCGAGTGGTCGGTCACGAGCTCCCCGCACAGCCGCAGCAGCACGAACTCCTTGATCCCCGCCCAGCAGGCCACGCGCGCGCACAGCTGCGTCCGCTCCTCGCGGAACCACACGAGCTTGGTCAGCGGGGACATCGGGTGCACGGGGGTCCCGGTGCGCCGGTGCAGCGCGAGGCCGCCGGCCCCGGCGCGCAGCCGCTCGGCCTGCTCGCCGGCACGGGCGTCGGCCCAGGTGACGAGTGGCGTCAGCGGCCGCCCGTCGGCGGAGAGCCCCAGGAGGCTGTGCATCGCGGCGCTGAAGGACAGCCCGGCCACGCGCGGGGCCCCGACCTCCCGGACGACCGAGCGCAGGCACTCCAGCACCGCCCCGAGGATCAGCTCCGGGTCCTGCTCCGCGTGGCCGGGCCGCGGCTCCTCGAGCGGGTACTCGGCGGAGGCCCCGGCGACCAGCTCCCCCGCCGCGGTGAAGGCGACCGCCTTCGTGGCGGTCGTGCCGATGTCGACGCCGACGACGACGGGGGCGGGGGCGGGGTCCTCGGCCGGGCCGGCCTGCGGACCCGCCGGGCTCATCGGGGGTCGTCGTGCCACAGGGACACGAGGACCTTGCCGGAGGCGGCCGAGTCCTGGGCCGCCGCGAACGCCTCGGCCGCGCGCTCGGCGGGCAGGACGTGGGTGACCACGTCCTCGATGCCGGGGCGGGCGGCGAGCAGCTCGAGCGCCTCGTCGAGCTCGTCGGCGAAGCGGAAGGACCCGCGCAGCTGGAGCTCCTTCGAGACCAGCGGCGCGAGGTTCACGGGCCGGGCCTCGTTCGGCACCATGCCCACCTGGACCACGACGGCGCCGCGGCGGGCGCCCACCAGCGCGGCGCTGGTCGCCGCGGGCACGCCGGAGCACTCCAGGACCACGTCGAACGCCAGCGGCGGGACCTGCTCGGCGCCGACCCGGACCGTGCCGTGCACGCCGAGCCGGCGGGCCCGCTCGAGGGGGCCCTCCAGGACGTCGGTGCTCACGACCTCCGCGGCCCCGCGCGCCAGGGCCGCTGCCGCGGCGAGCAGGCCGATGGGCCCGGAGCCGGAGACGAGCACGCGCCGGCCGGCGACGTCGCCGGCCACGTTCAGCCCGTGCAGGGCCACGGCCAGCGGCTCCGCGAGCGCCGCCCGGCGCAGGGACACGCCCTCGGGCAGCACGCGGACCATGTCGCGGCGCACGACCAGGTGCTCGCTCATCCCGCCCTGGGTGTGGGGCCAGGTGGAGGCGCTGCCGAGGTAGGCGCCGCCGGGCCACAGGTGGGGGCGGTCCTCGATCCCGGGCTCGGGCGTGCCGAAGGTCGCGGGGTGGACCGTCACGGGGGTGCCGGGGGCGAGCTCGCCGGAGGGGTCGAGCTCGACCGTCCCGGAGACCTCGTGGCCGGGCACGAGCGGTTCCCGGACCACGTACTCGCCGTTGGCGCCGTGCGCCCAGTAGTGCAGGTCGGACCCGCACACCCCGCCGTAGGCCATTCGCAGCCTCAGTTCGCCCGCTCCGGGCTCGGGGGTGGGGACGTCCTCGACCCGCAGGTCGAGCCTGCCGTGGATGACGATGGCCTTCATGTGCTCTCCTCGGGGACGGGCGGTGCGGGGTGGGCCGGTGCGGCTCAGACGACGGAGGTCATGCCGCCGTCGACGAGAATGTTCTGGCCCGAGACGAAGCTCGAGGCGTCGGAGCAGAGGTAGAGCAGCGTCCCGACGAGCTCCTCGACCCGGCCCCAGCGCTGGGCGGGGGTGCGCTGGACGACCCAGGCGCTGAACGCCTCGTCCGCCACGAGGGCCTGGTTCATCTCCGTGGCGAAGTAGCCCGGGGAGATGGCGTTGACCTGGATGCCGTACCGGGCGAGGTCGGCGGCCATGCCCTTGGTGAGCATGACCAGCCCGCCCTTGGTGGCCGAGTACGGGGCGATGGTCTGCCGGGCGAGCACCGACTGCACGGAGCCGATGTTGACGATCTTCCCGGAGCCCCGCTCCTGCATCCCGGGCGCGACGGCCCGGGAGACGTGGAAGGCGCTGGAGAGGTTGGCCGCGACGATGTCGTCCCAGTCCTGCGCGGCGAACTCCGTGAAGGGCGCGCGGCGCTGGATCCCGGCGTTGTTGACCAGGATGTCCGGCACGCCGTGCTCGGCGACGAGCGCGCCGACGCCCTCGCGGACCGCCTCGGCGTCGGTGACGTCGAAGGCCACCACGGCGGGGGCGGCGCCGACGGCCTCGGCGATCTCGTCGCGGGCCCGGGCGAGGGCGGCGCCGTCGCGGCCGTGGAGGACCACGCGCGCGCCGGCCTCCGCGAGGCCCTGGGCCAGGGCCCGGCCCAGTCCGCGGGAGGAGCCGGTGACCAGGGCGAGCCGGCCGGTGATGTCGAAGATGCTGTTCACGGGGTTCCTCAGGCGACGGAGAAGATGGCCAGGACGATGGCGAAGCCGAGCACCGACTCCAGGGCCTGCTGGACCGTCCAGGTCTTCAGGGTGGTCTTGACGTCCATGCCCATGAGGCGCCCGACCAGCCAGAACCCGGAGTCGTTGACGTGGCTGGCGAACACGGAGCCCGCCGCGGTGGCCAGGGTGATCGCGGCGATCTGCACCGCGCTGAAGCCGCCCGCGGCCACGGCCGGGGCCATCAGCCCCGCCGCGGTCACGAGGGCCACCGTGGCGGAGCCCTGGGCCAGGCGCAGGATCACGGCGATGAGGTAGGCCGCGACGATGACCGGCAGGCCCAGGTCCCCCAGCGACGAGGACAGGGCGTCGCCGATGCCGGAGGCGCGCAGGATGCCGCCGAACATGCCGCCGGCACCGGTGATGAGGATGACCGAGCACACCGGGCCGAGGGAGGAGTCGAGGACCTTCTCCAGGGCGGTGCCGTGCTCCCCGCGGCGGGTGCCGAGCACGAACGTGGCCACGAGCACGGAGATCAGCAGGGCCACCGGGGACTCGCCGAGCGCGGAGAGGACCTGCACCCACTCGGCGTCGGCGGAGACCGCGCCGGCCGCGCGCAGGAAGTTCAGGCCGGTGTTCAGGAAGATCAGCACGAGCGGCAGCAGCAGCATCGCGATGATGGTGCCGACCTTCGGCGGGTTCTTCGGCTGGTCGGGATCGAGCTCCCCGAAGAACCCGGGCACCGGGAGGACGTACTTGGTGCCCACGCGCTTGCCCCAGAGGTAGCCGGAGACGTACCAGATCGGGAACGCGATGAGCAGGCCGATGAGCAGGACCAGGCCGAGGTCGGCGCCGTAGAGCTCCGTCGCGGCCACGGGCCCCGGGTGCGGGGGCACGAAGACGTGCATCACGGAGAACGCCGTGGCGGCGGGGAAGCCGTAGAGCAGGACGTTGTTGCCGCCCAGGCGCCGGGCGACGGCGAAGATGATCGGCAGCATGACGACCAGACCGGCGTCGAAGAAGATCGGGAAGCCCATGATGAGCGAGGCGATGCCGAGGGCGAAGGGGGCGCGCTTCTCCCCGAAGACGGACACGAGCTTGTCGGCCAGCGCCATGGCGCCGCCGCTGTGCTCGACCATCTTGCCCAGCATCGCGCCCAGGGCGATGAGCAGGGCGACCGGGCCGAGCGTGGCCCCGAACGCCTCCACCGCGGTGTCCACGAGCACGTCCCGCGGGATGCCGGTCGCGAAGGCGGTCAGCAGGGCCACCAGGACCAGCGTGAGGAACGCGTGGACCTTGAACCTGATGACGAGGATGAGGATGAGCGCGATGGCTCCGGCGGCGATGGCGAGCAGGGGCGCCGTGCCGAGGGTCTGTGTCCAGTCTTCCACTGAGCATCTCCGTTGATCTCCGGCCCGGAACAGGCCTGTGGCGTGCCGCCGTGACGTACGACACGCGCTAGGCTGACAGAAAGATCATACTTTTGGCAACCGGGGGTGCTCGGCCCGCCCCCGGCACGCCCGCCGGCGCCCCGCGGGGACTTCCGGGGGGCGCCGGCGGAGCGGGAACGGAGCGGCATGCACGGGGTGGAGCAGCACAGCGGGGTGCTGGATCGGCTCGGCGAGAGCATCGCCTCCGGGGCGCGCCCGCCCGGCACCGTCCTGACGCTGGCGGGCCTCGAGGCGGAGTTCGGGGTCTCGCGCACGCTCGTGCGGGAGGTGGTGCGCGTGCTCGAGTCGATGGGGATGGTGGAGTCCCGGCGGCGCGTCGGGGTCACCGTCCGTGCCCCGCGGGAGTGGAACCCCTTCGACCCCCGGCTGATCCGGTGGCGGCTGGGCGGGCCCGGCCGGGGCGCCCAGCTGCTGGCCCTCACGGAGCTGCGCTCGGCGATCGAGCCCGTGGCCGCCCGGCTGGCCGCCGGGCGCGCGGACGCGCAGACCCGGCGGCGCCTGGTCGAGCTGGCCGCCCGGCTCCGGGAGCTCGGCCAGGCCGGCCGCGGCACGGACCCGGAGTACCTGGCGGTGGACGTCGCGTACCACGCGCTGCTGCTCGAGGCCAGCGGCAACCCCATGCTCGCGGCCCTGCGCGACGTCGTGACGGAGGTGCTCTCCGGCCGCACCACGCTCGGGCTCATGCCGCGGCACCCGGCTCCCGGGGCCCTGGCCGACCACGAGGCGACGGCCGCGGCGATCGACGCCGGCCGCGCCGCCGTCGCCGAGGAGCGGGCGCGGGCCGTGGTCTCGGAGGTGCTCGACGAGGTCGTCGACGCGACCGGGGACGCGGCCGGGGACGCGGCCGCGGGTGTGAGCAGGGACACGGACTGATCTGGCCGAAAGTCCCCAGCCCCGGCGCCGGGCCCGTTCCTAGGCTGGGGGCATGGCCACCCCTGTCGCCGGCTACCTCGCTCTTGTCTCGGGGGCCCGCCGGATCCCCCGCTACGACCGTCACCTCGCCTTCCTGCTGATCCTCGTCGCCGGGATGCTGAACTCCGCCGGGTTCGTGGCCGTAGCCCTGTACACCTCCCACATGACCGGGCTCACGGCCACGATGGCCGACCACCTCGTGGACCGGGACGTGGAGCTGCTGTCGATCAGCGCGGTGGGGCTCGGGGCCTTCGTGCTGGGCGGGATCTGGTGCGCGCTGCTGTTCAACTGGGGCCGGCGGCGGGGCCTCGGGGGCCGGTTCGCGAACGTGCTCGCGTTCGAGGGGCTGCTCATCCTGGGCTTCAGCCTGAGCGCCGAGACGTTCCGGGACGACCACCGGGACCTCGTCTCCGTGGGGGTGCTGTGCTTCACCATGGGGCTGCAGAACGCCCTGATCACCAAGGTCGGGGACTTCCCCGTGCGCACCACGCACGTGACCGGGATGATCACCGACATCGCGATCGAGCTCGGCAAGATGGCCTACCCCAACCGCACGCCCGGGCCCGACCCGGTCCGGGGCGACCCCGAGAAGCTGCGGGTGCTGGCCACCCTGGTGGGCCTGTTCTTCCTCGGCGGTGTGGCCGGGACGCTGGGCTACCTGGCGGTGGGCTTCGCGTTCCTGGTGCCCATCGCGGTGCTGCTCCTGGTCCTGGCCTTCCGCCCCGTGGCCCGTGACGTCGCGCGGCGGCGGGGCGCCCGCGTGTTCCTGTGAGCCGGCCCCGGCGGGGGTGAGCGCTCAGCCGAGCGCCGCGGCGAGGTAGGGGGCCGTCCGGCTCGCCCCGCACCGGGCGACCTCCTGCGGGGTGCCCGTGCACACGACCCGCCCGCCGCCCTCGCCCCCGGAGGGCCCCATGTCGATCACGTGGTCGGCGGCCGCCACGACGTCCATGGCGTGCTCCACCACGACCACGGTGTTGCCGGCGTCCACGAGCCGGTCCAGCTGGTGCAGCAGCAGCCGGACGTCCTGCGGGTGCAGCCCCGTGGTCGGCTCGTCCAGCAGGTAGAGGGTGTGGCCGCGGCGGGCCCGCTGCAGCTCGGTGGCCAGCTTGATCCGCTGGGCCTCCCCGCCGGAGAGCTCCGTGGCGGGCTGCCCGAGCCGGAGGTAGCCGAGGCCCACGTCGAGCAGCGCCCGGAGGCTGCGCACGGCGGCCGGGACGTCGGCGAGGACGTCCACGGCCTCCTCCACCCGCAGGCCCAGGACCTCGGCGATGCTCAGGCCCCGGTGGGTGACCTCCAGCGTCCCGGGGTTGTAGCGGGCGCCGCGGCACTCCGGGCAGGGCCCGTAGGTGCCCGGCAGGAACAGCAGCTCGACGGCGACGAAGCCCTCGCCCTGGCAGGTCTCGCACCGGCCGCCGGCCACGTTGAAGGAGAACCGCCCGGGCCCCCAGCCGCGGGCCCGGGCCTCGTCCGTGCCCGCGTAGAGCCTGCGCACGGCGTCGAACAGCCCGGTGTAGGTCGCGAGGTTGGAGCGGGGGGTGCGGCCGATGGGCCGCTGGTCCACGCGGATGAGCCGGTCCAGGTGCGCCAGCCCCTCGGCCTCCCGCAGCCGGGTGGCGACCGCCGGGGCGGCCGCCCCCTCCGGGCCGGGATCCCCGCCGGCCGGGTCGGCGCCGCCCACGTGGCGGGCGACCGTCTCGGCGAGGACCTGGCTGACCAGCGTGGACTTGCCCGATCCCGAGACCCCGGTCACGGCCGTGAGCACGCCCAGCGGGATCTCGACGTCGAGCTCCCGCAGGTTGTGCCGGGTGATCCCCCGCAGCCGCAGCCGCTGCTCGCTCCGGCGCCGGGCCCCGCCGGCCCGGGCGCCGCCGGGGGCGCGCTCCGGGAACAGGAACGGGCGCGTGGCGGAGTCGGCCACCCCGGCGAGGCCGGCCGGCGGGCCGCTGTACAGCACCTCGCCGCCCCGGTCCCCGGCCTGCGGCCCGACGTCGACGACCCAGTCGGCGCGCCGCACCACGTCCATGTCGTGCTCGACGACGAACACCGAGTTGCCCGCCTCGCGCAGCTCCTCCAGGACCGCCAGCAGCGGCTCGGCGTCCGCCGGGTGCAGTCCCGCGGAGGGCTCGTCCAGGACGTAGACGACCCCGAACAGCCCGGAGCGCAGCTGGGTGGCGATGCGCAGGCGCTGGACCTCCCCCGGCGAGAGGCTCGGCGTGGCGCGGTGCAGGCTCAGGTAGCCCAGGCCCAGGTCCACGAGCACCTGCAGGCGCGCCAGCAGGTCGCGGGTGATGGTCACGGCCACCTCCGTGCGCTCGCCCGAGGACGCCGCCCGGGAGGCCGTGCCGGCGCCCTCCAGGACCGTGGTGGGGCGCACGACCTCGGCGAGCTCCGTCAGGGGCACCTCGTTGAGCTCGGCGATGCTGCGGCCCGCGAAGGTCACGGCGAGCGCCTCGGGGCGCAGGCCGCTGCCGCCGCACGCGGGGCACGGCCCGGTGACGACGTACTGCAGGACGCGCTCGCGCATCTGCGGGCTGGCCGAGTCGGCCAGGGTGTGCAGCACGTAGCTGCGCGCGCTCCAGAAGCGGCCCTTGTACGGCTTCGCCACGCGGTCCCGCTGGGGGGTCACCTCCACCACGGGCTGCTCCTCCGTGAACAGGATCCAGTCGCGCTCCTCCCGCGCCAGCTCCCGCCAGGGGGTGTCGAGGTCGTGGCCGAGGTGGCTCAGGATGTCGCGCAGGTTCTTGCCCTGCCAGGCCCCGGGCCAGGCGGCGACGGCACCGTCGCGGATGCTCAGGGACGGGTCCGGGACCAGGGAGTCCTCGGTGACGTCGTGGACGGCGCCCAGCCCCGAGCACTCGCGGCAGGCGCCGGCGGCGGTGTTGGGCGAGAAGGCGTCCGAGTCGAGGCTGCCGGCGGCGTCGGCGGGGTAGGTGCCGGCCCGGGAGAAGAGCATCCGCAGGGAGTTGGACAGGGTGGTGAGCGTGCCCACCGTGGAGCGGGAGCTCGGCGTGCCGCGCCGCTGCTGCAGCGCCACGGCCGGGGGCAGGCCGGTGATCTGCTCGACCGCGGGGTTGTGGCCCTGCTGGATCAGGCGCCGCGCGTACGGGGCCACGGACTCGAGGTAGCGCCGCTGCGCCTCGGCGTAGATGGTCCCGAAGGCCAGGGAGGACTTCCCGGACCCGGAGACCCCGGTGAACGCGACGATCGCGTCCCGGGGGACGTCGACGTCCACGGCGCGCAGGTTGTTCTCCGTGGCGCCGCGGACGCGGACCATGCCGTGGCCGCGGACGTCGGGGGCGGTCGGGGACGTGGGGGCGGTGTCGGTGCTCACCGCCCCCACCCTAGCGAGCCGGGACGGCGCCCTCCGGACGGGGGTGGCCAGGCCCGCCCCGAGGGTCCACGATGGTAGGACCTCCGGCGGGAGCACCCGCCGGCGACCGATCGACGGAGGGAGCGACCATGGTGGATCTCGGAGGGTTCGCGGACAAGGCCAAGGAGGCCGCGGCCCAGCACCCCGACCAGGTGCAGCAGGGCATCGACCGCGGCGGCGACGCCGTGGACCGGCGCACCGGCGACAAGTACCAGGCCCAGGTCGACCAGGCCCAGGAGAAGGCCGGCGGCCTGCTCGGCGGGGACCAGGACCAGCAGCAGGGCTGAGCCGCCGCAGCCGTTGCGGAGGCCCCCCGCCCCCGGTCGCCCCGGGGCGGGGGCCCCGGCCCCGGTCCCGGCCCCGAGGGAGGACGCCGTGCACCTGCTCATGGCGGGGGTCTCTGCCCCCAGCCACATCTGTCCCGGCCTGGCCCTGATCGCCGAGCTCGTCCGCCGGGGCCACCGGGTCACCTACGTCGTCGGGCGGCGCCACGCCGGGCTCGTGGCCCCGACGGGGGCCGAGCTGCTGACCCACCCCACGATCCTGCCGGGACCGGACGAGCCGTGGCCCGAGGACACCGGCGAGGCGATGCAGGTGTTCCTCGACGAGGCGATCGCGGTGGCACCGTTGCTGGACGCCGTGGACCGGCCGGACGCCGTGCTCTACGACATCGGCGGGTTCGCCGGACGGCTCAGGGCGCAGGCGTGGGACGTCCCCGCGGTCCAGCTCTCCCCCACCTGGGTGGCGTGGGAGGGCCTGGAGGAGGAGACGGCCGGGCAGACCGCGGCGCTGAAGGCCTCCCCGAGCGGGCGCCGCTACTTCGCCACGCTGCGCGCCTGGCTGGACGCCTCCGGCGTCGCCGTGGACCCCGACGCGTTCATCGGCCGCCCGGACCGCTGCGTGGTGCTCGTCCCCCGGCTGCTGCAGCCCCACGCCGACCGGGTGCCCGGGCACTGCGTCTTCGCCGGTCCCTGCATCGACCCGGCGCGGCTGACGGGCTGGACGCCGGCGCCCGGAGACGGCCGCCCGCTCGTCCACGTGTCGCTGGGGACCTCGTACACCGACCGGGAGGACGTCTACCGGCTGTGCCTGGACCACCTCGCCGCCGACCACCGGCTGGTGATCTCCACCGGCAAGGTCGACCCGGCCCGGCTGGAGCCGCTGCCGCCGGGGGCGCAGGCCGCGCGGACCCAGCCCCAGCTCGACGTCCTCCGGCACGCGGACGTCTTCGTCACCCACGCGGGCATGGGCGGCGCCGCGGAGTCGCTCTGGTACGGGGTGCCCACCGTCGCCCTGCCCCAGGCGGTGGACCAGTTCGTCAACGCGGCCACCCTGGAGCGGATCGGCGCGGGCGTGCGGCTGGACGAGGGCGAGCTCACCGGCGCCCGGTTGCACCAGGCCGTGCGGGAGGCGCTCTCCCGCACGGACCGGGCCTTGGAGCTGCAGGAGGAGGTCCGCGCCGTCGGCGGCCCCGGGGTCGCCGCCGACGCGGTGGAGCGCCTCGTGCGGTAGGCCCGGCGCCGCCGGCGGCGGGACCGCGCCCCGGACGCGCGACGGCCCCGCCCTCCCCGTGCGGGGAGGGCGGGGCCGTCCGGGGAGGCGGCTACCCGGTGGTGGCCTGGTCCTCGATCTCGATCACGATCAGGGGCAGGTTCGTCCCGGTGTCGCAGGTGTTGGCCTGGCACTCCTGGATGAACCCGGTGACGACGGCGGGTCCCGTCTGGAACGCCTTGGTGAAGGCCACGACGTCGTAGGTCATCTCCACCTCGCCGCCCGCGCAGGCCCACTGCTCGTAGTCGCCGCCGCTGGCGATGTCACCGTCGTCGACCGCCTGGCTGAGGTTGAGGCCCACGACCACGGTGGTGCCCGCGGTGCAGGTCACCGTGAACGTGCCCTGGACGGCCGCGCCGTTGGCGATCCGCGTGGCGTTGCTGATCTCGCCGATCTCGACGGCGTTCGCGGGTGCGGCGGCGCCGAGGCCGAGGCCGGTGGCGAGCACGGCCGCAGAGGCGGCTTTGAGCGTGGTTTTCATGGTCCTGTCCCATCCGGTGGAGAAGCGCGCGGCGCTTCGGAGCTGCGGCCGGGGACCGGGGTCGCCGAGAGCGGTCGCCCCCCGTGGCGATGACCGGCTCGGCGCGCCGGAGGACCGGCCTGTGGCATTGGTGAGCGAACGGACCGGGGCGAGGAGCACCCCTGTCCGGGCGGACGACGCAGCGGCTCGCAGGGCTTCCGGTACCCCTGGCGCGGTGCGGCATCACCAAAGTAACGCCAGGTCAGAGGCCGGTGCCCATCATGACGGGAACATTTCTCGGCCCGCCGGCGTGTGCTTCAGCGAACCGGGCCGATGACGCGGTCCCGCCCGGCGAAGAGGGCGACCACGCACAGCAGGCCCATCGCGCCGGCGGTGAGCAGCAGCGGCAGCTCCCACGTGCCGGTGGCGTCGTAGAGGGCGCCGAAGAGCGCCGGGGCCAGGGCCGCGAGGGCGTAGCCGACGGACTGCGCCATCCCGGACAGTGCCGCCGCCTGGGCGGGGTCCCCGGAGCGCAGGCTGAACAGGGACAGCGCCACCACGATGAGGCTGCCGCCCGCAACCGCCCCGAGGACCACCCACGCCAGCATGAGCTGCGGTGCGAGGGCGAGCCCGGCGAAGGACACCAGGGCGAGCGCGGCGCCGGTGAGGGCGACCGGGCGCTGGTCGCGGAACCGGTGCAGCAGGGACCCGGTGGCCAGGGACGCGGCCACGCCGAGCAGCAGGAACAGCGCCATGTGGGTGCCCGCGGCGGCCGGGCTGACGCCGTGGCTCTGCTCGATGCTCGGCAGCCAGGCCATGAAGACGTAGAACGCCACCGACTGCAGGCCCATGAACGCCGTCACCTGCCAGCCCAGGCGCGACCCCCACGGGGAGCGGCCGCGGGCCGGCTGTCCGGCGGGTGCTCCGGGTCCGGACGACCGGGTGCGCAGCCACGGTGCCAGCACCGCCAGCGCCAGCAGGGCGAACCCGGCCCACACGCCGAGGGCGAGCCGCCACCCGGCCGGGGCGGCCTGCGCGATGGGGACCACCAGGGCCGAGCCCAGGGCCGCCGTCCCGCCCTGGATCGCGGTGTAGACCCCGGTCACCTGGCTGACGCGCACCGGGAACTCCCGTTTGACGAGGGACGGGACCAGCACGTTGAGGAAGGCGATGCCGATGCCCACCACGGCGGTGCCGAGCCACACCGCGGCCTCGGCGGGCGCGGAGCGGCCCACGATCCCGGCCAGGAGCAGCAGCAGGGACAGCCACAGGGCCCGGTCCAGGCCGGTGCGGGCGGCCAGGGCCGGGGCCACCGGGGAGAACAGCGCGAACATGGCCAGCGGCAGCCCGGTGAGCAGGCCGGCCTGACCGGCGGAGAGCCCGAGGTCCTCGCTGATCCCGTCCAGCAGCGGGCCCACGGTGACGAACCCGACCCGCAGGTTCACGGCGATCAGCACCACGCCGAGCAGGCCGACGCCGGAGCGCAGGCGCAGGTGACCGGGCGCGGACGCGTTGCTGAGCATGCTGGGACCTTTCGGGAGGACGGCCGGGGCGGCGGGCTGCCGGGTCCGCGGGGGCGGGCCGGGCCGACACCTGGGACCATAGTCGCGGCCGCCGGGCAGGGCCAGTTCCGTCCGGGCCGCTCACGCGCTCCGGGGCGCCACGGACACGGTCCGTCCCCGCCAGCGCTGGCGCACCCACCGGTCGTGCGTGGCCAGGACCACGGTGCCCGGGAAGTCCTCCAGGGCACGCTCGAGCTCCTCCGCGAGGGCCGGTGACAGGTGGTTGGTCGGCTCGTCCAGCAGCAGCAGCGGCGGGGGCTCGGCCACCAGCACCGCGAGCGCGACGCGCCGCCGCTGCCCCGGGGACAGTTCCCCGAGGGGGCGGCCGGCGTCGTCGTCCCGCAGCAGGCCCAGCGCCGCCAGCGTCGGGGCGCTGGCCGGGTCCCGCAGCCGGGACCGGTACGCGGTCCCGGCCGGCACGCCCAAATCCGGCCAGCGGTCCTCCTGGGCCAGGCGGCCGACGACGACGGAGCCCTGCCGCTCCACGGCTCCTCCGTCCGGGCGCAGCTCCCCCGCCAGGACGGCGAGCAGGGTCGACTTGCCGGTGCCGTTCGGGCCCTCGACCAGCAGGTGCTCGCCCGCGTGCAACACCAGGTCCGTGGGCGCCAGGCGGCCCGCGACGGACGCCGCGCTCAGCCGGACCAGGGGGCGGTCGCCGCCGGGCGGGGCGCCCGACCCCGGGGCGAACCCGGTGAAGCGCAGCGGTGCGGGCGGGGCGGCCACGGCGGTGCGCTCGAGCTCGTCGATCCGGCGGCGGGCCGAGCGCACCCGCCCGCCGACGGTCCTGGCGGCGCGGTCGCTGTAGAACTTGCGGGTGACGCGCCCCTCGGACTTCGGGGCCGTGGTGTGGAAGATCTGCCGGGCGGAGACGTCGACGGTCTCCCGCAGCCGCTGCCGCTCCGCCTCCTGGGCGCTGAAGCGCTCGGCCCAGCGGCGGCGGGCGTCCTCGCGCCGGGCGAGGTAGGAGGAGTAGCCGCCCGTGCAGGCGGCGCCCTGCCGGACGGGCCCGCCGGCGGACTCGTCGGGGCCCAGGGCGGGGTCGAGGTCGACCAGCCCCGTGGCGGCGGCGTCCAGGAACCAGCGGTCGTGGCTGGCCACGAGCACCGGCCCCCGCCAGGCGGCCAGCTCGGGCACGAGGAAGTCCACGGCGGCGTCGTCGAGGTGGTTGGTCGGTTCGTCGAGCAGCAGCGCCGCCGGCCGGGAGAGCAGCAGCGCGGCGAGCGCGAGCCGGCGGCGCTGCCCGCCGGAGATCTCCCCGGCGGGCCGGTCCCTCGGCAGGTGCCCGAGCCCGAGGCCGTCCAGGACCGTCTCGACGCGGGCGTCCAGGGACCACAGCCCGTGCCGCTCGGCGTCCTGCAGGGCGGCGGCGTACGCGTCGGCCGGCACGGGGTCGCCGGGGCTCGCGGCGATGTCCCCCGCGAGCTCGGCCAGGCGGCGCTCCAGGGCGCGGAGGCCGGCGACGGCGTGCTCGACGACGTCGCCGACGCTCGTGCGGGCGGGCACGGCGAGCTCCTGGTGGAGCAGACCGGTGCGCGCCGGGCGGTGGACGGTCCCGGCGCCGGGGACGAGGAGCCCGGCGGCCACCCGGAGCAGGGTGGACTTGCCGGCGCCATTCTCGCCGATCAGGCCGATGCGCTCGCCGGCGGAGACCGTCAGCGAGACGTCGGTGAGGACGCGACGGCCCGGGAAGCCGACGCTGACGCCGTCGAGGCGCAGGTGGGTGGTGTCGTGCGGGAGGGAGGCCACGGGGTTCCTGTCGGTGCGGAGGAGCAGGCCCGCCGGGCCGGTGCGGCACCGGCCCGGCGCTCGTCGGGCGCGGATCGCCGGTGCCGGCCACGGACGCGGACCGGGGCATCAGGACAGGAACATGGCCACCAAGGTAGTCCCCGCCCGCTGTCCCGGCAAGGGGAACGGCACCGGGACCGGACCGGTGGCCGGCCCGGGATCACCCCGGGCGGCGCCCCCCGGCGCTGCTCCCGGCGTCGGGGCCGGGGGCCCCGGGGCGCCCGGCCAGCAGCTGCTGGGCGCGGGCGACGATGGCGTCCAGGCGCCCGGCGTGGGCCCCCCGCCAGTACACCTGGCCGCAGCCGGTGCAGCGGGAGAAGTGCTGGTAGGCGCCGCGCGTGCGGGGCATGAGCTGCCCGGCCACGTCCGCCGCGCCCGCCGGGGCCAGGACGGCCCCGCAGCGCAGGCACCGGGTCCAGGGCGCCAGCGGCGGGACGAACCGGTCGAGGACGTCGGCCAGCTGGTCGTCGACGCGCACGCCCCGCACGAGAGCGCCCTCGGGCAGGGCCCCCCGGTGGAGCAGGCCACGGTCCTGGGTGAGCAGCACCCGCTCCTCCGCGGCGGCCCGCGCCACGAGGTGGGCGTCGCCGGCGTCGGGCTCCCACGCGGCGTCGAGCCCGAGCAGGCGCAGCCGGCGGGCGAGGGGACGCAGGTGGACGTCCAGGAGGAACCGTGGCGGGCGGTGGGAGGTGCCCTGCGGCCGGGCGCGAGGGCGGACGACGAGCACGGGGGCGGCGCCGGCCACGTCCGCGCCCGCCCCGGGCGCCGCCGCGGCGGGCCGGGCCTCCAGCCCGACGGGACGGGCGTCGAGCCGCACCTCCCCGACCTCGGTCGGCGGGATGCCGACCATCCGCACGACGTGACCGACCGTGTCCGAGGCGGGCACG
Source organism: Kocuria rosea (assembly GCF_023715525.1). Classification (GTDB taxonomy): domain Bacteria; phylum Actinomycetota; class Actinomycetes; order Actinomycetales; family Micrococcaceae; genus Kocuria; species Kocuria rosea_A. The sequence goes on along the minus strand of NZ_JAMBOG010000015.1, from coordinate 27,399 downwards.
TCCACCGCGAAGCGCGGGCGCCGGCGCCTCGGGGGCAGCAGGAACCACAGCGCGGGGTCGACCTCCAGCACGACGAGCGACACGGCCCCAGGATGCCGCACGGCCCGTGCGCGCGTCCCGGGTCCTCCGCGGCGAACTTCGACATATTTGGTTGTCGCATCAACTAAGCGGGGAGTACGGTGGTTGATCGTGTCCCGAGGGGCCACTCCGCAACGGCAAGGAAGACGCATGAACACAGCACTGTCCGGGATGCTCGCCATCGAGCTCCGTCCCCACTCCCCCGGTGAGTGGCTCGCGACGTACTACCCCGTGGCCGACACCGCCGCCGGACGCGTGGCGGACATCAACCTGGTCCTGCACGAGCACCCGCTGCCCACCGCGCGGCCCCTCGAGGGCGCGGCGACCTGGCTCGAGGCCGACAGCCCCGACCCGGACGCGCCCTGCTACGCGAGCCACGAGGCCTGGGCCCCGCAGCTGGCCGCCGGCTACGCCGAGGCGCTGGCCGTCTACGACACCGAGACCGTCGACGCGCCCTCCTCCCTCGAGGACCCCGACGCGGTGCGCGCGGCCACGGTGCTGGTCGATCCCGCGCAGTTCCAGCACGGGATCGACGCCGGGGCCCTGGACCTCCCCGGGAAGCGCATGCTCAGCCACTTCCTGAGCCCGCTCCAGGTGGATCCCGCCCACCGGCCCCTGCGGTCCGCCGGCTGCTGCCGGAACTGACCACCCGGCCGGCGCTCCTCGTCCTGCCGCAGGAGGGAGCGGGCGCGGGGGCGATTGCGTTTTTTGGACAGCCCTGCGCCCCCGGAACGCCGATCCCGTCCGATGTCCCTGCTGACAGGGACGCCGGGAGGGCGTAGATTTGGGGCACGTTGGGCCGCCGCCCGGCGCGGGGAACTCCGCACCGCCTTGCGATGCTCCCGGTTCACCCACCACCGCACCATCCCTCGGGTGCGGGAGGCGCCCCCGGCACCCCTCGTGCCGGGGGCGCCTCACGGTTCCCGACCGCACCCCCCGCCCCGGCAGGCGGCCCGGGGACCTCAGGCGCGCAGGGTGGCCGCCGGGTTCTGCCCGTAACGGGTCCGGTAGGCGGCGGCGAAGCGCCCCGGGTGGACGAATCCCCACCGGGACGCGATGTCGGCGACACCGGCGCCGGCCCCGGGGCCGGCGGCCAGCAGATCGGCGTGGACGGCCTCCAGGCGCAGGGCGCGCAGGTGGGCCATCGGCGTGGCGCCCACCTCGCGGCGGAAGGCCGCCTGCAGCCCCCGCGGACTCATCCTCGCCGCGGCGGCGATCTCGGCCAGGCCGATGTCCTCCCCCAGGTGCTCCTCCATGTAGGCGACGGCCCGGCGCACCCCCGCCGGGGACGGGCGCTCCTCGACGGCCTGCGCCTGCCGGTCCAGGAAGGTGCCGGGGAAGGCGTGCAGCACCGCCGTGGCCAGGGAGCGGAAGGCCTCGGCGCGGAGGAGGCGGTTGGCCATGGCCGCCTCGTTGCCCAGCTGGTCCCGCCCCGCGGCCCTCACGACCCCCGCCAGGTAGCGGGCCATGGCCGGGCTGACCGGCTCGGCGCCGGTGAAGCGCAGCCCGAGCTCGTCGACGCCCAGCAGCCCCGCGGCGTGGGCCTGGACGGCCGCGAGGTCCAGGGAGACGGTCAGCAGGTCGAGGTCGTTCCACCGGCAGGCGTAGGGGCGCACCGGGAACAGGAACGGGACCGGCCCCGGGGTGGCCCGCGTCCGGTCGGTGAAGTCCAGCCGCCCGGCCAGCACCTGACCGACCCGCACGACGCCGGTGGCGTCCACCAGCGCCCCCATCGGCGCCCCCGCGAGCTGGGCCCGCTCCAGGCTCATCCCCTCCACGCTGCAGGCACCCTGGGTCATGGTGAAGGGCCCGTCCGGGGCGACCTGGATCCTCCGGATCGCATAGACGCGCTCGAGCACGTCGATGCCCTCGTCCTTGTCGCAGGTGGTGAACCGCAGCCGCTCGACCTCCGGGGTCCCGGCCACCTGCTCGGGCGGGCGCCCCGGAGCCCTCCACCCCGCGGCGGAGCGGTCGGTGGAGCGGGGGGAGGGCGCGGCCGGAGGGTGGGCGGCGGGGTTGGGCTGAGGCATCGGGGGTCCTTCGCGGGCACGGCGAGCACCACGGCCGCTCGTCTTGACCTGTGCGTCGAACATAGACCCGACGGTCGCGCAGGGCAACGGGGCCCGCTGCGGCACGGCGGTGACCCGCACCTGCGCCGTCGACTGACATGTCCCGGACGTTTCCGTCAAGTAGGGGTGCGTTTTTCGGATGGTCGCGCGTAGCATGGAACGCACGCGGCGGATGGCTCCTCGCCCCGAACGCCACACGGGGGAACTTCTCAGCGACCGTGGCCGCGGCACCTGTTCCCCGCCCCACCCCTACTGATGTCCAGGGGAGTGCGGGTGGGGCGCGGGTGGGTCAAGACCCCGGGCAAGGAGGTCGCGATGTCGGCCACCCACTCCGTCGAAGTCCCCGGCGCGCACCCGCTGGCCCTGCGTCCCGCCCGGATCTCCGACATGTTCCTGCTGATGGACCTGGCCGACCAGGTGGGCTACCGCCTGAACCCGGAATGGATCCGCACCCGCCTGTCCACCGATCCGGCGGCCGAGGCGCACGTGGTCGCCACCGAGCAGGACGTGCCGATCGCCGCCGCCCACCTCTACGCCGTGGCCTCCGGACGGGAGGGCGGGAGGCCCTGGGCACGGCTGACCGCCCTGGTGGTCGATGAGGACCACCGCGGGCACGGCATCGGGACGCATCTGCTGGCCCACTGCGAGGGCCTGGCGCGCGGCCTGGGGGCCGAGCTGCTGGAGATCGCCATCGCCTCGGGACGTCACGACCTCGACGGCTTCTGGTGCCGGCACGGCTACCGGCGCCATCCTCCGATCCGCTACGCCAAGCTGCTCACCGACGGCGCCTGAACGCCGCGGACGCCCCGGCTCTGGCCCCGTCCAGGATCCCGGCGGGGCAGCAGGACCGTCCGCAGCAGGTGGCCCTCGTTCCCGGGGCCGAGGGGGAACCACGGGTCGGATATCGTGACCACATGGCACCACGAGAAGCAGGCCGGGAGCTCACCGCGGGACTGGTCGGATACGGTTCGGCGGGCCGGACCTTCCACGCCCCGCTGCTGCTCCGGGCGGGCTGCCGGGTCACCGACGTCGTCACCACCGATCCCACCCGGTCGGCCGAGGCCACGGCCGACTGGCCGGGGGTGCGGATCCACCGCGACCTGGCCGGGCTGCTGGGCAGCGCCCGGCCCGACGTGCTCGTCGTCGCCTCCCCGACCGGCCGCCACGTCGAGCACGCGGTGGCCGCCCTGGAGGCGGGGATCCCCGTGGTCGTGGACAAACCGCTGGCCCTCGACCTGGAGGGCGCGGTCACCGTGGCCCGCCGGGCGGAGGCGACCGGCACCCCGCTGACCGTCTTCCACAACCGGCGCTGGGATCCCGAGCAGCTGACGCTGCGCCGGCTGCTGGCCGAGGGCGCCCTCGGAACCGTGCACCGGTTCGAGCGCCGCTGGGAACGGTGGCGCCCGGTGCCGAAGAACCGGTGGCGGGAGAACGCCGTCGGCGAGGGCGGCGGGCTGCTCCTCGACCTCGGGCCGCACCTGGTGGACGCCGCGATGCAGCTGTTCGGCCCCGTGACCGGCGTCCGGGCCGAGCTGCGCGCCCTGACGACGCCGACGGAGGACGACGTGTTCCTGGCCCTGGAGCACGCCGGCGGCACCATCAGCCACCTGTGGGCCGGCAGCCTGGTGGGCGCGCCGGGGCCGCGGACCCGGGTGCTGGGCTCGGCCGGGGCCCTCCTCGTTCCCGGCCACGACGACGCCCCCGGCCCCTTCGACGCCCTGGACCCCGGGGAGGGCATGGCCGGGTGGCTGGTCCGCGGTCCCGAGGCCACCCCCGTGCCCACCGCCCCCGGGGAGCACGCCGACTTCTACCGGGCCGTGGCCCGCTGGCTGCTCGAGGGCGGGGACGTCCCGGTGGACCCCTGGGACGCCGTGGCCACCGCGGCCGTGCTGGACGCGGCCCGGCGCAGCGCCCACACCGGCGCCCTGGAGATCCCCCAGCAGCTCTGACCCGCGGTTGCCCGCCCCGGGGCGGCCCGGGGGACGGCGCCCGCCAGCGGCCGGCCGGCGCTGCCGTCCCTCACCGGCGCCCCGCGCGCCGGTGAGCCCGATGTGACCCGGCGGTGCGGGCGAGGACACAGCGGGGAAACCTCCGCCGCCCACACTGGTGCACACGGGCCGCCGGGCCCTGCGGTGGCGCGGTCCGGTGCAGCCCTCCACCCGTCCCCGCCTCATCGGAGCCCTGCCATGTCCTATGTGTTGCCCTCGGACTTCGTCACGAAGATGATCGACGCCGGGGAGGCGAAAGTCCTCATGGCCACCCGCGACACCCTGATCCGCGCGTTCATGGCCGGTGCCATCCTCGCGCTCTCGGCGGCGTTCGCGGTCACGGTCACCGTGCAGACGGGCCAGCCGCTGGTCGGGGCCCTCCTCTTCCCGATCGGGTTCTGCCTGCTGTACCTGCTGGGCTTCGACCTCCTGACCGGCGTGTTCACCCTGGTGCCCCTGGCCCTGATCGACAAGCGACCCGGCGTCACCGTGCGCTCGATGCTGCGCAACTGGGGGCTGGTCTTCGCCGGCAACTTCGCCGGCGCCCTCACCGTCGCCGTGATGATGGCGGTGATCTTCACCTACGGCTTCTCCCTGCCCCCGAACGAGGTCGGCCAGCAGATCGGCGTCATCGGCGAGGGGCGCACGGTCGGCTACTCCGAGTTCGGCGCCGCCGGCATGCTGACCCTCTTCCTCCGCGCCGTCCTGTGCAACTGGATGGTCTCCACCGGCGTGGTCGCCGCGATGATGTCCACGAGCGTCTCCGGCAAGGTGATCGCGATGTGGATGCCCATCCTGCTCTTCTTCTACATGGGTTTCGAGCACTCGGTCGTCAACATGTACCTGTTCCCCTCGGGCCTGCTGCTCGGCGCCGGCTTCTCCCTCACGGACTACCTCGTGTGGAACGAGATCCCCACCGTGCTCGGCAACATCGTCGGCGGCGTCACCTTCGTCGGGCTCACGCTGTACGCCACCCACGCCCGGACCGGGGCGACCCGCGACCGCCGGCTCGCCCCGCCGGTCGGCGTCCCGGGCGAGTGACCGCCCGGTTCCCGGCGGCGACCGGGCGCTCCCGCCCTCCTAGAGGAGGGGCCACGGGATCCGGCGGCCGGTGCGGTCCACCGGCAGGACCGGGTGCTCCAGCAGCCGGCGCACCCGCTCCTGCAGCGCGGCGACCTCCCGGGCGCCGAGGAGATCGGCGAGCTCGGGAGGAGCCGTGTCGGCCAGCGGGGCGATGTCGTGCAGCAGCTGCTCGGGAACGGGCTCCCCGCCGAAGTCCCACACGACGGTCCGCAGCTTGGGCTCCGCCGCGAAGCACAGCCCGTGGTCGATGCCCCACACCCGCCCGTCGCTCCCCCGCAGCACGTGGCCGCCCTTGCGGTCGGCGTTGTTGGCGACGCAGTCGAACAGCGCGATCCGGCGCAGCGCGTCGTGGGTCTGCGGGGCGCCCTCGTACAGCGTGAAGTAGTGCTCCCCGGGGTCGTGCTCGACGAACAGCTGCAGGGACCCGACGCCGAAGGGACCGTCCTCCCGCACGACGGTCGCCGGCACGATCCCCCAGCCCAGGCACTCGCTGAGCAGGTACGCGGCGCGCTCCCGCCGGTGCAGGCCCGCGCGGAAGTCGATCAGCGGGCGCTCGCCCTCCTGGGGCTTGTAGATCGCCCAGGCCGAGTCCTCGCCGAGCCGGACCTCGACGAGCATCGCCGAGTTGCTGCTCTTCCGGATCAGCCCGAGGAGCTCCATCCGGCCCTGCGCGAGGAGCACGAGGTCGCTCATCGGTCCCCGCTCACGAGACCCGCAGGCCGCTCAGCGGCTCGTCGGTGGAGTTGACCGTGAGCACGACCGGCGCCTGGCCCGGCGCGTAGGAGATCACCGAGATCGAGCACGGGCTGACGACGATGCGCTGGAAGAGGTCCAGGTGCGTCCCCAGAGCGTGCGCGAGGACCGCCTTGATCGGGTCGGCGTGCGAGAAGCAGACCACGACCCCGCCCTCGTGGACGGTGCGCGCCCGGTCCACGGCGCCGACCATCCGGGCCTGCATCTCGACGAAGCTCTCGCCGCCGGGGAACCGGAAGGTCGAGGGCGCCCGCTGGACGGTCTGCCAGGCCTTGAGCCGGCCGAGCCGGGACAGCTCCGCGCCCGTCCACTCCCCGAAGTCGCACTCGAGCAGACCCGGGTCGACGACGGCCTCCCGGCCGGTCCGGGCCACGGTCGGCGCCGCGGTCTCCCGCGTGCGCTCGAGGGGCGAGGTGAGGACCGCGTCGACGGGGACCCCCGCGAGCCGCTCCGCCACCCGCTCCGCCTGGCGGCGGCCCCGGTCGGACAGGTGCAGCCCGGGAGCCCGCCCCGGCAGGACCTTGCCCGTGGTGGGTGTCTCGCCGTGCCGCACGAGCAGGACGAGCGTGCTCCGTGGTCTCCTCCGGGTTGCCATCAGGTACCAGCGTACTGGCGGGGCCGCCGTGACCACAGGGCCCGGCGTCGTCGACCACGCCGGAGCCCCCGCGCCGCCCCTTGACACCCGGGTTACCGTGGCGCTGTGACTGATCGGACTGATGCCCCCGACATCCATACCCTCGGCGAACTGCGCGCGGCCGGTCACGTCCACCGGTCGCTGCGCCAGGAGATCCGCGACAACCTCCTGAAGACGCTGGCCGCGGGCGGTGACCCCTGGCCGGGCCTGCACGGGCTCGGGCGCACCGTCCTGCCCCAGATGGAGCGGGCGCTGCTCGCCGGCCACGACGTCGTCCTGCTGGGCGAGCGCGGCCAGGGCAAGACCCGCCTGCTGCGCACCCTCGTCGGCCTGCTCGACGAGTGGTCACCGGCCATCGAGGGGTCGGAGCTCAACGAGCACCCCGAGGAGCCCCTGACGGAGGCGTCGAGGCGGCGCGTGCTCGCCGAGGGCGACGCCCTGCCCATCGTCTGGCGCCACCGCTCGGAGCGCTACGTCGAGAAGCTCGCCACCCCGGACACGTCCGTGGCGGACCTCATCGGCGACGTCGACCCGATGCGCGTCGCCGAGGGGCGGCGGCTCGGGGACCCGGAGACCATCCACTACGGGCTCGTGCCCCGCTCCCACCGCGGCATCGTCGCCATCAACGAGCTGCCCGACCTCGCCGAGCGCATCCAGGTCGCCATGCTCAACGTCATGGAGGAGCGGGACATCCAGATCCGCGGCTACATCCTGCGGCTGCCCCTGGACGTGCTCGTGGTGGCCTCGGCCAACCCCGAGGACTACACGAACCGGGGCCGGATCATCACCCCCCTCAAGGACCGATTCGGCGCCGAGGTCCGCACCCACTACCCGCTCGAGCTGGAGGACGAGATCGCCGTGATCCGCCAGGAGGCCGAGCTGGTCGCGGAGGTCCCGGACCCCATCCTCGAGACGCTGGCCCGGTACACCAGGCTGCTGCGGGACTCCTCCGCGGTCGACCAGCGCTCCGGGGTGTCGGCGCGCTTCGCCATCGCCGGCGCGGAGACGGTCGCGGCGGCCGCCCTCCGGCGGGCCGCGATCCGCGGCGAGGACGAGGCCGTCGCGCGGATGGTCGACGTCGAGGTCGGCACCGACGTCCTCGCCGGCAAGATCGAGTTCGAGTCCGGGGAGGAGGGCCGCGAGCGCGCGATCCTCGACCACCTGCTCCGCAGGGCGACGGCCGAGACCGTCCGGGCCCGGTTCCGCGGCATCGACCTCGGCCCCCTCGTGGAGGCGTTCGACGGCCGCACGACCGTGTCCACGGGGGACGACGTCTCCGCCCAGGACTTCCTCGACGGGCTGCCCGAGCTGGCCGGCCCCGGCACCGACGGCGACGCCACCGTCTACGACGAGATCGCCGCGCGGCTGGGCGCGACGACCTCGGGACAGCGCGCCAGCGCGATCGAACTGGCCCTCGAGGGACTGTTCCTCGCCCAGCGCATCTCCAAGGACTCCGACGAGGGCGGCACCGTCTACGGCTGACGGCCCGACCACGGAGCCCGCCGACCAAGGGAGGGCGTCATGCCCGGACAGCACCGCTCATCGCGCTACGGCAAGTACACCGGGGGGCCGGACCCGCTGGCCCCGCCCGTGGACCTGTCGGAGGCGCTCGAGGCCGTCTCCGAGGAGGTCATGGCCGGGTACTCGCCCGAGGAGGCGCTGCGCGAGTTCCTGCGCCGGGGCGGGCGCGGCCGGGAGGGCCTCGACGACCTGTCCCGGCGCGTGCACCAGCGGCGGCGCGACCTGCTGAAGCGCCACCGCCTGGGCGGCACGCTCGACGAGGCCAGGCAGCTGCTCGACAAGGCCCTGCGCCTGGAGCGCGAGCAGTTCCTGCGGGACGCCCGGATGGACCCGGCGGACCGCTCCTTCCGCGAGATGCAGCTCGACGGCCTCCCCCGCTCGACGGCCGCCGCCGTCAGCGAGCTCTCCTCCTACGACTGGCAGTCGCAACAGGCGCGGGAGGCGTACGAGCAGATCAAGGACCTGCTGGGCCGCGAGCTGCTGGATCAGCGCTTCGCCGGGATGAAGCAGGCCCTCGAGAACGCCACGGACGCCGACCGGGAGGCCGTGGCCGAGATGCTGCGCGACCTCAACGACCTGCTCGAGAAGCACGAGCGGGGCGAGGACACCGACGAGGACTTCCAGGACTTCATGGCCGAGCACGGCCGGCACTTCCCGGAGAACCCGCAGTCCGTCGACGAGCTGATCGACGCGATGGCCCAGCGCGCCGCGGCGGCCCAGCGGCTGATGAACTCCATGACGCCCGAGCAGCGCCAGGAACTGATGCAGCTGTCCGCGCAGGCGTTCGGCTCCCCGGAGCTCATGGCGCAGCTCGGCCGGCTCGACGCGAACCTCCAGGCCCTGCGTCCCGGCGAGGACTGGGCCGGGGCGGAGGACTTCGAGGGCCGGGACGGCCTGGGCCTGGGCGACGGGACGGGCGTGCTCCAGGACATCGCCGAGCTCGACGCGCTGGCCGACCAGCTGTCGCAGGACCACGAGGGGGCGAACCTGGACGACATGGACGTCGACGCGCTCGCCCGCCAGCTGGGCGACGACGCCGCGGTGTCCGCCCGCACCCTCGCCGAGCTGGAACGGGCGATGCGCGACAGCGGCTACCTGCAGCGCGGCGCCGACGGGGACCTGCGGCTCTCCCCGCAGGCCGTGCGGCGGCTCGGCAAGGCGCTGCTGCGCGACGCCGCGCAGCAGCTGGCGGCCCGCACCGGCCAGCGCGACACCCGTCTGGCCGGGGCCGCCGGCGAGCCGTCCGGCGCCACGCGGGAGTGGCAGTTCGGGGACGTCGAGCCCTGGGACGTCACCCGCACGGTGACCAACGCGATCCGGCGCACGGTCGCCGAGGGCGGCGACGCGCGGCACGGGGTGCGGCTCGACGTCCGCGACATCGAGGTGGCCGAGACGGAGGCGCGGACGCAGGCCGCCGTCGCCCTGCTCGTGGACACCTCGTTCTCCATGGCCACCGAGGGGCGCTGGGTGCCGATGAAGCGCACCGCCCTGGCCCTGCACCACCTCGTCTCGACCCGGTTCCGGGGCGACGAGCTCCAGCTCGTCGCGTTCGGCCGGTACGCCCGCACCCTGCCGATCGACGAGCTGACCGGGCTGCCCCCGCTGCGGGAGCAGGGCACCAACCTGCACCACGGGCTGCTGCTCGCCACCCGGTTCTTCCGCAGGCACTCCTCGATGCAGCCCGTGCTCCTCGTCGTCACCGACGGGGAGCCCACCGCCCACCTGCTGCCCGACGGCGGGAGCTGGTTCTCGTGGCCCCCGGAGCCGGAGACCGTGCGCGCCACGGTCGAGGAGCTCGACCACCTGGGGCGCATGGGGGTCCAGACCACGTTCTTCCGGCTCGGCGACGACCCCGGCCTGGCGCGGTTCCTCGAGCGGATGGCGAAGCGGGTCGGCGGACGCGTCGTGGCCCCCGACCCCGGGGACCTGGGCGCCGCCGTCCTGGACGAGTACCTCAACGCCCGGTCCGGGGACCCCGAGGCCACCGAGCGGTGGGCGTAGCCGGCCCGTCCACCACCCCTGCCGGGGGTCCGGGCTCAGCTCAGGACGAAGGTGGTGCGCTTGTTCGAAGCCGGTCCGGCCGTCAGGACGCCCCGGTCGTGCAGCAGGTACCGGCCGGTGCCGTCCGCCAGCTGCAGCGCGATCCCCTTGCCGCTCCGGGTGCGTGTGAAGCTGGCCTGCCCGGCGAAGCCGTCGCCCGCCCCGAGGGCGTCGACGCGGACGGTGACCCCGTCGACCCGCAGGTACCGGTCGGGGAAGTCGACCGACTGGATCGACTCCGTGCCCGCCCCGGCGAGCCCGGGGACGAACCGGAACTGGCTGTCGCCCAGCTCGCGCACACCGGCGTCGACGCGGGCCACGAACTCGAAGTGGCGCACGTGGGCCCCGGGGGCGTCCGCGGGGGACAGCCGCAGGACCGGCCCGCCCCTGCCCACGGGGACCCCGAAGAGCGGCGTGCCGTCCGGGTGCCAGTACACCTTCTGCACCCGGGCGTGCCGGTTCGGGTCGTACAGCGGGTCCCCGACGATGTCGCGGTAGTCGCGGGCGTGGTAGACGAGCACGTCCGTGACGCCGTCCTCGGCGACGGTGAACGAGTTGTGCCCCGGGCCGTACTGCCCGGTCCGCTCGTTCGTCGTGAACACCGGCTCCGGGGACTTCCGCCACGACAGCGGGTCCAGCAGGTCCGCGTCCGCGTCCGCCGTCAGCAGGCCCATGCAGTAGTTCGCGTCCGTCGCGCTCGCGGAGTAGGTCAGGAAGACCCGCCCGTTGCGCACGAGCACGGCGGCGCCCTCGTTGACCCGGTACCCGCGGATCTCCCAGGGCAGGGTGGGCGTGGAGATCCGCACGGGGTTCCCGGTGATGGCGAAGGGCGAGGCCATCTCGGCGATGTAGAGGCTGGTGTTCACCGCGATCTCGGGCTCGCCCTGGGCCCAGACGTAGTACCGGCGCCCGTCGTGCTCGAACGTCGTCGCGTCCAACTTGAAGTGGCCCCACGGCGTGGTCACCTCCTGCGGGGCGCCCCAGCCGGCGGGGTCCCGCGGGTCGGCGCGGCCGGACTCGAGCACGTACATCCGGATGTCGAAGACGTCGTCGGAGTCGCCGGCCGCGAAGTAGAGGTACCAGCGGCCGTCGATGCGGTGCAGCTCCGGGGCCCAGATGTGCCCGCCCATCCGCCCGGTGGCCGGCCGCCGCCAGACGACGGACTCACCGGCCGTGGCCAGTCCGGCGATCGTGGGCGCCCCGCGCACGACCAGCCGGTCGTACTCGGGGACCGACCCGGTGAAGTAGTACGTGCCCTCCACCGGACGGGTGATGAAGGGGTCCGCCCGCTGCTCGACGAGGGGGGTGGCGGTGGGCACGCCGTAGATCTCGGCGTCCGTGGGCGTGGTGCTGCCGGGTCGCCCGGGGGCGGCGAGCGCCGGGGGCGACGCCAGGACGCCGGCGGCCGTGACGCCCAGGCCGCCGAGCAGCAGGAGGCGCCGGTTGAGGTGGGGGGTCATGACGATGTCCTCACTTGGTCGCGATGCGGATGAAGGTGACGGAGTTGGGCTCGAACGTGCGCGTGAACCTGGAGGCGACGCCCTTGATGGTCGAGGTGACCGGCCCGACGGGCTGCGCCGAGCGGGTGTTCCGGGCTGCCGGGTCGCCGGTGATGACGGTCATCTCGGCCTTGCCGAACACCCGCCGTCCCGCGAGGTCGATCGTGGTGACCGCGGGGGCGTCCTGGGCGTTGACGACCTTGACGACGAGGTCGCCGGTGGCGTCGTCCTCGGTGACGACCTGAGCGAACGGCTCGGTCACGTCGTCGTCGGTGAAGGACCCGAAGAGCTCGTCGTCGAGGTAGAGCTTCACCGTGGTGCCGCGGACCTCGATCCGCACGTCGTAGGTCTCCCCGGTGGTGATCGAGTGGCCCTCCTTGGCGAAGACGGTCTCCTTGGCGCCGTTGGTGGCCTTCTCGATCACGCTGCGCGTGTTGTTCCAGCCGCCGAGGTTCCACCAGTAGTAGTCGTCGGAGTCCTCCACCCCGAAGCCGATCAGGAAGCCTTCCGCGCCGGCGGTCTTGGTGGCCGTGAGGGACAGGTCGTAGTCCGTGGCGGTGATGTCGGCCGGGGCCTCCACCAGGGTGTCGTCGGCCGTCGTGCTCGACTGGACGTAGGCGCCGTCCTCGACGGACCAGGAGCCGCGCTTCGCCAGGGGGGTCCAGTCACCGGCGTCGCCGTCGGAGAAGTCGTCCTCGAAGAGCACGGCCCCGTCGGGGGAGGTGACCTTCACGTCGTCGTACCGGGCCGCCGTGGACCACGTCGAGAGGCCGATGCCGCCGTTGATCGGTGCGGCCTGGACGGTCCTGCCGCTGACCGTGGTCGGGACGACGCGGTCGCCGACGTTGTTCATGAACAGCTTCTGGACCTCGTAGCTCGTCGAGCCCCAGGACTCGTCGTTGTCGAACCAGATCATGTCCGGCTTCCACTGCACGTGGTCGACGTTGGCGAGCAGCGGCGCGTAGGACGCCATCTTCACGACGTCGGCGTTGCGCTCCAGGCCGGTCATGTACGCCGCCTCGGACAGGGCGTTGAAGAGGGTGTTGTCCAGGGAGGCGTACTCGCCGAGGAACACCTGCGGGCCGCTGCGGTCGTAGGAGTCGTAGCGGTGGTTGTTCTGCAGGAACCAGATGGGGCTGTTGTAGTAGTGCTCGTCGACCATCTCGACGCCGTTGGCGCGGTTGAGCTCCCCGTGCCGGTCGAAGACGGGGCCCTGGTCGTCGGGGCCGGAGTTGCTGATGACGGTGATCTCGGGGTGCTCGGCCCCGATGGCGTCGCGGAACCGGACGAAGTTCTCGGCGTACTCGTCGGGGAGGTTCTCCTCGTTGCCGACCCCGATGTGGGTCAGGCCGAACGGCTCCGGGTGGCCCATGTCCGCCCGCAGCTTCCCCCAGGTCGACGTCACCGGCCCGTTGGCGAACTCGACGAGGTCCAGGGTGTCCTGGATGTGGCGCTCCAGCAGCTCCGGGTCCTCCGTCGCGCGGTTCTGTCCGCAGCCGGTCACCAGGGCGGGGACCACCGGCAGCGGCATGGCCCCGATGTCCTCGGCGAACTGGAAGTACTCGAAGTACCCCAGCCCGTACGTCTGGTTGTAGCCCCAGAAGTTGGAGTTCGTGGCGCGCTCCTCGACCGGGCCCACGGTGTCCTTCCACTGGTAGGATCGCGCGCGCTCGTAGTTGCTCTCGGCGTCGTAGCCGTGGTGGCTGTTGACGTTGACGAGGCAGCCGCCGGGGAACCGGAGGAAGCCGGGGTTCAGGGCCGCGACCTTCTCCGCGAGGTCCTTGCGCAGGCCGTTCTCGCGGCCGAGGTAGGTGTCCTCGGGGAAGAGGGAGACCATGTCCAGGCGCAGCGTGCCGGTGCCGCCGGCCTCCACGGCGAGCCGGGCGGCGTCGGTCGTCCGCTTCGCGGTCAGCGTCCCGGTGTACTCCACCCACCCGTCGTCCTGCACGGTGAGCTCGAGGGGGTCGGCCAGCGGCTCGCCGCCGGTGCTGCGCAGCGTGACGGTCAACGGGGTGCCGGCCGGTGCGTCGGTCCGGGCCCAGGTGGAGAAGTCGTACCGGGCGCCGGCCGTGAGGGTGACGCCCGCGTTGTACCCGGAGTTGGTCACGCCGTAGCGGCCGCCCTCGGGGTTGCCGAGGTCGAGCCGCAGGTGGGTGCGGTTGCGCTCGTTCAGCCGCGCCTCGTCGTCGACCGTGGTCGCGGTCCCGGACCCGCCGGACGAGGCGGTCGGGGTCCAGGCCGTCAGGCCGTGGTAGCCGGCGTTGTCCACGGGGAGGAACTCGAAGGAGCGGTTGCGGACCAGCTCGGCGTACAGCCCGCCGTCGGCGGCGAAGTTGATGTCCTCGTAGAAGACGCCGTACATGGACTCGTCGATCTCGGCGCCGGTCGCACCGGCCTCGACCTCGATCGTGTAGTCCGGCTCCGTGGGCTGCGGTGGAGCGGCGAAGACCGGTGCGGCGAGGGTGGCCGGTGCGGCGAACGCCATGCTGAGCGTCAGCGCTCCGAGGGCGCGGGGTAGGGACATGCCATGTCCTCCTTCGGACGGTGGTTCTTTTCGGGGGGAGGGGAAGAACCTGATCGGGCGAGCGGGCCGTCGGGCCGCCGCCCGGGTGCCGCGATCCCAGTCGCCGGACCGCCTCCGGAGCCGCCGGACCCGGGGGCCGGATCGACGGATCGGGCCGTCACGCCGAATGTGAGCGATAACACAGTGTCCCGAGTTTGTGGGTCCTCCCATCCCGATGTCAATGGCGCCGCGCAACCTGCCCGAAACCTCCGCGACACTTCGCGCCGGGGATTGACCCGTGCCAATGTGAGCGCTAACACTTACGGTGGGTCGCAACAGACCCGCGATCTCGGACAGCTCGCCCGGACCGACGTTCCCGGCACAGCTGACGCTCTCGAGGAGGAGAAGCATGAAGAACTGGACCTTTGCCCAGAGGGCCGTGGCCACCGGGACGGCGGGCCTGCTGACCCTGACGCTGAGCGCCTGCGGGGGCAGCGATGCCTCCGGCGGCGAGGCGAGCGGCGGGGGCGACGACGTCATCTCCGTCGGGTTCTCACAGGTGGGCGCCGAGAGCGGCTGGCGCGCGGCGAACACCAAGTCCATCCAGGAGTCGCTGACGGAGGAGAACGGCTTCGACCTGTCCTTCTCCGACGCCCAGCAGAAGCAGGAGAACCAGATCCAGGCGATCCGTTCCTACATCGCCCAGGGCGTGGACGTGATCGCGTTCTCCCCCGTCGTCGAGTCCGGCTGGGACGCCGTGCTGGAGGAGGCCAAGACCGCCGGCATCCCGGTGGTCCTGACCGACCGCGCTGTGGACTCCGAGGACGAGACCCTCTACGAGTCCTTCATCGGCTCGGACTTCGTCGCCGAGGGCGAGCGGGCCGGCGAGTGGGTCGTGGAGAACCTCGGCGACCAGCAGCTCAACGTCGTCGAGCTCCAGGGCACGACCGGCGCCGCGCCGGCGATCGACCGCAAGGCCGGCTTCGAGTCGGCCATCGAGGGCAACGAGAACATCGAGATCATCGCCTCGCAGACCGGCAACTTCACCCGTTCCGAGGGGCGCCAGGTGATGGAGGGCTTCCTCCAGGCCCACGACGACATCGACCTCCTCTTCGCCCACAACGACGACATGGGCCTGGGCGCCATCGAGGCCATCGAGGCCGCCGGCCTCACGCCCGGTGAGGACATCAAGATCGTCACCATCGACGCGGTCAAGGACGGGATGCAGGCGCTGGCCGACGGCAAGATCAACTACATCGTCGAGTGCAACCCGCTGCTGGGCCCGGACCTGGCCGAGATCACCAAGAAGGTCGTCGCCGGCGAGGAGGTCGAGAAGCGCATCGTGGTCGAGGACCAGGCCTTCGACCAGGCCGCCGCCGCCGAGGCCCTGCCCACCCGCGAGTACTGACCCGCTGCGCCCGGCCGGCCGCGCGCAGTCCGTGCGGCCGACCGGGCACACTGCCCGAACTCCCTTCACGAGAGGTCAGCGATGACTACTCCCCAGCCCGCGGTGGAGATGACCGGGATCTCGATCGAGTTCCCCGGCGTCAAAGCCCTCGACGGAGTCGACTTCCGGCTCTTCCCCGGTGAGGTCCACTCGCTGATGGGGGAGAACGGGGCCGGCAAGTCGACCCTGATCAAGGCACTCACCGGCGTCTACGGGATCAACTCGGGCCGCATCACCGTCTTCGGCGCTCCCCAGACCTTCAGCGGGCCGGCCCAGGCCCAGGCGGCCGGGATCAGCACCGTCTACCAGGAGGTCAACCTCTGCGAGAACCTCTCCGTCGCCGAGAACATCATGCTCGGGCACGAGCCGCGCAGGGGCGGGCGGATCGACTGGCGGGCCCTGCGCCGCCAGGCCTCGACGTTCCTCGCCCAGCTCGGCCTGGACGTCGAGCCCCGCTCCGCCCTGTCCTCCCATTCCCTGGCCGTCCAGCAGCTGGTCGCCATCTCACGGGCCATGGTCCTCGACGCCAAGGTGCTGATCCTCGACGAGCCGACCTCGAGCCTGGACGCCGGGGAGGTGACGCGGCTGTTCTCGGTCATGCGGACGCTGCGGGACCGGGGCGTGGCCATCCTCTTCGTCTCGCACTTCCTCGACCAGGTCTACGAGATCTCGGACCGCCTGACCGTGCTGCGCAACGGCAGGCTGGTCGGGGAGCACCCCGTCGGCGAGCTGCCGCGCCGCCAGCTGGTGTCCAAGATGATCGGGCAGTCCCTGGAGGTGCTCGACCAGCTCGAGGAGGCGCCGAAGCGCACCGTGGCCGCCCGTTCCACCGCGGCACCCGTCGTCGAGGCCGTCGGCCTGGGCCGGCGCGGGTCCGTCGAGCCGTTCGACCTCACGCTGCACCCGGGCGAGGTGGTCGGCCTCGCCGGCCTGCTGGGCTCGGGCCGCACGGAGCTGGCGCGCCTGCTCTACGGCGCCGACCACGCCGACGCGGGCGAGCTGACGGTCGACGGGACACCCGGCCGGCTCCGCGGCCCCCGGGCGGCGATGAAGCGCGGCATCGCCTTCTCCTCCGAGCACCGCAAGGCCGAGGGCATCATCGGCGACCTCACCGTGCGGGAGAACCTGGTGCTCGCGCTCCAGGCGGACCGTGGATGGGCCCGCCGCATCCCCGCCCGCAAGGCGGACGAGATCGTGGACAAGTACATCGCCGCGCTGGGGATCCGGCCGGCGAACCCGGACGCGCTGGTGCGCAATCTCTCCGGCGGCAACCAGCAGAAGGTGCTGCTCGGCCGGTGGCTCGCCACCGCCCCGAAGCTGCTCATCCTCGACGAGCCGACCCGCGGCATCGACGTCGGCGCCAAGGCCGAGATCCAGCGCCTGGTGGCCCAGCTCGCCACGGAGGGCATGTCCGTCGTCTTCATTTCCGCCGAGCTGGAGGAGGTGCTGCGGCTCAGCCACCGGATCGCGGTCATGCGCGACCGCAGGAAGGTGGCCGAGATCGTCAACGAAGAATCGACCTCGCTCGACGACGTGGTCGAGCTCATCGCCACTGGAGGTACCCCGTGATGCAGCTCGTGCGGCATCGGCTCTTCTGGCCCGCGATCGCCCTCGTGGCGCTCCTGGCGGCCAACACGATCAACGACCCCGGGTTCCTGAGCATCCGGATGCAGGACGGCCACCTCTTCGGCGCGCTGATCGACATCATGCGCAACGGCGCCCCGCTCCTGCTGGTCGCCCTCGGCATGACCCTGGTGATCGCCACCCGGGGCATCGACCTGTCCGTCGGCGCGGTGGTGGCGATCGCGGGAGCGGTCGCCCTGACCTTCATCGGCTCGTCGCCCGACCCGGGAGCGCTGTCCACCGTGCTCGCCGGCGTGGGCATCGCGCTCGCCCTGAGCCTGGTGCTCGGCGTGTGGAACGGTTTCCTGGTCTCCGTGCTCGGGATTCAGCCGATCATCGCGACCCTGGTGCTCATGACGGCCGGGCGCGGCATCGCGATGCTCATCACCGAGGGTCAGATCACCACGATCACCAGCCCCGCCTACAAGGTGATCGGGGCGGGCTACTGGCTCGGGCTGCCGGTGTCGATCCTCATCGCCGGCGGCATCTTCGCCCTGGTCGCGCTGCTGACCCGCCGGACGGCCCTGGGCATGCTCATCGAGTCGGTCGGGATCAACCCGGAGGCCAGCCGCCTCGCCGGCCTGCGGTCCCGGAGCATCACTTGGACCGTCTACACGCTGACGGCACTGTTCGCGGGCCTCGCCGGGCTGATGATCAGCTCCAACGTCATGGCGGCGGACGCCAACAACGCCGGCCTGTTCATCGAGCTGGACGCGATCCTCGCCGTCGTGATCGGCGGCACCTCGCTCGCGGGCGGGAAGTACTCCCTGAGCGGGACGCTCATCGGGGTCTTCATCATTCAGACCCTCACCCTGACGGTGACCACGCTCGGGGTCTCGCCCTCCGTCACCCCGCTGTTCAAGGCGATCGTGGTGATCGCCGTCGTCCTCATGCAGTCCCCGATCGCACGCAGGAAGCTCGCCGCCCGCCGCCCGCGGGCACTGCGCCGCGCGGCCGTGGACCCGAACCCCGTGGAGGTGTCGGCGTGATGCCCGCAGCCCAGCTCGTGAAGCCCGCCAAGGGAACCAGGCCCGGCAAGGGCGCCGGCTCCCGCCCGGTCCAGCACCTGACGACGACGCTGTCCGGGACCCGGGCCCGGCTCGACCGCCGGTTCCTGCCCGTCGTCGGCACCCTCGCCGTCCTGGCGCTGATGTTCGCCGTCGGGGGGAGCCGCTACGAGAACTTCCTGTCCGGGCGGGTGATCTCGAACCTGTTCATCAACAACGCGCACCTCGTCGTCCTGGCCGTCGGCCTGACGTTCGTCATCATCGCCGGGGGGATCGACCTGTCCGTCGGTGCGGTGGTCGCCCTCACCGGCGTCATGGGCGCCTCGCTGCTGCAGTCGGGCTGGTCGGCCGGCGTCGTGATCCCGCTGATCATCGTGGTGGGCTCCGTGATCGGGCTGGTCGTCGGCACCATGGTCCACGTCTTCGACGTCCAGCCCTTCATCGCGACGCTGGCGGCGATGTTCCTCGCCCGGGGCCTGTCGTACGTGATCAGCCTCCCGTCCATCCCCATCACCGACCCGGCCTTCGTCTGGCTCTCCAGCACCCGCATCCCCCTGGGGCAGAACTGGTCGCTGACCCCCAGCGTGATCATCTCGCTGCTGGTCGTCGCGGTCGGGTTCTACGTCCTGCACCACACCCGGTTCGGCCGCACGGTCTACGCCATCGGCGGGGGCGAGCACTCCGCCGTCCTCATGGGGCTGCCGGTGGCCCGCACCAAGGTGCTCATCTACGTCATCAGCGGCACCTGCGCCGGGATCGCCGGCTTCCTGTTCGCGGTGGGCTCCCGGTCCGGCTACTCGCTCACCGGTGTCGGGATGGAACTCGACGCGATCGCCGTCGTGGTCATCGGCGGGACTCTCCTCACCGGGGGCAGCGGCTTCGTCCTCGGCTCCGTGCTCGGCGTGCTCATCCTCGGGCTGATCCAGACCATCATCACCTTCGAAGGCACCCTCAGCTCCTGGTGGACCAGGATCGTCATCGGCGCCCTGCTGCTGGCGTTCGTCATCCTGCAGCGGCTGCTCGTCACCAGACGGCGGTGAACCCGCACGGCCGACGGCGCGGGACGCCCGTGCGGCCGTGCGCGCCGTCGCCCGCTCCCGTCCGGGCCTTGTGCCCCGACGATCCCGGCACCGAGCATGTCCTCGTGGGCCCGAGCACGTGGGCAACCACCGGCGTCAGGGCCGGGACCGACGCGGCGAGCGCGGGCCCGGAGGACACGGATCCCGAAGGAGCGGACATGAAGGTGCTCGTCCTGGGCGGTACGTCGTTCATCGGCCGGGCCGTCGCCGAGCACCTGCTGCGGCGCGGCGACCAGGTGGCGCTCTTCCACCGGGGACGCGCCGAACCGCCCGGACTGGAGGCGGCGACGCACCTCCACGGTGACCGGCTGGATCTGCCCGCACACCGACGCGCCCTGGAACGGTTCGGCCCGGATGCGGTGCTCGACAGCTACGCCCTGACCCGCCGCGACGCCGAGCTCGCCTGCGACGTGCTCCCCGGGGTGCCCGCCGTCGTGCTGTCCAGCCAGGACGTCTACGCGGCCTACGAGGGGCTCCTGAGCGGCCGCGCGGTCGCGGACGTCCCCCTCGCCGAGTCCGCTCCCCTGCGCAGGACACGCAGGGTCTACGGGCAGGACCCACCTCCCGGCGTGCCGGCCGACTACGAGAAGCTGGACGTGGAGGACGTGTGGGCGCGCCGGAACGCGACCGTGCTGAGACTGCCCATGGTCTACGGTCCGCACGACCCCCGGTGCCGGGAGGGCTTCGTCCTGCGCCGGCTGGCCGCCGGTCGGCACCGGATCCCGGTCGGGGCCGGCAACCTGCTGTGGAGCAGGGCGCACGTCGCGGACGTCGCCGCGGCCGTCGTCCGCGCCCTCGGGGAACCCCGAGCCCGGGGCCGGTGCTTCAATCTCGCCGAGCCCACGACGCCGACGATCGGGAGGTGGATCGAGCAGATCGCCGCCGCGGCCGCGGCGGAGCTCGAGCTGGTCCGTGCACCCGACGCCCTGCTGCCCCCGGACCTGTTCCTCACGGCGGCCCACCCGCAGCACCTCCTGGCCGACGTGCACGCGGCGCAGGACGTCCTGGGGTGGCACCCCCGCCCTCCGGATCGCGGTGTGGCGGACTCGGTCCACTGGCACCTGGAGCACCGGACGCACGCACCCTGGACGGAGGAGGACACGGCGCGGGACGAGGCGGCGCTGCGAGCCGGCGAGGAGTGAGCGGCTCGACCACGCCATCTCCGGGGCACTCCGGAAGCTTTGCCGACTTACACCCGATAGGTAGACTGGTCTACCTAGAAGGGGGCCGCATGACAACACATTTGCACCGCTCGGAGCAGCGCCACGGATCGGCGCGCACCCGCATCCTGGAGGCCGCCGCGCAGCGCTTCTACGCCGAGGGCATCGCCGCCACCGGCATCGATGCGATCACCGCCTCGGCCGGAGTGGCGAAGATGAGCCTGTACAACAACTTCGCGTCCAAGGCCGCGCTGGTCGAGGCCTACCTCGCCGCCCGGCACGAGGAGTGGATGGGCCTGTACCGGGCGCGCCTGGCGGAGGCGACGACGGCCCCGGAGCGCGTCCTGGCGGTGTTCGACGCCTATCTCGATCACGCCGGGGCCGCCTACGACCACGGCTTCCGTGGGTGCGGGCTGCTCAACGCTGCCGCCGAGCTGCCCGCCGGCGACCCCGGGCGGGCCGCGGTGCGCCGGCACAAGGAGCAGGTCGAAGAGCTGCTGGCCGAGCACCTGAGCGCCCTGACGGATGCGGCCACGGCCCGCCGGCTGGCCGAGCACTTCAGCTTCCTGCTGGAGGGAGCGATGTCCCGGGCCGGCCTGGAGGGCGAGCCCACTCGCCTGCACCGTGCCCGCGCGATCGCCGCCGGCCTGCTGGCCGACCTGGACCTCGCCCGGTGAGGGGCGCGACCGGCGGGATCACCGCGATCCTGATCACCTCCTTCCTGTGGGGCACCACCGGCACGGCGGCGACCTTCGCCCCCGGGGCCGGCCCCCTGGCGATCGGCGCCGCCGCCCTGGGGGTGGGCGGACTGCTCCAGGCGGCGATCGCCCTGCCCGCCCTGCGCCGAGCACGCGGCGCGCTGCGGGCCCACGCACGGCTGGTCGCGGCGGGGGCCGTGGCCGTGGCGGTCTACCCGCTGGCCTTCTACTCCTCGATGCACCTGGCCGGTGTCGCCATCGGCACGGTCGTCTCCCTGGCCTCGGCACCACTGGCCTCGGGGGTGCTGGAACTGCTCCTGGAGCGCAAGCCGCTGAGTCGGTGGTGGATGCTGGCCGCGTTCCTCGGCATCTCCGGCAGCACCCTGCTGTGCCTGTCCAGGACCGGCGCGGCGACGACCTCTGCCGCGGACACTGCCGTCGGCGTCGGGCTGGGCCTGGTGGCCGGGGCCACCTACGCGCTGTACTCCTGGGTCGTCCACCGGCTGATGGCCCACGCGGTGGGGCGGGCGGCGTCGATGGGCGCGGTCTTCGGCGCAGGCGGTGCCCTGTTGATCCCCGTCCTGGTGGCCGCGGGCGCCCCCCTGGTGGCCTCGGCACAGTCGTTCGCCGTGGCCACCTACATGGCCCTGGTGCCGATGTTCCTGGGCTACTACCTGTTCGGCATCGGCCTCGCCCGGGTGCGCCCGAGCACGGCGACCACCCTCACTCTGACCGAACCGGCCGTCGCGGCGCTGCTGGCGGTCGTCGTGGTGGGAGAACGGTTGACGGCCGTGGGCTGGACCGGTCTCGCCGTCCTCTCTGCCGCCCTGGTCGTGCTCGCCGTCGCTCCCACCAACACGGCGACCTCCCGGCCCGCCGCACCCGGGGAAGCCCCCGGCAGGACGACCCCGCCCGGCACGTCACCGGAGGACGCCGGAGCCGGGGCAGCGACCGAGGAGACCGTGGGGACCACGGCCCCCGTCCCCCGCTCCGGCCGCTGAGCGGAGCGGTCAGCCCGGGCAGGAACCGATCCGGGCTGACCGCCGGCCGTCCGAGCCGGAGGTCAGGGGATGATGCGCTCGGCCCGGTAGCGCTCGAACAGGGCCGTGAAGCAGTCGTCGGTGCGCCGGTAGCCGGTGAAGCCCGCCAGCCGGCTCTTGCTCATGTCGGCGAGCACCTCGATCGGCCGGCCCAGGTCGGCGTCGGTGTGCCACCAGGAGGCCACCCGGGACAGGTCCGGTTCCACCAGCCCGTGCTCGGCCACGATCCGGGCCCAGACCTCCTCCGCGCCGGCCATCTGCTCCTGAAGCGGCCGCGGCGCCCCCTGGTAGCCCTCCCACTCCAGACCGAAGAAGCCCGCCAGCGCCGGCCACATCCGCCGCCACCGGAAGACGTCGCCGTTGACCACGTTGTAGGCCTCGTTCCCGGCCGTGGCGGTGGTGGCGGCCCAGACCATGTGCTCGGCCAGCAGCGCCCCGTCGGTCATGTCCGTGAGACTGTTCCACTGGGTCTGCGATCCCGGGAAGACGAAGGGCCGGCCGGTCGCCCGGCAGATCGCCGCCTGCACCGCCAGGGTCAGGCCCATGTTCATCGCGTTGCCCACGGCGTGGCCGATCACCGTGTGCGCCCGGTGCACCGACCACCGGAAGCCCTGCCGCCCCGCGGCGGCCCACAGCTCGTCCTCCTGGGCGTAGTAGAAGTTGGCCACGTCCAGCCGCGGCTCCTCCTCCCGGAAGGGAGTGTCGGGCATCTCCCCCTTCCCGTAGGCCTCGAACGGGCCCAGGTAGTGCTTCAGCCCCGTCATCAGCCCCACGTGCTCCACCGGGGCGTGGTCCAGGGCGGCCAGGAGGTTGCGGAGCATCGAGGCGTTGACCTCGATGTTCTCGGCCTCGGTGGCCTGCCGGGACCAGGCCGTGAAGAACACGTGCGTGGGCCGTTCCCCGGCCAGCGCGGCGGCCACGCTCTCGGCCGAGCGCAGGTCGGCGGCCACGTGCCGGGCCGGGCTGCCCGGCACCGGGGTGCGCGACAGCGCCAGGACCTCCCACCCGGGCGCGGCCGTCAGCTGCTCGACAATCGCGGAACCGGCGATGCCGCTGGCACCCACGACCAGAGCGGTCCTGCGCTGGCCGGAGTCGGTGTCCTTCGCGGGAACGGACATGGTGGGACCTCGCTTCATCGGTGGTGGGGGAGCTCTCCCTGCATCGTACGACCCCGGTGTAGGGACCCGGCCGGTGACGGCAGATCGGCCCTGACAGGCGCGGGCCCCGGCGGGACGCCGGGGCCCGCGAGGCTCTCGACCGGTGGACCGGTCCGGGATCAGAGCTGGGCGTCGCGCTCGGTCACCGACTCCCGGCCGGCGGGATCGACGTGGCGGGTCTGGCTGGTGGTGCGGCGCGGGATCAGGGAGATCACGAGCAGGATCGCCCCGACCGCGGTGAGGATCCACCCCACCGCGCTCAGGCTCAGGGCGAAGGAACCGAGGGTGATGGTGTTGCCGCTCGTGGCGAAGACCAGGATCAGCCCCAGGACGAGCGTGATCGCGGCGCCGGCGGAGAAGTTGCGGTTCATGGTGCGCTCCCGGGAGTAGTGGGCGATGCGTGGTATTTGCAAGTGCGATCATTTTACGGCCCGATAAGCACGCTGATAAGCACCGAGCGACTCTTCCTGCGCCACGGCGGTCACCGCCGGCCCTCGGCGTCGTCCCCGCCCCGCCGCCGTACTGATCCGGGCCGGACGGACGTCCGGCCCGGGCGGGAGACGGAGACCGGTCAGGACTCCAGGGGCGCTCACCACCTGGTCCGGACCGCGGCGTCGGCGTCCTCGGTGACGAGGTCGGCGTTGAGGGCGGCGGCCGCCACGACCCCGGCTCCGGTGGCGACGGAGACCATCGCTGCGAGGTCACTGGTGTTGCCCGCGGCCGACACGCCGGGGATCCCCGTGCGGCCCATGGCGTCGGTGGCGATGAAGGCTCCGAGGGGATGCTCGGTGGCCGTTCCGCCGAGCTGTTCGTACAGCTCGGTCCGGGCGGCGAACCGTGGGGCGACGGCCACGGCGTCGACGGGGATCTCGCGCCCGTCGTCGAGGACGACCGCCCGCAGGACCCCGTCGATGCTGCGCAGCTTCTCCGCGGCGGAGTCCACGACGGGGATGTCCAGGGCGGCGAGCTGCTCCCACGCCGCCTCGCCCGGATCGGGCATCGTGTGGCGCACGAGCGTGACGTACTCGCTGAGCTGCCGGAACAGCAGGGCCTGGTGGATGCTCATGGGACCGGCGCCGAGCACGCCGATGCGCTGTCCGCGGACCTCCCATCCGTGGCAGTAGGGGCAGTGCAGCACGCTGGTTCCCCAGAACCGGCGGACGCCGGGGATCTCGGGCAGCTCATCGACCAGTCCCGTGGCCAGGAGCAGGCGCCGTGCCCGGATGTTCCCGCCCGCGTCGAGGTCGACCTCGAACCCGCCGTCGATCCGGCGCGCGGCGAGAGCGCGGTCCTGACGCACCTGCGCGCCGTAGTGCCGGGCCTCCTGCCGGCCGGCGGCCAGCAGTTCCAGCGGCGGGATGCCTTCCCGGGCCAGGACGTTGTGGGCGCCGTGGGCGGGGGCATTGCGGGGCTCGCCGGCGTCGACGACGACCACCGACCGGAGCGAGCGGGCCAGCGCGACGGCTGCGCTCAGTCCGGCCGCGCCGCCTCCGACGACCACGACGTCATGGGCAGGGGTGTTCATGGAGGAGCTCCTTGGTGTGTCGGACCGGTGAGGGAGTACGGGGGCAGCTCAAGGGCGCCGGGCCGCCCAGGCGGTGCGGCTGCCACGGATGCTCAGATCCCGGCGGGTCAGCAGGGCTTCGGGTCGGTCCTCCGCCAGGAGTCGGTCCAGGACGTCGAGGTCCTCGGCGGCCAGCCGGCCCCGGAGGCAGGGGCGCATGTGGGAGAGCCAGGCCTGGGCACAGCGAGCAGTGGACAGCGGCGCCGGGTGCGCTTCGGCGCTGACGGTCCGCGGGCCGAGGACCTCGAACCCGGTCTGCTCCAGGAGGGGCCGCCAGTCCGGGTGGGCGTTCCACCCCGCGGAGGCCAGGGCCTGGTGGCACCGGGACTCCAGCCCGGGGCGGCCGATCCCGAGGTCCTCGGGCAGGAAGCGGGGCAGAGCATCCATCTCGACGACCACCAGCAGCCCGCCGGGCCGCAGCGCGGCACGGATCGCCCCCAGGACCGCGCCGGGGTCGGCGACCTCGTGCAGGAAGGAGGAGGCCCACACGAGATCCACCTCCCCGACGGCGGGCCACGTCACATCCAGGTCCGCGTGGACGACGTGCACCCGACCGTCCAGCCCCTGCTCGCGGGCCGTGGCCTGCACGCGCTCGAGCATCACCGCCGACCGGTCGACCGCCACCACCTGCGCCGCCGGAAAACGCCGGGCCAGGACCACGCCGCCGGCGCCCGTTCCGGCACCCAGGTCGACGATCGTGCGCGGGCCGTCCCCCACGTCCTGGGTCGCCCACGTGGTCACCTCCTCCCAGGAGGCGCCGGACATCTCGGCATCCAGCTCCAGCAGCTGCGCCAGGTCCTCCTCGTGCCGGTGGTGGTCGTGCTGACCGGGATCGAAGGGGGTGCGGGAACGGTGGGTCATGCCTCCACGGTAGGCCAGTCATGCGGTTCAGGCATATGATCTTGCGTATGGAGCAAGAACTCGGGCTCGACACGGTCATCCGCCAGCGCATCCGGGGCCTGCGACTGGCCCGCGGCTGGTCCTTGGACGCTTTGGCTGCCCGCTGCTACCTCAGCCCTTCCACCTTGAGCCGCATCGAGACCGGGCACCGTCGGATCGCCCTGGACCAGCTGGTGCCCATCGCCCGGGCCCTGGGCACCACGCTGGACGAACTGGTGGAGTCCCCCGGTGACGAAGACGTGGTGATCCGGCCCGAGCCCGGCCACACGCCGGGCATGACGACCTGGCTGCTGTCCCGGGAGGACGCCCTGCACGGCATGACGGTCGCCAAGATGCGCATCAGTCCGGATCGGGCGGCCGCAACAGAGCAGCTGGCGGTGCATCCCGGCCGGGAGTGGTTCACCGTGCTGTCCGGCACCGTGCGCCTGCGCCTGGGGGATCGGACCGTGCTCGTCGAGGCGGGCCACGCGGCCCAGTTCTCGACCATGGTCCCGCACGCCCTGGAGGCCCATCATGGACCGGTGGAGATCCTCACCATCTACGACCACGACGGGCAGCGCGCCCACCTGCATGGCACCGACGACGCCGTCACGCCGGAGGACCACTGAGGACAGCCCTCCGCACCGAGGCCGGCTTCTTCTCCTGCTGAGGAGTCCGGCGGCATAGGATGACTCCACCGCGACGAGTCGGGAGGAGGTGGGTCCGATCACGGCTGGATCGATGCGGGCGCTTCCTGCTGACGACGTCGCGCTCCGACCGTAGGAGCCGAGGGTGCCACCCCGACCGGAAAGGGGCTCCTCATGACCGTCTTCCCCACGACGCGCGAGCACGAGGCGCGCTCGTCGTCCGTTTGCGTGCTGCCGGTCGGGTTCCCGCCGGGGACGGGGCCGCAATGCGGACTCCGAACGACGGAAGCGACGGCCTGGACGTCCCTCGCCGCGGGGTCGCCGAGGCTCCGCTCCGGCTGTGGCCCGGTGGACACCTCATGATGGAGACCTGCGATCGGCAGGCGGGCCAGGCAGGGGGCGTGGTCGCCGCAGGAGGCACAGACCCTGCCCTGTCGGCTTCCCGAGGCGGGACGCCACCGTGCTCAGCAGCACCTGTGGTGCCGCGCAGGCCGGCGCCACGGACCCGGGCACCGGTGGCACGAGCGGGCGACGACGACGCCGGCACCCGCGAACGGCCCGGCCGTGTCGATGACAGCGGAACAGCCAGGAAGTGGGTGCTGCGGTGAGGATCCTGCCGGCCATCGCCGCCGTCGTCACGGCGGCGATGGTGATCGTCAAACTGCTCGAAGGGGACTGGGGGATGGTCCTTCTCGGCGTGCTGCTCTGCGCGGTGTCCGTGCGGGCCTTCGTGCTGCTCAAACGCAAGCCCGACCCGTGATCATCGCATCCGCCGGCCGGGGCCTGGGTCCTACTGGGCGACCCGCTGTGGGGTGGTGGCGTGTTCTTCGGGGGGTGGGTGGTTAAGGTGGGGAGCCCCCGCACCGTGTGGTGCGGGGGCTCGACCCTTCTGGTGTGGTCCGGCGGTGTCCTACTCTCCCACACCCTTCC
>NZ_JAMBOG010000014.1 GCF_023715525.1 Kocuria rosea | reverse complement strand
GCCCGATGCCCGGGGCCATGGCGGGGAAGAACAGCGGCCCGAAGACCAGGGCGGCGGCGGTGGCGTAGACGGTGTATTCGTACCACTCGACGATGGCGCCGATGGTGCCCGAGTACAGGGTGCGGCGGCGCACCTGCTCGGGGGTCATGGAGGCGGTGATGGCCATGGAAGGCTCCGTTCCGGAAGGACGGTGGTCGCGGGGCGACCGGCGATGGAGGAGGTGGGGCTCCGCCCGTCCGCTCCCCGGCCCGCGGCGGAACCGGGGGCGGGGAGCGGACGGGCGAGGACGGTCCGGCGGCTCAGTTCCCGAAGGTGTGCTCGGACCAGGGCAGCGTGCCGCCGCGGTACTTGGCGACCCGCACGTCGCCGGAGCGGGCGTGGCCCTCGAAGCGCTCGACCCGCGAGGCGCGCCCGCACAGCTCGCCGAAGAAGGCGCTGGAGTCCCGGTCGGTGACCTCCTGGTAGGTCACGGTGCGCAGGTACTTGCCCACCCACAGGCCGCCGGTGTAGCGCGCCGCGCCCCGGGTGGGCAGCACGTGGTTGGTGCCGATGACCTTGTCGCCGTAGGACACGCAGGTGCCTTCGCCGAGGAAGAGCGCTCCGTAGTCGTGCATCTTCTCGAGGGCCTCGCGGGGGTTCTCCGTGAGGATCTGCACGTGCTCGTAGGCGTAGGAGTCGGCCAGGGCGTAGGCGTCGTCGAGGGTCTCGACGACGTGCACCGCGCCCCAGTCCTGCCAGGCCGGCGCGGCGAAGTCGCGGGTGGGCATGTCGACGAGCAGCTCGTCGACGTGCTCGATGACCTTCCGGCCCAGCTCCTCGCTGGTGGTGATGAGCACCGCGGGGGAGTCGGGGCCGTGCTCGGCCTGGGAGAGCAGGTCCACGGCCACGACGAACGGGTCGGCGTGCTCGTCGGCGACGATGAGCACCTCGGTGGGCCCGGCGAACAGGTCGATGCCCACCTCCCCGAAGAGCTGCCGCTTGGCCTCGGCGACGAACGCGTTGCCCGGCCCGGCCAGCATGTTCACCGGCTGGATGGTCTCGGTGCCCACCGCCATCGCGGCCACGGCCTGGATGCCGCCGAGCAGGTAGATCTCGTCGGCGCCGGCCAGGTGCATCGCCGCGATCGTCGCGTCCGGCATCTCGCCCTTGATCAGCGGGGTGCACGCGGCGACCCGCTCGACCCCGGCGACCTTGGCGGTGACGATGGTCATGTGGGCGCTGGCCAGCAGCGGGTACTTGCCCCCGGGGATGTAGGCGCCGGCGGCCCGGATCGGCACGTTCTTCTGCCCGAGGTGCACCCCGGGGCGGGTCTCGATCTCGAAGTCCTGCAGGGACTCGAGCTGCTTCTGGGCCATGTGCCGGACCTGCTCCTGGACGAAGGTGATGTCGTCGATCACCTGCTGCGGCACCCGCGCCATGACCTCGTCCAGCTGCTCGTCGGTGAGCAGGAAGGAGTCGGGGCCGTAGTTGTCGAACTTCTGCGAGTACTCGCGCACCGCCGCGTCGCCCCGCTCCCGGATGTCGGCGATGACACCCTCCACGATGGCCCGGACCTCGGGGGAGCTGCCGCGGCCGGCGTCGCTCTTCCCCGGGCTCTTGAGCATCGTGGAGGTGACGGGCGAGGGCGTGGTCGTTCCTGTGGACATGGAAGTGCCTTTCCTTGGTCGGTCGGAGGGGCGCACCGGCGCCCCCCGTCAGTCCCTGTGAGCCAGGACACAGCACTACTGTATACGTATTCACAGTGGTGCGTCACGGATTGTGACGCACTGTGAATACGTATGCACCACTCGCTGGCATCCCCGCCCGGGAGCGCCCGGATCCCGGGCCGCGGGCGGATACAGTGACCTCGGACCGACGATCACGGGGCCACGGGAGGAGAGCCGGATGGTGACGAGCCGCGACGTGGCGCGACTGGCGGGCGTGTCGCAGGCGACGGTGTCGCGGGTCCTGTCCTCCGCGACCAACATCGCCCCCGAGACCCGGCTCAAGGTGCAGGCGGCGATGGAGGCGCTCGGCTACGTCCCCCACGCCGGAGCGCAGGCGATGAAGACCCGCCGGGCGCGCACCGTCGGGGTCGTCGTCAAGGACGTCACCAACCCCTTCTATCCCGAGGTCCTCGACGAGCTCACGCGGGAGCTCGACGGCGCCGGCTACCGGGTGGTCCTGTGGAACGCCGGGGGCGGCAGCCACCACGACGCGCTCAGCGCGATCCGCGAGCGCGCCGTGGACGGGGTGATCTTCACCACCGCCACGGGGGAGACGGTCGAGCTGCAGGTGGCGGTCGAGAAGCAGAGCCCGATCGTGCTCATCAACCGCGTCGTCGAGGGCCTCGACGCCGACCAGGTCGTCAGCGACAACGTGGCCGGAGGGGCGGCGGTCGCCGACTACCTCCACCAGAACGGCCGGACCCGCGCCGCGTACATCGGCGGCCTCCCGGGCGCCAGCACGTCCCGTGACCGCGCCCGCGGCTTCCTCGAGCGCATGCAGCACCTGGGCCACCCCGTGCCGGAGGACCTGCGGTTCCACGCCGACTTCTCGCACGATGCCAGCCAGCACGTGACGAGCCGGCTGCTGGCGCGCGCGGATCCGCCGGAGGCCGTCTTCTGCGCCAACGACTACATGGCCTTCGGCGCCCTGGACGCGCTGCGGAGCCGTGGCCTGTCCGCTCCGGGGGACTGCTGGGTCATCGGCTACGACGACGTCGACATGGCCTCCTGGCCCTCCTTCGACCTCACCACGGTCCGCCAGCCCAGCCGCGAGATGGCCCGTGCCGGGGCTCGGATGCTCCTCGAGCGCCTCGCGGACCCCGCCCGGCCGGCGCAGCAGCGGTCCTTCCCGTGCAAGCTCATCGTGCGGGGCAGCACCGGTGCGGCCGCCACGGCGTGAGGGGGCCGGCCCGGTCCCGGGCAGCGGGCCCTGGCCGGGGCGCCCGTCGGGGTGGGAGCATCGGCGCATGGTGCACGTACGGGCCATGGGCCCCGGGGACGCCCCTGCGGCGGGCCGGCTGCTCGACGCCTTCAACACGGAGTTCGCCGCGCCCACCCCGGGCGCCGGCTGGCTGGCGCGCCGGCTCGTGGAGCTGGTGGACCGCGGCGGGACGCTCGTGCTGCTGGCGGGCGGGGGCCCCGACGGGATCGCCGTGGTCCGGGTCCGGCCCTCGCTGTGGTCGCCCGGCGACGAGTGGTACCTCGCCGAGCTCTACGTGGTGCCCGAGCGCCGGGGCGAGGGGGTGGGCCGGGCGCTGCTCACGGCGGTGGTCGAGGGGGCCCGCTCCGGCGGGGCCGACCTCGTGGACCTGACGACCACGGAGGACGACGTGGCCGCGCGCGGGCTCTACGAGTCGATGGGCTTCCGGCGCTTCGAGGACGGCGACGGCGCCCTGTCCTTCTACTACGAGCTCGCCCTGTGAGCCGCCGTCCCGGCGGGGCCGGGGCGCTCAGGCCAGCCGCACCACCGTGCGCGCGTCGGCGTCCCAGCGGCGCAGGCCCACGGCGCGCAGCGGTTCGGGGGGCGGCTCCAGGACCGCCAGCGCCTGGGCCAGCTGCTCGGGGCGCATCCGGCGGGCCAGGGTGATGTGGGGGGTCCAGGCCCCCGGGTACGAGGTGCGCACCTGGCCCGGGACCGGGCGCACGGCGGTGCACACGCGCCGGTGCAGCTCGAGCAGCTCGGGCGTGGTGACGACCTGCCGCACCAGCACGTAGCCGCCCCGGCCCGGCCCGAACAGCAGCACGCCCGCGCTGGTCAGGGGCAGGTCCACGAACCCGGCGGCCGCGGCGACCCGCTCGTCGATCCCCGGGACGGTCTCCGGGGCGAGGGACGGGGCCGCGACGAGGGTGATGTGCGGGGCGTTGGTGGGGGAGCCGTGCCGGCCCGAGCTGGGCAGCCCGGCCGCCAGCAGCCGGTCCCAGTCCGCGCGCACGCTGGCCTCCGCCGCGTCGTCGAGCAGCAGTTCGAGGCTGTGCACCGGCCACCTCCTGTGGGGATCCTGCTGGGGATTCTACGGACAGGACGCCGGCGGTCCCGGGAAGGCCTCGCCCTATACTGGCGGCACGGCTACGGGAGGACCTCCATGACGGACATCGCGATCCGCTTCGACGGCGCCGGCAAGACGTATCCCGACGGCACCACGGCCGTCGAGGCCCTCGACCTCGAGATCCCCCGCGGCTCCCTCACGGTCTTCGTGGGCCCCTCCGGTTGCGGCAAGACCACCTCCCTGCGCATGATCAACCGCATGGTCGAGCCGACGTCGGGCACGGTGACCGTGGAGGGCCGCGACGTCGCCTCCGTCCCCGCCCACGAGCTGCGCCGCTCCATGGGCTACGTCATGCAGCAGTCGGGCCTGCTGCCGCACCGCACCGTGGTCGACAACGTCGCGACCGTCCCCCGGCTCAACGGCGTGCCCAAGCGGCAGGCCCGCGAGCGCGCCCGGGAGCTGCTGGCCACGGTGGGCCTCGACGCGTCGCTGGCCGGGCGCTATCCCGCCCAGCTCTCGGGCGGGCAGCAGCAGCGCGTGGGCGTGGCCCGGGCCCTCGCCGCGGACCCGCCGCTGCTGCTCATGGACGAGCCGTTCTCGGCCGTGGACCCCGTGGTGCGCCAGGACCTGCAGCGGGAGCTGCTGGACCTCCAGCGCCGCCTGCACCGCACCATCGTGTTCGTCACCCACGACATCGACGAGGCGATCCTGCTCGGCAACCGGGTCGCGGTCTTCGCCGCGGGCGGCCGGCTCGCCCAGTACGCGACCCCGGAGGAGCTGCTCCGGTCGCCCGCCGACGACTTCGTGGCCGACTTCGTGGGCCGTGACCGCGGTTTCCGCTCCCTGACCTTCGACTCGGCCCGCGACATCCCGCTCCGCCCGGTCGGGACGGTGCGCCCCGACGGCTCCCCGGGCGTCGTCGGCCCGGGGGACGGACCCCTCCCCGGGGGGTGGTCCCTGCGGGTCGACGACGACGGCGCCCCGCGCGGCTGGGTGCGCACCGGCGCCGAGGACGACCCCGTGGTCGGAGGCACCCTGCACCGGCCCGGCGGGTCCCTGCGCAGCGCCCTGGACGCCGCCCTGTCCTCCCCCTCGGGCCTCGCCGTGGTCGTGGACGAGGCCGGGCGGGCCGTCGGGGTCATGGACCCCGCGGACATCGTCGCGGCCGTCGAGGACGCCCGGCTGGGCGGGAGGGCCCGGCGATGAGCTGGACGGGCCGGAACTGGCCCCTCGTCCTCGAGCTCACGGGCATGCACCTGCTCCAGTCGGTGCTGCCCGTGCTCCTGGGGACCCTGGTCGCGATCCCGCTGGCCCGCCTGGCCACCCGCCACCGGGTGCTGCGGCCGCTGGTCGTCACCGGCTCCTCGCTGCTCTACACGATCCCCTCCCTGACCCTGTTCGTGGTGCTGCCCCTGGTGCTCGGCACGCGGATCACCTCCGTGGTCAACGTGGTCGTGGCGCTGAGCCTCTACGTCGTGGCGATCCTCGTGCGCTCCTCCGTGGACGCCTTCGAGTCCGTGGACGCGGACGTGCTGCAGGCCTCCACCGCGATGGGCTACCGGCCGCTGCGGCGGTTCCTCGCCGTGGAGCTGCCCCTCGCGGTGCCCGTGCTCGTCGCCGGGCTGCGCGTGGCCACCGTCAGCAACATCTCCATGGTCAGCGTGGGCGCCGTGATCGGCGTCCAGTCCCTCGGGACCCTGTTCACCGACGGGCTGCGGCGGTCGATCCTCGAGGAGATCGCCGTGGGGATCGCGCTCACCGTGGTCCTCGCGGTGCTCCTGGACCTGGTCCTGCGCGGGGCCGGCTCCGCCCTGACGCGCTGGCAGCGCGCCGGGACCGCCCGGCCGGCGACGGCCCGCGTCCTCGCCCTGGGCCGGGGGGCCGCCGCATGAGCCTGTTCGCCGCCGCCCTCGACTGGCTGGCCGACCCCGGGAACTGGTCCGGGCCCGCGGGCATCCCGGCGCGGATGCTGGAGCACCTGGCCTACAGTGGCCTGACGCTGCTGCTCGCCCTGGCCGTGGCGGTCCCGCTGGGCCTGTGGGTCGGGCACACGGGGCGCGGCAGCGGCGTCGTCGTCGGCCTCGCGGGAGCCCTGCGCGCGCTGCCGACCCTCGGGCTGCTCACCCTGTTCACCCTCCTCCTGGGGCTCGGCCTGCTGCCGCCGGTCCTCGCGCTGGTGCTCCTCGCGATCCCGCCGGTCCTCTCGGGCACCTACGCGGGGATCGCCAACGTGTCCCCGGCCCTCAAGGACGCCGGGACCGCCATGGGCATGACCCCCCGCCAGCTGCTGGCCCGCGTGGAGCTGCCCAACGCGCTGCCCGTGGTGCTGGGCGGGATCCGCAACGCCGCCCTGCAGGTCGTGGCGACCGTCACCGTGGTCGCCTACATCAACCTCGGCGGCCTCGGCCGCTACCTCATCGACGGGCTGGCGGTGCGCGACTACGCCCGCATGCTCGGCTCCGTGGTGCTCGTGGCCGTGCTGGCGCTGGCCGTGGACGCCGTCCTCGCCCTCGTCCAGCGCCTGTCCACCTCCCCGGGGCTGCGCCTCGCCGCCGCCTGACCCGCTGGTCCCCGGCCCCGTCCGGCCCGCGCCCGACCCGCCCGCACCGACCGACAGGAGAACCACCATGACCCCTGCTCCCGCCTCCCGCCTGCGGCTCGCCGCGCCCGCCGTGCTCGCGGCCCTGCTGCTGGGCGTGACCGCCTGCGGCTCGAGCGGCGACCCCCTCGCCGGGGACGCCGGGACCACGGCGGCCTCCGGGGAGACCGTGACCGTGGGCTCCGCGGACTTCACCGAGAGCCAGATCGTGGCCGAGCTCTACGCCGGGGCGCTGGAGTCCGCCGGGATCGAGGCGGAGACGAGCCCCGGCATCGGCGCCCGCGAGGCGTACGTGGGGGCGGTCCAGGACGGGTCCGTGGACGTGGTCCCGGACTACTCCGGCAACCTGCTCCTCTTCGCCGACCCCGAGGCCACCGCGAGCTCCGCCGAGGAGATCGTGACCGCCCTGCCGGACGCGCTGCCCGAGGGCCTCACGGTGCTCGAGCCCGCCGAGGCGCAGAACAAGGACGCCATGGTCGTCACCCGGCAGACCGCGGACCGCTACGGGCTGACGAGCATCGTCGACATGGCCGAGGTCTGCGACCAGCTGGTGATCGGCGGCCCGCCCGAGTTCGCCGAGCGCGCCTACGGCCTGCCCGGCCTCGAGGAGAAGTACGGCTGCGTGCCGAGGTCCTTCGAGGCGATCAACGACGCCGCCGGGCCCCTGACCGTCCAGGCCCTCCTCGACGGGGACGTGCAGGTCGCGGACATCTTCACGACCACGCCGGCCATCGCCGACAACGACCTCGTGGTGCTGGAGGACCCGGAGAACCTCTTCATCGCCCAGCAGGTGCTCCCGCTGGCGGCCGAGGACCGGCTGTCCCCGGAGGCGGTGGAGGCCCTCGACGGGCTCTCCGCGAAGCTCACCACGGAGGACCTCACCGACCTCAACCGGAAGGTCGGCGGGGAGGAGCAGGCCAGCCCCGCCGACGCCGCACAGGAGTGGCTCTCCGCCAACGGGTACTGAGCCGGGGACGCACCCGGCGCGTTGCACAGCCTTGTCCACACGCCGTCCCCAGCCCCGGGCCCCCGGCGGTCCCCGCCTGACGTGGGGAGACAGGGAGCCGGGGCCGGTCCGCCGCCGGTTTCCCCACACCGTGTCCACACCTGTGGAGAACTCTGTGCACAGGTGTGTGGAGAGCGCGCCGGTCATCCGCTGAAATGGCGCGGGCACATCAGTATGCTGAGAGGCGGGCCACCCCCTCGCCGCAGCGGCCGGGGTGTGCCCGGAACCGATTCGTGGGCTCGGCGTCAAGGAGGATCTCGAGCTCGGAGACCGCCCCCTCCCCGGGGCGGACGACCGAGGGAGCAGTGTGCCGAACACCAGTCCGTCCGGGATGCCCGGGCTGTCGCCGGAGAACCAGGCGCGCGTCATCACCGCGTGCGTGCGCCAGCGGATCCAGGGCCGCCGCGCACCGGGTCCCGGATGGGAGGACTTCGCGCGCCGGTTCGACGCGCACTTCCCCCGGCTCACCCTCCTCTTCGCCGAGATCTACGGCAGGCGCGAGGACTTCCTGGACCAGCTCACGGAGCTGGCCCTGCTGCTGCTGCGCTCCTGGCAGGAGCGCCCGGAGGACCTCAAGGAGCTCGACGCCCGGCGCGAGCAGGACCCCGCGTGGTTCGGCTCGCGGCAGATGCTCGGCGGCGTCTGCTACGTGGACCGCTACGCCGGGAGCCTGCAGGGGATCCGCGACCGGATCCCGTACTTCCAGGAGCTCGGCCTGACGTACCTGCACCTCATGCCCCTGTTCGAGGCGCCCGAGGGCAACTCGGACGGCGGCTACGCCGTCTCCTCCTACCGCCGGGTGGACCCCCGGCTGGGCACCATGGAGGAGCTCGCCGAGCTGGGCCGGGAGCTGCGCCGCCACGGCATCAGCCTGGTCCTCGACTTCGTCTTCAACCACACCTCGAACGAGCACGAGTGGGCGCGGCGGGCGGCCGCCGGCGAGCGCGAGTACGAGGACTACTACTGGATCTTCCCGGACCGCACCGTGCCGGAGCAGTTCGAGCGCACCACCCGCGAGATCTTCCCCGACGACCACCCGGGCTCCTTCACACGGGTCCGGGCGCACGAGGACGACCCCCGCTGGGTGTGGAGCACCTTCTACTCGTTCCAGTGGGACCTCAACTACGCGAACCCGGCGGTCTTCCGCGCCATGGCGGCGGAGATGCTCTTCCTCGCCGCGCAGGGCGTCGAGGTGCTGCGGATGGACGCGGTCGCGTTCATCTGGAAGCAGCTGGGCACCCCCTGCGAGTCCCTCCCCCAGGCGCACGTGCTGCTGCGCGCGTTCAACGCCGTGTGCCGGATCGCCGCGCCGTCGGTGCTCTTCAAGTCCGAGGCCATCGTGCACCCGGACGAGGTCGCCCGCTACATCGAGCCCGGCCAGTGCCAGCTCTCCTACAACCCCCTGCAGATGGCCCTCACGTGGGAGGCGATGGCCACCCGCGAGCCGAAGCTGCTGGCGCAGGCGCTCGCGGAGCGCCACGCCCTGCCCCCGGGCACCGCGTGGGTGGACTACGTCCGCGGCCACGACGACATCGGCTGGACGTTCTCCGACGAGGACGCCGCCCGGCTCGGCGTCAACGGCCACGACCACCGCCGCTTCCTCAACGCCTTCTACACCGGCCGCTTCCCCGGCAGCTTCGCCGACGGCGTGCCGTTCCAGGAGAACCCGCGCACGGGCGACTGCCGGGTGTGCGGCACCACGGCCTCGCTGCTGGGCCTCGCCACGGAGCCCGGCCCCGCCGTGGACCGGATCCTGCTGGCCCACTCCGTGGCGATGAGCACCGGCGGGGTGCCCCTGCTCTACCTCGGCGACGAGGTCGGCCAGCTCAACGACCCCGCCTGGGACCAGGACCCCACCCACGCCGGCGACGCCCGGTGGGTGCACCGCCCGCCCCGGCCGGTGCAGGACTACGAGCGCCGCCACGACCTCTTCTCGGTGCAGGGCCGGATCTTCGGCGGCATCCGCCGGATGGTCGAGGTCCGCCGGAACGCCCCCGAGTTCGACGGCAACGCGCTCGTGCCCTTCGACGCCCGCAACCCCCACGTGCTCGGCTACCAGCGCCCCGGCGTCAACACGGTGGTGCTGTGCCTGGCCAACTTCTCGGACTGGTCCCAGTTCGTCACGGGCGAGACCCTCTCCGGCTTCCTGCCCCAGGCGGTCGAGCTGCACGGCAACACCGAGCTCGACCTGCGCAACGGCGTGCTGCTCGACGCCCACGGGTTCCTGTGGGTCCGGGCCGTGCCGAAGAGCTGACCTGTGGGCGCGTGGATCGTGCTGGTGCTCTCCGGCGTGCTGGAGGCGGTGTGGGCCTCCGCCCTCGCCGCGTCCGAGGGCCTGCGCCGGCCCGTGCCCGTCGCGGTGTTCGCCGTGGCCGCGACCGCGAGCATGCTGGGCCTCGCCCACGCCATGACGTCCGTGCCCACCGGCACCGCGTACGCGGTGTGGGCCGGCATCGGGGGCGCCCTGACCGTCGCCTGGTCGATGCTGACCGGCCGGGAGTCCGCGACGCCCGCCAAGGTCCTCCTGGTGCTCGGCATCATCGGCTGCGTGATCGGGCTCAAGCTTGTCGGCTGACTCCTCCGCCGCGGGGGCCCGGCGCTCCCGGGCCTGGGCCCTGCTCGTGCTCAGCGGGATCCTGGAGGCGGTGTGGGCCACGGCCCTGGGCGCCTCCCAGGGCTTCGGCCGGCCGGGTCCGACCGTGGTGTTCGCTCTCGCGCTCGCCCTGAGCATGCTGACCCTGGGCCGGGCCGCCCGGACCATTCCCATGGGCACCGCCTACGCCGTGTGGACCGGCATCGGCGCGGTGCTGACCGTCGCGTGGGCCGTCGCCACGGGACAGGAGCAGCTGTCGCCGCTGAAGACCCTGTTCCTCGCCGGGATCGTCGCCTGCGTCGTGGGGCTGCGGGCCGCCGAGGGCCGGGCCCCCGAGGAGGGCCGGTGAGCCGGCCGGCGGGCGCGGCGGCGCCCGGGCCCGCTCTCATGGTCGTGCTCGTCGCGACCATGGCGGTGGGCCCCCTGCTCAACCACAGTCTCTCGGCCATGGCCCCGCTGGTCATCGCCGACCTGGGGATCACGGAGGGCCAGTTCGGGCTGCTCGCGGCGGTGACCTTCTTCACCGCCGCCACCACGGCCGTGCGCACGGGGCGCTGGACGGACCGGCTGAGGGCCCGCACCCTGCTGGCCGTCATCTTCGGCGGGGCCGCCGCGTCGATGGTCCTCTCCGCCCTCGCCCCGGACTACGCGGTGCTGCTCGCGGCCATGGTCCTCTCCGGGCTCGGCCAGGTGATGGCCAACCCCGCCACCAACCGTCTCATCCGCCTGCACGTTCCCGCCACCCGGCGCGCGAGCTGGCTGGGGGTCAAGCAGGCCGGGGTGCAGGCCGCGCAGCTCGTGGCGGGCCTGAGCTTCCCCGTGCTCGGGCTGCTGCTCGGCTGGCGGGCCGCCGTCGTCGTGGCCGTGGTCCTCACCCTCGTCCTGCTCGTGCACGGGTGGGCCACGGTCCCGGACAACCACGGCGACCCGGGCGCGGCACGGGCGCCCGCGCCCCGCCCCGGCCCGGTCCGGGCCCGGATGCCCGGCGTCGTCCACGCGTACGCCGCGGCCGCCGCGCTGATGGGGCTCGGGATGCAGGCGGGCAACGTGTACCTGCCCCTGTTCGCCCACCGGGCGCTCGGGTTCGACCTCGTCACCGCGGGGGCCACGGTGTCGGTCTCCGCGCTGCTGGGCATCGCCTCCCGCGTCCTGTGGGCCCGCGTCATGGACCGGCCCGGGACCGACGGCTTCCTGCTGCTCCTGCTCATGGCCCTGGGCGCGGCCGTGAGCGCCGTGCTGCTGCTGGCCGCGCCCCTGGTCCCCGGCTTCGCGTGGGCCGTGTGGCCCGCCGCGGTGCTGCACGGCGGGGCCGCGCTCGCGGTGAGCGTGGTGGTGATGTCCGGGGCGATGCGGGCGGTGCCTGCCGACCGGGTGGGAGCGTCCTCCGGGGTCGTGACCAGGGGCCTCTACGCCGGGTTCTGCAGCGGCCCCCTGGTCATGGGCGGTGTCGTCCAGCTCACCGGTTCCTTCGGCGCCGGCTGGGCCGTGGTGCTCGGCTGCTACCTGGGCTGCGCCGGGCTCTGCGTGCTCGCCCGGGCGCGGCCCCGGCGCTAGACGTCCCCCGTCCGGCGGACCGCCGACCGCCCTGTCGTCCCCGTTTCCGTGGACGGGCGGCGGCGTGCCCCCCCTCCGGGGCAGCGCCCGGGTGGTCCTGCCCGCAGCTGCCCACAGCTTGTCCACAGCGCTCGTCCACAGGGTGGATAACCTGCACGGGTGGAATCGTGCCTCCGCCGGGGTGCCCGGCCCGGCGCGGGCCTGCCACGGCGCGGCGCGAGCGGTCCCCGTCCGGCCGGCGGGGGCTTTTTTCACACGGTCGTCCACACCTGTGGACAACCTTCTCCACGGGATGTGCACGGAGCCGCTGTGCCCGGACCCGGCTCCTCGGTACAGTAGATGTGTGCACATGTGAACGCGCTGCCCGCCGTGTGCACTCCCGTGCTGCGCGGGTGCCGGACCGACGGGGAGCGACGGAGGATGCCATGGCCCAGGGTTCCGCGACGTTCCGCGTGGTCGGGAGCACGCTCGTGGCGGCCGAGGCCGGCCTGGTCGAGCGGTTCCTGCTGGACCCGGGGTGCTTCGCCGCGTGGCACCGCGGCGTGCGCGGAGAGGTGCGGGCCAGCACCCCGGTGCTCCAGACCGGTACGTGCCTGGAGTTCACCGGCCGCTACGGACCCCTCCGCTTCCCCTACGTGACCATCGTCTCCGAGCACGTCCCGGGCCGGAACGTCGCCATGCGCACCACCCGGGGACTGGTCGACCTGTTCGTGGACACCCGCTGGGACGCCACGGACGGCGGCACCCGGATCGAGACGGTCCTCGACGCCCGCTGCACCCAGTCCAAGGCGTGGCTGACCCCCGCCGTCGAGGCGACCTCGCGGCGCAACGTGCGGCGCAACCTCGAGACGCTCAAGCGGCTGCTGGAGACCGGGCAGTTCGAGTTCACGGTGCCGTCGGTGCTGACCCCGCACCCGCCGCGCTGCACGCAGGATCCGCCGCCCGAGTTCTTCTGAGGCCCCGCCGTCCCCGACCGGGCGGGCACCGTACGCTGGTGGCGGAACCTCCTTGACCCCCCGTCGCGGGCGGGACGAGGGTGGGACCACACGACAGCTATCGAAAGGACTCTCCTATGGCCGAGAAGTACACCCTTCCCGATCTCCCCTACGACTACGCCGCGCTGGAGCCGCACATCTCCGCCCGCATCATGGAGCTGCACCACGACAAGCACCACGCCACCTACGTGGCGGGCGCCAACACCGCCCTGGAGAAGATGGCGGAGGCCCGCGCCAACGGCGACGGCGCCGCGGCGGCCAAGCTGTCCAAGGACCTGCAGTTCAACCTGGGCGGGCACGTCAACCACTCGGTGTTCTGGCAGAACCTCTCCCCGGAGGGCGGCGACAAGCCCGAGGGCGAGCTGGCGGCCGCCATCGACGACCACTTCGGGTCCTTCGACGGCTTCCGCGCGCACTTCACCGCTGCGGCCACCACCATCCAGGGCTCGGGCTGGGCGATCCTCGCCTACGAGCCGATCGGCGGCAACCTGGTCATCGAGCAGATGTACGACCAGCAGAACGGCGTGCCGGTCGCCACGATCCCGCTGCTGCAGCTGGACATGTGGGAGCACGCCTTCTACCTCGACTACCAGAACGTCAAGGCCGACTACGTCAAGGCCTGGTGGAACATCGTCAACTGGGCCGACGTCCAGGCCCGCTTCGAGGCCGCGCGCGCCGGGGCCAAGTCGCTCATCTGATCCCCGCCCCGCACCGTCGGCGCGGACCGCGCCGGCAGCCGCGAGCAGGACCCCCGGACCGCACGGTCCGGGGGTCCTGTGCCGCTGCGGGACCGGGGCCCGCGCTCAGGCGTAGAAGCGGTTGAGGAACGTCGCGACGACCGCGGGCCGCTCCTCGCCCTCGATCTCGATCGTGCCGTCGGCCACCAGGTGCAGGCCGTTGCCCTTGACCTCCTGGACGTCGGTGATCGTGACCGTCATGCGGATCCGCGAGCCCACCCTGACCGGGGCGGTGAAGCGGACCTTGTCCAGGCCGTAGTTGACCTTGGTGCTCACGCCGGTGACGTCGAAGAGCTCGGACCACATGGGGATGAGC
This sequence comes from Kocuria rosea, assembly GCF_023715525.1. Lineage (GTDB taxonomy): Bacteria > Actinomycetota > Actinomycetes > Actinomycetales > Micrococcaceae > Kocuria > Kocuria rosea_A. The sequence goes on along the minus strand of NZ_JAMBOG010000014.1, from coordinate 78,121 downwards.
AGGGACAGCGTCAGGAAGCCGTGGGCGATCGGGGCGCCGAAGGGGCCCTCCTTGGCCCGCTCCGGGTCGACGTGGATCCACTGGTGGTCGTCGGTGGCCTCGGCGAAGGTGTTCACCTGCTCCTGGGTGATCTCCCGCCAGGCGGAGTGGCCGAGGTTCTTGCCGATCAGGTCCTTGACCTGGTCGAAGGCGACGACGGTGTTGGGCTGGGTCGGTGCTGCGGTCATGGTGTTCTCCTTGGGTGCTGGTGGTCGGTGGGAGGTCAGGCGAAGGCGCTGGTGCCGGTGAGCGAGCGGCCGACCACGAGGGCGTTGATCTCGTGGGTGCCCTCGTAGGAGTAGACGGCCTCGGCGTCGGCGTGGAAGCGGGCGACGTCGTGGGCCAGGGTGATGCCGTTGCCGCCCACGAGCTCCCGCGCCAGGGCGACGGTCTCGCGCATGCGCAGGCTGATCCACATCTTGGCCAGGGCGGAGTCCTCGTCCCGGTAGACGCCCTGCTGCTGCTGCTCGGCCAGACCGGCGACCATGGCCAGCGACGCCGTGACGTTGCCGAGCATGCGGGCCAGCTTCTCCTGGACCAGCTGGAAGCTGCCGATCGGGCGGCCGAACTGCTCGCGCTGCCGCACGTAGCGCAGGGCGGCCTCGTAGGCGCCGGCCTGGATGCCGGTGGCGATCCACGCGACGTCCGAGCGCATGGCGCGCAGCATCGCGGCGACGTCCTTGAAGGAGTTCACCCGGCCCAGCCGCATGGACTCGGGCACCCGGACGTCCTCGAGGTGGATGTCGGCGTTCTGCATCATGCGCAGGGAGGTCTTGCCGCGGATCTTCTCCAGCCGCACGCCGGGGGCCTGCCGGTCCACGAGGAAGCCCTTGACCTGCCCGTCGGCCTCGTCGCGGGCGAAGACGGCCAGGAGGTCCGCGGTGAAGGCGCCCCCGATCCAGCGCTTCGCGCCGGTGAGCACCCACTGGTCGCCCTCGCGCCGGGCCGTGGTGGCCAGGCCGCCGGCGATGTCGGAGCCGTGGTCGGGCTCGGTCAGGCAGAACACGCCGGTCATCTCGAAGGAGGTGATCCTCGGGTCCCACTGCGCGAACTGCTCGGGCGTGGCCCCCACGCGGCAGGCCGTGCGGAACAGCCCGGCCTGGGCGGTGTAGAACGTGGCGACGGAGGCGTCCGTGCGGGCGAGCTCGAAGGTCCGGAACCCGTGGTAGAGCGAGCGGGGGGTTCCGCCGCCGGCGGTGAGCTCGGGCGGGGCCATGAGGTCCAGGGCGCGCAGTGACGGGGCGATCTGGTCGGGGAACTCGCCGGCCTCCCAGTACTCGGCCAGCAGCGGCCTGACCTCGTCCTCCAGGACCCGGCGCAGCCGGTGCAGCGGCGCCTTCTCCGCCTCGGTCAGCCGGTTCTCGACCCCGTAGGGGTCGCAGTCCGCGTAGAGGCGGGTCCGCCCGGGCTGTGCGCTCACGACGCGGCCCCGTCCAGGCCCAGCAGGCGCACTGCGTTGTCCTTGAGGATCTTCGGGCGGACCTCGTCCTTGAAGGACTGCTGCTCGAAGGCGCCCAGCCACTTCTGCGGGGTGATCAGCGGGTAGTCGGTGCCGAAGAGGACCTTGTCCTGGAGCATCGCGTTGGAGGCCTTCACCAGGGACTCGGGGAAGTACTTGGGCGACCAGCCGGAGAGGTCGATCCACACGTTGGCCTTGTGCGTGGCGATGGAGTTGGCCTCCTCCTGCCACGGCACCGAGGGGTGGGCCATGATCACCTGCAGCTCGGGGAAGTCCGCGGCCACCGCGTCCAGCAGCAGCGGGTTGGAGTAGCCCAGCTTGATCCCGCCCCCGCCGGGCAGGCCCGCGCCCATGCCGTTCTGCCCGGTGTGGAACAGCGCCGGCACCCCGAGGGCCTGGATCGCCTCGTAGAGGGGGTAGAAGCGCTGGTCCGAGGGATCGAAGCCCTGCAGGGAGGGGTGGAACTTGAAGCCCTTCACCCCGTGGTGCTCCACGAGCTTCTTCGCCCGCTCCACCGCCGCGGCACCCTGGTGCGGGTCCACGGAGCCGAAGGGGATGAGCACGTCGTTGTTGCGAGCGGCCCCTTCGGCGATCTCCTCGATGGAGTTGGGCGCATGCCCCAGGGCGGTGGTGGCGTCCACGGTGAAGACGACGGCGGCCATGTTCCACTGCCGGTAGCGTTCCGCGATGGTGTCCAGGGACGGGGAGCGGTCCTCCGCCTTGAAGTACTTGGCGGACGCCTCGTTCAGTACCTCCGGCAGGGAGGAGTGCCCGTGGCCGTCGCACTCGATGTGCACGTGCATGTCGATGGCGTCCAGGGACGCGAGGTCGAGCCCGTACTCGTAGGTCATAGCGGTCCTTTCGGATCCGCGACTGGTTGCGGATCTACGAAGTGTTCAGTGGGTCTGTAGGGGAGTGCTTGGTCCCCGGAATTACTGGGTCGCGGATTCGGGCTGGAGCTCCTCCGGCAGCGGCGGCAACGTCTCGCCGACCGGCTGGAGGTGGCCCTCGATGATGGCCGGGAACTGCTCGCGCAGGGCCTCGAAGGTCCAGCCCCCGTCGTGGTACTCGGTGACCACGGGGCGGGGGTGGCTGAACACCTGGAGGCGGTCGCCGCCGGCGCCGATGGCCTGGCCGGTGATCCCGGCGGCGTCGTCGGAGGCGAGGTAGGCGACCAGCCCGGCGACGTCGGCGGCAGTGCCGAAGCCCAGCTCTTTGCGGAAGAACGCGGGCATGGGCTCCCCGGCCCGGTCGGCCTCGACGGCGGAGGCGAAGTAGGGGATGGTCTCGGTCATGGCGGTGGCGGCCACGGGGACGACGACGTTGGCGGTGACACCGGCCTTCCTCATCTCCAGGGCCCAGGTGCGGACCATGCCCACGATGCCGGCCTTGGCGGCGGCGTAGTTGGTCTGCCCGAAGTTGCCGTACTGGCCGGTGGGGGAGCCGATGGTGATGATGCGCCCGGCCACGCCGTTGTCCTTGAAGTACCGGTAGGCCTCGCGCACGCAGGTGAAGGTGCCCCGCAGGTGCACCTGGATCACCAGGTCGAAGTCCTCGTCGGTCATCTTCAGCAGGGACTTGTCGCGCAGCACCCCGGCGTTGGTGACCAGGACGTCCAGGCGCCCGAACGCCTCCACGGCGCCGGCGACCAGGGCGGTGGCGGTCTCGGTGGTGCCCACCGGGGCCACCACGGCCACGGCGCGCCCGCCGGCCCCGGTGATGGAGGCCACCGCGGCCTCGGCGGTCTGCTGGTCCACGTCGTTGATCACCACGGCCGCGCCCTGGCGGGCGAGCTCCTGGGCGTAGGCCAGGCCGAGGCCCTGGCCGGAGCCGGTGACGACGGCGACCTTGCCGGTCAGCGGTGCGGTGCTGTTGTCGGTCATGGGAGGAACTCCTCGTGCTCGGGTCCGGGGGGCCGCCGTGCGTGACGCCGGTCACCGCTGTGGGGTCCCGACCATTCCACCGCCGTTAGTTGAAAATGTCAACAGTTAAGAAGTTCCATCTATGCTGGTGTCGTCCCCTCCTATCCTGGAGACCCATCGCCCCCGCCGGAGGACCGCCGCCATGACCGCACAGCCGCCCGCCTTCACCGCCCGGGACGACTCTCTCCCCGGCGGCATCGAGCGCCTGGCGGGGACCGACCTGGCCGGCGAGTCGTTCTTCCTCATGGCCCGGCTCGCCTCGACGGGCTCCGCCGCGGCGAACCGCGCGCTCGCGGACCTGGGGCTCAAGGTGCGCCACTACTCCGTGCTGGCGCTGGCCTGCAGCGGGGAGGAGCCCACCCAGCGGGAGCTCAGCCAGTTCCTCGTGCTGGACCCGAGCCAGATCGTCTCCATCATCGACGAGCTCGAGCAGCGGGGCGCCGTCGAGCGCCGCACCGACCCCCGGGACCGCCGCTCGAAGATCGTGGCGCCCACGGGGGCGGGCCGGGAGCTCTACGCCGAGGCCCAGGGGCTCGTGGCGGCCGCCGCGGCCGAGTCGCTCGACGGGCTCTCCGTGGCCGAGCGCCAGGACCTGCTCCGCCTCCTGCAGAAGGCAGCCCTCTAGTCCACGGGGCCCGGAGAAACCCTCCGCCGCCCCTGGACAACGTGATGCACCTCTCACTAGTCTGACCCCACCAATAATAGATTTTTTCAACTATTGGTATGGACGAGTGCCTCAGGAGGCGACCGCATGCGCAATCAGGGACTGGGATCGTGGCTGACCCGCCGGCTGGAGAAGTCGGGCCCGAAGACGGCCGTGGTCCACGGGGAGCGCGCCCTCACCTACGCCGAGCTGCACGACCGGACCCACCGGCTGGCGGGTGCGCTGTCCGCCCACGGCGTGCGTCCCGGCGACCGCGTGGCGGTCCTCGGGGAGAACAGCCCCGAGTTCCTCCAGGTCCTGTTCGCGGCGGGCGCGCTCGGGGCGGTGCTCGTCCCGCTCAACACCCGCCTGGCCGCCCCGGAGATCCGCTACCAGCTCGAGGACGCGGGCGTGTCGGTGCTGATCCACGACGCGGCCCTCACGGGTCTGGCCGAGCCGGCCGCCCGGGGCCTCCCGCGGCTCACCCGCTGGGTCGTCGCCGTGGAGACCGCCGGCGAGGAGACCGCCGGCGAGGTCCCCACGCTCGCGTCGGTGGCCGACGCGGCGCAGCCCTGGACGCAGGACGTCCCCGTGGCGCTCGACGACCTCGCCCTCATCCTCTACACCTCGGGCACGACCGGCCGCCCCAAGGGAGCCTGCCTCACGCACGGCAACTTCACGTGGAACTGCTTCAACGTCCTGGTCGACTACGACCTGGCCTCCACCGACGTGTCGCTCATGATCTCCCCGATGTTCCACGTCGCCTCGCTCGGGATGGGGGTGCTGCCCGCGCTGCTCAAGGGCGCCACGCTCGTGCTCGAGTCGAAGTTCGAGCCGGGCCGCGTGCTGCAGCTCGTCGAGCAGCACCGGGTCACCTCGCTCTCCGGCGTGCCCACGACCTTCCAGCTGCTGTGCGAGCACCCGGCGTGGGAGTCGACGGACCTCTCCTCGCTCACCAAGCTCTCGTGCGGCGGCTCGGCCGTGCCCCTGCGGGTCCTCGAGGCCTACGAGAGCCGCGGGCTGGCGTTCACCATGAACTACGGGATGACCGAGACGGCCCCCGGCGCCACCCACCTGCCCGCGGCGAAGTCGCGGGAGAAGGCGGGCTCCTCCGGGCTGCCGCACTTCTTCACCGACGTGAGGATCGCCGATCCCGCGGGGACGCCGGTGGGCCCGGGCGAGCAGGGCGAGATCCTCGTCTCCGGGCCCAACGTGATCACGGAGTACTGGAACCGCCCCGACGCCGCCGGCTCCTTCGAGGGGGAGTGGTTCCACTCCGGGGACATGGGCTACCTGGACGAGGACGGCTACCTGTTCGTCTCCGACCGGATCAAGGACATGATCATCTCCGGCGGGGAGAACATCTACCCCGCGGAGGTCGAGGCGGCGATCCTCGAGCTGCCGGCCGTCGCGGCCGTCGCGGTCATCGGCGTGGCCGACGAGAAGTGGGGCGAGGTCCCGCACGCCGTCGTCGTCCCGCGGGAGGGGCACGAGCTCACCGCGGAGCAGGTCCAGGAGCACCTCGCGGGCCGGCTGGCCCGCTACAAGATCCCGAAGACGCTGAGCCTCGTGGCCGAGATGCCCCGGACCGCGTCCGGCAAGATCCGCAAGAACGTCCTGCGCGAGCAGGCCGCCCGCTGACCGGGAGCGGACCGGCGGGTCAGCCCGGGGCCGGGGAGAGCCGTTCGACGACGTCCCGGGTCGCCGCAACGACGGCGTCCACCTGCTCCGGCGCGAGGTCGGCGCCCAGGGTGAACCGCACGGCCGTGGTGGCGACCTCGGGCGGATACCCCATGGCGGTGAGCACGTGGGAGGCCTCGGTGCCCCCGGCGGCGCAGGCCGAGCCGGAGGAGACGAGCAGCCCGCGGGCCTCCAGGTCCACCAGGACCGACTCCCCGTTGACGCCGGGGAAGCAGAACGAGGCGTGGCCCGGCAGCCGTGCCGCCGGGTGCCGCCACGGATCGGGACCGGTCAGCACGGCCGAGGGCACGGCGGCGAGGATCCCGGCGATCAGCCGGTCCCGCACGGCGCAGAGCCGGGCGGCCTTGGCGGGCCGCTCCTCGGCGGCGAGCCGCAGCGCCACGGCGAGGCCGACCGCCCCCGCCACGTCCGAGGTCCCGGAGCGCCGGCCGCGCTCGTGCCCGCCGCCGCTGAGCAGCGGCCGCAGCGGCGTGCCGCGGCGCAGGTAGAGCGCGCCGGTGCCCTTGGGCGCCCCGATCTTGTGCCCGGCGACGCTCAGCGCCGCCACGTCGAGCGCGTGTACGTCCAGCTCCAGCGACCCGGCCGCCTGGACCGCATCCGTATGGAACGGGACCTGCCGCGCCCGAGCCACCGCAGCCAGCTCGGCGATCGCCTGAACCGCACCCGTCTCGTTGTTCGCATGCATCACGGATACCACCGCCGTGTCCGCGCGGACAGCCCCGGCGAGCTCCGCCGGGTCCGCCAGGCCCTCGGAGGAGACGCCCAGCTCGGTGAGCCCGAAGCCGTCCCAGCGGGCCAGGTCCCGGGCGGAGCCGAGGACCGCGGAGTGCTCGATCGCGCTCGTCACGACGTGCGTGCGCCCCGGGTCGCGGTCGCGCCGGCCCAGGGCGATGCCCTTGACCGCGAGGTTGTCGGCCTCCGTGCCGCCGGAGGTGAAGACCACCTCGGCCGGCCGGCAGCCGAGCACCTCCGCGACCGTCGCGCGGGCCGCGTCCAGCCCGGCCAGGGCCCGGCGGCCGGCCTCGTGGTGGCTCGACGCGTTGCCGTACGTCCCGGTCAGGTACGGCCACATGGCCTCGAGCACCTCCCGTCGCACGGGGGTGGTCGCGGCGTGGTCCAGGTACAGCACGGTCAGTCCAGCCGGACGTCCAGGCCCAGGTCCAGGTTCCGGGCCGAGTGGGTGAGCGCGCCCACCGAGACGACGTCCACCCCGGTGGCGGCGATGTCCCCGATCGTCTCCAGGCTCACGCCGCCGGACGCCTCGACGGTCGCGCGCCCGTCGATGATGGCGACACCGCTGACCAGGTCGTCGACCGAGAAGTTGTCCAGCAGGACGGTGTCCGCCCCGCCGGCCAGGACCGCTTCGATCTGGTCGAGCCGGTCCACCTCGACCTCGAGGTGCACCGTGTGGGGCAGGCGGCGGCGCAGCCCGCGCAGCGCGCCGGTCAGGTCCGTCCCGTCGGCCGTGAGCAGGGCGAGGTGGTTGTCCTTGGCCATCACGGCGTCCGAGAGCGAGTGCCGGTGGTTGTGGCCGCCGCCGCTGAGCACGGCGTGCTTCTCCAGCGCCCGCAGCCCCGGGGTGGTCTTGCGGGTGTCGGCCACGCGGGTGCGCGTGATGGTCCCGGGCGGGAGGTTCGCGGCCTGCTCCACGCGGGCCACGGTCTCCTCGACCGCGGCCACGTAGCGGGCCGTGAGCGTGGCGATCCCGCACATCCGCTGCGTCAGGTTCAGGGCCACCCGCTCACCGGTGAGCACGGCGCGGGCGGGCCCGGTTACGGTGGCGAGCACGGCCCCGGCGTCGAAGGGGTCGCCGTCGGCGAGGAGCAGCTCCACGACCACGGCCGGGTCAACGGCGGTGAAGGTCGCGGCGAGGACCTGGCCGCCGGAGAAGACCCCGGCCTCCCGGGCCACGAGCTCGGCGCGGGCCGTGGTGGCCGCGGGGATGAGGTGCTCCGAGGTGATGTCCCCCCAGGGGGCGTCCTCGGCGAGCCCTCGCTCCACGACCTCGGTGATGGCGGCTCGGGTCAGCATGCGGGGATCCTCTCGAACATGGCGTTGGGGGCATATGAACGGGTCAGGGACGTACCGGTCCGGACTGCGGCCGGTTCCGCCACGCGCCAGAAGGTCCGCCGGGCCTGCGCGGGGTCCGGGACGGGGGTGTCCGCGCGGTGGTGCGCCCCGCGGGACTCGGTGCGGTGCAGCGCCGCGGCCACCAGGGCCCGGCCCACGGCCAGCAGGTTCCGGTCCTCCACCGCGGCGCGGGAGAGCCCCGCCGGCGGACGGAGGGCGGCGAGCCGCCGTGCGAGCGCCTCGAGCCCGGGGCCGTCGCGCAGCACGCCGGCGCCGGCCCACATCGCGGCCTGGAACCCGCCCCGGTCGAACGCGGGACCGTCCGCCGCCGCTCCCGGCAGGACCCGGGGGGCGGAGGCGACCGGAGCGGGACGGATCCGTGGGCCGGGCCCGTCCCGCAGGTCCGCCGCCAGCGCGGCCGCGACGCGGGCCCCGAACACCGCGCCCTCGAGCAGGGAGTTGGAGGCGAGCCGGTTGGCCCCGTGCACGCCCGTGGCCGCGCACTCGCCCACGGCGTAGAGGCCGGGGACGGTCGTGCGGGCGGCGTCGTCGGTGGCGATCCCGCCCATGAGGTAGTGCGCCGCCGGGGTCACGGGCACGGGCTCCCGGGACCAGTCGATCCCGTGGGCGCGCACGGCCGCGTCGATGGTCGGGAAGCGGCGTGCGAGGAACTCGGCGGTCGTGCGGCCCGCGTGGGGGCCTCCCTCCGGGGGGAGCATCCCGGTGCAGTCGAGCAGCACCGGCCGCCCGCCCTGCTCCAGGCAGCGGCGGACGTTCTCGCGGGCCACGACGTCGCGCGGGGCGAGCTCGGCGCGCGGGTGCGCACCCTTGAGGAAGCGCCGGCCGGTGGCGTCGCGCAGCACGGCGCCCTCGCCGCGCACGGCCTCGGAGACGAGGAAGCACCCGGGGGCGGCCAGCGCGGTGGGGTGGAACTGGACGAACTCGAGGTCCGCCACGGCGGCCCCGGCCCGCAGGGCGGCGGCGATGCCGTCGCCGGTGGCCACGGCCGGGTTCGTGGTGTGCGGATAGAGCTGGCCGGCCCCGCCGGTGGCGAGCACCACGGCGTCGGCGGGCAGCCGGTGCAGCCGGTCGTCCGGGGACTCCAGCACGAGGACGCCGGTCACCCGGTGCCCGGCCGGGACGACGAGGTCGAGGAGCATCGTCCGCCGCAGGATCCGCAGCCGCCCGCGGGCCTCGGCGTCCAGGGCCGCGGCCAGGAGGGCCCGCTCGATCTCCCGCCCGGTCGCATCACCGCCGGCGTGCAGGATCCGCGGCACGGAGTGGGCGCCCTCGAGGCCCTCGACCCAGGGCGAGTCCGGGCCGGCGGTGCGGTCGAACTCCACGCCGCGCTCCACGAGGCCGGAGACGGCGGCCGCCGACGCCCGCACGAGGGTGCGCACGGCGTCGTCGTCGCAGAGCCCGGCCCCGGCGGCCAGGGTGTCCTGGACGTGGAGGAGGGCGGTGTCGCCGGCCTGTCCACTGGGCAGGGACGCCGTCATGGCGGCGATCCCGCCCTGGGCCCGGGCGGTGTTCGTGTCCGCCAGCCCGGCCTTGCTCAGCAGCACGACGTCGAGGCCTCGCGCCGAGGCCTCGAGGGCCGCGGTGAGGCCGGCGATGCCGCTCCCCACCACGACCACGCGGGGGGTCCGGTGCGTGGTCACCGCGGCAGCGCCGCCAGCATCCGCTCGAGCGCCACCTCGGCGTCCCGGGCGGTCTCGGGATCCACCGTGATCTGGTTGATCACGCGGCCGGCGACGAGCTCCTCGAGCACCCAGGCGAGGTAGCCGGGGTGGATCCGGTACATCGTGGAGCAGGGGCAGACCACCGGGTCGAGGCAGAAGATCGTGTGCTCGGGGTGTTGGTCGGCGAGCCGGTTGACCATGTTGACCTCGGTGCCGATGGCGAAGGTGGTCCCGGGCTCGGCGGCCTCGATCGCCTTGCGGATGTAGTCGGTGGAGCCGCGCTCGTCGGCGGCGTCGACCACGGGCATGGGGCACTCGGGGTGGACGATCACGCGCACCCCGGGGTGCTCGGCGCGGGCCTGCTCGATCTGGGCCACGGTGAAGCGGCGGTGCACGGAGCAGAAGCCGTGCCACAGGATCACCTTGGCGTCCCGCAGGTCCTGCGCGCTGTTGCCGCCCAGGTCCTTGGCGGGGTTCCACATCGGCATCCGCCCGAGCGGAATCCCCATGGCCTTGGCGGTGTTGCGGCCCAGGTGCTGGTCGGGGAAGAACAGCACGCGCTGCCCGCGCTCGAACGCCCACTCCAGCACCGTGGCGGCGTTGGAGGAGGTGCACACGATCCCGCCGTGGCGGCCGCAGAACGCCTTGAGCGCCGCGGAGGAGTTCATGTAGGTGACGGGGACGACCGTCTGCCTCCCGTCCTCGGCGGTCTCCCCGAGGACGTCCATGAGCTGCTCCCAGGCCTCCTCGACGGAGTCCTCGTCGGCCATGTCGGCCATCGAGCACCCGGCGGCGAGGTTGGGCAGGACCACGGACTGGTGGTCGCCGGAGAGGATGTCGGCGGTCTCGGCCATGAAGTGCACGCCGCAGAAGACGATGGCCTCGGCCTCCGGCTTGCTCCTGGCCGCCCGGGCGAGCTGGAAGGAGTCGCCCAGGAAGTCGGCGTGCTGGACGATCTCGTCGCGCTGGTAGAAGTGCCCGAGCACGACCACGCGCTCGCCCAGTGCCGCCTTGGCGGCCGTGATCCGGTGGTCGAGCTCCTCGGCGGAGGCCTGCTTGTACTCGTCGGGGATGACCGGCTGGGCCGGGGAGCCGGCGGGCACGGCGTCGTCCTGGGAGGCGCCCGGGCCGTAGCCGGCCGAGACGGCGGGCGCGAAGTCCCACGGGTTCGTCGCGAGGTCCGAGCTGCACGTGCTCTGCCCGGTCAGGGGCGCGCCCGGCAGGTTCGCGGGCTTGGTGGGCAGCAGGTCGATGCGGGTGGCGACGGAGGTCATGTCAGCTCCTGGTGGTGCTGCCGAGCGGGGCGCGGTCGGCGAGGTCGAGGTCGGTGTTGTAGCGGTAGAGCCGGGGTGGGCGGTGCGGGGTGCCCTCCAGGCGGGTGCCGGTGTCGAGGACGGCCCCGGAGGCGAGCGCCTGGCGGCGGAAGTTCGCGGGGTCCAGGGCGTGGCCGAGGATCGCCTCGTGGACCTCCCGCAGCTCGGCGAGGGTGAAGGTCTCGCCGAGGAAGGAGTGCGCCACGCGGCTGTAGCCGATCTTGTTGCGCAGCCGGTAGAGCGCGTAGTCGACGATGTCGTTGTGGTCGAAGGCCAGGGGCGGCAGCTCGGCGGCGCGCATCCACGTGACGTTGAGGTCGGCGTGGAGCTCCGAGGCCTGGTCGGCGCGGATCGAGGCCCAGTAGACGACCGAGACCACGCGCTCGTCGGCGTTCGCGGAGCGGGTCAGCCCCCCGAAGGCGTAGAGCTGCTCGAGGTATCCCGGCTGCAGGCCGGTGGTGAGGTGCAGGGAGCGGGCGGCGGAGGCCTCGAGGTCCTCGTCCGGGCGCAGCGGCCCGCCGGGCAGGGCCCACAGGCCGCGGAACGGGTCGCGGATCCGGCGGACCAGGGGCAGCCAGAGCTCCCTGCGGCCGTCGGGCCCCGTGCCGCGGGCGGCGAAGATGACGGTCGATACGGCCAGAGCCACGTGCGGAACGTGCACAGTCACCTCCCGGGGGTTGAGGGGCCTTCAGGTTGCAATGACTGTAACACTGTTCTGGTCACTTTGACGTTAACGTTTCCGTGACCGTCCGCCGCCTGACTAAGCCCCATGCATCCGGGGCTTCTTCGTCGTCCACAGGGGTTGCTCACGCACAGACGGCCGGACCTACTATCGGGGTCATTCCGCCGGTGCGTCCGGCACCGGCGAGGGAGTTCGGGGGAATCCATGGACCGCTCCTGCGCGATCAGCGCCTCCGTCGGCAGCGCCCTCCTGGTGGCGCTGCTCCTCACGGGGTGCGGCGACAGCGACGACGGCGCCCCGGCGTCACCTTCCAGCGCGGCCTCCGCCAGCACTCCGCCCCTGCCTCGGCTGCGGTCACGCCCAGTCCCGGTGCCACTCCCGCCGACTACGTGCCGGCGTCGCTCGACGGGCCCGCGCAGAACGTGCCGAAGCCGGTCATGCCCGAGCTGGCGAAGCAGGAGTCGAAGGAGGGAGCGCAGGCGTTCCTGGACTATTGGTCGGACGCAAAGTGGTATGCGTATGAGACCGGAGACTCCTCCCTGGTGCGTGATATTACTTCTCCGCACTGTGAGGCATGTGTAGCTGAGTTCGATGACCTCGAAGAAATTTACGCGGAAGGTATGTGGACAGTAGGTGGGCGTGATTCGATCACAATTCTCGACGCCGAACTGGTTGAAGCACCTGATGAAGTGTATAAACCGATGGTTCAGTACTCTCGTGAGGACGGGCAACTAGTCAAGAAAGGAAAAGTCAAAAGGAGAGCGGCTGGCGAGCCGAATGATCCGTCTCTTGTTTATATTGACTACACCGATACGGGATGGGTGTACATCACGCTGGCCCCTATTGCGGGGGAGGAATAACCGTGAATTCGCTTACTTCCTTGTTGGCATCGATAATCCTTGCCCCCTGTTTGTCTATATCCATGCTTCCGCTTTCCATTAAGGATGACGCCACAGGCGACAATGTATTCGGATCGAACAAACTTCAAAAATCGCCCGTACATATGGATGCGATAGCGGACGGAAGCAAGGTTCATCTCGATGCCTCTATGCCCGGCAAAGCTTCGAAGGGCAACGGGGGGGGCCGAACCAAACCGATGTGGGTGAGGCGGAAGCTGTCGCCTACGACCCCGACAAGGACCCCGCTTTCCAGAAGGCCCTCCGCAATCACCTGATGGACCAGGAGCTGCCCCAGTTCTTCGATCCTGACTCCATGGCTCGAGCGAAGAGCCAGAACTTCGGCCTCCAGAACCCCTGCGTCGCCGAGGAGGGTAACGGACTCGACGACTGCCTGGCGGAGCAGCAGTGCACCCCCGCCGGGGATGGCGAGGGCGTCTACATGGACGTGGTCGTGGGGGAGGGAGACGACCGCACGGCCTGGGGCGAGCCCATGTGCGTCTCGGTCGCCGAGGCGGAGGGCGGTGAGGAGGTCATCGAGCTGCCGACCTTCACCCTGCAGGACTTCGAGACCCTCGACGTCGCGCCGGCCGCGAGCGCCGTCGAGCCCTCCCCGGACACGCTCCGGGGCATGCACACCAACGTCTTCGCCACCGCTCAGCCGCAGCAGTTCACCACCGAGCTGGGCGGCTTCCCGGTGCAGGTGCGGGCCGTGCCCGTCCAGTACCTCTGGGACTACGGCGACGGCACCACCCTCGGCCCCACCGAGCTCAGCGGCGCCCCGCTCGAACCGGGCGCGTGGGACGTGCCCACCGACACCAGCCACGTCTACACGCAGACCGGCGACTACGCCGTCACCCTGACCACGTACTTCTACGGCGAGTACTCCGTCGCCGGCGGGCCGTGGCTGCCCGTGGTGGGCCTGAACGACGTCACGAGCGCGCCGGTGCCGCTCAGCGTCTGGCGCTCCACGGTGCGCAACTTCGCCGACGACTGCCTGGAGAACCCGCAGGGCGCGGGCTGCTGATCCGCGCCCTGCGCCGGAGGCTCCGTGCCCCAGGAGTACGTCGCGCTCCTTGTCGGTCTGCGAAGGCGCACGGTGCGGCGGGCGGCCTCCACTGGATGTTCATGCATCTTTCACGCCGCGGCGCGGGACGGTTCAACGCCGTTCCCTAGCGTCGGGTGCATGACCCCCTCGCGCAGAACCCTCCTGACCGCCGGTCTCGGTGTCGGCCTCGTCGCCGCCGTGCCCGGCCTGTCCGTCGCCGCTCCCACCAGAGCCCAGGGCGCCGCCCTCACCGCCAACCCCTTCACCCTGGGCGTGGCCTCCGGCGACCCCTGGCCCGACGGCTTCGTGCTCTGGACCCGCCTCGCCCTCGAGCCGCTGGCCGAGGACGGCCTCGGCGGCATGCCGAACCGTCCCGTCCAGGTCGCGTGGGAGGTCGCCGAGGACGAGGGCATGCGGAAGGTCGTCAAGCGCGGCGTCGAGCACGCCCGCCCCGGCTCCGCTCACTCCGTCCACGTCGAGCTGCACGGTCTGAGGCCGGGCCGCGAGTACTGGTACCGCTTCCGCACCGGGATGCACGTCTCCCCGGTGGGCCGCGCGCTCACCACCCCGGCGTGGGGCGAGACCCCGGCCGCCCTGACCATGGCCTTCGCCAGCTGCTCCCAGTACGAGCACGGCTTCTTCACCGCCTATCGGCGTCTCGCCGAGGACCGGCCCGACCTCGTCCTGCACCTGGGCGACTACCAGTACGAGTACAGGGCCAGGACCTACGTGTCCGGGGACGGCAACGTCCGCGACCACGACGGCCCCGAGACCGTCGACCTGGCGACCTACCGCCTCCGTCATGCCCAGTACAAGACCGACGAGGACCTGCAGGCCGCCCACGCCGTCGCGCCGTGGCTGGTGGTCTGGGACGACCACGAGGTGGACAACAACTGGGCCGACGAGATCCCCGAGAACCGGGACGCCGCCCAGTGGAACGACACCACGGAGCGCTTCCGGGCACGCCGCTCCGCCGCGTTCCAGGCGTACTGGGAGAACATGCCGCTGCGTCGCCCTGCGATGCCCGCGGGCATCGACATGCAGATCTACCGCCGCGTCCAGTGGGGGCAGCTGGCGAACTTCCACATGATGGACACCCGCCAGTACCGCGACGACCAGCTGGCCGGCGACGGCTGGGACAAGAACGTCGAGGAGCGCTGGGACGCGTCGCGCTCCATCACGGGCGGCGCCCAGGAGAAGTGGCTGATCGACGGCTTCCGCTCCTCCACCGCCCGATGGGACCTGCTCGGCCAGCAGGTGTTCTTCGCCGAGCGCGACCGGGCCCAGGCCCCGGACGTCGACGACGTCTCGATGGACGGCTGGGACGGCTACGCCGCGTCCCGCGACCGGATCGTGCGGGGCTGGCAGGACGCCAGGGTCCGCAACCCGGTGGTGCTCACCGGCGACGTGCACCGGAACTGGGCCAACGACATCAAGACCGACTTCCAGGACCCGGACGCCCCGGTGGTGGGCTCCGAGCTGGTCTGCACGTCCATCACCTCGACCGGCGACGGCTCGGGCTCGGTGGCCGACCGGGTCATGGCGTGGAACCCTCACCTGAAGTTTTTCAACGACCAGCGCGGCTACGTCCGCACGACCATCACGAAGGACGCGATGACGGCGGACTTCCGGGTCCTGGACCGGGTCACCACCCCCGGCGCGCCCGTCTACACCAAGGCGTCGTTCGTCCTCGAGGACGGGGTGCGGGGCCTCCAGCGCCGCGCCTGAGCGGGACTTCGCGGACGGGACGACGCCCTCCCGCAGCGGGACGCGGCGCTCGCCGCTCTCCTGCGTCCCCGGCGGCTGCAGCGCCAAGGCGCCGAGGTCGTCGGGGATGCGCGCGGCGCACGGTGGACCCAGGTCCTTCCCGGCGCTCCTCAGCCGGTCCTCAGGACGTCCGTGGTCTCCTGGATCCTGCGAGGGAGCACTCCGGGACTCCTCGGGAGGGAACGGACCACCGGCCGGCGCACCGTCCCCCGCGTCGTCCGGACGGTCCCCCGGAGACCGGGCCCCGCGCGAGCGGCGAGACCTCGCGCGGGGCCCGGTCCCCTTCCGGGGAGGGGCGAACGCCTCCGCCCCTCGCCGGGGCAGGCGCAGCCCCGTAGAGTGCGAGGTCCGCCACACCCCGAAGCCCGACCTCCACGACACGGGAGCGCACTGTGCCCATCCACGTCACCGACTACGCCCACGTCCGCCTCACCGTCACGGACATCGACCGCTCCCGCGCCTTCTACGACGCCGTGTTCGGCTTCGAGACGGCCTTCGAGGCCCCGCCCGAGGACGCCGACCAGGCGACGAAGGACCAGCTGTCCTTCCTGTTCGGCGGCGTCATCTACCGCTTCGACGGAGGCCTGCTGGGGCTGCGCCCGGCCGCCTCCGACCCGGACCGGCACGACGAGGACCGGGTCGGCCTCGACCACCTGAGCTTCACCGTGGCGTCCCGGGCCGACCTCGAGGAGGCGGTCGCCGTGCTCGACGAGCTGCAGGTCGCCCACGGGACGATCAAGGACATCGGGGCCGGCCACATCCTGGAGTTCCGCGACCCGGACAACATCGCCCTGGAGCTCCACGCCCCCGCCCAGGGGTAGGCACGGGCCCGCGGCCGCGCCGGGCCCCGCGGTCACTGCCCGCTCAGCGACGCCGCCCACTGCGCGACGCGCGCGGCGCTCTCCTCGTCGGAGAGGTCCTCGACGCGCGCGGCGCTCTCCTCGTCGGAGAGGTCCTCGACGCGCGTCATGATCGACCACCGCACCCCGAAGGGGTCCCGGATGCTCGCGTACCGGTCGCCCGAGGCGAAGTCGGTGGCCGGCTCGCGGACCGTGGCGCCGGCCTCGACCGCGCGGGCCACGACGGCGTCGACGTCCGGGACGTACAGGCCCAGGGAGTAGCAGTCGTCCTCGCCCGCGGGCGGGGGCACGAGGTGGAAGGCGGGATTCGCCTCCCCCACCTGGAGCCGGCCCCGGCCGAGGTCGAGGGTCGCGTGGACCACGACGGGCGTCCCGTCGGGCTCGGGCATCTCGGTCCGGTCCACAAGCGTGGCGCCGAGGACGCGGCCGTAGAAGTCGAGGGCGCCGGCGGCGTCCACGACGGCGAGGAAGGGGGTCAGGGACGTGAAGCCGTGCGGCGTCCCGTCCGTGGTGTGCGCGCCGGTGGCGCCCGGGGTGCTCTGTGCTGCGCTCATGCTCCGAGGCTAGGGGCCGGGGCGGCCGGGATGCTTGAAGATTTCCGCCAGGGTCGCGGCCGCGGCGCTGGCTACGCTCGTGCCATGACCGAGCCGCCCACCACGCGGGGCCACCTCACGCCGGGACCGCGGGCCACCGTGACGCGCCTTCCCGCACCCGACGACGTCGCCCACCTGGTCCGGCAGCTGTGGATCCCGGAGTGGGACCTGCCGGCGGGGGAGCGGGTCGAGCAGCTGGTGCTCGGCTACCCCGCGAGCAACGTGGTGGTCGAGCCCGGCGGCGTGGCCGTGCACGGGCCCACCACGCGGGCCTCCACCCGGGTGCTGACCGGGACCGGCTGGGCGGTGGGTGCGCTGCTGCGCCCGGCCGGGGTCCTGCTGCTCACCGACCGCCCGGCGGAGCTGCTCGACCGCTCCGCGCCGCTGGAGGCCCCGGACCTGCACCGCTGCGTGGTGGAGGCCATGGCCGGTCCGGACCCCGGGGCCCGCCGCGCCGCGGCCGCCGGGCGGCTCCTGGAGCACGTCCGGGCCCGGGCCGCGGCGGTGCCGGACGAGGTCCTCCAGGAGGGGACGGTGGCGAACCGGATGGTCGAGCTCGTCGAGACCGGTCCGGGCACGCGCAGCCCGGCCGAGCTCGCGCACGAGCTGCACGTGTCCGAGCGGACGCTCCAGCGGCTCGCGGCCCGGTTCGTGGGGATGCCGCCGCAGCGGCTGCTCCGGCGGCGCCGCCTGCAGGAGGCGGCCGAGCGGGTGCGGGCGGAGCCGGCCGCGGACCTCGGCGCGCTCGCCGCGGACCTGGGCTTCGCCGACCAGTCCCACCTCACCCGCGAGTTCCGCGCGGTCCTCGGCCGCACGCCGCGGGGCTACGGCGCAGAGCGATGTGACGGATCGAACAGTGGAGGAGGCAAATAACAGGGCGCTGTTCGTCGTTGGGAGAAGCAGACCACCGTTTCCCGACGAAAGGACGGCCCCGTGCCTGAGTCCACCCTCACCACCCCGCTCACCGTCGGCTCCCTGAAGCTGCCGAACCGCCTCGTGATGGCCCCGCTCACCCGCATGCGCTCCGGCCGGGACGGCGTCCCCGGCGACCTCAACGTCGAGCACTACGCCCAGCGCGCCTCGATGGGCCTGATCGTCACCGAGGGCACGTACCCGGACGTGGTGGGCCAGGGCTTCGCGTTCCAGCCCGGCATCCAGACCCCCGAGCAGGTCGAGGGCTGGCGCCGCGTGGCCGACGCCGTGCACGCCGCCGACGGCCGGATCTTCATGCAGGTCATGCACGCCGGGCGGGTCTCCCACCCGGACCTCAACGGCGGTGCCCAGCCCGTCGCGCCGAGCGCGGTCGCGGTCGAGGGCGAGATCCACACCTACCGCGGCAAGGTCGGCCTGCCCGTCCCGCGCGCCCTGACCGCCGAGGAGCTGCCCGGGGTGGTCGCGACCTTCGTGCAGGCCTCCCGCAACGCGGTCGAGGCCGGCCTGGACGGCGTGGAGCTCCACGGCGCCAACGGCTACCTGCTGCACGAGTTCCTCGCCCCGGGCGCCAACCAGCGCACCGACGAGTACGGCGGCACCCCGGAGAACCGCGCCCGCCTCGTCGTCGAGGTCGTCCGGGCGGTCGCCGAGGCGATCGGCGCGGACAAGGTGGGCCTGCGCATCTCCCCGGAGCACAACATCCAGGACGCCTGGGAGCTGGACCACGAGGACGTCGTGGCCACCTACACCGCCCTGGTGGACGGCATCAAGGACCTGGGCCTGGCCTACCTCTCCGTCCTGCACCGGGAGCCGGAGGGCGAGCTCGTGCAGGGGCTGCGCCGGGCGTTCGGCGGCGTGTTCCTCGCCAACAGCGGCTTCGGCACCCCCACCAGCCGCGAGGAGGGCGTGCGGCTGCTCGAGGAGGACGTGGCCGACGGCGTCGTCGTCGGGCGCCCCGCGATCGCGAACCCGGACCTGGTCCGCCGCTGGGCGGAGGGTTTGCCGGAGAACCAGCCGAACCCCCGGACCTTCTACTCCCAGGGCGCCGAGGGCTACACGGACTACCCCGTCTACGAGGCGACCCCCGAGACCGCCCGCAGCTGAGCCGCAGGACCGGTCGTCACGGAGCGCACGCACTGCTGCGTGGCGACCGGCACCGGCGCGCCGGGCCGGTGCGGCGGGTAGCGTGGGCCCATGACGACCGCACCTGTCAGCGCCCTGCTCGGCTCCGCGGCCCGCGCCCCGTTCGTCGTGCTCAAGCGGTTCCGGCCCCACCGGCCCATCCACCCGGAGGGGACGGGCCTCGACGGAACGCTCACCCGGACCGGCGGCGGGGACAGCGGCATCCGCTGGATCGACGAGCCCGGCCAGGAGCCCGTGCGCGCCCGCTTTTCGCGCTCCGCCGGCCTCCCGCACGGCTGGCCCGACATCCTGGGCCTGGCCCTGCGCGTGCCCGTCCCCGCGGGGGAGGGCGCGGGGGGCGACGCCGAGGGCCACGACGGCCGCGCCGACGTCCTCCTGGCCACCGCCGGCAGCGGGCGGCTCTCCCGCTTCGTCCCGACGCTCCACCGGTACGTGCCCGACGGCGCCTTCGCCTCCTTCATGCCCTACCGCGGCACGCACGGGCCGGTGCTCGTCGCCGTCCGCTCCGAGCCGCGCGCGGAGCCGCTGCCCGCCCGTCCCGACCGCTTCCGGGAGGCGGTCGCCGCCGAGCCGTGGGTCCTCGGCCTCTACTGGGCCACCCCTCTCGGGCCGTGGCGCCGCTTCGGCACGGCGGAGCTGCAGGCCGGGGCCCCGGTCGACCACACCGAGCGCTTCGACCCCCTGCTCAACGTCCCCGTCGGCGCCGAGAACTACGGCTGGACCCACCGGCTGCGCGAGCCCTCCTACTCCCTGGCCCGCCGCCCCAGGGAAGAGCTGGGCCGGGCGTAGACTCGCACCATGGGACTGACACTGCGCCCTGCATCCCCGACCACGCCCGCCGACCGCCGCTACGCCATGGTGGACTCGCCCATCGGCCCGCTCGCGCTCGTCGAGGAGGACGGCGCGCTCGCGGCCCTCTCCGTCGAGGGCGCGCGGCAGGGACCGGTGCCCGGCTCCTTCGGCGTGCGGGACGACGCCGTCCTCCCGCACGTGCGCGAGCAGCTCGACGAGTACTTCGCGGGACGGCTCCGGGATTTCGACGCCGCCGTGGTCCTGCACGGCACGCCCTTCCAGGTGCGGGTGTGGAACGCGCTGGCCGGGATCCCCTACGGGACGACCGGCACCTACGGGCAGGTCGCCCGTGAGATCGGTGCGCCGAAGGCCGCGCAGGCGGTCGGGGCCGCCAACGGCCGCAACCCCGTGAGCCTGCTCGTCCCGTGCCACCGGATCGTCGGCGCCAACGGCCGGCTCACCGGGTACGCGGGCGGCATGGCGCGCAAGGAGTACCTGCTGCGCCTCGAGGGAGCCCTGCTCTGACCGTTCCCCTCCGGATCACCGACCGCTGACCCCGCAGCAGAAGGAGGAGCGATGCCCCAGCTCCACGACCGCGCCGCGGTCGTTCTCGAGAAGGCCCGCACGGCCGGCAACGGGCGGTGCGCCGACCAGGTGGTCCACGACGGCGTGCTGCGCCAGACGGTGATGGGCCTGCGCGCCGGCACGGAGCTCTCCGAGCAGGACGCCCCGCCCGCGGCGACCCTGCAGCTGCTCCACGGCCGGGTCCGCGTGCTCAAGCGCGGCCAGCTCGCCGAGGAGCTCGTCCCGGGCGCGCTGCTCTCCCTCACGGGCTCCCGGCACTCCGTCGAGGCGATCGAGCACTCGGTGTTCCTCCTGACCACGGTCTCGGGCGACCCCGGGGACGGCAACCCGCGGGTCGCCTGACGTCCGCGCCGGCTCAGAACGCGTAGCGCACGTCGCAGTACGGCAGCTTGCGCCCCACCAGTTCGAGGAACTGCTCCAGGTAGCGCTGCTTGTCACGGAAGCGGTAGCGCACGTTCAGGGCGCCGTTCTGGGAGCGCTTGGTCTCCTGCAGGTCGGGGCGCCACAGCACCTCCTCCGCCCTGGGGTGCCACTGGGTGTTCACCTCGTGCAGCTGCGCGTTGTGCGTCAGGAAGATGACCTCCGCCGCGAGCTGCTCCTTCGCCGCGGGGCCGAGGCCGGCGTCGAGCTGGTCGAACAGCTCCGCCCAGTCCTGGAGCCAGGTGTCCGTGACGATCACCGGTGAGAAGTTCACGTGCACCTCGTAGCCGGCCGCCACGAAGTCGTCGATCGCCGCGATCCGCTCGGGCACGGGGGTCGTGCGGATGTCCGTCAGCTTGGCCAGGTGCGCGGGCATCAGCGAGAAGCGCACCCGGGTGCGGCCCTGGGGGTCCCAGTCCAGCAGCTGCCGGTTCACGTACTTGGTGGCGAAGGAGGCCTTGGCCGTGGGGTGGCGGCGGAACAGGTCCACGAGGTCGTGCACGTTCTCGCTGAGCAGCGCGTCCACGGAGCAGTCGCTGTTCTCCCCGAGGTCGTACACCCACGCGTGCTCGTCGCACTGGTTGGGCTCCGGCTTGGCCCCCTGCCGGCGGATGTGCCGGTCCAGGTAGCCGGTGATCTGCTCGATGTTGGCGAAGACCGTCACGGGGTTGCTGTAGCCCTTCCGGCGCGGCACGTAGCAGTAGGCGCAGGCCATGGCGCAGCCGTTGGCGGTCGACGGCGCGATGAAGTCCGCGGAGCGGCCGTTGGGCCGGGCCGCGAGGGACTTCTTGACCCCCAGCACCAGCGCCTCGCGCTTGATCCGCACCCACCGCCGCGCGTTGGCCTCGTTGCCGTGCAGCTCCGGGATCTGCCAGTGGCTCGGCACCTCCACGAGCGTCGCGTCCGGCCACCGCTCGAGGACCTCGCGCCCCCGGGGCAGCTCGGCCGCCGCCGGCTCGTAGTAGATGCGGGTGATGTCGACCATCGACGGGTCCGAGGGCATGGGACCACCCTACGGGCGCCCTCCGACACCCGGTTCCCCCGGGGCGCCCGGCCGTGCTCCCGGCGGACTTCCCCGGTCCGGCAGTGGACCGGGCGCCCCCGGGCCGCCAGGATGGGCCCATGAGATCCGTATGGCTCGACACACACCAGGTCCCCGCCGCCGCAGCGGACGAGTTCGTGCCCGGGGCGCACTACGACACCGTGGTGGCGGGCGCGGGGCTGACCGGGCTCACCACGGCGGTCCTGCTGGCCCGCGCCGGGCAGCGGGTCGCGGTCCTGGAGGCACGCACCGTCGGGGCCGTGACCACGGGCAACACCACCGCGAAGCTGTCGCTGCTGCAGGGCACCACGCTCTCCCAGATCCGCCGCCACCACTCGGAGGAGGTGCTCCGCGCCTACGTGGAGGGCAACCGGGAGGGCACCGCCTGGCTGCGGCGCTACCTCGACGAGCGCGGCGTCCCGTACCAGCGCCGCGACGCCTGGACCTACGCGACCACGTCCAAGGGGGCGGCCTCCCTCCGGAAGGAGCTGGAGGCGGCCCGGGCCGCCGGGCTGCACGTGAACTGGACCCGTGACACGGAGCTGCCCTACGAGGTCTCCGGGTCGATCACGTTGCCGGACCAGGCCCAGTTCCACCCGATGGAGGTGCTCGGCGCCCTCGCCGCCGAGCTGCGCGAACGCGGCGGCACCCTGGCCGAGGGCGTGCGGATCACCGGCGCCGGGATCCGCTCGCCGCTCACGGTGCGGACCACCGAGGGCCCGGTCCGCGCCGACCGCCTCGTGCTGGCCACCGGCATCCCGGTCCTGGACCGCGGCGGGTACTTCGCCAAGGTCTCCCCGAGCCGGTCCTACGCCATGACCTACCGCGTCCCCGGCGCGCCGGCCTCCATCCCGGCGGGGATGTACATCACCGCCGACACTCCCACACGCACCCTGCGCACCGTGCCCGTCGGCGAGGAGGAGCTGCTGCTCGTGGGCGGCAACGACCACGTGGTGGGCCGCTCCCCGTCGCCCCGGGCGGCCGTGGACGACCTCGAGCAGTGGACGCAGCGCCACTTCCCGGGAGCCGAGCGCACCCACGTGTGGTCCGCCCAGGACTACCAGTCCGTCGGCGCCGTCCCCTTCATCGGGACCCTGCCGCGCGGGGGCGGCGGCATCTACCTCGCCACCGGCTACAACAAGTGGGGGATGAGCAACGCCGTCGCCGCCGCGCTCGCCCTCAGCGCCGAGATCCTCGGCGGCAGCGTCCCGTGGGCGCAGGTGCTCGGGCGGCGCACGACCTCGCCGGCCGACGTCCTCACCGCGGTGAAGTTCAACGGGAGCGTGGGCTTCCACGCCCCCAAGGACTGGATCCGGGCGGAGCTGAGCGAGCTGCCCGAGCACTCGCCCGGAGAGGGGGAGGGCGTCGTCGGGCGCGAGCACGGCCGGCCCGTGGCCGTCTCCACCGTCGACGGGACGACCTGCAGGCTCTCCGGCGTGTGCACCCACCTGGGCGGCGTGCTCAGCTGGAACGACGCCGAGCGCTCGTGGGACTGCCCCCTGCACGGCTCCCGCTTCGCGGCCGACGGATCCCTGCTGGAGGGGCCCGCCGTGAAGGACCTGCCCCGCCTCGGGTCCTAGGCCGCCCGGGCCGACCGCCGGGGCCCGGGCGCGACACACCGCTCACGGGTTCGCTTCCGTGCATGCGGTCGTCCGTCCCCTATTTTGGCCCTACAGCAGTCCTCCGGCCCGCACCCGGGCCCCGGCACCCGGTGCCGGTCCTCCGGTGCCGGACGACCAGCAGGAGGACCGTTCCCCGGCACCGCCCGCGCTCCGGCGCGGGCCCGTGGCGTCCAGGACGTCACCCCGCGTGCTGGCGGCCCCGGGACAGCCCTGGGGCCCCTGAGGGAACGAGGAGACGCACGAGATGACTGCTGCCAAGAGATGGGCCGCCGCCGGGTCCACGGCCACGGTGCTACTGGGAGGGCTCCTCCTGGGCGCCCCGGCCGCCGTCGCTGCACCGGAAGACGCCGCCTGCCTGCAGGCCTCGGGCCAGTTCAACGCCGCCCTGGCCGCGGCCGGGATCACCGCCGTGTCGGTGACGGCGCTGGAGGAGGCGGCCGCGGCCGTGACGGCCGCCGAGGCCGACTACTACGCCCTCGTGGAGTCGGTCACCGGCGACCTGGCGGTGGAGCTGGACACCGCCCTGCTCGCCCTGGACGACGCCGAGGCGTCCGGTGACCCGGAGGCGGTCGCCGCCGCCGAGGCCGCGGTCCTGCAGCTGGAGGAGGCCATGAGCGCGGCCATGGACACCCCCGAGCTCGCCGCCGCCGAGCAGGCGCTGCTGGCCGCCGGCGCCCAGTTCGAGGAGCTCCTGACGGGCGTGGACCTGGACGAGGCCACCGCGGACGAGCTCCTGGGCCTGTTCAAGCAGTTCCTCACCGCCTGCGCGGGCGCCGACGGCGGGAGCCCCGTCGTCGCCCCGGTGGGCACGACCCCCGTCGCGGCCCCGGCCGTGCCGGGGGAGACCGTCCCCGTGCCTGCGGCCCCGGAGCAGGCGGCCCCCGTGGCGCCCGCGCCCGTCCCGGCCGCTCCCGTCGTGCCGGCACCGGCCCCGGCGGCACCGGTGGCCGTGAACGCGGGCATGAACATCCAGACCGCCGCGGAGCCGGAGGCGCAGCCCGGGGCGGCCCTCGTGGCGGCGCTGGCCGCGGCCGGGATCGCCGTTCCCGCCGCGGCTGCCGCACGGATGCGCCGGCTCGAGCGGGCCTGAGCTCCCCGCCGGCCGTTCCGGGCACGACGGAGGCCCCCACCCGGCCGGGTAGGGGCCTCCGTCATGCCCGGAGACGTGCCCGGGGGACTACTTCTTGGAGGAGTTCTCCTCGAGCTTCAGGGCGATGCCGATGGCGAAGAAGGTCGGGGTCCACTCGCCCACGAAGAGGCCCCAGCGGTCCGCCTGCGGCTTGGACTTGCTCTTGCCGAGGCTGACGGCCCAGGAGAGGACGGACAGGCCGATGGAGGCGAAGCCGGCCGTGTAGGCGTGCTCGCTGCGGATGCCAAGGTTCTGGATCGTGCTGATCATGGAAATACCTCTTTCCTGTCGTGGTCACCGGCAAGGGTGAGTTCATCGAACCGTGTCCACCCAGTCAAACATGATCCGGACAAATAGAAAAGCAGGCTGACGATATTGGCGAGGGCCGTGCCCGGGAAGGGCTCGTCCGGGGTGCCGGGCGACGGGGGCATACGCTGGGCCCATGTCAGCAGGACGGACGATCCTCCGCCTCGTCGCCGGCGCCACGGCTGCCGGGGGCTTCGCGGCCGACTGGAACCGCACCCATCTGTTCAACCCGGCCTGGCCGCCGCACGCCCGCTTCCACGACGCCCAGACCATCGCCCTGGGCGCGCTGCTCGGCGCCGGGGGCCTGTGGGCGCTGGGCCGCCGCGGCTCCGACCCCGGCCGGGACGCCGCGCTGGGCGCCCTGCTGCCGGCCGCCTTCTGGGCGTCCATGGGCGCCGCGTTCGCCTTCCCGGGCACGCAGGGGCTGCAGGGGGAGTTCCCCGGCCTGGTCCCCCGCGTGCGGGGCGTGTGGATCGACGAGCGCTTCGCCGGCGCGGGGATGCTCGGCCTGGCGGCCCTCGGCTACGGCCTGGACCGGCGGGCACGCGGGACGGCCCCCGCGAGCGGGCCTGCCGCGACGCCCTGACCGCTGATCCGCCGGGGCGCTGTGGGCGCTTTTGGGGCCACCCGAACGGCCGCCGACCGATGCAAAAACGTATTTCTTCATGCAAACTGATCGATACCCGGCGCGGTGGCACGCACCACCGCCGCCGGGTCGGCGTCGAACCGGCCGGGGGGCCGGCGGCGTCGACGACCCGGGGGCGGGGAGCCGCCGACCGGCCGATGATCTCTGGGGGAAACATGCTGCCATCCGTCGTCGGCGCTCTGCTGAGCGTCGCCGTTCTCGCGTACGTCCTGTCGAAGGCCGCCACCACGCGGCACAAGCGGTCCATCATCGGCGCGAGGGCGCTGCGCCGGGCCGTCGTCGCCGTCTACTCGGTGCTGCTGGCGCTCAACCTGTGGTGCGCCGTGGCGGCGACCCACGCGATGGTCTCGGACGCCATCGCCGTCATGACCCTGCTCGCGACGGGAGCCTTCGGGCTCGTCATCGCCGAGCGGCGCATCCCGGCCACCATGGTGGTGCAGCGGCGCAAGGTCCTGGCCGTGGGGGCCCACCCCGACGACCTCGAGCTGGCCTGCGGGGGGACGCTGGCCAAGCTCGTCGACGCCGGCCACGAGGTCCGCGGGCTGGTGATGAGCGCCGGCGAGGCCGGCGGGGACCAGGGGGTGCGCCCGGCGGCGGCCCGCCACGGGGCCGCCTTCCTGGGACTGTCGGGGCTGCGGGTGCACGACTTCCCGGACACCCGGCTGGAGACCGTCAGCGACGGCATGGTGCGGGCCATCGAGGCCGCGGTCAACGAGTTCGGCCCGGACGTGATCTTCACCCACTCGGCCCACGACCAGGACCAGGACCACTACGCGGTGCACCGGGCCACCCTGCGCGCCGCCCGGGCCCACCACTCGATCCTGTGCTTCGAGTCCCCGTCGGTGACCCGCGAC
This sequence comes from Kocuria rosea, assembly GCF_023715525.1. Lineage (GTDB taxonomy): Bacteria > Actinomycetota > Actinomycetes > Actinomycetales > Micrococcaceae > Kocuria > Kocuria rosea_A. Next base: position 51,974 of record NZ_JAMBOG010000014.1, on the reverse strand, counting down.
TTCGACCCGAGCGTGTTCGTGGACATCGACGGCTACGTGGACGTGAAGGTCGAGGCCGTGCTCTCGCACCGCGACCCGGCCGGCAGGCCGTACATGACCCCGGGCCGGGTGCGGGGCATGGCCGCGTTCCGGGGGGCGCAGGCCAAGAACGTCAACGCCGAGGCCTTCGAACCGATCCGCCTGCTCGGCTCCGCCATCGGCGACCTGTAGTCCTGACGACGGGGGCCGGGCGGGGCGGCCCCGGGGCGGCCCGCCCCGCCCGGGCCGCTCAGACCGGGCCGGCGCTGCCCGCGGGGTACTCGAGCAGGGGCACGCTGCCGTCCTCGAAGGCCGCCAGGACCTCCTCGACGATCCGCCAGCCCTGCTCGGCCGCGTCCCCGCGGACGCTGAAGGTGGGGTCGCCCTCGAGGACGCCCCGCAGCACGCTGCCGTAGGCGGTCAGGCCCGGCTCGGCCATGCCGGAGGACAGCGTCACGCGCGTCATCCCGCGGGAGTCGAAGGGTCCGCCGACGTTGAGCTCGAGCGTCAGCTGCTCCTCCTCGAGGCCCATGCGCAGCACCGCCGGGGCGACCTCGCCGGAGCGCGGGAACTGCTCGTAGTCGTGCGGCGGGCGCCGGAAGGTGATCGCGATCTCCTGGCGCGGGTTGCCGACGGCCTTGCCCGAGCGCAGGGTGACCGGCACACCGTTCCAGCGCCACGTGTCCACCTCGAGCGTGACCTGCGCGAACGTCTCCGTCCCGCGCTCGGGGTCCACGCCCTGCTCGGCCGCGTAGTCGGGCATCCGCCGGCCGTCCACGGCCCCGGCCGTGTACCGCCCGCGGACCGCGGCCCGCGCAGGGTCGCCCTCCCACAGCTTCGCGGCGCGCAGCACGTGGCTCGTCAGGGTGGGGATCTCCACCGGATCGAAGGAGGACGGCGGCTCCATCATCACGAGCGCCATGACCTGCAGCAGGTGGGACTGGATCATGTCGCGCAGCGCGCCCGTCGAGTCGTAGAACTCCGCGCGGCCCTCCAGTCCCAGGGTCTCGTCGAAGACGATCTCGACGGACTGCACGTGCTCCCGGTTCATCAGCGGCTCCAGCAGCCGGTTCGCGAAGCGCAGGCCCACGAAGTTCAGCACCGCCGGCATGCCCAGGAAGTGGTCCACCCGGAACGTCCGGTCCTCCGGCACGAGGCGCGCCACCAGCCGGTTGAGCTCCCGCGCGGTCGCCGTGTCGGAGCCGATGGGCTTCTCGAGGGCCAGCACCAGATCGTCCGGCAGCTCGAGACCGGCCATGACCTCGCACGCGCTCGCCGTGACGGCGGGGGGCAGGGCGAAGTACAGGCAGGCCGGGCCCTCGACGCCGTCGAGCAGGGACCGGACCTCCTCCGGGTCGGTGACGTCGCACTGCACGTAGCGCGCCGCCCCGCGCGTGTGCGCGACGGCGGGGCCGGAGGCGCCGACCGAGTCGAAGGAGCTCCCCACGACCCGCTCCCAGTCGTCGGCGGGCTCCCGCGAGGAGCCGACGACGTCGATCCGCAGCTCCGGGTACGAGGTCAGCAGGGTGCCCAGCCCCGGCAGGAGCAGGCGGGACGTGAGGTCGCCGGTGGCGCCGAGAATGACAAGCGTCCTGATGTTCTTCATGCGTGCACGGTACCCCGGCGCGGGACGCTCCGGCCCGTCGTGTCCGCGGCGGGGCGGGACCGGGGCCGCGGTCCGGCTGGTTGAATGGGCGCATGAGCGACGAGCCCGCCCGGCCCCGGTCCACCCCGCTGGAGGACTACGCCCTCCTGTCCGACCTGCACACGGGCCCGCTCGTGTCCCGGGACGGCAGCATCGACTGGCTGTGCCTGCCGCGCTTCGACTCCCCGTCGGTGTTCGCCGCGCTGCTCGGCACGCCCGAGGACGGGCGCTGGAAGCTCTCGGCCGTCGACGGCGAGGTCGTCTCCCGCCGCTACCTCCCGCGCACGTTCGTGCTCGAGACGACGTGGCGCACGCCCACGGGGACCGTGGTGGTCACCGACTTCCTGCCCCCGGGCCAGGCCGGGGAGGGCCACCCCGACCACGCCGACCTCGTCCGGCGCGTCGAGTGCGTGTCCGGGGAGGTCGAGGTCGAGCACGACCTGCGGATCCGCTTCGACTACGGCCGCGCGAAGCCGTGGACCCGCCGGGTCGACGTCGACGGCACCGAGGGCGTCGGCGGGCTGCTGTCGATCGCCGGCCCGGACGCGCTGCTGCTGACGGGGCCGATGCTGCACCCGCAGGAGGCCCCCGAGGTCGGGCCGCTGGAGGGGGACCACCCGGCGGACGGCTCCGGCGCCGAGCTCGCCGACGGCCACCCCGACGACTACGAGGGCGCGGTGTCCGACCGGCTGGGCGGGCGCTTCGTCCTGTCCGCGGGCGAGTCCCACGACTGGGTGCTGACCTGGCACGAGTCCCACCACGCCCAGCCCGTCCCGGTGGATCCCGCTCGGGCGCTCGACCGGGCGGTGTCGTTCTGGGCGGACTGGTCCTCCCACGTGGGCACGCACAAGCGGCACGAGCGGGCGGTGCTCCGCTCCCTGCTGGTGCTGCGGGCGCTCACCGACCGGGGCACCGGGGGCATCGTGGCGGCGGCGACCACGTCCCTGCCCGAAGAGTTCGGCGGCGTGCGCAACTGGGACTACCGGTACACGTGGTTGCGGGACGCCGCCCTGACCATCGAGGTGCTCGTCGCCCACGACTTCACGGACGGCGCGCTGCACTGGCGCAACTGGCTGCTGCGCGCCGTGGCGGGGGACCCGGAGGACCTCCAGATCATGTACGGGGTGGCCGGGGAGCGCCAGCTGCCCGAGCACGAGCTGGACCACCTGGCCGGCTACGAGGGCTCGCGGCCCGTGCGGGTCGGCAACGGCGCCGTGGGACAGTTCCAGGCCGACGTCGTCGGGGAGGTCATGCTCGCGCTGGCGGCCCTGCGCGACGCCGGGGTGCACGAGGACCGCTGGTCGTGGGGGCTGCAGAAGAACCTGCTGCGCTACTGCGAGGACCACTACGACCGGAAGGGCCACGGCATCTGGGAGATGCGCGGCCCGGCGGAGTTCTTCGTGCACGGCCGGGCCATGATGTGGGCGGCCTTCGACCAGGGCGTGCGCGCCGTCGAGCAGCACGGGTTCTCCGGCCCCGTCGAGCGGTGGCGGCAGCTGCGGGAGCGGCTGTGCGCCGAGATCATGGAGCACGGCTTCGACGAGGAGCTCAACTCCTTCACCCAGACCTACTCCAACACCGAGGCGGACGCCTCCCTGCTGCAGCTGCCGCACACCGGGTTCATCGCCTACGACGACCCGAGGATGCTCGGCACCGTGGCCCGGATCGAGCAGGAGCTGCGCGGGGAGCACGGGCTGCTGTACCGCTACCGCACCGAGGCCGGGCTGGACGGGCTGCCGGGCGACGAGTACCCGTTCCTCATCTGCTCGTTCTGGCTCGTGGAGCAGTACGCGCGCAGCGGGCGGACCGACGACGCCGGGATCCTGCTGGAGCAGCTCACCGGCTACGCCAGTGACCTGGGCCTGTTCGCGGAGGAGTACGACCCCGGCAGCGGCCGGCTCGCCGGGAACTACCCCCAGGCGTTCAGCCACCTCGGCTTCATCCGCGCCGTGGACGCGGTGGTCAGGGCGCGCGCGAAGTCCGAGTAGCGCTCAGGCCCCGGCAGGCGGCCGGGGCCGCTCCTGCGGCGCAGCGGCGGGGCGCGCACCGCCCGGGCGGCCGGGAAGACGCACCTGGAAGCGGGTGTCCCCGGGCCCGCCCGCCAGGCGCAGGCCGCCCCGGTGCTTCTGCACGACGATGCGCCACGAGATGTCCAGGCCGAGGCCCGTGCCCTGCCCCACGGGCTTGGTGGAGAAGAAGGGCTCGAAGATCCGCTCCCGGATCCCCTCCGGGACCCCGGGGCCGGTGTCGCCCACCTCGACGAGGACGGCGTCGCCCTCCCGGCGCGCCCCGACGGTGAGGGTCCCGTGCCCGCCCATGGCGTCCAGCGCGTTGTCGATCAGGTTCGTCCACACCTGGTTGAGCTCGGCGGGACAGCAGGGGACCGGCGGGAGGTCCGGAGCGTAGTCGCGCACGACGTCGATCCTCCGGTCGATCCGGTGCTGGAACATCACCAGGGTGCTGTCCAGCAGCTGCCGCACGTCGGCGTCCTGGAAGGGCGCCCGGTCGATCTGCGAGTACTGCTTGGCGGCGTCCACCAGGGTGGAGATCCGCCGTGCCGAGTCCTGGATCTCCTCGAGCAGCTTCGCGGCCGAGAACGCCGCTGCGAACCAGCGCAGCGCGCCGTCGAGGTCGCTGGCGGCCGCGGCCGTGCTCTCGAGCCAGTCCACGTCGACGTCGGCCTGGACGAAGGCCGCCGCGAGCTCCCAGCTCCCCTCGACGCCGTGGGCGTCCAGCCAGTCCGCGAGGGCGTCCTCCCGGTCGACCACCTCCATGGGCCGCAGGGGGAACGCCGAGCGGGCCCGGCGGTGGCCCTCGTCCCGGAGGGCCGTCAGCCGGGCGATCTCCTCGGGCGTGGCCGCCGAGAGCGTCCTGCTCATGGTCCCCTCCAGCTCCGCCGTCACCTCGCGCAGCGCCTCGGCGGAGCGCAGCGCGGAGACGGCGGGATTGTTCAGCTCGTGCGTGAGGCCGGCCGACAGCGTCCCCAGGGCCATCAGCCGCTCCCGCTGCCCGACGGCCTCGCGCGTGCTCTCCAGGCCGAAGAGCAGGCCCTCGAGCAGGTGGACGCCCATGGGGAACCACCGGGACACCATGACCGCGAAGTCGGCCGCGTCCAGGACCAGGAAGGAGCTGCGGGCGCTCGCCCGCATCGAGTTGGCGTACCGCTGCGGAACCCGGTCCCCCAGATAGGCGTGCACCGCCCCGGCGTACACCCCCCGCCGGGACGTCCGCACGAGCTCCACCTCGTCCTCGCCGACGCGCCGCGTGAGCACGAGCTCCCCGCCGAGCAGGACGTAGAGCTGCGCCGCCGGCATCCCCTCCTGGTAGACGGGGCCCGGCCCGGCGCTCTCCACGCGCGCGGCCTCCGCGACCCACGACAGCTGGTCCTCGTCCAGCTCCTCGAAGAGGAACAGCGTGCGCAGCTCCTCGGGGCTGCAGCGCACCGGGCTCACCGGTCCGCCAGGTACTTGTGCACGAGGGTCACCGCCAGAGCGCCCTCCCCGACCGCGGAGGCGACCCGCTTCACCGACCCGGACCGGACGTCCCCCGCGACGAAGATGCCGGGGGTGCTCGACTCCAGGGAGTACGGCGGGCGGTCGAGGTGCCAGCCGGCCGGCGGCTGGTTCTCCCGGAGCAGGTCGCTGCCCGTGAGGACGAATCCGCGGTCGTCCCGCGCCACGACGCCCGCCAGGTGCTGCGTGCGGGGCGTCGCGCCGATGAAGACGAACAGCCAGTTCGTGGGGACCTCCTCGGTGGCGCCCGTGACCCGGTCGGCGAGCGTGATCCCCTCGAGGTGCTCCTCGCCCCGGGCCGCGGTCACCTCGGTGTCCGTGACCACCTCGATGTTGCGGGTCGCGGCGATCTGGTCGATCAGGTACTGCGACATGGACGCCTGGAGGGAGCCCGCGCGGATGACCACCCGGACGGTGCGGGCCGTGCGGGCGAAGTGGATCGCCGCCTGCCCCGCGGAGTTCGCCCCGCCCACGACGTAGACGTCGGCGTCGCGGCAGTCCGAGGCCGCGGTGGTCGTCGAGCCGTAGAAGACCCCCCTGCCGGTGAGGTCGGTGAGGCCCGGGCCGTCCAGCGTCCTGTAGTCGACCCCCGTGGCCAGCACGACCGTGTGCCCGGCGATCTCGGTGCCGTCGTCGAGGGCCACGACCCGGGCCCCGCCGCGCGCTTCGATCCCGGTCACGTGGCGCGTCGTGAGGACCTCGGCGCCGAACTTGGAGACCTGGCGCCGCGCCCGGTCGGCGAGCTGCGCGCCGGAGACCCCGTCCGGGAAGCCCAGGTAGTTCTCGATCCGGGAGCTCTGGCCCGCCTGCCCCCCGGTGGCGCTGCGCTCGACCAGCACGGTCCGGAGTCCCTCCGAGGCGCCGTAGACGGCGGCGCCCAGGCCTGCCGGCCCGCCCCCGACCACCACCAGGTCGTAGAAGTCGTCCAGCGGGGCGGTCCGCAGGCCGACGTGCCGGGCGAGCTCCGAGTCGCTGGGGCCCACCAGCGCGGTGCCGGCCTCGGTCACGACCACCGGGAGCACCGAGGCGTCCACCCCGCTCGCGGCCAGGAGGCGCCCGCCCTCGGGGTCCTCGGCCGACACCCACCGGTAGGGCAGCTGGTTGCGGGCGAGGAAGTCACGGACCGCGAAGGAGCGCGCGGACCACCGGTGGCCCACGATGGTCGTGGCCGGCGCGGTGCGCCGCTCCGTCGCCCACCACGACTCGAGCAGGCTGTCGACCACCGGGTACAGCTTCTGCTCCGGCGGGTCCCACGGCTTGAGCAGGTAGTGGTCCAGGTCGATGACGTTGATGGCGTCGATCGCCGCGCCGGTGTCGGCGTAGGCGGTGAGCAGCATGCGCTTGGCGGTGGGGAACAGGTCGAGGGCGTGCTCCAGGAACTCGATGCCGTTCATCTCCGGCATCCGGTGGTCCGCGATGAGCAGCGCGACGTCGCTGCCCCGCAGCTTCAGCTCCCGCAGGGCCTCGAGGGCCTCGGCGCCGGAGCTGCTGCGCACGATCCGGTAGTGCTCGCCGTAGCGGCGGCGCAGGTCCCGCGCCACCGCCCGCGACACCCCCGGGTCGTCGTCCACGGACACGATGGCGACGGTGGCGTCGCGGCTGTCGGATGCGCTGGTGGGAGAGGTCACGGTCCTCCGTCGCTCGGCGGTGGGGCCCGGACCGGTGCCCGGCGGGCGGCCGCCGACCGGGGCCGGGGGCCCGGCGCATGTGCCGAAACTACAAGGGGCGCACCGACCCGTCAACGGTCCCCGTGGCGGGGAGCAGCCCCCGTCCCGGGAACCGTCAGCCCGGCCGCCGGCCGTGCCCCGGCCGGCGCAGCGCCGCCGTGGCGAGCACGACCAGCACCGCCGCCGCGGCCGCCCCTCCGGCCACGAGCACCGACCGCGGTTCGTCCGCGGCGCGGCCGACGGCGATCCAGGACAGTCCCCACGCCGCCGCGGCGGCCACCGCCCAGCGGGCGCCCACCCGCCGCTGGACCGCCGCGACCACGGCCGCGAGGAGCAGCACCACGGCGACGCCGATCCACTCGGCGCCCCGCCCCTGCTGGGACGCGCCCGAGGACACCAGGGCGGCCGCCACGTTGGCCGCCGTGGCCACGGACACCCAGCCCAGGTACAGCCCGAACGTGCCGTCCACGACCAGCCGCTCCACCGGCCCGCCGCGGCCCGGGGCCTGCGCCAGGCGCTGCACCAGCAGGCCCAGCACGAGCACCAGCGCCACGATGACGACCACGCTCGCCCAGATCCAGCCCTGCTGCGTGACCAGCAGCCAGCCGGCGTTGAGCAGCATCGACGCCGCCGCGAGCCAGCCGGTGGCCCGCGCCCGAGGGTCGGCGGCCCGCGGCGGCCACCACTGCCAGAGCGTGTAGGCGGCCAGGCCCAGGTAGATCACCGACCAGATCGAGAAGGCCGGCCCGGCCGGGGCGAGCAGGGTGGCGTCCGCGGCGAGGCTGCCGCCCGAGGACTCCTCGACCCGGGTGCCGAACAGGCCGATCCCGACCAGCGTGCCGAGCACGCAGGCGATCTCGCTGAGGGTGACGACGACCTGGCGGACGCGGTCCCGCGCAGTCGCGCGGGCGGCGTCGTGGCCGGTCCGGGTGGGGGTCGTGCTCACGGCGGGGCCTCTCCTCGAGCGGTGCGGGTCCTGGCCACACCGTAGGCCGGGGTGCTGGGAGCTCCCAGGGCACCGCCTCCCGCCCCGGCCTCTCGACCCGGCCGGGGCGGTTCCCTACAGTGGGCTGATGAACGAACCGACGAGCGCAGCGCGCGACGACCGGCCCGTCGTGGGCCTGCTCGGGGCCACCGGGATCACCGGGCGGGTGGCCCTGGCCCACCTGGTGGCCAGGGCGGCCGAAGCGGGCGTGGACGTCGTCGTCGGCGCCCGGGACCCCGGGCGCGTGCGGGCCCTGTGCGCCGCACGGGCCGTCCCCGTGCCCGAGACCGTGCGCACGGACGTCACGGACGAGGCCTCCCTGCGGACGCTCGTGCGGCGGGCGGACGTGCTGGTGAACCTCGCCGGGCCCTACACCCGCCTCGCCCCGCCCGTGCTCGCCGCGTGCGTCGCCGAGGGCACCCACTACCTCGACCTCACGGGGGAGCTGCCGCTCGTCCTGCGCACCGACCGGGACCTGCACGACGCCGCCCGGGCCGCGGGGGTGGCGCTCGTGCACACGGCGGGCTTCGAGGCCCTGCCGCCCGACGTGCTCGTCGACGCCGCCCGCCGGCACGCGGCCGCGACGGGGGAGACCCTGCGCAGCGCCGACCTCGTCACGAGCGTGCGCACCCCGCCGGGCAGCCGGTTCTCGGAGTCGGTCTCCGGCGGGACCGTGCAGAGCCTCGTCGAGGTCCTGCGCGATCCCGACCCCGCCCGCACGGGCGACGTCGCCGCGCGCGTCCCGCACCCCGCCCCCGGCACCGGGACCGCCGCCGACCCCGAAGCGGTGCGCCGGACCAGCCCCCTGCGGCTGCGCGCCCGCACGGCCGGCGGACGGGTGCTCGCGCCCATGAGCCCGCTGGCCGCGGTCAACCCTCCGGTGGTCCACCGCACCCAGGCGCTCAGCCCCGTGCCGGGGGCCGCGGCGCACCCGCTGGCGTTCCGGGAGGCCATGTCCCTCGGCCCGTGGGGCGGGGCCCCGGGCGCCGGGCGGTTCGCGGCGGCGGAGGCGGTGGCCGCGTTCCAGGCGCTCGCCGGTCTCGCCACCCGCCTGCCGCACCCCGTGCGCGCCCGGCTCGCCGACGTCCTGGCGCGGGTGCTGCCCGCGGCCGGGACCGGCCCGGAGGGCGACGTGCTCACCGGCTGGTCGTGGACCACCCGCGGCACGTTCACCACCCGCGAGGGGACGGTCTTCCCGGGCCTGCTCGAGGCGGAGGGCAACCCGGGCTACGGCACCACCCCGTGGCTGACCGCGGAGCTGGCCCTGCGCATGGCGACCCGGGGCGTCCCGGACGCGGCCCTGGGCTCCACGACGCCGGCCCTCGCCCTCGACGGCGACCTCGCGGCGCTGCTGCCCGCGCGGGTGCGGATCACCGTGGGCCGGTGACCGGGGGCGCCGGCCCGGACCCGGCCGGGGCCGACCCGATCACGTAACGTTCCCCGGTCGCGGCCCGGGAGTCCTACCCTCGGAGGAACCTGCCCGCCGATCCGAGGAGTCCGTCATGCTCCGCGCACCCTCCGCCCTGGTCGCCTTCGTCCTCGCCGCCGGCGTGGGGGTGGTCGCCCCCGCGCCGGCCGGGGCCGTGATCACCCCGCAGGTGGAGTCGAGCTGCCCGAGCGGGTCCCACGAGGGCTGCCACGCCTACGAGGACATGGACGTCTACCTCGGCCACGTCGTGGCCATGGTGGAGCCCATGTTCGACGAGGTCTACGGCGTCGGCAACCGTCCGGCGGCCACGTACTACGTGGCCGCGGGCCAGGTCGGGTTCACGGGCTGCGGGAACCCGGCGGACGGCTCCCCGGCCCCGTACAACAGCATGTCCTTCATGTACTGCCCCGGCGACCGCTCCGTCTACGTCGGTCAGGACCAGCTGTGGGAGTTCTACTCGGAGCTGGGCGACGCCGCGCCCGCGGCGGGCTACGCCCACGAGCTGGGCCACCACGTGCAGACGATCATGGGGGTTCCCGCGCCGCGCACGCCCCAGGAGTCCGTGGTGGTCGAGAACCAGGCCGACTGCGTCGCCGGTGCCTGGCTGCGCTACGCCGACCGGGCCGGGCAGCTGGAGTACCCCGACGACGTCGAGGACGTCAACGGGCTGCTGCAGCGGATCGCGCACGTCGAGTCGGAGCAGCGGACCCACGGCACGCTGGCGGAGCGGACCGAGGCGCTCAGCAACGGGTACGACAACGGCCTGGAGGGCTGCAACGAGTACACCCCCGCGACCCCCATCCACCCCTAGCACCGGCGAGCGGCGCCGGCGGGGCGGACGGGGGCGCGGACGGGCTCACGGCTTGAGCACCACCTTGATGCAGCCGTCCTCCTTCTTCTGGAACTTCTCGTACATCAGCGGCGCCTGGTCCAGGGGCACCGTGTGGGTCGCGAGGTCGAGCACGCCGAGCGGGTCCGAGGGGTCGTCGACGAGCGGGAGCAGGTCGTCGATCCACTTCTTCACGTTGCACTGGCCCATGCGCAGCTGGATCTGCTTGTCGAACATGGTGAGCAGCGGCAGCGGGCTCTTCGTGCCGCCGTAGACGCCGCTGAGCGAGATCGTCCCGCCCCGGCGGACGGCGTCGATCGCGGTGTTGAGGGCGTTGAGCCGGTCGGTGCCCACGGTCTCCATGGCCTTGCGGGCCAAAGGCCCGGGCAGCAGCCCGACCGCCTGGTGCGCCGCGCCCGCCACCGGTGAGCCGTGCGCCTCCATGCCGACCGCGTCCACCACCGCGTCGGGGCCGCGGCCGCCGGTGCGCTCGCGCAGCTCGTCGCCGACGCCGGGGTGCAGGTCGAGGGTCTCGACGCCGTGCCGCTCGGCCATGGCCCGGCGCTCGGCCACGGGGTCCACGGCGAGCACGCGGTAGCCGAGGTGGCGGCCGATCCGCGCCGACATCTGGCCGATGGGGCCCAGGCCCAGCACCGCCAGCGTCCCGCCCTCGGGCGGCGCGGCGTACTGCACGGCCTGCCACGCGGTGGGCACGACGTCGGAGAGGTACAGGTAGCGCTCGTCCTCACCGGTCTCGGGGACCTTGATGGGCCCGTAGTCCGCGTGCGGCACGCGCAGGTACTCCGCCTGCCCGCCGGGCACGGAGCCGTACATGCGGGAGTAGCCGTAGATGGCGCAGCCGCTGTTGTACTCGCGGACCTGCGTGGTCTCGCACTGCGACTGCAGGCCGCTGGTGCACATGAAGCAGTGCCCGCACGAGATGTTGAAGGGGATCACCACGCGGTCCCCGGCCTTGATGTTCGTGACGGCGGAGCCGACCTCCTCCACGATCCCCATGGGCTCGTGGCCGATCACGTCGCCCTTGTCCATGAAGGGGCCCAGCACCTCGTACAGGTGCAGGTCCGATCCGCAGATGCCGCTCGAGGTGATCCGCACGATCGCGTCCGTGGGCTCCTGGATCCGGGGGTCCGGGACCTCCTCGACGCTCACCGAGCGCTTCGCCTGCCATGTCAGAGCCTTCATCGATCCTCCTTCTCAGGGCCGCCGCACCGGTCGGAACGACAGCCTACTGATCTGTTCGGTCAGGACGATCCTACTCGTCCGCCCGCTCGGGGGCACGTGGGGATCCCGCCGCCGTGCCCGCTCCCCCGTGCAGGAAGTACGCCCCCGTCGAGCCGGCGAGCGTCGCGAACACCGCCACCGAGTAGAGGGCCAGGACCACCTCCAGCACCCGGGGGAACGCGCCCTGCGCGCTCAGCGCCTGGCCCGTGATCGTGGACATCGCCGCGTCGGACAGGGCCGTCCCGTAGTCGGCGTAGGCCCCCAGGACGTAGAGCAGCTGGCTGGAGGCGAGGACGACGACGCCGGTGACCGCCGCCAGCCAGCCGATCCGGTTGGACAGCAGCTTCCCGGCGGAGCGGGAGCTACGCACGCCCGCCGAGAGCACGCCCCCGACCCGGGCCAGCCGGGCGATCCGGGCCGCCCGGAGCAGGCGGGCGGCCTGGAACGCCCGGAAGAAGCGCAGGAACGGCACCAGCAGGAACACCACCTGCCACCAGTTGCGCCGCCAGAACCGGGCGGAGAAGCGCGCGATGTACGCCCGCAGGAGGAACTCGCCGGCGAACACGGCCCAGAAGACCCAGCCCGTCACGTCGAAGAACGCCGAGAGCGCCGGGTCCCGCGCGAGCAGCTGGCCCAGCACCACGAACAGGAACAGCACGCCCAGGATGCCCATGGGCCGGTCCAGCCGGCGCGCCAGCGCCTCGGCCGCGCCGAGCTCCTCGGCCTGCCGGGCCGGGTCCACCGTCCGCCTCACCACGCCGCCCGCCCGTCCTCGGGATCCGCCGTCCGCCCCACCCGCCCGGCGGCGCCCTGCAAGGGTGCGGGCCCGGGCGGCCGGGAGCGGATCAGCGGATCCCGTTCTCCTGCAGCCACATCTCCAGCAGGCCCAGCTGCCACAGCACGTTGGAGCGCAGCGGCGTGTGGTGCTCGTTGGGGTCCGCCAGCAGGGTCTCCACGACGTCCGAGTCGAACAGCCCGCGGCGCACGGCGCACGGGTCCGTCAGCGCCGCCTCGACCCGGGCGAGCGTCCCGCCCTCGAGCGTGCGGATCGCCGGGACGGGGAAGTAGCCCTTCCTCCGGTCGATCACCTCGTCCGGGACGACGCCGCGCGCCGCGCGCTTGAGCACGCCCTTGCCGCCGTCGGCGAGCTTGAGCTCCGGCGGGATCCGGCCGGCGAACTCGACGAGCTCGTGGTCGAGGAACGGCACGCGCGCCTCGAGGCCCCAGGCCATGGTCATGTTGTCCACGCGCTTCACGGGGTCGTCCACGAGCATCACGGTGGAGTCGGTGCGCAGGGCGGCGTCGACGGCGGTCTCCGCGCCCGGGCGGCCGAAGTGGCGCTCGATGAACGCCGACGGGGCGTCGTGGCCGGCCATCCACTCGGGAGAGAGGACCTTCGCCAGCCGCGACCACGGGCGGTCGAAGAAGACCGCCGCGTAGGTCTCCTGCGCCTGCTCCCGCTCGACGCCGGCCAGCGGCGGGTACCAGTGGTAGCCGCCCAGGACCTCGTCGGCGCCCTGGCCGGACTGGACCACCTTGACCGACTTCGAGACCTCCTCGCTGAGCAGGTAGAAGGCCACGCAGTCGTGGCTGATCATCGGCTCGCTCATCGCCGCGACGGTGCGGTCGATCGCCGGGACCAGCCGGGCGTCGTCGATCGCGATCTGGTGGTGGTCGGTGCCGAACCGGCGGGCGACCCGCGAGGAGAACTCGAACTCGTCCCCGGCCTCCTCGCCCACGGACTCGAAGCCGATGCTGAACGTCTGCAGGTCGTGCTGACCGCTCTCGGCCAGCAGCGCGACGACGAGGCTGGAGTCGATCCCGCCGGAGAGCAGCACGCCCACGGGGACGTCCGCGACCATGCGCCGCCGGACCGCGGTGCGCAGCTTCTCGAGCAGGCCCTCCTGCCAGTCCCGCTCGGACCACCCGGAGCGGTCCTCGTCCCGGGTGAACCGGGGGTTCCAGTACTCGTGGTCCGTGGCGGACCCGTCGGCCTCGACCGTGCGCACGGTCGCGGGAGGCAGCTTCCGGACCCCCTGCAGGATGGTGCGCGGGGCGGGGACCACGGAGTGGAAGGTCAGGTAGTAGGACAGGGCGGTGCGGTCGACGGAGGTGTCCACCCCGCCGGCCGCGAGCAGCGCCTGGACCGTGGACGCGAAGCGCAGCCGGTCGGCGGTGTGGTCCACGTAGAGGGGCTTGATCCCGAGCCGGTCGCGGGCGAGGACCGTGCGCCCGGTCGCGTGCTCGGTGACGGCGAAGGCGAACATGCCGTGGAAGTGCTCCACGCACCCGGTGCCCCACCGGTGGTACGCCTTCAGCGCGACCTCGGTGTCCGAGGTGGAGAAGAACCGGTAGCCGGCGCCGTGCAGCTCCTCGCGCAGCTCCCGGTAGTTGTAGATCATGCCGTTGAACACCATGGACAGCCCCAGCGGGGCGTCGACCATGGGCTGGTTGCCCGAGGGGCTCAGGTCGACGATCCTGAGCCGGCAGTGGCCCATCGCCACGGGGCCCTGGGCCCAGGCCCCCGACCCGTCGGGGCCGCGGAAGGACTGGGCGCACGTCATGCGGTGGACGGTGCCGGGGTCGGCGGCCGCGCCGTCGAAGCGGACCTCACCGGCGAGGCCGCACATCAGCGCTCACCCCGTCCCGGGGCCGCGGGCTGGTCGGGCAGGGCGGTCCGAGGCGCAGGAACATCCTCCAATGCTACGCGTCCCCGGTGCCGGGCTCCCCGGCCAGGTGCTCCACCAGGGCCCGGGCCCGCCGGCGGTTGTCCTCCGTGACCAGGTGCGGGACCCCCGCGAGGTGCAGGGCGGCGTCGGCGATCCGCTCCGCCGCGTCCTCCGGCAGGTGCGGGTGCGCCCGCTGGCGCTGCAGGATGACGTTCTCCGCGAGGCCCATGACGATGGCCGCCTCGAACGGCGTGGCCGGGCGGCCGGCGGTCCGCTCGAGCAGGTCCCCGTAGATGCCCTCCAGGGCGTCGCGGTTCTCGTGGAACTCCTCGAAGCCCTCGGCGCGCAGCTCGGGGGAGAAGTAGAGGGCGCCCAGGTTCTGCGGGTCCTCGAGCAGCAGGCGCGTGTCGGCGAAGCACAGGGCCCACAGCTTCACGTGCGCGGGGGCGTCCGCGGCCACGAGGCGCTCCGCGAACCGCCGGGACGGCACCACGGTGCCGAGCACGAGGCGCAGGAGGACGTCCTCCTTCGAGCTGAAGTAGTGGTAGACGCTCGCCTGCTGCAGACCGGCGAGCTCCGCGACCGCCCGCGTGCTCGTGCCGCCGAAGCCCCTCCGGGCGAAGAGCTCCCCGGCGGCGTGCAGGATGTCCTGCTCGGCCCCCCGGCCCGTGGGGGAGGCGGGGTTCTTGCGCGGGCGGCCTCGGGACTTCGTCATCCCACCGAACCTATCAACCCGCGCGGGCAGGGCCCGGGAGGCGGTTACACGACCGAAACAGGGGCCACACCCCGCGGAAATCCCGGCCTGCTTTGATTTCTGTCAAGCGACAGAAAAGCGCGACCGCAGAAGCGAAGGAGCCGGTCATGACCGACACCCAGACCACGTCCTCGACGGGCACGACCGCCGGGGCCCGGGCCCACGCCCGCGCCCAGGAGGGGACCGTCGTCGAGTGCGGCCCCACCGTGCCGTCCACCAACCACACCGGCGCCCCGGCCCGCGTGGCCCCGCAGGACCTCGTGTGGGCCGAGCGCGTCGCGGGGGGCAACTACACCCACAAGGTCCTGGACCGCGGGGTGGCGGTGCGGCTCACCGACGTGCAGGGGGACGCCTGCGCCTCGGTGCTGCTCTACAACGCGGCCGAGCCCTTCGAGCGGCTCAACGTGGCCGACACCATGAAGATCCAGTGGCAGGTCTACTCCGGGGCGGGCCAGGTCCTGCTCTCCGACCAGGGGCGGGCGATGGCCACGGTCGTCGAGGACAGCTCGGGCCGCCACGACGCGGTGTACGGGGCCAGCTCCCGGGCGCGCAACGAGGAGCGCTACGGCGACGGCCAGGCGCACGGGCCCAGCCCCGCCGGCCGCGAGCTGCTGGTCCTGGCCGGCGCCAAGCACGGCCTCACCCGCCGCGACGTCCCGCCCTGCGTCTCGTTCTTCCAGGGCGTCGAGATCGCCCCCTCCGGCCACCCCGTGTTCACCGGCTCGGCCGGGGCTGGCGCCTCCCTGACCCTGGTCACCGAGATGCCGTGCGTGCTGCTGATCGCCAACGCCGCCCACCCGCTGGACCCGCGCGAGGAGTACGTCAGCACCCCGCTCGACGTCGTCGCCTGGCGCGCCCAGCCCACCACCCCCGAGGCGCCCGCCTGGAGCTCGGCCCCCGAGCGCCGCCGCGCCTACCAGAACACCGCCGAGTACCTCCGCGCCCGCGGCCTGGCCTGAGCCGAGCCCCCGACACCGCAGCGACGAGCGACGACAGAAGGAACCGCACCATGACCGCTCCCACCACCGCTCCCACCACCACTTCCACCACCGGTTTCGGCCCCGAGTTCTCCCGCGAGACCGTGGCCCCGCGCGCCCCCTGGTCCGCCGTCCTGACGGCCGGGCAGGTCCTGACCATCGTGGACGTGGACGGCAACCAGGCCGTCGACTTCCTCGCCTACGACGCCGAGGACACGTCCCGGGCCTACAGCGTGCAGGCCACCCTGCAGGGGCAGGGCAGCGTCTACCTCACCGAGGGCTCGGTGCTGCGCACCAACGAGCACGACCCGCTGCTGACCGTCGTCGGCACGGACGTGGAGCGCCACGACACCCTCGGCGGGGCGTGCTCCAAGGAGTCGAACACCCTGCGCTACGGCCACCACACGTGGTCGCAGCACGGGTGCGCCGACAACTTCCTGGCCGAGCTCTCCAAGTACGGGATGGGCAAGCGGGACCAGGTCTCCAACGTCAACTGGTTCATGAACGTGCCGGTGGACCCGGACGGCGCCCTCGGGATCGTGGACGGCATCTCCGCGCCGGGCCTGTCGGTGAGCCTGCGCGCGGAGCGCGACGTGCTCGTGGTCGTCTCCAACTGCCCGCAGGTCAACAACCCCTGCAACGGCTTCGACCCCTCCCGCGCCGAGATGATCGTCTCCGCCGGCACCACCGGAACCCAGGAGGCCTGAGCGTGCGCGCCTTCGACACCGTCCTCGTCGCCAACCGCGGCGAGATCGCCGTGCGGATCATCCGCTCCGTCCAGGCGCTCGGCCTGCGGGCCGTGGCCGTCTACTCGGACGCCGACCGCGGCGCCCTGCACGTGAGCGCCGCCGACGAGGCCGTCCACCTCGGTCCCGCCCCCGCCGCGGAGAGCTACCTGGACATCGACCGGCTCCTCGCCGCCGCGCAGCGCACCGGCGCCGGGGCGATCCACCCCGGCTACGGCTTCCTCTCCGAGGACACCGGGTTCGCCGCGGCCTGCGAGGCCGCCGGGATCGCGTTCGTCGGCCCCACCCGGGAGCAGCTGGACGTCTTCGGCGCCAAGCACACCGCCCGCGACGCCGCCGTGGCCGCCGACGTGCCCCTGCTGGCCGGCACCGGGCTGCTCGACTCCCTCGAGGACGCACTCGCCCAGGCCGAGGCCATCGGCTGGCCCGTCATGCTCAAGGCCACCGCCGGCGGCGGCGGGATCGGCATGCAGGAGTGCCGCGACGCCGCCGACCTGCGCGCGGCGTGGGAGAGCGTCCGCCGCGTGGCCGGGGCCAACTTCTCCTCCGCCGGGGTCTTCCTCGAGCGGCTCGTGGACCGGGCCCGGCACGTCGAGGTCCAGGTCTTCGGCGACGGCCTCGGCGAGGTCCTCGTGGTCGGCGACCGCGACTGCACCCTCCAGCGCCGCCACCAGAAGGTGGTCGAGGAGGCCCCCGCCCCGGGCCTGCCCGGCGCCGTGCGCGCCGCGATCCACGACGCCGCCCGGCGGCTGTGCGCCTCCGTGGCCTACCGCTCCGCCGGGACGGTGGAGTTCATCTACGACCCGGTCCGGGAGGAGGCGGCGTTCCTCGAGGTCAACACGCGCCTGCAGGTCGAGCACCCCGTGACCGAGGCCGTCTACGGCGTGGACCTCGTCGAGTGGATGATCCGGCTGGCCGGCGGCGACCGCTCCATGATGGACACGGAGCTCGTCGCCCGCGGCGCCGCCGTGGAGGCCCGCGTGTACGCCGAGAACACCGACCTCGACAACCTGCCCAGCGCCGGCACCGTCACCGGCCTCGTGGTCCCCGAGGGGATCCGGGTGGACTCCTGGGTCGAGGTCGGCACCGAGGTCAGCGCGTTCTACGACCCGCTGCTGAGCAAGTTCGTCGCCCACGGGGAGGACCGCGAGCAGGCGTGGGCCGCCCTCGCCCGGGCCCTCGAGGACGCCCGCGTCCACGGCGTGGCCACCAACCTGGGCCTGCTGCGCGCCATCACCGGCCTGCCCGCGGTCGCCGCCGTCGAGCACTCCACCGCCACCCTCGAGGGGGTGCGCAGCGCGCAGCCCCGCGTGGAGGTGCTGCGCTCCGGGCTGATGACCACCGTCCAGGACCGGCCGGGCCGGATCGGCTACTGGCCGGTGGGCATCCCGCCGTCGGGGCCCATGGACGAGCTGTCCTTCCGGCTCGGCAACGAGGCCCTCGGCAACCCCGAGCGCGCCGCCGGCCTCGAGATCACCGTGGCCGGACCGACCCTGCGCTTCCACACGCCCACCCGCGCGGTGGTCACCGGCGCCCCCGTCGAGGTCCTCCTCGACAAGCGCCCCGCCGAGCAGTGGACGGTGCTGGAGCTGCCCGCCGGCGCCGTCCTGACGATCGGCCGGGCCGAGCAGGGCATGCGCTCCTACCTGCTGGTGGAGGGCGGCCTCGACGTCCCGCTGGTGCTGGGCTCCGCGGCCACCTTCGTGCAGGGCGAGATCGGCGGGGCCGCCGGGCGCGCCCTCGCCCCCGGCGACGTCCTGGGGATCAACACCCCCGCCGTGCCCCACGAGGTCGCCGACGTCCCGCTCGCCCGGCGCCCGCAGGTCGGGGCGTACTGGGAGATCGGCGTCCTGGAGGGCCCGCACGCCGCCCCGGAGTTCTTCACCGTGGCCGGCATGGAGGAGTTCTACGCCGTCGACTGGGAGGTCCACTTCAACTCCGACCGCACCGGCGTCCGGCTGGTCGGGCCGAAGCCGCAGTGGGCGCGCCGCGACGGCGGGGAGGCGGGCCTGCACCCCTCCAACATCCACGACACCCCGTACGCCGTGGGCGCGGTCGACTACACCGGCGACATGCCCATCCTGCTGGGCCCCGACGGCCCCAGCCTGGGCGGGTTCACCTGCCCCGCCACGGTGGCCGACGGCCAGAAGTGGAAGCTCGGGCAGCTGCGCGCCGGGGACCGCGTGCGGTTCGTGCCCATCACCCAGGCCCAGGCCGCCGAGCTGCGCGCCCGCCCGCGGGCGCAGGTCGTGGCCGGGCGGGACGCCGTCGTCGACGGCGGGATCGTCGCCGCGGTGCCCGGGAGCGCCGAGCGCCCGTCCCTGACCGTGCGGCGCAGCGGCGACTCCAACGTGCTCGTCGAGTACGGCGAGATGACCCTGGACATCGCCTCCCGGATGCGCGTCGAGGCCCTGCGCCGCGCCCTGCAGGAGCAGGTCGACGACGGCGCCCTGGCCGGCGTGCTGGAGATGACCCCCGGCATCCGCTCGCTGCAGGTCCACCTCGACCCGGACCGGCTCGGCCTGGACGAGGCGCTGGCGCGGGTGCTCGCCGTGGACGCGCAGCTGCCCGCCACCCACGACCTGCGCCTGCCCAGCCGCACCGTGCACCTGCCCCTGTCGTGGGACGACCCCGCGACCCGCGAGGCCATCCGCCGCTACGAGAAGGGCGTGCGCGACGACGCCCCGTGGTGCCCCTGGAACATCGAGTTCATCCGCCGGATCAACGGCCTGGACTCCGTCGAGGACGTCCGCTCCGTGCTCTTCGACGCCGAGTACCTGGTCCTGGGCCTCGGCGACGTCTACCTCGGCGCGCCCGTCGCCACCCCGGTGGACCCCCGGCACCGGCTGGTCACCACGAAGTACAACCCGGCCCGGACCTGGACGCCGCAGAACGCCGTGGGCATCGGCGGGGCCTACCTGTGCATCTACGGGATGGAGGGCCCGGGCGGCTACCAGTTCGTGGGCCGCACCACGCAGGTCTGGTCCACGCACCGCCAGCGCGGGCCCTACGAGGAGGGCACGCCGTGGCTGCTGCGCTTCTTCGACCGGATCAAGTGGTACCCCGTCTCCTCCGAGGAGCTCGCGACCATGCGCGCCGACATGGCCGCGGGCCGGCTGCCCCTGCGGATCGAGGAGGGCGAGTTCTCCATGGCCGAGTACGAGCGCTTCCTCGCCGACAACCGCGAGAGCATCGACGCGTTCAAGGACCGCCAGCAGACGGCCTTCGACGCCGAGCGCCAGGCGTGGGACGAGGCCGGCGAGTTCGAGCGCGCCGCCGCCCTCGAGGGGCTGGCCGCGCCCGACGACGTCGCCGTGGAGATCCCCGACGGGTGCGAGGGCGTCGAGGCCCAGTTCGCCGCCAACGTCTTCCGCGTGGACGTGCAGGTGGGGGACCGGGTCCGCGAGGGCCAGACCCTCATGGCGGTCGAGGCCATGAAGATGGAGGCCCCCGTGCAGGCCCCGGCGGACGGCGTGGTCCAGCGCATCGTCGTCGAGCCCGGCGCGCAGGTGAGCCCCGGGGCGGTGCTGGCCGTGGTCCGCACGGACGCGGCCGAGCCGGCACCGGCCGCAACGGGCCGAGAAGGCATCCAGGAGCGAGGAGAGCACCGATGACGACGACAGCAGCGACGAGCGCACCGGCGGGCGCACCGGCGGGCGCACCGGCGACCGCGGCGGCGCGCGAGGCCGCCGAGCTGGTGGCCGAGCGCTACCGGCTGGTCGAGGAGGCGGACCGGCCCGAGGTCTGGATCGGGCTGCGCCCCCCGCAGGACGTGGCCGGGGACGTCGCCCGCGCCCTCGCCGCCCGCGCCGCCGGCGAGCACCTGCCCCTGGCCGGGACCCTGTTCGCGGTGAAGAACAACATCGACGTGGCCGGCCTGCCCACGACCGCCGCGTGCCCCGCGTTCGGCTACGAGCCGGCGCAGGACGCCGCCGTGGTGCGCCGGCTCAAGCAGGCGGGCGCGGTGGTCATGGGCAGCACCAACCTGGACCAGTTCGCCACCGGGCTCGTGGGCACCCGCAGCCCCTACGGCGCCGTCCGGCACGCCGAGGACCCCGCCCGGATCTCCGGCGGGTCCAGCAGCGGCTCCGGGGTGGCCGTGGCCCTCGGGTTCGTGGACTTCGCCCTCGGCACCGACACCGCCGGCTCCGGCCGGGTGCCCGCGGCCCTGCACGGGCTGTACGGGGTCAAGCCCACCAAGGGCGTCGTGCCCTCCACCGGGGTCGTGCCCGCCTGCCGCACCCAGGACGTGGTGACCACCATGTCCCGGGACCTCGGCCTGGCCCGCCTCGCCGCCTCCGTCATGGCGGGGATCGACGACGGCGACGCCCGCTCCCGGGCCAGCGCCCCGCTGCGGCCGGCCGGTCTCGACCGCGTCGTCGGCTACGCCCCCGCCGAGCAGCTCGGGGAGCTCGCCCCCGGCTGGGCCGAGGCGTACGCGGGGGCCGTGCGCCAGTTCGAGCAGCGGGGCTTCCGGGCGGTGCCCGTCGACGTCGAGCCGTTCCTCGCCGCCGCGTCCCTGCTCTACGACGGCGCGTTCGTCGCCGAGCGGTACACGGCCGTGGGCGCGTTCGTCGACGCCCACCGGGACGCGGTGGACCCCACCGTCGGGCGAATCATCGCCGCGGCCGGGCAGATCCCCGCCCACCGGGTGTTCGCCGACCAGGAGTTCCTGGACGGCTGCACCCGCCGGGCCCGCTCGGTGTTCGCCACCGTCGACGCGCTCGTGCTGCCCACCACCACGTTCCACCCCACCCTGGCCGAGGTCGAGGCCGACCCCGTGGGCGCCAACAGCCGGATGGGACGGTTCACGAACTTCGTGAACCTGCTGGACCTCAGCGCGCTCGCGGTGCCCGCCGGGCGGGTGGACGGCCTGCCGTTCGGCGTCCAGCTGGTCGGCGGCACGTTCGAGGACGACCGGCTGGTCGACGTGGCGCGGGAGGGCGGCTTCGGTGACTGCTGAACCCCCCGCCCGCGCAGGGGCCGCGGAGGTGCTGCTCGTGGTCGCGGGCGCGCACCTGCGCGGCCAGCCGCTCAACGCCCAGCTGCTCGCGCTGTCCGCCCGGTTCGTGCAGGCCACCACCACGGCCGCCGAGTACCGCATGTTCGCCCTGGACACCGTGCCGCCCAAGCCGGGCGTGGTCCGCGCCCCGGACGGCGGGGCAGCCCTGGCCGTGGAGGTCTGGGCGCTGGCCCCTGCCGCCTTCGGGGCGTTCGTGGCCGGGCTGCCCGCCCCCATGGCCATCGGCAAGGTCGCCCTCGCCGACGGCCGCGGGCTGCCCGGGTTCCTCGTGGAGCCCTACGCCGTCGAGGGGGCCGAGGACATCACCGCCCACGGCGGCTGGGCGGCGTACCGGCAGTCCGCGGCCTGAGCGGGCCGCGCGCCGCCCTCCTCGCCGGCGGCGCCTCACCGCCGGGGCGTCACGGGCGGGGCGTCACCGGCGGGGCCCGGCCGGCGGGGGGCCTACGGACCCGCGCCGCACCAGGCGGGCCGGGAAGCTCTGGGTGCGCGGCGGGCCCCCGTGCCCCTCGAGCCGCTCCAGCAGGACGGCGGCGGCGGCGGTGCCGATGTCGAACGTCGGCTGGGCGACCACGGTGATGGGCGGGTCGACCAGGGTGGTCCACGGCAGGTCGTCGAACATGACGAAGGACAGGTCCTCCGGGACGCGCAGGCCGAGCTCCCGCACGGCGGTCAGCACGCTCACCCCGACCAGGCTGTCGGAGGCGATGACGGCGGTGACCGGCTCCGGGGCCTCCAGCAGCTCGCGGGTGACGCGCCGGACGTCCGCCTCGGTCCGCGCGCCGAGGCGGACGTACTCGGGCCGGCGCGGCAGCCCCGCCTCGTCCAGCGCCGCGGCCATGCCCGCGAGGCGGTCGGTCACCGGGGAGGCCTGCAGGGGCGCGCCGAAGCGGTAGCCCCCGGCCGGCTCGTCCGCCGTGGAGACGTAGGCGATCCGTTCGTGGCCGGCCTCGACGAGGTGGCGCGTGCACTCCCGGGCCGCGGGCACCATGTCGGCCTCCACGGCGTCGACCCCGAGGCCGTCGAGCCGGCGGTCCAGCAGCACCAGGGGCCGCCCGGACGCCGTCACCTCGGCGAGGTGGCCGGTGCTCCAGGACGAGCAGGGAGCCACGACGAGCCCGTCGACGCGCTTGTCCAGCAGCACGCGCACCGCGTCGACCTCCGCCTCCACCTCCTCGTCGGTGTTGATCAGGATGACGTCGTAGCCCCCGGCCTTGGCGGTGTCGGAGATCCCCCGGGTGGCCACGCCGAAGTAGGGGTTCTCGATGTCACCGACCACCACCCCGATGGTGTGCGAGCGCCCGGTGTTCATGCTGCGGGCCAGTTCGTTGGGCCGGTAGCCCAGCGCGTCCGCCGCGGCCAGCACGCGGGAGCGGGCGGCGTCGCTGACGGCCCCGTAGCCGCCCAGGGCGCGGGCGGCGGTGGCCTTGGCGACGCGCGCCTCCCGGGCGACGTCGGCCACGGTGACCTCTCGCGGCCGGGCGGGATCGGGGCTCATGTAAACCTTTCGTGACACCTCTTGACGTGGCGCGGATCACTACGTAAGTTCTCTCAACATACCAGTTCTGAGACCGGTCTCAACCCGCCGGTTGAGACCGGTCTCAAAGCAGGTGAACTCGACCTGGCGAGTCCGGGGGCCTCCGGTCCCGACGACGACTCCCGAGCATTGGAGCAACAACATGATGGGACGCACCACCTCCCGCCTCCTGGCCGTCGTGGCCGCCCTGTGCGCCGTCCTGCTGGCCCTCACGGGGTGCGCCGGCAGCGACGCCGCCGAGTCCGCGCAGGACAACCCGTACAACCTCATCGACCCGGGCACCATCCGCGTGGCCAGCCTCGGGGACTCCAAGCCGTACACCTTCACCGACGAGAGCGGGGAGTTCACCGGCTTCGACGTCGAGCTCTTCCGCGACGTCGCCGGGCGGGCCGGGATCGAGGAGGTCGTGTTCACCGGCCAGGACTTCTCCGGGCTGCTCTCGGCGGTGGCCAACGGCCAGTTCGACGTCGGCGTGGCGGCCATCGGCATCACCGAGGAGCGCAAGCAGACCGTGGACTTCACCGACGGCTACCTCGCCGGCTACCTCTCGGCCGTGACCCCGAAGGACTCCGGCATCGGATCCGTGGAGGACCTGGCCGGGCGCCGGCTGGGCGTGGTGCAGGGCACCCTGCAGGAGGCCTACGCGGTGAAGAACTTCACCGGCACCGAGCTGGTGCGCTTCCCGGACAACAACGCCGCGATCTCCGCCGTCAACAGCGGCGCCGTGGACGCCCACTTCCTCGACTACGAGGCCGCCAAGTCCTACATCGAGCAGTACGACCTGGTCAGCGCCGCCGACATCCCCTCCTTCGACGCCCCCGCCGGCTTCGCGGTGGCCCCGGGCAACACCGCCCTGCGCGACGCCCTCAACGAGGGCCTCGCCGAGGCGATGGAGGACGGCACCTGGAAGGAGCTGTACCAGAAGTGGTTCCCCGGCTCCCCGATGCCCGACCAGTACCTGCCCGAGGCCGAGCAGACCGCCGGCGCCGAGCCCACCTCCTGACGGTCCCGGGGGGTCCGGCCCGCCGCCGGACCCCCGCCCCGTCCCCGCCGTTCCTCCGAGCGTCTGAGAGCACCTCATGGACTGGATCGACACGATCACCAAGACCTTCCTCGACGTCGACGCGATGCTCGCGGTGCTGCCGCAGCTGCTGACCGTCGGGCTGGTCAACACCCTCATCATCTCCGTGTGCGCCACCGCCATCGGCCTCGTGCTGGGCATGGTCGTGGCCGTGGCCGGGATCTCCCGCACCCGCTGGCTGCGGGTCCCGGCCCGGATCTACACCGACATCTTCCGCGGGCTGCCCGCGATCCTGACCATCCTGCTGATCGGGCAGGGCTTCGCCCGGTTCAGCCAGTCGATCTTCGGGGCCTCCCCGTACCCGCTGGGCATCGCCGCGCTGGCCCTGATCGCCAGCGCCTACATCGGGGAGATCTTCCGCGCCGGGATCCAGAGCGTGGACAAGGGCCAGCTGGAGGCCTGCCGGGCCCTGGGCATGAGCTACTCCCGGGCCATGTACCTGGTGGTGGTCCCGCAGGGGATCCGCCGGGTGCTGCCGGCGCTGGTCAACGAGTTCATCGCGATCGTGAAGGACTCCAGCCTGGTGTACTTCCTGGGCCTGCTGGTCTCCGAGCGCGAGCTGTTCCGGGTGGGCCAGGACGCGGCGGTGCTCACCGGCAACCTCTCCCCGCTGGTGATGGCCGGGGTGTTCTACCTGATCATCACCGTCCCGCTGACCCACCTGGTGAACTACTTCGACCACCGCTTCCGCGCCGGGCGCCGCCGCGCCGTGGCCCCCTCCAGCGGGCTGGAGGAAGTCGAGGAGCTCGACGCCGCCGCACCGCTGACCGCTGGAACGACCGCACCGACCGTTGGGAGCAGAGCATGACCGCCGCCGCCACCGCCCCCGTGGAGACCTACCACGGCTCCACCCTGGAGATCCGCGACCTCACCCTGGCCTTCGGGGAGGTGGAGGTGCTGCGCAACGTGAGCCTGACCGTGCCGGCCGGGACCACCACCTGCATCATCGGCCCCTCCGGGTCCGGCAAGTCCACCCTGCTGCGCGGGATCAACCGCCTGCACGAGCCCCGCAGCGGGGAGGTGCTGCTGGGCGGGCAGAGCGTGCTGGGCGTGAAGCCCGACGTGCTGCGCCGGCGGATCGGGATGGTCTTCCAGCACTTCAACCTCTTCCCCGACCACACCGCCCTGGAGAACGTGGCCCTGGCCCCGGCCCGGGTCCGCAGCCTGCCCAAGGCCCAGGCCCGCGCCCTGGCGCGCAAGCACCTGGCCGAGGTGGGGCTGGCCGAGCGCGCCGACCACCGGCCCCGGGACCTGTCGGGGGGCCAGCAGCAGCGGGTGGCCATCGCCCGGGCCCTGGCCATGGAGCCGGAGGTCATGCTCTTCGACGAGGCCACCTCGGCCCTGGACCCGGAGCTGGTCAAGGGGGTGCTCAACCTCATGGCCGGGCTCGGGCGCACCGGGATCACCATGGTGGTGGTCACCCACGAGATGAACTTCGCCCGCAAGGCCGCCGACCAGGTCGTGTTCATGGACGAGGGCGAGATCGTGGAGGCCGGCACCCCCGAGCAGATCTTCGACGACCCGCGCAGCGACCGGCTGCGCCGCTTCCTCTCGGAGGTGCTCTGATGCCCGCGCCGATCCGCACCGCGGTCCTGGGCTACGGCGTCTCCGGGCGGGTCTTCCACGCGCCCCTGATCGCCGCCGACCCCCAGTACTCCCTGGACGCGGTCGTCACCGGTGATCCCGGCCGGGCCGCCCGGGCCGCCGGGCAGCACCCGGGGGCCCGGGTCGTCGCGAGCGGCGACGAGCTGTTCGCCCTGGTCGACGCCGGCGAGCTGGAGCTGGACCTCGTGGTGCTCGGCACCCCGCCGGGCACCCACTTCGCCCAGGCGGGCGCCGCGATCGAGCGGGGGCTGCACGTGGTGGTGGACAAGCCCTTCGTCCCCACCGCGGCGCAGGGCGAGGAGCTGGTCCGGCGGGCGGCCGCGGCCGGCGTGGTGCTCACCGTGTTCCAGAACCGCCGCTGGGACGCCGACTTCCTCACCCTGCGCAAACTGGTCGAGGCCGGCGCGCTCGGCGACGTGCGCACCTTCGAGTCCCGCTTCGAGTGGTGGATGCCGGAGGGCTTCGGGTCCTGGAAGGACGAGGCCCCCGTCGCCGAGGCGGGCGGGATCCTGCACGACCTCGGCGCCCACCTCGTCGACCAGGCCCTGCAGCTGTTCGGCCCGGTCCGGGCCGTGCACGCCGAGGCCGCCCGGCACGGGGACCCGGGGGTCTCCGACGCCGACCAGGACACCTTCGTCTCCCTCCTGCACGAGAGCGGCGTCCGCTCCCGGCTGTGGATGAACGGGCTCGCCGCCCAGGTCGGCCCCCGCTTCCACGTGCTGGGCTCCGAGGCCGCGTACACCAAGTGGGGCCTGGACGGGCAGGAGCCGGCGCTGGACGCCGGGACGGCCCCCACCGACCCCGGCTACGGCGTCGAGCCCGAGGACCGCTGGGGGGTGCTCGGGGCCGGCGAGGACCTGGCCCCCGTGCCGGCCGAGCGCGGGGACTACCCCGCCTTCTACCGCCGGCTCGCCGCGTGCCTGCGCCGGGACGGGCCGGTGCCCGTGGACCCGGCCGACGCCGTGGAGGTCCTGCGCGTCATCGAGCGCGTCCACGGCCTGAACTGACCTCCGCCCGCCCCCGGCGGGGCGGGCCCCGATCCAGAACCCACAGAAAGAGAGCGTGCACCGTGTCCGCAACCCACCCCCAGCACGTCGTCGTCCTCGGCGGCGGCGTCCTCGGCGTCTCCACCGCCGTCCACCTCCTGCGCGGCGGGGCCTCCGTCGCGCTGGTCACCGAGACGGAGCTCGCCAGCGGGGCCACCGGCCGGTCCCTGTCCTGGCTCAACTCGGCCGGTGCCCGGTCGGAGCCGTACCACCGGCTGCGCACCCTGGGCGTCGACCGCTACCGCACCCTCTTCGCCCAGGACCCCGGGCGGGACTGGCTGCGCTTCGACGGCGGCCTGTTCTGGGACGTGCCCGGGCAGGCGACCGCCACCGAGGCCCGCCACGAGCACGAGGCCGCCCACGGCTACGCCTCCCTGCTGCTCAAGCCCGAGCAGGTCGCCGAGGTGACCCCGAACATCGACGCCACCGCCGTGGAGGACGTCGCCGTCTTCAACCCGGGGGAGGGCTGGGTCAGCCTGCCCCACCTGGTCGAGCACCTCATGGAGGAGTTCACCGCCCGCGGCGGAGAGCTGGTCACCGGGGCCGGGCGGTGCTCGGTGGAGACCGCCGGCGGCCGCGCCACGGGCGTGCGCACCGCGGACGGCACCGTCCACGCCGCCGACGCCGTGGTGGTGGCCTGCGGGGCGGCGACCCCGTCCGTGGTGGCCGAGCACGGGGTCGTGATCGACAACGGGTCCCCGGTCTCCATGCTCGTCGTCACCGAGCCGGTGGACCACGGCGTCACGGCGGTGCTGAACACCCCGCGGGCGGCCGTGCGGCCCAACCCGGGCAGCACGCTGGCCGTGGACCACGACTGGTACGAGGAGCAGATCGTCGAGCACGAGGACGGCTCCTTCACCGTCTCCGAGGAGGTCGTCCAGGAGCTGCTCGACGAGGCCTCCGCGCTGGTCGCCGGCAACCCGCGGCTCGCCCCGGGCAACTGGAAGCTGGGCCACAAGCCCATCCCGGGCGACGGCGAGCCGGTGTTCGGCGAGCTGGAGAAGGTCCCGGGCTGCTTCGTGGCCTTCACGCACTCGGGCGCCACGCTGGGCCTGATCGCCGGCGAGCTGCTCGCCGGGGAGGTGCTGTCCGGCCAGAAGCACCCCCTGCTCGAGACCTTCCGGCCGGAGCGCTTCGCGCAGTAGCCGCTGCGGGAAGCCCGCACGGCGCACGGCGCACGGGGCGCCGGTCCGTCGGACCGGCGCCCCGTGCGGTGTGGGGGGACGCTGCTCAGAGGCCCGCCGGGAGCGGTTCCTCCGCCGGGGTGGCGGCCTGCGGTGCCGTACCGGCCGGGGCCGTGCGGACCCGCGGCGCGAACCCGGAGGGGGTCTGCTCGCGGTACAGGCGGTAGAGCTCGATCCGCTGCGTGTCCGTCTCGGCCTGCGGGCGCGGCGCCGTGCAGCCGACCGCGACGTAGGTGAGCCAGCCGAGGGCCCCGGCCACCAGGGTGGCCCAGCCGTCGAACGCGCTGGTGAAGACGGGGTTCTGCACGTACAGGAGGTCGTTGGGCGCCCCGTAGATCGTGGGCGTCAGGACGAGGAAGACCAGGCGCGAGACCAGGCCCACGCCCGCGGCGGCCAGGGCGGCGCGGGCCCCGGGGCGCTTCCAGAACGTGCCCAGGAGGAACGAGGCGGACAGGCTCGCGAGCATCAGGTCGAACGCCAGGGTCAGCAGGATGCCGGTCTGGCTGACCCGGACGGCCAGCAGGATGCCCACGACCACCACGGGGAGCATGGCCAGGCGCGTCCAGCGCAGCAGCGGGTCGTGGGCGCCGGTGATCTCGGTGCGGCGCACGTTGAACACGTTGCGCACGGTCACGGCGGACGTCGCCAGGATGGCCCCGGAGGCCGTGGAGAAGGACGCCGCCACGATCCCGGAGAGCACCAGCACCGCCAGCAGCGGCGGGGCGTACTCCCCGAGCAGGGTGTAGAGGATCGGGCCGTCCTCGGCGGTGAGCCCCAGCACGGAGGAGGCGGTCAGGGCCACGAGGGCGAAGACCGTGCCGATCGCCGCGGTGGTGCCCGCGGCCAGGAAGCAGGAGCGCTGGGCGGCCTTCGGGCTCCTGGCGCCGAAGATGCGCTGCATGAAGTCGATGGCCACGAGGTCGCCGACGCCGAGGGCGATGAGCGTGGCCCAGTTGACGGGGGCGCCGGCCTCCGAGGAGGTCAGCTGCTCGAGGTCGAACGGGCCCATGCCCTCCGGGACGACGATGCCGTAGGTGAGGGCGACCCACACGATCAGCGCCACGGCGGCCACCACGGTGATCGCGGTCTGCAGCACCGCGGTGTACGCGTCGGAGAACAGCCCGCCGGCGAGGGTGTAGCTGAGCACCAGTGCGCTGGCCACCACCACGCCCAGCGAGTACGGGACGTGCGCGAAGTACTCGAGCAGGAAGCCGCAGGCGACCAGGTTGCCGGCCAGCAGGAACGTGAAGGCGAAGATCATGATGACGGAGGCCGTGGCCTCCGTGGTCCGGCCGTAGCGGATCCGGAAGAAGTCGCCGAGGGTGAACAGCCGCATCCGGTTCATGGGCCTGGCCAGGAAGAGCCCGGCGAGCAGCAGGCACAGCGCCAGGCCCAGGGCCAGGGACGCCCCCGCCCAGAAGCCGTAGCTGGAGGTGAGGTCCGTGTTGCCGACGGTCGCGTTCGAGTCCACCGCGGCGGCGGTGAGCGACACGGCGACGAGGGGCATGCCCAGCTGCCGCCCCGCCACGAGGTAGTTGGTGCTGTCGCCGTCGACCTTGCGGGCGACGACCACGCCGATGATGAGCACCGCCAGAACGGTGATGCCGACCCCCATGATGATCATGTGCTTCTCCCAGCCTGGGCTCCGCCCGAGCGGAGTTTCTGTCATCTGACAGATAAGTTCTACCGGCGGGGTGCGGCGCGGCCGTTTCTCCTCCGTAACGGTCGTGTTTAACCGCGCCGGGCGGCTGGGGCCGGGGCGGGCCGCCGGTGCCGGGTCAGGCCGCGCCCTCCAGCGCCAGCAGCGCGGTCTTGGCCCTGGGCCCGCCGACGTACCCGCCGAGGCTGCCGTCGCTGCGCAGCACCCGGTGGCACGGGACGACCACGGGCAGGGGGTTCGTGGCGCAGGCGGTGCCCACCGCGCGGCCCGCGCCGGGGCGGCCCACGGCGCGGGCGACGTCCCCGTAGCTCTGCGTGCGCCCGTGGCCGATCTCGGGCAGGTGCTCCTGGACCAGGCGGCGGAAGCCGCGGGAGAGGGACCGGTCGAGCGGGAGGTCGAAGCGGGTGCGGGTCCCGGCGAAGTACTCCTGCAGCTGCTGCACGGCCGGCTCCAGGCGGGCCGGGGCGCGCAGGACCCGGGGGCTGATCCGCCGGGCCAGCTCCTCCAGCACCGTCCCGTGGTCCTCCCGCTCGTAGGCCACGCGGACGAGCCCGTGCTCCGTGGCGGCCAGCAGCAGCGGGCCCACCGGGGTGTCGACGGTCGTCCAGGCCACGTCGAGGACCCCCGCCCGGGCGGCGTCGTCCTCGAGCCGGCCGTGCAGCCGGCGCAGGAGGTCCTCGGGGGCGGGCGCGGCGCCCAGCAGCTCCTGCAGCGCCCCGTCCTCGGTGTCCGTGCTCATCGCTCGTGCTCCTTCCGGTCGGGCTCCGCCAGGGTGCGGCGGAGGGTGGCGAGGCCGTCGGCGGCGGCGCGGCGGGCGGCCTCGGGGGTCCCGCCCACCAGCTCGGCGACCTGCCGGTAGGGCAGCCCGCCCAGGTAGCGGTAGGCGACGACGCGGCGCTGCTTGGGCGGCAGGGCGGCCACCGCGGCCCACAGCGGTGCGGCGTCCTCGGGCGGGACGCCCGGGGACGAGGCCCGCTCCGGCAGGGCCGCCACCGGCACCGCCCGACGGGTCCGTGCGCGGACCACGTCGATCGCCTTCCGGTGGGCGATCGTGACCAGCCAGGCCTGCACGTCCGCCGACGCCGGGAGCACCGGGTAGGCGCGCAGCGCGGCCAGGAACGTCTCCGACCACGCGTCCTCGGCGTCGGCGTGGCCGCCGAGCACCGCTCGGCAGACCCGCCACACGACCGGGCCGTGCCGGGCGACCACCGTCTCGAAAGGCTGTTTCGTCTCCATCACCCCGTAGACGTCCGCGGCGGCCGGAACGTGAGGTGCCGCGCCGGAACCCGCCGTGCCCGGCGCCGCCCCGGGATGCCGGGCGGCGCCGGCGGCGCCGGGGACGCCGGACTACCGGTGGGTTCCGGTGTTAACGGGCTGTGCCCCGTGCGGAAACGGTGATGAAACAAGACGCCCGTTGACTGAAATTGTCGATACCGACGTTTCATCCACTGCGTCCCCGCCGTGCCCCGCGCACGCCGCGGAGCGCCCCTCTGGAAGGCCGACGCCATGTCCACCGTCGCTCCTGATTCCGTCCCGCCGGCCGCCGCGGCACCTGCTCCGGCCCGGGGGGCTGTGCGCCCCGGCCACGACGAGCGCCTCAGCAACGAGGACCTCGCCCCGCTGAAGGACCAGAAGTGGTCCTGGTACAACATCTTCGCGTTCTGGATGTCCGACGTGCACTCGGTCGGCGGCTACGTCACCGCGGGCAGCCTCTTCGCCCTGGGCCTGGCCAGCTGGCAGGTGCTCGTCTGCCTCGTCGTCGGCATCGTGATCGTCCAGGTCTTCGCCAACCTCGTGGCCAAGCCCAGCCAGCAGGCCGGGGTGCCCTACCCCGTGACGGCGCGCGTGGCCTTCGGGGTCCGGGGCGCGAACCTGCCGGCGGTCGTGCGCGGGCTCATCGCCGTGGCCTGGTACGGCATCCAGACCTACCTGGCCTCCAACGCGCTCGTCGTGGTCATGCTCCGGCTGTGGCCGTCCCTCGGCGCGTACGCCGACGTGGACCAGCACGGCTTCCTCGGGCTCTCCGCGCTCGGCTGGGTCGGCTACGCGGTCCTGTGGGTCGCCCAGGCCCTCGTCTTCTGGCGCGGCATGGACTCGATCCGCCGGTTCATCGACTGGGCCGGGCCCGCCGTGTACGTGGTGATGTTCGCCCTGGCGATCTACCTCGTGGCCACCGCCGGGTGGCAGAACGTGAACTGGACGCTGGGCACCGTGGAGTTCACCGGCTGGGAGGCGCTGCCCGTGATGCTCACCGCCGTGGCCCTGGTGGTCAGCTACTTCTCCGGACCCCTGCTCAACTTCGGCGACTTCTCCCGCTACAGCCGCAGCTTCGCTGACGTGAAGCGCGGCAACTTCTGGGGCCTGCCCGTGAACTTCACCCTCTTCGCCCTGCTGACCGTCACCTGCGCGGCGGCCACCGTCCCGGTCTACGGGGAGCTCCTCACCGACCCCATCGAGACCGTCGCCCGGCTCGACAGCACCTGGGCGATCCTCCTGGGCGCGCTGACCTTCACGGTGGCGACCATCGGGATCAACATCGTGGCGAACTTCGTCTCCCCGGCCTTCGACTTCTCCAACGTCGACCCGCGCAGGATCTCCTGGCGCGCGGGCGGGATGATCGCCGCCGTGGGCTCGGTGCTCATCACTCCCTGGAACCTCTACAGCAGCCCCGAGCTGATCCACTACACGCTCGACACCCTGGCCGCGTTCATCGGCCCGCTCTTCGGCGTGCTGCTGGTCGACTTCTACGTGGTCAAGAAGCAGCGCATCGACGTCGAGGCCCTCTACTCGATGGACCCCGGCGGGAGGTACTGGTACCGCAACGGCGTCAACCCCAACGCGGTCCTCGCCACGGCGGCCGCCGCGCTGGTCGGGCTCGTCATCGTGCTGGTGCCGAGCCTGGCGGGGGCGGCCGCGTTCAACTGGTTCATCGGGTGCGCCCTGGGGGCGGCGATCTACTGGGTGGCCTCGGTGCACGGCCCCTGGAAGGAGACCGCCGAGGCCCCGGCCGGGGCCACCCCCGGCGCGGCTGCGGAGGCGCGCCCGTGAGCGGCCCGCGGCTCCCGGTGGTCGACCCGAACACCACCCCGGGCGCGCCCGGAGCGTCGCGCGGGGAGCTCGCCGCGCCGCGGCCCCGGCGGTGCCCGGGCCTGCTCCAGGCCTTCACGGTGGCCTGAGCCCGCCCCACGGACGAACGGCCCGGCCGGAGGAGATCCTCCGGCCGGGCCGTTCGTCCGTGGGGCGGGTGGGACTAGACGTCCTGCTTCACGCGGTTGACGATCTTGTTGCGCACCGTCACGACCAGCACGACGAGCAGCAGGCCGTAGAGCACCAGCGGGATGGGCCCGGAGACGAACACCGAGTAGTCGCCGTTGGAGGACAGCAGGGCGTCGCGCATGCTGGTCTCGGCCAGCGGGCCGAGCACGATGCCGATCATCAGCGGGGCCAGCGGCATGCCGTGGCGGCGCATCACGAAGCCCAGCAGGCCGAGCCCGAGCAGCAGGAACAGGTCGAACGTGGAGCCGGAGGTCGCGTAGATGCCCAGCCCGCAGAACACCGTGATCCCCGCGTAGAGGTAGGGGCGGGGGATCCGCAGCAGCTTGGCCCAGACCCGGGCGAAGGGCAGGTTGATGGCGATCAGCACGAGCATCGCCACGAAGAAGCTGGCCAGCAGGGACCACACCAGGTCCGGGGCGCGGTCGAACAGGAGCGGGCCGGGCTGGAGGCCGTACTGCTGGAACGCCGCGAGCATGATCGCCGCGGTGGAGGAGATCGGCAGGCCCAGGGCCAGCAGCGCACCCATGGCGGTGCCGGTGGTGGCGTTGCCGGCGGCCTCGGGGGCGGCCAGGCCGCGGATGGAGCCGCGGCCGAAGGTCGGGGCCGGGCGACGGCGGTCCAGGCGGCGCTCGAGGTCGTAGGACATGAACGTCGGCACCTCGGCCCCGCCCACGGGGATGACGCCGAAGGGCAGACCGATCACGGTGCCGCGGGCCCAGGCCGGAAGGGCCTCGCGGAACTCCTTACGCGAGAGGAAGGGCCGGGAGGCGAGCTTCATCTGGTGGGCGGCCGGGTCGCGGCGGATGCGCGAGGCCACGTGCAGGGCCTCGCCCAGGGCCAGGACGGCCACCGAGACGGTGATCAGGGAGACGCCGTCGAACAGGTCCGGGGAGCCGAGGGTGAAGCGCTCGGTGCCGGAGATCGAGTCGATGCCCACGGTGGCGATGCCGAGGCCGATGACCAGGGCGGCCAGGCCCTTGATCGCCGAGTCGGCCACCACCGAGGAGGTGGCGACGAAGGCGAACAGCGCCAGGGCGAAGTACTCGGCGGGGCCGAAGTTCGCGGAGAGGTTCGCCAGCGCCGGGGCCAGGAAGACGACCACGACGGAGGCGGTCATGCCGCCGATGAAGGCGCCGATGGCCGCGGTGGCCAGCGCCTGCGGGGCGCGGCCGTCCTTGGCCATCTTGTGGCCCTCGAAGGTGGAGGCGATCGCCGAGCCCTGGCCCGGGGTGTTCATGAGGATGGCCATCGTCGAGTCGCCGAACAGGCCGCCGAAGTACACGCCGGAGAACATGATGAACGCCGCCGTGGGGTCCAGCGAGAAGGTCAGCGGCAGCAGCAGGGCCACCGCCATCGAGGAGCCCATGCCGGGCAGGGTGCCCACCGCGGTGCCGAGCAGGCAGCCGATCACCACCCACATGAGGTTCATCGGGGTGAGGGCTCCCTCGAAGCCCTGCATCAACAGGCTGAGTGTGTCCATGTCAGAAACCGCCTCCCAGGATGCCGGACGGGAGGTTGAGCCCGAGTCCGACGTCGAACGCCAGATAGATGACGCTCGACAGGGTCAGCGCCAGAGAGATGTCGAAGAGGTGGCGCTTGGAGCCCACCCCGCGGGCCACGCACCAGAAGAGGAGCGCCGCGGCCAGGATCCAGCCCAGGTGCTCCAGGAGCAGGGCGAAGAGCATGAAGCCCCCCACCGCCCAGGCCAGGGCGGACCAGTCCGTGTAGGTGCGGTACGTCCGGTCGGAGAGCTCCTCGGCCGGCTCCGGGGAGCGCAGGTAGTGGAGCACCAGCAGGGCGGCCAGGACGTAGCCGGCCACCATGAGCAGGCCCGGGAAGAACCGGGGGCCCGGGAAGTCGGTGCCCTCGGGCACCTCCATGGTGAGGATGCCGTGCAGCAGGTAGGTGCTGAAGGCCGCCATGATCAGGGGCAGGACCAGGCCGCTGCGGCCGCGCCAGAAGCCGTGCCCGGAGCCGGTCTCCCGTGGCGGCTGCTGCGGGTCGTCCCCGGCGGCCGACCAGGGCTCGGTCGTGTTGTCGGTGTACGAAGTGCTCATCGGTCCATTGCCTCCAGCAGTTCTGCGATCCGCTCCTCCTCGGCGGCGAGGAAGTCCGTGAACTCCTCCCCGTCCAGGTAGGCCTCGGTCCACTTGTTGCGCTCCACGGCGTCCTGCCACTCGGGGGTGGCGATGGTCTCCTCCAGCAGAGCCTTGAGCTCGGCGAACTCCTCGTCGGTGATCCCCGGGGGCGCGAGCACGGCGCGCCAGTTGGCCAGGTCCACGTCGTAGCCCTGCTCCGTGAGCGTCGGGATGTCGACGCCCTCCAGCTTCTGGGGCGCCGCCAGGCCGAGGGCGCGCAGGCGCCCGGCGTCGATCTGGTCGGCGACGTCCTTGTAGCCGGAGGTGGCCGCCTGCGCCGTGCCGGTGATGAGGGCCTGGGTGGCCTCGCCGCCGCCGGACTTGGGGATGTAGGTGGTCTGGGAGGGCGTGATCCCCGCGGCGACCGCGAACTCGGCCATCACCAGCTGGTCGAAGGTGCCGCCACCCGTCCAGGCCACCGCCTTGGGGTCGGCCTTCCAGGCGGTCACGAGGTCCTCCAGCGTCTCGTAGGGCGAGTCCGCGGGGACCACCACGACGTCGTACTCCTCGACCACGCGGGCGATCGGGCGCACGTCCTCGTGGGTGACCGGGGAGTCCAGCTGCTCGACGCCCGCCACCAGGCCCGCGCCGGTGACCATCAGGTTGTTGGCCCGGCCGGCCATGGTCGAGAACTGGCCCAGGCCGATGGTGCCCGCGGCGCCCGGGATGTTGACCACCTGGGTGTTGTTCACGAGGCTGTTGGCCCGCATGGCCTGCTGCTGCTCGCGCATGAACGTGTCCCAGCCGCCGCCCGGGCTCGCCGGGGCGATGAGGGTGAGGTTGGAGCGGAGGTCGGAGCCGGCGTTGGCGGACTGGATCGAGAAGAAGGAGGCCAGTCCGATGACCACGGCGGCGGCGATGCCGTAGACCGTCATGGCGATCGGGTGCTTGCGCCGTGTGCCCGGCGGTGCCGGGGCGGGAGATGAGCTCACGGAGATCGTGCCTTCCGTCGTGATGGACCGGTGCGTGGCTCTGACCGAGCCGCTCACGGAAACATAACGTGACAGGGATCACGCCCCGGGGTTGTGTTCGATTTCACACGGTAGTGATTGTTGTGCTGGTTCTGCTCGTTCTGCTCACGCGCAAGGAGAGACCCGTCACAGGTTCCGCCGTAGGGTGGGACTCGCTTTTCGTCCCCATTCCCGTCCCCACTGCGGAGGCCCCCATGACCGTCGTCGTCGCCCGAACCAGCACCCCCGAGGGCGAGGCCGCGCTCGCGGCCGCCGTCGAGGAGTCCGCCCGCCGCCGCGAGGACCTGCTGGTCTTCAACCTCGAGGGCACCCAGCTGGACCCCGAGACCACGGAGCTCGACGGCGTGCCCGTCAGCTTCCGGACCCCCGACGCCCGCAACCGCGACGCCGTGGGCGAGCTGCTCGACGCGGCGGAGGAGGTCGGCGCCTCCGCGATCGTGATCGGGGTGAAGCACCGCAGCCCGGTCGGCAAGCTGCTGCTCGGCAGTGCGGCCCAGCAGGTCCTCCTCGAGGCCAACGCCCCGGTGATCGCGGTCAAGCCCCGGCGCTCCTGAGGGATGCCGCCAGCTGCTTCCGCCCGCTCCGGGGCGTGGCTGTGGTTCCTGGTGATCGGTGCGCTGCTCACGCAGACGGCGCTGAACCTGGTCCGCCCGGTCACCACCTACAAGCTCCTGGCCCTGGGCGCCGACTCCGTGACGGTCGGCCTGGTGACGGCCTCCTACGCCGTGCTGCCCCTGGCCACCGCCATGTGGCTGGGCCGGATGACCGACCGCGTGCGGGAGCTGCGGACCATGGTGGTCGCCGGTGCCCTCGTCCTGAGCCTCGGGGCGCTGGGCCTGGCCGCAGCGCCCGGCGTGGCGCTCGTCGCGGTGGCGAGCGCCGTGCTGGGCATGGGCCACCTGGTGTTCACGATCGCAGGGCAGGCGGCGGTTGCCCGCTACTCCCCGGAGGGCCAGCTGGACAAGGGCTTCGGCTGGTTCACCGCCGCGTTCTCGGCGGGCCAGCTGGCGGGACCGCTGCTGGCCGGCCTGCTGCTGGGCTCCGGCAACGGGGTCGCCTCCTCCGAGCGGATCGCCGACATCACGCTGTCGCTGTGGATCGGGGCCGGGCTCTCGCTGCTCGTGGTCCCGGTGATGCTCTTGCGTGCCCTCGCCGCCGGGGCGGGGCGCGGGCGGGCGCAGCGGACCGACGGCGCCGCCGCGGTGCAGGCCCATCCCGCCACGGCCGAGCTCGAGGCGGTCCAGGAGCCGGCGCCGCGGGCGTCGATGGCGCGGATCCTGCGCGTGCCCGGGATTCCCTCGCACATGCTGGCATCCCTGGCCCTGCTGGCGATGCTCGACATCCTCACGGCGTTCCTGCCCCTGGTGGGGGAGCGGGCCGGGGTCTCTCCGGCGTGGGTGGGGGCCCTGCTCGCGGTGCGCGGCGGCGCCTCGATCCTCTCCCGCGTCCTGCTGCCCTGGCTCGCCCACCGGATGTCCCGGCGGGCCATGCTGCTGGTCAGCCTCTACGGCGCGGGGCTCGCCCTCGCTCTTCCGCCGGCCGTCATCGAGATGCCCTGGCTCGCCGCGGTGCTGCTGTTCGTCGGCGGATTCTGCCTGGGCCTGGGGCAGCCGATCACCATGACGCTGGTGTCCACCGCGGTGCCCGACTCGTGGCGCGGCTCGGCGCTCGCGGTCCGGCTCGTGGGCAACCGGGTGGGGCAGGTGGCGATGCCGCTGCTGGCCGGTCTCGTCGCGGCGCCGCTGGGCCCGGCCGGGGCCATCTGGTTCACGTGCGCGGTGCTCGTGGTGAGCGGGGCCGAGAAGACGGCCCGGCGATAGGCCGTGGCGCGCTACCGGCGCTCGGCCGCGGCACTCCGGCGCTGCCGGATGGCGCTGCCCAGGATGAGCAGGCCGACCACGGCCAGGCCGACGCCTGTCCAGGCCGGGGCGCGGTAACCCCATCCGGCGGAGATCACCACGCCGCCCAGGAAGGCCCCCAGGGCGTTGGCCAGGTTGAAGGCCGCGTGGTTCATCGCGGCGGTCAGCGACGGGGCGTCCTTGGCCTCGCGCAGCAGGCGCACCTGGAGCGAGGTCGTGAAGATCGAGCCCATGATCCCGATCCACAGCACGCCGAGCACGGCCGCGGCCGGGAGGTGGACGAACAGGCCGAAGAAGGCCAGGGCCACCGCGGAGACGGCTCCGGCGCCCAGCGCGGAGCCCTCGATCGAGCGGTCCACCAGCGGGCCGGCCAGCAGCGAGCCCACGGTCATGCCCACGCCGAACACCGCCAGCACCCACGGGACGGTGCCGATGTCGAGGCCGGTGAGCTCCGTGAGGGTGGGGGAGATGTAGGTGTAGACCGCGAACATGCCGCCGAAGCCGACGGACCCGGCCAGCAGCGTCAGGGCCACCTGCGGCCGGCTCAGGGCGCGGATCTCCTGGGCCGCCGAGGCCATGCCCTCGCTGCGCGTGCGCGGCACCCAGAGGGCCAGCGCGGTGACGGTCAGGGCACCGAGGAGCACGACCAGCAGGTAGGCCGTGCGCCAGCCGAGGGCGCCGCCGAGCGCGGCGGCGGCGGGCACGCCGACGATGTTGGCGATCGTCAGGCCCAGCATGACGCGGGCCACGGCGGTGCCGCGGCGCCCGGGGGCGACGAGGGAGGCGGCCACCACGGCGGCGACCCCGAAGTAGGCCCCGTGGGGCAGGCCGGAGAGGAAGCGCGCCACGTAGAGCCACTCGAGGGAGGGCGCGGCCGCCGACAGGCCGTTGCCCACGGTGAAGACGACCATCAGCGCGAGCAGGAGCGTCTTGCGCTCCACCCGGGCGGCCAGGGACGTGATGAGGGGCGCGCCGACG
Source organism: Kocuria rosea (assembly GCF_023715525.1). Taxonomy (GTDB): domain Bacteria; phylum Actinomycetota; class Actinomycetes; order Actinomycetales; family Micrococcaceae; genus Kocuria; species Kocuria rosea_A. Next base: position 13,146 of record NZ_JAMBOG010000014.1, on the reverse strand, counting down.
ACCACTCCCAGGGCGTAGAGGGAGATCGACCGGCCGACGGCGGGGATCGAGGCGCCGAAGTCCTCGGCCACGAACGGCAGCAGGCCCATCGAGGCGAACTCGGTGGTCCCGATGCCGAAGCCGCCCAGGGCGAGGGCGAGGAGGGCGAGCCGGGTGCCGGTGGGGCCGGGGGCGTTGACGATCTGGAGCAGGGCGGTGCGGGGTGCCGACATGGGATTCCTTCCGGGCGGGAAGAGCGGGCGTGGTGGCTCTTCATCGAGCCCGAGAAGGGGACTCGATCGATGCTATGCCCGCTGCCGGCCACGCCCAAGGCCCCTGGGATGTGATCTTGGTCAGATTGACCGCACAAATGTCCGGACAAAGGGCCGGCCGGGACGGGGCGCGCAACACTGTCACACGTTGGGGTGGCCCCTGCATCATGGGTACGGCAGGGCCCGTCACGGCCCGGAAACACCGGGTGACCGTGCGGAAACACGCCCTCCTTACTGTCGGACCATCGCGCTCGACCTTCCCCCCGAGGAGACCACCATGACCGACCACGCCGGCCGCCGCGCCCCCGCGCCCCGGCCCCGACGCCGCCCGGCGCTGCGGGTGGTCGCCGGTGTGCCCGCCGCGACCGCCGCGGCGATGGCCGCCCACCCCTCCTCGGGCGTGGGCGTGCGGCGCTCCGCCGGCGCGCAGACCGTGCCCGGGAGCATCCCGTGGGGCCGCGTGGACCCCGCTGACGACGAGCGCTCCGGGGAAGCGGGCTGCGTGCTCCTCGCCGAGGCCCGGCCCGGGGACGTGGTGAAGGTCGAGGCGCTTGCGGAGGACCCGCTGGCGCCGGCCCGCGCCGTGCTCTACCTGCCGGTGCGCACCGACGGGGCGGTGTTCTCCGTGACGGGGCCTGTCCCGGGCGAGGGTGACACCGACGGGACCCCGCACGGGCCGCTGCGCCTGACCGTGTGCCGGCCCGGGTCCGGGCTGGCGCCCTCGGTGGCCTTCCGGCACGCGTTCGCCGAGACCGGCGAGCGCTGGGTCGCCCTCGGGACGCCGGACGCGGACGCCCAGGACGACGCCGACGGGGGGACCTGCCGGCAGGCCTCGACGCTGCGCCGGGCCATGGCCACCGCCCTGGACTTCCTGGAGCACGACCGCGGCATGGACCGCGCGATCGCCCGCGCCTACCTCGCGGCCACGGCCGGGTTCGTGACCTGCCCGGCCGGGGATGGGCCCGCGAGCGTGCACGTGGTGCTCGAGAAGGCCGACTTCGCCTGAGCCGACCGGCCTGCGGGGGCTCAGTCCTCCGGGCGGTCCAGCTTCTCCCGCCAGCGCCGGTACAGGTGGAACGTCCCGAGATGGGCGAGGCCGGCGAGCAGCACGACCGGCAGCCACTCCCCGACGCCCACGGACGTCAGCAGCGCCCCCGCCGAGGTCATGACCAGGGCGGCCACGAGCAGCGTGGCGACGAGTGTCCTCATGGCGGCGTCCTCTCCGGGGCCTCGTGGGCGTGGGGCGGGTGCGGATCCAGCGTACCGGGCCGGTGCCGCGCCCCTCAGCGCGTGAACAGGGCTCCGGAGGCGGCGTCCCCGTCCCCGCGGCCCGTGCGCGCGGCGAGCCGGGCGAACGGGCCGCCGGCGGCGCGCAGCTGCCGCGGCGCGCCGCGCTCGGCGATGCGTCCGCCCTCGAGCACCACCACCTGGTCGGCGTTCTCGACGGTGGAGAGCCGGTGCGCGATGGTCAGGGTGGTCCTGCCGGCGGCGAGGCGGTCGAGGGCCTCCTGGACCTGGGCCTCGGTGGTGTTGTCCAGCGCGCTGGTGGCCTCGTCGAGGACCAGCACGGGCGGGTTGCGCAGGATGGTCCGGGCGATCGCGAGGCGCTGCTGCTCCCCGCCGGAGAAGCGGTGGCCGCGGGCGCCCACCAGGGTGTCCAGCCCGTCCGGCAGCTGGGCGACGGTGTCGGCGATGCGCGCGGCCCCCAGCGCCCGCCACAGCTCGGCGTCCGGGGCCTCCGGATCGGCGAGCAGGAGGTTCTCGCGCACGGAGGCGTGGACCAGGTAGGTCTCCTGGGAGACGACGCCGACGATCCGCGCGAGGTCCGCCGGGTCGACGTCGCGCACGTCGGTGCCGTCGATCGTCACCCGGCCCTCCGTCACGTCGTTGAGCCGCGGCAGCAGGGAGCCGAGGGTGCTCTTGCCGGAGCCGGTGGGGCCGACGACGGCGGTGGTGGTCCCCGCGGGCAGGACCAGGTCGATGCCGCGCAGGACCTCGGTCCCGCCGTCGTAGGCGAAGTGCACGCCCTCGAGGCGCACCTCCCCGCGCACGGTGGCGGGGTCCAGCCGCACGGGCACGGCCGGCGGCTTGACCTGCGGCTCGAGGTCGAGGTACTCGAAGATCCGGCTGAAGAAGGCCAGCGCGGACACCCACTGCACGCCGATGTTCAGCAGTCCCATGACGGGGCGGAAGATCGTGCCCTGCAGGGCGGTGAAGGCCACCAGGGTGCCGATGGTCATCCCGCCGCTGGTGGCCGGGAAGCCGGCGGCGAGGTAGATGACCGCCGGGATGGCCGCGAAGACGACCTGCATGGTCGCCATCCGCCAGCGCCCGGCCAGCTGGCTGCGCAGCTCGAGGCCCACGAGCGTGCCGGAGCGGTCGGTGAAGCGGGCGGCGTCCCGCGCGGTGGTGCCCAGGGTCTTGGCCAGCCGGACCCCGGAGACGGAGAGCCCCTCCTCGACCTGGGTGTGGAGCAGGGCGAGCTCCCGCTGGCGCTCGTCGGTGACGTCGCGCCGGATCAGCGCCACGCGGCGGGAGAGCCAGACGGCCGGGGGCAGGACCACCAGGGAGACGAGGCTCATCGCCGGGGACAGCGCCACCATCGCCGCGGCCGTCGCCACGGCGGTCGTGAGGTTGGAGGCCACCCCGGTGGCGGAGGTGGTGACCACCGACTGCATGCCGGAGATGTCGTGCGTGAGCCGCGACTGCACCTCCCCGCCGCGGGTCCGGGTGAAGAACCCGAGCGACTGGGCCTGCAGGTGGGTGAAGAGGTCCACGCGCAGGGCGTGCATGACCCGCTGGCCCATCGCGGTGGCCATCCAGGTCTGGACGACGCCGATCACGGCGGTCAGCGCGGCGATCCCGACCATCGCGGCGGTCAGCAGCAGCAGCAGACGGGTGTCCCGCTGCGGCAGGGCGTCGTCGATGACGCCGCGGACCAGGAACGGCTGGGCGAGGTTGATCACCGAGGACGCGGTGATGAGCAGGACGACGACGGCGATCGTGCCCTTGTGCGGGGCGAACAGCGCCGCGATGCGGCGCAGGCTCACGGGGTGGCCGGCCAGCTGCTCGCGGTCCGCGGGGTCGAGCCGGGCGGGACGGCCGCCGCCCCCGCCGGAGGGGCTGGCGCCGGGCATGCCGGGCACGCCGCCACCGGACCCGCCGCCGTGGTGCGGGGACGTGCGGGCGCGGCCGGTGTCCTGGGTCGTCGTCATGGGACCTCCTCGGGAAGTATTAAGGAGGTTACCTCTCTATGAGGTAACCGACAAGACCATTAGGATGGGGCCATGCCCCACTGCGATCCCGACCCGGCCCCCCTCGGCGAGCTCCTGCACATCGTCTTCCGGCGGCTGCGGCACCGGTGGGCCCTGCAGCTGGCGCCGTTCGGCCTGACCCCGCACCAGTTCCGGGCGCTCAACGCCATCGCCGGGCACCGTGGGCCGCGGGAGCACGGCTCCGAGCGGCACGGGACCTGCTCTTCCGGCGCCGGTTCCGGGGCCGCCGGGCTGCGCCTGAAGCAGCTGGCCGACGTCCTGCACATCGCCCCGCGCTCGGCCACCGAGGTCGTGGACCTGCTGCAGGAGAAGGGCCTCGTGGAACGGGTGCCCGACCCCACCGACCGGCGCGCCACCCTGGTGTCGCTGACGCCCCGGGGGGAGGCCCTGCGCGCGAGGGTCCGGGAGGACCGGCACCGCGAGTCCGAGGAGTACTTCTCACGGCTGGGCGCACAGGACCGCGCCGAGCTGGAGCGGCTGCTCCGCCTGCTCACCACGGACGCCCCGGAGCAGGGGCCGCCGCTGTCCGGGTGACTGCAGCGGGGAAGTCCCCGGGCGGCGCACAGCATCGGTGCCCCACCCGCCGGGCGGGTGGGGCACCGATGCTGTGCGGAGAGCTGCCGCGAGGCGTTCGCCCGCGGGGACGTCAGGCACTCACGCCCCTCGCCTGAAGCGCCTCGCTCGGTCCCGTGACTGCCGGATCACTGACTGCGGGCACCTTCCTAGTGCTGCCCGTGGTGGTGCCCGTGGTCGTCGTCGTCCTTCTCGTGCTTCCCCTCCCCATCGTCATCGTCGTGGTCGTCCCAGTCGTCGTCCTTGTCGTCGTAATGCCACGCCCAGTCGTGGTCGTGGTCGTCGTCGTCCTTGTCGTCGTCGTGGTCGTGGTGGTGCTTGTAGTACTCGTCCTTCTCGTAGTACTCATCGTGCTCATCGCAGTAGTAGTACACGTCGTCGTCGTAATCACCGCCTGCGGCGGCCGGGGTGGCGGCGGATCCCCCGAGAAGGGCGGCGGCGATGAAAGCGCTCGCAAGATTCCTGCGCAGATTCTCCATGATGTTTCCTAAGGAAAGGCATGCATGACGCGGCCTGAGAAATGGCATGAAAAGGAGACGTCCATGCACGCGGGAGGTTGTTTTCCGGCCTGGGCCGCAGGTCCGACTGCGAGCCAGGTGATATCACCGTAGGAGCGTGCCTGCGCGGGCCTCAAGCCTGCGACCAGGGAGAACACCGTAACAGCTCTGTCTCGGCCCCGCCCGCCGCTGAAGTCGGTGCCGTGGCCCCCGCTCAGCACGGTGGCCTCCGGGCCCCTCCCCCGTGCTCATGACCGGTCGGTCCGCCCGTTTCTCCTGGTCACAGCGGGGCAGCCCTCAGGGAATGCAGGAATTGGCTGGCGCAAAGCTATTCCATTCGTCTTTCCTCATTCATCGCATATTGCAGAGCCAAATTCTTCGCGATGGACAATATGACATTGTCGCCTGCTGTGTGACGACGCCGGCCCGCGCCCTCCGTGCGGAAGGCGCGGGCCGGCGTCGTCGGGGTCCGGGAGGCCGGACCGTCAGTGGGTCGGGAAGCCCAGGTTGATCTGGGACTCCGAGGGCTCGGGCCAGCGGGTGGTGACGAGCTTGCGGCGGGTGTAGAAGTTGAACGACTCCGGCCCGTACATGTGGGTGTCCCCGAACAGGGAGCTCTTCCAGCCGCCGAAGGAGAACGCCCCGATCGGCACCGGGATCGGGACGTTGACGCCCACCATGCCGACCTCGATGTCGAACTCGTACTCCCGGGCGGTCTTGCCGTCGCGGGTGAACACGGCCGTGCCGTTGGCGTACTGGTTGGAGTTGATCAGCCGCACGGCCTCCTCGTAGCTGTCCACTCGCACCACGGACAGCACCGGGCCGAAGATCTCCTCGTCGTAGACCTTCATCCCCGGGCGCACGTGGTCGATCAGCGAGACACCCGTGAAGAACCCGCCTGCGTCGAACTGCTGCCGGGTGCCGTCCACCACGACGGTCGCGCCCTCGGCCTCCGCCCCGCTCACGAAGCCGTTGACCCGCTCGAGGGCTTGGGCGGTGATCAGCGGCCCCATCTCCGAGGCCGGGTCGTTGCCCGGGCCGATGGTCAGCTTCCCGATCCGTTCCCTGATCTTGTCGATCAGCGGGTCGGCCACGTCCCCCACGGTCACCACCACCGAGATCGCCATGCAGCGCTCCCCGGCCGAGCCGTAGGCGGCGGACACGGCCGCGTCCGCCGCGCCGTCGAGGTCGGCGTCGGGCATGACCACCATGTGGTTCTTCGCCCCGCCCAGGGCCTGCACGCGCTTGCCGTTGGCGGCGGAGGTCTCGTAGATGTACTTGGCGATCGGGGTGGAGCCCACGAAGGACACGGCCTTCACCAGCGGGTTGGTCAGCAGCTCGTCCACCGCCACCTTGTCCCCGTGCACCACGTTGAGCACCCCGTCCGGCAGCCCGGCCTCGGTGAAGGCCTCCGCGATCCACACCGCGGCGGAGGGGTCCCGCTCGGAGGGCTTGAGGATCACGGTGTTGCCGGCGGCGATCGCGGTGGTGATCATCCACAGCGGCACCATGGCCGGGAAGTTGAACGGGGTGATGCACGCGACCACGCCCACGGGCTGGCGGGTCTGGTGGACGTCCACCCCGGTGGCGGCCTGCTCGAGGAACTCGCCCTTCATGTGGTGCATCAGCCCCGTGCAGAACTGCACGTTCTCCAGCCCGCGCGCCACCTCCCCGGCCGCGTCGGAGAGGACCTTCCCGTGCTCGGCGGTGATGACCGCCGCGAGCTCCTGGATGCGCTCGCGGATGATGTTCTCGACCTTGAACATGATCGTGGTGCGCTTGGACATGCTCGTCGCCCGCCAGGCGGGCAGCGCGGCCGCGGCGTTCTCCACGGCGGTCGCGACCTCCTCGGGGCACGCCAGCAGCACGTGCTTGGTGACCTCCCCGGTCGCGGGGTCGTAGACGGGGGCGGTCCGCTGGGAGCCGCCGTGGCGCCGGCCGCCGATCCAGTGCTCGACGACGCTGCCGGTCACCTCCTCGGCCACGCCCTCGGCGGTCTCCCGGGGCGTGCTCGCGGCGGTGTTCTCGGCGCTGTGCTTGGTGTCCTGCATGGTCCTGTCCTGTCCTGTTCGGTGGCCGGTCGTGGGGAGGCGCTCAGGCCTGCTCCGGATCCCAGCCCCGGATCCTGCCGTCCGGTGCGGCGTACTTGGCGATGAGGGAGCAGTCCTTGTTCCCGTAGCCCTCGTCGATGAGCCGCTGCAGCCGCTCCGCCACGAGCTGCGCGGCCGGGAGGTCCACGCCGGTCTGCTCGCCGGCCATCAGCGCAAGGCCCGCGTCCTTGGCGGCGAGGACCGCGCTGAAGGTGGCCTCGAAGTTGTTGTTCGCCGCGGCGGAGTCCACGATGCCGGGCACGGGGTACCAGGTCTGCAGCGCCCAGGAGTTGCCGGAGGAGACCGAGGCGATGTCCCAGAAGACCTGCGGGTCCAGGCCTAGCCGGTCCGCGAGGACCGAGCCCTCGGCGCAGGCCTCCAGGCAGATGAACAGCATCATGTTGTTGACGATCTTCGCGGCCTGCCCGGTCCCGGCCTCGCCGGTGGCGACGATCTTGCCCGCCATCGGCTCGATGTACTGGGAGGCGGCCTCCACGGCCCGGGGGTGGCCGCCGATCATGAAGGTCAGGGTGCCCGCGGCCGCCCCGCTGATCCCGCCGGAGACCGGGGCGTCCACGAAGACGTACCCGGCGGCGTCGGCGGCCTTGTGCAGGGCGAGCGCCGACTCGACGTCGATCGTGGAGCTGTCGATGAGCAGGGCGTCCTCGGGGGCGGACTCGAGGATGCCCTCCTCGCCCAGGTACACCGCCCGGGCGTGCTCGCCCTTGGGGAGCATCGTGAAGACGACGTCGGCGCCCTGGAGGGCCTCCTGCATGGAGCGGCAGGTGCGCACGCCGTTGGCCTCCGCCGCGCTCATGGCCTCCTCGCTGAGGTCGAACCCGCGGACGTCGTAGCCGGCCTTGACGAGGTTGGCTGACATGGGGTTGCCCATGTGCCCCAGGCCGATCCAGGTGATGGTGGTCATGGTCGAGTCCCTTCTGAGTGCTGCTTCTCTGGTGTCTTCACTGGAGTCCTCACCGATGCCTGCACCGGCTGGTTCCCTGCGCTCCGTCCCGGAGCGCGGCGCGCGCCCCGGGACGGACCGATGGCTCGGTCCGTCCCGGGGCGGTCGCGCGGGCCGTCGGCGGTCAGCGGCTGCGCCCCTCGGCGCGCTCCGCGTCGAGCCGGCGCCGGTCCTCGGCGTCGACCGACTGCAGGGAGATCCCGCGGGTCTCCTTCAGCGTGGCTACGGCGACCAGGGTGACGACGCAGGCGGCCGCGATGTAGATCGAGATCGGCACCCAGGAGTCGAACTGCCGCAGCAGGGCGGTGGCGATGATCGGGGCCAGCGAGCCGGCGACGATCGAGGTGACCTGGTAGCCCAGGGAGACCCCCGAGTAGCGCATGCGGGTCGGGAACATCTCCGCCATGATGGCCGGCTGCCCGGCGTACATCAGCGCGTGGATCATCAGGCCCAGGACGATGGCCGCCAGGATGATCCAGTCGTTCTCGGTGTTGAACATCGGGAAGGCGATGAAGCCCCAGACGATGCCCAGCGTGGCGCCGGAAGCGTAGACCGGGCGGCGGCCCAGCCTGTCGGTGAAGCGGCCCACGATCGGCACGGTGATCGCGTGGATCACGTGGGCGACGAGGAGCAGGAGCAGGACGCGGCTGGTGTCCATCTCCAGCTGCGTCTTCAGGTAGGTGATCGAGAAGGTCACCACGATGTAGTAGAGGATGTTCTCCGCGAAGCGCAGGCCCATGGCGCCGAAGACGCCGCGCGGGTATCGGCGGAACACCTCGGCCACGCCGTAGGCGGCGCCCTTGGCCTCGATGACCTCCTCCTGGGTCTCCTTGAAGATCGCGGCGTCCGTGACGTGGGTGCGGATGTAGTAGCCGACGGCCACGATGATCACGGACAGCCAGAAGCCCACGCGCCAGCCCCAGGAGAGGAACTGCTCGTCGGTGAGGACGGAGGACAGGATCAGCAGCACGATGGTGGCGAGCAGGTTCCCCAGCGGCACGGCGGCCTGCGGCCAGCTCGCCCAGAAGCCGCGCTCCTTGTTGGGGGAGTGCTCGGCCACGAGCAGGACGGCTCCGCCCCACTCGCCGCCGACGGCGAAGCCCTGGGCGAAGCGCAGGACCACGAGCAGCGCGGGCGCCCAGTAGCCGACCTGCTGGAAGGTGGGAAGGCAGCCCATGAGGAACGTGGCCACGCCCACCAGGACGATGGCCACCTGCAGCAGGTGCTTGCGGCCGTACTTGTCGCCGAAGTGGCCGAAGACGATGCCGCCCAGGGGCCGGGCGACGAAGCCGACGGCGTAGATGAGGAAGGCCTTGATGATGCCGTCCAGCGGGTTGCCCGTGTCCACGAAGAACAGCGGGCCGAAGACCAGGGTGGACGCGGTGGCAAAGAGGAAGAACTCGTACCACTCCACGACGGTGCCGGCCATGGAGGCCGCCACGACTTTCCTCAGGCCGCCCCGGTTCTCGGGAGAGTCGTTCGGGTCGGCGACGGCGGCGACCCTGTCCTCAGTGCTCATGCTCGTCCTCCCAGGTGAAATGCCCCGTGCGTCCGATCAGGCCACGGTGCGTCCAGTGTGCGACGCTGTGATGTGGATCTCAATGACCAGAACATCGCCCCGCCTGTGCAAAAACGCACATACTGGTCGGTAGTGCGCGTCGACCCCCGGCAGTCGGCGAATCAGGGAAGGTATGGCCTTGTCACACGGTGCAGATGACCTCCTGTTGCTGCTGGCCGTGGTGCGGCACGGGTCTTACTCGGGCGCGGCGAGCGCCCTCGGGCTCAGTCACACGACCGTCTCCCGGCGCATGGCCGGCCTCGAGCGCACCGTGGGCGCCCGCCTGCTCGTGCGCTCGGGGGACATGTGGGAGCCCACCGAGCTGGGCCGGACGTTCGTGGCGGCCGGTGAGGAGATCGAGCTGGCCCTCGGCTCCCTGCCGCTGGCCCCGGGCGGGCGCGGGAGCTCGGTGAGCGGCGTGGTCCGGGCGATCGCCCCCGACGGCTTCGGCGGCGTGGTCATGGGCGCGGCCATGCGGCGGCTCATCGAGGAGCAGCCCGGGGTGCGGCTGGAGATGATCAACGCCGCCCGCCGGGCGCAGACCAACCCCGTGGGCATCGACCTGGAGGTGGTCGTCGGGCGCCCGGACGTCTCCCGCAAGGAGGCCTTCCACCTGGCCGACTACTCCCTGGGCGTCTACGCCTCGCCGGACTACCTCGCCGCCCACCCGGCCATCGAGTCCCCCGAGCAGGTCCAGGAGCACCCGCTGATCTACTTCGTGGAGTCCATGCAGGACGTCGCGGAGCTGGCCATCCCGGGCGCCCACTTCCCCCGGATGCGGCAGGCGGTCGGGGCGACGTCCTCCGTGGTGCACGTGGAGCTCACCCGCGCCGGGGCCGGGATCGGGCTGCTGCCGTGCTTCCTGGCCGAGCGCGCCGGGGACCTCGTGCGGCTGTTCCCGTACGAGCTGACGTTCCCCGTCTCCTACTGGGTCGTCTCGCGCGCCGACCTGCTGCGCCGGCCCGCGGTGCAGGCCGTGACGGCCGCGATCCGGGCGGCCGTGGACGACATGCGGGCCGAGCTTCTCGCGGCACCTCGCTGATCGCGCGTTCCGGCGGTACCGTGAACGGCGTCACAGCTCAGTTCTCGTTGCGGAGGTCGTCGTGAAGATTCGTGGAGCCGTCCTGGAGACCATGGAGGCCTCCGCCCCGTACGCCGAGTCGCAGCCCCTGCGCGTCGAGGAACTCGAGCTCGGCGAGCCCGGGCCCACCGAGCTGCGCGTGCGGATCACGGCGGCCGGCGTGTGCCACTCCGACCTCTCCGTGGTCAACGGCAACCGCCCGCGGCCCCTGCCGATGTTGCTGGGGCACGAGGCGGCCGGCGTCGTCGAGGCCGTGGGCGCAGAGGTGACCGACCTGGCCGAGGGCCAGCACGTGGTCATGGCGTTCCTGCCGCGCTGCGGGGAGTGCGCCGCGTGCCGGACCGAGGGGCTGCTGCCCTGCACGGTCGGCACGAAGGCCAACACCGCGGGAACCCTCATGGAGGGCTCCATGCACCTCTCCGACGAGCGCGGCCAGGTGTACCACCACCTGGGCGTCTCCGGGTTCGCCACCCACGCCGTGGTCGACCGGCGCTCCGTGGTCCCCGTGGGCGAGGACGTCCCCGCCGCGGTCGCGGCCGTCATGGGCTGCGCGGTGCTCACCGGGGGAGGGGCCGTGATCAACGCGGCGAAGGCCACTCCCGACGACGCCGTGGCGGTGGTCGGCCTCGGCGGCGTGGGGCTGGCCGCGCTGCTGGTGGCCAAGGCGGTGGGCTGCCGCCGCGTGATCGCGGTGGACGCGCTGGCCGAGAAGCTGGAGCTGGCCAAGGAGTTCGGTGCCGACGAGGCGCTCACCCCGGACGAGCTGGTGGCCCTGGAGGAGAAGCCGCGCGTCGTCATCGAGGCTGCCGGGCACCCGCGGGCGTTCGAGACGGCGGTCAACGCCACCGCCGCCGGCGGCGTGACCGTCACGGTGGGCCTGCCCGCGCCCGGCGCGATGTCCAGCATCGAGCCGCTGAAGATCACCGCTGAGGCCCGGCAGATCATCGGCAGCTACCTCGGCTCGGCCGTGCCGGCGGTGGACATCCCCAAGTACGAGCGAATGTGGCGCGACGGCGTGCTGCCGCTGGAGAAGCTGATCACCTCCCACGTTCAGCTCGAGCAGATCAACGAGGCGATGGACGAGCTGGACGCGGGGCGGGCGGTACGTCAGATCATCGAGTTTCCGGAGGACTGACGCCCAATCTCGGACCGGTGGTGCCTTGCTGGGGGGCTACTGTGCTCGGGGCGGTAAACACTGTCGAGGGCATCGACCGTCGTAGACGTCACATGATTGACATGGGCCTGAAGCCCTCATGCGAGACGTAGTCCACTGGGCCCAGGAAAATATAGAGAGACGTCCCAACGTCGTTAGTTTAAAAGTCTCTGACAAAGAGCATGATGCTGCTGCCCGCTCAACGTGGTGATGATAACGCTGACCTACCGGGGGCTGCGGAGTGGTTTAATTCTGCGACTCCCAGTGGAACTGGTTCTCAGAAATGGCATAGTTCTTATACTTCGTGTTGGGAGAGAAAGGGGCTGATACACACATAGGTGGCACCTTGACCTGACCTGCAGCTCGGTTTCCGGTCGTGGTCGCTAGCCGAAGGCCTTCATGGAGGGCTCGTCGCTATGCCTCACCCCTACCCTCCTGAGGTCCGTGCGCGAGCGATCGCTCTCGTGCGTGAGGGCCGTCAGGTCAAGCAGACTGCGGCTGATCTTGGTATCCACCCCGTCACGCTCCAGTTCTGGCTGCGCCAGGACGACATCGACCAGGGCCGCCGGCCCGGTCGCAGCACCCGGGAATCGGCTGAGCTGCGGGCGGCCCGGGGCCGCATCCGCCAGCTCGAGCAGGAGATCGCGATACTGCGCCGCGCGGCCACCTGGCTCGATGAGCAGGACGGAGTCTGCCCCAAAGGGCGCACCCGGTGATCGATCGTCTCGTCGAGGCCGGGGCTCCCGTCCACACCTGCTGGCGCATTCTGGGCGTCTCCCGCCAGGGCTACTACCGGTACGCCCAAGCGTGCGACCAGCTCCACTGACCTCCGTCGACGCTGGCTCACCGGGCTGTTCCGCGAGATCTACGTGGCCTCTCGGGGCACCTACGGGTACCGCCGCATCCACGCGGAACTCACCATCGGCATGGGCATCCCCTGCTCGAGCCGGCTTATCTCCGTGCTGATGACGCGCGCAAGAAGCGGCGGGCTGCCCGGCCCGCATCAATCGCCTTGGAGGCGTGGTGAGCGCAGACGACCTCGTCAACCGGACGTTCCACCGCCTGGCGCTGCACGAACTGTGGGTCACGGACAGCACCGAGCATCCCACCCGGGAGGGCACGGTCGACTGCGCGGCGGTGCTCGACGCCTGCAGCCGCAAGATCATCGGTTGGGCCATCGACTCCAAGCAGGACTCCACCCTGGTCATCAATGTCCTGGACATGGCCATCCGCGCCCGGCGACCCCGGTGCCGGCGGCATCGTCCACGCTGATCACGGGGTTCAGTTCACCTCGTGGGTGTTCACGCAGAAGATCCGCTCGGCCGGGCTGCTGCCGTCGTTCGGCACGGTCGGCGACGGCCTCGACAATGCCGTGATGGAGACGCTTTCTGGTCGACGATGCAGGTCGAACTGCTGAACCGCCAGAAGTGGAAGACCCGGATCGAGCTGGCGAACACGGTTTTCGAGTACATCGAAGTGTTCTACAACCGACGCCGCCGACACTACGCACTCGAGTACGCCACCCCGCACGACTACGACCTCGCTCGAACGCCGCAGGCGCTCACCACCGCTGGAAGCTAGTGCCGTGTCAGGCAGCTTTTGCGATGTGGATGGTGGCGGCTTTGTCGAGAACTTCGACCAGGCGGTGGTCGTGGGCGTGGCGGTTACGCCAGGCGATGTAGCGGCGGATCATCGAGGCCTGCT
>NZ_JAMBOG010000013.1 GCF_023715525.1 Kocuria rosea | reverse complement strand
AACAAAACATTTGGCATCAACAAACATGGCACACTATTGAGTTCTCAAACAACAGACCAAGAACCAGACCCCCAAGGCCCAGAACTCGAAGAAAAGAAACCGCCCAGCACCACGATTCCTCGCGGCCCGGCTGAACCGGCTCATCTACATTACCTCTTCCACCAGTTCCTTGCAAGAGCCCGTCACCGCGCAGCGGTGGTCGGCTCGACGGAACGTCGGGAGGGGATCTGCCGGATTCGGCTGCTGTCCCGGGTGGTCTCTCGACCCCCTGGGCAACTTCTTGAGCTTATCCCATTTCCTAATTTCTGCCAAAGCGTGCCAACCGCGCAGCGGTCGTCAGTTTGACGGAACGTCAGGAGGGGATGTGCCGGATCTGGCTGCTGTCCCGGGCGATCTCTCGACCCCCGAGGCAACTTCGCTAGCTTAGCCCATTCCCTGTTCCCCTGCCAAAGCGGGACAATCGCACCGCATGGTCGGCCCAGGCCGTCGCGTGGGACGGGGCCGGTCGGGTGACCGCAGGGGGTGGGTCGTCGGTGTTGGCGAGGAGAAGTGGTTCATCGCGGAGCGTGTCGATCGGCGCGGGCTCGGGCCCGCGGCCGGAGAGGCCCCCCGGTTGTCCCCGGGTGCGCCGGCATGGCTGCTGAACTGTCGCTGTCGGTTGTCGTTCCAGTCAAGGACGACGCGGTGGTGCTGGCGCGGTGCCTGCAGCTGATACGGCAGCAGACCCTGCCACCGGCGGAGATCGTGGTGGTGGACAACGACTCCCGGGACGGCAGCGCGCAGGTCGCCGCCCGATACGGCGCCACGGTCCTTGCCGTACAGGTGCCCGGCATCCCGGCGGCTGCCGCGGCCGGCTACGACGCCGCGGTGGGGACGGTCATCGCCCGGTGCGACGCCGATTCGGCTCCACCGCCCGACTGGCTTGAGCGCATCCAGCAGGCCTTCGCCACGGATCCGTCCCTGGGTGCTCTGGTGGGCACCGGGTATTTCTACGACCTTCCCCGTCTGTGGAGTGCCGTCCTCAGCCCCGTCTGGCGGCACTCCTACCTGTGGGGCATGCGCCTCGTGCTGGGACACCCACCGCTGTGGGGATCGAACATGGCGCTCCGCCGCTCGGCCTGGCAGGAGGTCCGCACTGTGGTGGAGCGCTCCGACCCCGAAGTGCACGACGATCTCGAGTTGAGCTTTTGGCTCGGTCCGCAGTGGAGCATCCGCTACGACGGGCGTCTGCGGGTCGGCGTGTCCCCTCGGTGTCTGTACGGCCTGGCCCAGATCAGGCGCCGGTGGGCTCGGACCTTTCACACCGTGGGAATCCACTGGGCCATCGAACGCCCCTGGGCCCGCCGGCGTCCGCGGAAGGCCTGACGCATCATCAGGTAGGTCCCGCCGGGCAACGGCTGACAGCAGTCGGCCGGTTGCGTGGCGGCGTTCGCTTCCGGTGCACGGCCTGCGGACCCTTTGGCGCTGTGGTTGCAGCTTAGAGCCCTTCGTGCGCCATGTTCGCGAAGCGGGAGTAGTGGCCTTGGAACGCCACCACGATCGTCTTGGTGGGACCGTTGCGGTGCTTCGCCACGATCACGTCGGCCTCGCCCGCGCGCGGCGACTCCTTGTCGTAGACGTCGTCGCGGTGCAGCAGGATGACCATGTCGGCGTCCTGCTCGATCGAGTTGTGGACGGTGATGCCGTTGGCGATGAAGTTGTGACTGCCGAGCACCGTGGCGTCGAACACTTCCTCTTCGCTCTCGTGCTCGATGGACGCCACGCTGTCCCACAGGAGGTCGTTGACCGCCATGAGTTCGAGTTCTGCCGATTCAAGGGTGGCCGCGATACGCGCCAGACGTTGGCGCGAGGGCGCCGCCTTGTAGTACGCACTTCCGCAGTACTCACTTCCCATGGACGCCTGGAAGTCGCGATGCGTGATGCCCTTGTCCTTCAGGATGCCCTTCACGTCTGTCCAGACGTCGGTAGGAACCGTGTCGACGTTGGGATTCCCGGTCTTCGTCTCCAGAATGCCCAGCAACTTGGCACAGTTGATCGCCCGGTCGCCGTGCACTCCGATCTCTCGAAGGAATCGCAGCTGGTCCTCCGCACCGGAGATGTCGAGCGTGTAGCCAGGGCGGTACTGCGCCTTGGGCGTCGTCGGGCGGATGCGCGCAGAAATGCCGAAACGAAGCAACAGCCGGCTGAGGTCGTCGAGCATACGGCGAGACGTCGAGGCGAAATAGATGCGTCCACCGTTCTGGTCCTTGTTGGTCGTGACCGATCCGTCAGTAGCCCAGATGTGGTGGAGGAAAAGGGCGATCTGCCTTTTCGACAGAGCGAACACCGACTGCGGTACGAACTTCTCGTGGCTTCGGCAGCCGAAGAGACCCTGGTCGTCCAACCACTCGGCGATGGGGTTCCGCTTGCCGTGCGTGAGGTGGAACGGCGCAGGCAGGCGCAAGGAAGTGCACCGCGCCACCGCGTACTCATCCCGCTCGGCCGTGATACCGAAGAACTTTGCGGCCTTGGTGACGGTCTTGAGGTTGTCCTCGTCCACGGATGCATAGCGCAATGGCTGACCCTTCACGAAGGATCCGTCCCCCAGGAGGTGCGCCAGCATGATGACCTGCGCATCGTCCCACTCCGTCCGTCGCGTCGGACCGTCGGTGTGCCGCGGAACGCCGAGCCGGTCTCCCACCGACAGCTCGCCCAGCGGCTTCCAGCCGCGGTAGGTGAAGAACGGGTGGTTCGCCGTCGCTCGGATCGTCTTCCCGGACGCCAGGGTGAGGCGGTAGACCGGCTTGACCCCGGTGGAAAAGACGTGGGTCAGCGTACGCTCGGCATAGCGCATGTCGTCGCCCAGTGACCACACCGGGACGTCCTTCGCTCCGGACTCGAACAGCTCGCCCATGGTGACCTCGGCGCCGGTGTCCGAGCGGAGGATCCGTGTGTCCGCGGTGAGACAGCCCGACTCGCGCAGGTCCGACACCATCGGCTTCTTGTCCTGGCGCTGCTCCGAGCCACGGTTCAGCTGCGACAGGGCGATGACGGGGACCTCGAGCTCCTTGGCCAGCAGCTTCAGGGCACGGGAGAACTCCGAGACCTCCTGCTGGCGGGACTCGACCTTCTTGCCGGAGCTCATCAGCTGCAGGTAGTCGAGGACCACGAGCTTGAGGTCGTGCTTCTGCTTGAGCCGGCGGCACTTCGCCCGGATCTCCATGAGGGACATGTTCGGGGAGTCGTCGATGAACAGCGGCGCGGAGTCCATCTTGCCCATCGTGGTCGCGATCTTGGCCCACTGCTCGTCCTGCAGGCGCCCCTTGCGCAGATCCTGCATGTTGAGGGTGGCCTCCGCGGAGAGCAGGCGCATGGCGATCTCGTTGCGGCTCATTTCCAGGGAGAAGATGACCGTGGTCATGTTGTGCTTGATCGCCGCGGACCGCGCCACGTCGAGGGCCAGGGTCGAGTTGTGCGTCGGGATGAACGTCGGACCTGCCAGGTACAGGTGTGACGGGTGGTCGACCTCGATGCATCGCACGGGCACCGACTCGATCGGGTCGATCGCGGTAACCCTGCGCCGCCCTGCTGGCTCGTAATCGGCGTCAGGGTGCTCAATGGCGGGGGCATTGGCGACGACGTGCTCCTCGCCCCCCAGCATGGATACCAGGATCTCCTCGGTCGTGCGCACGGCGGATGAGTCGGCGGTGGCGGTGAGCCATTGGTGCTGCTCGTCCGCGACGATCTCGGAGCCGTCATCGAAGGTCACGCGATAGCACGGCCGCTCGGTCATGACCTCGGTCGCCGCCACCACACGGGACGGGGTGCCGTCCGCGGCGATGACCTCGTCGCCCACCTGGATCTCACCCATGGTGGTCCATCCCGTGGGCGTGGGGACAGCGGTGTCGAGCGCGAGCGCCTTGCCCATCGCCGGGCGCGCCGCGATGACGATCATCTGACCGCCCTGGAAGCCCTGGGTCAGTTCGTCGAGCTCGATGAACCCGGTGGGCACGCCGCGCATGCCCTCGCCCTGGGTGCCGGCGGCCTCGATCTCGTCGACCGTGGCCTCGACGACCTCCTTGAGCACCGTGTAGTCCTCGGAGGAGCGCCGCTCGGCCACCTGGTAGATCTCGGCCTGCGCCTCGTTGACGATGTCGTCGACCTCGCCGTCGGCGCTGTAGCCCAGCTGCACGATCTTGGTCCCGGCCTCCACGAGACGGCGCAGCACGCCGCGCTCGCGCACGATCTCCGCGTAGAACCCGGCGTTGGCCGCGGTGGGCACCGAGGAGATGAGGGTGTGCAGGTAGGCCGGCCCGCCGACCCGCTCGATCTCGCCGCGCTTGGTCAGCTCGTCGGACACCGTGATGGCGTCGGCCGGCTCGCCCCGGCCGTAGAGGGAGATGATCGCCTCGTAGATGGACTCGTGCGCCGGCTTGTAGAAGTCCACGCCGCGCAGCACCTCGACCACGTCCGCGATCGCGTCCTTGGACAGCATCATCCCGCCGAGCACGGACTGCTCCGCCACGTTGTCCTGCGGCGGGGTCCGCCCGAACTCCCGGTCGTTCCCGGACGAGTGCTCCGACACGTGTACACCTCTCCCCCGCGCACCGTGCGGGGGCACGGGCACGCACAACTACGACGACGCCGCCCCACCGACCGGGCAGCCCCTCCATTCTCGCACCGGTCGCGGACACCGCTTGCCGCTCCCCGTCCTCCGTGGGCACGATGAGCCATGACTCTCGACACAGGCCTCAGCGGACCCTGCTCGTGGGACATCCGGACCACGCGGCGGGAGCTCGTGGCGGGGCGGATCAGCCATGTGGAGCACCTCGAGGCCCTGCTGGAGCGGCTGCCGGTGGCCGAGCGGCTGGGCGCGGTGCTCAGCGCCGATCCCGAGCTCGCCCGGGCCTGCGCCCACGCCCTGGACCGGCACGAGACCGAGGGCCCGCTCACCGGGATCCCGCTGGCGGTCACGGACGTCGTGGACGTCGCCGGCTTCCCCACCACGGGCGGCACCCGGGCGCTCGAGCACAACGTCGTGGACCGCGACGCCCCCGTGGTGGACCGTCTGCGGGAGGCCGGGGCCCTGTTGCCCGTGAAGACCACCCTGCACGAGCTGTCCCTCGGCAGCACCGCCCGGAACGGCTCCTCCGGCCCGGCCCGCCACCCGGCGGACCCCGCCCTGGGCGCCGGCAGCGGGTCGGCCGTGGCCGTGGCGGTGGGCCTGGCCCCGGCTGCGGTCGCCGCCGACACCGGGGGCGGCGCGCGCGTGCCCGCCGCGCTCTGCGGGATCGTGGGGTTCCGGCCCACGCTGGGCCGCTACCCGGCGTCGGGGCTGCTGCCGCTCGCCCACTCCCGGGACACGGCCGGGCCCATGGCGCGGACCGTGGACGACGTCGTCCTCCTCGACGCCCTGCTCGCCGGGGAGCATCCCCGCGGGTCTCCCCCCGCGCGGCGGATCGAGCTCGACGACGAGGGCGGTGGCGCGCTGCGCGGCGTGCGGCTGGGGGTCCCCGGGCTGTTCACGCGGGACCTCGAGCCGGGCGTCGACACGATCCTCGGCGCGGCCCTGCGAGCGCTCGAGGCGGCGGGGGCGGAGCTCGTGGACGTGGACCTCCGGGGAGCCCACGAGCTCGCGGCGCCGGCCGGCATGGCCATCGCCCTGCACGAGTTCCTGCCGGACCTGGAGTCGTACCTGCACGACGCCGGCACCGGCCACACCCTCGCCGCGGTCCGGGACGGCCTCACCAGCCCGGCCGTGCGGCGCCTGTGGGGACTGGCCGAGGTCTTCCGCGCCGCCGTCGACGACTACCGGACCGCCCTGGAGGACCGCCGCTCCGCCCTGCGCCTGTACACCGGGGCGCTGGAGGCAGCGGGGGTCACGGCGCTGGTGCATCCTGCGTCCCCCCTGACGGCCCGGCCCGTGGGCGACGACGGGAGCGGGGAGCTCGCCGGCCGCCGCGCGCCCACGTCCGCGACCGTCACCGGCCACGCCGACTTGGCCGGGGTGCTCGGCACCCCGGGCATCAGCATCCCGGCGGGCCGCACCGCCGAGGGCCTGCCCGTGGGTTTGGAGCTCGCCGGGGTGCCGCGCTCCGACGCCGTGCTGCTGGACCTTGCGCGCACGGTGGAGGCGGTGCTGCGGGAGCGGTGAGCGGGCCGGACGGGGCGGGTCAGGTCCCGGGAGCCGTCCCCGGCTGCGGGGGCGGGAACTCGTCGGCGCGCTCCAGCGCCTCCTCGGCCCGCCGGCGGCCGAGTTCGACGAGTTCCGCGGCCCGGTGGAAGTCCAGGAGCCGTCCCGAGCGCTTGGGGATCGTGATGAGCAGGTCCGGCGGGTAGCCGGCCAGCCGGTAGCGCAGGACCATGCTCTGCAGCACCTCGAGGGACAGCTGCATGACGTCGAGGGTGCGCAGCCCCGGCGGCAGCGTGCCGAAGGCCTCCTCGAGCAGCTCCTCGGGGGGCTGCTGGGCCGGGAGCTGCGGGAGCGGGGCGTCCGCCGCCGGCCGGGATCCCCGGGTCCCGCCGCGGCCGCGGGTCTCGGCCACCCGGTCGAGGAAGCTGCGGGCCAGCTCCCGGTCCAGGACCACGTTGGCGCTGCGCCGGAACCGTTCCGCCCACTCCTCCGCGGGCCGCGGCGCCGCCGTCTCCTGGGTGGGCACCCGACCCTCGGTCAGGGGCTGCTCGCCGGAGAGCGAGACGGCGACGGTCACGTCCGTGTGGGTGGCGACGGTCGCGGCGATGGGCACGGGGTTCATGATCCCGCCGTCGGCGAGCAGCCGGCCGTTGATCATCACCGGGGTGATGATGCTCGGCAGGGCGATCGACGCCCGGATGGCGGCGTCCACCGGGCCCTCCTGGAACCACACCTCCTTGCGCGCGAGCAGGTCGGTGGCGACCGCGGTGAAGGGAACGGGCAGGTCCTCGATGAGGACGCCGTCGAGCAGCTCGCGGACCTTGGCCATGATCTTCTCCGCACGGATCACCCCGGGCGCCGAGGGCGAGGGGTCCAGCAGCCGGAACACGTCCCGCTGCGTCAGGG
Source organism: Kocuria rosea (assembly GCF_023715525.1). Taxonomy (GTDB): domain Bacteria; phylum Actinomycetota; class Actinomycetes; order Actinomycetales; family Micrococcaceae; genus Kocuria; species Kocuria rosea_A. The sequence continues at coordinate 85,806 of NZ_JAMBOG010000013.1, read as the reverse complement.
ACAGCGCCCACGCGGTGTAGTCCTCGAGGCGCCCGGCGGCGTACACGCCCCCCACGAGGGCGCCCATCGAGCTGCCCGCGACCGTGCCGATCTCGTAGCCCCGCTCCTGCAGCACCTGGAGCACGCCGATGTGCGCGTAGCCGCGGGCGCCGCCGCTGCCCAGGGCCAGCGCCACGCGCGTCGGTCGAGCCATTCGCCGCTCCTTCCGGGCGCCGTCACCCGGGAGTGCGGCGCCGCACGGGGGCCGCGCATCCACCGGGTGCTCCGAGCGTAGCGCGACGCTCCGGGGCCCGGCGCGCGTGACGCCCGGGGTCCCGTCCTGGTGCCCGGTGGTCTTGCAGAGCACCCCGTCCACACCGTCGGTCCACGCCTGTGGACAACCGGTGGAAAACGCCGTGGACGACTGTGCACAGGCTGGGGGAAACTCTGTGGAAAGTTCTCCACAAGCCCTCATGATCTCGGCTTTGACAAGGGGCGATGTGGATGCACACCCTGTGCAGGAGCCCGCCGTGGCCCTCTTGTGTCATCCACAGCACAGGCGTGGGCGCAGAGCCTGCCGCGAGCGGGACAGGGCGGTCGGGCGGCGGGCTCAGGCCACCGACGCGAGCAGCGCCAGCCACAGCAGCGGGTTGCACAGGACCGCCAGGACGAGCAGCACCACGTTGCGCCCCCGGTGGGAGGGGAAGGCGATCATCCCGGCGATCGCCACCAGCGCCGTCACGGACGCGGCCACCGCGGACGCGACCAGGCCCACGACGAAGACGGTCATGGCCGTCTGCGCGCCGCCCGCGTTGCCGCCCACGAAGGCGACGACGAAAGCCAGTACCGTGAAGAGCAGGCAGGCCAGGCCTGCGAGGAGCAGGGCGGACGGGGTGACACGGGCGAGCGGGGACGGCATGAGCCCATTGTCCCCCGGGGCTCTCGACGACGCCCCGGCGCTTCCTGACGGGGTCCTGAACGACCGGCCCAGGAGGACCCGTGGACGAGACGCAGGCGATGTGGGAGGACCGCTACGCCTCCGGGGCGAGCTCCCCGGACGGCACCCGGCCGCACCCGGAGGTCGCCGCCCTCCTGGACCGCCTCACCGGTGAGCGCGCCGGACGGACCCCGACGGCCCTGGACCTGGGCGCGGGCGCCGGCCGCCACACCCTGGCGCTCGCGCTCGCCGGCCACGACCCCACGGCCGTGGACTTCTCCCCCACCGCCGTGCGGATCGTCACCGAGGCCCTGGCCGAGCGCGGACTGCCGGGCCGGGCCCTGGTGGCCGACCTGCGCACCTGGAGCCCGGCGCAGGAGCAGGCGGCAGGCCCGGCCGTCGTTCCCGAGCGCTTCGACCTGGTCGTGGCCGCGTACTTCCAGCACGACCTCTCGCTGCTGCGCCGGGCCGCCGAGTGGCTCGTGCCCGGCGGCCGGTTGCTGTGGATCACCCACGCCCCCGGCAGCGCCCAGGGCCCGCCCCCCCACCGTGCCCCGTCCCACGCTCGCGCAGACGGTGGCCGTGCTGGAGGGCAAGGACCTGGACCTGCAGCGCGCCGAGGAAGTCCGCACCGGCGAGACCGTGCTCGACGTCGTCGTGGAGGCCCTCCGCCCCCGCTGACCCGCCCCCGCCGGCCCGTTCCCGGACACGGAAGAGGCCCCCGCGGCGCACCGCGGGGGCCTCGTCGTCTCGGCAGGGCCGATCAGGCGGGGACGACCTCGAACTCGACGTTCGCGTTGACGTCCTCGTGCAGGCGCACGGAGGCCTGGTACACACCGGTGGTCTTGATGTGCTGGGTCAGCTCGACCTTGCGCTTGTCCACCGAGCCGAGGCCGGCGGCCTCGACGGCGTGGGCGACGTCCTCGGCCTTGACGGTGCCGAAGAGACGGCCCTCGGCGCCGGCCTTGACCGGGATGGTCACCGTCGCGGAGGTCAGCTTCTGGGCCAGGGCCTGGGCGTCCTCGAGCGAGGCGACCTCGCGGGCCGCACGGGCGGCCTTGATGCTCTCGATCTGCTTCTCGCCGCCGCGGGTCCACGGGGTGGCGAAGCCGCGCGGGAAGAGGTAGTTGCGGGCGTACCCGTTCTTGACCTCGACCACGTCACCGGCTGCGCCGAGGCCGGTGACCTCGGTCGTCAGGATGATCTTTGCCATGAGTATCTGTCCTCTCTGATCAGCGGCCGGCGCCGGAGTAGGGCAGCAGCGCGACCTCGCGGGCGTTCTTGATCGCCAGGGCGATCTTGCGCTGCTCCTGCACGGTCACACCGGTGACACGGCGGGCACGGATCTTGCCGCGGTCAGAGATGAACTTGCGCAGCAGCGCAACGTCCTTGTAGTCGATCTCGGTGACTTTGGCCGCCTTGAGCGGGTTCTGCTTTGGTTTGGGCTTGCGAAGCTCAGCCTTGGCCATCGTGGTGCTCCTTGTTCTTCAAGTGGAGCCCGCGGCTTGTCACCGCGGGATGGGATGTTGTGGTGGAAGAGGGAAGGCCTAGAACGGCGGTTCGTCGTCCTGGCCGCCGCCCCAGTCGTAGTTCCCGCCGGAGGACTGGCTCCAGGGGTCGCTCTGGGGTGCTGCCTGCGGCGCCGCGGCCGGGCGGGCACCGCCGCGACCGCCCTGGCCGAAGCCGCCGCCCTGTTGGCCGCCGCCGAAGCCGGAGTCGCCCCCGAATCCGCCGCCGCCCTGCGGGGCACCGCCGCCGAAGCCGCCGCCCTGCCCGCCGCCGCCGAAGCCGCCGCCCTGCCCGCCGGAGCGGGCGTTGCGGTTGACCTTGGCGGACGCGTAGCGCAGGGAGGGACCGACCTCGTCGACGTCGAGCTCCGTGACGGTGCGCCGCTCGCCTTCCTTGGTCTCGTACGAGCGCGACTTGAGCCGACCCTGGACGATGACGCGCATGCCCTTCTGCAGGGACTCCGCCACGTTCTCGGCCGCCTCGCGCCACACGGAGCAGCGCAGGAACAGGGTCTCCCCGTCCTTCCACTCGTTGGACTGGCGGTCGAAGGTGCGGGGCGTGGACGCAACGGTGAAGTTGGCCACGGCCGCACCCGACGGGGTGAAGCGCAGCTCGGGGTCAGCGGTCAGGTTGCCGATTACGGTGATGACGGTGTCACCAGCCATGTGGACCTCCCGGGTCAGAAAAGTTCGCGGTCGTACAGGACGTGCTGGGGATTCTCAGCATCTCACCGGCGCACCCGGACGGGTACCCGCGGCGTGCGCTGTGAAGTCCTTACTCGGCGGAGATCTTCTGCTCTTCCGGGCGGATGATCTTGGTGCGCATGATGGCCTCGTTGAGGTTCAGGACGCGGTCGAGCTCCTGGGCGGTCTGCGGGGTCGCGGTGAAGCGGACCACCGCGTAGATGCCCTCGGACTTCTTCTGGATCTCGTAGGCGAGGCGACGGCGGCCCCAGATGTCGACGGTGTCGACGGTGCCGTTGTCCTTGGTGACGACCTCGAGGAACTTCTTGAGAGTCGGCTCCACGGCGCGGTCCTCGACCTCGGGGTTGATGATCACCATCAGTTCGTATTCACGCATGTTCGAACCCACCTCCTTCGGGCTGAGCGGCTGCGGTCCTTCCGCAGCAGGAGGTTCTGTGCGTCGTCCGCGCGCCGGCACCGCACGTCGGGCGGCGGGCACACAGACTTTCCAACACTACTACATCTGGGGTGCCCGGCCCAACGGACCGGTCGGGGCGCTCAGTACCGGTAGGCGCTGCGGGCGATGGACGCGTTCACGAGCGCCGTGCGGAACGGCATGGTGATGACGTCCACGAGCATCAGCAGGGACCAGGGGACGAGGAAGAGGAAGCCCACGCCGATCCCGGCCAGGGACCACCCGAGGCCCCCCAGGACCAGGTAGACCAGGCCCCAGATCGGCTGGCGCAGGTAGAACTTGTGCGCCCCCAGCCAGCCCAGGAGGAACCACAGGACGTAGGCCAGCAGCACCGACTTCCCGCCCACCAGGTTCACCACGGGCCGCGGGGGCACCGGCGGGCCGTACCCGCCGCGCCCGGGCGGGAACCCGTAGGGCGCGCCGGAGTGCCCGGCGCGGGCGGGGTCGCCCTGGAGGGGGACGGGACGGTAGTACTCGGGCTCGGGGGCCACGCAGGTCCTTTCGGGACGGACGGGGAACGGAGGGAGATCGGAAGGGGACGGTCCCGGGGGAACGCCCGCACCGGTTCCAACGACGCCCGCCGCGGCGCTATTCCGGGCGCCCGGACCCCGGGGGCACCGCCGCGAGGTGTTCGGGGCGCACCGGCGCCACGTGGGCGTCGTACTCGGGGTGCCGGCCCAGCCACGCCTTGATGAACGGGCACACGGGCACGATCTGCAGTCCGGCGTCGATGGTGCCCTCCACGGCGAAGCGGGCCAGCCGCCCGCCCAGGCCCTGCCCTCCATAGGACTCGTCCACGGTGGTGTGGTGGAGGTTCCGCTGCGGCCCGGCGGCGGTGCCGAACGGCAGGTAGTCGCACTGGGCGACGACCGCGCCGGCGTCCACGAGCTCGTAGCGTCGGCGGTCGGGGGCGTTGCGGGCGGTGATCGGGGACTCTTCCGGCATGGCTGCTCCTGGTAGGGCTTCCGGCCGCGGCGCCGGACGGCGCGGGCCTCCCGGGGGGCGCGGGCACGACCCCCGGCGCGGCGACGGAGCACGGCCCGGGCACGACTCGTCGCCCCCGGCAATTAGGCTACGCTTTTCTTGTCAAATGATCACCGTGCGGTCCCCGATCGCCGTGCGTGAGGAGAGGCCCGAATGCGCCGTCGTCACCTGTTCGCCACCACCGGAGCCCTCACGGCCCTGGCAGCCACGGTCTCCGGCTGCGGGGTGCTCGGCGCGGGCCAGGAGCCCGCGGACCTGCAGATCTACTCCGCCCGGCACTACGACCTCGAGGGCGCCTTCGGGCAGTTCACCGAGGAGACCGGGGTGACCGTGGAGTTCATCAGCGGTGACGACGCCGAGCTCCTCGAGCGGCTCAAGGCCGAGGGCGACGACACCCCGGCGGACGTGTTCATGACCGTCGACGCGGGCAATCTCTGGAACGCCGCCCGGCAGGACGAGCTGGCGCCGGTGACCTCGGCGGCTCTCGAGGAGGCCGTGCCGGAGGACCTGCGCGACGCCGAGGGACGGTGGTACGGCCTGGCGATGCGCGCCCGCACGGTGACCTACAACCCGGACAACGTCGACACCGCCGCGTTCGACACCCAGGACACCTACGCCGGTCTGGCCGATCCGCAGTGGAAGGGCCGGCTGTGCATGCGCGACGCCACCTCCTCCTACACCCAGTCCCTCGTGGCGAGCCTGATCGACCTGCACGGGCGGGAGCGGGCCCTCGAGATCGTCGAGGGCTGGGTCGCCAACGACGTGCAGATCATGAGCAACGACATGCTGCTGCTCGAGGCGATCGACGCGGGCACCTGCGACGTGGGGATCAACAACCACTACTACCTCGCCCGCAAGCTCGCGGAGGACCCCGAGCTGAACGTCGACCTCTTCTGGGCCAGCCAGGACGGCGCCGGCACGCACGTCAACATCTCCGGGGCCGGCGTGGTTGCCGGCTCCGACAACGCCGAGGACGCCCAGCGGCTCGTCGAGTGGCTGGCCACCGACGGCCAGAACGCCTTCGTCGACGCCAACCACGAGTTCCCGGTGAACCCCTCGGTGACCCCCGAACCCACGATCGCGCAGTTCGGCGAGTTCCAGCGGATGCCGCTGAACGCGCAGGCGTACGGCGACCTCAACGCCGAGGCCATCGACCTGCTGGCCGAGGCCGGATACCGGTGAGCGAGGCCGCGGTCCTCGCCGATCCGCGGCCCCGACCACGCCGGTCGCGCCGGGCCCCCGGCACCGGCCGCCCGGCGTGGTCGGCCCTCGTCGTCCTCGCGGCCGTGCTCGTCACGACGCCCGTGCTTGCGGTGGTCGTCGACGGCCTCGGCAGCCTGGGCGAGGGCGGGCTGCCGCGCGGGATCGGGCAGATGGTGCTCACCACGCTGGTGCTGATGCTCGGCGTCGGCGCCGGCACGCTCGTGGTGGGCGGGGGGCTGGCGTGGCTGGTCACGGCCTACCGCTTCCCCCTGCGGGACGCGCTGGTGTGGCTGCTGGTCCTGCCCCTGGCCATGCCCGGGTACATCCTCGGCTTCGTGTTCCTGTCCGTCTTCGACGTCGCCGGACCGGTGCAGTCGGGCCTGCGCGCCGCGCTCGGCGCCGACGTGTGGGTCCCCGAGGTGCGGTCCCTGCCCGGGGCGATCCTGGTCCTGTCCCTGACGCTGTACCCCTACGTCTACCTCCTGGCGCGGGCCGCGCTGGTCGAGCAGGCGGCGGGCACCTACGACGCGGCGCGCACGCTGGGCGCCGGCCGGACCCGCGCGCTGTGGCGCGTGCTGCTGCCGCTGGCCCGGCCCTCGCTGGCGGCAGGGCTGTCCCTGGTGATGATGGAGACGCTCACCGACTTCGCCACGGTGCAGTACTTCAACGTGAACACGGTCTCCGTGGGCGTCTACCTGGTCTGGAAGGGCACCTTCGACTTCCACTCCGCCACCCAGCTGGCCGTGCTCGTGCTGCTCTTTGCCGTCGCCGTGCTGGCCGGCGAGCGCGCGTTCCGGGGCCGGGCGCGGTTCCACCAGAGGGGCGGGCGCGGCCAGGGGCTGCAGCCGGAGCGGCTCACGGGGTGGCGGGGGTGGGGGGCGACCCTGCTCGGCGCCGCGGCCCTGGCCGCCGGCTTCCTGGTCCCCGTCCTCCAGCTGCTCGTGTGGGCCGTCGGCGAGGCGGTCGGCGACCCCGCCTCCCTCGCGGACCCCCGGTTCGTCCAGTACCTCGTCAACAGCGCGGTGGTCGCCGCGGTCGCCGCCGCGGCGTGCGCGGCGCTCTCCCTCGCGATCGGGCACGGGGTGCGGATGGGCGGTGGCCGCCTCGTGACGTCCGCCGCGCAGCTGACGACCTTCGGCTACGCCGTCCCGGGGGCCGTGGTGGGGATCGGCGTGCTCATCGCCTTCGCCGGCCTCGACGCCCTGCTCGAACGGGCCGGCGTCCCCGGGGGGACGGGCCTGCTCGTGACCGGGTCGGTGCTCGGCATCCTCTACGCCTACGTGGTGCGCTTCCTCGCGCCGGCCTACCAGGCGGTGGACGCGAGCTTCGCCAAGATCTCCCCCACCCTGACCTGGTCGGCGCTGAGCCTCGGCGCCGGACCCCTCCGGATCCTGGCCCGGGTGCACCTCCCGCTGGTCCGGCCGGGAGCGGCGGTGGCCCTGGTGCTCGTGCTGATCGACGCGGTGAAGGAGCTGCCCATCGTGCTGCTGCTGCGCCCCTTCGGGTTCACCACGGTCTCCGTGTGGGTCTACGAGCTCGCCCGCGAGAACTTCTGGGAGAAGGCCGCCCTGCCCGCGCTCGTGATCGTCGCCGCCGCGGTGGTGCCTGTGTTCTTCCTCGTCCGCCAGGCCCGTGCGGCCGATCTGCCCGGGAAGGCGGGCCGATGAGCGTGCAGGCGGCGAGCGCGCGGCGCGCCCTCCGAGCGGACGGCACCCCGCCCGCGCTGGTCCTGGACGGGGTCACCAAGCGCTACGGCGCCGTGGTCGGGGCGAGCGCGCTGGAGCTGACGGCCGGGCCCGGGGAGCTGGTGACGCTGATCGGTCCCTCCGGTTGCGGCAAGTCGACGACGCTGCGGCTCATCGCCGGCCTCGAGCGCCCCGACGAGGGGACCATCCGCATCGCCGGGGAGGTGGTGGCGGACGGGCGCCGCTTCCAGGAACCGGAGCGGCGCCGGGTGGGGCTGGTGTTCCAGGATCACGCCCTCTTCCCGCACCTGACGGTGGCGAAGAACGTGGCGTTCGGCCTCGACGGGCTCTCCCGCGCCGCCCGCCGGGCCCGGGTGGGCGAGGTCCTGGACCTCGTGCGGCTGGGCCACCTCGCCGGCCGCTATCCCCACGAGCTCTCCGGGGGCGAGCAGCAGCGCGTGGCCCTGGCCCGCGCGCTCGCCCCCCGCCCGGCCGTCGTGCTCCTGGACGAGCCGTTCTCCAGCCTGGACGAGTCGCTCCGGGCGCAGGTGCGCCGGGACACCGTCGCGACCCTGCGGGAGACGGGGACCACCGGGGTGCTGGTCACCCACGACCAGACCGAGGCGCTGTCCGTGGGCCACCGCGTCGTCGTCATGCGCGACGGCGTCATCGAGCAGGCCGACGTGCCGGAGAAGGTCTTCGAGCAGCCGGCCACGCGGTTCGTCGCCTCCTTCATGGGCGACGCGGACTTCCTCCCGGCGCACGTCCACCGCGCCCTGCTGACCTGCGAGATCGGGGTCGTCTCCACGGTCCCGGGCTGGGGCGGCAGCGACGTGGACGTCGACGTGGTCCTCCGGCCCCACGAGGTGGCCCTGGACCCCGACCCCGGCGCCACGGCCCGGGTGTCCGCGGTGGAGTACCACGGCGCGTTCGTGCTCCACCACGTGCGGCTGGCCTCCGGCCGCACGCTGCGCTCCTGGCAGCCCCACAACGTGCGCCTTCCCGTCGGCACCGCGGTGACGGTGACGGTGGCGGCGGGCACCACCCCGACGCTGCTCATCGGCGACACGGCGGTCACCTCCCCGCCGGCGGCCGCCACGGGCGCGTCCGGCTGATCTTCTCCCATGTCGCACGAATTAGGGAAGACTTTCCTGAGCTAATGGATTCCTCTATGGTGGCGCAGTGACCACGCAACCCGACCTCGCGCGCGTCTCCTTCGCCGCGGAGCTCGCCCGCCACGGGGACCGGCCCGCCGTCCTGACCGACGACCTGGTCCTGAGCTACCGGGAACTGGCCCGGCGCGTGGACGACGTCGCCGAGCGCCTCGGCACGGAGCGCCGCCTGGTGGTGCTGGCCGCGGCCAACGACCTCGACTCCCTCGTCGCCTACCTCGCGGCCCTGGCCGCCGGGCACCCGCTGCTGCTGGTCCCCGCGGACAAGCCGGCCGCCCTGGACTCGCTCGTGGCGGCCTACGACCCGGACGTCGTCGTGCGCTCCGGGGCCGGGGCCCCCGTACTGGAGGAGCGTCGGCCCGGCACCCGCCACGACCTGCACCCCGACCTCGCCCTGCTGCTGAGCACGTCCGGCTCCACCGGCTCGCCCAAGCTCGTGCGGCTCTCCCCCGAGAACCTGCAGTCCAACGCGGAGGCCATCGCCCGGTACCTGGGCATCGGCCTCGAGGACCGCGCCGCCACCACGCTGCCGATGCACTACTGCTACGGGTTGTCGGTGGTCAACAGCCACCTGCTGCGCGGGGCGGGGCTGGTCCTGACGGACCTCTCCGTCGTCGACCCCTGCTTCTGGGAGCTGTTCCGGGAGCACCGCGCGACGTCCTTCGCGGCCGTGCCCTACACCTTCGAGCTGCTCGAGCGCGTGGGGTTCGCGGACATGGACCTCCCGCACCTGCGCTACGTCACCCAGGCCGGCGGCCGGCTGGGCCCCGAGAAGGTGCGCCGCTGGGCCGAGCTCGGCGGACGGCGCGGCTGGGAGCTGTTCGTGATGTACGGGGCGACCGAGGCCACCGCCCGGATGGCCTACCTGCCCCCGGACCTGGCCGCGGCCCACCCCGGGACCATCGGCGTGCCGGTGCCCGGCGGCGCCTTCCGCATCGACCCGGTGGAGGGATCGGCGGACGGCGAGCTGGTCTACTGCGGCCCCAACGTCATGCTCGGCTACGCCCGGAGCCCCGCCGACCTCGCCGCCGGGCGGGAGATCGAGGAGCTGCGCACCGGCGACCTCGCCCGGCAGCACCCCAGCGGTCTCTACGAGGTCGTCGGGCGGCGCAGCCGGTTCGTCAAGATCGTGGGCCTGCGCATCGACCTCGGGCAGGTCGAGCGGCTCCTCGCCGACCTCGGCGTGACCGCGGCCGCCGCCGGCTCGGACGACCGCCTGGTCGTGGCCGTCGAGGGCGAGCACGAGGCCGGCCTGCTGCTCAAGACGGTGGCCGAGAGCATCGGCCTGCCGCGGGCGGCGCTGCAGGTGCACGCCGTCGGCGCCCTGCCGCGCCTGGCCACCGGCAAGATCGACTACCCGGGCGTGCTCGCGCTCGCCCCGGCGCCCCCCGCCGCCCCGGCACCCCGGCAGGGCCCGGCCGAGGGCCCCGAGGACGTCAGGCGGATCTTCGCCGAGGTGCTCGACCGGCCCGACGTCGACGACGACTCCACGTTCGTCTCGCTCGACGGGGACTCGCTGTCCTACGTGGCGGCGTCCGTGCGGCTGGAGCAGGCCCTCGGGCACCTGCCCGCGGACTGGCACCTCACCCCCGTCCGCGACCTGGCGCCCCGGCCCGCCCGCCGCCCGCGGCGCCTCGCCGCGTTCCTCGAGACCAGCATCGTGCTGCGGGCCGTGGCGATCGTGTGCATCGTGAGCACCCACGCCGGGCTCTTCACCTGGCACACCGCGCACGTGCTCTTCGCGGTGGCCGGGTACAACTTCGCCCGCTTCCAGCTCTCCGGGCCGCGGCGCCCGAGGCTGCGCCGCCAGCTGCGCAGCCTCGGGCGGGTCGTGGTGCCCTCCGTGGCGTTCATCGGCCTCGCGCACCTGCTCACCGACGACTACACCCTCGCCAACGTCGTGCTGCTCAACGGCATGGTGGGCCCGCAGGAGCTGACGTCCCAGTGGCACTTCTGGTTCGTCGAGATGCTCGTCTACGTCCTCGTCGCCGTGACGGCGCTCATGGCCGTGCCCTGGGCGGACCGCGCCGAGCGGCGTCTCCCGTGGGCCTTCCCGCTGGCGCTGACCCTCGTGGGGCTGCTCAGCCGCTACGACCTCGTGGACCCGGGCCTGCCCAAGCCCGCGCCGGTGTTCTGGCTCTTCGCCCTCGGCTGGGCGGCCGCGCGCTCGCGGACGGTGCTGCAGCGGTGCGCCGTGTCGGCCGTGACCCTGCTCAGCGTCCCCGGCTACTTCGACAGCACGGCGCGGGAGGCCACCGTGGCCGCCGGCGTCCTGCTGCTCCTGTGGGTGCCGGCCCTCCCCGTGCCCGCCGGCCTGCGGCGGCTGACGGGCCGGCTGGCCGGCGCGTCCCTGTGCATCTACCTCACCCACTGGCTGGTCTATCCCGGCCTCGTCCCCGTCAGCCCCGCCCTGGCCGTGGCCGCCTCGCTCGCCGCGGGCGTGGCCTACTGGGCCCTGTCCCAGCGCCTGCTGGGCGTCGCCGGGCGCCGGTGGGCCCGCCGGGCGGGGGCCCGGCCGGGGGCGGACGGCGAGCGGGCGCAGCCGCTCGGCGCCGCCGCCCGGTGATCCGGAGGCGGTGGGCTCAGCCTTCGGCCGCCGGCGGTCCCACGCTGATCTCGGCGCTGCCTCCCGTGGAGCGCACGGTGGCGCGGACGGGGAACTCGACCCGCTCCACGACGCGCTCGCCGTTCTCCCGGTAGCTGAGCCGGGCCACGGCCGGTCGGTGCCGGCCGGCGTTCCAGCGCAGGGGGTCCCCGGGATCCGCGGTGAGCACCAGGGCCGGCCGCGAGAGCAGCCGCCACTCGACGTCGGTGGGCTCCGTGCCGGTGGAGCGCCGGGAGGAGGGGCACCGCTCGGGGGCCAGCTCCTCCGCCGCCATGCACTCCTCGAGCCAGGCGCGGATCCGGTCCTCGGTCTCCTGCCACATCCGCGGCGACGGGGCCGGGCGCAGCTCCACAGCGGCCGGCCGCGGGTCGCGGAACGCCATGGTCACGGGCGCCAGGGGATCGGCCACCTCGTAGTACGAGTCCCCCGGCAGGCCGATCGCGTACTCCCCCGGGAGCGCCTCGAAGCGCCACGTTCCCCCGGGTCCCCGGGGGTCGGGCTCGCGGTCCCCGGCGTCGAGGTCGACGCTCTCCCCGTTGACGGACAGCTCGTCCAGGGGGGCCGGCAGGTGCACGGCCAGGGGCGCGGCGTCCAGCGAGTCGAGCTCCCACTGGTCGTTGAAGGGCCCCGTCAGGCGCACCTGGTGCACCCGGTAGCGGTGGACCTCCTCGCGGCGCCCGCCGCCGGGGTCGTCCCACCACACGCGCGCCGAGACCTCGGCCCGGGCGCCCTGCTGATCCACCGCCAGGACCTCGTGGCCGCCGAGCCGCCCGGCGGCGCCGCGGTAGACGCGGTTGGGGAAGACGCCCAGGGCCGGGTCCGCCACGACGGCCTCCGCCCGGGACAGCAGCTGCCGCGAACGCCCGGCCTGGAGGCCCTCCAGCCAGGTCTCCACCGGGTCCTGGGGCTCGCGGTCCACGAAGATCCAGTTGACGACCGAGGTGAGCGCGGCGACCAGCACGACGACCACCACGAGCCAGCGCTGCAGGCTCCGGCGCAGTCTGCGGGACTCCTCGGGGGTGAGGTCCCCCGTGATGGCCCGCCCCGGTGGCACCGGCACAGCAGCTCCCCCCGGTCCGTCCCGTCGGCGGGCCCGCGCGGGCCCGGCGGCACCGCGCGCCGGTCCGCCAGCCCATCGTAGGGCCGGGGCCGGTCCACCGCCGGGAGGACCGCTAGAGGGCGCGCCTCCGGGTGACGAGCACGCCGGCGAGCACGAGCAGGAGGCCCCACGCGCCGTAGACCAGCCCGGACTGGACGTGGTCGAGCACGGCGTCCGACGCCTGGTACATCGTGGTCAGGCCGAGGCCGGCCTCCGCCGGCGCGTAGGGCTTGACGTCGTCCAGCCACTCGAAGTTGAGGGCGAACAGCACGATGCGCAGCACGAACAGGACCACCACCAGCACCACGACCCCGGCCACCGTGGACTTCAGCAGAGCCCCGAGGCCGAAGCCCAGCCACGCCGTGATCATGTAGAAGAGGCCCACCGCCAGGACGTTGAGCAGCACGGCCTCGCGCCACACGTCGTAGCCGAGGTCCTCGGCGGCGAGGATCGGCTGCACGAGCAGGTGGCACAGGAAGGCGCCGAGCACGCCGAAGAGGAAGGTCACCCCGGAGAGCACCAGGGCCTTGGCGACCAGCACGGGCGTGCGCCGCGGCACCGCGGTCATGGTGGTCCGGATCGACCCGGTGGAGTACTCCGAGCCGATCGTCAGCACGGCGAGCGCGCCCACGAGGAGCACGACCAGTTCCAGCCCGCCGTTGGCGCTGGCCATCGCCAGGTACTCGCCGAAGCCCATGCCGTCGGGCAGGCTCAGCTCGGAGGCCTCGGCCATGTCCCGCTCGGACTGGGCGACCAGCTCGTCCTGGCGCTGCTGGACCTGCTCCTCGGTGAGCCCCAGCTCCTCCGGGGAGCGGCCGTCGAGGCTCTGCTCGACCGCGTCCCGGGCCGCCTGCTCGTTCATGTCGATGACCGTCAGGGTGCTCCACGCCCCGAGGGCGGCGAAGCCCAGGGTGAGGACCAGGGACACGCCCAGCAGGATCCAGTGCGAGCGCAGCGAGCGGAACTTGATCCACTCGGAGCCCAGGACGCCCCCGAAGCTCAGCCGGGGCCGCGCCGGGGCCCGGCCCGGCCCGGTGGGGCCGGGGACGGGCCCCGGGCGGTGGGCGGTCGGCGTGCTGGTGCTCATGCTCGGTCTCCGTTCGGTGCGGCGGTGCGCGCCCAGGGCGCGGGGTCGGCCGGGGCGGGCCCGGCGCCGGCCCCGGAGCGGTACTCCACCTCGTTCTGCGTCATGGCCATGTACACGTCCTCGAGGGTCTCCGTCAGGGGGGTGAGCTCGTAGAGCAGCACCCCGGCGGCCAGGGCGGCCTCGGCGATGCGCCGCGGCTCGGGCCCGGTGACGACGGCGCCGTCGGCGTCGAACGGCGCGATCTCCGCCCCCGCGCCGCGCAGGGCGAGGCGCAGGCCGTCGCGGTCGGTCGTGCGCACACGGGTGCGGGTGCGGCCCCCGGCGAGGACCCGGTCGATGGGGGCGTCCGCGAGGATCCGGCCCCGGCCGATGACGACGAGGTGGTCGGCGGTCTGGGCCATCTCGGACATGAGGTGGGAGGAGAGGAAGACCGTGCGGCCCTCCCCGGCGAGGTGGCGGGCGAGGTGGCGGACCCACACGACCCCCTCGGGGTCGAGCCCGTTGACGGGCTCGTCGAGGATGACGGTCTGCGGGTCGCCGAGCAGGGCCGCCGCGATCCCGAGCCGCTGGCCCATGCCGAGGGAGTAGCCGCCGACCCGCTTGTCGGCGGCGGCCCCGAGGCCGGTGAGGTCGACGACCTCCTGCACGCGGGACCGCGGGATGCCGTGGGTCGCGGCGAGCGCGCCGAGGTGCGCGCGCGCGGTGCGCTTGGGGTGGACGGCCTTCGCGTCGAGCAGGACGCCGACCTCCGCCAGCGGCGCGCGGTGCTCGGCGTACGGCCGGCCGTTGACGCGGGTGTGCCCGCGGGTGGCGGACTCCAGGCCGACGACGAGGCGCATCGTGGTCGACTTCCCCGCCCCGTTGGGCCCGAGGAACCCCGTGACCCGGCCGGGCCGCACGGTGAAGCTGACGTCGTCCACCGCCGTCCTGTCACCGTAGGTCTTGGTCAGGTTCTCGATCTCGATCACCGGCGCTCCTCCCGAGCACTCGTCGTATCCGGCCGTCTCCGACCCTACGGGAGGGGCGGGACCGCCCGGCGCCGCCGGGTCCGCGAGCCGTGGCGGCCCGTCACCGGCCGGCGCCGATCCCGCGCCCGCGCAGGACGTCGACCGCCACCACCACCACGAGACAGGCCAGGAACAGCACGCGCAGCACGCCGAGAAGGTCCTGCGCACCCGGGACGGCCCCCCCGAGCGCCGGCCACGTCTGCTCGGGCGGGGCGCGGAGCACCCAGTGCAGCAGCTCGACGAGCTGCCAGGCCGCGAACTCCGGCCAGCGCTGCCGCGAGAGGACCACGAGGGGCGTCAGCCACAGCACCTGGACCAGCGAGTACCGGGGGCCCAGGAGCACGAACACGGCCAGGACGAGGAAGGCCACCTGCGCCGCGTCCGGCTCCTGGCGGGCCACGAGCGTGAGCACGAGCACCGCCACGAGACCCAGGGCGAGGGCGGGCAGCACGTGCTCCCCCGCCGGGGCGGGGGGCGCCCCGGTCACCGCCGAGGCGGTCCGGGACCACGTCCCCCAGAGCGAGGACTCCTCGACGGGCCGCTGCGCCATCGCGGCGAGGCCGGCCGTCCAGCGCTCCCACGCCGTGAGGACGGAGGGGCCGTTGACCAGCGCCCAGGTGAGCACGGCGCCCAGGAGCACCCGCAGGAAGTCCCGGAACTGCCGGTGGCGGGCCGCCAGGAGCAGGACGGCGAGGAGCACGGCCACGGGGAACAGGGCCACGGAGGCGCCGAGGCCCAGGAGCACGCCCGCCGCCGCACCGTGGCCGCGGTCGTGGCCGAGCAGCGCCAGCGTCATGAACAGCACGGCCCACAGGTCCCAGGTGCCGAAGCCGGCGAGCAGCACGGCGGGGGCCACCGCCATGACCAGCGCCTCCGTCCGCCGTCCGGTGGAGCGCAGCACGGCCCCGACCGTGGCGGCCCACACGAGGACCAGCAGCAGCACGGGCAGCTGCGCGAGCACGCCCTGCTCCGCGTCCAGGCCGAGCAGCGCGGAGAGGTTGGTGGTGAACCAGCCGACGACCGTGGTGACCATCCCGACGAGCGCCGGCGCCTCCCCCGCGGGACCCCCGGTGAGGAGCCCTCCCCCGGCGGCGGGGGCGGGCGGGGCGGCGCACAGCCCGGGGAAGCGCGCGGTCCCGTCCGCCACCCGGCAGGGCAGCCGCAGCAGCCACGCCATCGCCACCGCGTACAGGACCAGTCCTCCGAGCAGCAGCGCGCTGCCGCCCCGCGTCCGGATCGCCTGGAGGGTCATCGTGTCTCCCGTCGTCCGTGCAGGACGTCCGCCGCGACCCGCACCACCAGATACCCCACCGCGAGCGTGTGCAGGGCCACCGCCAGGAAGTAGACGTCCTCGGCCGTCTCCGTCCCCGGCAGCCCGGCCGAGGCCCGGCCGAGCCAGCTGAACACGGCGGCCCAGTGGAACACCTCGACCACCTGCCACACGACGAACTCCACGGTGCGGGGGCGGGCCAGCAGGACCAGGGGCACGAGCCAGAGCACGAACTGCGGCGAGTACACCTTGTTGGTCAGCACGAACGCGGCGAGCACCAGGAACGCCAGCTGCTCCAGCCGTGGCTCCTCCCGCGCGACCAGACCCAGCACGAGGACCAGCGCGCACGCCAGGGCGAAGGCGCCGAGGGCGAGGACGTTGACCTGCTCCGCGGACAGCGGCTGCGCGCCGAGCCGCGGCACGGCCATCCCGTTCCACCAGTGCCACACGGACGAGAAGCCGGCTCCGCGGTCCTGGCTGAAGCGCCAGAAGTAGCCCCACTGCACCGGGTCGGCCAGGGCGGCCGGGACGTTGACGGCCGCCCACGCCCCGGCCGCGCCGGCGGCGGCGAGCAGCGCCGGACCGGCCTCGCGGCGCCGGATCGCCAGGACGATCAGCGCGCCCAGGACCAGGAAGGGGAAGAGCTTGAAGGCCGTGCCGACGCCCAGCAGCGCCCCGCCCACCAGCCACCGGGAGCGGCGGAGGGCGAGCAGGGCGAGGACGGTGCACAGGACGGGCCATAGGTCCCAGTTGACGAACCCGGTCACCACGACGGCGGGGGCGAGGGCGGCGAGGACGGCCGGCCCCGGGCGCCCCAGCATCCGGCCGAGGACGAGCACGACGGCCACCCACACGCCGGCGAGGAGCAGCGCATTGACGTCAAAATATATTCCCTGCGAAGCATTTTCACTGGCCGTGCCGGACAGGGCGTGCGCCACGACGCCCGTGGCGGAGGCCACGACCGTCTGCAGCACCGGGTACTCCAGCAGCGCCCCGGGATCCAGGTAGGGGAACCGTCCCTCGGCCATGCCCGTGGAGGCATACAGGGTGGGGAGGTCGGAGTAGCACAGGGTCTGGAACGTGCCCGGGGGATCCCAGGACGTCAGGCGGCACGGGAGCTTGACGACGTACGCCAGCAGCGCCGTGTGGAGGGCGAACCCGGCGAGCACCCACGGGCCGAGCCCCCGCACGGGGGCGGACCCGGGCCTCCGGCCGGGGTGCTCCCCCGCCGGGGCCGGCTCCGCCGGTGCCGTGCCGAGGCGGACGCTCACAGCGTCTCCGCGGCCCACGCCCGCAGCCGTCGTTCGGCCTCCTCCGGGCCCAGCTCCCCCTCGTCCAGGCGCAGGTCCAGGAGGAACTTGTACGCCTGGCCGACGACGGGCCCCGGCGGGACGCCGAGGACGGCCATGATCTGCTGGCCGTCCAGCTCGGGGCGCACGGCGGCGAGCTCCTCCTGCTCGGACAGCTCCGCGATCCGCTGCTCGAGGTCGTCGTAGGCGGCGGCCAGCCGGGCCACCTTGCGCTTGTTGCGGGACGTGACGTCCGCCCGGGTCAGCCGGTGGAGGCGCTCCAGGACGGGCCCGGCGTCCCGCACGTAGCGGCGCACGGCGGAGTCGGTCCAGCCGGCGTCCCCGTAGCCGTAGAAGCGCATGTGCAGCTCCACGAGCCGGCTGACCGTCTTGATCGTGTCGTTGTCGAAGCGCAGGGCCCGCATCCGCCGGGCCGTGAGCTTGGCGCCCACGGCCTCGTGGTGGCGGAAGCTCACGGCCCCCGAGTCCTCGAAGCGCCGGGTCGCCGGCTTGCCGACGTCGTGCATCAGCGCGGCGAAGCGCAGGGCGAAGTCCGGGCCCGGTACGGGCCCGTCGGCGCCCGTCTCGAGGGCGGCCGCCTGCTCCAGGACGGTCAGGGAGTGCTGGTAGACGTCCTTGTGCCGGTGGTGCTCGTCGACCTCGAGCTGCAGCGCCGGGACCTCCGGCAGCACGATCCCGGCCAGCCCGGTGGCCACGAGCAGGTCCACGCCCCGCCGGGGGCGGCGCCCGCAGACCAGCTTCACGAGCTCGTCGCGCACCCGCTCGGCGGAGACGATCCCGATCCGGCCGGCCATGTCCGTCATGGCGGCCTGCACCTCGGGCGCCACCTCGACGTCGAGCTGGGCGGCGAAGCGCGCGGCCCGCATCATCCGCAGGGGGTCGTCGGAGAAGGAGTCCTCCGGCGTCCCGGGGGTGCGCAGCACCCGCGCGTGCAGGTCCCTGATCCCCCCGTGGGGGTCCACCAGCTCCAGGGAGGGCAGCCGCAGGGCCATCGCGTTGATCGTGAAGTCCCGGCGGAACAGGTCGTCCTCGAGGGAGTCGCCGAACGCCACGACCGGCTTGCGGGAGTCGGCGTCGTAGGCCTCCGCCCGGTAGGTGGTCACCTCGAGCTGGACGTCGCCCTTGCGCATCCCGATGGTGCCGAAGTCCCGGCCGATCTCCCACACCGCGTCCGCCCACCCCTTCACGGCGGCGAGGGTCTGGTCCGGGGTCGCGTCGGTCGTGAAGTCGAGGTCCAGGGCGGGGCGGTCGAGGAAGAGGTCGCGCACGGGCCCCCCCACGAGGGAGAGGTCGTGGCCGGCGGCGGCGAACTGCCGCCCCAGGTCGAGGGCGGCAGGGTGGATCGCGGAGGGATCGAGCAGCTGGGTCATGGTGGCGCCCATTCTTCCAGACCGGGGCGCCGGGCCCGGGGCGCCGGCCGCCGCGGGAGCGCGTCCGGGGAGCGTCCAGGCGCCCCCACGGGAGCCCGGAAGATTGTGGCTAAGGTAGGAGACATGGCTTTCCCCGTACCCAGCGCACCGAAGAAGCGGCCGACCGCACCGGCCGCCGCGCTGCCCACGGTCGAGGAAGTCTCCGCCGGCGGGATCGTCGTCGACCTCGGCACACCCTCCCACCCGGTGGCCATCATCGCCCGGATCAACCGGGGCGGACGCCTCGAGTGGTGCCTGCCCAAGGGCCACCCGGAGAACGAGGAGACCAACGAGGAAGCCGCGATCCGCGAGATCGAGGAGGAGACCGGGATCGCCGGGGAGGTCCTGAGCCCGCTGGGCAGCATCGACTACTGGTTCACGGTCTCCGGCCACCGCGTGCACAAGACGGTCCACCACTTCCTGCTGCGGGCCACGGGCGGGCACCTGACCACGGACAACGACCCCGACCACGAGGCCGTGGACGTCGCCTGGGTGAACATCGACGACCTGGGCCGGAAGCTGTCCTTCCCCAACGAACGGCGCATCGCGGACATCGCACGTGAATACATCATCCACCAGCTCTGAGACCGCCGGGGGCGCCGCGGCCGCCCCGGCACGACGCTCGGGGGCGGCCTCCAGCGCCATCATGGCCTCCGGCACGCTGGTCTCCCGCGCCCTGGGCTTCGTCAGGACCATCCTGCTCACCGTGGCCGTCGGCTCCATCACCACGATCGCGGACGTCTTCGAGCTCGCCAACCAGCTGCCCAATCTCATCTACGTCCTCGTGGCCGGCGGCATCTTCAACGCGGTGCTCGTCCCCCAGATCATCAAGGCCTCCCGGAACGACGACGCCGGGGCCGACTACATCTCCCGGCTGCTGACCCTCGCCGTGCTCGCCCTGCTGGGCGTGGCCGCCGTGGTGGTGGTGCTGGCCGAGCCCATCATCCGGACCATGGGCTCCGGCTGGACCGACGGCCAGATCGCCCTGGGGACCACGTTCGCCCTGTTCACGTTCCCGCAGATCTTCTTCTACGGCCTCTACACCGTGGTCGGCCAGGTGCTCAACGCCAAGGGGGCGTTCGGCGCCTACATGTGGGCGCCGGTGCTCAACAACGTCGTGGCGATCGCCGCCCTGCTGGTGTTCATCCAGCAGTTCGGGGCGTACGCGCAGGACCCGCACACCCTCGAGGACTGGACGCCCGCCAAGACCTGGTGGCTGGCCGCCACCGCGACCCTGGGCGTGGCCCTGCAGGCCCTCGTCCTGTTCCTGCCGCTGAGGCGCCTCGGACTGGGGCTGCGCCCGCGCTTCGGCTGGCGCGGGATCGGCCTCTCCACCGCCGCGCGGCTGGGCGGCTGGACGCTGGCCACCGGGCTCATCGCCAACCTCGCGTTCCTGGCCCTGACCAAGGTCGCGGCGATCCCCACGGGCGCCCGGGCGCAGTACCTCGCGATGGACCCGCCCCAGCAGATCGCCGGCGTGACCGCCCTCAACCACGCCTCGATGCTCTACTCGCTGCCCCACGGGGTGATCGGGCTGTCCATCGCCACGGTGCTGTTCAACCGGATGGCCGCCGCCTCGACCGACGGGGACCGGGCCGGCATGGTCGCCTCCCTGTCCTCGAGCCTGCGCATCACCGGGGTGGCCACGGTCTTCGCAACCGTCGCGCTGATCGTCTACGCGGGCCCGATCGGCATGCTCTTCAGCGGCGGCGTGGCCTCCGCGGGCGCGGTCGTGGGCCAGGTCGTCACCGTCATCGCGATCGGCGCGCCGTTCATGTCGACCTCCTTCATGCTCGGCCGGGCGTTCTACGCCCAGGAGGACGCCCGCACGCCGTTCCTGGTCCAGATTGGGGTGGCCGTGTTCACCGTGGCCTGCGCCGCGGCGATTTGGGCGTTCGTGCCCCCCGAGCACATCGTCTTCGCGGTCGCCGGCTGCTACGCGGCGCAGAACGTGCTCAGCACGCTCCTCTACCACCGGGTGCTCGTCCGCCGGATCGGCGACTACGACGTCGCCCACGTCCTGAACTCCCACGTGCGGATCCTCGCCGCGTCCCTGCTCGCCGGGGCCGTGGGCGCCGTGGTCCTGCACCTGCTCGGCGGCTACGACCCGGGCGGGTTCCCCTGGGCCAACCAGCTCACCGCGGTCGTGACCCTCGCCGTCGGCGGCACCGCGATGGGCGTGGCCTATCTCGGCGCCCTCAGACTGTGCCGCGTGCGGGAGCTCGACGGGCTGCTGCGCCCGGTCCTCGCCCGACTCGGCCGCTGAGCACGTGAGGCGGATCTCACGGACCCGCGCCGGGGACCGGTAAAGTGCTGACTGGTCGGTGACCGGGGGAAGGGCACCCGCCCCGCCCGCCCTCCGGCCGACCCCACCCCGAATTCCGGCCCCCCGCGAATTCCCGACCCCCAGGGAGCCAACGTGCCTGCACCGATGAAGCTCGGTTCCGTCCTCGGCGGCCGCTACAAGGTCGTCTCGGACGTGCTGGCCACCGCCGAGGGCGACCACGTGCTCGAGGGCCAGGACCAGATCCTCGGCCGCCGCGTCTCGATCCTGCTGCCCGCCGAGCAGCACACGCCCCTGCTGGTGGAGAACGCGCGCTCCATGGCCAACGGCAGCCTCGGCGCGCCCTTCCAGATCCTGGACCTCGGCCAGGCGGACGCGCACACCTACCTCGTGACCTCCCACACCCCCGCCGCGGACATGCTCGACTCCCTGCTCGTGGAGCCGGACGAGATCGAGGACGAGTCCCTCGGCGACGACATCTTCGGCGCCCCCCGCACCGGCGGCGGCAGCTCCTACGTCTACGACGAGCCGGAGCCCACCAGCCCGCAGCCCGTGGTCGCGGCCGCACCGTCCGACGGCCTCGCCGGCGCCGCCCCCGGGGCCAGGGTGACCCGCTGGGAGCACGACGACTCCTACGACGCCGCCGCCCCCGCCCCCTCCGTGCGCACCCGCCTCGGCCGGCCCGTGCGCGTCAGCGCCACCTCCACCCGGTCGACCCTCTTCGACCGGGCCGCGGCCAGCGGGACCGCGGCCGCGGCCGGGCGTGTCGCCGGCACGGACATCGATCCCGGCTACGACGGCGACAACCGCTACGACAGCTGGTACGACGAGCACCAGGAGACGCCCTTCGACGAGCCCGGCACGGCCGGGGCGCCGCCGCGCGAGCAGGACCCGCAGCCGGTCGGGAAGAAGGGCGGCCGCGGCCTGGTGTGGCTGCTGGCCCTGCTGCTCGCCGTGCTCGTCGGGGCCGTGGTCCTCGGCTTCGACCGGCTGGGCGGGCTCTTCGGCGGCCCGGAGGACCCGGAGCCCGTCGCGAGCGCCCCCGCCGCGGAGCAGCAGGACCGGCAGCCGAGCGCGGCGCCGAGCCCCACGGAGCAGGCACCGGCCGAGCCCGACGCCGCGGGCGCGCTGCGCCTGGTGCCGACGGACCCGGGCTTCATGGCGGACCAGGACGCGCAGCTGGGCCAGGTCGTCGACGGCAACCCCGCCACCTACTGGATCAGCTACGGGTTCTCCGACGCGAGCTTCGGCAACCGGACGCCCAGCGTGGGCCTCGCGGTCCAGCTCCGGGAGCCCGCCCCGGTGCGGGAGGTGCGGATCAGCCAGTCCGCGGGCTCGGGCGGGCTGTTCGACGTCTACGTCAACGACACCCCGGGCCTCGAGGGCGCCCAGCAGGTGGGCTCCGGCGCCTTCACGGGCCCGGAGATCACGGTCCCCCTCGCCGCGGCGGCCCAGGACGGCGAGCACCAGTACGTCATCGTGAACTGGACCCAGCTGCCGCAGTTGACCAACCCCATCGCGGGCTACCCCTACGGGCTGCGGGTCGGCGAGATCCAGCTCGGCTGAGCACCCCGCTCCCCTGCGCCGCGGGGCGCGCCCGTCCCCGGAATATCCGCCGGGCGCGCCCCGTTGTGCCAGTGGTCCCCGCGGCCGGCGCGTCCGGCCGCTCCCTTCACGGAAGGTCAGCAGAACAGTGAGCCCCGACTTCGGTCCCGTCATCAACGCCCTGGACCTCGCTCCCAAGAACGACGAGCCGACGGTCACCGCGGAGGACGGGACCGTCCACGAGGTCATCGTCGTCGGCTCCGGCCCCGCCGGGTACACCGCCGCGATCTACACCGCGCGCGCCAACCTGCGGCCGATCGTCTTCGCCGGGTCCGTGACGGCCGGTGGCGAGCTCATGAACACGACCGAGGTCGAGAACTACCCCGGGTTCGTCGACGGCATCATGGGCCCGGAGCTCATGTCCAGCATGCAGCAGCAGGCCGAGCGCTTCGGGGCCGACATCCGCTACGAGGACGTCGTCGCCGTCGAGCTCGAGGGCGAGATCAAGACCGTGACCCTCGAGGACGGCTCCGTCCACCGCGCCCACGCCGTGATCATCGCGACCGGCTCCGCCTACCGCGAGCTCGGGCTGCCGGACGAGAAGCGGCTCTCCGGCCACGGGGTCAGCTGGTGCGCCACGTGCGACGGCTTCTTCTTCAAGGAGCAGCACATCGCCGTGGTCGGCGGCGGCGACTCCGCCCTGGAGGAGGCCACCTTCCTCACCAAGTTCGCCGCCAAGGTCACGATCATCCACCGCCGCGACAGCTTCCGCGCCTCGGAGATCATGCAGCAGCGTGCCTTCGACGACCCGAAGATCAACGTGCTGTGGAACACCGAGGTCGTGGGCATCAACGGGGCGGACAAGGTCGAGTCCCTCGCCCTGCGCGACACCCAGACCAAGGAGACCTCCGAGCTGCCGGTGACGGGCCTGTTCGTGGCGATCGGCTCGGATCCCCGCACGGACCTGGTCAAGGACCAGCTGGAGCTCACCGTGGACGGCACGATCGCCGTGGACGGCCGCAGCTCCACCACCAGCCTGGCCGGGGTCTTCGCGGCCGGCGACGTCGTGGACGCCACCTACCGGCAGGCGATCACCGCCGCCGGCTCGGGCTGCGTCGCGGCCGTCGACGTTGAGCACTACCTGGCGGCCCTCCACAGCCGCTCGGTGCTGCACAGCTGAGCCCGGCCGGTGCGGGCGCGGGCCCTGTCCCGCCACCGCATGGGTCATAATCGAACACGATCCGCCCGCTCGTCCGAGTCGCTCGGCGAGCCACCCGTGGGCGTCGGGCACGCGCTGTGCGTGCCGGACGCCCGGACAAGGAGACATCATGAGTGCTGCCAAGAACGTCACCGACGCCGACTTCCGGACCGAGGTCCTCGAGTCCAGCAAGCCCGTCATCGTGGACTTCTGGGCCGAGTGGTGCGGCCCCTGCCGGATGGTCGGCCCGGTGCTGGACGCCATCGCCGCGGAGCACGCGGACGCCGTCGAGGTCGTGAAGCTCAACGTGGACGAGAACCCGGCCGTCGCCTCCCAGTACGGCATCACCTCCATCCCCGCGATCTACCTCTTCGCCGACGGCGAGGTGGTCCGCAAGGCCATCGGCGCCAAGCCCAAGAGCGCCCTGGAGCGCGAGTTCGCCGACTACCTCACCCCCGGGAACTGATCGGGTCCCCGACATCCCCTCCACGTCCGGCTCATCCGTCCCCTCCCCCGCCGGGAGGGGACGGATGAGCCGTTCGCGCACCACCCCCGACGACCCGACGACCCGTGGGACTTCCGTGAACCTCGACGACACCGAACCGATGCTGCGCCGGACCATGACGAGCCGGCGCGTGACCAGCCTGCGGGAGCGCCTGCTCCGCGCGGGGGTCACCGTGGCGTACCTGGCACCACAGGACGTCAACAACCCCTCCTACTTCGACGACCACGTCGACGCGGCCGTGCGCGCCTTCCAGCAGGAGCGGGGGCTGATCGTCGACGGGCTCGTGGGCCCCGAGACGGAGCGCGCGCTCAACGAGGCGCAGTACGCCCTGGGGGACCGCCCCCTCTTCCTGGACGGGGACCAGCCCCTCCGCGGTGACGACGTCACCATGCTGCAGCACAACCTCTCCCGGTTGGGCTTCTACTACGGTCACCTCAACGGCGCGTTCGCCAAGAGCACCCACTACGCCGTCACGGAGCTGCAGCAGAGCCTCGGTCTGCCGGCCACCGGGGTCGTGGACCGCGAGACGATCGCGGCGCTGGCCCGGATCAACAAGAACATCACCTCCTCCAAGGCCTTCTCCCTGCGGGACTACCACCGGCTCGAGCGCGCGAGCTCCGCGCTGCGCGGGCGCCCCGTGGTGCTGGTGCCCTCGCGCTCCTCCGGCCAGCAGCCTGCGGCCTCGGCCCCCGGGGACTTCGTGGACCGCGCCGACGAGATCACGTGCGACGTGGCGGTGCGGGCCTGGGAGCTGCTCCACGAGATCGGCGCCGACCCGGCCGTCGTGTCCTCCGGCCGCGAGTTCCGCGACCGCCGGGGCCACCCGGTGCGCGCTGTGGCCTCGGCCCGGGTGGTCACGGACGAGCACCCCGAGGCGGTCGTGCTGTCGCTGCACTGCGACTGGAACCGCTCGCCCGCGGCCTCCGGCGTCGCCGCCTACTACTGGGGCGAGCAGGACGGCTCGGAGGTCTACTCCCCCATCGGCGAGCGTGCGGCCGTCCTCGTCCTCAAGGAGATGGTCGCGCGGACGGGGGCGCTCGACCTCGGGGCGCACCCGCGGCAGTGGGAGCTGCTCCGGTCCCTGGGCGCCCCCACGGTGTGGCTGGATTTGGGCTATCTCTCCAGCCCGGTGGACCGCGCGGCACTGGCCGACGCCGAGCACCGCAACCACCTGGCGGAGGCCCTCGTCTTCGGGCTCCAGCGGATGTTCCTACTGGCCGACCAGGACGTCCCCACGGGCACGATGCGCCTCGGCGACCTCGCGGAGTACAACGGCCTCTGAGGCCTCGCCCGTCCCCGCCGCCGCCGCGACGGCCTCACGGAGAAGCCCCGGTGTTCCACGTGGAACACCGGGGCTTCTCCGTGGGGCCGTCGTCGGCTAGGACCGGTCCATCCCGGGGTCGAGCACCTCGATGATGCGGTTCAGGTCCTCGACGGAGGCGAACTCGATGGTCATCCGTCCCTTCCGCGCCCCCAGCGCGATCTTCACGCTCGTGTCCAGCCGGTCGGCGAAGGCCTCGGCGATGTAGTCCAGCCGCTCCTGGTGCCGCGGCGCGGCCGCCGGCACGCGCTCGGGGGCCTTCTTCGACCGGTCGAACAGCGCCACCGCCTCCTCCGTCGCCCGCACCGACAGCCCCTCCGCGACGATCCGCTGCGCGAGCCGTTCCATCTCCGCGGGATCCGCCAGGGCGAGCAGCGCACGGGCGTGGCCCGCCGAGAGAACACCGGCCGCCACGCGGCGCTGGACCAGCGGGGGGAGCTTCAGCAGGCGGATGGTGTTGCTGATCTGCGGACGGGAGCGCCCGATCCGCCGCGCCAGCTCCTCCTGCGTGGCGCCGAACTCCTCCAGCAGCTGCTGGTAGGCCGCGGCCTCCTCGAGAGGGTTCAGCTGGCTGCGGTGCAGGTTCTCGAGCAGGGCGTCGCGCAGCAGGTCGTCGTCGGACGTCTCCCGGACGATGGCGGGGATCGTGGCCAGACCGGCCCGCTGGGTGGCCCGCCACCGCCGCTCCCCCATGACCAGCTCGTACTGCTTGTCCCCGCCCTCCCGGCTGGAGCGCACGACGATCGGCTGGAGCACGCCGAGCTCGCCGATCGAGTACGCCAGCTCGGCCAGCTCCTCCTCGTCGAAGACCTGACGGGGCTGCTTCCGGTTGGGGTGGATGGAGGCGACCGGCAGCTCGGCGAACGTCGCCCCGGGCACCGTGGCCAGGCTCCTGGTGCCCGTCGTCGTTTCACGTGAAACCGCTTCGGCGGAGGGTTCCGCCGCGGCGGGGGCCGGAGGATCGGCCGGTGGAGCGACGGCGGGCGTCGCCGATTCGGCCGTTGGCGAGTCGGTCGTCGATGGAGCGGGGGCGGCACGGTCCGGGCGGGCTGCGGCGGCGGGCCCCGTCGGTGCCGTCGGAGTCCCGGCCGGCTCCGGAGAGGTCGGAGCCTCCGTTTCCCGTGGAACATCGGGGCCGGTGGAGTCCTGTTGGCCGGTGTCCGGGTCCGGTACGGACGGGAGGAAGAACATGTCTGACGGGCGGCTGACCAGGGTGGTGTTGCGCAGCGCCTCACCCATGTCCATCCGCGACTTGATTGCCTTCGGGCGCGCGGCCGGACCGGCGGGTCGCCTGGGCCCGGCGTCCGAGGAGCGTGCCGCCGCACCGTGCTCCGCGCCCACCGGGGCGGGGGCGGCGGAATCCTTTTGCGGTGCGGCCACGGGCGATGTTTCACGTGGAACGGGACCGGCCGTCGCGCCCCGGCGGTCGGCGCCGTCCGGTCCGGCAGCGGGCGCCGCAGGCGTCCCGGACCGATCCGGTGCAGTGGTGGTCTCCTGCGCGGCCGGGGGAGTGCTGGGGATCAGGGCGCCGAGACCTCGGCCGAGTCCACGTCGTCGTTCGCTCACGATGTTCCTTTCCGTGCTGCGGCAATCCGACCAATTCTAACGGAGCACCTGCACGCCGGAGACCGCGCCCCGGGACCGTCCCGGCAGGTCGGCGCACCACGGGGGAGCGGGACGACGGACGCCCGCCTCCGGGGGAGGCGGGCGTCCAGGGACGGCGGGAGGGGAGAGTCAGCGCCCGGCGCGCTGGGCGATCTCCGCGGCGGCCTCCAGGTAGGAGAGGGCTCCCGTCGAGCTCGGGTCGTAGCTGATGACACTCTGCTGGTAGCTGGGTGCCTCCGAGATGCGCACCGAGCGGGGGATCACCGTCTCCAGCACCTCGTGGGGGAAGTGGGTCCGCACCTCCTCGGCCACCTGGGACGCGAGGTTGGTGCGCCCGTCGTACATCGTGAGCAGGATCGTGGAGACCTTCAGCTCGGGGTTCAGGTGCTTTTGGATCATCTCGATGTTCTTCAGCAGCTGGCTCAGGCCCTCGAGCGCGTAGTACTCGCACTGGATGGGGATGAGCACCTCGGTCGCGGCCACGAAGGCGTTGAGGGTCAGCAGCCCCAGGCTGGGCGGGCAGTCGATGAAGACGTAGTCGAGGCGCTCGAGCCCGTCCTCCTCACGCCGGCGTGCGTAGGCCTCGAGCGCCCGCCGCAGCCGGTGCTCCCGGGCCACCATGGAGACGAGCTCGATCTCCGCGCCGGCCAGGTCGATCGTGGCGGGCACGACCCACAGGTTCTCCGCCTCCGAGGACTGCTTCACGGCGTCCGCGATCGGCATCTCGTCGATGAGCACGTCATAGGTGCTGTCCACGTCCGAGCTGTGCTCGATGCCGAGGGCGGTGGAGGCGTTGCCCTGCGGGTCGTTGTCGATCACCAGGACGTTCTGCCCCTGGCGGGCCAGCGCCACGGCGAGGTTCACCGAGGTGCTGGTCTTTCCGACGCCGCCCTTCTGGTTGCTGATGGTGAAGACCCGCGTCGCCGCGGGCTTCTCCAGCTGGACCTTCTTCAGCCTGGCGCGTCGCCTGGTCTCTTCCACGAGCTTCCTCCCCAGTGGCGTGTCCTCCACCATCGTTGTCGTCCTCCCGGACGGCGGTGCGTCCGTTTCACGTGAAACACGAGTTCCCCGATCCGGCACAACCTTCATCGGTTGAGCCACGGGATCCGGAGGAAACCCCATGTCGAAGCCCTGGCGGGCCTCCGCGCCGTCGTCGCTCGGCATCTGACTGCGCACCTTCCCGGTTCTTCTCGAACTCGCTCCGTCGGGGGCACGCCCTCCGCGGGGGAGAGGTGCCGGGGCCGTGCCGGCTCCCCGCCCGCGCCCCGGTACGGGGCCGGAGGATGTCCGTGGCACACTCGTCCCAGCCTACCGCCGCCCCTGACCGGGGTGACACCTGCCGGGGCGGTCCTCACAGCCGGACGCGGACCACCGTGGTCGGTTCCGCGAGCAGGTCCGCGCCCGCGGTGAGGACCTCGGTCGACCGGGCGCCGTAGCGGTGGAGCTTCTTGCCCGCCTTCTCGACCTCCTCGGCCGCGGAGCGCCCCTTGAGGGCCAGCAGCTCGCCGCGGCCGCGGAGCAGGGGCAGGGTGATGTCCAGCAGTCCCACGAGCGCCGACACCGCGCGGGCCGTGACGACGTCGACGTCGTCGACCTCGGTCCCGGCCTGCTCGGCGCGGGCACGGAGCACGCGCACGTTGGTCAGGCCGAGGTCGGCCACGACCTCCTCGAGCCACTGCACCCGGCGCTCCAGGGGCTCGATGAGCGTCAGGTGCAGGTCCGGGCGCGCCAGGGCCAGGCACAGGCCGGGCAGGCCGGCGCCGGAGCCGACGTCGGCCACGCGCGCGTCCTGGGGAACGAGCTCCTCCACGACGGCGCAGTTGAGCACGTGACGGCTCCACAGCCGGGGGACCTCACGGGGCCCGATGAGTCCCCGCACGATGCCCGACGAGGCCAGGTGCGCCACGTAGCGCTCGGCCAGCCCGAGCCGCTCGCCGAAGAGCTGCTCGGCGGCCGCCCGTTCCCGGGCGTCGGGGAGAGGGGCCTCCTGCGGGGCGGGAGCGGGTCGCTCGGGCGCGCTCATCAGCCCTCCTGGACGGACACGACGATGTGCCGTGCCGCGCCGTCGCCCTCGGACTCGCTGAGGAGGCCCTCGTCCGCGACGACGTCGTGGACGATCTTGCGCTCGTAGGCGGAGAGCGGGTCGAGGTGCACGCGCCCGCCGGTCTCCCGGGCCTCGCGCACGGCCGCGAGGGCCATCTCGCGCAGGGCGGAGGAGCGCCGCTCGCGGTAGCCCCCGACGTCCAGCACCAGCCGGGAGCGGCGGCCCGTGGCCGCAAGCACGGACAGGCGCACGAGCTCCTGGAGCGCCTCCAGGACCTCGCCGTCCTCCCCGACCAGCACGGAGAGTCCCTCGCTGTCGTCGCCCTCGGCCACGACGGAGAGGTAGGTCCGGCCGTCCCGCACCTCGATGTCGATGTCCCCGTCGAGGTCCGCCGTGTCCAGCAGCTCCTCGAGGTAGTCGGCGGCGACCTCGCCCTCTTCCTCGAGGGCGTCGAGGGCCGGGGCGGCCACGGCGGCCGTCGTGCCGTCGTCGGCCGGGCCCTGCGTGTCCGTCGCCCGGGGCTCGAGCGGCTGGGCCTCGTCGGCGTCCTGCGTGGTCTGCCGGATGTCGGTCATGTCGTCTCCTGGGGGCGGTGCGGGCCCGTGGCAGGGTGGGACCGGCCACGGGCGGGGGAGGGGGTCGAACCGGGGGACCCGGCGGGGATCACCGCGTCTGCTTCTTCTTCGCCTGCTGCTTCTGGCGCTTCTTGCCGACGGGCTGCTGCCGCTGGCCGGCGGCCGCGCGGGCGCGCTGCTCCTCCAGCTCGGCCTCGTGCTCCTCCTTGGTCTTGCCCAGCGGGGGAAGCCCCTTGGCCGCGCGGCGGTCGTTGAGCTCCTGCTCGGCCTGGGAGCCGGGGGTGGGGTTGTTGCGGATGACCCACCACTGCTGGCCCATGGACCACACGTTGGAGACGGTCCAGTAGATGAGGACGCCGATGGGGAAGTTGATGCCGCCGATCGCGAAGACGAGCGGGAACAGGTAGAGCATCATCTGCTGCTGGCGGTACATGGGGGAGGCCTTGGCAGTCTCGCTCATGTTCTTGGACGTCAGCTGCTTCTGGGTGATGAACTGCGTGGCGGACATCGCGACGATCATCACGAGGGCCAGGACGATCGTGGCCACGTGGTTGCCGTTGCCGGGGTTGAGCAGGGTGGAGAACAGGGGCGCGCCGAAGAAGGTGGCCTCGTTGAAGGACTGCACGCGGGAGGCGTCCAGCACGTGGATCGTCTCGCCGGCGGCGGCGGCCTGGGGGACGCCGTTGAGCACCTGGAACAGGCCGAAGAAGATCGGCATCTGCACGAGGATCGGCAGGCACGCGGAGAACGGGTTGGAGCCGTGCTTCTTGTACAGCTCCATCTGCTCCTGCGCCATGGCCTGGCGGGAGAGCTGGTCCTTCTTGCCCTTGTACTTGGCCTGCAGCTTCGCCATCTCCGGCTGCAGCTCCTGCATGCCGCGCATGGACTTGATCTGCTTGAGGAACAGCGGGATGGTCAGCGTGCGCATGACCAGGGTCAGGCCCACGATCGAGAGCACCCAGGTGATGCCCGCGGCCGGGTCCATCCCGACGGCCGTGAGCAGCTCGTGGAACACCCACAGCACGGCGGAGACGACCCACCTGAAGGGGAAGAGGATCATTTCGAACAGGTTCATGGGGAAGGCTCTCCTTGGGCCGCGGGACCGGTGTCCTCGGCGGGACGGTGCTGGTGGCGCTCGGCCAGGGTCGGGTGGTTCAGCAGGACGATCTTGGGCAGGGACGCGAAGTCGGGGAAGACCCGGCCCCCGTCCGGGACCCTGTCGATCCCGCCGGCCGCCCAGGGGTGGCAGCGCAGGAGGCGCCGCACGCTGAGGCCCAGGCCGCGCACGGCGCCGTGCACGGTGACGGACTCGAGCGCATAGGCGGAGCAGCTGGGGAAGTACCGGCAGACGTCGCCGTAGAGCGGGGAGACGATGGACCGGTAGAGCTTGAGGAGCGCGATGAGCACGTTCTGCGGCAGGAACCAGAGCGCCTGCCCGGCCGTCGCGGGCCGGACGAACTCGTGGGGAGCGGCGACGAGGAGGTGCTCGGGCGCGTGCTCGCTCATCTCTCGGGCTCCTCCTGTCGGGTGGATCTCTGCTCGGGTGCGGGGACCCGGTCCGCGGAGGCGGGCACGCCGGCACGGGCCGACGCCGCGCGCCACGCCCTGCCGTAGTCGGCCGCCAGATCCGGCCATCCGGCGGCGGCGGCCGGGGGCAGGGCACGGACCACGACGTCGTAACCGTACGGCGCCTGCCTGAGGGTCGACTGGGCGAGCTCCCGCAGGCGGCGCTTCACCTTGTTGCGCCGCACCGCGTTGCCCACGGCCTTGGAGACCACGAAGCCGAAGCGCGCGGGCTGCGCCCCGTCCGTGGGGTGCACATATACGACGACGTTCCGGCGCCCGTTGCGGGCGCCGGAACGCGTGGTGGCCTTGAACTGGACCGAGGTCCGCATCCGGTGCTGCTCAGGCAGCACGGCGGGGCTCCTGGGGGGCCGGTGGCACCGCTCGGCGGACCGCCCCCGGGAGGGGGCTGGTCGAGCGCGCCGCCGGATCCGACACGGAAGACTCAGGCGGAGAGCTCGGTGCGGCCCTTGCTGCGGCGGGCCGCGAGAATGGCGCGGCCGGCACGGGTCCGCATCCGAGCGCGGAAGCCGTGCTTCTTGGCGCGACGGCGGTTATTCGGCTGAAAAGTCCGCTTGCTCACTGGTTACTCCAAAGACGTCGGGGTGCGCGCCCACCCTCGTCCTCGGCGCCGGAGCGGCAGGACGAGCGGGCGGGCGCGGCAGTGCTGGTGGATGCGTCCGGGCATGCGAACAGGCATGACCGCAGACACAAAAGACTACCCCACCCTAGACAACGGGCAGGGGACGGTCAAATCCGGGGCGGGCCGGAGCCTGCTCCGGACGGAGGACGGGACGCCCGCGGGACGGTGGCCCCGGGCGGGCGGCGGAGCACCGGGACCGGAACGACGACCGGCCGGAGCGGGCGGGGAACGTGTGCAGTCCACATCCTACCCACAGGTGTGCACGGATCTTGGTCACATCCTGTGGAAAACCTGCCCGCCGAGACCCGCGGAACGGCGCGGATCCGGGCCCGAACTACAAGGATGTAGTTCCCGGGGCGCCAACGGAGCCGCTATGAACAGGCCGGACGCATGTTCTAGGCTGGCTCTCGCGGCTGGCCCCCGACAGCTTTTCCACCGTTGTGAACAACGCTGTGGACAAGCCTTCCCATCCCGGGCCCGGACGACCCGTCCACCGCCTCGGAACCTCGACGACAACTCGACGACATGACAGCAGGAGTACGCGTGGGCACGCAGGACAATCAGGCGCTCAGCGCGCAGTGGGCCGAGTGCGTGCAGTACATGTACGAGGATCCGATGACCACCGGCCGCTACCGGGGGTTCATCTCCCTGGCCCAGCCCCAGGGGCTGATCGGGACCACCCTGCTCGTGGCCGTGCCCAACGAGCTGACCCGCGAGTTCTTCCAGAACCAGATGGCCTCCGTGCTGCGCTCCGCCGTGGGACGGGCCTTCAGCCCCGAGACCCTGGTGGCGTTCGTCGTCGACGCCGACCTCGAGGCCGCCCCGGCGCCGGAGCAGACCCCCGCGCCCTCGCTGCCGCCGATCGACGAGCTCGAGGCCGAGCGCGGCCGCACTGACGAGCCGACCTCCGCCGACCCCGCCCGGTCCTCCGACCCCTCGTGGTCGGACCAGCCGGCGATGTCGTTCCCCGCCCAGCCGGTTCCGGCGCGGGAGGCCGGCGTGGGCACCCGGACGCTGCCGCCGCCGCGCGACCCGCAGGCCGCCCCGCCCCGGCGCCCCGCCCGGGACACCGGCACCGCACCCGCCGTGGTGGGGGAGTGGGACAGCTCCGCGCGGCTGAACCCGAAGTACGTGTTCGACTCCTTCGTGATCGGGCAGTCCAACCGCTTCGCGCACGCGGCGGCGTTCGCCGTCGCAGAGACGCCCGCCAAGGCGTACAACCCGCTGTTCATCTACGGGGAGTCCGGGC
Source organism: Kocuria rosea (assembly GCF_023715525.1). Lineage (GTDB taxonomy): Bacteria > Actinomycetota > Actinomycetes > Actinomycetales > Micrococcaceae > Kocuria > Kocuria rosea_A. Next base: position 52,860 of record NZ_JAMBOG010000013.1, on the reverse strand, counting down.
TGGGCAAGACGCACCTGCTGCACGCGATCGGCCACTACGCCAAGCGCCTCTACCCCCAGGTGCGGGTGCGCTACGTGAACTCGGAGGAGTTCACGAACGACTTCATCAACTCCATCCGCGACGACGAGGGGTCCTCCTTCAAGGAGATCTACCGCAACGTGGACATGCTGCTGATCGACGACATCCAGTTCCTCGCCGGCAAGGAGCACACGCAGGAGGAGTTCTTCCACACCTTCAACGCGCTGCACAACCACGAGAAGCAGATCGTGATCACCTCGGACATGCCGCCCAAGCAGCTGACCGGCTTCGCGGAGCGGATGCGCTCGCGCTTCGAGTGGGGCCTGATCACGGACGTGCAGCCGCCCGAGCTCGAGACCCGCATCGCGATCCTGCGCAAGAAGGCGGTCAGCGACGGCATGGACGCCCCCGACGACGTCCTCGAGTACATCGCCTCCCACATCTCCACCAACATCCGCGAGCTCGAGGGGGCGCTGATCCGCGTCACCGCCTTCGCGTCCCTCAACAAGCAGGCCGTGGACCTGCCCCTGGCCGAGCTGGTGCTCAAGGACCTCATCACCGACGACGGCGCGCAGGAGATCACGGCCGCCTCGATCCTGGCCCAGACGGCGGTCTACTTCGACATCACCCTCGAGGAGCTCAAGAGCAAGTCGCGCACCCGGACCCTGGTCACCGCGCGGCAGATCGCCATGTACCTGCTGCGGGAGCTGACCGACATGTCCCTGCCGAAGATCGGCCAGGAGCTGGGCGGGCGGGACCACACCACGGTCATGCACGCGGACCGCAAGATCCGCACCCTCATGGCCGAGCGCCGGCAGATCTTCAACCAGGTGACCGAGCTGACGAACCGGATCAAGCAGCAGCAGCGCGAGGGCTGACCGGCCCTCCTTCCTGCCCCCAGGGGTCCGCCGGTGCTCCGGCGGACCCCTTTCCTGTCGTTCGTCCACAGGCCGGATCCGCGCCGTCACGGGCCGCACGACCCGTCCGTGCACAGGAATTCCTCGCCTGTGGAGCGGCTGTGCACAGACCGCAACCCACACCTGTGGACAAGATTGTGGAGATCGGGGCTCCATCGGTGGACAAGCTCGGTACAACCGGGCCCTCGCCTGTGGAACCCGCAGAACGGCGCGGGTCCCGTCCACCGGCCGGACCGGTTTCGGTGGACCGCGAATCACAAGAAGTCAACAGGACCGGCCCGGACGGAACCTGGCCGAGAGGCACTTATCCACAGATTCCACAGCGGTTATTAACACTCCCATCCTTAAAGAGATCCCGGCCAAAGAACAAGAATCCTGTGGTTCCGCCCCGCGACGAGACCCGTCCCCGACCGGCTACTCCCCCGGGCTGCGCCCTCCGTGGCGGAATAGCCAGCGCTCGGAGCGCATGGATACGATGCACACGGCGAGCCACGTCCTGCTCCGCGGCGCCCTGCGGCGCCCGGAGCCCTCTTCCTGCGGGAAGCGGGACCCGGACGGGGGCCCCGCCGCCCCTGATCAGACTGAAAGGCAGCAACCTCTCGTGAAGTTCTCCGTCGAACGCGATGTTCTCGCCGAGGCCGTGACCTGGACCGCCCGGTCCCTGTCTCCTCGGCCCCCGGTGCCCGTGCTGTCCGGTCTATTGATCCGTGCCGAGGGCGGGTCGCTGTCCATCGCGAGCTTCGACTACGAGATCTCGGCACGGCTGTCCATCAGCGCGGACGTCCAGGAGGAGGGCACCACCCTCGTCTCCGGACGCCTGCTCGCCGACATCTGCCGATCCCTGCCCTCCGCCCCCGTCGAGGTCCACGCCGACGAGGGCAAGGTCGTCCTGACCTGCCGCTCGTCCCGCTTCAACCTCGCGGCCATGCCGGTGGGCGACTACCCCGAGCTGCCGGCGCTGCCCGACGTCTCCGGCGTGGTGGCCGGGGACGAGTTCGCCCACGCGGTGGCCCAGGTCAACATCGCCGCGAGCAAGGACGACACCCTGCCGATCCTCACCGGCGTGCGCGTGGAGATCGAGGGCGAGAAGATGACGCTGCTCGCGACCGACCGCTACCGCCTGGCCATGCGCGAGCTCACCTGGCGGCCGACCGCGAACGACCTCTCGACGGCCGCGCTGATCAAGGCCCGGACCCTCAACGACATCGCCAAAACCCTGGGGCCCGCCGGGGACATCAACATCGCGCTGTCCGACTCCGCCGAGCTCGTCGGCTTCGAGTCCGGCGGCCGCCGCACCACGAGCCTGCTCATCGACGGGGAGTACCCGAAGATCCGCTCGCTGTTCCCCGAGCACACCCCGATCACCGCGGCGGTGCGCACCGGCGACCTCGTCGAGGCCGTCCGGCGCGTATCGCTCGTGGCCGAGCGCAACACGCCCGTCCGGCTCGCCTTCACCCAGGGCCAGGTGGCCCTCGACGCCGGCACCGGGGAGGACGCCCAGGCCTCCGAGGTCCTCTCCGCGCACCTCACCGGCGACGACATCACGGTCGCGTTCAACCCCACGTACCTCTCCGAGGGCCTGCACGCCTTCGCCTCCGAGTACGTGCGGTTCTCGTTCACCGCCCCGCCCAAGCCGGCGGTGCTCTCCGCGCAGGAGACCCCCGACGGCGAGGACAAGGACGACTACAAGTACCTGCTGATGCCGGTCCGGCTGCCCAGCCAGTGACCTCCCGGCCCGGACTCGGAAGCTGCTGACCCCGGCGTGTTCGTCGACCACCTCTCCCTGCTCGACTTCCGGACGTATGCCCATCTCGACATGCGTCTGGAGCCCGGGATCACCGTGTTCCTCGGGCCGAACGGCGTGGGCAAGACGAACATCGTCGAGGCCCTGGACTGGACCGCCGACCTCGCCTCCCACCGCGTCTCCTCCGACGGTCCGCTGATCCGCTTCGGCGCCGAGCGCGCCATCGTCCGGGTCCGGGTGCGGCGCGGCGGGCAGCAGACCGTGCTGGAGTTCGAGCTCAACGACGGCCGGGCCAATCGCGTGCGGATCAACCGGGCGGCCCCCGTCCGGGCGCGGGACGCGCTCGGGATCGTGCGCACGGTCCTGTTCTCGCCCGAGGACCTCGCGCTCGTGAAGGGCGACCCCTCGCACCGCCGCCGCTTCCTCGACGACCTGGCCAAGTCGATGCGCCCCGTCCTGGCCGGCACCCTGGCCGACTACGAGAAGGTCCTCCGGCAGCGCAACGCCCTGCTGCGCTCGGCCCGCTCGAGCGGACGCTTCACCGCCACGCACCGTTCCACGCTCGCAGCGTGGAACGACCAGTTCGCCCGCGCGGGGGCCACCATCCTGCACGCGCGCCTGCAGCTGCTCGACGCCCTCGCCCCGCAGGTCGCCACCGCCCACGGCCAGCTCACCGACGGCAGCAAGCAGACCACGCTGCGCTACGTGTCCTCGGTGCTGCCGGAGAGCGCCGGCGGCGACGTCGCCCGGCTGCGCGGCTTCTCCCCGGCAGACCTGCACCAGCTGGTCCTGGAGGCGTGCGAGAGCTCGGAGCAGCGGGAGGTCGAGCGGGGGATCACCCTGCTGGGCCCCCACCGGGACGAGCTCGAGCTGCTGCTCGGCGAGGCCCCGGCCCGCGGCTACGCCTCGCACGGGGAGACGTGGTCCTACGCCCTGGCGCTGCGCCTGGGCTCCTGGTACGTGCACCTGGCCGACGACCCGTCGGAGGGCGCGGCGCCGATCCTCGTCCTCGACGACGTCTTCGCGGAGCTCGACGCCCGGCGCCGGAGCCGGCTCGCCGCGATCGTGGCCTCCGCCGAGCAGGTGCTCGTGACGGCCGCGGTCGAGGAGGACCTGCCCGCCGAGCTCGTCGCCGGCCCCCACGGCGTGGTGCGGGTGGGGCCGGGGACCGCCGAGCGGGCGGACGATCCGGCCGGTGGACAGACCGCCGATCCGACCGCCGAGCGGGCGGGGGAGGGGCCGCCGGCGTGAGCGGGGACGGGCGCGAGGACCCCGCCGCGCAGGGCGCGGCCGAGGGCACCGAGGCGGCGGCCGAGGAGCACGTCGTCCGGATCGAGGACGAGATCGACGCGCCGGCGGCCCTGCTGGAGCGGATGCGCCGGGCCGCGGAGGCCCGGGGCGACGGGCGGCTGCACGGAACGGCGGCGCGGCGCAACCTCAAGGGCTTCGGCGCGGCCATGGAGTCCGCGACCGCCTCGCCGGCCGAGCGCCGCCGGCGGGGCAACGACGTGGACCCCCGCGCCCTCGGGGGCTACTCCGGGGCGGGCCGCTCCGCGCGGGACCCCCGCGGCGTGGGCTCGGTCCTGGACTCCCTGGTGGCGGGGCGGGGGTGGAAGGCCCCCGTCGCGGTCGGCTCCGTGCTCTCCCGGTGGGACGACCTCGTGGGCCCGGGGATCTCCGGGCACTGCCGCCCGGAGAGCTTCGACGAGACGGTGGTGCGGGTCCGGTGCGACTCCACGGCCTACGCCGCGAACCTGCGGCTCATGGTCCCCCAGCTGCTGCGCACCTTCGACGAGCAGCTGGGGGAGGGGATCATCACGAGGATCGAGATCCTGGGGCCGGCGGCGCCGAGCTGGAAGCGCGGCCGGCGGTCGGTGCGCGGACGGGGGCCGCGGGACACCTACGGGTGAGCGCACCCCGCCCGGCGCGGTCCGGGACTGCTGGACGGGCCTGTGGCGCTTCGCGCCCCCCGGGGAGCGTCCCCGTGGTGGTGGAGCCCCCGAAAATACGTCCTGAGGCCGTTCTCCGGCCGCTGAAGGGCATCTGCGGGCGCGCCGAGCCTCCCGTTTTCCGGTAGAATCGTTCTCAGACAGGAATCGACGGACCGGGCCCCCGCGGCCGATCGCGGCACCCCCGCCCGCGGCGCGGGCACCCGGCCACGTCGAACCGCTCCGACACCGCAGAACCGATGAGCCGCCGCACGTCTCATCGGCGTCGTCCTGTGCTGTCCGGAGCGGCCGCGACGCCCAACAGGAGGAGCCAGCAACCCGTGGCAACAGAGGAACCGCAGAAGCGCGAGTACGGCGCCGGTGACATCACCGTCCTGGAGGGGCTCGAGGCCGTCCGGAAGCGGCCCGGCATGTACATCGGCTCGACCGGCCCGCGCGGGCTGCACCACCTCGTCTACGAGGTCGTCGACAACTCCGTCGACGAGGCCCTGGCCGGCTACTGCGACCACATCGAGGTCGTCCTGCAGGCCGACGGCGGGGTCAAGGTCGTGGACAACGGCCGCGGCATCCCCGTGGACATCCACCCGACCGAGGGCAAGCCCACCGTCGAGGTCGTCATGACGATCCTGCACGCGGGCGGCAAGTTCGGCGGCGGCGGGTACGCCGTCTCCGGCGGCCTGCACGGCGTGGGCATCTCCGTGGTCAACGCCCTCTCCCGGCGCGTCGAGACCGAGGTCCGGCGCCAGGGGCGCGTGTGGCGGATGGCGTTCGCCGACGGCGGCGTGCCCCAGGGCCCGCTCGTGCCGGGGGAGGAGACCGGCGAGACCGGCACCACCCAGGTCTTCTACCCGGACCCGGCGATCTTCGAGACCGTCGCCTTCGACTTCGAGACCCTGCGGGCGCGCTTCCAGCAGATGGCGTTCCTCAACAAGGGCCTGAAGATCACCCTGACCGACGAGCGGCACCAGGACGAGTCCGGCGAGGAGATCGCGGGCTCCGCGCCCAACCCCGCCGCCGAGCCCGTCGAGGGCCGTGACGGCGGCACGGACGCGCCCCAGCTCAACCACCCGGGCCACGACGCCGCCGGCCACCGCCGGGTCGTCTACAAGTACGATCACGGCCTGCTGGACTACGTGACCTTCCTCAACACCACCAAGAAGTCCGACCTCGTGCACGAGGACGTCATCGCGATCGAGTCCGAGGACGCCGAGCGCAGGATGTCGCTCGAGCTGGCGATGCAGTGGACCACGGCGTACAGCGAGTCGGTGCACACCTACGCCAACACGATCAACACCCACGAGGGCGGCACCCACGAGGAGGGCTTCCGCGCGGCCCTGACCTCGCTCGTGAACCGGTACGCCCGGGAGAACAAGCTGCTCCGGGACAAGGACGAGAACCTCACGGGCGACGACGTCCGCGAGGGCCTGACCGCGGTCATCTCGATCAAGCTCGCGGAGCCGCAGTTCGAGGGGCAGACCAAGACCAAGCTCGGCAACTCCGAGGCGAAGGCCTTCGTCCAGCGCGAGGTCAACGACCGGTTCGGGGACTGGCTCGAGCGCAACCCCGCCGCCGCCCGGGAGATCATCCGCAAGGCGATCAACGCGTCGCAGGCGCGGCTGGCGGCCCGCAAGGCCCGCGAGACCACCCGGCGCAAGGGCCTGCTGGAGTCCGGCGGCATGCCCGGCAAGCTCAAGGACTGCTCCTCCAAGGACCCCGCGGTCTCCGAGATCTACCTCGTGGAGGGCGACTCCGCGGGCGGCTCCGCGGTCCAGGGCCGTGACCCCGCGCACCAGGCGATCCTCCCGCTGCGCGGCAAGATCCTCAACGTGGAGCGCGCCCGCCTGGACCGGGCGCTGTCCAACGCCGAGGTGCAGTCGATGATCACGGCCTTCGGGGCGGGCATCGGCGACGACTTCAACATCGAGAAGGCGCGCTACCACAAGATCGTGCTCATGGCGGACGCGGACGTGGACGGCCAGCACATCACCACGCTGCTGCTGACGCTGCTGTTCCGCTTCATGCGCCCGCTCATCGAGCACGGCTTCGTCTATCTCGCCCAGCCGCCGCTGTACCGCATCAAGTGGTCCAACGCCCCGCACGACTACGTCTACTCGGACGCCGAGCGGGACGAGGTCGTGGCGCGCGGGCTGGCCAACAACCAGCGCCTGCCCAAGGACAACGGCATCCAGCGCTACAAGGGCCTCGGCGAGATGGATTACACCGAGCTGTGGGACACCACGATGGACCCCGACCGGCGCACCCTGCTGCAGGTCACCATGGAGGACGCCGCCGCGGCGGACCAGACGTTCTCCGTGCTCATGGGCGAGGACGTGGAGTCCCGCCGCGAGTTCATCCAGCAGAACGCCAAGGACATCCGGTTCCTCGACATCTGACCCGCGAAATATGCCTGGCTGAGCATGCACCACGGCTCGCCGGCGGACGCGGAGCACCGGGAACCAGCAGACAGAACGGAAAGACCTCATGAGTGACGAGACCCAGGACGGGCGGACGCCGGACGACGCGGCGGCCTCCGGCGACCTCGAGAACACCCCCGTGCTGACCGACCGCGTGGAGCAGGTGGACCTGCAGACGGAGATGCAGCGGTCCTACCTCGACTACGCGATGGCGGTCATCGTGGGCCGGGCCCTGCCGGACGTCCGCGACGGGCTCAAGCCGGTGCACCGCCGGGTGATCTACGCGATGTACGACGGCGGCTACCGGCCGGAGCGCTCCTTCAACAAGTGCGCCCGCGTGGTCGGCGAGGTCATGGGCCAGTACCACCCGCACGGCGACTCCGCGATCTACGACGCCCTCGTGCGCCTGATCCAGGACTGGGTCATGCGCTACCCGCTCGCCCTCGGCCAGGGGAACTTCGGCTCTCCCGGCAACGACGGCGCCGCGGCCCCGCGCTACACCGAGACCAAGATGGCGCCCATCGCCATGGAGATGGTCCGGGACATCCACGAGGAGACCGTCGACTTCCAGGACAACTACGACGGCAAGAACCAGGAGCCGGCGGTCCTCCCGTCCCGGTTCCCCAACCTGCTCGTCAACGGCTCCTCGGGCATCGCCGTGGGCATGGCCACCAACATCCCGCCGCACAACCTGCGCGAGGTCGCGGACGGCGTGCAGTGGTACCTGAAGAACCCGGACGCCTCCAGCGAGGTGCTCCTCGAGGAGCTCATCGCGCGGATCAAGGGCCCCGATTTCCCGACCGGCGCGCAGATCCTCGGCCGCAAGGGGATCGAGGATGCCTACCGCACCGGCCGCGGGTCCATCCCGATGCGCGCGGTGGTCAACGTGGAGGAGATCCACGGGCGCACCTGCCTGGTGGTCACCGAGCTGCCGTACCAGGCGAACCCGGACAACCTGGCCATGAAGATCGCCGACCTCGTCAAGGACGGGCGGATCACCGGGATCGCCGACATCCGCGACGAGACCTCGGGGCGCACCGGTCAGCGCCTCGTCATCGTGCTCAAGCGCGACGCCGTCCCGAAGGTCGTGCTGAACAACCTCTACAAGCACACGCAGCTGCAGGACAACTTCTCCGCGAACATGCTCGCGCTCGTGGACGGCGTGCCGCGCACGCTGAGCCTCGACGCGTTCATCCGGCACTGGGTCACCCACCAGATGGACGTCATCGTCCGCCGGACCCGGTACCGCCTGCGCCAGGCCGAGGCCGAGGCCCACATCCTGCGGGGCCTGCTCAAGGCGCTCGACGCCCTCGACGAGGTGATCGCCCTGATCCGCCGCTCCCCGACGGCCGACGACGCCCGCTCCGGGCTCATGGGGCTGCTGCAGATCGACGAGGACCAGGCGCAGGCCATCCTCAACATGCAGCTGCGCCGGCTCGCGGCCCTGGAGCGGCAGAAGATCGTGGACCGCCACGCCGAGCTCGAGCGGCTCATCGCGGAGTACACCGAGATCATCGCCTCGGAGGAGCGCCAGCGCGGGATCATCGCGCAGGAGCTCGACGAGATCGTGGCCCGCTTCGGCGACGACCGCCGCTCGGAGATCATGCTCGGCTACGGCGGCGACATGTCGATGGAGGACCTCATCCCCGAGGAGGAGATGGTCGTGACCATCACCCGCGGCGGATACGTCAAGCGCACGCGCTCCGACCAGTACCGGTCCCAGCGCCGCGGCGGCAAGGGCGTCAAGGGCGCGCAGCTGCGCGGCGACGACGTCGTCGAGCACTTCTTCGTCACCACCACCCACAACTGGATCCTGTTCTTCACGAACCTGGGACGGGTCTACCGCACCAAGGCCTACGAGCTGCTCGAGGCGGGCCGGGACGCGAAGGGCCAGCACGTCGCGAACCTGATGGCCTTCCAGCCGGGGGAGCGGATCGCGCAGGTCATGGAGCTGCGCTCCTACGACGACGCACCGTACCTCGTCCTGGCCACCCGCAGCGGCCTGGTCAAGAAGACCCGCCTGGAGGACTACGACACGAACCGCTCCGCGGGGGTCATCGCGATCAACCTGCGCGACGGCGACGAGCTCGTCTCCGCCCAGCTGGCCTCCGCCGAGGACGACCTGCTGCTGATCTCCCGCAACGGCATGTCCCTGCGCTTCACCGCCGGCGACGACGTGCTGCGCCCGATGGGCCGGGCCACCTCGGGCGTCACCGGCATGAAGTTCCGCGACGGCGACGAGTTGCTGTCCGCCAACGTGGTCACCGACGAGTCCTACGTGTTCGTGGTGACCGAGGGCGGCTACGCCAAGCGGACCAAGGTCGACGAGTACCGGGTGCAGGGCCGCGGCGGCCTCGGCATCAAGGTCGCCAAGCTCGCCGAGCAGCGCGGCCGCCTGGTCGGCGGGCTCATCGTCGGCGAGGAGGACGAGGTCCTCGTGATCATGGAGGCCGGCAAGGTCGTGCGCACCAGCGCCTCGGAGGTCCCCGCCAAGGGTCGCGACACCATGGGTGTGATCTTCGCGAAGCCCGCCCAGGGCGACTCGATCGTGGGCGTGGCCCGCAACGCCGAACGCGAGATCGCGGAGGAGGTCGACGCCGAGGCGGTGGCCGAGGTCGACGTGCAGTTCGACGAGACCATGGAGACGGCCGACGTCCTGGACGCCGAGGAGGCCGGCCTCCAGGAGGCCGAGGTGCTCGAGCCCGTCCCCGGAAGCGGGGACGCGGGCGACGATGAAGTAGCGTTGGACGCGAAGAACAACGGAGGTAACGCATGAGCTCGAGTTCCGGCTCCAACGCCGCCGGCAAGTCCGGACGCGCCCCCCTCGCGTCCGCGCCCCGGACGAGTCCCGCCCCGGTGCGCCCGGCGTCGGGAACCGCCCCGCAGAAGGCTCCCGCCGCCCGGCCGGCGGCGGGCCCGAAGCCCGGGGCCTCCACCAAGGGCCTGGTCCGGCCCGCCCCGCGCCCGCGGGTGCGCCGGGCCCGGCTGGTCGTCTCCAAGGTGGACACCTGGTCGGTGCTCAAGCTCGCGTTCCTGCTGTCGGTGGCGCTCGGGATCATCACCGTGGTCGCCTCGGTGGTGCTGTGGATCGTCCTGGACCTCACGGGCCTGTTCGACGGCATCAACGAGCTGCTCGGCATGCTGGGCGGCACGGGCGGGGCCCTGGACATCAAGGACTTCCTGTCCCTGGGGCAGGTGGCGATCTTCGCGACGATCGTCTCGGTCGTCAACGTCATTCTGCTGACCGCGCTGTCCGTGCTGGCCGCGCTGCTCTACAACATCGCGGCGGCCCTCGTGGGCGGCGTCGGGGTCACCCTCACGGACGACTGACCCCGCGGATCCCGGGGCGCCGGCCCGTGCCCGGGCGATTTGGCACGGGTCGGCAACTCGGGTATCGTTTCTTCTCGGTCCGCAAGGGCTGGAAGGGCGTATAGCTCAGACGGTTAGAGCGCTTCGCTGATAACGAAGAGGTCCCAGGTTCAATTCCTGGTACGCCCACGGTTCCCAACACTGCCAGGCCAGGAGGCGGTCGTGAACAGGAAATTGGCTGCGACAGTGGCTCTGATCGGCGCGTCCGTCGCGGTGCTCACGAAGCTGCGCGAGGCCGATGCCGACCGCACGGCCTGGGCCGACGCCACCGACGAGGTGGAGTAGCCCGGAACTGCGGGGACGTGGCGCAATTGGTAGCGCATCTGCTTTGCAAGCAGAGGGTTAGGGGTTCGAGTCCCCTCGTCTCCACCACATCCGATCCCGATCGAGCACCCGCTCGGTCGGGATTTTTCCTGCCCGGGCGCGTCCGGTGCGCCCCGCCCCGCCGCGCGCCGGGGAAATGTGACCCGTGGCACACTGGTCGCAGCGCCTCCAGGCCGTCCCGGGCCGGGGGCCGGGACGGCCTGGAGAGGCATGCAGCAGGACGACCACGCCATGAAGGCGCTCGCCCCCGCGCCGGGCATCGACCCGGACGAACCCCTCGAGAAGGTCAGCGGCTGGAAGATCGTGGGCCCCGGACTGGTCGTCGCGGCCACGGGCGTGGGCGCCGCGGACCTCGTGGCCACCCTGATCGCCGGCTCCCGCTTCGGCCACGGCCCGCTGTGGGCCGTGGTGCTCGGGACCGTCCTCAAGATCGTCCTCGTGGAGGGCGCCGGCCGGTACTCCCTGTCCACCGGGCGCACCATCTTCGAGGGCTGGCGCTCGCTCGGGAGGTGGACGACCGTCTACGCGGTGACCGGCATCTTCGTGATCGCCATGCTCATCATCGGCGTCGAGGTCCTCTACTCGGCCGGCTACGCCATCAGCGCCGGCGACGAGGGCCTGCTCGACCTGGCCGACGTCCTCCAGGAGCGCTACGGCGACGTCGTCGGCCCCGTCTTCCTCGTCGGCTTCTGGGCGGCGTCGTTCTCGTCCGTGGTGGGCGTGTGGTCCGGGGTCTCCCTGCTGTTCGCCGACTTCTGGGGCAACATCCGCAGCAAGCCCAGCGGCCACCCCGACACCCTCACCGGCGGCAGGTACTTCAAGTTCTACCTGGTCTGGCTCACCTTCCCGCCCATGGCGCTGCTGGCCCTCGGCAAGCCGGTGTTCCTCATCCTCCTCTACGGAGTGCTCGGGGCGCTGTTCATGCCCTTCCTCGCCTTCACCCTGCTGTGGCTGCTCAACACCCGGCGCACCCCCGAGCGCCGGCGCAACGGCGTGTTCACCAACGTGGCGCTCGCCGTGTGCGTGGTGCTGTTCACCGCGCGGGGCATCTACCAGGAGGGGACAGCCTCCAGGACGTGCTCACCGCGCCCCAGGGCTGAGCACCCGACCGGACCCATGCGGAAGGCCCCGCCCCCACAAGGGGGGCGGGGCCTTCGAGGTCCTCCGGGCTCAGCGCCGGATCAGGCCTCGTCCTTCTTGCCCTGGATCTGCTCCTTGACCTCGTGGATCGTGGTCTTGGCGTCCTCGCCGATGCTCTTGGCATTGTCCTTGACCTCGGAGGCCGCCCCCGACACGCCGCCGGGCTGGCCGGCCGGGGTGGTGGCGTCCTCGACGTCGTCGACCTGCACGCCGGTGCCGGCGGCCACGGTGCTCTGCTGGGTCACCGGGGACGCGGTCACGCGCGGGGACGTGGCGGCCGGGGTCTTCCAGGGGTCCTCGACGGGGCGCGAGGCCTTCCACGCGGCCACGCCGGCCGCGCCGCCGGCCACGAGCAGGCCCAGCACGAGCAGGCCCTTGTGCGAGCTCTCGGCCTTCTTCTGCTGCTTCGCGTAGTCCTTGGCGACGCGCGCGGCGGCCTTCTTCGCGTTGGCGACCGCTTTCTTGTCCCCGGTCAGCCGGGTGACGATGGCCTCGAGCTGCTCCGGAGTGTCCGCGTCCGCGAACTTGCCGGCCAGCAGGGCCGCGGCCCCGGCGTACTTCGCCTGCATCGCCGCGCGGCTCTCGGTGGCCCGGTCGACGGCCTTCGCGGCGATCGGGGCCGCTGCGGCCGCGGCCTTCAGCTTCGCGGAGTCGGACATCTCGTGGGCGCGGCCCAGGCTGTCCTGCACCCGGGGGCCCGCGGCGGCCACGCCGCCGGCCAGCGCCGCGGCACCGGCCTCGATGCCGTGCTGCAGCTTCGGCGCCAGCTCGCCGATCTCCTTGGACGCCCACGCGCCGGCATCCAGGACCTTGCTCTCCGCAGCCGCCTGGGCCGCCGCGGTCGTCTTCTCGCTCTTGGACATCTTGAAGCTCATGAATCCATCCCTTCTCGGGTCGTAACAATCCAGTGTCAGCATACGGGCAGGGGTTCGGCGCGTGGAGGCCCCGCCGCGCGATCCCGCGGCTTTTCACTGTGCGCTGAACGGGACCGGGGCCCTTGGGAGGGCCTCGGCGCCCCGTGCAAGAATGGCCCCATGACTTCTGCCATCCCCACCGCCAAGGCGACGATCCACACCAACCACGGTGACATCGTCGTGAACCTCTTCGGCAACCACGCCCCGAAGACCGTCAAGAACTTCATCGGTCTCTCGGACGGCACCCAGGAGTGGAGCGACCCCCGCACCGGTGAGAAGCAGTCCGGTCCCCTCTACAAGGACGTGGTCTTCCACCGCATCATCCGCGACTTCATGATCCAGGGCGGCGACCCGCTGGGCCAGGGCATCGGCGGGCCGGGCTACGAGTTCGACGACGAGATCCACCCCGAGCTCGACTTCAACCAGCCGTACGTCCTCGCCATGGCCAACGCCGGCAAGCGCAACGGCCGGGGCACCAACGGCTCCCAGTTCTTCATCACCACGGCCCCCACCACCTGGCTGCAGGGCAAGCACACGATCTTCGGCGAGGTCGCCGACGACGCGTCCCGCAAGGTCGTCGACGAGCTCAACGGCGTCCGCACGGGCGCCATGGACCGCCCCGTCGAGGACTGCGTGATCACCTCGATCGACGTCGAGCAGCTGTAGTCCCGAGCACCGGGTCCGACCAGGACCTGCGTCCCCCGCCCCGTGCGGAGCCGGGGACGCGCGGCGCAGGCCCGCCCGGAACGATCCGGGCGGGCCTGCGCCGTCCCGTTCCAACGACCCCCCATCGACGTCGCCGCGATCCCCGGTGGCGTCCGACGACCCGGCCCCCGGGGCCGATCCGTGAGGAGTTCCAGTGAGCGGCGAGCGACCGCAGTACGGCACGTCCACCGGGGGGCAGGTCCCCGTGTGCCCCCGTCATCCGGACCGGCCCAGCTACGTCTCGTGCCAGCGCTGCGGGCGCCCCGTGTGCCCTGAGTGCCAGCGCTCGGCGGCCGTGGGGGTGCACTGCGTCGACTGCGTGCAGGAGGCCGCGCGGTCACGGCCCGCCTACCGCACGAGCCTCGGCGGGCGCGCGGCCCGCGGCTCGGCCATGCTCGTCACGTGGTGGCTGATCGGGGCCAACGTGGTGGTGTACGCGCTGCAGTGGCTGGCCCTGGTCCTCGGCGTGGGCCTGCTGCAGTTGTTCGCCTACGCGCCCGTGACCACCACGTCCGAGCCGTGGCGGATGCTGACGAGCGGGTTCCTGCACTCGACGACCAACCCGCTGCACCTGCTCCTGAACATGTACACCCTGTACCTGTTCGGGCAGATGCTGGAGCCGGCCCTGGGCCGGGCCCGGTTCCTGCTGCTGTTCGGGCTCTCCGTCCTGGGCGGCTCCCTCGGCGTGCTGCTGCTCGCGTCCCCGTACACCCTGGTGGTCGGCGCCTCGGGCGGGATCTTCGGCCTCTTCGGCGCCCTCTTCGTGCTGCAGCGGCACCTGGGCCAGTCGATCACCCCGATCGTGGTCCTCATCGGCGTGAACCTCGCCTTCGGCTTCCTCTTCCCGGGCATCGCCTGGCAGGCGCACCTGGGCGGTCTCGTGACGGGGGCTCTCGTGGCCTTCGGGTACACGCTCACGCTGCGCCGGGGCCGCGCGCGCGGGCGCTGAGCCCGGACCCCGCCCCTGTGCTGCGGACACTGTCCACAGCGGTCGTCCACAGCTGTCGACAACTTACACGCGTGTGTTTCCACACCTGTGCACAGGTGTGTGGACGCTGTTCCCGAGCGGTCCACACCTGTTAATAATGCTGTGGAGAGCCGTGCGTGCACATCGTTCTCCACAGCTGTGGACAACTTAATGCACCGGGTGGGGAGAAGATCCCCGGGCCGTCCTGTCCCGGCGGGGCGGCGTTCTCAAGAACTTCTCAGCGGCCGTGCGGGACACTGGAGGGAGCTCCGCCGGCCGGGCGGGGCGGCACGGGACGGACACGAGGACGGAGGGCACGGGTGCGGGTGCTGCTGGTCGAGGACGAGGTGGACCTCGCGGAGTCGCTGCGCCGCGGCCTGCGCAACGAGGGGTTCGTGGTCGACGTCGCGCACGACGGGATCACCGGGGCGTGGCTCGCGCGGGAGAACCCCTACGACGTCGTCGTCCTGGACCTCATGCTCCCGGGCAGGAACGGGTACACGATCCTGGAGGAGATGCGCGCCGCCCAGAACTGGACGCCCGTGCTCATGCTCACGGCCAAGGACGGCGAGTACGACCAGACCGACGCGTTCGACCTCGGGGCCGACGACTACCTCACCAAGCCCTTCAGCTTCCTCGTGCTCGTGGCACGGCTGCGGGCGCTGATCCGCCGCGGCGCGCCGGAGCGGCCGGTGGTCCTCACCGCCGGGTCGCTCCAGCTGGACCCCGTGCGCCGCACGGTGACCCGGCGGGGCCAGGCGCTCGAGCTGACCGCCAAGGAGTACGTGATCCTCCAGTTCCTGATCCAGAACAAGGAGAAGGTCGTCTCCAAGCTCGAGATCATGGACAACGCGTGGGACGCCAACTTCGAGGGCTCCGAGAACATCGTGGAGGTCTACGTGGGCTACCTGCGCAAGAAGATCGACGCCCCGTTCGGGCTCTCCACGCTGCAGACGGTCCGGGGGATGGGCTACCGCCTGGTGCCCGACGACCTCCCGGACCCTGCGCCGTGACCGGCCGCCGGCCGCTCCGCATCGCACGGTGGGGCGTGCGGGCGCGGACCACGGCGGCCGCCGCCCTGCTCATCCTGCTCGTGCTGGCGGTGACCGGAGGAGTCCTGCTCGAGGTGCTGGGCCGGTCCGCCGTCACCGCCGCCCACGAGCAGGCCCTCTCGCGGCAGGGCGAGATCCTGCGGGAGTTCGACCTGCCGCGCGACGGCAGCCGCGACACGGGCGTCCCCGCCGTGTACACGAGGGCCGACCTCGGCGAGCTGGCCCAGGTCCTCGGCAGGCCCGGCGTGGTCGTGCAGCTGCAGGACGAGGACGGAGAGGTGGTCGCGGCCTCCCCTCCCGCCGCGCGTGCCCTGGAGCTCCCGGTGCCCGGCATGGCGCCCGGCGAGTCCTACGACTCAGCGCGGGACGACTCCGGGGGGCTCGAGGGCACGGACGAGTTCGTGTATGTCGCATATGGCATGTACGTCAACGACGTGCCGTACGTCATGGTCGTGGCGGTGCCCATGTCCCTGCAGCAGGACGTGCTGCGCGCCGTGGGCCTCTTCCTGCTGCTGGGAGGGCCCCTGCTCGTCCTCCTCGGCGCCGGGCTGATGTGGTTCCTGGTGGGCCGCTCCCTGGCCCCGGTGCGGCGGATCACCGATCAGGTGCGGGGCATCGGCACCGCGCGGCTCGACGAGCGCGTCGACGTGCCGCCGACCCGGGACGAGATCGCGGTGCTCGCGACCACGATGAACGGCATGCTCGACCGGCTGGAGTCCTCCGACCGCGCGCAGCGGCGCTTCGTGGCGGACGCCTCGCACGAGCTGCGCAGCCCGCTGGCCACCCTGACGACCACGATCGACGTCGCCGCGACGGACCCCTCGGGCGCCGCGTGGACGGAGTTCTCGCCGGTCCTGAGGTCGCAGGCCCGGCGGATGGGCCGGCTCGTGGAGGACCTGCTGACCCTCGCGAAGGTCGACGACGCGGGGCTGAGCCTGCGCGTCGCCGACACCGACCTCGACGAGGTCGTCGCCGAGGAGGTCGCCCGGATGCGGCCGGCGGCGCGGCACGAGCTGCGCGTGCACGTGGAGCCGGTGCGCATCCGGGGGGACGCCGCGCGGTTGCAGCAGGTCCTGCGCAACCTGCTCTCCAACGCGGAGCGGCACGCGGCGTCGTGGATCGCGGTGTCGCTGTCCGCGGAGGCGGAGCACGCCGTCGTCACCGTGGACAACGACGGTGACACCATCGCCCCCGCGGACCGCGAGCGGGTCTTCGAGCGGTTCGTGCGCCTCGACGGCTCACGGGCGCGGGACACGGGCGGGTCCGGGCTGGGCCTGGCGATCAGCCGGGAGATCGTCGCCGCCCACGGGGGCACGGTCGCCGCGGCCGAGGACCCCGGCGGACACTGCCGCTTCGTCGTGCGCCTCCCCCTGTCCCCGGAGGACTGAGGAGGGCGGGATGGTCGCGCGGTGGTCAGTAGTCGGCCACGGCGTCGTCGCGCACCTGCTCGGCCAGGGCAGCGACCTGCTGCTCGGGCGTGCCCCGCACGCGCAGCGCCTGGGCGATCAGCAGGGCGGCCGTGTGGAGGAGGTGTTCGCGCATCGCCGCTCCGGCGCCCTCCTCGTCGCGCTCCAGGACGGCGTGGACCAGGGCGTCGTGCTCCCCGGCCACGACGGTCGGCGGGCGCAGGGTCGCATCCGCAACGACCGTCAGGAAGGAGGTGGTGGTGCGCAGCCGCGCCACGAGCTCGGCCGCCTGCCGGTTGCCGGCCAGGTGCAGCAGGAGCCGGTGCAGACCCTCGTCGGCCTCGGTGGAGGCCTCCGCGTCGCCGGTGCGGGCGGTCGCGTGCAGGGTCTCCCACTGGGCTCGGAGCCGGCCCAGCTCCTCGGCCGGGGCGAACCGGGCGGTGCGGCGCGCGGCGGGGACCTCGAGCGCGATGCGCACCGCGAAGATCTGCGCGACGTCGTCGGGGCTGACGTCGACGATCTCGAACCCGCGGTTGCGGTGGAAGCGGATCAGCCCGGCCTCCCCCAGGCGCAGGAGGCCCTCGCGGACCGGGCTGCGGGAGACGTTCATGACGGAGGCCAGCTGCTGGACCGAGTAGAGCCGGCCCGGCTCCATCTCCCCGGCCGTGATGGCCCGGCGCACGGCCGTCATGACCTGCGCGGCGAGAGAGCTGCCCGTCGTCGCGGTCACGGACGGCAGGATCGGTGCAGCGGCCCCGGTGTCGGCGTGCTGCCCGGTGCGGAGCCCCGTGGACAGGGCTGCGCCGGGGGCCCAGGGGGCGGTCATGGGCCGACAGCCCGCTCGGCGGGGCAGCCGGCCGGCCGGCCGGCACCCGGTCCGGGGCGGTCGGTGACCATGACGGTCCCGGTCGCGGGGACGTGGAACCCTCGCATGTGCACCTCCTCGGGGCCGGCGCGGAGAGCGCGCCGGGTGGGTGACATGCTACCCATGGGATACGGCCAGGGATCCCCCATGACGGAGAATTAACCCTTCGGTAACAACGGAGCCTCAGGCGCCGAGGCCGCCGGACCTCCGGACGCTCGCGGCGCTCACGCCTCCCGGTCCTCCCCGGCGGTCGCAGGAGCGCCGGTGGTGCCGACGGACCCGGCGGGAACCGCGAAGAGGGGACGCGGGGACTGCAGCCGTGCCGGTTCCGGGAGCTCGCGGCGCAGCACCCGGTCCACCCGCTCGAGTTCGAGGGAGAACCCGGCGACGGCATGGTGGACGTTCTCGGCGAGCACGGCCCGCTCCACGACCTGCTCGGGGCCGGGGGCCCCGTGGAGCAGCAGCACCGGCTCGCCCTCCCGCAGGTCGTGCTCGATCCGTTCCAGGGCGTGGACCCAGTGGCTCTCCCGGATGCCCTCGGGCACCCGGAAGGGCACGACGACGGCGGCCCCGGCCTCCTCGTGCGCTCCGGGGCCCAGGACCCAGGCGCGGTGGCCGTGCCCCGGTTCCGTGAGGTGAGCGCGGCCCTCCGCCGGCACGGGCCAGACGTAGTCGAGCCCGGCAGGGTCCTCCGGGAACAGCGGGCGGTAGAAGTCCTCGTCCTTACGGAGCAGGTTGGACCGGTGCGAGCGGTGCAGGGCCTCGTCCCCGAGCCACGGGGGCGGCTCGGAGACGCCGTCGTCCGGACTGCGGTCCCACTCCTGCGGGGCGAACTCGCGGATCTGCCACCCGGTGCTGTCGGCGCCGCCGCGGGCGGTCCACTCGTCCACCATCGCCCGTCCGTAGGCCACGAGGGCGGGGACGTGCTGGGACCACATCGCGGTGGCGGGGTGGCGGAACCACCCGTAGCCGGGCACGGTCGCGGCGCGCAGCACCTGGAGGGTCTCCACCCGCTGCTTGCCGAGCCGTCGGCGGTCGAGCACGCGCGCGGAGCGGGCGAAGTCGGGGTACGGGAGGAAGGTCTGCACCTCCCCAGTCTGCTACGGATCGGGCCGCGCCGACCACCGCGCGGCCGCGGAGCCGCGGGAGCCTGCTCCCTAGACTGGTGCCATGCCCCTGCCCCGCGCGCTGGCCCCCTTCCGGCTGGGCCAGTACCGTGTGCTCGCGTCCGCCATGTTCGTGAGCGTCTTCGGCACGGGGATGTGGGCGGTCGCCCTCGTCCAGCAGGTCGTCCGCCTCGGCGGGAGCGCGGTGGACCTTTCCGGGGTGACGGCCGTCGGGGCCCTCGGCATCGTGGCCTTCGTGCTGGTGGGCGGGATCGCCGCGGACCGGCTCCCGCTCGCGGCCGTGCTGCGGGTGGTCGAGGCCGCCAACGCGGTGACCGCCCTGGCCGTGACCGTGCTGTCCCTCACCGGGGTGCTGCGGCTGTGGCACCTGGCCGCGGCGGCGTTCGTGTTCTCCGCGACCCTGGGCTTCTTCTACCCCGCCTACTCGGCCTCCCTGCCCCGGATCCTGCCCGCGCACCAGCTGCTGGCCGCGAACGGCACGGAGGGCACCGCGCGCCCGCTGCTGCAGCAGGCCGCCGGCCCCGCGGTGGCCGGGGTGCTCATCGGGATCTCGGCGCCCGCCGGCGCCGTGGCGCTCATCGCGCTGTGCCACGCGGTGGCGTTCCTGCTGCTGCTGCGGCTGCGCATGCCGGACGAGCCCGCGCGGGACGGGCCTGCGGAGGCCGTGGCCGGGAGGACAGCAGGGGAGGAGACGACCGGGGGGAGGGCCTCGTCCGTGGGAGAGGACCTCATGGAGGGCGTGCGCTACACCCTGCGCACCCCGTGGCTGCTGTGGACGCTCCTGTGGGCGGTGCTCGCGGTCTTCCTGCTGCTCGGCCCGCTGGAGGTCCTGGTGCCCTTCATCGTGCAGGAGCGGCTGGGCGGGGACGCCTCCACCTTCGGCTACCTCCTGGCCTGCTACGGCGGGGCGAGCGCGCTCGCGTCGCTCGCCGTCGCGTCCCTGCCGCTGCCGAGGCGCTACCTCAGCTGGATGATCGGGCTGTGGGGGCTCGGCACGCTGCCCTTCGGGCTCGTGGCCACGACCGACTCCTTCGGGGTCATGGCGCTGTGCCTCGCCGCCGTGGGCGCCGGGGACGGGGCCGGCATGGTGCTGTGGGGCACCCTGCTGCAGCGCCGCGTCCCGCGGCACATGCTCGGGCGGGTCTCGAGCCTCGACTTCTTCGTGTCGATCGCCCTGATGCCGGTCTCGATGGCGCTCGCCGGGCCGGTCGCCCAGGTGGTCCCCCTGCCGGTGATCTTCTGGACGGTGGCCCTCCTGACCCCGCTGCTGGGCCTCGCCGCCCTGTGGGCGGGACGGATGCGCGAAGACGAGCTGGCGCACCCCCTGGCGGGCTGAGCGGCGCCCGGAACGCGGCGAGGGGCGGTCCGGGTCAGTAGGCCTTGACGCGCTGTTCCACGACGAGGTGGATCAGCGCGAAGCGGCCCTTCTCGTCGATGGCCGTCAAGGCCTGTTCGAGGGCGGCGGGGATCTCGGCGTCGTGCTCCACGCGCACCCCGAACCCGCCGAAGGCGGCGGCCATGAGCGCGAAGTCCGGGTTGATCAGCTGGGTGCCCGAGACCCGGTGCGGGTAGTCGCGCTCCTGATGGGTGCGGATCGTGCCGTACTCCTGGTTGTCCATCACGATCACCAAAGGCGTCGCCCCGTACTGGGCGGCGGTGGCCAGCTCCTGGCCGTTCATCAAAAACTCCCCGTCACCGGCGATGGTCACCACCCGACGGCCCGGGAAGCGCAGGGACGCCGCGACGGCCGAGGGCACCGAGTAGCCCATCGAGCCGTTGCGCGCGGAGATCATCGCCGCATACCCCTGGGTGGGGAAGTAGCGGTGGGCCCAGTTGGTGTGCTCCCCAGCGCCGAAGGTCACCATGGCGTCGTGGGGCAGCCCGGCCACGAGGTGGGCCATCAGGGTGTCCATCCGCGCCGGGGCCTCGGCCGGGGTGTCGGCGGTGACCAGCGGGGCGGGGGTGGAGAAGGCCACCTGGGCCGCCCGCAGCCGGTTCGTCCACTCCTTCCAGGTGTCTTTGGCGGGCAGGTCGATGCGCACGAGGTCGCGCACGAACACGTCGGGCTTGGCCACGATCTGGTAGGACACCGCCCCCGAGCGCCCGCGCAGGGACGGGTCGATGGTGACGAGGAAGTTCTTCTTCTGCCAGTCCTGGCGGACCAGGAAGCCGTTGGTGATGACGTCGCCCGGGACGGTGCCCACGAAGACCAGCAGGTCGGTCTCCTCCAGCAGCTGGTGGGTGAAGGCGGGGCGGCCGTAGCCGATCGGTCCCACGTAGGAGTCCGAGTCGAAGGGCACGGTGCCCTCGGTGCGCCACTCGGCCGCGGCCGGCAGGTGGTGCTCCTCCAGCCAGGCGGTGAGCCCTGCGGCGCCCTCGGTCGTCCAGTCGTTGCCGCCGGTGACGAACAACGGCTTGTCGGCCGCCTCCAGGGCATCGCGCAGGGCCTTCCAGTCGTTGACGGTCATCCCGCCGGTGGCCACCGGGATCGGCGGGTGCAGCTTCGCGTCGATCTGAACCTTGATGATGTCCTCGGGCAGGCCCACCACCACGGGTCCGGGACGGCCCGAGGTGGCCGCGAAGAAGGCCTCGGCCACGATCTCGGAGGCGCGTTCGGGGTGGTCGAGGACCATCACGCGCTTGGCCCCGGAGTCGAACCAGGCGTGCGGGTCGAACTCCTGGAACGCCTCGCGGTCGCGGTGCTCGAAGGGGATCAGCCCGACGAACAGCACCATCGGGGTGGAGTCCTGCCAGGAGGTGTGCAACCCGACGTGGGCGTTGGCCGCCCCGGGCCCGCGGGTGACCATGGCCACCCCCGGAACGGGGTTCATCTTCCCGTCGGCCTCGGCCATGTAGGCCGCCCCGCCCTCGTGGCGGCACACCACGGTCTCGATCGGGGAGTTGTGCAGCCCGTCGAGGACGTCCAGGTAGGACTCACCGGGCACCACGTAGGTGCGCTGCACGCCGTGGGCCACGAGCGTGTCCACGATGACGTGGCCCGCCGACTTGCGGTCGGCGGCCTGTGCGGGGGAAGCGGGGTCCGCTGTGATCTGGGTCAACCTGGGGTCCTTTTCGCCGTTGAAAATGAACGCGGAACGTGGGTGCGCGGAACCCGGGCTCAGGTACCGGGTCGTTCGCGGTCCTCCGAAAATACCCGATGCGCCGCGCGTTCTGTGTCGTGACGGTCACGAACGGGTAATCATCCCCTCACCCGGCCCCGAGAGCGCGGTGAGCCGACACCGGCGCCGGCGGGCCGGGACGGGAGCACGGACGACGGCGGGCCCCTCCCGGATGGGGAGGGGCCCGCCGTCTGGGGAGCGTGCGCGGACCGTTCAGTCCGTCATGTCCTCGAGTTCCACGCCGGTGGTCTCGCGGACCATCTTGATCGTGAAGAGCAGCGAGATGAGGGCGAAGAACGCGTACAGCCCGTAGGCGAGACCCAGGGAGGCGGCGGCCAGGGGCGGGAAGGACACGGTGACCACGAAGTTGGCGATCCACTGCACGAACCCGGCCACGGCCAGGGCGGCACCGCGGATCTGGTTCGGGAACATCTCGCCGAGCAGGACCCACATCATGGGGCCCCAGGAGACGCCGAAGAACACCACGAAGAGGTTGGCGGCCACGAGGGCGATCGGGCCGGCGGTGGGGCCGAGCTGCGGTGCGCCGTCGACGACGTTCGCCGTGGCGAAGAGCACGGCCAGGGTGGCCAGGGAGAGGGTCATGCCCGCCGAGCCCACGAGCAGCAGCGGGCGCCGGCCGACGCGGTCGACCAGGGCGATCGCCACGACGGTGACGACGACGTTGGTCACCGAGGTGATCACGGTGATGGTGAACGAGTCCGCCTCGGTGAAGCCGACCGACTGCCACAGCACGTTGGAGTAGTAGAAGATGACGTTGATGCCGACGAACTGCTGCAGGGCGGCGAGGCCGATGCCGACCCACACGATGGGCTTCAGACCTGCCATGCGGCCGCGCAGGTCGGACATCCGCGGCTTGCGCTCGGAGTGGACGGACTGCTGGATCGCCTGGACGCGGTCGTTGGCGGAGACGATCCCCTGGAGGCCGGTCAGCACCTGGCGGGCGTCGTCGGGGCGGCCTGCGAGCACCAGGTACCGGGGGGACTCCGGGATGGCGAAGGCGCCGATGCCGTAGGTCACCGCGGGCACGGCCATCGCCAGGAACATCCAGCGCCAGGCCTCCAGCCCGAGCCAGAGCGTCTCGTCCGCGCCGCCGGCCCAGGCCGCCAGCAGCGCGTCGACCGTGAGCGAGACGAAGATGCCGAGCACGATGCCCAGCTGCTGCAGCGAGCCGAGCCGTCCGCGCACCGCTGCGGGGGCGACCTCGGCGATGTACGCCGGGGCGATCACGGAGGCGACGCCCACGGCGATGCCGCCGACGACGCGCCAGACGATGAACCAGCTCAGGTGGTACGCCAGGCCGCAGCCGAGCGCGCTGAGCAGGAACATCACCGCGGCGATCTTCATGACGGGAACGCGGCCCAGGCGGTCGGCGATCCGCCCGCCGAAGAACGCGCCGACGGCCGCGCCGAGGAGGGCCGAGGCCACGGTGGTGCCGAGCACGGCGGGACCGATGCCGAACTCGGTCCGGAGGGACGCGACGGCGCCGTTGATCACGGCGGAGTCGTAGCCGAAGAGAAAGCCGCCGAAGGCGGCGACGATGCTGATCCGGATGACTGCCGCGGTGTTCGCGTCACCGGCGAGCCGCGAGCTCGAGGCCTTGTTGCTCATCGCACAGCTCCCTTGCTGGTGGAGAGGTCGGCGCGGGACCGGACGTGCCAGGAGCCCGCCGCCCCGGGGGACGGGAGGGCCCGCCGTCGCCGAGGGGTTCTTGTGATGCGCTCAACAGTAAAACTTCGAGGAGGGAATGTCCATTAGTCGAACATTGCTACTGACCCGTCGGTAAGTTCTCCGGTCCGGCCCCCACCGGCAGCTCGGCGCGCTGCAGCGCCACGATCACGGCGCCGGCCACATGGGCCTGGAGGCCGAGCCGGGCGGCCTCGATCCGAAGCTCGCGGACGTTGCCGTGCACCCCGTGGCGGGAGACGGTCTCGCGCAGCGGGCCGAGGAGCAGCTCCCCGGCGCGGGCGATCTCGCCGCCGATCACCACGAGCTCGGGATTGAGGGTGTTGCACAGCGTGGCCACGGTGGGGCCCAGCGTCCGGCCGGTGTCGCCGACGACGCGCCCGCAGGCCACGTCGCCCGCCAGGGCGGCGTCGACGAGGCCCTCCACGGTGAGGTCCGGCCCGTGGGTGCCGGCCAGCAGGCGGGCGACCTCGCCGGAGGAGACGAACGTCTCGAGGCAGCCGCGGTTGCCGCAGCGGCACACCCTGCCGCGCTCGTCGAGGGTCGAGTGCCCGATCTCGCCCGCGGACCCGGTGGCGCCGCGGAAGAGGGAGCCGTTGAGGATCAGCCCGGACCCCACGCCGTGGCCGACCTTGACGTACACCATGTTGCGGGTCCCGCGGCCCGCGCCCCACGCGAGCTCGCCGAGGGCCCCGGCGTTCGCGTCGTTCTCGACGACGACGGGCAGGCCCAGGAGCCGTCCGGACTCCTCGCGCACGTCGATCCCGCCCCAGGCGGGCAGGATCGCGGCGGCGCTGATCAGCCGCCCCTCGAGGTCCACGGGGGCCGGGAGGGTGAGTCCGGCGGCCAGGAGCCCGGAGCGGGGGAGGCCGGCGTCCTCGAGGAGGTCGTCCAGGACGGCGCCCACCAGCTCGAGGCCCTCGGCGAAGCGGTGCCCCGCCGGGAGGTCGTGGCGGCGCTGGGCGAGGATCCGCTGGTTGAGGTCGGCCACGGCGACCGTGAGGTGGCGGTGGCCCACGTCGATGCCCACCACGTGCCCGGCCGAGCCCCGGAAGCTGATGAGCTGGCCCCGGCGGCCCGCGTTGTCCGCCTCCATCGCCAGCAGGCCGGCGCCGATCAGCTCGTGGACGATGTTGGAGACCGTGGACGGGGCCAGGGCGGTGCGCCGGGAGATCTGGGCCTGGGTCAGCCGGCCGTGGCGGCGGACGGTCTCGAGCACCCGGCGCTGGTTCGCGTTGCGCAGGGACGTCTGGGAGCCCGGCTTCAGCCGGGGCCCCGGGGGCACGGACATCGCCGTCCTCTTTCACCGGTGAACGTGGTTGTTGCACCAATTGTAGGTGGCGTTCGGAGGTCGAAGACAAGAGAGAGGACCACGACGTCGCCCCCGCCGCGGGCGCGGCGGGGGCGGGGGCGAGCAGCAGGGAGGGGTCGCTCAGGAGACCGGCTGGAGCTCCTCGGCGGTGCTCAGCGCGGCCAGCACGGCGTGGATGGCGGCGACGATCTCGGGGTCCTCGGCGGGGGGCGTGGCCTCGAAGCGGGCGGCGGCCCCGCCCACGGCGAGCCGGGGCTCCTCGAGCACCCGGGCGCCGGCGATGCCCAGTGCCTTGCGGACCTCCTCCTGGGCCCACACCCCGCCGTACTGGCCGAAGGCGCTGCCGATCACGGCCGCGGGCTTGCCCTTGATCGCGCTGTCGCCGAACGGGCGGGAAAGGACGTCGACCATGTTCTTGATCGTGGCGGGCATGGTGCCGTTGTACTCCGGGGTCACCACGAGCAGGGCGTCCGCGGCGGCGGCGGCGTCCCGCAGCGCCTCGAACGGAGCCGGGCGGGTGCCGTCCACGTCCACGTCCTCGTTGTAGAAGGGCAGGTCGGCGAGGCCCTCGTAGACGACGACGTCGACGTCCTCCGGGGCGACGGCCCGGACGGCCTCGAGGAGCATCTTGTTGGTGGACGCCTGGCGCGGCGAGCCGAGGAACGCGAGGACGGTGGTCATGGCGGGGTTCCCTCCGGTCGGAAAAAGTTGACGTCTCAATAACGGTGTCCGGCGCGGAACCCTTCCCGCTCCCCGTCCGCTGTGGGCGGCATCACTCCCGGACCGCCGGGCTGATCGCGTCCGCGGGGCCGGGTTCACGGGCCGGGTTCACGGGGCCGGGTCGGCGGGGCGGGTGGTGAGCTCGGTGAGCAGGGCCCGGACGCGGGCGTCGATGTCGTCGCGGACCAGGCGCATCCGCTCGATGCCCCCGATGCCGCGGGTGGAGGGCTCGTCGGTGTGCCAGGTCTCGACGGTGCCCGCCATCCCCTCGGCGGGCTCGACCTTCGCCTCGTCGCCCAGCACGACCACCCGGTCGACCCGGCGCAGCAGGTCGGGGTCGACCGGCTTGGGGTGCCCGTGGGACATGTCGGCGCCGACCTCGGCGATCACCTCGGCGGACAGCGCATTGATCGTGCCGCCCGGCGTGGTGCCGGCGGAGTGGACCTCCACGGACCCGTGGGCGTAGTGGTCCATGAGGGCGGCGGCCATCTGGGACTTGCCGCCGTTCTTGGCGCAGACGAACAGGACAGAGGGCTGGGTGTCGCTCAACGGGGACTCCTGGAGGTTCGCGGGAACAGGGGAGGTGCGGGACCGGGTCCGGTCAGCGGGTGGGAACGGTGGCATCACCGGGGAACAGCTTGCGCCCGGCCTCCAGGGACACATAGACCAGGGCCACCAGCACAGGCACCTCGATGAGCGGGCCGACCACCCCGGCCAGGGCCTGCCCGGAGGTGACCCCGAAGGTGCCGATGGCCACGGCGATGGCGAGCTCGAAGTTGTTGCCGGCGGCGGTGAAGGCCACGGTGGTGGACCTCGCGTAGTTCAGGCCCAGGGCGCGGGAGGCGAGCAGGCCGATGCCGAACATGAGGAGGAAGTAGGCCAGCAGCGGCCAGGCGATGCGCACCACGTCCCAGGGGCTGGAGGTGATCGCCTCGCCCTGGAGGGCGAAGAGCAGCACGATCGTGAAGAGCAGCCCGTACAGGGCCCAGGGCCCCAGTCCGGGGAGGAACCTCTGCTCGTACCAGGTGCGGCCCTTGGTCCTCTCCCCGAGCGTGCGGGTGAGGAACCCGGCCACCAGGGGGATGCCCAGGAAGACGAGCACGGAGACGACGATGGACCACGCGGAGAACTCCGCCGACGTCGCCGGCAGGCCCAGCCACCCGGGCAGGACCTGGAGGTAGAACCAGCCCAGCGCGCCGAAGGCGAGCACCTGGAAGACGGAGTTGACCGCCACGAGCACGGCCGCGGCCTCGCGGTCCCCGCAGGCGAGGTCGTTCCAGATCAGCACCATGGCGATGCAGCGGGCCAGGCCCACGATGATCAGCCCGGTGCGGTACTCGGGCAGATCGGGCAGGAGGAGCCAGGCCAGGGCGAACATGAGTGCGGGCCCGACGATCCAGTTCAGCGCCAGGGAGGCGCCCATCAGGCGCCTGTCCCCGGCCACCCGGTGGGTCTCGTCGTAGCGCACCTTCGCCAGCACCGGGTACATCATCACCAGCAGCCCGACGGCGATGGGCAGAGAGACCTCCCCGACCGTCACGGCCTCCAGGGCGGTGTCCAGTCCGGGCACGAGGCGGCCGAGCAGGAGGCCTGCGGCCATGGCGAGCAGGATCCACGCCGGCAGCCAGCGGTCGAGGAAGGACAGGTCCCGGACCGCGCCGGAGGGCGCGGCCGTGCGGGCGGGGGAGGCCGTGGGGGACTGCGTCATGCGGGTGTTCCTCTGCGGGGTCCGGGGCGGAGCGGGAGCGCCGGCGCCGCGCGGTGCGCCACCCCGTGTCCCGGGTGCATCGACGGACGTCGATCCTGGGTCATCCTAGGTGTCACATAGATCACCGTCAATGTATGGTGGAATGCATGTCCTCCCCGTGCTGCGCACTGACCGAGCGCCCCCTGACCGCCGACGAGGCCGGGCGGCTCGCCGGAGTGCTCAAGGCGCTTGCCGATCCCACGCGCCTGCGCCTGCTCTCCCACGTGGCGGCGCAGGGGTGCGAGGCCGTGTGCGTGTGCCACCTGGTGGACGACCTCGGCATCAGCCAGCCCACGGTGAGCCACCACATGAAGAAGCTCGTGGACGCCGGTCTGGTCACCCGTGAGCAGCGGGGCAGGTGGGCGCACTACAGCCTGGTCCCGGCGGTCTTCGCGGAGCTGGCGGCGTTGCTGGACCTGGGCTGACGCGGCCCGCCGGCTCCTCGGCCTGCCGGGCCCGCGCTCAGCGGGCCTTTCGGGCGTGGTCGATCAGACCCCTGGTCGCGGCGACCGCCTCCGGGGAGGCTGCGACGAAGTGCTCCGTGCCGGCGACCACGGTGGGCACGGTGGCGTTGCCGTCGTTGAGCGACTCCACGAACGCGAGGGCGTCTTGGTCCTCCCAGATGTTGGTCCAGGTGGCGCTGTCGGCGTCCTCGCCCAGTCCGTGCTCGAGCATGCTGCAGAACGGGCAGCCGGGGCGCCAGTAGATCGCCACGCCTCCCTGCTCCACGTGCCGCACGGCATCGGCGTGGGACGCGGACGGCCGGGTCCTGCGGGACGGGTCCTTCTTGAACACGGGTTCTCCTCCACTGCTTGCGGGATCCACCGACCGGGGGTGCGGCCGGGTGCGGTGGCCGCACAGTCTAGCGCCCTCCCCCGCAAGGTCCCGTCCCCCGGCCCCGGGACAGGGGAGCCGGCTCCGGGAGCCGGTTCCAGCACCGGCGTGAGGCCCGGAAGGAGGTCAAATCCCCATCATGAGGTTGATCTGCCGCTGGCTTCGCCACCTGTTCCACGTGAAACTCCTCAGCGACGCGAGCAATCAGCCTTTTGCCGTTGATCGAGGCCGCCGCCGACGTATTCGGCCGGGTCCCGTCACACAGGGGTCCGAGCTGTCCCCGCTTCCGCCCACATGCTTCATGATTTGTCATTCTTTGTATCGATTCGGCGAAAATTCCCCCAACCCCCTTGGCAACGCCCCTCCGGACCGCTCCGGCAACGTGGCGTGTGTCATGGTGGAGCACATGGCACTACCGGCGCAGTACTCTTCCCCCCGGCCGGCCCGTTCCACCTGGTCCCTGCCCCAGTTGCACCAGTGGCTGGTCGTCCCGTTCATCGTCGTGCTCGTCACGGCGACCGTGGGCCGCCTGCTCGTGTACTCCCCCGGGACGGCGGCCCAGGAGACCGAGGTCCTGCAACGGCTCCAGGCGGCGCACGTCGGCGTCCTGGACGCCCTCGCCCTCGTCCTCCACCACGCGTTCTCGACCCCGGGGGCGCTCGCGATCATCGCGGCGCTCACCGCGTGGCTCGCCCGGGCACGCCGCCGTCCGTGGGACGCCGCCGGCTTCGCCGTGACCGCGCTCAGCGGGTGGGCCGCCGTTGCGATGGTCAAGGTCGCCGTGGGCCGTCCCCGCCCGGACGCGTCCGCGTTCGCCGATCCCCTGGTCCTGGTGGACGGCCTCACGTCCTTCCCGTCGGGGCACACGGGGGCGGCGGTGGCGATCGGGGCGGCCTTCTGCCTGGCCGTGCGGGGATCCCTCGCCGCTCCCGTCGTGCTCGTCGCCGGCCTGGTGACCGCGGTGCTCGTGGGGCTGTCCCGGGTCTACCTGGGCGTGCACTATCCGCTCGATGTCCTCGCCTCGTTCCCCGTCGCGTGGGCCGGGCTCGCGGTGGGCTGCGGGCTCGCCAACACCGTCGTGCCCGCGCTCGCCTACGGCTTCGGCTGGCGCCAGGAGGGCGCCGGGTTCGTGGCGCCCGACGCCGGCGACGACGCGCAGGACGGTGCGCCCGCCGAGGAGGCGCATCCCGTCACGGCGCACGTGCCGGTCGTCGCCCGGCACTCCGGTCACCACGCCGCCTGAGCCCGGCCCCGGGTCCTCCCGGGGTCCGGCTCAGGGCTCGATCCGCCGGTGGAAGGGCCACCAGACGGCCCGCCCGACGTCGTAGGTCAGGGCGGGCACCAGCAGGGAGCGCACGATCAGCGCGTCGAGCAGCACGCCGAACGCCACGATGAACGCCAGCTGCACCAGGAACATGATGGGGATGACGGCCAGCGCCGCGAAGGTCGCCGCCAGCACGATCCCCGCCGAGGTGATCACCCCGCCCGTGAGGGCCAGGCCCCGCAGGATCCCGGCGCAGGTGCCGTGGGAGAGCGACTCCTCGCGCACGCGCGACATGAGGAAGATGTTGTAGTCGATCCCCAGCGCCACGAGGAACACGAACCCGAACAGCGGCACCGACGGGTCGGCTCCCGGCAGGTCCAGCAGGTGCTCGAAGACGAGCGCCGAGACCCCGAGCGCCGTGAAGAACGAGACCACGGTGGTGAGGACCAGCAGGACCGGGGCCAGCACCGAGCGCAGCAGCAGCATCAGGATCAGGGTGATCACCACGAGGATCACCGGGATGATCAGGGTGCGGTCCTGGATCGAGGTCTCGTTGGTGTCGATGGTCGTGGCGGTCGTGCCGCCCACGAGGATCTCCCGGTCCAGCGCGGACAGGTTCTCGCGCAGCTGCCGCACGGTGGCCTCGGCCTCGGGGGAGTCCGCGGCGTCCTCGAGGGTGGCCCGCAGCTGGTACCGGCCCTGCGCCTCGGTCGGCTCGACGCCCGCGAACGGGCCCACCGCGGCGTCGCCGAGCGGCACGGTGCCGGACGGGGAACCGCCGGCGACGGCGGAGACGTCGGCCACCCCGCCGGTGGCCTCGACCGCCTCCACGGCCGCGTCCAGCTCCTCGGTGGGCACCATCACGACGGCGGGACTGCCCGAGCCGCCGGGGAAGTGCTCCGCGAGGGCCTGCTGGCCGTCGCGGGCCTCGGACTCGCCGAGCACGAGCTCGCTCTGCTCCACGCCGGAGGCCTGGAACTGGGTGCTGAACCCGGCGAGGATCAGCAGCACCAGCGTGGTCACGACCCAGATGGCGCGCGGGGCCCGCGCCACGAACCGGGCCACGGAGGCCCACAGGCCCCGGCCCTCGACCGTCGGACGGCCGTCCGCCCCGTGGTCGACGACGCGCACGCGCTCGGCCTTCCCCGGGTCGTACCGGGGGCGGAAGGGCCAGAAGGCGCCGCGCCCGGTCGCGTGGAGCACGGCGGGCAGGAAGGTCAGCGCCGCGAGGATCGACATGACGATGCCGACCGAGGCCACGGGGCCCAGCGCCTTGTTGGAGGCGAGGTCGGACAGCAGCAGGCACAGCAGGCCCGCGATCACCGTGGCGCCGGAGGCGATGATCGGCTCCGCCGAGCCCTTCAGCGCCGCCCGCGTCGCGTCCCCGCGGTGCCGGTGGCGGAACAGGGCGTCCCGGTAGCGGGCGGTGTAGAGCAGGGAGTAGTCGGTGGCCGCGCCGACCACGAGGATGAAGAGGATGCCCTGGACCTGTCCGCTGATCCGCACGACGTCGTTGGCGGCGAGCCAGTACACCAGCAGGATCGCGGCGCTCAGCGCGAAGACCGAGGTCAGCAGCACGAGCACCGGCAGCACGGGGGAGCGGTAGACGACGAGCAGGATCACGAACACCACGGCCAGGGCGACCCCCAGCAGCAGACCGTCGATGCCGGCGAAGCCGGCGACGAGGTCGGCCGTGAAGCCGGCGGGTCCGGTGACGTAGCTCTCCAGCCCCTCCGGGATGCCCTCCTCGAGCTGGGCGGACAGGGCCTCGACGTCGTCGACGACCTCGCCGTCCGGCAGGGGCACGACGACCGAGAGGGCCTGGCCGTCCTCGGAGGGCAGGGGCGGGGAGGTCTCGCCCTCCGCCAGGCCCGCCTCCTGGACCGCCGCGGTGAGCTCCTGGGCCCAGGCCCGGTCCTCGGCGGTGAGCCCGCCCTCCCGGACCAGGAGGACGATGGCGGGGATGGCGTCCGAGTCCCGGAACGCGCCCTGCAGCTCCGCGACGCGGGTGGACTCCGTGGACTCGGGCAGGAAGCTCGACTGGTCGTTCGTGGAGACCTCGGAGATCTTCCCGAAGTACGGCCCGCCGATCCCGGCCACGGCCAGCCAGCCCACGATCAGCAGTGCCGGGAGCAGCACCCGCAGCCACCGGCGGCCGCGGGACGGCCGCGGAGGTTCCGGGGCGTCCGCCCACGGGGCGGGCCGGGAGCCGGCGGGTGCGGTGGAGGGCATGGCGGGGCCTTTCCGGGCGGTGGAGCGGCGCAGCGGCCGACGCGTCCCGAGGCTGCCGGGATCCGGCCCCAGTCTAATAGTTCGAAAACAGAACTAACAGGACCCGGCTCAGTCGTAGATCGCCTTGACGCACAGCACGGGGCAGGGACTCTCCAGCAGCACGCGCTGGGCCGTGCTCGCCGTGATGATCTTCCCGACCGGGGAGCGCCGGCGGATGCCCAGGACGATGAGCTCGGCGTCGTGCTCGCGGGCGGTGTCGAGGATGACGTCCGCCGGGTCGCTGTCGTGGTCGGGCTCCCGCAGCACGTAGCGCACCCCCGAACGGGCGAGCTTGTCCTGCTCGACGTCGATGTCCGCGACGACCTCCTGCGACTGGTGGCGCCGCGGCCGCGGCTGGACCACCACGAGGTCCGTGCTGCGGCGCTCGGCCTCGAGGATCGCGGCGTCCAGGGCCGCGTGTCCGGGGGCGGTGGGCATGTATCCGACGACGACGGTCACGGGATCTCCTCGGGTGCGGCGGGGGCGGGGGTCAGCGGTTGCCGAGGTGCGGGTCGCGGCCCTCGGGCTCGTCCTCCAGGCGGGCGAGGTCCTCGGGGTTCTCGAAGCGCACCTTGCGGCCCAGGAACAGGCGGTCGTAGATGAAGTTGAGGATCCACAGGCCCAGGCCGATGGCCAGCAGCACCGCCGCGATCTGGTACTCGATGACGTCCTGGGCCCAGGGGCCCACCAGGAAGGCGCACGTGAGCGCGCCGAGGTAGGGCAGGACCCGGGGCGCGTGGAAGTAGTCGTGGGTGGGCGTGGTGTCCCGGCGCAGGATGATCGCCGCGATGTTGACGATGGTGAACACCCCGAGGAGCAGGAGGGCGGTGGTGCCGCCGAGGGCGCTCGCGGTGCCCTTGCCGAGGATGTTGTTGATCGCGATGATCAGGCCCATCGCCAGGACGGTGGTGAAGATGATCGCCGACCACGGGGTCCGGCGGACGGGCAGCACGTAGCCCAGGAAGTCGGGGAGCACGCCCTGCCGGGCCATGCCGTAGAGCAGGCGCGAGGCCATGAGCATGTTGATCAGCGCGGTGTTGGCCACGGCGAAGATCGTCAGGAAGGGATAGATGGTGTCGATCGGGATGTTCGGCGCCCCGGTCTTGACCATGTCCAGCAGCGGGGTGGTGGACTCGCCGAGCACGCCGATGGGCACCACCGCCACGGTGAAGATCGAGACCAGCATGTAGACGGCGCCCGTGAGCCCCAGGCCGAAGAGCATCACGCGGGGGAAGTCCCGGCTGGGGTTCTTGGTCTCCTCGACCATGTTGACCGAGTCCTCGAAGCCCACGAAGGAGAAGAAGGCCAGCGAGGTGACCGCCGTCAGCGCGAGGAAGAGGCCCTTGTCCTCGGAGGTCTCGAAGACCATCGTCTGGCTGAAGTCGGCCTTGCCCTGGAACGCCGCCCAGAAGCCCACGAGGATCACGATGAGCAGACCGGTCAGCTCCACGCAGGTGAGCACCACGTTGAACGCCAGGCCCTCGGTCACGCCCCGGACGTTGATCGCGGCCAGCACGGCGATGAAGAGCACCGCGATCACCGTGATGCCCGTGGTGCCGACGTCGAGCCCGAAGCCGCGGGCGAAGTTGGAGGCCACGGCCGAGGCGGCCGTCGAGGCCGACGTCAGGCCTGAGCTGAGCACGGCGAAAGTCACGAGGAACGTGACGAAGTGGACCCCGAAGGCCTTGTGCGTGTACAGGGCGGCCCCGGACGCCCCGGGGTACTTCGTCACGAGCTCCAGGTAGGAGAACGCGGTGATGGTCGCGACCACGAACGCCACGAGGATCGGCGCCCAGGCCGCGCCGCCGATCTCGCCCGCGATGTTGCCGGTGAGGGCGTACACGCCGGTGCCGAGGATGTCGCCCACGATGAACAGCAGGAGCAGGCCGGGGCCCATGACCCGCTTGAGCTCGGGCTGATGACCCGCCCGGGTGGTCGGTTGCGCGGACTGGGCCATGGGATACCTCGCATCGGTCAGGTCGGGTGGACGTGCGCCGGGTCGGACAGTGACGGTGCTCTCAGCCTATGCCAAGGTTCGGGCCCGACCCAGGGGGACGGGCGGCCACGGCCTCCCCGGCCGGGAGACGTGACCTCGTCGGCGCGCCGTTGCGCCCTGTCCTCCCTCGCCGTGGCGTTCGTGGCCGCCGGCGCAGGCCTCCGGGCGCCACCCGGGGACGGCGCTCACCCGGACGTTCTCGGGGCGGCTCGTGCGGGGCCCGCGCGAGGGGGTCCTCGCGCGCTGCACGAACATGTCGCCCACGGCATGTGTCCAGGTGGATCAGCGGTCGGAGCCCGTCCGGGCGACTGCGGCGGGAGGTCTGGACCCGGAGGCGATCGGCCTGTGGGCCGGTCCGTCCTCCGCGGCCGAGCGGGAGGTCCCCGCGGCCGCGGTGGTGCGGGAGATGGTTCCCGGCACGGCCCGGGACGAGGCCGGCCCCCTCCGCGGCGTGCCGGGGCGGAGGGGGCCGGGGGGGATCAGCGGACGCCGCGCATCCAGCGGGTCACGGGCCGGGCCAGCAGCAGCAGGACCGCGCCGATCGCGATGGTCACCGCGCCGAGCACCCCGAAGTAGGCGCCCTCGGTCCGCTCGCTGTAGAACACGGCGAGCGATCCGGACAGCGCCGTGCCCAGGGCCACCGACAGGTAGTTCAGCGCCACCATCAGCACGGGGTACGCCCGCGGGGCGAGCTTGGTGGACAGGGACAGGCCCACCGGGGAGACCAGCAGCTCGCCGAGCGTGGCGACGAGGAGGATCAGCGCGATCCACAGCACGGGCACCGCGCCCACGCCCACCATGGGCAAAAAGACGAGGAACGCCGAGCCCATGAGCATGATGCCGAGACCGAACTTGGTGGGGGTCGAGGGCTGCCGCGCGCCCAGGCGGGTCCACAGGGCCGCGAACACGGGGGCGAAGACGATGATGAAGAACGGGTTGAAGGACTGCACCCACGAGATGGGCATGGTCCAGTCGCCGAGCGCCCGGTCCAGGCGGGTGTCCGAGTAGATCGTCACCACGGTGAACTGCTGCTGGAACAGGGCGAAGAACGCGGCCGAGCCGATGAACATCGGGATGAAGGACCGCACGCGGGAGCGCTCGTCGTCGTCGACCTTCCTGCTGGTGAGCAGGACGGTGAACAGGGCCACGGCCGCCACGACGGTGACGACCACGACGACGTTCGCGAGGTTGTCCGCGGTGAGCAGGCCCGTGAGGACGGCCACGACGACGACGGCGACCGCGGCTGCGGCGATCCCGGCCCACTTCCCGTACTGGTCGCGGGGCAGGGGGTTGGGCACGTGGTGGACCTCGCCGGGGAGGTTCCTGCGGTTGAGCGCGTACTGCGTCAGGCCCAGGGCCATGCCGATCGCGGCGAGGCCGAAGCCGAGATGGAAGCCCCAGGTCTGCTGGGCCCAGCCGGTGAGCAGCGGGCCGAGCAGGCCCCCGATGTTGACGCCCATGTAGAAGATCGAGAAGCCGGCGTCGCGGCGGGGGTCGTGGCGGTCGTAGAGGGAGCCCACGAGGCTGGTGATCGTGGTCTTGAGCCCGCCGGAGCCGATCGCGATGAGGATCAGGCCGGTGGCCAGGCCCGGGACCGCGGGGATCAGGGCGAGGCAGACGTGCCCGAGCATGATGAGCACGCCGCTGAGGAACATGGTCCGCTCGGAGCCCAGGATCCGGTCGGCGACCCACCCGCCCACGATGGCGAAGAGGTAGACGGTGCCGCCGTAGGCGCCCACGATGCCGGCGGCCGTGGCCCGGTCGATGCCCAGCCCGCCGTCGGCCGTGGCGAAGTACATGTAGAGCAGAACGATGCCCTGCATGCCGTAGAAGGAGAACCGCTCCCACGTCTCCACGCTGAACAGGTTCGCCAGCATGCGCGGCTGGCCGAAGAAGGTCCTGCCGGAGGGGTTGCGGGGGTCGGTCCCGGGGGTGTCGTCGGAGGGATCGCGCGGTCGCAGGGCGCTCGTGGCGCCGTCCGTCGCGCGAGGGGTCTCGGAAGTCATGGCGTCCATGCTCCACCCGCCGCCCCGTTCCGCACCAATCGGCGGGGAGGCCGCGGTCCCGGGCGCTCCCGGGCGGTCGGTCCGCTCAGCGGCGGCCGGGGATCAGTTGAAGTCCTTCGGGTCCGTGCCGATGCGCCCGCCGTTGTCCAGGCCGTTGATCGCCTCGACGTCCTCGGGGTCGAGCCGGACCTCCAGCGCGTCGAAGTTCTCCTGGATCCGCTCGGGGGTGACGGTCTTGGGGAAGACCACGTTGCCGATGGCCAGGTGCCAGGCGATGATGGCCTGCCCGGGCGTGGCGCCGTGCTTGGCGGCGATCTCGCGGATCACCGGGTCCTGCAGCAGGTCGCCGCCCTGGCCCAGCGGGGACCACGCCTCCGTGAGTACGCCGTGGGAGGCGTTGACCTCGCGCAGCGCGGACTGGTTGAAGTAGGGGTGCAGCTCGACCTGGTTGACCACGGGCACCACGCCCGTCGCGTCGATGATCTCCTGCAGCTCCTCCTCCGGGAAGTTGGAGACGCCGATGGAGCGGGCCTTGCCGCTGTCGCGGATCTCCTGGAAGGCCTTCCAGGTCTCCAGGTACTTGCCGCGCTGCGGCGTGGGCCAGTGGATGAGGTACAGGTCGACGTAGTCGAGGCCCAGCCGCTCCAGGGAGGCGTCGATGGCCTGCAGCGCGGAGTCGTAGCCGTGGTCGTCGTTCCACAGCTTGGTGGTCACGAAGATCTCGTCGCGCGGGATGCCGCTGTTGGCGATGGCCCGGCCGACGCCCTCCTCGTTGCCGTAGATCTTGGCGGTGTCGATGTGGCGGTAGCCGACCTCGAGGGCCTTGCCGACCACGTCCTCGGCGATCTCGGAGTCGACCTGCCACACGCCGTAGCCGAACTGGGGAATGGTGTTGCCGTCGTGGAGGGTCAGGGTGGGGGACTGGGTCATGGACCGTGCCTTTCGTGGGAGGTGAGCGTGGTCCCGGGGAGCGCCTCCGGGGGACCGGTGTCCGCCGCCCAGTCTCGTCCCGCGGCCCGGACCGTGACAAGGCACCGGGGAACGGTTCAGCTCTCAGCGGGACGCGGGCTCCCCGCCGCCGCCGGGCGCGAGCCGGGGCAGGGCCCGCGCGGAGCCCGCCCGCACGGACCACGTCGCGTGCGGGGTGAGCGCGGTGTCCTCCGGGTTGACCTCGACGACGGGGATGCCGCGGCCGGCGGCGATCAGCGGCAGGGAGGCCGCCGGCTGCACGAGGCCCGACGTCCCCACGACGACCACGAGATCGGCCTGCGCCACGGCCTCCGCCGCCCGCTCCATGGCGCCCTCCGGCAGCAGCTCCCCGAACCAGACCACGCCCGGGCGCACCGGGCCGCCGCAGGCGGGACAGGCCGGCGGGCGCTCGCGGACGGGTTCGTCCAGGCCCTCCGCGCGGTCCAGGCCGAGGCCGTCCACGAGGTCGCCGGGGTACGGGGTGCCGCACGCCGAGCAGCGGAACGCGAAGAGGCTGCCGTGCAGGTGCGCCAGCACCTCGGAGCCCGCCCGCTCGTGCAGGTCGTCGACGTTCTGGGTGACGACCCGCACCCGCGCCGTGCGGGCCCAGCGGGCGAGGGCCCGGTGGCCGTCGTTGGGCCGCAGCAGCCGGACCTGCCGGGCGCGCCACAGGTACCAGGACCACACGAGCTCCGGGTCCGCCTCCCACGCCTCCGGGGTGGCCAGCTGCGCGGGCGACCACCGGTCCCACAGCCCCTTCCCGGGCTCGCGGAAGGTGGGCACCCCGCTCTCCGCCGACATGCCGGCGCCGGTGAGGACGGCCACCGTGCGGGCGGTGCGGGCGAGCTCGAGCAGGTCGGGATCCAGGCTGACCACGTCGTCCATGCCGTCCACGGTATACGCGGGGAGGGCTTCCGGGGAGTCCGCCGGGAGCCCTCCGGGAAACGGCCGGGCGCGTTGGTCGATCGACGCGCCCGCGTGATGGAATAGAGGTCATGAAGTTCAACGTCCAGCGCGTCCTGACGCCCGCCTACCTGACCTCCGTCGCCCTCGTCGTGCTCGGAGTGGTCCTCGGCCTGGCGTGGTACCCCGTCGCGGCGTGGCTGTTCGTGCTCCTCGGTCTCGCGCTCAACGCGATGGCCGTGTCCGTGACCGCGATCAACGACGCCCCCCGCACGTCCGGGCGCCGCCGTCCTTCCCTGCCGGTGCGCACGCCCCGCCCGGGGACCGCGGTGGACGAGGGATCAGGTGCCGGCCGGCCCGAGCGGCGCGAGGTCGTGGAGCCGGAGGCCGAGACGGCCGCCACCCCGGTCGTGCCGTCCGCCGGATCGAGCGCGCTCAAGCCCCGGCGCTGATCCCCCCGGCCTCGTCCGGGACCGGGTCCCCCGGTAGTCTCCCGGCATGAGCGAGAAGCGGCGGATCGGCGTGGTGGAGAGCGTCAACGTGGGCCGCGCCGAGGAGAACCCCGCACGGTCGGCCCTGCCCACGGGGATCCGCAAGCGCCCCGTCCCCGGGGCCGTGGAGCTCCGCGAGCCCGGCCCCCGTCGGGGCGGCCTCGGCTCGGGCGTGGTCGGCGACTTCATCGGCAACAGCCGGCACCACGGCGGCACGGACCAGGCGGTGTACGCGTTCGCGCGCGAGGAGCTCGACCACTGGGCGCGGGAGCTCGGCCGCGAGGTCCCCAGCGGCTCCTTCGGGGAGAACCTCACCCTTCTGGGCGCCGACGTCGACGACGCCCGGCTGGGCGACCGCTGGCGGATCGGGGACGTGCTGCTGCAGGTGACCGACGCGCGCATCCCCTGCGGAACGTTCCGCGCGGCCATGCAGGTGCGGGGGTGGCTGCGCAGGTTCACCGAGCGGGGCCGCTCGGGGGCCTACCTGAAGGTCCTGGAGCCGGGCACCGTGCGCGCGGGGATGCCGGTGGAGCTCGTGCACCGTGCCGCCCACGGGGTGGGGGTCGTGGACGCCTTCCGCGCGCAGACCACGCAGCGGGAGCGGCTGCCGGAGCTGCTGGCCGCCGGTGAGGACCTGCGCGAGCAGCTGCGGGCGAAGGCGGAGCGGGCCGCGCAGGAGCGGCGGACGCCCCTCCGGCCGTGAGCGCCGCTCAGTTCAGCGCCGCGGCGCGGTAGACCTGCTCGACCTGCGCCGCGGACAGCCGGGTCTCGATCACGGTGGTGCCCGCGGGGTCGTCGCGCAGGAAGCGCACGGGCCCGTGCGAGCCGGCCTGGAGACGGCGGGCCGCGCCGGCGTCGTAGACCGCCTCCACCGCGGTGCTGAACCCGGGCCCGCTCACCGGGCTCACGGACAGCTCGAGCCGGGCCCGGACGCGTCCGTCGTGCTGCGCATCCGCCCCCTCGGCGGCGCCCTCCCCGGGGACGGGCGCGAGCGAGAGCTCCCGCACGACGCCCACGCCGTGCACGACCACGTCCGCCAGGCGGGAGCCGAGCCGCCGCTGCGCACCCGCGAAGGCGCGCCTGAGTCGGGACACCCACCACAGGGCGGCGCCGACGAGGATCCCGGCGAGGAGCACCAGCAGCAGCGCCGAGCCCGAGCGGGACCACTGCTGCCACAGCAGCACCACGGCGAGCGCCGCCGCGAGCGGGATCGCGAGCACCAGCGCCGCGTCGAGCCGCTCGACCGGGGCGGGGCGGTCGGCGTCGTCGTCGCGCCGGGGTGCCGGGCCCGTCCGGAGCCGTTTCATCACCTGGGCGTCGAAGCCGCGGTCGTCCGCGGTGAGGGGCAGGGGCCAGGTGCCGAGGGAGTCCATGGCCCCATTATGGGCGGACCCGCAGGTGGGGCCCACCACCAGGGCTCCGGGGGCACTCCGCACGGCGGTTGTTTGAGGCGTCAAGGAACGGCTCGTAGAATTCTCCCCATGACCGAGACCCGATGGCTGTCCCCCGAGGAGCGCGAGGCCTGGCTGGCCCTCGTCTCCATCATGTTCACCCTTCCCGGCAGCATCGAGTCCCAGCTGCAGGCCGAGGCGGACCTGAGCCTCGCCGAGTACCTCGTCCTCGCGATGCTCTCCGAGGCGCCCGACCGGCGCCGGCGGATGTCGGAGCTCGCCGCCGTCACCAACACCTCGCAGTCGCGGCTCTCCCGCATCGTGGCCCGGCTCGAGCGCGACGACCTGGTGGTGCGCGCGGGCGACGCGAAGGACAAGCGCGTGGTGCTCGCCGAGATCACCCCCCGGGGCCTCGAGAAGGTCGAGGAGGTCGCCCCCGGGCACGTGGAGCACGTCCGGCGCACGGTGATGGACCGGCTCACCTCCGAGCAGGTCCGGCAGCTGGCGCTGATCGGGCGGGTCGTGGACGAGGCGGCGGGCCCCTCCGCCCTGGGGGTCGAGTCCGGCTGCGGGTGACGCGGAGCGCGCTCCCACAAAAGCTTGCGGCAGAAAGTTTTTGTTCCTACGATGGTGACATGTCCATGACACCAGTGCCCGAGCGCACCTCCTCCCCTACCGTTCCCTCCGAGCCCGCCGCCGCGACCGCGGGCCTGACCCTGCTGCGCGTCGTCCTCGGCGTCACCTTCCTCCTGCACGGCTGGCAGAAGGTCACCGAGTGGACCATCGCCGGCACCCAGGCCTCCTTCGCCCAGATGGGCGTGCCGCTGGCCGAGGTCGCGGCCCCGGCCGTCGCCGTCCTGGAGCTCCTGGGCGGCCTGCTCCTGGTCCTGGGCCTGGGCACCCGCGTGGTCGCCGCCCTCCTGGCGCTCGACATGCTCGGCGCGCTGGTGCTCGTGCACCTGCCCGGCGGCTTCTTCGCCGCCGACGGCGGGATCGAGCTCGTCCTGCTCCTGGCCGCCGCCTCCGCGCTCTTCGCCCTGGCCGGTGCCGGCCGCTGGTCGCTGGACCGGCTGATCGCCCGCCGCCGCGCCTGAGTCCTGCCGGGGGCGCCCCGTCCGGGTCCGGCGTGTCGGGCGGGGCGCGTAAGATCGACCGGGCGCGGCACCCACCACGACGGCGCCGCCGCGGTTCCAGCGCGGGTGATCCCCGCAGATCGGGGTGGCCGGATGAGCATGCAGAACTCGCCGCACATGGTCATGTGGCGCACCGTCGAGGGCCAGGGGGTCAAGGACCGCCGGCTCTCCCGGGACACCGTCCGGCGGATCGCCGCCTTCGCCACGCCGCACCGCGCCCGGCTCGTCGTCTTCCTGGTCGTCTCCGTGCTCCTGGCGGTCCTCGGCGTGGTCACCCCGCTCCTGGCCGGGGACGTGGTCAACGCCATCACCGCCGGGGACAGCGTCTCCACGGTGGTGTGGCTGGCGGCCGCCATCGCCGTGGTCGCCGTCCTGGACGCCGGGCTGGGGGTGCTCAACCGGCTGCTGTCCTCGCGGATCGGCGAGGGCCTCATCCTCGACCTGCGCACCGCCGTCTACGACCACGTCCAGCGGATGCCGATCGCCTTCTTCACCCGCACCCGCACCGGTGCGCTGGTCTCCCGCCTGAACACCGACGTCATCGGCGCGCAGCGGGCCTTCTCCAACACGCTTTCCGGCGTGGTCAGCAACGTGGTGTCGCTGCTCCTCACCGTCGTCGTCATGGTCACGATCTCCTGGCAGGTCACCGTCCTGTCGCTGCTGCTGCTGCCGATCTTCCTGGTCCCGGCCCGCGCCATGGGCGGGCGGCTGGCGGCCCTCCAGCGGGAGGCGGCCCAGCACAACGCGTCGATGTCCACCCAGATGACCGAGCGCTTCTCCGCCGGCGGCGCGACCCTGGTGAAGCTCTTCGGCCGCCCGGAGGCCGAGTCCTCGGAGTTCGCCCGCCGCGCCGGCCGCGTGCGGGACATCGGCGTGCGGGTCGCGATGCTGCAGACCACGTTCGTCACCGCCCTCACCCTCGTCTCCGCGCTGGCCCTCGCCCTGGTCTACGGCCTCGGCGGGGCGCTGGCGATCCTCGGCACCCTAAACGCGGGCGACGTCGTGACCCTCGCCCTGCTCCTCACCCGCCTCTACACGCCGCTGACCATGCTGGCCAACGCCCGGATGGACATCATGAGCGCGGTGGTCAGCTTCGAGCGGGTCTTCGAGATCCTCGACCTCGTGCCGCTGATCCAGGAGCGGCCCGGGGCCCGCCCCCTCCCGCCGGGCTCCGCGTCGGTGGAGTTCGACGACGTGCACTTCGCCTACCCCTCCGCCGAGGAGGTCTCCCTCGCCTCCCTCGAGGACGTCGCGGTGCTGGACTCCCGCGGCGGCGAGGAGGTGCTGCACGGGATCAGCTTCACCGTCCTGCCCGGGCAGACGGTGGCCCTCGTGGGCTCCTCGGGCGCCGGCAAGTCCACGATCGCCCAGCTCGTGGCCCGCCTCTACGACGTCACCTCCGGCGCCGTGCGGATCGGCGGCACCGATGTGCGGGAGACGACCTTCGCCTCGCTGCGCGGGACCATCGGCATGGTCACCCAGGACGGCCACCTCTTCCACGAGTCGATCCGGGAGAACCTCACCCTGGTGCGGCCCGACGCCACCGACGAGCAGCTGTGGGACGCGCTGACCCGCGCCCGGATGGAGCACGTGATCCGGGCTCTGCCGGACGGTCTGGACACCGTGGTGGGGGAGCGGGGCTACCGGCTCTCCGGCGGGGAGCGGCAGCGGCTGACCATCGCCCGGCTGCTGCTCGCGGCCCCGCGCGTGGTGATCCTCGACGAGGCCACCTCCGCCCTGGACTCCACCAACGAGGCCCACGTGCAGGCGGCCCTCGGCGAGGCGATGGAGGGGCGCACCGCCCTCGTCATCGCCCACCGGCTGTCCACGGTCCGCTCCGCCGACCGGATCCTCGTGGTCGAGGGCGGCCGCATCGTCGAGCAGGGCTCCCACCCCGAGCTGCTCGCGGCCGGCGGGCGCTACGCGGAGCTCTACGAGACGCAGTTCGCGGACCAGGAGGCCTGAGCCGTGCTCCCCGACGTCCTCGGCCGCCTCGGCGTGGACGCCCCCGGTGCGCTCGCCGTGGTGGCCTCCGCCGTCGGGATCTACCTCGCGTTCCTGGTGCTCGTGCGGGTCTTCGGGCAGCGGGTGCTCTCCCGGCTGTCGACGTTCGACGTGGTGGTGGCCGTGATGCTCGGCGCGGTGGCCGGGCGCGTGATCCTCGGGAGCACGCCCACGCTGGCGGCGGGCGTGCTGGGGCTGGCCACGCTGTTCCTCCTGGAGGCGCTCCTCGGGCAGCTGCGCGCCGGGGTGCGCGGGGCGGCGCTGATGAACAACCGGGCCCTGCTGCTGATGGCGGGCGGGCGGGTGCTGGAGGCCAACCTGCGCCGGGCGCACGTGGTGGAGGCCGAGCTGTTCGGGGCGCTGCGGGGCGCCGGGGTGCGCCGTCCCGACGAGGTGGCGTGCGTGGTGCTCGAGGCCTCGGGGACCCTCAGCGTGCTCAAGCGCGGCGTGCCCCTCGACCCCCGCCTGCTCGACGGCGTGCGGGACGCCCACCTGGTCCCGGCGGAGCTGCTGACGGCCGGTCCTCCCGCACCGCCTGCCCCTCGTCGGCCGGGGCGCTGAGCCCCCGGACGGCGCTTCGGGCGGGGCGGCTCAGCGGGTGTGGGCGTAGAGGTCGCGCAGCAGGGCGATCTCCGCACCGTGGTGGATCAGCTCACGGTTGACGTGCAGCACCAGGGCCAGCATCGGCAGCTCCGCGTACGCGCCCTCCGACGGTCCGCACGGGCGCGCCAGGTCCGCGTCCGACAGGGAGCGCACCCCCGACATCCAGCGCGCGTACTCACGATCGAGCTGGGCCAGCGCCTCGTCGGCGGTCCCGGCGTACGGCCAGCTCCGGTAGGAGGCCTCCGGGCCCCCGAAGTGCCCGTGGCTGCGCACCGCGAGGATCCCGACGACGACGTGCGCCGTCCGCCACGCGACGGTCGTGAACGGCGCGGGCACCGGCTCCGGCAGGGCGAAGTCCACCACGAGCTCCCCGGCGCCCGCCTGCTGGGGCGTGCGCCGCTGCGTCCGGGGGTGGACGGTCCACGCGGACCCGCCCGTGGGGTCGAAGAAGTACTCCTCGTCGCTCAGTCCCGCGAGGCGGGGCCGCAGCTGCTGGGTCCAGTGCCGGTCGATCTGGTCGATGACGGCGGCCGCGACGTCGAGGTCGGTCATGACGGGTCCTCTCCGGTCGTGTCCCGGGCGGTCCCCGGGCCTGATGCCAGTGTCCTGCCCCTGCGCTCCCGGCTCCAGCCCCGCCCGGGGCGCAGCGGACCGGCGCCGGCCGCGGAGCAGGGCGTTCGTCCCGGGCACGCCCCGCCGCGCTCCGATGAGGGGGATGATGGGGGCATGTCCCAGATCGACCAGGCCGGCGCCACGCCCCTCCTCGGCGCCGGCGAGCGCGCCCCCTCCATGATGGACGTGGCGAAGGTGGCCGGCGTCTCCCACCAGACCGTCTCCCGAGTGCTCAACGGCCACCCGAGCGTGCGCCCGGCGACCCGCCAGCGCGTCCACGCGGCGATCGACGCGCTGGGGTACCGGCGCAACGCCGTGGCCCGCGCGCTGGTGCGCAAGCGCACGGACACGATCGGCGTGGTGGCCACGGGGTCGTCCCTGCACGGCCCCCTGAGCACGCTGGTCAGCATCGAGGAGGCCGCCCGGGAGCACGAGTACTTCGTCAGCGTCGCGACGCTGCGGGACTACGGGGTCGAGTCGATGAACCGGGTGCTGGAGCACTTCCTGGCCCACGGCGTCGACGGGATCGTCGTCATCGTCCCGCACGACACCGTCGCCCACGTCATCGACCACTTCCGGGCTCCTGTGCCCATCGTGATGATCACCTCCCGGGAGGAGGGGCGGGGACGGCCCAGCTCGGCCTCGCTCTCCCGCGTCCACGTCGACCAGTACCGCGGCGCCCGGGCGGTCACGGCCCACCTGCTGGACCTCGGGCACCGGGACGTCCTCCACGTCGCCGGGCCGCAGGACTGGTTCGACGCCCGGATCCGCGTCCAGGGGTGGCGCGACGAGATGCAGGAGCGAGGTCTCGACAGCACCCGTCTGACGAGCGGCGACTGGCGGGCGTCGAGCGGGTACGCCATCGGCCTGGAGACGGCCGACCAGCTCCGGGCCGGCCACGGGCCGACCGCCGTGTTCGCCGCGAACGACGAGATGGCCCTGGGCATGC
Organism: Kocuria rosea; assembly: GCF_023715525.1. Lineage (GTDB taxonomy): Bacteria > Actinomycetota > Actinomycetes > Actinomycetales > Micrococcaceae > Kocuria > Kocuria rosea_A. The sequence goes on along the minus strand of NZ_JAMBOG010000013.1, from coordinate 7,921 downwards.
TGCGCGCCTTCTGGGAGCGCGGCGTGGAGGTTCCCGGCGAGGTCTCGGTCGCCGGCTTCGACGACGTCGCCGGCGCGGGCTACTTCACGCCGCCCCTGACGACCGTCCGGCAGCCCTTCGACGACCTCGGGCGCGCCTGCCTGCGGCGGCTGCTGGACATGATCGACGCCACGGACGCCGGGTCCCCGGACCTGGAGACCGTGCGGATCCAGCCCTCGCTCGCCATCAGGGCCAGCACCGCCGCTCCTCGCTGAGGCCGGCGGCACCGCTCGCGGCCCGTGACGGCGGGCTCTTCCAGAGCGCGGCCGGGCCCGGGAACGCGGCTCACGGCCGCTGGGGGTCGATCACGATCTTCAGGCCCTGCCGGGCGACGGCCGCCGCGAAGGCCCGGGGAGCGTCGTCCAGGGAATGGGTGGCCGACACGACGGAGCGCACGTCGATGCGCCCGGACGCCACGAGCCCCACCGTCCGGGCGTGCATCTCCTTCATGCGGCGCACGAGCACGAGGGTGAGCCCCTTGCGGCGGGCCAGGCCTGCGGGGAAGGAGCTGCGGTCGTCGTCGGGGATGCCGACCAGCAGCACGCGCGCCCCGGGCCGGGCGGCGAGCAGGGCCGTGCGCACGGTCTCGTCGCTGCCGCACACCTCGAACGACACGTCGCACCCGTCGCCGGCGATCCGCTGCCAGACCGCCGGGTCCCGCGCCTCGTCCGGCGCGAGCACGGTCCCGGCCCCGCAGCGCCGTGCGGCGGCGCGACGGTGCTCCAGTGCCTCCACCGCGATCACGCGCGCCGCCCCGCAGGCCAGGGCGAGCTGGACCAGCAGGAGCCCGAGGGGCCCGCACCCGACCACGGCGACCGTGGCGCCCGCCCGGGCGTGCGAGAGGTCCCAGGCGTGCAGGGCGACCCCGAGCGGCTCCAGCACGGCGCCGTCCGCCGCGGTCATGCCCTCCGGCAGGGGCGTCAGGAGGTCGGTGGGCCAGGCCATGAACTGCCGCAGCCCCCCGTCGAGCGTCCCGTGCCCCGAGAACTGCACCGTGGGGCACAGGTTGCGGTGGCCCTCCCGGCACAGGGCACAGCGGCCGCACGGGATCGCCGGGTCGACCGCCACGAGGCGCCCCTCGTGGGGACCGGTGACCGCGGTGCCCGCCAGCTCGTGGCCGGGCACGACGGGGCGCTCGACGACGGCGTCGCCGATGCCGCCCTGGCCGAACCAGTGCAGGTCCGAGCCGCAGAGGCCGACGGCCTCCACGCGCACGAGCGACTCCCCGGGACCGGGCACCGGGACGTCCTCCTCGGACAGGCGCACGTCCTCGATGCCGTGCAGGCGGGCCACGCGCACAGGCGTCCTCCTCTTCCGGTGGTGTCTGCCGCGCCACCGGGAGCGGGGAGGCGGACGAGAGCACTTGCACTTCCTCATGTTAGCGATAACATCTGTGGTGTCGACCACATCGGGACCGGGTGGCGGACGCGCTGCTCGTGCCAGACGAGCCGGACACAGGAAGTGGGTCGAAGTGGACCAGTCAAGTTCTCAACGAGCCGTGGTCGTCGGGGTGGACTACGGCACCCTCTCCGGTCGGGCCGTGGTGGTCCGGGTCGCGGACGGCGCGGAGCTCGGCAGCGCGGTGCACGAGTACCGTCACGCGGTGATGGACCGTGCGCTGAGCGCCCACGCCGGGGAGGCGCTGCCCCCGGACTGGGCGCTGCAGGTGCCGGCCGACTACGTCGAGGTGCTCCGGCAGGCCGTGCCGGCGGCCGTGGCGGCGGCCGGGGTGGACCCGGCCGACGTGATCGGGATCGGCACCGACTTCACGGCCTGCACCATGGTGCCCACCACGTCCGACGGGACGCCGCTGTGCGAGCTCGATCAGTTCGCCGCGCGCCCGCACGCCTACGTCAAGCTGTGGAAGCACCACGCGGCCCAGGGCCAGGCCGACCGGATCAACGCCCTGGCCCACGCCCGCGGCGAGGAGTGGATCGCCCGGTACGGCGGGTTCATCTCCTCGGAGTGGGAGTTCGCGAAGGGCCTGCAGGTGCTGGAGGAGGACCCCGAGGTCTACGCCGCGATGGAGCACTGGGTCGAGGCGGCCGACTGGATCGTGTGGCAGCTGACCGGCCGCTACGTGCGCAACGCGTGCACGGCCGGGTACAAGGGCATCTACCAGGACGGGGCCTACCCCACCGAGGACTTCCTCGCCGCCCTGAACCCCGGCTTCGCCGGGTTCGTGCGGGAGAAGGTGGAGCACGAGATCGGCCAGCTCGGCCACCGGGCGGGTACGCTCAGCGCCCGGGCCGCCGCCTGGACGGGACTGCCCGAGGGCATCGCGGTCGCCGTCGGCAACGTCGACGCCCACGTCACCGCCCCGGCCGCCGACGCCCTGGAGCCCGGGCAGATGGTGGCGATCATGGGCACCTCCACCTGCCACGTCATGAACGGGGAGACCCTGGCCGAGGTGCCGGGCATGTGCGGCGTCGTGCACGGCGGGATCGTCGAGGGCGCCTGGGGCTACGAGGCCGGCCAGTCCGGGGTGGGCGACATCTTCGGCTGGTACGCGGCCCACCAGGTGCCCGCCGAGTACGCGGACGAGGCCCGCCGGCGGGGCGTGTCCGTGCACGAGCTGCTCACGGAGAAGGCCGCCGCCCAGCAGATCGGCGAGCACGGCCTGATCGCCCTGGACTGGCACTCGGGCAACCGCTCGGTGCTGGTGGACCACGAGCTGTCCGGGCTGGTCCTGGGCCTGACCCTCACCACGCGCCCGGAGGACGTCTACCGGGCCCTGCTGGAGGCGACCGCCTTCGGCACCCGCACCATCGTGGAGGCCTTCGCCGGGGCCGGGGTGCCGGTCACCGAGCTGGTCGTGGCCGGCGGGCTGCTGAAGAACCGCTTCCTGATGCAGCTCTACGCCGACGTCACCGGCCTGCCGCTGTCGGTCATCGCCTCCGAGCAGGGCCCGGCCCTCGGCTCGGCCATCCACGCCGCCGTCGCGGCCGGGGCCCACCCCGACGTGCGGGCCGGTGCCGCGGCCATGGGGCGGCGGATCGCGGCCGCCTACACCCCGGACGAGGACGCGGCCCGCCGCTACGACGCGCTCTACGTCGAGTACCGGCAGCTCCACGACCACTTCGGCCGGGGAGGCAGCGACGTCATGCACCGGCTCAGGAGGATCCGCCGCGAGGCCCTCGCGGCGCCGGGGCGGCCCGCCCCGGGCGAGCCGGTGCCCGTGGGGACCGACGGGGCCGAGCGCGCGGCGCGCACCGCGGAGGTCGTCTCGTGAGCCCGCGACTGGCCGACCTGCCCGCCGAGGTCCAGGCCGCCGTCGCGCAGGCACGGGCCCGGGTCGCGGCCCTGCACGCCGAGCTGCCGCGCAACGAGCTGGTCGTGTGGACGGCCGGCAACGTCTCGGAGCGGGTGGCGGGCGCGGAGCTGTTCGTGATCAAGCCCTCCGGCGTCTCCTACGACGACCTCAGCGCCGAGACGATGGTCGTCTGCACCCTCGACGGGACGAAGATCGACGACGGCACCCCGGCCCGCCTGCAGCCCTCCTCGGACACCGCCGCCCACGCCTACGTCTACCGGCACATGGACGAGGTCGGGGGAGTGGTGCACACCCACTCCACCTACGCCACCGCCTGGGCCGCCCGGGGCGAGCCGGTCCCGTGCGTGCTGACGATGATGGCCGACGAGTTCGGCGGGGACATCCCCGTGGGGCCCTTCGCCCTGATCGGGGACGACTCCATCGGCCGGGGCATCGTGGAGACCCTCCGGGGGTCGCGGTCCCCGGCGGTGCTCATGGCCAACCACGGCCCCTTCACCGTCGGCAGGGACGCCCGGTCGGCCGTGAAGGCGGCCGTGCTGTGCGAGGAGGTCGCGCGGACCGTCCACATCTGCCGGCAGCTCGGCGAGCCCACCCCCATCCCGCAGACGGACATCGACCGCCTGCACGACCGCTACCAGAACGTCTACGGCCAGCCCGCCACCCAGCAGGAGGAGCAGCACGCATGAAGAACCCCTTCGACGGCAAGCAGATCTGGTTCCTCACCGGCTCCCAGGACCTCTACGGCGAGGACACCCTGCGCCAGGTGGCCGAGCAGTCCCGGACGATCGCCGCCACGCTCGACGACGCCGCCGACGTGCCCGTGCGCGTGGTGTGGAAGCCGGTGCTCAAGGACCGCGAGGCCATCCGGCGCACGGCCCTGGAGGCCAACGCCGACGACGCGTGCCTGGGGGTCGTCACCTGGATGCACACCTTCTCCCCGGCGAAGATGTGGATCCTGGGCCTCGACGCCCTGACCAAGCCGATGCTGCACCTGCACACCCAGGCCAACGTCGAGCTGCCCTGGGCGGACCTCGACATGGACTTCATGAACCTCAACCAGGCCGCCCACGGCGACCGCGAGTTCGGCTACATCGCCACCCGCCTCGGGATCGCCCGCAAGACCGTGGTGGGCCACGCCGGCCACGCGCTCGTCCAGGCGAAGATCGGCACGTGGGCGCGCGCGGCGGCGGGCTGGGCCGCCATGCAGGAGCTGCGCCTGGCCCGCTTCGGCGACAACATGCGCAACGTCGCCGTCACCGAGGGCGACAAGACCGAGGCCGAGATCCGCCTCGGGGTCTCCGTGAACACCTGGGGCGTCAACGACCTCGTCGAGGCCGTGGACGCGGCCGCCGATGCCGACGTGGACGCCCTGGTCGCCGACTACGAGCAGCTCTACGACATCGCCGAGGAGCTGTGCCCCGGCGGGGAGCGCCACGGGTCCCTGCGCTACGGCGCCCGGATCGAGCTCGGCCTGCGCGCGTTCCTCGAAGAGGGCGGGTTCGGGGCGTTCACCACCAACTTCGAGGACCTCGGCGGGCTGCGCCAGCTCCCGGGCCTGGCCGTGCAGCGGCTCATGGCCGACGGGTACGGCTTCGGCGCCGAGGGCGACTGGAAGACCGCGATCCTCGTCCGGGCCGCCAAGGTCATGGGCCACGGGCTGCCCGGCGGCGCCTCGCTCATGGAGGACTACACCTACGAGCTGACCCCGGGCAGGGAGAAGATCCTCGGCGCCCACATGCTCGAGGTCTGCCCGTCCCTCACCACGGAGCGGCCGCGGCTGGAGATCCACCCGCTGGGCATCGGCGGGCGCGAGGACCCGGTCCGGCTGGTCTTCGACACGGACCCCGGTCAGGGCGTCGTCGTGGCGATGTCCGACCTGCGCGAGCGCTTCCGGCTGACCGCCAACGTCGTCGACGTCGTCCCGCCGGACGCCGAGCTGCCCAACCTGCCCGTCGCCCGGGCCGTGTGGAGCCCCCGGCCCGGCCTGGCCACCTCGGCCGAGTGCTGGCTCACGGCCGGCGCCGCGCACCACACCGTGCTCACCACGGCCGTGGGCCTGGAGGTCTTCGAGGACCTCGCCGACATGGCCGGCGTCGAGCTCGCCGTCATCGACGAGGGGACGACGACCCGGCAGTTCGCCCGCGACCTGCGGCTCAACCACGCCTACTACAGGCTGGCCCAGGGGCTGTGAACACCGTCGTGCCCCGCCCCGGGCGCGGTCCGGGGCACGAGGAGGGGCACCACCGCGCGGTCCCCGACCGCTCGGCGAACGGCGCGGCGCACACCCTGGCCGCCGGCGAGTACCGGGCGACGGTCTTCTCCTCGGGGGCCGCCCTGGGGGCCCTGACCTGGCGCGGCACCGACCTGGTGCTGCCCGTGCCCGCCTCGGGGATCCCCGCCGCCTACGAGGGCAAGACCCTCGTGCCCTGGCCGAACCGGATCGCCGACGGCCGCTACGGCTTCGGCGGCGAGACCCACGAGCTGCCCGTCAACGAGCACGCGACGCACAGCGCCCTGCACGGCCTCGCCTGCTGGGTGGACTGGGAGGCGGTGGAGCTGAGCCCCGGCGAGGCCCGGTTCCGCACGAGCCTGCTGCCCCGGTACGGCTACCCGTTCCACCTCGTGAGCGAGGTCCGCTACCGCCTCGCCGCCGACCGCGGACTGGCCGTGGAGATCACCTCCACCAACGTCGGGGACGCCCCGGCCCCGTACGGCGCGTCCTCCCACCCCTACCTGACCTGCGGGCTCGCCCCGGTCGACGAGTGCGCCCTGCAGGTGCCGGCCGGGCGGGTCGTGACCGTGGACGAGCGGCTGCTGCCCACGGGGACGGTCCCGGTGGAGGAGGCCGGCCTCGACTTCCGGCAGGCCCGGACGGTGGGCCCCCAGCAGATCGACCACGCCTTCGGCGCTCTGCCGGACGAGGCGTGGGAGGTGGTGCTCCACCATCCCGGCACCGGGCTGTCCACCCGGCTGACGGCGGCCGCGCCCTGGCTCCAGGTCTACAGCGGTGACAAGGTGGGGCGCCGGGGCCTGGCCGTCGAGCCCATGACGTGCCCGCCCGACGCGTTCAACTCCGGCACCGACCTCCTGGTGCTGCGGCCGGGGCAGAGCCACGCGCTGAGCTTCGGGATCCGGGCCTCGGCGGACGGCTGAGGGGGCTCAGCCCCTGGCGGACCAGAAGCGGCGGTCGCGGTCCCACTGGACCGTGCCGCCGTGGGCCTTGCGGAAGGCCGCGAGGACGTCCTTGCTGATCCCGGTGTGGCCGTTCTCCAGGGTGCGGACCCACTCGGGGCCGAAGGTCTCCGGGATCTGCTCCACGGCCTGGTCCTGGGAGAGCCGTCCCTCGGTGCGGATGCGCTCGAGCATCCACTCGGCGATGTCCTGTGCGCTGGTCATCCTCCGAGCCTACGCGGCGGCTGCGCCGTGCGCCGACCCGGGGGCGGCCTCCTCCCGCGCGGCCTACCGGATGGTGTAGCCGCCGTCGACGACGAGGGTGTGGCCCGTGATGAGGGAGGCGGCGTCGCTGAGCAGGAAGGCGACGGCTCCGGCGACGTCCTCGGGCTCGCCGAAGCGCCCCGCCGGGATGCGGCCGAGCAGTTCCGCCGCCCAGTCCGGGCGGCTCAGGGTGGACTCGGTCAGCTCGGTCCGCACGAACGTGGGGGCCACGGCGTTGACGCGGATGCCGTCCCGGGCCCACTCCAGGGCCAGGAGCTTCGTGAGGTGGATCAGCCCGGCCTTGCTGGTCCCGTAGGCGGCGCGCTCCTCGATGGCCACGATCCCGGCCTGCGAGGCGACGTTGACGACCGATCCGCCGCGCCCGTCGGCCAGCCACCGGCGGGCCACGGCGGTGGTGAGGAAGAAGCTGCCCTTGAGGTTGGCGTCCATGACGGCGTCCCAGTCCTCGACCGTGACGTCGACCGCCCGCCGCGGGATGTTGATCCCCGCGTTGTTGACCAGCAGGTCGATCCCGCCCGTGTCCTGGAGCGCGTCGACGAACCCGGGGAAGGAGCCGATGTCGCCGAGGTCCAGCGGCAGCGGTGCGGTGCCGTAGCGCTCGGCGATCTGCCGCGCGGTGCCCGGGTCCCGGCTGGTCCCGTGGACCACGGCCCCCAGCTCGGCGAGGGCGTCGGCGACGGCCCGGCCGAGGCCGCGGCCCGCGCCGGTCACCAGCGCCCGGTGGCCGTCGAGGCGGCAGCCGGCCGTCATCGCCGCGCCCCCGGGCGCTCGCGGGACCGGGCCGGGACGGACGACGTGGACGATGCTTCTCGGGTCATGGGAGGAAACCTATCGGTGAGGCGGCGTGGTCGGAACGGGCCCGGGGGCGGAGCGCCGGGGCGGCGGACGGGCCTTCTGGCCGGTGCCCGTCCGCACCCCTGCTGCTCCGCCCCCGGAAACCGTGAGCGGGCCCTCGTCGGCTAGCGCGAGGAGGTCTGCCCGATGGTGGCGAGGTCGAGGTCCTTGGTCTCCGGGGCGAAGGAGACCGAGAGCATCGCGATGGCGGTGGTGGCGATGATGATGGCCACCACCACGTCCGTGCCGCCGGTCCACAGCACGATGGCTCCGGCCAGGGCGGGCATGAACCCGGCCAGCAGGATGGAGGCCATCTGG
>NZ_JAMBOG010000012.1 GCF_023715525.1 Kocuria rosea | reverse complement strand
CCGACCGAGCAGGCCCGCCGGGCCGCACTGCCGGGATGGCTGCATCACTACAACCATCACCGGCCACACACCGCTATCGGCAACCACCCACCCGTCACCCGATTGACCAACCTCCCTGGGCAGTACATCTAGATTCCCCCAACCCCGCCCTGCGCCCCGAGAGCGGCGGCTGCAGCCTCCGCGACCAGTGTTCCTGCCCACATCCCGGGCCGGGGCCCGGCGCCTGCCGGGCTCCGAGGCCGAGAATGCCCCAGCCGGACCATCGGCGGACGGCCCGGCTGGGGCACTCCGTGCGGGTCCCCGGGGGTGGATCCGCACCGGTGTGTCCGCGGTGGGGGGGGGGGACGCGCTGACCGTCGAACCGTAGGCGGGTGTGGTGTCCGGGAGGAAAACCCATGGTGAACGCCGGAATCACCCGGGTGCACCGCACGCCGGTGATGGACGCGCTCCCGCCGCGGGGGCGGCGATGGGGCGCTCTCCCCTGTCCTGTCCTCCTGTGGGGCACCCGCGTCGTGGGGGGGGGTGCAGGGAGGCGAGGCGCGGGGGCGGATCCGGTGCTGCTGGACCTGCAGCTGCCCGGGATGGCTGGGCTGCACGTGTGCTGTCGGCTGCGGCAACGCTCGGACGCGCCGATCACCATGCTCACCACCCGGGACACCGAGGCGGATGCGGTCGCCGGCCGGGGGGCGGCGCCGATGGCTGCGCCACCAAGCCGTCCACCTCCGGTGGGCTCCTCGCCCGGTCGCGACGCAGGATCGAACCCGGCCCCGCTCTCCCCCGGCACCTGCGCACCGTACGCGGAGTCGGCCACGTCCACGAGCCGGAGGCCCCGGGGACACGACGGCCGCCTCGTCCAGCCCCCGGGGGCGGTGCTGTGGCCACCGGCCCAGGGCCCCGGCAGGAGGACATGCGCGGAGCCACGGGACCGGTGGTGCACGGGCCGCTCTCCCCGGCCGTTCACCCTGCGGCCACCTTGAGGATCCCGGTTGGCCACCTCCGACTGGCATCATCGTGATCCGCATCACAGGCGGTGGTGCCGCGGGTCGTTGTCACGGGCACACGTGGGCGCGCGCCCATCAGGGGTCGCATGCGGGCCGGTGAGCCCCGACAGGGACCTTCGTGGCCGGCACCGCCTCGTGGCGGTCGAGGCTTGCCGCTTTGGGCACGGTCCTGGGGGAGGGCATTGTCATGGATGAAGACATGGACCAGCCGACGGAGCAGCGGGCGGAGTCGGCGCAGGAGCTGGACACCCGGGTGCTCCAGCGCACCGCTGAGCACCTGATCGAGCACTGGGCCGGGGTGTTCGCCCCGGAACTGGTCGAACGGATGGTGTTCGAGTCCTACGCCGCCTTGGCGCGCACCGCGAAGGTGCGCACCTATCTGGCACCGCTGGCCGGGCACTTCGCCGCCGACCGGCTCACCGCCCTGGCCCACACCAGGACCCGGGACCAGACCTCGGTCCCGCAGGTGCTGTTCGTCGACGAGGAGGACACCAGCCGCTCCCAGATCGCCGCGGCTCTGCTGATCCACTACGCCCGGGGTGCGGTCGTGGCCCGCTCGGCCGGGTTCACGGCCGGGGACGCGGTGGACCCCCTCGTCCTGGAGAAGCTGGCCGACCGCGGCATCACCACCGAAGGGGTCTATCCCAAGCCGGTGACCGACGACGTGGTGCGCGCCGCCGACCATGTGATCACTTTCGGCGCCAGCGACGGCATCCATGTCCATCCCGGCACCGCCCAGGAGCACTGGACGGTCGGAGGCCTGCCGCCCGGGACGACCCCGGAACGGGTCGGTGAGGTGGTGGAGGCCATCGACACCCGGGTCAAGGAGCTGCTGGAGCAGATCCGCACCGCGACCCCCTCCCCGGCCGCCACGGCCAGCCCCCGGACCGGCTGAGCCCCCGGCCTCTCGGCCCGCCCCACCGCCTTGCCACTCGTGGGTGGGCGAGCGAACCCGCCCACAGCGCCAACAGAGCCGGTCAGAACGCGATCAGGGCCGCGATCATCAGCGCCACGGCCCCACCCGACCCGAGCACGGCCGGTATCACCGGTCGGGCCACCGGGGGCGTGGTGCGGCCCACCTCGGCCAGGTCGTCCAGGCGCCGCCGCTCCAGGACACCGTCGATCTGGGCGAAGGCCCATTCCATGTCCGCCAGCTTCTGTGCTGCCCAGGCGGGCCGGGCCGCGCATCGGGTGTAGATCCGCTCGTAGCTCACCCGAACCTCGGCCCGCAGGCTGGCATGGTAGGCCTGGACCCGGCGCAACCGCACGGCGGTCCGCCACCGGCGCACCTGATGAGCCAACCACCAGGCCCCCGCCCCGGTCACGGCCACCACACCCACGAGCACCAGCAGCAAGGATCGCGGCATGGTTCCCCCTTCTTGAAAACACATGCGCTACGCGCCGTAGCCGGCACCCGCCCCGTGCGCCCAGGACCAGGCCGGGATCGTGTCCCAGCCGTGACATGGACCGATGCCCCCGGACCGCTTCCTCGAAGCCGGCTCCCCAGGATCGGAGCGCACCCGAGGCGAGTGTAATCCACGTCACTTCGGTCGCGTATCATCGACCCCACTCCGGCGGGCGAGCCTTCCGTTCCCGCCGTTCCCGGATCGAGGAGGACACCATGACCGTCGCCGCGCAGCGAGAGCTCGAGCGCAAGTACGACCTGCCCGACGGCGCCGGGGCCCGGATCGACTGGAGCGGGCTGGCCGGGTACACGGTGACCGATGCTGCGGTGGAGCACCGGATGGAGGCGGTCTACTACGACACCGCCGACATGGCCCTGCACCGGCACGGGGTGGCGCTGCGCCGGCGGACGGGCGGGGCCGATGACGGGTGGCACGTGAAGCTGCGCGAGACCGGCGGGCGCCACGAGGCCCAGTTCCCCTTGGCCGATGAGGCCCCGGAGCAGATGCCCGACGTTGTGCAGCGCCTGGTGGAAGGGGCTACCGGTGGGCAGCCGTTGCACCCGATCGCCACGCTGCGCACGACCCGGCGGGTGCTGTCCGTCACCGACGCGGCCGGGGCGCAGGTGGGCGAGGTCGCCATCGACGACGTCGAGGCCGTCGACGAACGCGCCCGGGCACCGCGGACGTGGTCGGAGTGGGAGGTGGAGCTCACCGACGCGACCATCTCCGAGGAGCACCAGGACCGGATCTTCACCGCCGTGGAACAGGCCCTGTTCGCAGCTGGCGGCCGGGCCTCGACCTCCGAGGCGAAGATCCTCCGCGCCCTCGGCCTCGAGGACGGCAACGGCGCCGACGGCCTGACGGGCCTGGCCGACGAGGACCCGGTCACGGCTGCCGCCCAGGAGACGGGCCCGGCCTCGGGGCAGCCGGGGGCCGGGAACCAGGCCGGTCACAAGGCAGATCAGCAGGATACCGGGGCCGATGTGCTCGTCACGGTGCTGGGGCAGCTGGCCGAGCAGCTGGTGCGGTGGGACCTCAAGGTCCGGCTGGACGTGCCCGATGCGGTGCATCAGATGCGGGTGACGTCCCGGTCGCTGCGCAGCCTGCTCAAGGCCGCCGCGCCGTACTTCACCGGCGACGCCGCCCGGGAGCTGGATGTGCGGCTGCGGGAGCTGGCCCGGGCGCTGTCGGGCGCCCGGGACGCGGAGGTCACCGCCGAGCTGCTGCCCGCCCGCGTGGCCGCTCTGGACGGGAAGGTGAACCCTGTGGCCGCGGAGGTGCTGCAGCACACCGCGGAGCAGCAGGCGCATGCGGCCACCGCCACCGTGCGCGGTGACCTGAGCAATCCGAAGCACCTGCGGTTGCTGGCCGACGTGCAGGCTTTTGCCGCCGATCCGCCCCTGAGCGCGAAGTGTCGCAAGGTCTCGGCCCGCAAGGCCTGCGACAAGATGCTGCGACGAGCCCTGCACAAAGTGCAACGGGCCGGGGCACGCGGCGTCGAGGCCGAGGACACGGGTGCCGAGGCAGACCTGGAGCACCGGCTGGAGCACCTCCACCAGGTGCGCAAGGACGTCAAACGGGTCCGCTACGTCAACGCGGCCCTGAGACGTTCAGGATTCACCTCGGGCAAGGCGACAGCCCACGCGGCCGCCGACGCCAAGGCCCACCAGGAGGCGCTGGGCGAGATCATGGACGCCGGGGTCGTGGCCGGCTGGCTGGAGCGCACGGCTCAGGCCTACCAGGGAACCGGGGAGGACCGCTACGCCGTGGGGGTTCTGCACGGGGCAGAGCTGGCCGCGGTGCGCACCGGGGTCGAGAACGGCCACCAGGTCGTGGCCGAGCTGGTGGCCCAGCTCGGCCACGACCTGTCCTGACCCGGGCGCCCAGGCGGACTGGCGTCCCGGCCACTGGCGAAGGCGGCTGCCCGGGGCGGTTGTCGGGCGTCAGCGGTGACGGCCGCTGATGGTGACCTGGAAGGTCATCGCCGCCGGGTCGTGGTCGACCCCGGACACCCCGGCCAGGTCCGGCCCGTGCAAATTGCCCAGCACCTGGTGGCAGGTGCGGGCCTCCAGCAGCGGACCGTCGGGGCGCAGGGACCGCCCGGAGCTGTCGGTGATCTCGGCGAGGTAGAGCCCGTCCTCGACGTCGTCGCAGATCAGCAGCACGGATGCGGCGCCGGGATAGCGGGTGCGTACCCGCAGGATCAGCTCCTGCAGGGCGGCGACCGTCAACTCGCGCCGGGCCCGCAGATAGGCCTGGCGGGCGGCCTCGAAGCCCGGGTGCGTGGTGGTGGGGCCTTGAGTGTCGGGCGGGGTCGTCCGGTCCCTCATGGCTCCGACCCTACCCCGGGGTGCTGGTGTGTTCACCGGCCCTCCACCGTGGCTCTCTACACTGACGTCCTAGCGACGCGGTGGGAACCCAGGAGTGAGGAGCAGCAATGTCGGAGGCCAGGAGACTGTGGGTGCCGGAGGACCAATGGGCGGTGCGGGAGAACCTGCGGGAGTTCATCGACCACCTCACCGAACAGGGCTACACCGTCCGCGACGGGCACTCCCACGACCCCGACCTCATCGACCCGGGCGGCTCGGCCGTGGAGACCTGGCGGGAGGACTACCCCTACGACCAGCTGATGGACCGGGAGGCCTACGAGCTGGAGAAGTACCAGCTGCAGATCGAGCTGCTGAAGTTCCAGTACTGGGCCCAGGACCACGACCTCCAGCACGTGATCGTGTTCGAGGGCCGCGACGCCGCCGGCAAGGGCGGGACCATCAAGCGCTTCACCGAGCACCTCAACCCCCGTGCGGCCCGGGTGGTGGCGCTGACGAAGCCCTCGGACCGGGAGGCCGGGCAGTGGTACTTCCAGCGCTACATCGCCCACCTGCCCACCGCCGGGGAGATCGTGATGTTCGACCGCTCCTGGTACAACCGGGCGGTGGTCGAACCCGTCATGGGCTTCTGCACCGAGGCGGAGTACCACCGGTTCATGGAGCAGGCCCCGGTGTTCGAGAAGATGCTGGTGGACTCCGGGATCCACCTCACCAAGTTCTGGTTCTCGGTCACCCGCCAGGAGCAGCGCACCCGCTTCGCGATCCGCCAGATCGACCCGGTGCGGCGGTGGAAGCTCTCCCCCAACGACCTGGCCTCCCTGGACCGCTGGGAGGACTACACCCGAGCCAAGGAGGAGATGTTCCTGCGCACCGACACCGACCACGCCCCGTGGATCACGGTGAAGTCCAACGACAAGAAGCGGGCGCGGCTGAGCGCGATGCGGGTGTTCCTGGACCAGTTCGACTACCAGGACAAGGACCCGGCGGTGGTCTACCCGGTGGATCCATTGATCGTGGCGCGCGGCCGCGACGCGGTCGGCGACTGAGCCCGGCGGGGTGTGCTGGCCGGCCAGGGGACAGTGATCGCTGAGGGAGATGCGCCGATCGAGAACCTGGAGTGGCTGCGGGCCGGGGAGCTGAACGCGGCTCACCGCCACGGGGTGGTTTACCACCGAGGCACCGTGGAGGACACCGATGCCCGGGCCGGTGGGGTGTGGACCCGCGAGGCCACCACCGGTCAGCGCCGGACGCTCATCCTGGGCGACGCCGAGCTGCGCCGCCACTGACCCGCCCCGCGAGCGATCCACGGTGACCGCCGGAACCGCTGCCGACCACCGCCACCGACTGCCGGGCTGCGCGACGGCGGGTCCGGACCGTCCGCACCCCCGCTGCGGCGACCATCAGCACCACGGTGATCCACCGGGCAGCGAAGACGGCGGTGGGCCCGCGCCGGTCGACCAGCTCCAGCGCCCTCTCCCACCGCTGGGCGCTGTCGAGCTGCCCCAGGGCGGACCGGCGCAACCGGGGACCGAGACACCGGCCGATGAGGAATGCCACCTGGTTCACGGCCACCGGCAGGAGCACGGACATCAGCAGAGCGGTGCGCCGCGACGGCGTCCGGTGCCGGGCTTGTGCATGCTTCTGTCACCTCCGGCCTGTCACGACACCGTTGGGATCATCGCACCTGCCGCCGGAGAACGGGTCTGCGCTGCAGCAGGACCCCCGGATGCCCGCACAGGAACTCCGGGCCTCCGCGATGATGGCACCACGGGAGCAGGGGCCTGGATAGGGGAGGTCAGAGGTCGTTGCCAGCCCAGGGTGCGATCCGCGGTTGTCGGGGCGGGCACCCGAGCTCACGGCCGCTCACCGCGGTCATGAGCCTGGCGGCCTTGTCCGCCCGCGCGTGCAGATGCGCCGGCCGCCGGATGTGGTCGTGCGGCGAGCACCGAGCACAGGACCCGGCGCGATCATCTAACGTCACGGTCGCCACCAGCACTCCGGATGATTCACAATAGGGAACGGAACGGCTGAGCGTTCCTTTCCCCTCCCCTCGTTGACGCTCCGGTGGTCGTGCGTGCCTGCATGCCGCCGGGCAAGGAGAACAGCCATGTCCCGTACCCCCTTCCTGTCCCTGGCGGCCCTGACCGCGGTGGCGGCGCTGGCCCTGATGCCGGCCACCGACGCCGCCCCGCGGGCCGTGCCGCCCTCTGCTCCTCCCACCACGGCCTCCTCGGCCACGGCCCCGTCGGCCCAGTCCGTTTCGGCCAAGGCCGGTGGTCAGGCCAAGAGGAGCGCTTTCGTGCCGGTTCCCGACGCCTCTGCGGACTCGCCGGTGCCGCCCTCGGCGCACCTGCACGCCGATGCCTCCGCGACCTCCACCGGTGAGATGACGACCTCGACCGTCGTGACCGCGTCCCTGACCACGGCGACGGCCACGACGGCCACCACGGTGTCGACCACCTCCCCGCAGGTGCGTTCCTGTCCTCTGCGCTTCGGCGTGGGCACCCCCGGCGGGGCCGGGGCCTCCGCCGAGCTGGCCGAGGTGGCCTCGCTGACCGGGGAGAAGCCCTCGATGGTGCTCGCCTACAAGGACTTCAAGCAACCGGTGCCCTACTGGGAGCTCGAGCAGGCCCGGGCCGCGGGGGCCACCACGCTGCTGACCTGGGAGCCGTGGACCTGGGGCGCAGGGATGAACCAGCCGGCCTACTCCCTGGACCGGATCGCCGCCGGGGACCACGACGCCCACATCACCGACTGGGCCACCCGCCTGGCCGGCTGGGGCCACCCGGTGATGCTGCGCTTCGGGCACGAGATGAACGGCAACTGGTACCCGTGGGCCGAGGGTGTGAACGGCAACGGGACCGGGGACTACGTCGCCGCCTGGCGCCACGTCCACGACATCTTCACCAAAGCCGGGGCCGACAACGTCCAATGGGTGTGGAACCCGAACGTGCCCTACTGGGGCTCCACGCCCCTGGACGGGCTCTACCCCGGCGCCGCCTACGTCGACGTCGTGGCCCTGGACGGCTACAACTGGGGCACCTCCCAGTCCTGGTCCACCTGGCAGCAGCCGTGGGAGCTCTTCGGCTGGGGGCTCTCCGAGCTGCGGCGGATCGCCCCGGGCAAGGAGATCATCGTCGCCGAGACCGCCAGTGCTGAGGCCGGCGGGTCCAAGGCGCAGTGGAACGCCCACCTGGTGTACTACCTGGCCCGTGAGCCCGGGGTGACCGGGCTGGTGTGGTTCCACTACAACAAGGAGACCGACTGGCGCATCAACTCCACCTCCTCCTCGGCCACCGCTCTGGCCGGCGAGCTCGCCAAGCGTCCCTGCCCCTGAGCCGCTTCCCCAGCCCGGATCCGGAGGCCGTCGTCCCCGTCGCGGGGGCGGCGGCCTTCGCCGTACCGCGGACCCATCAGCACGGGGCCGGCGTCGGCGGCCCGGACAGGGTCCACGCTCTGGATCGCGCCCGGACGAGCAGGGTGCGGCCCCGCACGCATGCACCATGGCGCCGGCACCGGGTCGTCCTCGGGGACCCGGTGTGGCGGGGTTCTCAGCGGGGACGGTCCTGGCGTTCCTCGAGCTGGGAGCCAACAGGAATCCCTCGTGCTCGAGCGACTGCGGAGGTGCGGGGTCGTCGCGCGTGAGGGACCCAAGGATTTTCCAGGACGCGGTGGCCAGGGTCAGTGTGCAAGGGTCCGCGCGGGCGCCGGAGCGCGGGTCGATAAGGTGGGACGGGGAATCCCGGAAGGAGGTGGAGGGGATGGATCAACCGACGCCGGTGCGCCCGGTGGCGCGTCTGGTGCGCGGATGGCTGGCCGCCTTCCTGTCCACCTCCCTGGCCGGGCTCTCCCACTGCGCCGCTGGTGCTTCCACGCCGAATCCGGTGCTGCTGCTGATCGCGGTGGCCGTCGCCGGAGTGGTGTGCGTGGTCCTGGCCGGACACCGGATGGGTCCGTTGCGCATCGGCGCGGCGGTGCTGGTGAGTCAGGGCGCCTACCACGCCCTGTTCTCCGTCCCGGCCCTGGCTCCGTGCGCGGTGCGTGGCGGATCGGCGATCGATCACGCTCACCACGGGACCGCGGGGATGCCTACCGTCTCCGCCCTGCACCCGGCCGCGTGTCTGACCCCGGTCGTCGAGGGGCATTCCCCGATGGTCGCCGCGCACCTGCTGGCCGCAGCGGCCACCTTCTGCGTCCTCCGCCACGGGGAGACGTCCTGGTGGGCGCTGGTCGATGCGCTCACCCCCCGGCTTACCCAGGTGCTGACCCTGGTACTGCCGTTGATCCCGGCGAAGCGTCCGGTGCGGCGGTCCGGACAGTTCTCCCACCGCGAGCTGCACGACACCGGGTGGGTGCGGGCGGCCATCTCGCGCAGGGGACCCCCGGTACCGGTGGTGTGACCCGTTCCTCCTGTTCTCGCACTGCCCGGTGATCATCCGGGGTCGAGGACAGGGATTCCCACCACCTGTGGAGACACGACGGCTCCGCCCTCGGCCCCGGCCGCGGCGGCGGCCCACCCGTCCGGTGGCGCCCATGGCGTCGAACCGTCCGTGATGCAGTGCCGTCCTCGCCCGGCGATCGGCCGCGGGCAGTGCAGCGTCCGTCTCCGCCCGCCACGCACGAGAGGTCCTGCCATGTCTGCACCCACCACGTCCCACTCCGTCCCGCAGTCCCCGCCTCCGCCGTCAGCACCTCCGTCCTCGAGGGGGTGGGGCACGGCGCTGCTGCTGCGCCTGCACTTCTACATCGGGGTCTTCATCGGCCCCTTCCTGCTCATCGCCGCCCTCACCGGTGCCCTCTACGCGCTGAGTCCCCAGCTGGAGCGGGTGTTCTACGCCGAAGCACTCACCAGCACCGCCACCGAGGCCCCGCTGTCCCTCGACGCCCAGGTCGCGGCCGCCCAGGCTGCCACCGGGCTGGAGGCGGCCCCGGCGGCGGTGCGCCCGGCCGAGGACGGGGGCACCACCCGGGTGATGTTCACCGACCCCGCCCTGGGGGCATCCGAGCACCGCGCGGTGTTCGTGGATCCGGGCGCCGGGGACGTGGTCGGGGACCTGACCGTCTACGGCTCCAGTGGGTCGCTGCCGCTGCGCACCACCATCGCCCAGTTCCACCGGTCCCTGGGCCTGGGTGAGCCCGGGCGGATCTACAGCGAGCTGGCCGCCTCCTGGCTGGGGGTCATCGCGTTGAGCGGGCTGGGACTGTGGGGGGTCCGGTGGCGCCGGACACGTCCCGGGCGGCGGGCCCGAGGCCTGCTGGTGCCGGACACCACCACGCCCAACAGATACCGGAGGACGCTGTCCCTGCACGCCGCCACCGGGGTCTGGCTGGCGGCGGGGTTCCTGTTCCTCTCCGCCACCGGGCTGACCTGGTCCGCCTACGCCGGGGCCAACGTCACCGCCCTGCGGGCGACGCTGGGGTGGACCACCCCGGTGCTGGAGAAGACCCTGGATCCCGCTCGGACCCCGGCCGGCGGGGACGAGCACGCGGACCACGGTGGCCACGACCACGCCGCCATGCCGGAGGCGGCCCCGGGTGGTGGTTCGTTCGACGCGGTGCTGGCCACCGCCCGGGATGCCGGGATCGATGCGTCCCAGGTGGAGATCAAGCCCGCCCCCGAGGCCGGGACGGCGTGGACGGTGGCGGAGATCGACCGGTCCTGGCCCACCCAGGTCGACACGGCGGCGGTGGACCCGGGCACCGGGCAGGTCACCGACCAGGTGCGCTTCGCCGACTACGGGGTCATGGCCAAGCTCGCCCAGTGGGGCGTGGCCGCGCACATGGGCGTGCTGTTCGGGGTGGCCAATCAGGTCCTGCTGGCCGTCACCGCCCTGGGGCTGGCCGCGATGGTGGCGTGGGGATACCTGATGTGGTGGCGCCGCCGTCCCACCCGCGCCACCGGGGCGGCCTTCGGGCCCCTCCCGGGGCGCGGAGCCCTGCGCCGGGCGCCCTGGCCCGCGGTGGCCGGGACCGCCGTGGTCGCGGTGACCCTCGGGGTGTTCTTCCCGCTGCTGGGGATCAGCCTGGCCGCCTTCCTGGCCCTGGACCTGAGCCTGGGCGCGCTCAGCGCCCGCAGATCCCGGTCCTCGGCCTCCTAGACCCCGGCAGACCTCCTGTCGATGCCGTCCAGCCATCCCGCCGCCGCAGGGACCCGGTTCCAGGCGCCTGCGCACTCCTCCAACATGAGGAAGGACACCGTGCTTATGTTCACCGGCACCCATTCGACGGTGCTGCGCAGAACGGCCGCCACCGTGGCGGTGGCCGGTATCACCGAACTCACCGTCTCGGCCAGTGCCTCCGGTGCACCAGCCTCGGCAGAGGAGGACATCGCCACCATTGACACCGCCGGATCCGGCCCCTTGTGCTCCGTTGCAGCAGGCGGGGCGGCGTCGGCCCTCTTGGTGCTCCTCGTGGTGCGACCGGTCGGGCGACGCCGCAGCACCTGACTCCGCTTCCGGGGTTCTTCCGGGGCACGGGAGACGTTCTCACTGCCGAGGTGCGGGGAGAGCGGACCGGATCAGCGGCCCTGGCGTGCACGCTGGAGCACCTGGATCAGCACTGTTCGGTGTGACCTGCCGACCGTGTGTCGGACACGAGGGAAGGCCGGGGAACGTTCCCGGCCTCCGCCGTGGGCAAAGGCCTTCCCCAGGCCCCCCGTATCCGCCCGCCGCTCGGCGGTCACCAGAGGCGCCAGCTCCGCACCGACGTCCACGTCCTGTGAACCCAGCTCGTTGAACGGACCCGGCCTCCTGAGGCGACCGAGGACGTCACCTGCCGATGTCTATTCTGGGCGGGTGAGTTCCTCGTCCTCGTCGTCCTCCTCGCCGGTCACGTCCTCGTCGGGATGGCGTGTCTCGGTGCCGCGTCCGGTCACGCTGGCTCGTTCGGGGCTGGTGGTGCTGGTCGGTGCGGCGCTGATCTCGGACCTGTGGAACGTCCACACGGGGGACATCGACCAGGGGGAGCTCCCGCTGATCATGATGATGTATCTGCCGCTGTTCGTCGTGGCGTTCCACGTCGGGGTCGCCGCCATCGTGTGGGGATTGTCAGCGCTGGTGTTGATCCTTGCCGGGTACGCCTTGGGGATCCTGGTGCCCTCCGTGGTGGTCGGCGCGACGGGGACGTACGCTTTGCCGCGCGCACGGGCCGCGGTCCTGGCCGGACTGGTGGTGGTGGCCAATGTGGCGGTGCCCTTCGTCGACGCCGATCATCGCCAGTTCTTCGTCTGGGTGGCGATCCCGATCGTGCTGGTCGCCCTGACGTGCGGGGCCCTGCTGCGCTGGTCCCATGCCCGATCGCAGCAGGACGCACGCCGGATCGACGAGCTGGAACAGGTCAACGAGCGAATCCGGCACGACGAGCGCAGCCATCTGGCCCACGAGCTGCACGACATCGTCGCCCACGACGTCACCGTCATCGCCATGCAGGCCCGCCGGGCGGAGTTCACCGACGACCCGCAGAAGATCCGCGCGATCCTGGAGACCATCGGGAACTCCGCCCAGCAGACCCTGCAGGACCTGCGCCGGCTGGTGGTGATCCTCCAGGAGGAGCACGCTCGCGAGATCCAGCAGCACGAGCATGCGGCGGCTCCCCCGGAGGCTGCCGCCGGGACCGGCGCCTCCGGGCCGGCCGTGGCCGGGACGGCGAGTGCCGTGCGGGCCATGGCCACGCTGGATCAAATCAATGGGGAGACCACCACGGCGGCCGGTTTCGTCGAGGACCTGCGCACCGTCGTCGCCGCTCTGGAGTCCACCGGCCTGGCCGTGGAGCTGGGCGTGCACGGTGATGTTGCGCGCGTCCCGATCAGCGTTCGTCAGGTGCTGCGCCGGACCCTGCGGGAGCTGGGGACCAACGTCATGAAGCACGGGATGCCCTCGAGCACCGTGCGGGTGGATCTGGCGGTCGGCCAGGACGCGGTGCGTCTGACGGTGGAGAACGAACGGACCACGATCGCCCCGATCATGTCGACCAGCACCGGTCTGCCGGCCATCCGGGAACGGGCCCGCGTGTTCGGCGGCAGCGTCGAGTTCGGCGCCCAGGGGTCGAGGTGGCGCAGCAGCATTGCGCTGCCCCTGCGCGGGGCGGCCGAGGCTCAGGCCTCCTGACACGACCGGCCCCGTGCACCGTTCGCGGGTGCAACAAGTTGGTAGGATCCCGTCCCGGAGCCGGTCATCGAACCGGCTCGGCGACCATGGGAGAGGCGGGGCAATGACGACGACGGTGCTGGTGGTGGACGACGAGTCGATCACCCGGGAAGCCGTCGTGGAGTTCGTCTCCTCGGATCCTGAGATCGTCGTGGTGGGAGAGTCCGCCGATGGTCGGGTGGCGATCGGCCAGACGCGGGCGCTGGCCCCGGACGTGGTGCTGATGGACATGCAGATGCCGGTCATGGACGGGGTGGAGGCCACCCGGATCATCCGCCGGGAGTTCCCGGACACCGCCGTCATCGCCCTCACCACTTTTTCCTCCGAACGCTATGTCGTGCCGGTCCTGCGGGCGGGGGCCTCGGGGTATCTGCTCAAGGACGCCAGGCCGCAGGAGATCATCGCGGCGATCCGCACCGTGCGTGACGGCGGCTCGATCCTGTCCCCGGCCGTCACCCGGCACGTGGTCGCCGGCATCGCCCAGTCCGTTCCGGCCCAGCCGGTCCCGGACCCCGAGCTGACCGCAGCGCTGACCGAGAAGGAGATCGAGGTCATCCAGTTGCTGGCCCAGGGCATGAGCAACCGGGAGATGGCCGAGGCGCTGTTCGTGACCGAATCCACCATCAAGGCCCGGTTCGGCAAGGTCACCGAGAAGCTCGGGGTCCGTGACCGGGTCCAGGTGCTGGTGAAGGCCACCGAACGGGGCCTGGTGCGGATCCGGGTCTCCTGACCGGGGCGGGCAGGGCTCAGCGGGCGGCGCCCAGGGCCGCGGGCAGGGGTCCTTCCAGGACCGGCAGTGCGCTGCGGGTCGGCATCCTCGGCGTCGAGGTGGTCGAAGACGTCCCCGGGGTCCAGGACCGATGTCGTGCCCCGGCCCATCAGTGCGTAGCGCACCGAGGTCTGGGACAGCGGCCGGGGCGTCCCAGGCCGGCTCCGGGTGTGAGCGCAGGATGGTCACGGCCTGGGCCGGCCCAGGGTGGAGACGGCCGACGGCGCGGCGTGCAGGACCCGCCCGCCGGTCCCGCAGGGCCACAGCACGTCCCGGGTGACGACCGGGCGGTCCGCGGTGCGGTGGCGGCCGATCAGGGCGGTGGCATCGAGCCGGCGCTCGGCCGGCTCCCGCTGGATGAGCGCGCCGCCCCCTGGGCACCACGGAGCGTGGGGCCCTGGCCCCACCGGCCGGCGGACCAGTGCCCTGACGGCCCGAGCCGAAGCCCGTCCCCGGGGGCAAGGCCTCCGAGGCGCGGGCAGGTCGGACGGGGAGAGCGGTTCAGCCCAGCAGGCGCAGGACGAGGACCACCAGCACCACACCACCGGCGAAGGAGACCACGGTGCGCACGGCCTTGGCCGACCGACGGGGCGCACCCGGGGTGGTCCCCTCGGGGGTGCGGCCCTGCTCGGAGGGCGCGCCGGCGGGGTCGGCCAGCGCCCGGGCCAGGCTGACGCGGGTGCCGGTGCGCAGCACGTTGTTGCCGTACAGGCGCACGGCCAGGTTGATGATCAGCGGGACAGCCACCACAGCGATGAGCACCGCCGTCAACTGCTCCTGCCAGGTCACCGCGTCCAGCCCCTGCCGGATCGGCATGAAGTACGGCGCGACCATCGGCACCAGGGAGGCGATCTCGGTCCACCGCTGGCCGGCGGCGGAGGGCAGGAAGAACATGCCGGCGGCGTAGACGAGCATGATCAGGATCTGCAGCGGGTTCGTGGCCGCCGCCAGGTCCTCCTGACGGGAGGCGGTGGAGGCCAGGCCGGCGTTGAGGGACGCGAAGACCACGAAGCCCAGGACGAACCACACCAGGAACCACACCAGGGTCGGGCCCGGGTGGATCCGGACCAGGGACCACCCCCCGACCGCGGTGAAGGCCACCGCGGCAGCGCCGCCGACGGCCAGCAGCTGGACCATGGTGAAGATCCCGCAGCCGATCAGCTTCCCCAGCAGCAGTTGCCGCACGCTCAGGCGGGTCAGGAGGATCTCCACGACGCGGGTGGATTTTTCCTCCACGACGCCGCTGGCGATCGAGCTGCTGGCGTAGGTGACCACGGTGACCAGCAGGGTGGTCATCACCGCCGCCAGCAGGACCTCGGTGTCCAGCGGCGGGGTGCCGGTGGCAGCGGTGCGGTCGACGAGCAGGTACCCGCCGACACCGGCGACCGCGGCGGCCAGCGCGGCCAGGAACGCGGTGGAGGCCAGCATGGCGCGGTTGCGGACCCGGGAGCTGAGCTCGCGCTGGATCACCAGTCCCAGTCCTTGGAACCATCCGGCGTCCTGGTGGTCGTTGCGGGCAGGAGTCGTTGCGGTCGGGGTCCGTGCGGTGGTGGTCGACGGTGCCGTGGTGAGGCTCATGAGCTGGGTGTCCTTCGGTGTGCGGTCGGGGCGGGGAGCCGGGGTCAGTGGTGGACCAGGGCGCGGGTGTGCGGTGGGGTCGAGGGCTCGGCGGCGCGTCGGCGCCCGGAGAGGACCTCCGCCAGCGAGGTGCGCTCCGGGGTGATGCCCATCAGGGTCCCGCTGCGCCCGGCGGCGGCGAGCACGGCCGCCGGGATCGGGCGGCGGGAACCGTCCACGGCCACCAGCGCTCGGGCCGGGTCCTGCGCATCGGCGCTGACCAGTACCCCGGGAATGTTCCCGGCCTGCTGCAGGAACGGGGCGGCGGTGCCCTGGAACTCGATCGACCAGCGGGACGTGCCGTCGTCGTCGAGCTCCTCCACCGTGCCGTCGACGACGACCCGGCCGGCCTGCAGCACGCACACCCGGTCACAGAGCCGCTCGACCAGTTCCAGCTGGTGGGAGGAGAACAGCACGGCCACACCCCGGTTCGCCTGGGCCAGGAGGAGCTCGGCCATGGCCTCGACCGCCTCAGGGTCCAACCCGGAGAAGGGCTCGTCGAGCACCAGCAGCTGCGGATCCCCCACGAGGGCGACGGCCAGCTGCACCCGCTGCTGGTTGCCCAAGGACAGGTCCTGCACCGCCGTCTGCTCACGCCCCTGCAGGCCGACGGCGGCCACCAGTCGTTGGCCGATCTTCCGGGCCGTCGCCGCCCCGGACCCGTCGAGCCGGGCGAACCACTCGATCTGCTCCCGCACCGGCATCCTGGGGTACAGCCCCCGCTCCTCGGGCATGTACCCGAAGGCGCGGCGGACCGTGTCGTCCACGGGCCCACCACCCCAGCTGACCGTTCCCCGGTCCGCTGCCAGCATGCCCAGGATGATCCGCATGGTCGTGGTCTTCCCGGCCCCGTTGCCGCCGATGAAGCCCACGATCTCGCCCTGTCCGACCGTCAGGTTCAGCTCCTCGAGCACTACCCGGTCCCCGAAACGTCGTGAGATGCCCTCCAGGATCAACCCGTTCATGGTCATCAGTCCTCCTGCGTCAGTGCGTGGCATCGGGCTGCGGCCCGACACATCTGTCCCGTGTCACCACCACGCTAGGAAGCATCCGCAGGAACCCTGTTAGACCAAGGTCGAACCTTCTCCGGCACCGACGTCGAACACGACTCGCGGGAACACCGGGAACCCTTGGCCGGGGCGACACCCCCGCCCCGGGCCATGGCGTATCGCTGAGGCGGACGGCGTGTGCAGCGCCCGAGCCGGCCCTCGCACATCCGCGGGCAGCGCTGCGGGACCGCGGCATGGGACGCGTCGGCGCTGTCGCGCTTATGCGTGGCTCGCGTCGGGATCCGATCGCAGGGACAGCGCCTCGGGACGGGGGCCGGTGAGCGTGGCGCGTCCGTAGCGTTGGAGCACGGCCACGGCGACGACCTGCTCGAACAAGGTCTTCAGCAGGTGGCGGTCCTCCTCGGTCGCCAGGGGCGACTCCCCCAGCAGGTCCAGGGCCTCGACCCCGACGGAGGCCTTCCGGCCCTCGGCGTCGGTGGCGTAGTCCATCGCCCACTGCGTTCGGCGCCACCACTCGGCCCGTCCGTCGGCCTCCTTGCGCTGTCGGTCGCCGTGCCAGGCGAGCACCGCGGCGACCTGGATGCCGATGATCAGCGTCCTCGCGAAAACCAGCTGGACGACCACGAAGAACGCCTTCGGCCACCAGCGCAGCGCCGCCCGACGCAGCCGCGCCGTGATGGTGGGCTGGCCGTGCCGGGCCGGGTCGGTGCGGTCTGCGAGCTCGTGGTTCTCCAGGGGTCGGGGATCTCCCTGCCCATGTGTGCGGAGACGACGCGGAGGCCTACCGCGCTGCGGTGGACGCGAAGTCCCGGGCTGCGCGCAGCACCACGGCGCTGACCTCGTCCACCGGGTGCTCGCACAGGGTCCGCGGACGACCAGTCCTTCAGCGCCGGGTTCCCCCCCTGGAACCACGTCTGCACGGTCGACGCCGAGGTCCTCGTCTCGCCGATCACCGCGGCCACCTGGTAGGCCAGGCGCAGGCGGTGCTCCACGACTCGGGTCGGCCGGCGGGTGCCGGCGGCCCACTGCCGTACCGTCTTCGTGTCGGCCACCCCGCCGGGGTAGGCGACCGGCTGCGCGACCAGCTGCGCGCCCAGCCGCTCCCGCAGCTCGGCGACCACCACGGGGAACGGGAGCTCTACCGACTCGCGGTAGACCGGAGGAGACCGACCAGCTGGGGAACTGGTCGAGCCTGGGCTCCGAGTACGCCTTCACGGCGACGGCAAGGACTACCTGGTCGCCGTCGTCGACGGCCGGGTGTGGGGCTTCCTGCAGGGCTACCACGACTGCCAGGGGTGGATGGCCTGCGAGATGAGGCCGGTCCCGCCGCAGACGTGGGCGACCAACAGGGTCGCCCATCTCGCCGTCCACCCCGAGGCCCGTGGCCACGGTCTGGACGGGGCCCTGCTGCGCGGGTGCATGTCCCAGGCCCGTGCGGCCGGCTCACAGTGGGTCATGATGCACCCGGCCGAGCGCGGCGCCGGCGGACGCCTCCCGGTGGCGATGCAGAAGCTGTGCCGCCACGCCGGGCGGCGCTGCGTGGAGCCGAAGGAGCTGCGGCGGCGCAACCGCCCCGCCCTGATGGCCGCCCCGCTGGTCGCCGCCCCGGCCTACCACCTCAAGGCCGCCGCCCACGTGCCGGAGCCCCAGCCGGTCCACAAGCGCCGGCGCACCCCGCAGCGGTGCTCCACGAGCAGGACTTCCTGGCCGATCTGCCGGCCTACACGGTCGCGGTCGACGGTGGAGCAGTCGTCGGGGTCTGCTGCGGGCACCACGCCTCCGGGTCTCGGAGGGAATGCCGGGCCGCCCCGCTGCCGCCGGCGGACTGGGACTGCAGCTACATCGACACCCTCGTCGTCGACGAACACCACCGCCGCACCGGGATCGGGACCGCGCTGCTGCGCGACTTCATGGGCCGGACCGCCACGGCCGGGTCGGACTGGCTGATGCTGTTCCCCAAGCGCGGGGACGGGCGCCCGATGCTCTCCGGTGCGCTGCCGGGCTTCTACGGGACGGCCGGGTTGCGGCTGCTGGAGCCGGCCGAGGACTACCTGCGCACCCGCCCGTGGATGATGGGTGTCCCGCGGGTGGCCAACCCCCAGTACGTCTTCGCTCGCTCCGCCGCGGCCGCCTCCGCGGCCTGACCAGTCCGGAGACCGGCTCGAGGGCGCGCGATGCGCGCCGCGACGACCGATCCATGCCCTTCCCCCACCATCGAGGGCTACGAGGCTGTGATCGACGTCTACGCCGCGGCCACCCAGCACGTGGACCATGGCCTGTCGCTGACGCTGGTCTCCAAGGACACCACTACCACCCGCGACATCGACAAGGCCAAGTGGTACGCCTGGAAGTCCGGGATCAAGACGATGTCCTACTCCTGAACTCGCAAGATGGCCCCGGAGGGCACCGGGGTCGAGGGCTACGTTTCCTGCGTCCTGTGACCGGGTAGTGCGTCATTGGAACGAGCTCTGTACCGCATACGCGGTGCGCGCAGCCACCACGTCCTCGACGAGATCCTCGCCCACGACCACGACGCGGCCCTGACGTGGGGTGCAGCGCACCTGCCGGGCATGGGGAAGATCCTCACCGGCCACGGGTTCGAGCTGGTCGGCTCCTACTGGCGCCCGGCGATCACCAAGCGCAAGCTCACCCAGGCCATCAGCGCCTCCCGTGCGGCCTCGCACGACCACCAGCGCTGGCTCAGGGAAGGGCATACCCTCCGGGAGTCCGTGCCCGTCCAGGACGTCCGCGCCATGCTCATCGAGCCGGGTGGCTCACCGACCCGGTTGCCGCCTGAGCGCCGGGTCCGCTGCTAGGTTCCCGACCATGAGCACCAGCGCTGCCCCGACCGGCCTCGGGCCCGGTTCGCCCACCAGCCTCATCGTCTTCGTGGCCCTCGCCCTGGCCGTTGTCGCGGCCTGCGTGACGATCGTCGTCCGGGTGCGCCGGCAGCAGCGCTCGCGGCCCGGCGGACCGGCAGGCCGTTCCTCCTCGTCCGACGGCTCCACCGCCGGGGTGTGGGGTTCCGGTGCCGTCGGTTCCGACTCCGGTTCCGACCGCGGGTCCGGTGCAGACGGCGGAGGCGGTGGTGGCGGTGACTGATCTGAGTCCAGCCGCGGTCGCGGCCATCGTCGTCGTGGCCCTCGTGGTGCTCTCCTGGATCGCCACGACGCTGATCCCCCGCCTCCGGCGACGCCCTGATGCTCACGGGCCGTCCGGGGGCGAACGGCCAGGGCCCTACGACGGGCCCGCGCCCCGGCCTCGCCCCGGCGTCAACGACCGGTACGGCTGGCACGACCCCGCGGGGTACTCCGACGGGCCAGGTCCCTCTCCCACCGATATGGGAGCTGACGAATGCCGCTGCTGACAGAACAGAACCCCGTGCTCGAAACGGGTGTTCTGGAGATCCTGGCCTTCGCCGTCCCACTGCTGATCGTCCCCGCACTGATCATCACCCAGCTCGTCGTCGAGAGCCCCCTCCTGCGCCGGGAGCCGGCCGCCTCCCGCCGGCGCACCGCGGCCGCCGTCCTGGCGGTCATCTCTCTGGTCGTGGCGGCCCCTCTGCTGCTGATGGTCTGGGCCCTGGGCGTCTTCGGTCTGCTGCTGCTGGGTGGACTGGTCGTCCCCGCCCTCCTCACCCTGAACCGCCTGCGCCAGCCACCACCACCCCCACCGATCACAGGAGCGACCCATGGGGACTGACCCCATCCTCACCCAGACCCCGATCGCCGTGCCGGTCGGGGCGTTCATCGGCCTGATCGCGCTCACCATCACGGCCTGGCCGGTCCTGGCCGGCGAGCCCGTCACCGCGCGCCGGCGCCGCCAGGCGACGTGGGGGTCGTGGGCGTGCCTGGCCGGGGTGGTCTTCGCCGCGTTCACCGAGCTGGCGCCGGGCCTCTACGGCTTCATCACTCTGGTGGCCATCGCCGCCGTGGCCTCGCTGACCCTGTGGCGAGCCCGCGCCCTGCCCGCTCCCTGACCTGCCACCCACCGCCGGTCCCGACCGGCCACGAAGGAGACCTGCGTGGCCGACCTCAAGCTGTTCCGCATCCGGGAGGGCACCGCCACCGAGCCGCCCGGGGCCCACTCCCCGCTGGAGAAGCACCTCCAGCGCGTGGTGGAGGCCAGCATGGAGACCTTGTTCGGCGTGCGGTTCCTGCAGTCGGAATACCGCACCGGTGACCGGCACGGCGGACGCATCGACTCCCTGGGCGCCGACGAGACCTGCTCCCCGGTGAGCTTCGAGTACAAGCGCACCCGCAGCGAGAACGTCATCGACCAGGGCCTGTTCTACCTGGACTGGCTGATGGACCACCAGGCGGAGTTCGAGCTGCTGGTGATGCGCTCGGACCACGCCGAGCTCGCTGACCTCATCGACTGGTCCCGCCCCCGGCTGATCTGCGTGGCCACCGACTACACCCGCTACGACCAGCACGCCGTCCAGCAGATCGCCCGCTCCATCGGGCTGGTCCGCTACCGCGACTTCGGCGGGGAGCTGCTGGCCCTGGAGCTGGTGCACTCCAGCTCCACCGTCTCCACCACGGCCGCTGCCCTGCCCGCTGCCGCCGGCACCGCGGCACCCGATGGGCCGGAGCCGGCCGACGCCTCCAGCGAGACCCCGGACGGGGAGCCTGCGAGCAAGGCCAAGGACATGACGGTGCTCCAGCGATTCGAGCAGGCATCACCGGACCTGCAGGAGGTGTTCACCACGGTGGCCGACTACTGCGAGGCCCTGGGCCCGGACGTGTCGAAGAAGACGCTCAAGCACTGGATCGCCTTCCGGCGGCTCAAGAGCTTCGCCACCATCGACATCCACCCGTCCTCCGGGCAGATCCTGCTGCACCTGCGCCTGGATCCGGACGCCGTGGAGCTCGAGGACGGCTTCACCCGCGACGTGCGCGCCATCGGCCATCACGGGGTCGGGGACCTCGAGGTCCGCATCAGCTCTGTCGCCCAGCTGGAAGCGGTCTACGCGCTCATCCAGCACGCCTACGAGAACGGCTGAGCCGGTGACCCGACGGCGCATCTTCGAGGAGGATGCGTGGCGCTCCCTGGCCCCGGTCCAGCAGGACCTGGTTATCGGGGTCGGTCTCGGTGCCCTCCTCGGGGCGTTCACCGACACGCTGGTCTGGCTTGCCGTCGGCGTGGGCCTCGGCGTCCTCATCGGGCGCCGTCGCTCCCCTGCCACGACCCCACCACGAACCTTGGCTACTCCAGTGACCACCCCACCCCGCCGCAAGCCCGCACCGGGAGTGCTCACCGAGGAGGAGCACGAGCACGCCAGTCACGGAGTGGAGGTCCTGTGGACCTCACCGGCGGGACCCTTCAGATGGAGCTGGTCTTCGACCGGATGCTCGACAGCGGCGAAGCTCGCGGCCGGACGCTGTCGGCCTTCGACGCCGCGGCCGCCCGGCTGTGCGCCCAGCACAGCGACGCCCCAGGGGAAGGCGCCGGCGCCATCCCGGCCTGATGCCCGGTCTTGTCAGACGGTGGCGGCCCGCACATAGGATCGGGTCACCACCGTCAGATGAGGGAGGACCGTTCCATGACAGATCAGCCAGATGAACTGAGCGAGGCACGCGCCGAAGTCGAGCAGGAGGACCTGAGCGTCGTCGACGACGACTCGTTGACCGCCAACACGACCACCGACAACGAGCGGGTCGACGACGAGACGTCCGGCCCGCCGACCGAGCAGCCGGGCGCGACGGAGTAGGGGCGTCGAGCATGAGCGCCGAGATGCCCGGCGACGACATCGAGATCCGCGACGAGCCGCGGGAGGCAGAGGAGAAGGCCGACGAGGACGCGGACCTCTACAGCTCCACGGGGGAGGTCTTCGAGTCGTCCACCGACCCGGACGACGGTGCGCCGATAGAGGTCAGCAAGACCGACACCGAGCTGCCTCCCGCGGGGTAGCCGACCGCTGCGCCACCCCAGCCCGCAATCCCTTCGCACTCGGGAATCCAGCCGTAGGCTGAGCGCATGTCGATCGCGCTCATCCTGAAGCTCCTCGTCTCGGCGCTCACCACCGCAACCATTGCGGGGGTCGTCTGGTGGGCACGGAAGCACCCCAACCGGTCCGAGGAGTATCCGGAGCAGCAGCGGATGCCGAAGTTCGTGCCGGCGGTGGGCTGGCTGTTCCTGGTCGTGGGCTCCCTCATGGGCTTGCTGTCCCTCACCACGGACCGCGCCCCGCTCGGCGCCCAGATCTCCTCGGTGGCGATCGTCCTGGGCGGTGTGGCGTTCGTGCTGATGTACCGCAACTTCTACGTGGCGCCGCGCGACTTCGAGGTGGCCTTCCGCAGTGTGCTCGGCAACGAGCACGTCATCCCCTACAGCGAGATCGCTGAGTATCGCATGCAGATGCTGAAAGGGATGCCGTTCCTGACGGTCAAGTCCGTCCACGGCGTCACGCTGAACCTGAACATCAGCACCTACGACATGTCACCGCTGATGCGGGCCATCGACTTTCACCAGGTCACCGGCAACTGGCCGGCCCGCGTAGAGGTCAGCGGCCGGTAATCGAATGGCGGCCGTATCCGCCCCGCCGAGGCCTTCCCCGCACGAGGGCCCGCACTCCCCCGCGAGTGCGGGCCCTCGTCGTGCCTCCGCACACATGAGGACTACGAAGCCCATCGCACCGCTCGCCCGCGACGTCGTCCGCCGCGCCGGTCCGTCCGCCGCCCGGCCGCCGTCCCCGGTCCGGTCCGTGCCGGCCCGTGTCCACGCCGCCCGCCACCCCCCCCGAGCAGTGGGTCACCATCGACTGGTCCGAGGCCGACGTGTCCCCGTTCTGCCCCGACGAGGACGGGCAGATCGGATTCCTCTTCGGCAACCACCGCTCGGAGGGCCCGGTGCTCATCGAGGGCAGGACCGTGCCCGTGGACTGCCCGTCCACCATCGGGGCCCGGATCCACAAGCTCTCGCCCACGACCCCGCACAACGCCGACGCCCTGGAGCTCTACCCGCGCACTACCGGCCTGGTCTCCCGCGCGTCGGACTTCGAGGTCCCGCTCACGGTGCGGGTGGGCCGCAGCGCCTGGGCCGGCCGACCGTCGGCACCAGCGCCCCGAGGACGAGCGTGCTGGACAGGTACCACCCCGCCTCCGCCCCCAGCCCGCCGGCGGGCTGCGCAGCGAGCCGGTGGCGGCGGCCAGGGCGAGCGTGAACACCGGCATGCCCAGCAGAATCACGACCCAGCGCCCGGCGCCGCAGCGCCAGGCGAACGCCCGTCCCAGCAGCCTCCGGACGCCGCCCGGCCCGTCGGCCAGGCGGGTGACGAGCAGGGCCGAGCCCAGCAGCGCCACAAAGGTCAGGAGGAGCAGGAACGGCTCCGTGGGCGCTCCGGTGAGCACGGGGGTCATCAGCGCCGCCCAGCCCAGGCCCAGAGCCAGGAGGAGGAAGACCGCCACGGGCCGACACCGGGCCACAGAACCGGCTGGGGTACGGCGGTCGGTGTCCCGCGGTGGTGGGATGGGCGGGGTCATGGGTCCTCCTGGCCGGTGCGCGACGACCCCGTCGGGCGCCCCGGTGTCCGGTGTGCGCCCACTTCCGCGGGGTCGTCGCAGCACCGGGCCCATGTTCCAGCGTCCGGCCCGCCGAGGCCGCCTGCCCCTGCGCGTCCACGGCCCGCGACGCGGACAGGAACCGCGGGAGAGCCCCACTGGCGAAGACCTGGCCTGCCAGGTCGAAGACCGTGCGCGGCCTCGCCGGTGACCAGTCCCTGTCCTCGGACCCGGTTTCACGGCTCGTGCCGGACCGAACCACACCACGTGGGTACGACCGTCGGCGGGCCCACCCGCCTCCCGGGAGACGCACCCGCCGGCCTCTGCAGAGGGACCGTTGAGCTGACCGACGAACCACGTCATCGCCCCTGGCGTTCGCGGCCGCCCCGCCCGTGCCTCCACCGGTACGAGGCGATGCGCGGCTGCACCGGCATGCAGCACGGATGCCGGTGCTGGTGATCGTTGCTAGCCTTGATCGCATGGAGCGTGCTCAGCGATTTCAGCGCCCCCGGCCGTTCAGTGGCCGCGGGGGCGTGAGCGCGCTACGTCAAGCCGACTAGTCTCCGCAGGCACGGCCGGGGGAACTCCCGTTCCAGCACCGCTCCCGCCACCCCAGGAGACTTCCATGTCGACTACGTCGTACATCACCCCTGACCAGCTCGCCAGAGCACTGACCCTGCGCGACCTCAGCGACGCGGCCCAAGGCACGCACTCGATGCAGCTCCTGCTGGAGCATCTCGTCACCGAGCTGCAGCACCAATGGGGCAGCTCCGTCCGCCAGGTGCGCAATCCGCCCCTCGTTGCGGTCCACGACAACTACGACCGTCTGGGCTACGACCCCGGCGACGTCACCCGGGCGCAGCGGTACACCCGCTACGCCTCGCCCACCGTGCTGCTGCGCACCCACACCAGCGCGGAACTGCCCACGGCCCTGGAGGACTACCGCACCCGGTCCGGCGTCGACGAGCTGCTCGTCGTCCCGGGCCTCGTCTACCGACGCGATGTCGTCGACCGCACGCACGTGGGCGAACCGCACCAGGTCGATCTGTGGCGGATCCGGTCCACACCGAGGACGACCGAGCAGGACATGCTCGAGATGATCACCACCGTCGTGGACGCAGTCCTGCCAGGAGCGCGATGGCAGGTCACCGACGTCGAGCACCCGTACACGATCGGCGGACGACAGGTGGACGTGCACCTGAACGGGCAGTGGCTCGAGCTCGCCGAATGCGGGCGCATCCACCCCGATGTGCTGCGCGGGTCCGGCCTCGACCCGCAGAAGTGGTCCGGATCGGCCCTGGGCATGGGGCTGGACCGGGCCCTGATGTTGCGCAAGTCGATCCCGGACATCCGTTACCTGCGCTCCTCGGAGCCGCGCATCGCAGCCCAGATGCTCGACCTGGAACCATGGCAGCACGTCTCGCTGCTCCCCGGGACGCGCCGGGACATCTCCGTCGTGCTCGACGACCACGAGGACGGCGAGACCATCGGTGATCGGATCCGCACAGCTCTAGGGCAGGACGCGGACCTCCTCGAAGCCGTCGAGGTCCTGTCCCTGACCCGGTGCGAGGAGCTTCCCGCCGCAGCCCGCGAGCGCCTCGGCATCGTCCCCGGCCAGAACAACGCGCTGATCCGGATCCACATCCGTCCGCTCCTGCGGACACTCACCTCCGCCGAGGCCAACGAGCTGCGCAACAGGATCTACCTCGCCGTCCATCAGGGACCCCATGTCGAACTGACCCAAGGGCAGGCCGACCCCTCGTGGACGGGCGTGAGCGAGGGCCTGTGACCGGGAGCGGCGTGGGCGTGCACCGATGGAGCCACGGAAGGTGCCGCAGCCACCGCCCGGCCCGACCCGGCGTCGAGCGCCTCCAGGGGACCGGTCGGTTCCACGGTGCTGTCTCGGTGGTGTCCGTGGCACCAGGGCCCGCGCGTCCAGCGTCCGGCCCCTGCGGCCCGGCCGGCGCCCTGCGACCCGGACGCCCCAGTGGGCGCCCCGCGATCCGGACGCCCCAGTGGGCGCCCCGCGATCCGGCGCCCCGGGAGTGTCCGGGGACGGCGCGGATGGGTCGGCGGTCCAGGAGGCCGGCAGCCGCACAG
The DNA here is from genome assembly GCF_023715525.1 of Kocuria rosea. Lineage (GTDB taxonomy): Bacteria > Actinomycetota > Actinomycetes > Actinomycetales > Micrococcaceae > Kocuria > Kocuria rosea_A. Next base: position 90,198 of record NZ_JAMBOG010000012.1, on the reverse strand, counting down.
CCGCCCGCCGAGGGCGAACCCGCCGGGCCGTCCCTTGGTCACCGGACCGGGGATCCGGGGTGCATCCGGAGATGACGGGAGGTTGCACCGGCACAGCACGCCAGAATGTCCGTTCGCACCTGGGCAGATGCCTCCTCCGCGCCGGCACTGGACGAAAGTCCTGGAGGCCCCGCCGAGGCCTGGACACGGTGTCCTCGGCTGGCCCACGACCCCCATCGCGGCTCGACTCCATCCTTCGCCCCATGCAGCGACGGCGCAGGGCCTCAGCCCGGTTCGGGCTTCGTCGCGCAACAGGACTTCTCGTGCGTGCTCCCGCCGTCCGTGCCCGCCGGATCACTGGGCTCTCCGCCGCCCCCGTCGCCGTGCTGGTGGCCGGCGTGATGGTCTGGCAGGGCTCCACCGCCGCCTCCCGCAACTCCGGCAACTCCTGGGCCACCGGCCAGGTCGCCTCACCGACGACGACGCCGGCCGCGCCGGCGTCACCGTGGAGAACCTGGTCCCCGGCCGGACCGGCCAGAAGTGCATCGTGGTCACCCCCAGCTCCACCGTGGAAGGCGAGGTGCGCGCCTACGTGCAGAACCTCTCCGGCTCCGCCGCGGCGCCGGAGGACCGCATCACCTTGCAGGTCGAGGGCGGCACCGCCGGGTCCTTCGACGACTGCACCGGCTTCACCCCCGTCCCCGGCGCACTTCCGGCCCAGCCGCTGTCCACCCTGGCCCGGGTCAACAGGGACTACACCTCCGGCGGGGCCGCCTGGGACACCACCGGCACGGCCGGGGAGTCGAGCACTTACCGCGGCACCTGGACCTTCGACACCGCCGGCATGACGCAGACCCAGATCGACGCGCTGCAGGGATCCCGCGTCATCGTGGACCTGGTCTGGGACCTGCAGGGCGACGACGCCCCGGCCGCCTGAGCAGCTCTCGCGTGCAGATCCGGACCGAGCCAGAGCCCAGCTCCACCGCCGAGTCAGCACCTGCCGGTGTGACGGCCGCGCCGTGGGGCTGGGCCCGGCTCCCGGCCGGGACCGCCGCCCGGATCTACCTGGTGATGCTGGCCACCCTGGCCGCCGTCGCTTCACTTCCGATCCTGCTCGGCCGGCACGCCACCGTCGTCCAGACCGGGTCCATGGAACCGCACATCGCCCCCGGCGACGTCGTGGTGCTCTCTGCCCTGCCCGAGGTCCAGCCCGTGCGGGTGGGAGGAGTCGTACAGTCCACCAGCCCCTCCGGGGCCCGGTCCGGCGGGGTCGACCGGTTGATCCTGCACCGCATCGTCGGTGACAACGACGACGGAACGTACACCACCGCAGGTGACGCCCACGCCGATGTCCACTCCGCCCCACCGGTGCGGGAGCAGATCACCGGCCAGGCCCGTCTGCTCGTGCCCGGCATCGGCCTGCCCTCCCTGTGGCTGGTTACCGGCCGGAGCGGACCTCTGGCAGTGTGGGCCGCCGGCACCGTGGGTGCACTGTCGACCGCTCTGGCCGTCTTCCTCCCGCGCCAGCGCCGAGCCGGCCGGCCCGACGGACCGGACGTCGTCCGCACCACGCAGGGGACCCCCGATCTCGCCCGGCAGGGCGCCCTGGCCGTGGTCGGCACCGGAGTCCTGGCCGGCCCGGTGTCCCCGCCGGCCGCACCGAGCACCGCGGCCTTCACCTCCCGCACCAGCACACGCGCCTCCTGGACAGTCGCTGCCGCACCACCAGCGCTGACTCCGGGCCGGGCCGCGCTACGGCCTGCTGGCCTCGGCCGGCACCGTCAACCACACCCCCGGCGGGCACCAGACCACCGTGGGCGGCAGCGTGGGAACCCACCCCGGAACGAACGTCGTGGCGCTGCAGAACAGCGGCGCGCGCCCCAACGTGACCGGCGCCGTCGCAGCCGGCACCCCGGCTGCAGCCTCGGCGATGGCTGACGCCCGTGCCCTGGAACGAGCCCTGACCGCCCGAGCTGTGACCGCGACCCGCCCGACGTCGCCGACGGGCCGGACCACCGCCGGGGTCTACACCAGCACCACGGGGGCCTTCACCGTCTCATCGACCCTGATCCTCGACGCCCAAGGCGACCCGGCGGCGATGTTCATCTTCCGCGCCACCAGCATCACCGTCGCCCCGAGCAGCCAGATCGTCCTGGCCGCTGGCGCCAGGGCCGCCAACGGCCACTGGCTCTCCGCCGGGACATCACCATGGGGCTCAGCGTCACCGCCCGCGGCACCTACCCCGCCCGCGGCAGCATCAGGGCCAACCTCAGCTCCGGCGGGCCCACCCAGCGGTTCACCCTGGAGGGGCGCCTGTTCAGTCTGGGCACCGCGTCCCCCGGTGGCGCCGTCGAACCGAACCGCCCCACCATCACGCTTCCGGCCCCCTGAGCTCGCACGGTATTCGTGGGGCGAGATGGGGCCTCGGGGCAAAAGCCCTGGCTGTCCGACCGTGATGGGTGGCACGTCAGGTCCCCGGATGGCGGACCGCACCCGGGCATCCCTGCTGTGGGTCCCGGCCGTATCGGGCCACCGCCCCGCAGGACGGCGCGGAACCGGCACCGGCGAACCCGGGCGCCGGGTGCACCGGCCCCGGGGAATCGCCGGTTCCCGTGCGGTGCCGTCATGGTGGTCGGTTGCCTGCCTAGGGTGGGTGCCACCGACCCGGAAGGACACCTCCATGCATCACGCTCTCGCCCGTCTCACCGATCCGGTCTCACCGGTCTTCGGGGTCGTCTCGGCCGCCGCCTTCGGGGCTCTGAGCCTGTTGGATCCCGCCGCGCTGAGCCCAGCACGCCGCCGGGCCTACCGGGCGGGCGTGGCCACGACCACGGCGTGGTGGGCCGGGGTCACCACCGACCGGGACCGCACCGCGTTCGTGCCCGCCCACGTGGTGGCCGCCCTGATGGCCGGCGGGGCCGTCTGGGCCCTGGCCGGGCCCTCCGAGGCCCTCGACGCCCGGGTCGTGTCCCGGTTGCACGCAACCGGGGTGCGCCGTCCTCGGCGGTGGCTGGCGGCGGTCTCCGCCGCCGGTGTCCTGGCGTCCTTCGCCGCCGACCGCGCTGCGGCCGGCACCGAGGAGGGGTGTGGGTGGACGAGCTGCTGCGCGCCCGCCCCGTGACGCCACAGGTCCGTCAGATCATCGAGGGAATCCTCCAAGCCACCGACACCCCGGACGCTCAGGTGCTGCTGGCCCAGCTGGACGTGGCTCAGGAGTCCTACTACGACACCGGCGCCGACGTGGAGGCCGGCACCGGCGGGTTCTCCCCCATGGTGGAGTTCGAGGTGCCCGATGAGGTGGTCCGCGTGGTGCCGCACTCCCAGGTCCACCCGGTCCAGGCCCGGTTCCGGGCCAGCGGCGGCATCGAGCTGCAGGTGAGCCTGCAGCTGCACCGGGGCAAGCTGGCCCACCTCACCGTCGAGTACCCGGACCAGGACGAGGTCGTCGTCGGTGACGCCCTCGTCGAGGAGCTCGTGGACCGCTGGCCCGACCCGGCTCAGCTCCGGTATGTGCTCGACGGCTCCGACGGCGCCTCCCATACGCTGCCCTGAGCAGGCCCGCGCCTGCAGGACAGCCCCACCCGGCTCGGGGCATCCGGCGGCCGGTCGGCGCTGCCCCGATCCCGGCCCGCGCAGTACCGGAGGGAGACCATGGGCACCGGCCGCCCCGTCCCGCCGAGGGCGGCACGACCGGCGCACCAGGCGTTCTCGCCGGTCACCAGCACCCGGGGACTGTGCCGGCGTGGCAGCTCCTGCACCGGCCCGGGGCCTGAGCGCACCCGCACGGCGTGTCGATACCCTCCGGTTCTCCGTGCCGGGTTCTCGCGCACGGTCACACGGATGCTCGCCTGAGCGCAAGCGGCTGCGGTGGACGCCTCAGGTGCCCGGTGCGGTGCAGGAGGTCTCGGGGGCGTAGCGCAACCAGCCAGGAAGAGCTGCGGTGAAGGCCGCGCGGACGGCAGGGTCGTTGGTGGTGGTCCAGTCCACCTCCCCGTCGATCTCCACCTCGTGCTTGTCCCACTCGAACCAGTTGATCATCTTCAGCTGCGGGAAGTCCCGGGGGATCGAGGAGTCGAAGACCTGATCCCACCAGGCCTGCTTGATCTCCAGCTCCCCCGCCCCTTCCGCCACGGCCGAGGCGTAGAGGGCACCGGTCTCCGGAATGGACACCGGCTTGCCCCGGTCCCTGCCGTACTCGGCGTAGAAGTCCGGCACCGCGGTGTCGTCCCCGCCGGCCCCGTCGTAGGTGCCGGTCAGCTGGGCGAGGAACTTGCCCTCCTCCGGGACCTCGTTCTCCCCCCACGGGTGGGCGTCGCCCCAGTGGTAGAGCGACATCCCCACCCAGTCCACGTACTCGTCCCCGGGATAGTAGGGGGCATAGGAGTCATCAGCCATCGTGAGCTCCCCGTCATGATCGGTGTCCAGGATGGCGAAGTCCTCGGTGCCGGGCTCGGCCTCGTGAGCCCCACCGGCGAACGGGTAGCCGCCCCCGTAGTTGGGGGCCCACATCATCGCCGACCCCGGGGCCCTCTCGTGCACCGCCTCCGCCACGCGCCGGTAGGTCTCCACGTAGGCGACCGGTTGCTGGCCCCAGGCATACCAGGAACCGTTCATCTCGTGAGCGAACCGCACGATCACCGGCACGCCTGAGTCGTTGATCTCGGCCAGATCCGCCGCCAGCTCCTGCGCCGTCTCCTCGGTCACGGTCTGCAGCCCGCCCTCGGGCTCGAGGGTCAGCAGCATCATCTGCCCGTCGGCGCGGATCTGATCAGCGGCCATCCGCAGATACCGGTGGCCCCGCTCGTCATAGGGAAACCCGGTGAACGAGACGCTCACCGCCGGCTTGTGGCCCAGCCGCAGGGCGTAGTCGGCCAACGGCTTGTCCACCCAGTCCAGGTTCACCCCGAACAGCGCCCCGGCCTCCGGGACCAGCTCCTCCCGCCCCAGGACCTCGCACCGCGGGGCGACCGATGCCTGCTGCTGAGCGGCCTGGGCCTCCTGCCGGGACCTCTCCGACAGGTCGGTCCAGATGCCGACCCCGCCGTAGGCCAGGGTGCCGATGACGACCAGGGACACCAACGTGGATTCCTTCACCGTCCCAGCCTAGTAAAAACCAATGAATATTCATATGTATGACTGTCTCCTCGGGTGTGGACAGCATGAGCGACATGACGGTGTCCGGCCAGATCGGCCCCCCGCCGCGCCCAGGCGTGCAGTGCCGGTGCCGGCGAGGGGCAAGCCGGGACGCTCCTGCCCTTCCTTCCGGTGGCTGCCGCCCCGGGGGCAGACCCGACCCCGGCACCGACCGGGCAGTCCCTCACCGCCCCTGGGGCGTCGCCCACCGGGAACGCCGCACTGCCGCCTCCTGGGACCGCTACGGACAGGCCCCGGCCACCACCCTGCCTGCATGCCCGGTCATCGCCCGTCGGAGCGGACCCGGTGCGAGGCACGGCCTGGACGCCAGCCGCTGCCGGGCGCGCCGGTGGTGGGCTGCCCGCGACGCGCCGAGCGCGTGGGCCACCGGGGACCGTCACAGCCGTTCTCCACCGGCGACTCCGGGAGGTCTCCCACTGACCCGGGGACGGGGCATCGACCCGTGACCGCGGTGGGGCGCAGGCGCCGTGACACGTGGGGGCCTCCCCGGGGTGGTGTACCGGAGGGTGGATGCGGCGTAGCGTCCTGCCCATGGGGGACGACGTGCAGCGGTCGATGTTCACCACCCACGACCGAGCAGAGGCCCTGGCCGTGCTGGAGAAGGTCTACGCCGTGCGGGGAACGCACCAGCCCTCGACCGACGACGTCTCCGTGAGCGTGTCCACAGCCGGCACCGGGCCCGTGGCCCTGGAACGGGTGCGGTGGCAGGGCGCCCCGGCAGGCGGGGTCGGGGAGCACCCCGGAGTGCTGCGGGTCGGGCAGGTGCTGGGGGGCGCGGTGAGGGTCACCAGCGGCCGGGACACCCTCGCGTGCCGGGGCCCGTTCCTCCTGCCCCAGCAGCCTTATACGAGCCTCTGGGAGGACCTCGATGTGCTGACCCTCTCCCTGGACGCCGCAGTGGTCCAGGACGAGGCCCGGAACCTGTTTGCCTCCGATGTGCTGCGCCTGGAGTTCAGGGGTGCCGGCCCGGTGACCCCGGCCCTGGGCCGGTACTGGGCGGGCCTCATCGCCCACGTGGGCCGGGACCTGCTGCCGCGTGAGGAGGTGATGAGCAACCCGCTGCTGCGGGCGGAGATGACCCGGTCCCTGGTCACCGCGCTGCTGCACGTCTTCCCGAACTCGTTCCTCGAGCACCTCCAGGACCCCGCCCCAGCACCGCAGCCCGGCTCCGGTGGGGTCCGGCGGGCCGTGGCGTTCATCGACGCGTCCCTGGGCGAGCCCATCGGGCTGGCCGAGATCGCCGCGGCCGCCCGGATGAGCCCGCGAGGTCTGCAGGCCGCCTTCCGCCGGGAGAAGGGCACCACCCCGCTGGAGTACCTTCGCGCCGCACGGCTGGAGGCGGCCCACGCCGACCTCGTGGCCGCCGACCCCACCACGGGGGTGAGCGTGGCGGCGATCGCCGCCGGCTGGGGGTTCGCCCACCCGGGGCGGTTCGCCGCCGCCTACCGGAACCACTACGGCCAGGCCCCCTCGACCACCTTGCGCAGCTGATCCCGGCTCGCGAGGCACGCACGGGCGGAAATGCTCCGAGGTCATCTGTCCCGGGGGCCTGGGCGGGGCCCGGGACGGTGGCTAGCCTGGACGACATGATTGCCGCTGCCGTGGGGACAGCCGGAGCCTGGGCTCGGGACAGCCCCGGGGGGATGCTGCCCGGGGTTCTCGCGCCTGGGGACACTGCACCGGACGGAGCCTGCAGGGGGTGGACGTGACGCAGATCCTGCCGATCCGTCTGCGCTGTGTGACCACCGATCCCGATGTGGTCAACGAGCAGCTGTCCCGGGCCTACGCGGGCGCGGTCATCCATCCGCTCCGCGATGACCCGGCCTTCGTGTACCGCCAGGACGTGGACGGTGACGCGGAGCTCGCCCTGGGCCGTTTCCACTTCCGGGGTCAGGGGCAGGTGCACCTGGTGCTCGAGGACAGGGTCACGGTCAGCCTGCCGCGGTCAGGGACCCATCGCTGGGAGATCAACGGTCACCGCGGCACCGGCCTGGCGGTGAAGCAGCCGCACCAGGACTATCAGGCCGCACTCGAGTTCCTGAGCCTCGACACGGTCGATCTCAGCCTGGCCACCCTCGCCCGGACCGCCCGCACCGCCTACGGCAACGAGTCCCTCCCGGTCGTCTTCACGGCTCCGGGCCCGGTGTCGGCGCAGATGGCCGCCTACTGGCAGACCACCCAGGCCTTCGTCCACCGGGCGCTGACCGACCCCGAGATCGTCTCCGTGCCGATGCTGCGGGCCGAGCTGGTGCACCGGATGACGGTGGCCACCCTGGAAGCCTTCCCCCTGGCCGGGGACCCCCAGGCCCGGCGGGAGACGGTGGCGGCCCGGCAAGCCGCCTACACCCGGGCGGTGCAATTCATGCACGCCGCCGTCTCGCTGCCGATCACCGTCGAGGACGTCGCCCGCCACGCGCACCTGAGCACCGTCGAGCTCACCCGCACGTTCCGCGCCCACGCCGACACCACCCCCGGGGCCTATCTGCGCGGGCTGCGGCTGGCCGCCGCCCACCAGGACCTCGTCGGGGGTGATCCGACCGCTGGGGACACCGTGGCCGCGATCGCCGCGCGCTGGGGCTTCGCCCACCCCGGGGACTTCGCCCGCCGCCACCGTCAGGCTTACGGCCAGAACCCCGCCCACACGCTGCGTCACTAGGCCGTGTCCTGCGAAGCGGTGCTCCGGGGGTCCCCGGTCAGTGCAGCGGCACGACCGGAGATCCGTCCTGCCGGGTCGACGGAGGTGAACGGCGACAGCCCGGCTCGAGCCTGGCGTGGTGGAGGCACAGCACTGCGGCCACGACGAGGCCGATCGACCCCACCGCCGCCATCGTGGCCACCACCACCGGACGGGGTTGGAGCTGCAGCTCGAAGGGCAGCCGCAGCACGAAGATCTCCACGGCGGCCCCCACCGGCACCACCAGCCTGCAGAGCAGGCCCGACCGGCCGGAACGGGTGGTCCAGGCTCCGACCGGACCGAGCACCAGCCCGAGGAGAAGAGCGGCCGCGCCCCAGAAGGTCGTGTCGCCGATGAGACCGTCCCATGACGTGACGACGGGCGCCTGGGTGGGATCGATGTCGTACACCGGGTGGTCGCGATCATGATGGGTGTAGACCCCGTTGCGCAGATCGACCAGGTAGTACCCCACCACGGCCGGCAGCAGCGTGCCGACCGCGGCCACGGCCGGCCGTCGCCGCGCAAGGGCGCCGACCAGGATGCCGAGTCCGGCCCAGGACCAGCCGACCCCCAGGACCTGGGACAGAACGACCAGGGCAGGATGAGCCGCCGAGACCGCGTTGAGGCCCGCGACCAGGGCCCCGAAGCAGAACCCGCCCACGGTGCAGCAGAGCACCTGGGTGCTCCCGCGACTGTCTGAGGCCATTGCTCCACCGTACCCATGGGGCCGTGCCGTCCCGGGGAGGCGTGAGTGCACGTCCTGACCCGTGGTGCTGTCGCGACCACCGCACGGTGGCGGCGAGGGGCACCTCGGCCCGGCGGCAGGCGGCGCGTCAGGGGGAAGCTGCCGGATGACCACTCCCCTACGTGGACACCGCCCCATCGCCGAGGGGTCCCCACCGGCACAACCGGAAGCTCCCGGATGCTGCGGTGGAGGGCGGCCCCCGGCATGCCCGGGACGCGGTCGGCACCGTGCGGCCGAGGAGGCCCTCACTGCCACGCCCGGTGCGGGGGCGAGACAGCACTTCCGCGGGCGGGGCGTCGAGGGCGGCGAGCAGCCACTCCGGCGGTTGTCGCTGGGACCCTTGCGGCATGAAACCCCGACCGTCACCTGTCGACGCTTCAGTCCCTGCTCTTCCCGGCACTGAGGCCCGTCCGACCGAGCTGTCCGCCGGTGTGGGTGGTGGAGAACCGAGCCCGGTACTGGCTGGGCGCGACACCGAAGCGCGCCACGAAGACCCGGCGCAGGGTCTCGGTGCTGCCGAATCCGGCGGCGCGGGCGGTGACGGTGATGCTGTGCCCGGCGTCGAGGAGCACCTGGGCGTGGTCCAGGCGCGTGCGCTCGACCAGCCTGGCCGGTGAGATGCCCAGTTCGGCCGCGAAGAGCCGCGCGAGATGCCGGGGGCTGAGGCCGACGGCGGCTGCCAGCGACCCGGTGCTGTGGTCGAGCGCGGGCTGCGCGGCGACGAGCTCGACGGCGGCGCGCACCGCCGGCGCGCGAGGTGACCGCAGTCGCAGAGAGTCGGAGAACTGGGACTGGCCGCCTGGGCGCTGCATGAACATCACCAGGTTGCGGGCGACCGCCCGGGCGAGGTCCGGCCCGTGGTCGCCCTCGAGCAGGGCCAGGGCGAGGTCGATGCCCGCCGAGACCCCGGCCGAGGTGAACACGCCCCGGTCCTCCACGAACAGGGCATCGGACTCCACGCGGACATCGGGGTGGGCGCGGGCCAGGAGCGGGGCGTGGCGCCAGTGCGTGGTCGCCCGCCGCCCGGCCAGCACCCCGGCGGCGGCCAGGACGAAGGACCCGGTGCAGATGGAGACCAGCCGGCGCGGTCGGTCCCCGAGACCCCGGACCGCACCGACCAGGGCCTCGGGGATCGGCGCGGCCACGAGTCCGTCGCCCCCGGCGACGACCACCGTGTCGACCTCGGCCACCTCCGAGGCGGGCGCATCCACGGGCAGCCGGGTCCCGATGGAGGTCAGCACCGGCGCGCCCGACGGCGAGGCGTAGCTCAGCGCGTAGTCCGCGCCGAGGGCGTTGGCCTCGGCGAACACCTCGGCCGGGCCGGCGACGTCGAGCATCTTCACGCCGTCGAACACGAGGAACACCACACGCCGGGTCTGGGTCGTCACGATCTCACGCTACCGTCCGCGCCTCACCGGGTGCGCTCCGGGCCGGTTCACTCGGGCCAGGCGTTGTCCTGGATGATCCGCACGAAGTCCTCCCTGCGGAAGCCGGGGTCGAAGTGGGCGAGCACGTCGTCGTTCATGGTGCCGAAGGTCGTGCCGGGCCGGTCGGCCATGCCGTCGTAGAAGGCCCGGAGGATGCGGTTCTTGAAGTCCGTGCGGGGGTGGGCGGCGACGACGGCGGCGCGGTCGGCCTCGCTGATCCGGTCGAGCTCGAGCCCCAGGACGTCGGTCTCCACGCCGAGGGTGACGACCGCGACCTCGGGGCCCAGGTGGTGCGGGATCTCCGGGGTGGTGTGCAGGGCGATCGCCAGCCACACGGTGCGCGCCTCCTCCCGCGACCGGCCGTGGTCGCGCAGGAACGCCTGCGCCGCCTCGGCGCCGTCGATCTCGAACCGCTGCTCTCTCCTGCGGTGGGCGGCGGTGAGGCCCAGGTCGTGGAACATGGCGCCGACGTAGGCCAGCTCCGGGTCCACCTCGAGCCCCCGGGCGGCGGACTGGAGCATCCCGAAGAGGAAGACGCGGCGGGAGTGGTGGAACAGGTTCTCGTCGGCGGCCTGCCGCACCAGCGTCGTGGTGTCGCGGGCGAGGGCGGAGTCCGGGACGGCGATTCCGGCAATCGTTTCAGGCACTGTCTCTCCTCGTGGTCGGTGCGTGGCGGGACCGCTCATGGCCGTCCTCCCTCCACCCTCCCCGCTCGGCGGACGGGGGTCCACTGTCCGGGCGGACGACCGTCCCACAGATCCGGACATCCTCCGCCGGGTACGGCGTCATGGGCCGACGGAGGGGAGTCGGGGCCGCGGACCGGGGCGGCCGGCCGGCCCCGCATCCACCGGTAGAGGAGTCCAGGACATCCTGAGGTGGCGGATGACCTGGATGGCCGGATCCTCCGCCTCGATCGGTGCCGGCGCATGGCGGGTGCGCCGGCGGTGGGGGCCGGGCGTCGTCAGCCCGGATCCTTTCCGGCGGCCCGGCGCGTGGCCGCGGAGCCGGTGCTCCGCCCGGTGCGATCTCCCGCTCCCTCTGGATGCGGGCGGCCCTGACGGTGGACGGCATCGGTTCCATCGCAGTGGAGAAGTCCACGTCCTCCCGCATCGACCTCCAGGTGCTCCCCGCTTCGCTGACGGCGGGCCGGAGCACGTGACCGCGCACTCGGTGCCCGAGCTCAGCGGCTGGGCCGACTCCCGCTGCACCCGCGGGGCCCTGCCCCGTGGGGTGAGGCGCTGTCGCGCCGTCCCCACATGTAGCCACGCCGCCCGGTCCCCCGCTGCATCTACTGACCAGTAAAGTCGACTTCAGCAGGCACCGGGGTGCCGCCGGGGTTTCGCTGCGACACACGTCCCTGGGGGGACAGCGAAGCCCGTCCCGGACCACCCCCGCCTGCCGGAGCATTTCTGCCCTCCCCCGGGCAGGAATGCTTCCCCCCTGCTCCCCCTTCGCGGAGCTGCCCACGGAGCCGGCCTCCGCACGGGATCGGGCCGATTTCCACGACGCCGCACCCCACCCGACCGGTGGTTGGCCCCGCCACTCCGTCGGCGCATCCCTTGGTGACCCCTGCCCGGGGAGCGCGGCGCGGACCTCAGCCGGACAAGAACTCGGCACCCGCGGAATCTATTCGCCGGTCAATCTATTTCATAATGCAAATAAAAGTTATCGCATTGAATACTGAGGGGCATGACGCGCGATGCGGTGAGCTGTCGGCCTCGCAGCCGAAAGCATTTTCGGCATTCACCGACTTGGCGCGCGATCGGGTCGTGACGGAGCAGCATGGCCAGACGCGCACCGGATCACCGAGGGGGGCGACACCGCCGTCGGCCCGCCCCCTGCTCCTCGGTCTCCCTCCGGGGCAGACACGCACTGACCTGGGGCGCCATGCGCAACGGGGCCGGGGTCAACCCAAGAGCAACTCGCTCGGGCACCGCGTGCCACCGCCGCCGCACCGGGGTTTCGGCCTCTCCCCCAGGACGCGGACAACCTCCAAATATCGGTGACAATGGGCGCGTTTCACCCTCTTCATGTCATTTCATCTTTTTACAGGGCAATTCGAAGAAAACTATTAACACGCGTGAAATTTGCTTGCGAACAATGCGGAGGCGTCCTTAGCGTGTGCATACACCTGTTTCACCAATGGGAACCAGGTCACACACACAGGGGGAACACCATGGAAAAGCTGCACAAGACTCTGGCCGGCGCTGCGCTGGCGGGCCTGCTCGTGACGGGCGGCGCCTCCGCCCCGGCGTTCGCGGGGGACGACAAGGGCGACGACAAGGGCGGCTACAGCCACGACCACAAGGACAAGGGCAAGGACCACAAGGGTCGCCACCACGACCACGATGACGAGCGCAAGAACGGCGAAGTCGACGTCCACATCAAGTACAAGGACCGCCACGGCAAGTGGCACAAGAAGCACTACGAGGATGTCAGCCTCAAGAAGGCCGCCTCCATCGCCGAGCACAAGGGCGACGACGACTGGAAGAAGTACTACCGCGACGCCAAGTACACCGACAAGACCGGTAAGACGGTGCACACGGTGGACGAGTACAAGGTGGACGTCTGGTTCAAGCAGGACAACGATGACCACGACCACGACCACGACCACGACCACGACCACGACAAGGGCCACGGCAAGGGCCACGACCACGGCAAGGGCAAGGGCAAGGACTGAATTCACGGCCTGATGCGCTGAGGGCGCCCGTCCACCGGACGGGCGCCCTCGGTCGTTGCCCCGGGCAGTACCGGGCTCCGAACAGGTCGACGGCCTCCAGCGGCGCGATGTCCTCGGCCGTGGGCTGGCGCTGCGCACGTGATCGGCGTCCCCGCTCGCGGTGGCCGGTCCTGTAGCAGGGACCGGTCCACGTCCTGCGGAACGGAGGGCTTCTCGCGCGGCGCGTGCTGGAGCTCCGCCTGGCGAACGGAGTCGAGCCAGCCCTGGACCGCAGTGCGCGCCTTCCGGGGGATGTGCTCGGCCAGTTCGTGGTCCACCGCCGGATGCCCGGAGGCGAAGTCCGTGGCGCCGGAGCCGGTGCCGCCCAGCGTCCGGTTGGCGTTCGGGAACGGGGAGGAAGCAGTGTCGTGGAACATCGCCGCAGATGGGACGGGCCCTGCCCAGGCCGCCACGGCCTCGTGGCCGTCGTGTGCACCTGAGCCGCACCCGATTCCCGTCCGTCGCGTCCGCCCCCAGTGCCCCAGGGCCGGCCACGATCGCCCGGGTGGCATCCAACCCGTCCACCTCAGGCCAGCGGATGTTCATGAGCACGACGTCACGGCGAAGCTACCGCACCCGGGCCACCGGTCCCGGTCTGCTGCGGCCTCGTCGACGACGGCGACCTCCCCGGCCGTCGACCACGGCGGCGGGGATCAGGGGGCCGGACTCCGGGGACGCCTCGCACGGACGGCGGACCTGCCGTCGGCGCCGTGGCGGGCGGCGCGCGTGCGGCCGTGCAGACCCACGCGTTCGGCCCTTCCCAGGAGGTAGCGAACGCCGATGTCGGCGCCGGGGTCCGCTCGGCGAGATGATCCGGCCGCGAAGACCTCGTCCCGCACCCGCCCGGAGGGTGCAGCAGGAACGCCACCACAGCCACAGCCGATCCAGAACCGCCGGAACGCATCAAGCCCTCGCGCGACGCGAGCCCGGGGACAGGGGCGCCTCGCCGGGGGCCTGGCGCCTCCGGTGGATCGGGCGCGGGTCAGGCCGCCAGAGCGGGAAGCGACCATGTCTCTTCGGGCGCCCCGAGCGGCAGCGCGCGCACGGGCGGGTGGGCGCGGGAGCCGGAGGGCACGGCGATGGTCACCTCCCCCCGCCCGGGGAAGATCTCCTCGCGGTCGATGGCCGCGCGCAACGACGTCACCGCGGTGGGCTCCAGGTGCCGGACGGAGTCCAGGTCGACCTCCACGTGCACTTCGGGAGTGAGTGCGCGAGCGCGCCCGATCACGGGGTGGAGCACGTGCTGGTTCGCCGCGGTGAGACATCCCGTGACGAGTATGTGGACGTAGGTGCCGTCGAGGTCCACCTGGACCAGGACGGACATGGTGTGTTTCATGGTGAAGCTTTCACAAGATCGGGACCGGCGACCGCGAGGGCCAGCCGGTGAGGAATGAACGGACCCCAGGGGAACAAGGATGCAGGGCGCCCGGGGGCCGTGGCGGGGGCCGCGAAGGCGCTCCGCCGGAGGGAAGCGCCGCCGGCCTGTGGAGGCCGTGACGGCGGCAGGTCCGCAGGTCGCGCCCCGGCGGCGGGGATCCACGCCGGAGGAAGCGGGTGGCTCCACCTGCGGAGGCGGAAGGTGCCTCGAGGCCGTCAGCGGCCGCGGACGCTCCTGTTCCCGCGTGCCCCGGTGACCGGTCCGGGCGCCGCAAGCAGGCGTCCGACGACGGGGCGGGGACCCCGTGGGACATCGACGCACCCGGAGCACCGGGGTTCCGTGTCGGGGCGACGGGGCTCCTCGCCCGCAGCCGTGGCGGCGCGGGCGAGGCCGGCGTGCTGTCGGACCGGGGCGGTCCGCGGGCGGGTCGGCGAGGTGGTGCGCTCGCGGTCGGTGAGCTGGGGGGCCCACCGGGCGCGGACGCGATCGCCGGAGGCGTGACGGCTCTCGTCCTGGGCCTCCGTGCCCGGCCGGTGGCTGCGGCGCCGCAGACCACGGCAGGAGCCTAGACGCCGCCGGCTCCGGCAGAACCTGCGGCCCCGGCCGGGGCCGATGAGGCGCGCCGGTCCGAGGAGGCGGGCCCGGCGTCCGGTGATCGCCCCGTGGACCCGGGCCATCCCGTGCGCGGGGTGGCGACCGTGGAGGACCGCCACCCCGGCAGCGGGGACGAGGCAGAAAGCGGAAGTCGCCCCCCCCCCCCCCCCGGGGGCGGGGGGGGCGGGGCGGCCCGGCCGTTTTCGGGGCGCGCTCGCCGCGGCGGTACCCTGGGAGCTGATCGAGTCCAGGAAAGCCCCAGGCCGGACCGGCCCCCACCCACCCGCGTGCCCGGGCCGGCGCGCGCCGGGCACGAACACGACACGAAAGAGCGGTGCCACGAGTGACCCAGCGAAGCGACGAGAGGATCCCCGGGACGGGCGAGTTCGCGGCAGGGGCCGTCGGCCCCACGGGCCGCCCCGTGCGCAGTTTCCCGGAGCCCCCCGAGCTGACCGAGCACGGGCCCGCGCGGATCATCGCGATGGTCAACCAGAAGGGCGGCGTCGGCAAGACCACGTCGACCATCAACCTGGGCGCCGCCCTCGCCGAGCTGGGCCGGAAGGTCCTGCTCGTCGACTTCGACCCCCAGGGCGCGCTCTCGGCCGGGCTCGGGGCGAACCCGCACGAGCTCGAGCTCACGGTCTACAACGTCATGATGGACCGCAGCGTGGACGTGTGGGACGTCGTCCAGGAGACCGACGTCGACAACGTCGACCTGCTGCCCGCCAACATCGACCTCTCCGCCGCGGAGGTCCAGCTCGTCACCGAGGTGGCCCGCGAGCAGGTCCTCGCCAGCGCCCTGCGCAAGGTCGAGGAGCACTACGACGTCATCATCATCGACTGCCAGCCCTCCCTGGGCCTGCTCACCGTCAACGCGCTCACCGCCGCGCACGGCGTGATCATCCCGCTCATCGCCGAGTTCTTCGCGCTGCGCGCCGTGGCCCTGCTCGTCGACTCCATCGAGAAGGTCCAGGACCGGCTCAACCCGCGCCTGCAGATCGACGGGGTGCTCGCCACGATGTTCGACGCCCGCACCCTGCACTCGCGGGAGGTCATGGCCCGGATCGTCGACGCGTTCGGCGACAAGGTCTTCGACACCGTCATCAAGCGCACCGTGAAGTTCCCCGACGCCACGGTGGCCGCCGAGCCGATCCTCTCGTTCGCCACGGCGCACCAGGGCGCCGAGTCCTACCGTCAGCTGGCGCGGGAGCTCATCTCGCGCGGCGGCGCACCCTGATGCACGCCGAGGAGCTCCCAGGGCCCGACGGCCCCGGGGGCTTCGCCGTGCGGCTGGAGAACTTCGCGGGGCCCTTCGAGGTGCTGCTGTCGCTGATCGCCAAGCACGAGATGGACATTACCCAGGTGGCGCTCGCGAGCGTGACCGACGAGTTCCTGCACTACGTGCGCGCCCTCCAGCGCACCGGTTCCGCCCGGGCCCTCGACGAGGCCAGCGAGTTCCTCGTGGTCGCCGCGACCCTGCTCGACCTCAAGGCCGCCCGGCTGCTGCCCCGCGGCGAGGTCGAGGACCAGGACGACGTGGCCCTGCTGGAGGCCCGGGACCTGCTGTTCGCCCGGCTGCTGCAGTACAAGGCCTTCAAGGAGGTCGCCGGGCTCCTCGACGAGCGCCTGCGCGCGGAGTCCGCGCGCTTCCCCCGCGCCGTGCCGCTCGACCCGCAGGCCGCCGCGGCCCTGCCCGAGCTCGACTGGCGGACCACCCCCGAGCAGCTCGCCCGGCTCGCCCGCGCCGTGCTCGGCGCCCGCCCCGGCGCCCCCGCCGAGGTGGGCACCGACCACCTGCACGGCGCCGCCGTGAGCGTGCCGGACGAGGCCGAGGTGCTGGCGGGGCTGCTCGCCGACGGCCGCCCGCACGGCTTCCGGGCCCTGGTCGCCGACGCCGCGAGCACGCTCGTCGTCGTGGTGCGGTTCCTGGCGCTGCTGGAGATGTACCGCGACGCCGTCGTCGACCTCGTCCAGGACGGCCCGCTCGGGGAGCTGACCGTGCGCTGGACCGACCCCGACGGCGGCTGGAGCGCCGGGAGCCCGGGCGACGACGCCCCGTCCACCGCCGAGCCGGTCCCCGCCGCGCCGCGTGCCGCGGAGCTGACCGCCGGGGCGCTCGCGTGAGCGGGCCGGACGGGGCCGCCCGCCCCGACGTCGAGGCGCTGCCGGGCGGGCTGCGGGCGGCCGTGGAGGCGATCCTCATGGTCGCCGACGAGCCCGTCAGCGAGTACGCGATCGCCGCCGCCCTCGTGGTCCCCGTGGCCGCGGTCCAGCGGGTCCTGGACCGCCTGCGCGCGGAGTACGACGGACGCGGCGCGGATCCGGGGTATGATGGAACGTTGGAGCCGCGCGGATTCGAGCTGCGCAGCACCGGCGCCGGCTGGCGGATCTACTCCCGCAGCGCGTTCGCCCCCGTCGTCTCCGCGTTCGTCACGGAGGGACAGACCGCCCGGTTGTCCCAGGCGGCCCTGGAGACCCTGGCCGTCGTGGCGTACCGCCAGCCTGTGAGCCGCGGACGGATCTCCGCGATCCGCGGGGTGAACGTCGACGGCGTGGTGCGCACGCTCGTGCAGCGCGGGCTCATCCGCGAGCTCGAGCGCGACGGCGAGTCCGGCGCCGTGCTCTACGGCACGACCGGATTCTTCCTGGAGAAGATGGGCATCGGCTCGCTCGACGAGCTCCCCGAGATCGCCCCTCACCTGCCGGGCATCGACCAACTCGACGACTACGAGGACTGAGACACCACCATGGCCACTTCACGATCATCATCCGGACGCCCCGGCCCCGGCGGCCGGCGCGGCGCCGGCGCGCAGAGCGGCCGCGGCGCCCCGAGCAGGACCGCCAAGGGCTTCCAGGGCGGCAAGCCCGGCGCCGGCAAGACCACCGGCAAGACCACCGGCAAGGCGACCGGCCGCAGCACCGGCCAGGGGGCCTCCGGCAAGACGCAGGGCTCCGCCCCGGAGCGGGGACCGCGCCCCTTCGCGTCCTCCGAGAAGAGCGCCCGGCGGATGCCCGCCACGCCCTACCGCCCGCCGCACCGCAAGCGCCGGCCCAAGAACCCCCCGGTCGACCGGCTCGACCAGCACGACCCGGACGGCGTGCGCCTGCAGAAGCTCATGGCCCAGGCCGGGGTGGCCTCGCGGCGCGTGTGCGAGGAGATGATCGAGGCCGGCCGCGTGCAGGTCAACGGCGAGACCGTCACCGAGCTCGGCGTGCGCGTGGACCCCGCCACCGCGGAGATCCACGTGGACGGCATCCGGGTCCAGCTCGACGAGAACCTCGTGTACTACGCCTTCAACAAGCCCGAGGGCGTCCTGTCCACCATGGAGGACCCCGAGGGGCGCCCCTGCGTGTCCGACTACCTCGACCACCGCAAGAACGAGCGCGTCTTCCACGTGGGCCGCCTCGACGTCGAGACCGAGGGCCTGCTGCTGCTGACCAACGACGGCGAGCTCACCAACCGCCTCACCCACCCCTCCTACGAGGTGCCCAAGACCTACCTCGTGCAGGTCCGCGGGCCCATGGAGAAGGGCGTGGGCACCGCCATGAAGGCCGGCATCCAGCTCGAGGACGGCATGGCCTCCGTCGACTCGTTCCGCCTGGTGGACTCCACCCCCGGGCACATCCTCGTCGAGGTCGTCCTGCACTCGGGGCGCAACCGCATCGTGCGCCGGCTCTTCGACGCCGTGGGCCACCCCGTCGAGAAGCTCGTGCGCACCCAGGTGGGCCCCATCCGGATCGGGGACCAGCGGCAGGGCACCATCCGCAAGCTGTCCAAGACCGAGGTCGGGCACCTCCTCGCCTCGGTGGGGATGTAAGGAGCACCCGTGAGCCAGCCCCCCTCCGGGCCTCCCGCCCCGGCCGCGACCACCGGCCCGGTGCTCGTGATCGGCGCCGGCCTGCTCGGCGCCAGCATCGGGCTGGGCCTGCGCCACCTCGGCGTCGACGTCTGGCTGCAGGACGCCTCCCCCACCGCCGAGGCCGTGGCCCAGGACATCGGCGCGGGCCGCTCCTGCCGCGCGGCGGGGGACCGTGCGGTGCCCGGGCCCGCGCTCGTCGTCGTCGCCACCCCGCCCGACGTCGCGGGGCAGACCGTGGCCGAGGCGCTGGGGCGCCACCCGGGCGCCGTCGTCGTCGACATCGCCTCCGTCAAGGAGGCCGTGCTCGACGACGTGCGGGCGCGCGGGGCCGACCTCACCCGGTACGTGGGCACCCACCCCATGGCCGGGCGCGAGAAGTCCGGCCCGGTCGCCGCCCGCGGGGAGCTGTTCACCTCCATGCCCTGGGTCGTGTGCGACTCGGGGCGGTCCTCGCCCGTCGCGCTGGCGGCGGCGAAGAACCTCGCCGTCGACCTCGGGGCGACCGTCACCTTCATGGACGCCCGGGAGCACGACGCGACGGTCGCGCTGATCTCCCACCTGCCGCAGGTCATGTCCTCGCTGCTGGCGTCCCGGCTGCAGGACACCCCCCTGCACCACCTCTCGCTGGCCGGGCAGGGCCTGCGGGACACCACCCGGATCGCCGCGTCCGACCCCCACCTGTGGGTCCAGATCCTCGCCGCGAACGCCGCCCCGGTCGTGGCCTCCCTGCACGGGGTGCGCCAGGACCTCGACCGGCTCATCGCCACCCTCGAGGCGCCCCGGGCGCCGGGGGCGCGGCTGGACATCGCCCAGCTCATCGCCGAGGGCAACGCCGGGCAGGCCCGCATCCCGGGCAAGCACGGCGGCGCGCCCCGGGCGTTCGCGACCCTCACCGTCCTGGTGGGCGACGTGCCCGGGCAGCTCGCCCGGCTCCTCGCCGAGATCGGGGAGATCGGGGTCAACCTCGAGGACCTGCGCCTCGAGCACTCCCCGGGCCAGCCCGTGGGCCTCGCGGAGGTCTCGGTGCTGCCCAACCGCCGCAAGGAACTCGTCGAGGCGCTCCAGGAGCGCGGATGGAAGGTCGTCCAGTGAACTCGGGAACGAACACGCGCACCAACACGCCACCGGTCCCGCTGCCGGGCACCCAGCCCGGCGGCCCCGGCGCCGCCGGGGCGCCCACCCCCGCGGACCGCCCCCTCGTCGTCGCCATCGACGGTCCCTCGGGCTCCGGGAAGTCCAGCGTCTCCCGGGAGGTCGCCCGCCGGTTCGGGCTCGCCTACCTCGACACCGGCGCGATGTACCGGGCGCTCACCTGGTGGTGCCTGGACCAGGGCGTGGACCTCGCCGACGGCGACGCCGTGGTCGAGGCCGCCCGCGCCCTCCCGCTCGAGCAGGGCGTGGACCCGGACCGGGAGCAGGTCCTCGTGGCCGGCGCGGACGTGGCCGCCGAGATCCGGGGCGCGCGCGTGACCGAGGCCGTGAGCGCGGTGGCCACCAACCCCGCCGCCCGCAGCATCCTGGTCGCCCGCCAGCAGGCGCTGATCACCGGCAGCGGCCGGCGGATCGTGGCCGAGGGCCGGGACATCACCACGGTGGTCGCCCCCGACGCCGACGCCCGGATCCTGCTCACCGCCGACGAGCGGGCCCGGATGGCCCGCCGCGGCCTGCAGAACGGCGGGACGCCGGACGCCGAGCGGCTGCGCGAGCAGGTCGTGGGCCGCGACGCCAAGGACTCCGCCGTCGTGAACTTCACCGAGGCCGCCGACGGCGTCGTCACCGTCGACTCCTCCGAGCTCACCGTGGAGCAGACCGTCCAGGCCGTGATCGAGGTGGTCCTCCGGGCCGCCGGGCGCCCCGCCTAGACTGGCCCCGGGGCCGGCCCCTCCACCCCCAGCACCATCCCCCAGCACCACGACCGGCCGCTCGCGGCCCAGCGAAGGACAGCCATGACCGACAGCCCCGCGCACGACCCGGCCCACGACCCCTACGAGGACGAGCTCCTCGGCGGCGCCACGGACGACGTCGCCGAGCGGCTCGCGGCCATCGACGACGACGAGGCCGAGCAGCGGGCCCAGGTGCTGCGCGCCGGGCTCGAGGACTACGAGCTCGACGAGGAGGACGCGGCGCTGCTGGCCGAGTGGTCCGAGGGCGAGGACAGCGCCCCGGCCCGCCGGCCCGCCCCCGTGCTCGCCATCGTGGGCCGGCCCAACGTCGGCAAGTCCACCCTGGTCAACCGGATCCTGGGCCGCCGCGAGGCCGTCGTGGAGGACACCCCCGGCGTGACCCGCGACCGGGTCTCCTACCGGGCCACCTGGAACGGGCGCAACTTCACCCTCGTGGACACCGGCGGATGGGAGTACGACGCCAAGGGCATCAACGCCCGTGTCGCCGAGCAGGCCGAGCTCGCCGTGCAGTACGCCGACGCGGTGCTGCTCGTCCTCGACGCCACGGTCGGCGTGACCGCCGCCGACGAGGCGATCGTGAAAATGCTGCGCAAGGTCAAGAAGCCGGTCGTGCTGGTCGCCAACAAGGTCGACTCCCCGCAGCTCGAGGTCGAGGCCACCTACCTGTGGTCCCTCGGCATGGGGGAGCCGCGCCCGGTCTCCGCGCTGCACGGGCGCGGAGCCGCCGACGTCCTGGACGCCGTCATGGACGTGCTGCCCGAGTTCTCCGCCGTCGCCGAGACGGAGCTCACCGGCGGGCCCCGCCGCGTGGCCCTCATCGGCCGGCCCAACGTCGGGAAGTCCTCGCTGCTCAACAAGCTCGCCGGGTCCGAGCGCGTCGTCGTCGACCCCCTGGCCGGCACCACCCGCGACCCCGTCGACGAGCTGATCCAGCTCGGCGGCAAGCCGTGGCGGTTCATCGACACCGCCGGCATCCGCCGCCGCGTGCACATGCAGCAGGGCGCCGACTTCTACGCGTCCCTGCGCACCCAGGCCGCCCTCGAGCGCGCCGAGGTCGCCGTGGTGCTGCTGGCCGCCGACGAGGTGCTCTCCGAGCAGGACGTGCGGATCCTGCAGATGGCCGTGGACTCCGGCCGGGCGCTCGTGCTGGCGTTCAACAAGTGGGACCTCGTGGACGAGGACCGCCGCTACTACCTCGAGAAGGAGATCGACCGGGACCTCGCCCACGTGGCCTGGGCCCCGCGCGTGAACGTCTCGGCGCGGACGGGCTGGCACAAGGACCGGCTGGTGCCCGCCCTCGAGACCGCCCTGGCCTCGTGGGACACCCGCATCCCGACCGGGCGGCTCAACGCCTTCCTAGGCGAGATCGTCGCCGCCCACCCGCACCCCGTGCGCGGCGGCAAGCAGCCCCGCATCCTCTTCGGCACCCAGGCGTCCTCGCGCCCGCCGCGGTTCGTGCTGTTCACCACCGGGTTCCTCGACCCCGGCTACCGGCGGTTCATCACCCGCCGGCTGCGGGAGACCTTCGGCTTCGAGGGGACCCCCATCGAGGTCTCCATGCGCGTGCGGGAGAAGCGCAGCCGGAAGCGCTGAGCGGCCGTGGCGCCCCGAGATGAATTCCGTCCCCGGTTGCTGTAATGTGTTCCGAGTGCTCAGGGCGGCGACGCGGTGAGCACATCGGGCTGTGGCGCAGCTTGGTAGCGCACTTGACTGGGGGTCAAGGGGTCGCAGGTTCAAATCCTGTCAGCCCGACCGAGAGGACCCTGATCTGCTCCGGCAGGTCAGGGTCCTTTTTGCTGTCCGCCGGGCCGCCGCGGTGCGGCGATACACTGCACGGGGTCCTGCCGCACCGGCGGGGCCCGGCCGGACCGGGACGCGAAGGAGCGCCGTAGGTGAAGGACCTGTACACGCTGCCGAAGGCGGAGCTGCACCTGCACGTCGAGGGCACCCTGGAGCCGGAGCTCGCCTTCGAGCTCGCCGCCCGCAACGGCGTCGCGCTGCCCTTCGGCTCGGTCGAGGAGCTGCGGCGCCACTACGACTTCGAGGACCTGTCCTCGTTCCTGGAGCTCTACTACGCCACGATGGCCGTGCTGTGCGACGCCCCGGACTTCGAGGCCCTCACCACCGCCTACCTCGACCGGGCCGCGGCCCAGGGCCTGCGCCACGTCGACCTCTTCTTCGACCCCCAGGCCCACGCCTCCCGCGGGGTGCCGGTCGGTGCGGTGATCGACGGCCTCCGCGCCGGCCTCGAGGCCGGGCGGGCCGCGCACGGGATCACCGGCACCCTGGTGATGTGCTTCCTGCGCGACCGCCCGGCCGAGGAGGCCCTGGCGCTGTTCGAGTCGCTGGGCGAGGACCTGTCCCGGATCGACGGCGTCGGCCTCGACTCGGCCGAGGTGGGCCACCCGCCCGCCCTGTTCCGGGAGGTCTTCGCCCGGGCTCGGGCGGCCGGGCTGCACGTCGTCGCGCACGCGGGGGAGGAGGCCGGCCCCGACTACGTCCGGGAGGCCCTCGACGTCCTCCACGTGGAGCGCGTCGACCACGGCATCCAGTGCCTGCGCGACCCGGCGCTCGTCGAGCGGCTCGTGGCCCAGCAGGTCCCGCTGACCGTGTGCCCGCTGTCCAACGTCCGGCTGCGCGTCGTCGGCGCCCTCGCCGAGCACCCGGTCCTCGAGATGCTCGAGCGCGGGCTGGCCGTGACCGTCAACTCCGACGACCCCGCGTACTTCGGCGGCTACGTCGGCGACACCTTCCAGGGCCTGCGCGAGGCCCTCGGGCTGACCGACGAGCAGGCGGAGGCCCTGGCGCGCAACTCCGTGGACGCGTCCTTCGCCGCGCCGCGGCGCAAGCGCGCGATCCACGCCGAGATCGACGCGTGGGCCACGCGCTGACGCGCCCCGGTCCCCGGGGCGCCCTGTGCCATAATCGAGCCGTCCGCACCCGCCCGACCAGGAGTGACCCATGAGCAACATCCCTGCCGACCTGTCCTACACGGCCGAGCACGAGTGGGTCGCCGCCCCCGACGCCGAGGGCGTCGTGCGCATCGGGATCACCGACCACGCGCAGAGCGAGCTGGGCGACGTCGTCTTCGTCCAGCTGCCCGAGGTGGGGGAGACGGTCGAGGCGGGCGCCGCCGTGGGGGAGATCGAGTCGACGAAGTCGGTCAGCGACATCTTCGCCCCGGTCTCCGGGGAGGTCGTCGCGGTCAACGACCGGCTCGAGGACGAGCCGGCGGCCGTCAACTCCTCCCCCTACGGCGACGGGTGGCTCTTCGCGCTCCGCCCCGCCGACGAGGACCACCGCTCCGGGCTGCTCGACGCGGACGGCTACGCCGCCCAGCTCGGCTGAGGCCCCGTCCGGCACCGCCCGGCCACGGCCGGGACTCCCGCCCGGTCGCCCGTCCCTGTCGCCCCCACCCGGTACACTGAACAACATCCGGGCGGCTCCGGCCGCCGCCCGGAACACCGCCGGATCCGGCGGTCGCGGGGTCGGGATCCCACGGGATCCGTCATCCATCACGTCACCAGTCGAGGGAAGAGATGTCCAAAAACCGTCACGGCTCGAACGCACCCCTGGGGGAGCCGGAGACCACGTCGATCCAGATCGTGGGCGAGGTCCTCTCGCGCGCCGCTTCCCACAAGCTCTCGCCCGAGGAGAACGCCGCGGTCTCCGCGCTGCCCCCGCGCAGCGCCCTGCTCGTCGCCCACGACAGCGCCGGGGCCGGTTCCCGCTTCCTCCTCGACCGCGACGAGGTGCCCGCCGGACGCCACCCCTCCTCGGAGATCTTCCTCGACGACGTCACCGTCTCCCGCCGGCACGCGCGCTTCGTCCGCCGCGGCGACACCTTCGAGGTCCTCGACTCGGGCTCCCTCAACGGCACCTACGTCAACGGGGACCGCGTGGACAGCGCCGTGCTCGACAACGGCGACGAGGTCCAGATCGGCAAGTTCCGGTTCACGTTCTACCGTTCGCTGCGCCAGCCGTCGGAGCAGTAGAAGGGAGCCATGACCGACCACGCGGAGACCACCTCGTCCCGGGACGACGTCCAGCACGAGCCCCGGGTGGGCATCAGCGCCGTGCTTAAGGAGCTCAGCGAGGACCACCCCGGCATCACCGCGTCGAAGCTGCGCTTCCTCGAGGACAAGGGACTGGTGCACCCGACCCGCACCGCCTCGGGCTACCGGAAGTTCTCCCGCGCCGACATCGACCGGCTGCGCCGCATCCTCGAGCTCCAGCGCGACCGGTACCTCCCGCTGAAGGTCATCCGGGAGCGCCTCGACACCGACGGGGACGCCCGTGCCGACGACGACCGGCGGGTGCCCGAGCCGGCGCCCCCCGGCCCGGTGCCCCCGTTCTCCCCGGCCCGCACGTACACGCTGCGGGAGCTCGCGGCCCGGACCGGCGCCGGGATCCCGCTCGTGCGCGAGCTCGTGAGCTACGGGCTGATCCGCGAGCAGGACGGCGCCTTCGACGACCACGCCCTGGCCATCACCGGCGCCGCCCTGGCCCTGACCGCCCACGGGCTGGAGCCCCGCCACCTGCGCCCGTTCAAGGCCGCCGCGGACCGGGAGCTCGGCCTCGTCGAGCGGGCCGTGGCGCCCCTGACGTCCCGGCGCGACCCCGCCTCCCGCGCCCGCGCCGTCGAGCGGGCCCAGGAGATCTCGGGCCTGTGCCTGACCATCCACACCTCCCTCGTGAGGTCGGAGATCGCCGCGCTGCAGGAGCGCGCCGCGGTGGAGGGCTGAGATGGCCGTGCACCAGGTCCTGATGGAGATCGCCGGGGTCCGGATGGACGTCCCGTCGGCCCAGCCCGTGGTCGTGCTGAAGGAGGTGGAGGGGGGCCGGCACCTGCCGATCTGGATCGGCACCAACGAGGCGACGTCCATCGTGTTCGCCGTCCAGGGCATCGACCCGCCCCGGCCGCTGACCCACGACCTCGTGCTGTCCGTGGCGACCGCCTTCGGCCGCACGCTCACGCGGGTGCGCATCCACACCGTGGACGAGGGCGTCTTCCACGCCGCCCTGGAGTTCTCTGACGGGACGGTCGTCGACTCCCGCGCCTCGGACGCGATTGCGCTGGCGGCCCGCACCGACTGCCCCATCCTGTGCACGGAGACCGTCCTGGACGAGGCCGGGCTCGTGATGAGCGCGGACGGGGAACTGCGGGAGCCCACGCAGCGCTCCGCCGCCGGGGAGCCGTCGGTGCCCCCGGAGACGCAGGTCGAGCAGTTCCGGGACTTCCTGGACAACGTGGACCCCGAGGACTTCTGAGCCGCACCCCGCGGGCCCGCCCCGGCCCGGCCGACACGCCCGGGACCGGGCGGACGGCCTCGGCCCCTGCACCCGGAGGATGCGGGCGGTCCTATACTTGAGGGGTCCCCCGGGGGTCCGGACGCCCTTGCTGAGACGATCCACCGCCGGCACCGCGAGGGCCGGCCCACGAGCGAGGAGGCGGCGTGAGCAACGGTGACCAGCCCGGCGGCACGGCCGGGCCCGACAGTCCCCTCGCGCACGGCACCCAGGGCGTCCTGTTCGACGACTCCGTGATCCGCGACGAGTCCGTCGGCTACCGCGGCCCCACCGCGTGCAAGGCCGCGGGCATCACCTACCGGCAGCTCGACTACTGGGCCCGCACGGGCCTCGTGGAGCCCACCGTCCGCGGCGCCGCCGGCTCCGGGACGCAGCGGCTGTACAGCTTCCGGGACATCTTGGTGCTCAAGATCGTCAAGCGCCTCCTGGACACCGGCGTCTCCCTCCAGCAGATCCGCACCGCCGTGACCGCGCTGCGCGCCCGGGGGATCGAGGACCTCGCGCAGCTGACGATGATGAGCGACGGCGCCAGCGTCTACGCCTGCACCTCACCGCACGAGGTCATCGACCTGGTGCAGGGCGGGCAGGGCGTGTTCGGCATCGCCGTGGGCCGGGTGTGGCGCGAGGTCGAGGGGACCCTCGCGGCGATCCCCGGCGAGCACACCGGCCGGGACCGCAGTCCCGGGCAGGACCCCCTGCCCGGCGACGAGCTCTCGGCGCGGCGCGCCCGGCGGCAGAACGCCGGCTGACCCCGCGCCCGGTTCAGGCCGTGCGCTCGAGCAGGCCCTGCAGGATCGCCGTGTAGCGGCCGGCGATGTCCCGGGCCTCGGCCCCGGGCCAGCGGTGGATCGGCCACGCCGCCCCCTGCGCCTGCTGCCACACGGGAAGATCCGGGATCACCGGGCTCACGAGCAGCGGGCCGAAGAGCTCCTGCAGCTCCGCCAGACGGTGCCGGTGCTCCACGGACGAGTGCCGCACCTTGTTGACCACCACCCCCGCGGCCGGGACCGCCCAGGTGCGGCTCTGCTCGAACTGGGCGATCGCCGTCATCGTGCGCTTGGCCCCCGCCACCGAGAACAGGGACGGCTCGGCGACCGAGAGGACCTTGTCGCTCGCGGCCCACGCCGTGCGGGTCAGCGCGCTGAGGGTCGGCGGGCAGTCCACGAGCACCAGCTCGTAGCCCGTCACGCCGGCGAGCGCCCGCTCCAGCCGGCCCAGGTCCTTGTCCCGGTACTCCGAGCGGTCGAGGTGCGAGGACCGGGCGGAGCCGGGGGCGACGTCGAGCGCCTTGGCGTCCCGGCCCTCCTGCACCGCCCAGGACGAGGCCATGAGCACGCGCTCGAGCGCGCCGCGGCGGGGCCGGCGCAGGACCTCCCCGATGTCGTGGCCGCGCTGCGCGTGCACCCCCAGCCCGGTCGTGGCGTCGCCGTGCGGGTCGAGATCCACCACGAGGGTGGGCACCCCCGCCTGCAGCGCCGCCGAGGCGATCCCGAGGGTCACGGAGGACTTGCCGACACCGCCCTTGAGGCTGCTGACGCTGACGATCTGCACCGGGGGGACACCCTTCGCTCGCGGAACACGGGGAGCCGTCCGCTGCGGCCGGGAACCGGGGGACGGGCGGCGGGGGGAGACGGTCCGGGCCCATCGTAGCCGGGCGCGGGCACCGGGCCCCGGCGCGGCGCGGGCCCGCCCGCTCGAGCACGCCACGGCGCCGTGCGCCGATGTGTGACGCTGTTCACGGTGCTCCGCCCTGCGGCGTGGTTGACTTGTGGCACGGCTCACGGCGGGGCACGCTGGTCCTGTCCGTGTCCTGGCGCCGTGCTGCTCCCGGCACGGCGCTCCTGGTCCTGCACGTTCGAGTATTCAGTGCCCGGCCCCTCCTGAGGACCCGGGCACGGGACGGTTGTCGATGTTCTCCAAGATCCTGGTGGCCAACCGAGGCGAGATCGCGATCCGCGCGTTCCGCGCCGCGTACGAGCTCGGGGCCAAGACGGTGGCGGTGTTCCCCTACGAGGACCGCAACTCGATCCACCGCCAGAAGGCCGACGAGGCCTACCAGATCGGCGAGGAGGGGCACCCGGTGCGGGCCTACCTCGACGTCGACGAGATCGTGCGGGTGGCCCAGGAGTCCGGCGCGGACGCGATCTACCCCGGCTACGGCTTCCTGTCCGAGAACCCCGGCCTGGCCCGGGCCGCGGAGGCGGCCGGGATCACGTTCGTGGGCCCCAAGGCCGAGATCCTCGAGCTGGCCGGGAACAAGGTCGCGGCGCTGAAGGCCGCCAAGCGCGCCGGGATCCCCACCCTCGAGTCCTCCGAGCCGTCCGCGGACCCGGAGGCCCTGCTGGCCGAGGCCGACCGGATCGGCTTCCCCATCTTCGTCAAGGCCGTCGCCGGCGGCGGCGGGCGCGGGATGCGCCGGGTGGAGACGCCCGAGGCGCTGCCCGAGGCGCTCGCCGCGGCGATGCGCGAGGCCGACACCGCGTTCGGGGACCCCACCGTGTTCCTCGAGCAGGCCGTGCTGCGCCCCCGGCACATCGAGGTGCAGGTCCTCGCCGACGCGGCCGGCAACATCGTCCACCTCTTCGAGCGCGACTGCTCCCTGCAGCGCCGCCACCAGAAGGTCGTGGAGATCGCCCCCGCCCCGAACCTCGACGAGGACATCCGCCAGGCGCTGCACCGGGACGCGGTGAAGTTCGCCAGGGAGCTCGGCTACGTCAACGCCGGCACCGTGGAGTTCCTCGTGGACACCGCCGGCGAGCGCGCCGGTCAGCACGTGTTCATCGAGATGAACCCGCGCATCCAGGTGGAGCACACCGTCACGGAGGAGGTCACCGACGTCGACCTCGTCCAGTCCCAGCTGCGCATCGCCGCGGGGGAGACCCTCGCCGACCTGGACATCGCCCAGGAGGACCTGCGTGTGCGGGGCGCGGCCCTGCAGTGCCGGATCACCACCGAGGACCCGGCCAACGGGTTCCGCCCGGACGTGGGCCGGATCTCCGCGTACCGCTCCGCGGGCGGAGCGGGGGTGCGCCTGGACGGCGGCACCGTCTACGCCGGGGCGGAGATCTCCCCGCACTTCGACTCCATGCTGGTGAAGCTCACCTGCCGCGGCCGCGACTACCCCACCGCCGTGCACCGGTCCCAGCGCGCGCTGGCCGAGTTCCGCATCCGCGGGGTCGCCACCAACATCCAGTTCCTCCAGGCGGTGCTGGCCGACCCGGAGTTCCTGGCCGGGAACGTGGCCACCGACTTCATCGAGCGGCGCCCGGAGCTGCTGGAGGCCCGGGTCTCCGGCGACCGGGCCACGAAGGCCCTCACCTGGCTGGCCGAGGTGACGGTCAACCAGCCCAACGGCCCCCGCGTGGAGGGGATCGACCCGCGCACCAAGCTCCCGCGCTACCCCGGGGACAAGGTCGAGGAGCCCTTCCGCTCCCCGTTCGACGGGCCCTCGGCGCACCAGCCGCCGGCGGGGTGGCGGCAGCGGCTGCTCGAGCTCGGCCCGGAGGGCTTCGCCCGGGCGCTGCGCGAGCAGACCGCGGTCGCGGTCACGGACACGACCTTCCGCGACGCCCACCAGTCCCTGCTGGCCACCCGGGTGCGCACCCGGGACCTGCTCGCCGCCGCACCGGCCTACGCCCACACCCTCCCGCAGCTGCTGTCGGTGGAGGCCTGGGGCGGGGCCACCTACGACGTGGCGCTGCGCTTCCTCGGCGAGGACCCGTGGGAGCGGCTGGCCCTGCTGCGGGAGGCCATGCCCAACATCCCGATCCAGATGCTGCTGCGCGGGCGCAACACGGTGGGCTACACCCCGTACCCCACGGAGGTCACCGACGCGTTCGTGGCCGAGGCCGCCGCCACCGGGGTGGACATCTTCCGGATCTTCGACGCCCTCAACGACGTCTCCCAGATGGCCCCGGCGATCGAGGCCGTCCGCAAGACGGGCACCGCCGTCGCGGAGGTCGCCCTGTGCTACACGGGCAACCTCCTGGACCCCGCCGAGGACGTCTACACCCTCGACTACTACCTCGAGCTCGCCCAGCGCTGCGTCGACGCCGGCGCCCACGTGCTCGCCATCAAGGACATGGCCGGGCTGCTGCGCCCGGCGGCGGCCGCGACGCTGGTCACCGCGCTGCGGAAGCGCTTCGAGCTGCCCGTGCACCTGCACACCCACGACACCGCCGGCGGCCAGCTGGCCACCCTGATGGCCGCGATCGAGACCGGGGTGGACGCGGTGGACGTCGCCTCGGCCTCGATGGCCGGCACCACGTCCCAGGTCCCGGCCTCGGCGCTGATCGCCGCCCTGGAGAACACCTCCCGCGACACCGGCATCCCCCTTGAGGCCGCCACGGCCCTGGAGCCCTACTGGGAGGTCATCCGGGCGATGTACTCCCCCTTCGAGTCCGGGCTCACCGCCCCCACCGGGCGGGTCTACCGCCACGAGATCCCGGGCGGGCAGCTGTCCAACCTCCGCCAGCAGGCCATCGCGCTGGGCCTGGGGGAGCGCTTCGAGGCCATCGAGGACATGTACACCGCCGCCAACGCCATGCTCGGGCGGCTCGTGAAGGTCACGCCCTCCTCCAAGGTGGTCGGCGACCTGGCGCTGCAGCTCGTGGGCATGGGCGTGGACCCGGCGGAGTTCGAGGCGAACCCGCAGAGGTTCGACATCCCCGACTCGGTGATCAGCTTCCTCGCCGGAGAGCTCGGCACCCCGCCCGCGGGCTGGCCCGAGCCCTTCCGGTCGAAGGCCCTGGAGGGGCGCAACGTCAAGGTCGGGATCACCGAGCTGGCCCCGGAGGACTCCCAGGCCCTCGCCGGGGACTCCGCGACCCGCCGCGACACCCTCAACCGGCTCCTGTTCGCCGGGCCCACCCGGGACTTCAAGGCCAGCCGCGACAAGTACGGCGACCTGGCGCTGCTGCACACCCGGGACTTCCTCTACGGGCTGACCACCGAGCACGAGCACGTGATCTCGCTCGGCAAGGGCGTGCGCCTGCTGGTGACCCTGCAGGCCGTCTCGGACCCGGACGACAAGGGCCTGCGCACCGTGATGGTCACCCTCAACGGCCAGCCCCGCATGGTCGAGGTCCGCGACACCTCGGTGGCCTCGGCGGTCCCCGAGACCGAGAAGGCCGACCCGGCCAATCCCGGTCACGTCGCCGCGCCCTTCGCCGGGGCGGTGACCGTGACCGTGGCCGCCGGCGACTCCGTCGAGCCCGGCGCCCAGATCGCGACCATCGAGGCCATGAAGATGGAGGCCTCCATCACCGCGCCCACCGGCGGCACCGTCAAGCGGGTCGCCCTGGCCGGCGTCGCGCAGGTCACCGGCGGGGACCTGCTGGTGGAGCTGGAGCCCGCCGGCTGAGCCGTCGCCCGGCCGTGCGCGGGGCGGGCCCTCCTCCTGGTGGGCCCGCCCCGCTCACGCCGAGTACACCTCGCGGAACTTCCCGGTCCGGTCGGGCCGGGGCGGCTCGGCGGAGTGCTCGACGCGCACCGCGCCCAGTCCGTGCTCCGCGAGGAAGGCGCGCAGCCGGGCGTCCACGGCCGCGCGCACCGCGCCCGGATCGGCGCCGGGCGCCGGGTCCAGCCGCACCACCAGCACGTCGGGGCCCGTCCGGACCGCCTGGAACCGGCGCACCCCGGGGGTCTCCCCGACGACCGTGCCCAGCGCGAGGGGCAGGACCGGCACCGCGCGCCCGCCGGCCGCGCGGAAGGGGAGCGCCTCCCCGGTGCGGCCCTCGACCCGCACCACGGGCAGCGGGCTGCCGCACGGGCACGGCCGGGCCGAGACCTCGACGCGGTCCCCGAGGTCGTAGCGGATGAGGGGCTGCACGCGGTTGGCGAGGTTGGTCACCAGCACGGTCGAGGAGGTCCGGCCCGGGGGCACCGGCCGGTGCTGCTCGTCGACCGGCTCGAGCAGGTACCAGTCGGCGTTGACGTGCAGCCGCCCCCGGGGGCAGGCCACGGCCAGCCCGGGCACCTCGGACGCGGCGTACTCGTCGAGGACCGGGCAGCCGAAGGCCCCCCGGATCCGCTCGCGCGCCGCCGCGGTGAGGACCTCCCCGCCGACCGCCACCAGCGCGGGCGCGATCCGCAGCCGGCCGGCCTCCTGCTCGACCGCCAGCAGCGCCAGGGCGCTCGGATAGCCCAGCAGCACCGTCGGGCGCAACGCGTCGAGCTCCGCCACGAGCTCCCCGGCGGGCCTCAGCACCGAGAGCACCCGGACCCGGTCGGCCAGGAACCGGCTGCGCCGGCGCACGTCCTCGGCGGCGGCAGCCGCGGCGAAGTGCCCGCCCGTGGCGACGAGCACCCCCACGCGCAGGCCGTGGTGCAGCACGGGCCCCACCACCCCGGGCCGGAGCACGCTGCGCCGGGCCCGGACGCGCAGCACGACGTCGGCGACCGTCCACGAGCGCCGGTCGTGGAGCATCACGACCGGCTCGCCGCTGGTCCCCGAGCTCGTGACCACGTGGTACCGGCCGAGGTAGGGGGCGCCCGCCGGGACCGGGCCGGCGAGCACGTCCCGGCGCACGGACGCGAGCGTGACCTCGGGGTCGGTCACCCACTCGTCGAAGTGCGCCATGAGCTCCCGCTTCGCGACCGGGGGGAGCACCCGCGGGTCGGCGACGTCGGCGGGCAGGCCCCGGTACAGCCGGCGGTAGTACGGCGAGCCCGCCCGGGCGTGCCGCACGAGCTCGCCCAGCCGGGTCCGCTGCCGTCGGGCCAGGGCCTCGGGGCCGGCGTGCTCGGCCCACCACGCGTCGCCCGCGACGCCCAGCGCGCCGAGCCTGTCCCGCATCGTCCGCCCCCCGCCGACCCGTTCCGGTCGCTCCAGCGTAGGCCCGCCCGCGGGTCCGCGCGAGGCCCCGCATAGGATGGGCGCCATGCGAGAATTCGATCTCATCATCATCGGCTCCGGCTCCGGCAACTCCATCCTCACCGAGGACTACGACGGGCTGGACGTGGCGATCATCGACGGCGGGACCTTCGGCGGCACGTGCTTGAACGTGGGCTGCATCCCCACGAAGATGTACGCCTACCCGGCCACCCTCGCCCGCCGCGCCGTGGAGGCCGACCGGCTCGGGGTGGACGTCGAGGTGCGGGACGTGCGCTGGCGGCAGATGCGCGACCGGATCTTCGGGCGGATCGACGCGATCTCCTCCGGGGGCCTCGACTACCGCCGGTCCCTGCCGCACGTGACCGTCTACACGGAACACGTGCACTTCATCGGCCCCCGCACGCTGTGCACGGCGTCGGGCGAGGAGCTCACGGCCGCCCAGATCGTGGTGGCCTCCGGCTCCCGCCCCGTGCTGCCGGAGGTCCCGGGCATCGACCTGCCGCAGGTGCACACCTCGGACACCGTGATGCGCATCGACGAGCTGCCCCGGCGGGTCGTGGTCGTGGGCGGTGGCTACATCGGCGCCGAGTTCGCCCACGTCTTCTCGAGCCTGGGCTCCCGGGTGACCCAGGTCAACCGCTCCCACCGCCTCCTGCGCTACCACGACCCGGAGATCGCCGAGCGCTTCGCCCGGGAGGCGTCGCGGCAGTGGAAGCTCGAGATGGGCTGGTCCCTGAGCGCGATCGAGGAGTCCGACGGGGAGGGCTCCGCCGTGACGGTCACCTTCCGCGACCCCGAGGACCCGGAGCTGACCCTGCGCCTGCCCGCCGACGTCGTGCTGGTGGCCACCGGGCGGCAGCCCAACACCGATCTGCTGCACGCGCAGACGGGCGGCCTCGACGTGCGGGAGGACGGCCTGCTGGCCGTCGACGAGCACCAGCGCGCCCTGTCCGGGGGCGTGCCGGCCGAGGGCGTGTGGGCGCTCGGCGACATCAGCTCGCCCTACCAGCTCAAGCACGTGGCCAACGCGGAGGCCCGCACGGTCCAGCACAACCTACTGCACCCCGACGACCTGCGCGCCACGGACCACCGCTTCGTGCCCTCCGCCGTGTTCACCAGCCCGCAGATCGCCTCCGTGGGCATGACCCAGGAGGAGGCGGAGGAGTGGGCGCTCGAGCACGGCACCGAGATCACCGTCAAGGTCCAGGACTACGGCTCCACCGCCTACGGGTGGGCCATGGAGGACCGCACCGGGCTGTGCAAGCTCATCGCGGAGAAGGGCACGGGGCGGCTGCTCGGAGCCCACCTGGTGGGGGAGGAGGCGTCGGTGCTGATCCAGCCGATCGTCCAGGCGATGTCCTTCGGCCTCGACGCCCACACGATGGCGCGCGGGCAGTACTGGATCCACCCGGCGCTCACCGAGGTCGTCGAGAACGCGCTGCTCGGCCTCGAGGTTCCGGAGCACTCCCCGCTGGAGCCCGAGGCGCTCGCCGGCGGCCGGTGACCCGCACCGGCCGCCGGGCGGGTCAGCCCTCGCCGCGGCCGGGCAGGTGCGCGTGGGAGAGCTTCTCCCGGATCCGCTCCGCCGCCCCGGCCGCCGCGGGCTCGGGGGCGGGGCGGGAGTAGATCTCCTCGATCTGCGCCCCGAAGTCCTGGGCGATCTTCGCCCGCTTGATCTTCATGGACGGGGTCAGGTGGCCGGAGGCCTCGGTCCAGTCGACGTCGAGGATCTCGAAGGCCCGGATGCCCTCGGCCCGGGAGACCGCCTTGTTGGCCTGGTCGACGATCTCCTGGACGTGCTCCACGATCCGGGGGTGGCGCGCGGCCTCGGCCACGTGCATCGCCGGGTCCAGGCCCATGAGCTCGAGCCGGGCCGGGAGCACCTCCTGGTCCAGGGTGATCAGCGCCGCGACGAACGGGCGGTCGTCGCCCACGACCATGACCTGCGAGACGACGGCGGAGGCGCGGATCGGGTCCTCCAGCACGTTGGGGACCACGTTCTTGCCGCCCGCGGTGACGATGATCTCCTTCTTGCGCCCGGTGATGCTCAGGGCCCCGTCCTCGTCGAGCTCCCCGAGGTCCCCGGTGCGGAACCAGCCGTCGTCGAAGGCCGCGGCGGTGAGGTCCTCGCGCCCGTGGTAGCCGCGCATCACGTGGGCGCCGCGGACCTGGACCTCCCCGTCGTCGGCGATCCGGATCTCGTTGCCCGGCAGGGGCAGGCCCACCGTGCCGATCTTGCCGATCTCGGGGGTGTTGACCGCGATCGGGGCGGTCGTCTCGGTGAGGCCGTAGCCCTCAACGACGTACACCCCGATCCCGTTGAAGAAGTGGCCCAGGCGCGGGCCGAGCGCGGCGCCGCCCGAGACGGCGTGCGTGACCTCGCCGCCCATGGCCTCGCGCAGCTTCGAGTAGACGAGGCGGTCGTAGAGCGCGTGGCGGGCGCGGAGCAGGGGCAGCACCCGCCCGGCCTGCTCGGCCTTCGAGTAGGCCACGGCGGTGGTGACGGCGCGCGTGAAGATCAGGGCCTTCAGCTTCCCGCCTTTCTCCGCCTTGAGCCGGGCGCTCTGGTAGATCTTCTCGAACACGCGCGGGACCGCGAGGATGAACGTGGGCCGGAACGACGCCAGGTCCCCCATGAGGTTCTTCACGTCCGGGGTGTGGGCCAGCACGGTGCCGGTGTACAGGGCGATCACCTGGACGAAGCGGGCGAAGACGTGGGCCAGCGGCAGGAACAGCAGGGTCCGGGCGCCCGGGTGGATGATGTCGGAGACCACGAGCGCCGTGTTCTCGCACAGCCGCACGAAGTTGCCGTGGGTCAGCTCGCAGCCCTTGGGCGGGCCGGTGGTGCCGGAGGTGTAGATGATGGTGGCGATGTCCTCCAGGGTGCGCGACGTGCGGCGCGCCTCGAGCTCCTCGTCGGTCACGCCCGCCCCCGAGCGCTCGAGCTCGTCCAGGCCGGTCCCGGTGCCGTCCAGGCGCCAGATCCGCTCGGCGGCGGCGAACGGCGTCTCCCGGGCGGCCTCCACGACGGTGTCCTCCAGCGCCTCCGTCTCCACGAAGATCGCCTTGGCGTCGGAGTCGCCCATGATCCAGGCGATCTGCTGGGCGGAGGACGAGTCGTAGACGGGGACGGGCACCGCGCCGGCGTACCAGACGGCGAAGTCGGCCAGGGTCCACTCGTAGCGGGTGCGGCTGAGGATGCCCACCCGGTCCCCGGGCTCGATCCCCGCCGCCACCAGACCCTTGGCCACGCCGCGCACGGCCGCGAGGAACTCGCGCGCGCGCACCTCGCGGGCCGGGCCGTCCGAGGCCAGGACGGTGTACAGGTGCGGGTCCTCGGGCCGCTCCGCCTGCATCCGGAGGAAGTCGGTGATGCTGCGGTGCACGGGCGGGTCCACGAGGGCGTCGGTGGCGACGTGGCGCATGGGGTCTCTCCTCGGATCAGGGTCGGGCGTCGCCCCCCAGTCTAGTGAGTTGCCTCACGCAAACTCCGTCAGACGCGGGCGCCGTCGTCGAAGTCGTCCCGCTCCTCGGGTAGGGAGTGCAGCAGGTGGCCGATCGCCGCGACCACGGCGGCGAGCCCGGTCACGGTCGCCCACCACGGCATCGAGCCGGGGAGCAGGGCCAGGACCACGAGCAGCACCGGCGCCCCGACCAGCACCGTCCACGCCAGCAGCGCCCCCGGGCTGAGCCCCTGGGTGACGGGGCCCGGGTCGGGGGAGTAGGTGGCGTCGTCCTCCTCGGCGGGGGCCCGGTCCTCCTCGGCGGGGGCCTCGGCCTCCGCGGCCCGGCGGTCCTCCGGCGGCCCCGCGGTCCGGGTCTCCCCGGGATCCCCGGTCCCGCGGGGACCGCCGGCCTCGGGGGGCCGCTCGCCGGGGGCGGCGAGGTGCCGGTCCCCGGCCCGGCGCACGTCCTCGAGCTCCGCCACGATCCGCGCCCACTCCTCGTCGGGGCCCGGCACCGCCCCGCCCGCGGGCCCGGGGCTCACCGGGCGCCCCGCGGGCGGGAGCGGTCGAGGGGCAGCGCGGTCACGGGGTTGCGCCCCTCCACGAGGTCCCGCACGAAGCGCGCTGAGCGTGCGTTCACCACGTCCGCCTCACGGTCCAGGGTGGCCACGTGGTAGCTCTCGGCGAGGCGCACGACGGCCACGTCCCCGCCGGCGTGGCGCAGCACGTGCCGGTGGGACAGCTCGGAGACCACGTGGTCGTGCTGCGAGCGCAGCACCAGCACGGGGGCGGTCACGGCGGGCAGCATCCTCCGGGTCCGGGTCATGAACCGGCCGAGCTCGGCGACCCCGGCCACGGGGGTGCGCGGATAGGCGTGCTCGGTGACCCCCGGCAGGCTGATGTCGTCGCCGACGCCCGGCACGGAGGGCACGGCCCGGTGCAGCGCCGCCGCGAAGCGCGCCGTGCGGCTGACGAGGGACAGCGCCGGGTTCAGGACGACGACCCCGTCCACGGGCAGCAGGGCGGCCAGGTGCAGGGCCAGGGTCCCGCCCATCGACAGCCCGCACACCACCACGACGTCGTGCCGGGCGCGCAGCTGCCGGACGTGCTCGGCCGCGTGGTCGCGCCACCGCTGCCACGGGGTGGCGGCGAGGTCCTCCCAGCGGGTGCCGTGCCCGGGCAGGAGGGGGCCGACGACCTCGGCGCCGGCCCCGTGCAGGGCCGCGCCCCACGGGCGGACGCTGAACGGGACGCCGGTGAACCCGTGCAGCACGAGCACGCCGGCGGGGCCGTCCGCGGGAAGGCGGAACGGGGCGGCGGGGTGCTCCCCGGCGGCGAGGGCCGGACGTGGGTGCTCGACCGGATGCGTCATGGCTCCATGATGGCAGGCCGCGGTGCGGGGAGCTGGCTCCGGCCGCCACGCGGACGTGAGAGAATACCGGAGGCCGGATCCGGTCCTCGCGGCGGGGACCTCCGCGTCCACCCGATCAGCACGAAGGAGTCCTCTCCCACATGGTCTACATGTTCCTCAAGCGCTACGTCGTCGGACCCCTGGTCAACGTCGCCTTCCGGCCCGAGGTCCGCGGCCTGCACCACGTGCCCGCCGAGGGACCGGCCATCCTCGCGAGCAACCACCTGTCGGTCTCCGACTCGGTGTTCATGCCCGTGGCCGTGCCCCGCCAGGTGTTCTTCCTGGCGAAGGCTGACTACTTCAACGGCCCGGGGCTCAAGGGCCGGGTCACGTCGGCGTTCTTCCGGGCCATCAACCAGATCCCGATGGACCGCTCCGGGGGCCGGGCCAGCGCCCGGTCGCTGAGCGCCGGTGGGCGCAAGCTCCAGGAGGGGCAGCTGCTGGGCATCTACCCCGAGGGCACCCGCTCGCCCGACGGGCGCCTGTACAAGGGCAAGATCGGCGTGGCGCGGCTCGCCCTCGAGAGCGGAGCCCCGGTCGTGCCCATCGCGATGGTCGGCACCGACAAGGTCCAGCCGATCGGCGCACGGATGCCGCTGCCCCGCCGCAAGGCACGCGTCGCCACCGTCTTCGGCGAGCCCCTGGACTTCTCGCGCTACCAGGGCCGGCAGGGCGAGCACGCCCTGCTGCGCGAGGTGACGGACGAGATCATGCACGCCATCCAGGCCCTCTCGGGCCAGGTGTACGTGGACGTCTACGCCGCCGACCAGAAGCGGCGCCTGGCCGAGCAGAAGCGCCACGAGACCAAGCAGGCCGCCGTCGAGCTCGTGGGCAGCGCCAAGGACAAGGCCCGCTCCGCGGCCCACACCGCCGCCCAGTCCGCCAAGCACGCCGCCGACAACCTCACCCACCGCGACCGCCCCCAGGACCAGGACTCCGCCCGGGCCGACGACGCGGTGCCGACCACCGAACCCTGATCCCCGACCGGGCCGCCCCGGACGAGACATAGGAAGACATGATGCTCGACTTCACCGTTCCCGACAGCCTCCGACACCTGGCCGCCCCCGTGCCCTCCGCGGCCGACTACCCCGGGCTGGACGACTGGCGGGAGCTCGTCGCCGACCAGCAGCCCACGTGGCACGACCACCCCGACTTCGCCTCCTCGATCGCCGAGCTCAGCGCGGTCCCGCCGCTGGTGTTCGCCGGCGAGGTGGATCAGCTGCGCTCCCGCCTCGCGGAGGTCGCCAACGGCCGGGCCTTCTTCCTGCAGGGCGGCGACTGCGCCGAGACCTTCGAGGGGGCGACCGCCGCCCGGATCAGCGCCCGCGTCAAGACGCTGCTGCAGATGGCCGTCGTCCTCACCTACGGCGCGTCCATGCCGGTCGTGAAGATGGGGCGCATGGCCGGGCAGTTCTCCAAGCCGCGCTCGTCCAACGACGAGGTGCGGGACGGCACGACTCTGCCGTCCTTCCGCGGCGAGATGGTCAACGGCTTCGACTTCACCCCGGAGTCCCGGGTCCACGACCCCCGGCGCATGGTCCGCGGGTACCACACCTCCGCGTCCACGCTGAACCTCATCCGGGCGTTCACCACGGGCGGCTTCGCCGACCTGCGGCTCGTGCACGCGTGGAACATGGGCTTCACCACGAACCCGGCCCACGCCCGCTACGAGTCCCTCGCCCGCGAGATCGACCGCGCGGTGAAGTTCATGGACGCCTGCGGCGCGGACTTCGACGCCCTGCGCACCACCGAGTTCTACGCCGGGCACGAGGCCCTGCTGCTCGACTACGAGCGGGCGCTGACCCGCATCGACTCCCGCACGCACCTGCCCTACGGCACGTCGGGGCACTTCCTGTGGATCGGGGAGCGCACCCGCGAGCTCGACGGTGCCCACGTGGACCTGCTCTCCCGCCTGCGCAACCCCATCGGCGTGAAGCTCGGCCCGAAGACGACCGGCGACGACGCGCTGGCCCTGATCGACAAGCTGGACCCGCAGCGGGAGCCCGGCCGGCTCACCTTCATCACCCGGATGGGCGCGAAGAACATCCGCGAGAAGCTGCCTCCGCTCGTCGAGGCCGTGGAGCGCTCGGGCGCCAAGGTCGTGTGGGTGACCGATCCCATGCACGGCAACACCGTGTCCCTGCCCTCGGGGTACAAGACCCGCAACTTCGACGACGTCGTGGACGAGGTCCGCGGCTTCTTCGAGGTGCACGAGGCGATCGGCTCGTTCCCCGGCGGCATCCACGTGGAGATGACCGGCGACGACGTCGCGGAGTGCCTGGGCGGCGCCGACCCCGTGGACGAGTCCTCCTTCGAGGACCGGTACGAGTCGCTGTGCGACCCGCGCCTGAACCACATGCAGTCGCTCGAGATCGCGTTCCTCGTGGCGGGCTACCTCTCCCGCCGCTGAGCGCGGGCACCGGCCGGGGCCGGGACCGTGCCGACCGTCACAGGACGGTGGGGACGGCCCCGGCCCCGGCCGTCTCCCGGACGCTCCCGTGCAGGGCCGCCTCGTGCGGTCCCGCCCCGGTGAGGTGCTGCCCGGCGAGCCCGGACAGCGTGCCGTGCGCGTCCGGGGCGTCCCCGGAGGCGCCGGCCGCGGAGCCGATGAGCCAGCCCAGGAACGCCGCCGCGGCCACGGCGAGGGCGACCAGGGCGAGCGCCGCTGCCGTGCGCAGGGGGCGGACCGGGCGCAGCTCGATCGCGGGCCGCCACGGGTCCGAGGAGCCCCGGGGCAGGGCGGCGGCGTCCTGCGCGGCGGCCGGGCCGGGCACGCCCAGCACCCGGGTGCGGTCGTCGGCCCGTCCCAGGACCTCCGTGGCGGGCCCCGGGGCGGGACCGCGTCCCGTCGTGCCGTCGAGCACCTCGGCCGGCCCGTCCCCGTGCCGGGGCGGGGGGTCGCCGGGCCGGCGGTCGAGCTCCCCGGGGCGCAGCCCCGCCCGGACGGTGCGCAGCTCGGCCAGCAGCCGTCCGGCGTCGGCGGGCCGGCGGGCCGGCTCGCGCGCGGTGGCCCGGGCCACCAGCAGCGCCACGGCGGGCGGGACGCCGGGGGCGAGGGAGCGCACGTCGGGAACGGCCCCCTCGACGTGGGCCCGGGCCACGGCCAGCGGGGCGCCCACGAACGGGCGGCGGCCGGCGAGCAGCTCGAACAGGACGATCCCGGCCGAGTAGACGTCGGAACGGGCGTCCACGGCCCGCCCGGCCACGAGCTCCGGCGCGGCGTAGCCCACGGTCCCGAGGACGGTGCCCGTGGGGGTGTTCTGGTCGACCGCGCGGGTCAGACCGAAGTCCGCGACGGTGACCCGGCCGGTGCGGCCGATCAGCACGTTCTCCGGCTTCACGTCCCGGTGCACCAGCCCGGCGCGGTGGGCCGCGGCGAGACCGTCGAGGACGGGGTCCAGGACCTCCAGCGCCTCGCGGACGGTCAGGGCGCCCCGCTCGTGCAGCAGGTCGCGCAGGGTGGAGCCCTCGACGAGCTCCATGACGAGGTAGGGCAGCCCGTCCGGGGCTCGGCCCTGGTCCAGCACGGAGACCACGTGCGGGTGGGACAGCTTCGCCGCGGCCCGGGCCTCGCGCACGAAGCGGTCCGCGGCGGCGGGGTCCTCGGCGAGGTGGGGGTGCATGAGCTTCACCGCGACGGTGCGCTCCAGCCGGGTGTCCACGGCCCGGTAGACGGCGGCCGTGCCGCCGCGGGCGATCCGCGGGCCCAGCTCGTAGCGGCCCTCGAGGACGGTGCCGGTCAACGGGTCGGGAGCGGCGTGCTGCACGGGGCCAGCCTAGGACGCCGCGCTGGGGGAACGCTGGGCCGGGGGCGGCTCACCCGCGGAACTCGGCGCGGTGGGCCTTCACGCTCTTCACGTAGTGCTTCGTGTCGTCGTACATCCCGTACTTCTTCACGCCGTGCAGACCCTGGTAGTACGCGCCGATGGCCACCTCCGTGCTCGGGGCGCTGAGGCCGAGCTGACGGATGATCGCCACACCGGCGGTGACGTTGTCCTGCGGGTCCAGCAGGTCCAGCTCCCGGCCGACGAGACCGGATGCCCAGGCGCCGGCGTCGGGGATGACCTGCATCGTGCCCACGGCGTCGGCGGGGGACACGACCCGGTGGTTGAACCCGGACTCCTGGTAGGCGTGGGCCAGCGCGAGGGACGGGTCCACGCCCATCCGCACGGCGGTGTCGTGCACCATGCGCCGGATCTGCTCCGGGCCCGGCGCGGGACGGGCCGCGAGCTCGGCGTGGTGGCGGTTGGCGGAGTCGACCACCCGGTCCCCGTACGTGCGCCCGAGGAACGTGTCCCCGACGGCCCGCTGCGCCTTGGGCTCCGCCGCGGGCTCCGGAGCGGACTCCGCCGCGGGCTCCGGAGCGGCCGCCCGTGCCGGAGCGGGCCCCGCCACGGACAGCCGCTGGCCCGGGCGCAGCAGGGAGCTGACCGTGAGGTCGTTGGCGTCGAGCAGCTGCTGGACCGACACGCCGTGGGCCTGGGCGATGCCCCACAGGCTGTCCCCGGCCCGCACGGTGTAGCCGCCCGGGGCGTCCTTCTGCGCCGGCGCCGCCCCCGCCGCCGCGGATCCGGTGCTCCCGGGCCCCGGACGGGAGCTCGCGGCGGGCTCCCCGGCCAGCCGCAGCTTCTGGCCCGGCAGCAGCAGGGCCGCGCCGGAGAGGTCGTTCCAGCGCATCAGGTCGCCCACCGCGACGCGGTGGCGCTGTGCGATCCCCCACAGGGAGTCGCCCGGCGAGACGGTGTGCACGGGCGCCGCGGAGCCCTTCTGCCCGACGAGGGCGGGCGCGGCGGCGACGTGGGCCAGCGGTGCGGGGGCGGCGTGGGCCACCGTGCTGCCGCCCAGCGCGGCGAGCGCGGCCACGGCGGTGGCGGCGGTGGCGGCGGCGGACCCGGTGCGGGCGCGGCGGGCCCAGCCGGGGGCACGGTCCCCGGTCGTCCCGGCGTCCCGGCCGGGCTCGGCGGCGAGGGGGGTCGCGGGGCCGTGCTGTGCGTCGTTCGGGTCGGTCGTGTCGCTGTCGGGGGAGTACGGCATGAAGGGGCTCTCTGACGCTGATCGGGGAAGGCGCGGATGGCTCAGCGATCTCCGCGGGTCGAGCATATCGCGGCGGGCCCGCGTGGCACGGGCAGGCACGGACGTGGCACCCTGTAGGCGTGAAGAACACAGCCGGAATCAGCACCGAGGAGTTCGACCGCATGGACGCCCTCGTCCAGGAGTGGTTGCCCCTGCCCGACATCGCCGAGCAGCTCGGCCTCGTCGTGACCCGCGTCCACGGACTCGTCGACGACGGGACCCTGCTGGCGGTGCGCAGCCCGCACGACGGCGTGCGGCGCGTCCCCGCCGCCTTCCTGATGGACGGGGCCGTGCTCGACTCCCTCCGGGGCACGGTCGCGGTCCTGCGGGACGCCGGGTTCACCGACACCGAGGCGATCACCTGGCTGTTCACGGAGGACGAGTCCCTGCCCGGCCGGCCCATCGACGCCCTGCGCGACGGCCGCAAGACGGAGATCCGCCGCCGCGCCCAGGCCCTCGCCTGGTGACCCCCGCCTGAGCCGCGCCCGGCCGGGCGCGGCTCAGGCGGCGCGGCGCACGGCCGCGGTGGCGAGCGCCCGCAGCGCGGCCATCGGCACCGGACCGGCCCCCAGCCGGTCGAGCGCCGCGAACGCCTGGCCGCTGAGCGCGTCGATCAGCTCCTCGGTCGCCTGCAGCGCCCCGCAGGCCGTGATCAGGGCCCGGAGCCGCCGGACGTCGTCGTCGTCGAGGTCCTGGCTGCCCAGGGCGGCCTCGAGCTCGGCGATCTGCTCCTCCGAGCCGCGGCGGCGGACGAAGCCCACCAGGACCGTGCGCTTGCCCTCGCGCAGGTCGTCCCCGGCGGGCTTGCCCGTGGTGGCCGGGTCCCCGAACACGCCGAGCACGTCGTCGCGCAGCTGGAAGGCCTCGCCGAGCGGCAGCGCGAACGCCGAGCACCGCGCCAGGGCGGGCTCGTCCGCTCCCGCGAGGGCCGCACCGAGGGCGACGGGGTGCTCCACGGAGTACTTCGCGGACTTGTAGCGGATCACGTCCAGCGCCCGCTGCACGGCGCCCGCCCGGTCCTGGC
This sequence comes from Kocuria rosea, assembly GCF_023715525.1. Classification (GTDB taxonomy): domain Bacteria; phylum Actinomycetota; class Actinomycetes; order Actinomycetales; family Micrococcaceae; genus Kocuria; species Kocuria rosea_A. Next base: position 46,665 of record NZ_JAMBOG010000012.1, on the reverse strand, counting down.
CCGCGCCGGCGACCTCGCCCTGGACGTCGAGGTACTGCCCGACCATGACCTCCGAGCGCATCAGGTCGAACACGGCGCGCGCCCGGGCCGCGCCCGGCAGCTGCGCCGCGGCGGCGGCGAACAGCTGCTCGCTCCACGACAGGCACAGGTCCCCGGCCAGGATCGCGGAGGCCACCCCGAACGCCGGCCCGTCCAGCTGCCACGACTCGGCGGCGTGCAGGCCCTCGAACCGCCGGTGCACGCTCGGCGCGCCCCGGCGGGTGTCCGAGCGGTCGATGACGTCGTCGTGGATCAGCGCGGCGGACTGGAACAGCTCGAGCGCGGCCCCCGCCCGGGCCACCGCCGGGTCCTCGGGGTCGCCGCCCGCCGCCCGCCAGCCCCAGTAGCACAGTCGCGCCCGCAGGCGCTTGCCGCCCGAGGACAGGGCGGCGACGGCGTCCAGCAGCGGCAGCGCGTCGGCCGAGATGCCGGCGAGCACCGCACGCTGCCGGTCCAGGAACTCCTCCAGCTCGGCGTGCAGCCGGCGGACGAACCGCTCGTCCTCGGCGCGGAAGGCCGCCACGGCGTCGAGCGGGGCGTCGAGCGGGGCGTCGGGACGGGGCTGGAGCGGCGGGGGCGTCATGGGCGGTCGACCTCGATCTCGGTGCGGCGGCGGACGGGCGGGCGCCCGCGGGATCCGCCCCAGCCTACCGAAGCCCCGTGCCGCCGCCCGGGCCGGCCGGTCCCGCCCCGCACCGATGTCCGCGGCGCTGACTATGCTGTGGCCGGTGCGGGAGGAGGACGGGTGAGCGGGACGTCGAGGGACCAGCTGGCGCGCTGGCGGGCGTGCGCCGTCATGCACGTCGACATGGACATGTTCTACGTGGGGGTGGAGCTGCTGGCCGCGCCCGGGCTGCGCGGGCGCCCCGTCATCGTGGCGGCCTCCGGCAACCGGTCGGTCGTGCTCTCGGCCTCCTACGAGGCGCGCGCCTTCGGGGTGCGCTCCGGGATGCCGCTGGCCCGCGCCCGCGCCCTGTGCCCCGGCGCGGTCCTGCTGGAGCCCCACCGCCGCGCGTACGACGACTACTCGCGGCGCGTGATGGCGATCTTCGCCGAGATCACCGACCGCGTCGAGCAGGTCAGCGTGGACGAGGCGTTCCTGGACGTCTCCGGGGCCGTGCGCCGGCTCGGCCCGCCCGTGCAGATCGCCCGCCGGCTGCGCACCCGGATCCACGGCGAGCTGGGCCTCACCGCCTCCGTGGGCATCGGGGCGACCAAGACCGTCGCGAAGATCGCCTCCACCCGCTCCAAACCGGACGGGCTGCTGCTGGTCCAGCCGGAGGACACCGTCGCCTTCCTCGCCGAGCTGCCGGTCTCGGCGCTGTGGGGCGTCGGCGACCGCACCGCCGAGGCCCTCGCCGGGGCCGGCCTGCGCACCGTGGGGGAGCTCGCCGCCGCTCCCGTCCCGCAGCTGGTGCGGGTCGTCGGCCCGGCCGCCGGCCACCACCTGCACGAGCTCGCCAACGGACGCGACCCCCGGCCGGTGGTCCCCGTCCGGGAGGAGAAGAGCCTCGGCGCGGAGGAGACCTTCGCCGAGGACGTCTCGGACACCCGGGTGCTGCGCGAGACCCTCCTGCGGCTCAGCCACCGCACCGCCTCCCGGCTGCGCCGCCAGGGCCTGCGGGCCCGCCGGGTCGGCCTGAAGCTGCGCTACGCCGACTTCACCACCATCACGCGCTCCCGGACGCTGGCCCAGCCCTTCACCTCGGCCCACGACCTCCTCGAGCACGGGGTGGGGCTGCTCGCGGAGCTGGGGGAGCGGCCCCAGGCGGTACGGCTCATCGGGGTCCGGGCGGAGCGGCTGGAACCGGCCGGCGACGCCCTGCAGCTGAGCCTCGACGGCCGCGAGGAGGAGTGGGGGGCCGCGGAGCAGGCCATGGACCGGGTGCACGCCCGCTTCGGCGCCGACCGGCTCGGCCCCGCCCGGCTCCTGCCGCCCGCCCCGCGGGACCCGGAGGGGGAATTCAGAGGGTGTTGACAGCCGCCGTCGCGGTGCCAATTCCGCACCCGACGGTCTATCCTGGTAGCACGCGGCGCCGGAACGGCCGGGCAGTCCGCACCCGAAGGATGAGGAGGCATACCGTGCCACTGTCCGAGCACGAGCAACAGCTCCTGGCGCAGCTGGAGAAGCAGCTCCACGCGGACGACCCGCGCTTCGCCACGAGCATGGGCTCCCGGGCCGTCCGGGGGGCCTCCACCCGCAACATCGTCCTCGGCATCGTCGTCGCTGTCGTCGGGCTCCTGGTCCTCCTCGGGGGCGTCGTGCTCAAGTCCGTCCTGGTCGGGGTCCTCGGCTTCGTCATCATGGGCGCCGGGGTCTACTTCGCGACCCTGCGCTCGGGCAGGCCCCGCTCCGCGGGCGGCAAGGGCAGCGCAGCCCGCCGCTCGTCGCCGTTCCTGCAGAACCTCGAGGAGCGCTGGGACCAGCGCAACTCCGGGGGACAGCCCTAGACCCCTCCACGACCCCCCACCCCGCGCCCCACCGGGCGCGGAACCACCGCCCCACCCGCTCCCCGGCGTCCCGCCGGGGAGCTTTTTCCGTCCGGGGCGGACCGGGGCCCCGCGTCCCGCCCCACCTCCCTCCCCGCCGCACCCCGCCCGGCCCGCCCTCTGCCACCTGGGACGACGTCCGCCGCACGGCGCGGCGGCCGCGCCACGCCGGGGCCGGGCGGGCCCCGTGTTCGTTGACCGGGGAGTGAAGTGGAGTAAAGTGGGGCCAAGAGAGAGGCCAGGGAGAACTCTCGGGCTGAAGAGGCGGTGGGTGTGTTTCTCGGAACGTACTCACCCCGCCTCGACGAGAAGGGCCGCGTGATCCTGCCGGCGAAGTTCCGCGAGGAGCTCGCCGACGGGCTCGTCCTGACCCGCGGGCAGGAGCGCTGCCTCTACGTCTTCAGCATCCGGGAGTTCGAGCGGGTCCACGAGCAGCTCCGGGCGGCCCCGCTGTCGTCCAAGCAGGCCCGGGACTACATCCGTGTCTTTCTCTCCGGGGCCTCGGACGAGGTCCCGGACAAGCAGGGCCGAGTCACGATTCCCCCGCCGCTGCGGGAGTACGCGGGACTCGACCGGGAGCTCGCCTTCATCGGGGCGGGCACCCGGGCGGAGATCTGGGACGCCCAGGCCTGGAACGACTACCTGACCGAGAAGGAGGCCGTCTTCTCCGACACCGAGGAAGAAGTGGTGCCCGGACTCTTCTGAGCGAAGAGCCCACCGAGACGCACCCGCGGACCCCGCGGACCGTTTCCCGGATGAGATCTCCAGCCGCGCAGCCGTCACCGTCCTGACTCACCTTCCCCTGAGGCAGGCCGGATTCGAGGGACGGCCAGCGGATGGGGGTCTGATCCTGGAAGAACCGCTGCCGCACCCCGGCGTCGCCCCCACGGCGCCGGCCACTGTGACCGACCGACCGCCGAAGAGAGGGTTCATGGCGCAACGCCCAGCCGAGCAGCTGCACGTCCCCGTGCTGCTCGACCGCTGCCTGGACCTGATGGCTCCCGCGCTCCAGGAGGACGGCGCCGTGGCGGTGGACGCCACGATGGGCATGGGCGGCCACTCCGAGGCCCTGCTGCGCCGGTTCCCCGGCGTCCAGCTCGTCGCCGTCGACCGCGACCCGCAGGCGCACCAGCTGGCCGGGGCCCGGCTCGCCCCCTTCGGCGACCGGTTCCACCCCGTGCACACCACCTACGACCGGATCCCGGAGGCCCTCGCCCGGCACGGCCTCGACCGGGCCGACGCCGTCCTCTTCGACCTCGGCGTCTCCTCCCTCCAGCTCGACGAGCGCGAGCGCGGCTTCGCCTACTCCTACGACGCGCCCCTCGACATGCGCATGGACGCCACGGCCCCGGTCACCGCCCAGGACGTGGTCAACGACTACAGCGAGGCCGACCTGCGCCGCATCCTCCGGGACTGGGGCGAGGAGCGCTTCGCCGTGCGCATCGCCCGGGCCATCGTCGAGCGCCGGGCACAGGCCCCGCTGCGCACCACCGGCGAGCTCGTGGACGTCGTGCGGGCCGCCGTCCCGCAGGGCGCCCAGCACCGCAAGGGCCACCCCGCCAAGCAGACGTTCCAGGCGCTGCGCATCGAGGTCAACGAGGAGCTCGACGTGCTGCGCCGGGCGATCCCCGCCGCGCTTGAGTCCGTGCGCGTCGGCGGGCGCGTCGTGGTGATGAGCTACCACTCCCTCGAGGACCGGATCGTCAAGCAGGCCTTCGCCCACGGGGCGTCCTCCACGGCCCCGAAGGGCTTCCCCGTGGAGCTCGAGGAGCACAAGCCCACCCTGCGGATCCTGACCCGGGGCGCCGAGGCCCCCACCGCCCAGGAGATCGCGGAGAACCCCCGTGCCGCGTCCGCGCGGTTGCGCGCCGTCGAGCGCATCCGGGAGAACGCACACCAGCACGCACCACAGAAGGCACAGAGGAACAGGGCATGAGCGGAACCGGACTGCAGCGACGACCGGCCCGTTCGGCCACCCCCCGCGCGGGGATCGGCGCCTGGGCCGCCCGCCGCGGGCACCGGCCCCCCACGGAGGGCAGCACCGCCCGCCAGCTCGAGGCACCGTCGCCGCGCCCGACCGGCTCCACCGCCCCCGTCCACCCGACCGGGTCCACCCGCGCGCCCCTGTCCGTCGTCCCGGCCCGGGCCCGGCGCCGGCGCGTGTCCACCGTGGTGGTCAGCCTGATCGCCCTCGTGGTCGCGCTCGCCACCATCCTCGTGCTCAACATCCAGATCTCCGACGGCCAGTACCGCCTGGTCGAGCTGCGGGCCCAGGAGCAGGCCCTGAGCCAGCAGAACGAGGCCCTCACCCAGGACCTCGAGTTCTACAACGCCCCCCAGAACCTCGCGGTGATGGGCGCGGACCTCGGCATGGTCCCCGCGCAGGGCTCCGGCACGGTGGACCTCACCGACGGGACGGTCGAGGGCGACCCCCTCCCGGCGCAGGCCCAGGAGGACCACGAGATCCTCGTCGACCACGCCCACCAGACCGGTTCCGAGGCCGCGGACCGCGCCGCCCAGCGCGCGGAGGACCGCGCGCGCGAGAAGGCGGAGCAGGAGCGCGAGGAGGCCCGGGAGCAGGCCCGCCAGGACGAGGCGGCCGCCACCGGCACGCAGTCCAACGGCGGCTCCCTCCAGGCCCCGCAGCAGCGGGCCCCCGGCAACTGACCCGGGCGCCGGGACCCGCCCCGGCAGCACGGTCCTCCCACGGGACCGCGCGGACCCGGCGCATCCCCCCGCACCCAGCGCACCGACCAGGAACGAGGCAACCACGTGGCACGCGCACGCTCGACGTCGACCGGGAACGGCTCCGGCTCCTCCGTCATCGGCCGCAGCCACGTCGGCGTCGCGCTCGTGCTCGCGCTGCTGCTGGTCCTCGGGGTGCGCCTGGTGTGGGTGCAGGGCTTCGACGTCGCCGGCCGCGCCGAGCGGGCCGCCGCGGACCGCTCTCGCACCGAGGTGGTCCCCGCCCTGCGGGGGGAGATCCGCGACACCGACGGCAAGGTGCTGGCCCGCACCCTGCAGCGCTACGACGTGACGGTCGACCAGCAGCTGGTCCGCGAGTTCGAGCGGCCCAGGGCGGACGGGACCACGGAGACGGTGACCCCCACCCAGGCGGTCTACCAGCTCGCCGACGCCCTGGAGCTCGAGGACGAGGACGTGAAGAAGGCGCTCGACGGCGACAAGCCGTTCGAGTACGTCGCCCGCGGGGTGACCCCCGAGCAGTGGAACACCGTGCGCGAGCTCGGCCTGCCGTACGTCTACGGGCAGCCCTCCTCCGACCGCATCTACCCCAACGGCCCGGTCGCCGGCAGCGTGGTCGGCTTCATGGGCGGCGACGACGAGGCGCTCGGCGGCATCGAGCAGACCCAGGACGAGCTGCTCAGCGGCACCGACGGCAAGCGCACCTACGAGATCAGCGCCGACGGCGTGCGCATCCCCGTGGCCCCCACGGAGGAGACGCCCGTGGAGGACGGCTCGGCCGTCCAGCTGTCGATCGACAGCGACGTCCAGTTCTTCGCCCAGCAGGCGGTCACGGAGCGCGCGCAGGAGCTCGACGCCGAGTGGGGCACCGCGGTGGTGATGCGCGTCTCCGACGGCGCCGTGCTCGCACTCGCCGACTCCTCGACCGTGGACCCCAACGACCCCGGCGCCGCCGAGGCCGAGGACCTCGGGGCCCGGGCCGTCACCCAGGCCGTGGAGCCCGGCTCGACCCAGAAGATCCTCACCGCGGCGGCCGCCGTCGAGGAGGGCCTCGTGACCCCCGAGACCGAGATCACCGTGCCCCCCTTCCTGGAGATCGACGGCCAGAAGATCACCGACGCCTTCGACCACGGGAAGCAGGACCGCACGTTCGCCGGGATCATCGCCGACTCGATGAACACGGGCACGGTGATGGTCGGCAGCCGGCTCTCCCCGGACCAGCGCCACGACTGGATGGCGCGCTTCGGCGTCGGGGAGGCCACGGGCATCGAGCTGCCGGGGGAGTCCCCGGGCATCCTCGCCGCCGCGGAGCAGTGGGACACCCGCCAGCAGTACACGGTGCTGTTCGGCCAGGGCGTGGCCCAGACGCCCCTGCGCACCGCGACGGTCTTCCAGGCCGTGGCCAACGGCGGGGTGCAGGTGGAGCCCCGGGTCGTCGAGGCCGTCGTCGCCCCGGACGGCACGTCCACGCCGGTGGAGCGGCCCGCCGGCGAGCGGATCGTCTCGGAGGAGACGTCGCGGCAGGTCCTCGACATGATGGAGGTCACCGTCACCGAGGGCGGCGCCAAGGAGGCCGCCGTCGAGGGCTACCGCGTCGGCGGCAAGACCGGCACCGCCGAGGCGCCCAGCCCCGAGGGCGGCTACGACGGCTACACGACCTCCTTCGTGGGGGTCGCCCCCATCGAGGACCCCCAGTACCTCGTGGCCGTGACCCTGCAGCGCCCCAAGGGCGCCGTGGGCACGATCGGCACGACCGGGGCCTTCAGCAAGATCATGGGCCAGGTCCTGCGGCACTACGACGTGCCGCCCTCGACGACCGACCCGGTGGACATCCCGCTGCGCACGGACGTCCCCGAGGGCAGCCCCGCCGAGAGCGCCCCGGAGGACACCCCGCCCGACGTCGTGGGGACCGAGGACGCCGCCGGGGGCACCGCCCGGGAGGCCGCCGAGGGCACCGCCGGCGACGGGGCCGACCCCGTCCCGACCAGCGCTTCCACCCCGGCCGCGTCCCGGCGGGCCGACGAGGGCGGCTAGACTTCCGTATCGCCGTGCCCGGCCATCCCCGGGCCGCCACCCCCCCCCCGGCGGAGCACCCACCCGCCCACCTGACCACGAAGGACGTTGATGGACGCGACAGCCCAGCAGGGACACGACGCGCAGACGATGCGCCCCGCCCGGCCCCGGCCGCTGAGCCTGGCCGAGACGGCGCGGCTCGCGGGCGGCACCCTGGGCGCCGGCGAAGCCTCCGCGGCCGTCACCGGCGTCTCCCTGGACTCCCGGCAGCTGCGCCCGGGGGACCTCTACGCGGCCCTGCCCGGCGCCCGCGCCCACGGCGCCCAGTTCGCCGCGGACGCCCGGCGCGCGGGCGCGGTCGCCGTGCTCACCGACACCGCGGGCCGGGAGCTGCTCGAGCGCTCCGGGGTCGGCCTGCCCGTCGTCGTCGCCCCCGACCCCCGCCGGTCCGTGGGCGCGATCGCCGCCCGCGTCTACGGCTCCCGGCCGGAGGACGGCACCGCGCCCGCCCTCTTCGCCGTCACCGGGACCAACGGCAAGACCACCACCACCTACTTCACGAACTCGCTGCTGCGCGCCCTGGGCCACCGCACCGGGCTGATCGGGACCATCGAGATCCTCGCCGGCGACGAGTCCATCCCGTCCCGGCTCACCACGCCCGAGGCCCCGCACGTGCACTCCCTGCTCGCGCTGATGCGCGAGCGCGGCATCACCGCGGCGTCCATGGAGGTCTCCTCGCACGCCCTGCAGTTCCACCGGGTGGACGGGGTCCGCTACGACGTGGCCGGGTTCACCAACCTCACCCAGGACCACCTGGACCTGCACGGGTCGATGGAGGAGTACTTCGCCGTCAAGGCGCAGCTGTTCACCCCCGAGCGCACGCGCCGGGCGGTGGTCGTCGTCCAGGACGTGGACGACGCCTGGGGCCTGCGGATGGCCGAGCACGCGCGCGAGCAGCTCGGGGCCGAGCACGTGGACACGATCGCCCTGCGCGGCGACGTGCCCGGGGACCGCAACGGCGGCCCGGACCGCCACGGGGCCGACTGGACGCTCACCGCCCTCGACCGCCGCGGCATCGGCCACGCCTTCGAGCTGCGCCACCGCGACGGCCGGGCGCTGCGCGTGTCCACCGGGCTGCCCGGGGACTTCAACGTGGCCAACGCCGCCCTCGCCGTGGTCATGGTCGTGGCCTCCGGGGCCGGCGTCGCCGACGTCCAGCGGGCGCTCGACGACGCCGACCCGCTGACCACGGACGTGCCCGGCCGGATGCAGCTCGTCGGCACGGAGCCGACCGCCGTCGTGGACTTCGCGCACAACCCGGACGCCCTGCGCCGGGCGCTGGGCGCCGTCGAGCCGCCCGGACGCGGCGGGCGCCTCATCGTGGTCTTCGGGGCCACGGGGGAGCGCGACCGCTCCAAGCGCCCGATCATGGGCGAGGTCGCGGCCCGGCACGCCGACGTCGTCATCGTCACCGACGACGACCCGCACGACGAGGAGCCCGCCGGGATCCGCGAGCAGGTCGCCGGCGGCGCCCGCGCCGCGCAGGAGGCCGGCGCCCGCGCCACGGAGGTGCTCGTGCTCGAGCCCCGCGCCGTGGCCATCCGCGCCGCGGTGGCCATGGCGGGGCCCGAGGACTCCGTGCTCGTGGCGGGCCGCGGGCACGAGACGGTCCAGGAGATCCGGGGCGTGGACCACCCGCTGGACGACAGGGAAGAGCTGCGGGCCGCACTGGCCGACGCGCAGCAGGGCCGTTGGGAGGACCGATGATCGAACTGACCGCTGCACAGATCGCGCAGATCACCGGCGGGCGCGCGGTCGACGCAGCCGGCCGGGACGCCGCCGGGGGAACCGGCGGAGGGAGCGCCGGCGAGCACGCCGGGGAGGTCCTGGTCCGGCACGTCACCACCGACTCCCGCGAGGCCCGTCCCGGGACCCTGTTCGTGGCCAAGCCCGGTGAGGTCACCGACGGCCACGAGTTCGTGGGCGCCGCCTTCGCGGCAGGCTCCGTGCTGGCCCTCGTGGAGCGCGAGGTCGCCGACGCCGCGGGAGCCGTCTACCCCGCCGTGGTCGTCCCGGACGTCGTGGAGGCCATGGGCCGGCTCGCGGCGTGGGTCGTCGCGCAGCTGCGCGCCCAGCACGGGGTCAAGGTCGTCGCCGTGACCGGGTCCGTGGGCAAGACCACCACCAAGGACCTGCTCAAGGGCATCTTCGAGGCCGAGGGCCCGACGGTCGCGCCGCGCGGGTCCTACAACGGCGAGGTCGGCGTGCCCCTGACCGTCTTCGAAACCACGCCCGAGACCCGCTACCTCGTCGTGGAGATGGGCGCCACCAGGATCGGCAACATCGACTACCTCTGCCGCATGGTCCGCCCGGACGTCGGGGTGGTGCTGTGCGTGGGCTCCGCCCACGCCGGCGAGTTCGGCGGTGTCGCCAACATCGCCCGGGCCAAGGGCGAGCTCGTGGAGGCGCTGCGCGCCGACGGGGTGGCCGTGCTCAACGACGACGACCCCGCGGTGCGCCAGATGCACCGCCGCACCGCCGCCCCGGTGGTCTTCTTCGGGGAGTCCCCGGCCAACGTCCTGCCCGACGTCCCGGCGGCCCGCGTGCACGCCGCGGACGTGCGGCTCGGCCCCGGCGGCTCGCCCGAGTTCGACCTGCACTTCCCCGACGGCTCCGTGCACCGGATCGTCTCCCGGCTCATCGGCGAGCACCACGTCACCAACCTGCTCGCCGCGGCGTCGGCGGCCTTCGTGGCCGGCGTCGCCCCCGAGCGGATCGCGGCCTCGCTCAACGCCCAGGGCGCCGCGAGCCGGTGGCGGATGGAGCGCACCGAGCGCCCCGACGGCGTCACCGTGATCAACGACGCCTACAACGCCAACCCCCAGTCCATGCGCGCGGCGCTGCAGAGCCTCGCCCAGCTGGGCCGCGGCGCCGACGGCGCCGGTCCCCGCCGCACCTGGGCCGTGCTCGGCGGCATGCTCGAGCTCGGCGAGAGCACCGTCGAGGAGCACGACGCCCTCGGGCGGATGGTCGTGCGGCTGAACATCTCGAAGCTGATCGCGGTCGGCGAGCTCGCCCGCCCCGTCTACGACGCCGCCCAGCTGGAGGGCTCCTGGGGCAACGAGGCCACGTGGGCGGCCGACGCCGAGGAGGCGGAGGAGATCCTGCGCCACGAGCTCGCCCCCGGCGACATCGTCCTGTTCAAGTCCTCCAACGCCTCCGGGCTGCGCGTGCTCGGCGACCGGGTCGCGGCCGCGGCCGGCGCCGGCCAGGACGGGCCGGCGCCGCGCAACGACGCCCCCGCCCGCGGCGACCACTGGCGCTCGGCGGGCCCCTTCGTCAACGCGGGCCTCGACGCCGACGGCCCCGCCGGCACCGCGGGCCCCGCCGCGCAGGAGGACCGCAGCGCATGATCCAGATCCTCATGGCGGCCGGCTTCGCCCTGGCCCTCTCCCTGCTCGGGACGCCCGCCTTCATCAAGTTCCTCGCCCGGCGCGGCTACGGCCAGTTCATCCGGGACGACGGGCCCACGAGCCACCACACCAAGCGCGGCACCCCCACGATGGGCGGCGTCGCGATCCTCGGCTCGGTCGTGCTCGCCTACGGCCTCACCCACCTCGTCTCCTCGCTCGTGTGGCCCGGCTACGGGGGCGTCACGCTCTCCGGGCTGTGCGCGCTGCTGCTGATGCTGGGGATGGGCGCGGTCGGGTTCGTCGACGACTACAAGAAGATCGCCAAGAAGCAGAACCTGGGCCTCAGCGCCGCCGGCAAGATCGTCCTGCAGGGCGTCATCGGCGTCGCCTTCGCCCTGCTCGTGCTGCTCGTGCCCGACGCGACCGGGGCGACCGCCGCGTCCTCGGCGATCTCCCTCACCCGGGACACCGCCGTGGACCTCGCCTTCGCGGGGCCCGTGCTCGGGGCGGTGCTGTTCGTCGTGTGGGTGAACCTCATCGCCACGGCCACCACCAACGCCGTCAACCTCACCGACGGGCTCGACGGGCTCGCGACCGGCGCCTCCATCCTGGTGTTCAGCGGCTACATGCTCATCGCGATGTGGCAGAACACGCACCTGTGCGGGTCCGGGGTCCAGGGGGTGTGCTACGAGGTGCGCGACGCCGCCGACCTCGCCCTCACGGCCGCCGCGCTCGTCGGGGCCCTCGTCGGCTTCCTGTGGTGGAACACCTCGCCGGCCAAGATCTTCATGGGCGACACCGGGTCCCTGGGCCTGGGCGGGGCGCTGGCCGCCTTCGCGGTCCTCACCCGCACCGAGCTGCTGCTCGTGCTCATCGCCGGGCTGTTCGTGATCATCACGGTCTCCGTCATCCTGCAGGTCGGCTACTTCAAGCTCTCCGGCGGCAAGCGCATCTTCAAGATGGCGCCCCTGCAGCACCACTTCGAGCTCAAGGGCTGGCACGAGGTCACCATCGTGGTCCGGTTCTGGATGATCGCCGGGCTGTTCGTCGCGGCCGCGCTCGGCGTGTTCTACGGCGACTGGCTGCTGTCCCACGGAGGTATGGTCCAGTGATCCACGCGAGCAACGACAACCCCGTCCACGAGGACCCGCGCCTGGCGGGGCTCACCAGCTGGGACGCCGACTGGGCGGGACTGCGCGTCGTCGTGGCCGGCCTCGGCGTCTCCGGCTTCGCCGCCGCCGACACCCTGATCGAGCTCGGCGCGCGCGTCGTCGTCGTCGACGGCACCGACTCCCCGCAGACCCGCGGCAAGGCGGACACGCTCCGGATCGTGGGCGCCGCCGACGTGCTGCTCGGGGAGGGCGTCTACGACGCCGTGCCCGACGTCGAGGGCCGCCGCCCCGAGCTGGTCGTCACCTCCCCGGGCTTCCCCCCGGGCCACCCCCTGCTGGCGGCCGCCGCCGCGGAGGGCGTCCAGATCTGGGGCGACATCGAGCTGGCCTGGCGCGTGCGCGAGCGCGCCGGGAAGCGCACCGCCGAGTGGGTGTGCATCACCGGCACCAACGGCAAGACCACGACCGTCGGGATGACGGAGGCCATGCTGCGGGCCGGCGGCCTGCGCGCGGCCGCCGTCGGCAACGTGGGCACCCCCGTGCTCGACGCCCTGCGCGAGCCCGTCGAGTACGACGTGCTCGCCGTCGAGCTCTCCAGCTTCCAGCTGCACTGGGCGCACTCCCTGTCCCCGCTGGCCTCGGTGGTGCTCAACATCGCCGAGGACCACGTGGACTGGCACGGCGGCTACGACAACTACGCCGCGGACAAGTCCCGGATCTACGAGAACACCCGCATCGCCTGCGTCTACAACGCCCAGCAGCCCGAGACCGTGCGCATGGTCGAGGAGGCCGACGTCGTGGAGGGCTGCCGGGCCGTGGGCTTCACCCTCGACACCCCGGACGTGAGCATGCTCGGCGTGGTCGAGGACCTGCTCGTGGACCGCGCCTTCCTCACGGAGCGCCGCGGCTCCGCGCTGGAGCTCGCCTCGATCGCCGACACGGGCCCGATCCCCACCCGGCACGGGGTGGCCAACGCCCTGGCCGCCGCGGCCCTGGCCCGCGCCGCGGGCGTCGCGCCCGAGGCAGTGCGCGACGGGCTGCGCGCCTGGGAGCCCGGCGACCACCGGATCCAGGCCGTCGCCACGACCCACGGGGTCGTGTGGGTCAACGACTCCAAGGCCACCAACCCGCACGCCGCGGACGCGTCCCTGTCCGCCTTCGACTCCGTGGTGTGGATCGCCGGGGGCCTGTCCAAGGGCGTCTCCTACGACCGGCTCGTCGCCCGCCACGGCGGGCGGCTGCGCTCCGTCGTGCTGATCGGCACGGACAACGGCTCCCTGCTGGAGGCCCTGGCCGAGCACGCCCCGGACGTGCCCGTCCTGCACGCCGCCGAGGACGGGTCCCGGGAGGGCGACGCCGTGATGGCCGAGGCCGTGCGCCTGGCCCACGGGGCGGCGCGCCGGGGCGACACCGTCCTGATGGCCCCCGCCTCCGCGTCGATGGACCAGTTCACCTCCTACGCCCACCGCGGCGACGCCTTCATCCGGGAGGTCGCGGACCTCGTGGAGCGGCTGTCGTGACCGCGCTCCAGGACCGGCCCGGCCTGCGCCAGGCGACGCGCGGCTCCGTGGGCGGGGCCCGCCGGTTCTGGCGCGCCCTGGTCGACGGGCCGCTCATCCACTCCTACTACGCGCTCGCCGGGTCGGTGCTGCTGCTCACGGGCATCGGGATCATGATGGTGCTCTCCGCCTCCGCGGTGGAGTCCATCTCGGCGCAGCAGTCCGCCTACTCCTACTTCCTCAAGCAGGCCACCTTCGCGGGCCTGGGCGTCGTGCTGATGTTCGGGCTCTCCTTCGTGCCCACGGAGTGGTACCGGCGCGGGGCCACCGGCCTGCTCGTGCTCGCCGTGCTGTTGCTCGGGCTCGTCTTCACGGGCCTCGGCAACAGCGTCAACGGCAACCGCAACTGGATCGTGGTGGGCGGGCAGACGTTCCAGCCCTCCGAGGCCGCCAAGCTCGCCGTGTGCCTGTGGCTCGCCGTGGTCCTGGCCCGGCAGGGCGACGCCGTGCGCGACTGGCGCCAAGCCCTGTGGCCGTCGGTGCTCGGCTTCGGGGTGCCCGTGCTGATGGTCGCCCTGGGCAAGGACATGGGCACCGTGCTCGTGTTCGTGCTCATCTACGCCGCCGCGCTGTTCTTCGCCGGCGCGCCGCTGCGGCTGTTCGGCGCCGCCGCCGCGGGGGCCGCGGTCCTCGGCACCCTCTCCGTGGCCACCGCCCCCCACCGCGTGGACCGCATCAAGGGCTGGCTGTTCGGGGACTGCGGGGCCACCGACGCCTGCTACCAGTCCGAGCAGGGGCTCAGCGCGCTGGCCTCCGGCGGCTGGTGGGGCGTGGGACTCGGCCAGTCCCGGCTCAAGTACAGCTACGTCCCCGAGGCGCACAACGACTACATCTTCTCGATCATCGGGGAGGAGCTCGGGCTGCTGGGCACCGTGCTGATCCTCGGGTTGTTCGCGCTGATGGCCCTGGCCATGGCCCGCGTCATCCTCCGGGCCCGCAGCCGCTTCGTCCGGATCGCCACCGCGTCGATCGTCACGTGGCTCGTGGGGCAGGCGTTCATCAACATCGGCATGGTCACCGGGTTGCTCCCGGTCATCGGCATCCCCCTGCCGTTCATCAGCTACGGTGGGTCCTCGCTGCTGATGAGCCTCGCGGCCGTCGGCGTGGTCATGTCCTTCACCCGCCTGCCCCGCCGGATCCCCGTCCCGGCCCGCGCCCCCCGCCCCCGAACCCCCAACAAGGATCGCGCATGAGCCCGTCCGACCCGCCCACCGCCCACCCCGGACCCTCCGTCCTGCTGGCCGGCGGCGGCACCGCCGGGCACGTGAGCCCCCTGCTGGCGATCGCCGCCGCCCTGCGCGAGCAGGCGCCCGGCGTGCGCCTCACGGCCGTGGGCACCGCCTCGGGGATGGAGACCCGCCTCGTGCCCCTGGCCGGGGTCGCCCTCGAGCTCGTCGACCGCGTGCCCATGCCCCGCCGGCTCTCCGTGGACCTCGTGCGGCTGCCCGGCCGGCTCCTCGGCGCCGTCCGGCAGGCCGGCGAGATCCTCGACCGGGTCCGGCCCGACGTCGTCGTCGGCGTCGGCGGCTACGTCTGCACCCCCGTCTACCTCGCCGCCGCCCGGCGCGGGCTGCCCGTGGTGGTCCACGAGGCCAACACCCGGCCCGGGCTGGCCAACCGCGTCGGCGCCCGCCGGGCCCGCACCGTGGCCACGGCCTTCTCCGGCACGCCGCTGCCCGGGGCCGTGACCGTGGGCATGCCCATGCGCCGGGAGATCGCCGGGCTCGACCGCGCCGCGCTGCGGGCCGAGGCGCGCGGCTCCTTCGGGCTCGCCCCCGACGTGCCGACCGTCGTGGTCACGGGCGGCTCCTCCGGGGCCCTGAACATGAACCGGACCGTGGCGGGCGTCGCGGCGGAGACCGCGGAGCACGGCTACCAGCTGCTGCACGTCACCGGGCGCGGCAAGCAGCTCACCGGGGACGACGGCGCGCTGCTGAGCGCCCCCGGCTACGTCCAGGTCGAGTACGTGGACGGCATGGAGCGCGTCTACGCCGCCGCGGACCTGCTCGTCGCCCGGGCCGGGGCGGCGACCGTGTCCGAGGTCGCGGCCGTGGGCCTGCCCGCCGTGTTCGTCCCCCTGCCGGTCGGCAACGGCGAGCAGGCGCTCAACGCCGCCTCCCTCGTGGAGGCCGGCGCGGCACAGCTCGTGGCCGACGACGCGTTCACCCCCGCCTGGTGGCGCGAGCACGTCCACCCCCTCGCGGCCGACCCGGCCCGGCTGGCCGCCATGGCCGCCGCGAGCCGCGACCGCGGGGTGCGCGACGCCGACGCCGTGATGGCCCGTCTGATCCTCCAGGAGGTCCCCGTTGAGCGCTGAGCAGCACGTCGCCCCCGAGCAGCTGGGCCGGGTGCACTTCATCGGCATGGGCGGCGCGGGCATGTCCGCGGTCGCGAAGCTCCTGCTCGCCCGCGGCGCCGACGTCAGCGGCTCCGACCGGCAGGACTCGCCGGCGCTGCGGGAGCTCGAGGCCCTGGGCGCCACGGTGTTCGTGGGGCAGCGGGCCGGGAACGTGGCGGGGGCCTCCACCGTGGTGGTCTCCACGGCGATCGCCGGGGACAACCCCGAGTACGCGGCCGCCCGGGCCGCCGGCCTGCGCGTGCTGCACCGCTCCGAGGGGCTGGCCGCCGCGATGCACGGCCGGGACGTGGTGGCCGTCGCCGGCACCCACGGCAAGACCACCACCAGCTCCATGGCCGCGCTCGTCCTGCAGCACGCCGGGCTGGGGCCGTCCTGGGCGATCGGCGCGCACGTGGCCGACCTCGGCTCCAACGCGGCCCTCGGCACGGGCCGCTGGTTCGTGGCGGAGGCGGACGAGTCCGACGGTTCGTTCCTCCGGTACGGCCCCCGGGTCGCCGTGGTCACCAACATCGAGCCGGACCACCTCGACTTCTACCCCTCCCGCGAGGCCTTCTTCCGGGCCTTCGACGACTTCGCGGCGACCCTGCCCCCGGACGGCCTGCTCGTGGCCTGCCAGGACGACCCCGGCTCCCGGGGCCTCGCCGAGCGCCACCGGTCGGCCGGGGGCCGGGTGCTCACCTACGGCACCGACGCCGGCGCGGACGTGCGCGTGCTGCCCGGGGGGACGGACGGGCTGAGCACGCGCAGCACGCTCGTGCTCGGCGAGGGCGCCGCCCGCCGGGAGGTGCCGCTCGTGCTGGCGGTGCCCGGTCGGCACAACGTCCTCAACGCGGCGGCCGCCTTCTGCGTGGCCCTGGAGGCGGGCGTGGACCCCGAGGACGCGGCCCGGGGCCTCGCCGGGTTCCACGGCTCCGCCCGGCGTTTCGACCTGCGCGGGGAGGTCCGGGGGGTGCGCGTCTTCGACGACTACGCCCACCACCCCACCGAGGTCGTGGCGGCCCTCACGGCCGCCCGCGAGGTCGCGGGGGAGCACCGCGTGATCGCGATCTTCCAGCCGCACCTGTTCTCCCGGACCCGGGAGTTCGCCGCCGAGTTCGCAGACGCCCTCGCGCTGGCGGACGAGAGCCTCGTGCTGGACATCTTCGCGGCCCGCGAGCAGCCCGTGGCCGGGCTCACGAGCGAGATCATCACCGACCGTGCGCCGGCCCACGTGCGCTACGTCCCCCGCGGGGCCGACGCCGTCGCCGAGGCCGCCGGCGCCGCCCGGCCGGGCGACCTCGTGCTCACCGTGGGCGCCGGTGACGTCACCGGTCTCGGGGCCCGGCTCGTGGACAGCCTCGCGGACCGCTCCGGGACCCGCTGATGAGCCGGCACGGCCGACCGCACCAGCCCCGGTTCGGGGAGCACCCCGGGGAGCATTCCGGGGAGCACCCGGGGGACGGCGAGGCCTCCGCCGGGCCCGCCGTCGACCGGGCGGACGACCGTGCCACCGAGCGTGCCGGCGACCGGGCCCACGCCCCGGATCCCGGGGCGCCCTGGGCGGACGCCCCGGCCGCGCCGGCCGGCGGGGACCCGGCGGTCCGGATCCGCGTCAACGACGGCGCCAAGGTCTCGCCCCTCGTGGACGAGGACGAGCTCGAGGAGGTGCCCGCCGCCGGCGGCCGCTTCAGCGCGTGGCGCCGGCACCGGCAGGAGCGCGCGGCCTCCCGCATGCTGACGGCCTCCCGCGTGCCGGACGACGCCGAGGCCGTGCCCGGCGGCTCCACGGCGGCCGGGGCGGCGCCCGCGGCGGACCGCGGCGGGGACCGGCCCGGCGGGGCCACCGTCGTCGCGTTCCCCGGCTCGCCCCGGGCCCGCCGGCGCCGCCGCCGGCTGGGGATCGCCCTCGGCGTCCTGGCGGCCCTGGCGGTGCTCCTCGGCATGCTCTTCCTCTCCCCGCTGCTCGCCGTGCGGGACGTCTCCGTGCGCGGCGCGGAGCTCACCGACCCGGCCCGGGTGGAGGCCGCCCTGGAGCCCTACCGGGGCGTGCCCCTGACCCGGATCTCGAAGCAGGAGGTCCGTGAGACGGTCGGGCAGATCCCGCAGGTGCGCTCGATCGAGGTGCTGCTCGAGCCCCCGCACCGGCTCGTGGTCGAGCTCCACGAGCGGGTGCCCGTGGCCGCCGTCGAGGACGGCGGCGAGTTCGTGGTCGTCGACTCGGAGGGGGTCGAGCTGACCGTCGCCGCCGACGCGGAGGAGGCCGCGGTGCCCGTCGTCACCGGCGGCCGCGAGGTGCTGGCCACGGAGCGCTTCGACGTCATCGCCGACGTGCTGGCGGCCCTGCCGGAGTCCGTGCTCGCCCAGCTGCGCACCGCCTCGGCGGAGTCCCTGTCCTCGGTGGAGCTGGCCTTCACCGACGGCCGCACGGTGGTGTGGGGCACCGCCGAGGAGAGCGAGCTGAAGGCGCAGGTGCTGCGCGAGCTCGTCGAGGCCCGGGGGGCCGGCACCGGCATCGAGACCTACGACGTCTCCAGCCCCACCCGGCCGGTCGTGCGCTGAGCGGCGGGTGCCCCTGCTCACTCTCCGGCAGAGCCTGAGAGTTGTGCCCAATCCTGGGACCACCTGCGGTTTTGGCGAAAAGTGTCGAAAGCGGTATGGATTGTCGTGCAGGTGATGCCCGTCGTTGTTAGTCTTGACCCCGACATCGAACCTCCCCGGGGAACAGCTGACGGCCTGATGTTCGACCTTCGATCGAGGGTTGAGGTCGGGCACGTGATCCGGGACTACTTCCTCTCGAGTTAGGCACCCATGGACTCCTCCACCCCCCAGAACTACTTGGCCGTCATCAAGGTCGTCGGAATCGGCGGCGGCGGCGTCAACGCGGTCAACCGGATGATCGAGGAGGGGCTGCGCGGCGTCGAGTTCATCGCGATCAACACGGACGCCCAGGCCCTGCTGATGAGCGACGCCGACGTCAAGCTCGACGTCGGGCGCGAGCTCACCCGGGGTCTCGGCGCCGGCGCGAACCCAGACGTCGGGCGCCAGGCGGCGGAGGACCACCACGAGGAGATCGAGGAGGTCCTCAAGGGGGCCGACATGGTGTTCGTGACCGCCGGCGAGGGCGGCGGCACCGGCACCGGCGGGGCGCCCGTGGTCGCCCGCATCGCGCGCTCGCTGGGTGCCCTGACCATCGGCGTCGTCACCCGCCCGTTCACCTTCGAGGGCCGGCGCCGCTCCAACCAGGCCGAGAACGGCATCGAGACGCTGCGCGACGAGGTCGACACCCTCATCGTCATCCCCAACGACCGGCTGCTGTCCATCTCGGACCGCAACGTGTCCATGCTCGACGCCTTCAAGTCCGCCGACCAGGTCCTGCTCTCCGGTGTCCAGGGCATCACCGACCTGATCACCACCCCGGGCCTGATCAACCTCGACTTCGCCGACGTCAAGTCCGTGATGCAGGGGGCCGGCTCCGCGCTCATGGGCATCGGCTCCGCGCAGGGCGAGGACCGGGCCGTGAAGGCGGCCGAGCTCGCGATCGCGTCCCCGCTGCTGGAGGCGTCCATCGACGGCGCCCACGGCGTGCTGCTGTCCATCCAGGGCGGCTCGGACCTCGGCCTGTTCGAGATCAACGAGGCGGCCCGCCTGGTCCAGGAGGTCGCCCACCCCGAGGCGAACATCATCTTCGGCGCCGTCATCGACGACGCCCTGGGCGACCAGGCGCGCGTGACGGTCATCGCCGCCGGCTTCGACTCCGTGAGCCCGGAGACCAACGCCAACAACACCAACGCCGCGGCCCAGCAGGCCGCGACCACCCGTGCCGCCTTCGGCTCCGGCGCGGGTCAGCCCGCCGGCCTGGGTCGCTCCCCGCAGCGCGGTGGGGCCCCGGCCTTCGGCCAGCCCTCCGCCCAGCAGAAGTGGGCGCAGCCGGTCGGCAACGACGACGTCCCCGACGACGCCGGGTTCGACGTGGACCTGCCCGCCGAGGCCGAGACCGGCTCGGGCGTGGGCGCCGCGCGCAAGGACTCCCTGGACTTCCCCGACTTCCTGAAGTGAGCTCCGACCCGGGGGCGGGCGCGGGCGACCGCGTCCGCCCCCGGGCGCGTTAACCGCCGGGCGGCGGACGGGACACGGCAGGACGAGCCAGCGCCGACGAGGCGGGACAGGAGGACCAGGTGTTCTGGTGGCAGGAGGACGTCGGGCAGGGCGTGCGGGTGGCGTTCACGGACCGCGGGGCGGGCAACCTGGCCCTGCACACGGGCGACGACGGCGGCGCGGTGCGGACCCGGCGCCGGGCCCTCGAGGGGGCCATGGGGGTCCCGGCGGGCTCGCTGCTCTTCCTCAACCAGGTGCACGGCACCGCGGTGGCCGACGCCGACGACCCCGCCCTGCCCCCGGTGCCCACGGCGGACGCCGCCGTCTCGGCGGACGGTGCGTCCCTGGCCGTGATGGTCGCCGACTGCGTGCCCGTGGTGCTGGTCGGCCGCGGCCCGCACGGGCCCGTCACCGCCGTGGCGCACGCCGGGCGGCGCGGGCTGCTGGACGGCGTGCTCGAGCGGACCGTCGAGCAGCTGCGGGCCCGCGGGTCCGACGGGCTGGCGGCGTGGATCGGGCCGTCGATCTGCGGCGGGTGCTACGAGGTGCCCGCCGCGATGCAGGAGGAGTCCGTGCGGCGGATCCCGGCGGTGGCGGCCACGACCACCTGGGGCACCCCGTCGCTCGACCTGCCCGCGGGCGCCCGCGACCGGCTCGAGGCCCTCGGGGTCACGGTCGCCGGGCCGGCCGGGGCCTCCTGCACGCGCGAGAACGAGCGGCTGTCCTCGCACCGCCGGGACCCGGGCTCCGGGCGCATCGCCGGCCTCGTCTGGCGCAGCGCGCCCGCGGACCCCGCGCAGGGCGCCGCGTGAGCGCCGGGCCGGACCCGGCCCGCCGGGACGCGGGGGAAGACCCGCGCACCCGCGAGCTCGCGCACGCCCTCGACCGGGTCCGCGCCCGGGTCGCCACCGCCGCGGCCGGCCAGGACCCCCGGGCGGACGAGCCCACGCTGATCGCGGTGACGAAGTTCTTCCCCGCGGCCGACGTCGCCCGGCTGCACCGCCTGGGCGTGCGCGACGTGGGCGAGAACCGCGACCAGGAGGCCTCCGCCAAGGCACGGGAGGCGAGGGAGCTCGGCGCTGCCCCGCTGACCTGGCACTTCATCGGCCAGCTGCAGTCCAACAAGGCGAGGTCGGTGGTCCGCTACGCCTCCTGGGTGCACTCGGTGGACCGCGCCTCGCTGGTGACGGCCCTCGGCCGGGCCGTGCTGCGCCACCGGGAGGCCGCGGCCGCCGGGGACGAGCCGCCGGGCCCGTGTGCGGCCGAGGACCTGACGTGCCTGGTCCAGGTCTCCCTCGACGCCGAGGAGCACCGCGGCGGGGCCCGCCCCGAGGACGTCGTCGCGCTCGCCGAGCGGATCGCCGCCACGGAGGGCCTGCGCGCGGGCGGCGTGATGGCCGTCGCGCCCCTGGGCGCGCCGCCGGGCCCGGCCTTCGACCGGCTGCACGAACTGTCGCAGCTCCTGCAGCGGTCCCTGCCGGGGGCCACGGCGGTGTCCGCCGGAATGAGCCACGACCTGGAGGAAGCCGTCGCCCGGGGAGCCACCCACGTGCGCGTCGGCTCCGATATCCTCGGCCCCCGACCACCCGTACGATAGCTTGGAGGACGGCCCTGACGGGCCAGGGCCGTACCGCGCTCCGTGCATCCCTGCGGGCGCGTGGCGGCCGAGGATCCCGGACCTCCCCCCACCGCCGATATCCGCACAGACAGTCAAGGAGAGCACCATGGCCGGAGCGTTGCGCCGCACCATGATCTATCTCGGCCTCGCCGAGACGGACGAGGACTACGACGAGCCGACGCCTGACCGCCAGGAGCACCAGTCCGCTGTCGCGATCCGCGAGGAGCCGCGCGAGGCGCGCGCCCAGGAGTCCACCGCCGTGGCGGCACCGCGCCGCTCGGCCGAGTACCGGGCGCCGGTGACCCCCATCAAGCGCGCCTTCTCCAGCTCTCGAGAGGACAGCTCGACCTTGCGCACCATCACCACCGTCCACCCCCGCTCCTACAACGACGCGAAGTCCATCGGCGAGGCGTTCCGGGAGGGCACTCCCGTGATCATGAACGTCAGCGACATGGGCGACGCGGAGGCCAAGCGGCTCGTGGACTTCTCCGCCGGACTGGTCTTCGCCCTGCACGGATCCATCGAGCGGGTGACCGGCAAGGTCTTCCTGCTCACCCCGTCCTACGTCGAGGTCGTCGGGCACCCCTCCGCGGCCGACGAGGCGGACGAGGCCGACGACGACCAGGAGAACTGAGACTCCCCATGGAACTGCTGCTCTCCGTGCTGTACCTCGCCCTGCACCTCGTCTACGTGGCCCTGCTGGCGCGCCTCGTCCTCGACTGGGTCCAGATGTTCGCCCGCAACTGGCGGCCCCGCGGCGCCGCCCTCGTCGCGGCGTCGGCGGTGTACACCATCACGGACCCGCCCATGCGCCTGCTGCGCCGGCTCGTGCCGCCGCTGCGCCTGGGCGGGGTGTCGCTGGACCTGGGGTTCCTCATCCTCATCTTCGCGATCAGCATCCTGCAGGGCATCGTCGGCCAGCTGCTGATCTGAGCCGGGCCGCGACGGCCCACCCTGTACCCTGTAGCCGGACCGCCCGCCGGGTCCCGGCCCCGCTCCCGGCGCCGCCCCGGACCCGGTCGGCCGGACCCCCGCCGACCCCGCGGACGCGCCCGCCCCAGCCCCGCACAAGGAGGAATGCCCCATGGCCCTGACCCCCGAAGACGTCATCAACAAGCGTTTCCAGCCCACCAAGTTCCGTGAGGGCTACGACCAGGACGAGGTCGACGACTTCCTCGACGAGATCGTCGTGGAGCTGCGCCGCCTGAACCAGGAGAACACCGACCTCAAGCAGCAGCTCGAGGCCGCCGGGCAGTCCGTGGCGCCCCGGGAGTCCGCGCCGTCGCCGGTGTCGGAGCCGGGGCTGCCCACCGCCGCCGAGCCCGCGCAGACCTCCGCCGTCACCGTCACCGAGGCTCCCGCGGAACCGGCCGAGCCCGCCGCGGCGACCGGGGCCGCCCCGGCCGTCGACGTCGCCCAGTCCGCGGCCGGCGTGCTCGCCATGGCCCAGAAGCTGCACGACGACTACGTCTCGCAGGGCACCGCCGAGCGCGAGCGGCTCATCGCCGAGGGCCGCACCCGGGCCGAGGAGCTCGTGGCCGACGCCCGGCGCACCCGCGAGGAGACCCTCTCCGTGCTGCAGGAGGAGCAGGCCGAGCTGGAGACCCGTGTCTCCGGGCTGCGCGCCTTCGAGGCCGACTACCGCACGAACCTGCGGGGCTTCATCCAGGACC
This sequence comes from Kocuria rosea, assembly GCF_023715525.1. Classification (GTDB taxonomy): domain Bacteria; phylum Actinomycetota; class Actinomycetes; order Actinomycetales; family Micrococcaceae; genus Kocuria; species Kocuria rosea_A. The sequence continues at coordinate 23,612 of NZ_JAMBOG010000012.1, read as the reverse complement.
AGCTGCAGGACCTCGACACGACCCCGTCGCTCGAGCCCGCCGGCGCCCGCCCCGCCGACGCGGTCGAGCAGGCCTGAGCCCGGCCGCCCCGGGCACGACGACGGAGGGACCGGCCACGGGCCGGTCCCTCCGTCGTCGTGCCCGGTCCGCCGCGCTGCTGGTCTACGCCCTCGACCAGCTCACCAAGTGGTGGGTCGTCTCCGCCCTGGTGCCCGGGCGGCGGATCCCCGTGGTCGACGGCCTGCTGTGGTGGCAGTTCATCCGCAACCCGGGCGCCGCGTTCTCCCTGGGCGAGAGCATCACCTGGGTGTTCACCCTCGTCATGGCGGTCGTCTCCGTCGTCATCGTCCGCACCCTGCTCCGCGTGCGCTCCGCGCCGTGGGCGCTGGCCCTGGGCCTCGTGCTGGGCGGGGCGCTCGGCAACCTCACCGACCGGCTCCTGCGGCAGCCCGGCTTCGGGGTGGGCCACGTCGTCGACTTCATCGCGGTGCCCCGCTTCGCCATCTTCAACGTCGCCGACTGCGGGGTCGTCGCCGGGGTCGGCCTCGTCGTGCTGCTCACCCTGCTCGGCCGCGAGCTCGACGGCACCCGCCCGGGCCGGGGCACCGGCTCCGGGCCCGGTGCCGGCCCGGGAGGCGCGCTCGGCGCGGCGCCGGGGGAGGAGGGGACCCGTGCCTGAGCCCACCCACTCCGAGGAGCGCTTCACCGTCCCGCCCGAGCTCGAGGGCCAGCGCGTCGACGCGGCCGTGGCCGCGCTGACGGGGCTCTCCCGCTCCGCCGCCGCCGGGCTGTGCGCGGAGGGGCGCGTGCTGCACCGCGGCCGGGCGGTCGCCAAGTCCTTCCGCGTGGAGACCTCCCAGACCCTCACCGTGCACGTGCCCGTCCCGGAGGACCCGGGCCGGATCGTCCCCCAGCTCGTCGACGACTTCCGCGTGGTCCACCTCGACGACGACATCGTCGTCATCGACAAGCCCCCGGGGGTCGCCGCCCACCCGTCGCCGGGCTGGAAGGGCCCCACCGTGGTGGGCGCCCTGGCCGGGGCCGGGGTCGCCGTGAGCACCTCGGGGGCCCCCGAGCGCCAGGGCGTGGTGCACCGCCTCGACGTCGGCACCTCCGGGCTGATGGTCGTGGCGCGCACGGAGCGGGCGTACACGGCCCTCAAGCGCGCCTTCAAGGAGCGGACGGTCACGAAGGTCTACCACACCGTGGTGCAGGGACTGCCCGACCCGCTGCGGGGCACGATCGACGCCCCGATCGGGCGCCACCCCGGCTACGACTGGCGGTTCGCGGTGGTCGAGGGCGGGCGCCACGCGGTCACCCACTACGAGGTGCTCGAGGCGTTCGGCCGGGCCACGCTCGTGGAGGTGCACCTGGAGACCGGGCGCACCCATCAGATCCGCGTGCACTTCTCCGCGCTGCGCCACCCGTGCTGCGGCGACCTCACCTACGGCGCCGACCCGGCGCTGTCGGCCGGGCTGGGACTGACCCGGCAGTGGCTGCACGCCAAGCGCCTCGGCTTCGAGCACCCGGGGACGGGGGAGCCGGTCGAGTTCGACAGCCCCTACCCGCCGGACCTCTCCTTCGCCCTGGAGAGCCTGCGGGACGGCGGGCCCGCCTGAGCGGCGGGCCCGGGCCCCGGCCGGGGCCGTCGGAGCGGAGCACTACACTGGACGGGTGACGACGGCATCCGGCAAGAAGAGCTTCACCCACCTGCACGTGCACACCGAGTACTCGATGCTCGACGGTGCCGCGCGCCTCGACGACCTCTTCGAGGCGTGCCACGAGATGGGCATGACGTCCCTCGCCACCACCGACCACGGCTACGTCTTCGGCGCCTTCGACTTCTGGAACAAGGCCCGCAGTGCCGGAATCAAGCCGATCATCGGCGTCGAGGCGTACCTCACCCCCGGCACCGCCCGCTCCGACCGCTCGCGCGTGAAGTTCGCCGACGGCGGGCGCGACGACGTCTCCGGCGGTGGCGCGTACACCCACATGACCCTGCTCGCCCAGTCCACGGAGGGCATGCAGAACCTCTTCCGCGCCTCGTCCCTGGCCTCCCTCGAGGGCCAGCTGTACAAGCCGCGCATGGACCGCGAGCTGCTCAACCAGTACGGCAAGGGCCTCATCGCGACCACCGGGTGCCCGTCCGGGGAGGTCCAGACGCGGCTGCGCCTGGGCCAGTACCAGGAGGCCCGCGAGGCCGCCGCGGAGTTCCGGGACATCTTCGGGGCCGAGAACTTCTACTGCGAGCTGATGGACCACGGGCTCGCGATCGAGAAGAACGTCACGAGCGACCTGCTCAGGCTCGCCAAGGACCTCGGCCTGCCGCTCGTGGCCACCAACGACCTGCACTACACGCACGCGGAGGACGCCAAGTCCCACGCCGCGCTGCTGTGCGTGCAGTCCGGCTCCACCCTGGCGGACCCCAAGCGGTTCAAGTTCGACGCCGACGAGTTCTACCTGAAGTCCCCCGCCGAGATGCGGGAGCTCTTCCGCGACTTCCCGGAGGCGTGCGACAACACCCTCGAGATCGCCGAGCGCTGCTCCGTCGAGTTCGACACCTCCGCCAACTACATGCCGCGCTTCCCGGTGCCCGAGGGCGAGGACGAGCAGTCCTGGTTCGTCAAGGAGGTCCAGCAGGGCCTGCACCACCGCTTCCCGGGCGGGATCCCCGAGGAGGTGCAGAAGCAGGCCGACTACGAGATCGGGATCATCCTGCAGATGGGCTTCCCCGGGTACTTCCTGGTGGTCGCGGACTTCATCAACTGGGCCAAGAACAACGGCATCCGGGTCGGTCCGGGCCGTGGCTCCGGGGCCGGCTCCATGGTCGCGTACGCCATGCGCATCACCGAGCTCAACCCCCTCGAGCACGGCCTGATCTTCGAGCGCTTCCTCAACCCGGAGCGCGTGTCCATGCCCGACTTCGACGTCGACTTCGACGACCGCCGCCGTTCCGAGGTGATCCGCTACGTCACCGAGAAGTACGGCGACGAGCGCGTGGCCATGATCGTCACCTACGGCACCATCAAGGCCAAGCAGGCGCTGAAGGACTCCTCGCGCGTGCTCGGCTACCCCTTCTCCATGGGCGAGAAGCTCACCAAGGCGATGCCGCCGGACGTCATGGGCAAGGGCATCTCCCTCAAGGACGTCTACGACCCGGGCGCCAAGCGCCACGGCGAGGCGGAGGAGCTGCGCGAGATCCTCGCCCAGGACGCCGAGGCGAAGAAGATCTTCGAGACCGCCGAGGGCCTGGAGGGCCTCAAGCGCCAGTGGGGCGTGCACGCGGCCGGCGTCATCATGTCCTCGCACCCGCTGATCGACATCATCCCGATCATGCGCCGGGAGCAGGACGGGCAGGTCATCACCCAGTTCGACTACCCCACGTGCGAGGGGCTCGGGCTGATCAAGATGGACTTCCTGGGGCTGCGCAACCTCACGATCATCTCCGACGCCCTGGAGAACATCCAGCTCAACCAGGACGGCTTCGAGCTGGACCTCGAGAACCTCGCCCTGGACGACAAGGACTCCTACGAGCTGCTCGCCCGCGGCGACACCCTCGGGGTGTTCCAGCTCGACGGCGGGCCCATGCGCCAGCTGCTCAAGCTCATGCGTCCCGACAACTTCGAGGACATCTCCGCGGTGCTCGCGCTGTACCGCCCGGGGCCCATGGGCGTGAACTCGCACACCAACTACGCGCTGCGCAAGAACGGGCAGCAGGAGATCACCCCGATCCACCCGGAGCTCGAGGAACCTCTCGCCGAGATCCTGGACACGACCTACGGCCTGATCGTCTACCAGGAGCAGGTCATGGCCGCCGCGCAGAAGCTCGCGAACTACTCGCTGGGCCAGGCCGACCTGCTGCGCCGGGCCATGGGCAAGAAGAAGAAGTCGGAGCTGGACAAGCAGCAGGCCGTCTTCTTCGAGGGCATGCAGGGCAACGGCTACTCGCTCGAGGCCTGCCAGACCCTGTGGAACGTGCTGGAGTCGTTCTCGGACTACGCGTTCAACAAGGCCCACACCGCCGCCTACGGGCTCGTGTCCTACTGGACGGCGTACCTCAAGGCGCACTACCCGGCCGAGTACATGGCCGCGCTGCTGACCTCGGTGGGCGACGACAAGGACAAGCTCGCGCTCTACCTCAACGAGTGCCGGCGGATGGGCATCACCGTGCTGCCCCCGGACGTCAACGAGTCCGCCCTGAACTTCACCCCGGTGGGCAGCGACATCCGGTTCGGCATGGGCGCCGTGCGCAACGTGGGCGCCAACGTCGTCACCGCCATGGTCGAGGCCCGCGAGGAGAAGGGCGCGTTCACGTCCTTCAACGACTTCCTCGCCAAGGTCCCCGCGGTGGTGTGCAACAAGCGCACGATCGAGTCCATGGTCAAGGCGGGCGCCTTCGACCGGCTCGGACACACCCGGCGGGGCCTCGTGATGTGCCACGAGGAGGCGGTCGACGCCACGGTCGCCGTCAAGCGCCAGGAGGCGGCCGGTCAGTTCGACCTCTTCGGCGGGATGGGGATGGACGAGGACCCCACCACGTCCCTGACGGTCGCGGTGCCCGACGTCCCGGAGTGGGAGCGCAAGGACCTGCTCGCCTTCGAGCGCGAGATGCTCGGGCTCTACGTCTCCGACCACCCGCTGCGCGGGCTCGACGAGGCGCTGGGCCAGTACGCCGACACCTCGATCCAGCCGCTGCTCGGCGAGGACGGCCGGCCCGACGGCGCGGTGGTCACCGTGGCGGGGATGATCACGTCCCTGTCCCGGCGGATCGCCAAGACCTCCGGCAACGCCTACGCCCGGGTGGAGTTGGAGGACCGGACGGGGTCCATCGAGATCATGTTCTTCGGCAAGGCCTACGCCCCGATCGCCGGGGTGCTCGCCGAGGACCTGATCTGCGTGATCAAGGGACGGCTGCAGCGCCGGGACGACGGGTCCGTGACGATCTCCGCCCAGGAGCTGACCGTGCCGGAGCTCTCCGCCGACGGGCACAACGGGCCAGTGCTCATCGCGCTGCCCGAGTTCCGGGCCACCGAGGAGACGGTCAAGGAGATCGGGGCGGTGCTGCGCAACCACCGCGGCGACTCCGAGGTCCGCATCCACCTGGAGACCCGGCAGAAGGTGCAGGTCCTGCGCCTGGGCCCGGACCTGCGGGTGAACCCCTCGCCGGCCCTGTTCGGGGACCTCAAGGTCCTGCTCGGGCCCACCTGCCTGGAGGTCTAGCGCACCCGGGCGGCGAGCGCAACGAGCCGAGCGCACCCGGGCGGCCCGGTGGAATACCATGGATGTCGTGACTACAGCTGAGACGACCACGACAGCGGCCCTGCGGACCATCGACCTGCGCGGCCGGCGCCTGTCGTGGTCCGAGCTGCGCTCGGTCGTGCCCCGGCAGAGCACCGGCTCGCGCGCGTCCGCCGAGCAGGCCGTCGCCGAGATCCTCGAGGCCGTCCGGACGGAGGGCGCCGCCGCCCTGCGCCGCTACGCCCAGCGCTTCGACGGCGTGGAGCAGGACCGGCTGCGGGTCGACCCGGCCGGGATCCGCCGGGCCGTCGACGCCCTGGACCCCGCCGTGCGCAGGGGCCTGGAGACCGCCATCGAGCGCACCCGCGCGTTCGCGCAGGCCCAGCGGCCCGCGGACGCCCGCGTGGAGGTCGCCCCCGGCGCGGTCCTCGTCCACCGCTGGACGCCGCTGCGCCGGGCCGGGCTCTACGTGCCCGGCGGGCTCGCGGTCTACCCGTCCTCCGTCGTGATGAACGTCGTGCCCGCCCAGGCCGCCGGCGTGGGCTCCGTGGTGCTGTGCACCCCGCCGCAGAAGGAGTTCGGCGGGCTGCCGCACCCCACCATCCTCGCCGCCGCCGGGCTGCTCGGCGTGGACGAGGTGTGGGCGATCGGCGGCGCCCAGTCGCTGGCCGCCATGGCCTACGGGGTCGCCGACGGCGACGACGTCCTCGAGCCCGTGGACACCGTCACGGGTCCCGGCAACATCTACGTGGCGACCGCCAAGCGCCTGCTGCGCTCGGTCGTGGGCGTGGACGCGGAGGCGGGGACCACGGAGATCGCCGTTCTCGCCGACGACACCGCCGACCCCGCCTACGTCGCCGCGGACCTCGTCTCCCAGGCCGAGCACGACCCGGCCGCCGGCGCCGTGCTGATCACGCACTCGCCCGGGCTCGCCGCGCGCGTGGAGGCGGAGCTGGCCGTGCAGGTGCCCGCGGCCAAGCACCGGCAGCGGATCGCGACCGCCCTGTCCGGGCCCCAGTCCGGGATCGTGCTCACCGACGACCTCGACGCCTCGATCGCCGTGGCCGACGCCTACGCCGCCGAGCACCTCGAGATCCACACCGCCGACCCGCAGGCGGTGGCCGCCCGGGTGCGCAACGCCGGGGCGATCTTCCTCGGCCCGTACAGTCCCGTCCCGCTGGGCGACTACGCCGCCGGGTCCAACCACGTCCTGCCCACGGGCGGGACCGCGGTGCACGCCCAGGGGCTGTCCACCACGGCGTTCATGAAGGCCGTGCAGCTCGTCGAGTACTCGCAGGAGGCGCTGGCCGCGATCGGCCCGGACATCGTGGCGGTGGCGCAGTCCGAGGACCTGCCCGCGCACGGGCGGGCCGTCACGATCCGCACCGGGGGCTGAGCCGCGCCGTGCACTGCCCCTTCTGCCGCCACGCCGACTCCCGCGTCGTCGACAGCCGCACCACAGACGACGGGACGGCCATCCGCCGCCGCCGGCAGTGCTCCGAGTGCGGGCGCCGCTTCTCGACCCTGGAGACGACGACCATCTCGGTAATCAAGCGCTCCGGCGTGACCGAGCCCTTCGACCGGCAGAAGATCGTCAACGGCGTCCGCAAGGCCTGCCAGGGCCGGCCCGTGAGCGAGGACGACCTCGCGATGCTCGCCCAGGAGGTCGAGGAGACGATCCGGGCCATGGGCGCCGCCGAGATCGAGGCCCATGAGGTGGGGCTCGCGATCCTGGCCCCGCTGCGCCGCCTGGACGTGGTCGCCTACCTGCGCTTCGCGAGCGTCTACCAGGCCTTCGACGGCCTGTCCGACTTCGAGGACGCGATCGACCTGCTGCGCGCCCAGCAGGCCGAGCAGACGGGGCAGCAGACGATCCCGGCCACCGTCGAGCCCCCGGGTTCCGGGGCGCGCAAGCGCTCGGGCCGCCGGCCGAGGAACAAGGGCCTCGAGGGCGTGTCCCAGCCGCGGCTGCTCTGACCCGCCGGTTCCCCGGAGGATTTTCCCGGCGTGTCCCTTGCCGCCCGCCGGTGGCGGTCGTAGAGTGGGGAGCGCAACAGACCCCCGCCGGGGGCTGCGGAGGGGAAGCCGCGGCCTCCGGCGGGTTTTTTTCGTGCCGGTGCTCCTGGCCCCGGCCACGGCGTCTCCCGCACGACGACGCCCGGGGCCCTCTGTGCAGAGGGCCCCGGGCGTCGTCGTGCGGGAGGGGTTCAGCCCTCGGGCGTGTGCGGGATGCCGGCCCACAGGGCCGCGCCGACGATGCCGGCGTTGTTGCGCAGCCGGGCGACCTCGACCGGGGTGCGCAGCTGGAGGTACGGCAGGAACTTGTCCGCGGTCTTGGAGACCCCGCCGCCCACGATGAACAGGTTCGGGGAGAAGAGGAACTCCACGTGGCTGAAGTAGCGCTGCAGCCGCTTGGTCGCCCATTTCTTCCACGACAGCTCCTCGCGCTCGCGCGCGGACGCCGAGGCGCGGGTCTCGGCGTCGTGGCCGTCGATCTCCAGGTGGCCGAGCTCCGCGTTCGGCACGAGCTGGCCGTTGAGGATCAGCGCGGAGCCGATGCCGGTGCCCAGGGTGATCACGATGACCAGCCCCTTCACGCCCCGCCCGGCGCCGTAGACCGCCTCGGCCAGGCCGGCGGCGTCGGCGTCGTTGAGGGCCTCGACGGGACGGCCCAGCCGCTCGGTCATCAGCGCGTCGACGTCCGTGCCGATCCACGCCTTGTCGATGTTCGCGGCCGACAGGGCGACGCCGTCCTTGATGATGGCGGGGAAGACGATCCCCACGGGGGAGTCCGGCTCCGGGGCCTCCGGCCGGGACTGCAGCTCGGCGACGATCTGCTCCACGACGCCGGCCACGGCCTCCGGGGTGGCGGGCTGGGGAGTGGGGATGCGGAAGCGCTCCCCGACGAGCTCGCCGGTGTCCAGGTCCACGATCCCGCCCTTGGTGCCGGTGCCACCGAAGTCGATGCCGATCACGCGACGGCTCGGTACGTTCGCGACGGTGCGATCTGGTGTGGTCATGGGGCGGTCCTCTCGGGGTGCCGTGGGCGGATGATCAGTCGGCAGTCTACGGCAGGGTCAGGATGTCCACACCGTCCTCCGTCACCGCCAGCGTGTGCTCGAACTGGGCGCTGCGGCGGCGGTCCCGGGTGGTCACCGTCCAGTCGTCGTCCCACTGCTCCCACTGGATCGTGCCCAGGGTCAGCATCGGCTCGATGGTGAACACCATGCCGGGGACCATGACGGTCGAGTAGGACGGGGCGGCGTCGTAGTGGGGGACGATCAGGCCCGAGTGGAACTCGCGGCCCACGCCGTGGCCGGTGAAGTCCCGGACCACCCCGTAGCCGAAGCGCTGGGCGTACTTCTCGATGACCCGGCCGATGACGTTGATCTCCCGGCCGGGGCGGACGGCCCTGACCGCCCGGTGCAGGGCCTCCTGGGTGCGCTCGACGAGCAGGCGGGACTCCTCGTCGACGTCGCCCACCAGGAACATGTGGTTGGTGTCCCCGTGGAAGCCGTCCTTGTAGGCGGTGACGTCGAGGTTGAGGATGTCGCCGTCCTCGAGGACCGTCGAGTCGGGGATGCCGTGGCAGATCACCTCGTTGAGGGACGTGCACACGGACTTGGGGAAGCCCCGGTAGCCGAGGGTGGAGGGGTAGGCCCCGTGGTCGCACATGTACTCGTGGGCGATCCGGTCGAGCTGGTCGGTCGTGGCGCCGGGGACCGCGGCCCGGCCCGCCTCGTGCATGGCGCGCGCGGCGATCGTGCCGGCCGCGCGGATCAGCTCGACCTCCTCGGGGGTGTAGACGTTGCCGCCCCGGCCCTCGTCCGGCTCGGCGCGCCCGACGTACTCGGGGCGCACGATGCGCGGGGGAACGGTCAGCTCCGGGCTGACGGTCCCCGGGGTGAGGGTGCCGACGGGGGCGGTCGCGCCGGGGACGGGGGTGTTGTGCGAGGGCACGGGGGTCTGGACCTCCTGGATCGGGATGCGCCCGGCCCCGGGGGAGCCGGTCCGGGCCTAGGATCTACCCTAACGCCCCGGGTGCCGCCACCGGCCCGGTGGCGGTCACGGAGAGGAGACGGCATGGCCGAGTTCTGGTTCAACACCTACACCCACGAGGTCGAGGAGGGCGCCCAGTCGGACTACCGCAAGCTGCTCGGCCCCTACGCGACGCGCGAGGAGGCGCAGAACGCCCTCAGGCTCGCGGCGGAGCGCACGAAGAAGTGGGACGAGGAGGACCGGGCCTACCGGGAGGACTGAGCGCCCCGGGCCGGCCCGCGTCCGCGCCGCTGTGGGCGCGGGGTCAGTAGCTGTGCTCCGGGCCGGGGAACCGGCCGGTGCGCACGTCCTCGACGTAGCGGCCCACGGCCTCCGAGACCACGCCGTGCAGGTCCGCGTACCGGTGGACGAAGCGGGGCAGCCGCCCCTGGCGCAGGCCCAGCATGTCCTGCCACACGAGCACCTGGCCCGTGGTGGCGGCCCCCGCGCCGATCCCCACGGTCGGCACCTCCAGGGCGGCGTCCACCGCGGCGGCGGCCTCGGCCGGGACCATCTCCATCAGCACGCAGAAGGCCCCGGCGTCCTGGAGGGCGCGCGCGTCCTCCAGGAGGGTCCGGGCCGCGTCGCCGCGGCCCTGCACCCGGTACCCGCCGAGGGCGTGCTCGCTCTGCGGGGTGAAGCCCACGTGCGCGACGACGGGCACGCCGGCCTGCGTCATGGCCCGCACGTGGGGGGCGAACCAGGCCCCGCCCTCCAGCTTCACCGCGTGGGCCCCGCCCTCCTTGAGGAAGCGCACCGCGGTGGCCACGGCCTGCTCGGGGGAGCCCTCGTAGGAGCCGAACGGCAGGTCGACGACGACGAACGCGCGCTCCACCGCGCCCGACACGGCACGGCACAGCGGCAGCAGCTCGTCCACGGTGACGGGCAGCGTGGTGGCGTAGCCCAGGACGTTGTTGCCCGCGGAGTCGCCCACGAGCAGGGTGTCGACGCCGGCGGCGTCGAAGATCGCCGCCGTCAGGGCGTCGTAGCTCGTGAGCATGGTGAACTTCTCGCCGCGGCGCTTCGCCTCCCGCAGGTGGTGCGTGCGCACCCGGCGCACGTCGAGGGCGCCCGCCTCCGGGCGGGGGGTGTCCTGGGACTGCTGGGTCATGGGCTCCAGCCTAGCGGGCGCGCCCGGGGCACCCCCGCGGGCGGGCCCCGGAGGCGCGTTAGAGTGGGCGGGACAGGGATCGACCCCGGCCGACGCCGCCCGTGCGGGCCGCCGGCGGCGCGGAGCAGGAAGACGAGGAAAGAAGACCATGGACCGTCAGCAGGAGTTCGTCCTCAGGACCATCGAGGAGCGCGACGTCCGCTTCGTCCGCATGTGGTTCACGGACGTCGTCGGCGCCCTCAAGTCGGTGGCCCTGGCCCCCGCCGAGGTGGAGGCCGCGTTCGAGGAGGGCCTGGGCTTCGACGGCTCGTCCATCGAGGGCCTCTCGCGGGTCTACGAGTCCGACATGCTGCTCCAGCCGGACCCCTCCACGTTCCAGATCCTGCCGTGGCGCGGGGAGACGGAGCCCACGGCCCGGATGTTCTGCAACATCCTCACGCCCGACGGCGAGCCGTCGGCCTCGGACCCCCGCGGGGTCCTCGGGCGCGTGCTGGACAAGGCCTCCGACATGGGCTTCACCTGCTACACCGCCCCCGAGATCGAGTTCTACCTCATGAAGTCCGACCAGCTCGACGCCGACGGCCAGCCCGTCCCCGTGGACCAGGAGGGCTACTTCGACCACGTCCCGGGCGGGGTCGTCCAGGACTTCCGCCGCAAGGCCGTCAACATGCTCGAGGCCGTGGGGATCTCCGTCGAGTTCTCCCACCACGAGGCGGGCCCCGGGCAGAACGAGATCGACCTGCGCTACGCCGACGCCCTGCAGACGGCGGACAACATCATGACGTTCCGCACCGTGATCAAGGAGGTCGCCCTCTCCCAGGGCCTCTACGCGACCTTCATGCCCAAGCCCTTCACGGAGCACCCGGGCTCGGGGATGCACACGCACTTCTCGCTGTTCGAGGGGGACACCAACGCGTTCTTCGAGGCCGGGGCCGAGTTCCGGCTCTCCCGCACGGCCCGCCACTTCATCGCGGGCATCCTGCGCCACGCCCCGGAGTTCACCTCCGTCACCAACCAGTTCGTCAACTCCTACAAGCGCCTGTGGGGCGGGGGCGAGGCGCCCTCCTACCTCTCGTGGGGCCACAACAACCGCTCCGCTCTCGTGCGGGTGCCCCTGTCCAAGCCGGACAAGGTCCAGTCCGCGCGGATCGAGTACCGCGGCATCGACTCGGCCACGAACCCCTACCTCTCCTACGCCGCGATCCTGGCGGCGGGGCTGAAGGGCATCGAGAACGGCTACGAGCTGCCCCCCGTGGAGATGGACGACGTCGCCGCCATGAGCTCGGCCGAGCGCCGCGCCCTCGGCCACAGCCCGCTGCCCTCGAGCCTCTACGACGCGATCCGGGAGACCGAGGAGTCGGAGTTCATGGCCGAGCTGCTCGGGGAGCAGGTCTTCGACCACTTCCTGCGCAACAAGCGCCGCGACTGGAACGAGTACCGGCGCGTCGTCACGCACTTCGAGCTCAGGAGCAACCTCGGCATCCTCTGAGGCCCCGGCGGGACCGCCCGCGGGCGGTCCCGCCGCCCCGCGCCCACCGTGCACCCTCCCGGTGCCCGACATCCCCGGACGGACCGCGCCATGACCCACCCTCCCCAGCCCGCGACGTCGCCCGGAGCCGGCGACGCCGTCGCCTCCGGGCGGCTCATCAAGGTGGGCTTCGCCGACACCCGCAACGCCCAGCGCTGGCTCGGCTTCCCGGAGCTGGCCGGGGTCGACCGGGAGCGGCTGCTCCAGGGCCTCGCGCTCGCCGCCTCGCCCGACGTGGCCCTGCAGCTCACCGTGCGCCTGCTCGAGCGGGTGCCCGAGCTCGCCGACCGGATCAACGCCGGCCCCGAGGCGTCCGAGACGGTCTTCCGGCTGCTGGGCGCCTCCGAGGCCCTGGGGGAGTTCCTGCTCCGCCGGCCCGAGCAGCTGGACCTGCTCGCCGAGCCCGCGGCGGCCGAGCCCGGGGAGATCCCGGCGGAGGAGTTCCGCGCCCACCTGCTGGCCGCCGTGGGCGCGGACCCCGCCGCCCGCACCCCCGTGGCCGGCGGCTCCGGCGACGACGCCCACAGCGCCCTGCGCGTGGCCTACCGCCGGGAGCTGACCCGCATCGCGCTGCGTGACGTCGGCGCGCTCTACCCGGCGGACTACATGCCCGCGGTGGGCCGGCAGCTCGCCGACCTCGCGGCCGCGGCGGTCGACGCCGCGCTCGCCGTCGCCCGCGCCGAGGCGGGCGGCACGTGGGCCCCGGAGCTCGTCGACCGGGTCCGGCTCGCCGTGATCGGGATGGGCAAGTGCGGCGCGCGGGAGCTCAACTACATCTCCGACGTCGACGTCGTCCACGTCATGGCGGTCGACGACGACCCCGCCGATTCCCTCGACGCGACCGAGGCGACGAACATCGCCACGGCCCTGGCCACGGGCACCGCCCGGGCGATCATGGCGCGCGGGAGCGAGCCCCCGCTGTGGGAGCTCGACGCGAACCTGCGGCCCGAGGGCAAGGACGGCCCGCTCGTGCGGACCCTGGACTCCCACGTGCGCTACTACGAGCGCTGGGCGGAGTCCTGGGAGTTCCAGGCCCTGCTCAAGGCCCGCCCCATCGCGGGGGACCCCGCGCTGGGCGCGGCGTACCAGCGGGCGATCGCCCCGTTCGTGTGGCGCAGCGCCGCCCGAGAGGGCTTCGTGGAGTCGGTGCAGGCCATGCGCCGCCGCGTCACGGACAACATCCCGGACGCCGAGCAGGAGCGCCAGATCAAGCTCGGCCCCGGCGGGCTGCGCGACGTCGAGTTCACCGTCCAGCTGCTCCAGCTCGTGCACGGGCGCACCGACGAGCGGGTCCGGACCCAGGCCACGACCGACTCCCTGGCCGCCCTGTCCGAGGGCGGCTACATCGGCCGCCGCGACAGCGAGCAGTTCCACGCCCACTACCGGTGGCTGCGCCTGCTCGAGCACCGGATCCAGCTGTTCCGGCTGCGCCGCACCCACCTGATGCCCCGGGAGGAGCGGGAGCTGACGGTCATCGCCCGCTCCGTGCGCGGTGCCGCAGACACGGCCCGCCCGTCCGCGGAGTCGCTGCTCGAGGACTGGCGCCGGGTCAAGCGGGACGTCCGCGGCATGCACGAGCGGATCTTCTACCGGCCCCTGCTGGCGGCCCTCGCCCACCTGCCCGAGACAGGCACGCAGCTCTCGCCCGAGTCCGTACGGGACCGCCTGGCCGCCCTCGGCTACCGGGACCCGAAGGCCGCCGTGCGCCACATCGAGGCGCTCACCCGCGGGGTGAGCCGGCGCGCCGAGATCCTGCGCACGCTGCTGCCCGTGCTGCTGTCCTGGTTCGCGGACGGGGTCGACGCCGACGCCGGGCTGCTGGGCTTCCGTCGGCTCTCGGAGTCGCTGGGCACGACCCCGTGGTTCCTGCGCCTGCTGCGGGACTCCAACGCCGCCGCCGAGCGGCTGTGCCACATCCTCTCGAGCTCCCGCTACGTCACCGACCTGCTGGAGACCGCCCCGGAGGCCGTCGCGTGGCTCGGCCACGACGACGACCTGTGCCCCGTGGCGTTCGAGACCCTGTGGAGCGAGATCCGCTCGCAGATGGCCCGCCACCCGGACTCCGGCGAGGCCGTGCGGATGATCCGGCTGATCCGCCGCCGCGAGGAGCTGCGCGTCGCGCTCGCGGACACCTCCGGGCTGCTCGACGTCGAGGACGTCGCCGCGGCGCTGTCCGACATCGACCGGGCCTGCATCCTCGGGGCCCTGCACGTGGCCGAGCGGGAGGTCTACGGCCGCTCGGGCCGGCTGGCCGACGTCCTCGTCGTGGCCATGGGCCGGCAGGGCGGGCGGGAGATCGGCTACGGGTCGGACGCGGACGTCGTGTACGTCTACGCGCCCGTGGACGGCGCCGAGCCCGGCGCGGCGCGGGCCCAGGCGGAGACGCTGCTGCAGCGCACGGTGCAGCTGCTCAAGGCCCCCTGCACCCCGCCCATCGTGGCCGAGCGGGTCCTGGAGATCGACAACGACCTGCGCCCGGAGGGCAAGCAGGGGCCCATGGTGCGCTCCGTGGAGGCCTACGCCGAGTACTACGCCCGGTGGGCCCAGACCTGGGAGTTCCAGGCGCTGACCCGGGCCCTGCCCATCGCCGGCAGCGACGAGCTCGCCGAGGCGTTCCGCCGGGTGGTCGACCCCTACCGCTACCCGGCCCGGTTCACCGAGCAGCAGCTGCTGGACATCCGGCGGATGAAGGCCCGCGTGGAGAACGAGCGGATGCCCCGCGGCGCCGACCCCTCCCGCCACCTCAAGCTCGGCCGGGGCGGGCTCTCCGACGTCGAGTGGCTGGTCCAGACGCTGCAGCTGCAGCACGGGCACCGGGTCGAGGGGCTGCGGACGACCGGCACGCTGACCGCCCTGCGCGCCGCCGAGCGGGAGGGACTGGTGAGCGCGGAGGACGCGGCGGCGCTGGCGGCGGCGTGGCGACTCGCGACGGCGGTGCGCAACGGCAACGTGCTGCGCACCGGCCGGGCCTCCGACGTGCTGCCCGCCAAGCGCGCCGACCTGGAGGCCGTGGCCCGCTGGTGCGGCTACCAGCACGGCGGGGCCGGGCGGCTCGAGCAGGACTACCTGCGCACCACCCGCCAGGCCCGCGCCGTGTTCGAGCGGCTGTTCTACGGGTCCTGACGCCGGGTCCTGACCAGCGCGGCGCACGGGCCCGCCCGGGCGGTCCGCGACCCGGACACGGGGAAGGCCCCGGACCCTGCGAGGGGTCCGGGGCCTTCCCCGTGCGGCGGGCGATCCGTGCGGATCAGACGCCGTATCCGTGCGGATCAGACGCCGTAGTAGAGCTCGAACTCGAGCGGGTGCGGCACGAGCGAGAGCGGCTTGAGCTCGTTCTCGCGCTTGTAGGCGATCCAGGTCTCGATGAGGTCCTCGGTGAACACGTCCCCGGCCAGCAGGAACTCGTGGTCCGCCTCGAGGGCCTGCAGGGCCTCCTCCAGGGAGCCCGGGGCCTTCTTGATGTCCTTGGCCTCCTCCGGCGGGAGCTCGTAGAGGTCCTTGTCGATCGGGTCGGCCGGCTCGATGCGGTTGCGGATCCCGTCCAGGCCCGCCATCAGCTGCGCGGCGAACGCCAGGTAGGGGTTGCACGAGGGGTCCGGGGCGCGGAACTCGAGGCGCTTGGCCTTCGGGTTGGTGCCCGTGATCGGGATGCGGATGCCGGCGGAGCGGTTGCCCTGCGAGTACACCATGTTGACCGGGGCCTCGAAGCCCTTGACCAGGCGGCGGTAGGAGTTCACGGTCGGGTTCGTGAACGCCAGCACGGCGGAGGAGTGCTCGAGCAGGCCGCCGATGTACCAGCGGGCGAGGTCGGACAGGCCCGCGTAGCCCTTCTCGTCGTAGAACAGCGGCTCGCTGCCCTTCCACAGGGACTGGTGGCAGTGCATGCCCGAGCCGTTGTCGTTGAACACCGGCTTCGGCATGAAGGTCGCCGACTTGCCGAAGGCGTCCGCGGTGTTCTTGATGACGTACTTGAACTTCAGCAGGTCGTCCGCGGCCTTGGTGAGGGTGTTGAAGCGGTAGTTGATCTCGGCCTGGCCGGGGGCGCCCACCTCGTGGTGGGAGCGCTCGACCTCGAGGCCGACCTCGTCGAGGGCCACGCACATCGCGTCGCGCAGGTCGGCCTGCTTGTCGACGGGGGACACCGGGAAGTAGCCGCCCTTGGTGAGGGTCTTGTTGCCGAGGTTGCCGCCCTCCTCCTTGCGCCCGGAGTTCCAGGGCGCCTCGTCGGAGTCGATGGAGTAGAACGAGCCCTGCGGCTGGACCTGGAAGCGCACGTCCTCGAAGATGAAGAACTCGGCCTCGGAGGCGAAGTTCGCGACGTCCGCGATGCCGGTCGAGGCCATGTACGCCTCGGCGCGCTCCGCCACGCCGCGCGGGTCGCGGTGGTAGGGCTCCCCGGTGCGCGGGTTGACGATCGAGCAGGTGACCACGAGGGTCTTCTCGACGCGGAAGGGGTCGACGAACGCGGAGGTCGGGTCCGGGATCAGCTGCATGTCGGACTCGGCGATGCCCTGGAAGCCCCGGATGGAGGAGCCGTCGAACAGCTGGCCGTGCACGAAGAAGTCGTCGTCCACCGCTTTGGCCGGGAGGTTGAAGTGCTGCTGCACGCCGGGCAGATCCGTGAACCGGATGTCGACGAAGACGATCTCCTCGTCCTTGATGAACGCGAGGACTTCCTCGGGTGACTGGAACATCAGCTGTTCTCCTTCATAGGTGGGCTGGACAACCGGGCCGTGGCCGTGCGCGGCGCCCTATTCCGGAGCCCACGCTACGGACACGGCATTAAGGCCCCGTATCCCGGGTGTTTCGGCGATGTTACACGCGCCCGGCGCCGCCGTGGCGTGCGCCCGGTCCGGGGACCCGCCGGAAGGGCGGGTCGGTGCCGGCCGATACCCTGGGACCATGATCGACAGACGCGACGTGGGCTCCTGGCTCGAGGGGCCGCAGACGGGCCAGCAGTACCCGGGGCAGCGCCTCGGCCGGCCCGCGGAGGGACGGGGTTCCGTCGGCCGCTTCGGGCGGCGGGCCGTGGCCCTGGTGGTGGACTGGTACCTGTGCTGGGCGGTCGCGCAGTGGCTGGTGCCCCAGTGGAACGAGCACGGGCTGATGACCCTCGTCCTGCTGCTCGTCCTCAACGTGCTCCTCGTCGGGACCCTCGGCCACACACCGGGCCACCTGCTGGTGGGCCTGCAGGTCCAGACGCTCGACGGCCGGCCGGCGGGCCCGGCCCGCGCCGCGCTGCGGTCCCTGCTGCTGTGCCTGCTCCTGCCGCCCGTCGTCTTCGACGCCGACCAGCGCGGGCTGCACGACCGGGCCGTGGGCACGCTCGTGGTCCGCGTCCGCTGACCCGCCGCCCCGGCACGGCGGGCCGGCAACGACGACGGCGCCCCTCACCTCGGGAGGTGGGGGGCGCCGTCGTGGTGGCGGAGCCGGGCTCAGCGGCCGCGCATGGCCTTGCGGTCCGGCCGGGCGCGCATGGGATCCACGCCCTTGGGGATCGGCAGTCGGTTGCCGAGGGTGCTCATCCGCTTGTGCACCGTCTGCACCTCCTGCTGGGTGAGCTTCTTCTCCAGCTTCTTCATCTGCTTGGACAGCTCGCGCAGGGGCACCTGGCCCTCGCCCTTGCCGGTCTTGATGACGTGGATCGGCACGTTCTGGATCACCGGTCCGATCCGGCGGCGCTCCTTGGAGACGAGCTTGTCCACGCGGCCGGCGGGGCCCTCCGTCACGAGCACCACGCCGGGACGGCCCACGGCCCGGAAAACGAGGTCACGGGTGCGAGGGTCCATGGCGACGGGCTGCTCCTCGACGATCCAGCCGCGGCGCAGGGCGGAGAGGGCGGCCCCGGCGGCGCCGGGCTGGTCCTCGATCCGGGCGAACGCGGCGCGCTCGGCCCGGCGGGAGAGGTAGAAGGAGGCCGCCAGCACGGCGAAGGGCAGGCCGATGAGCAGCCAGGTGATCCAGTTGCCGACCAGCACGCCGATCAGCAGGAACACCAGCAGGACGCCGAGGCCCAGCAGCAGCATCCACCACCCGATGTTCGGCTCGGTCTCGCGGGTCATCCCGTAGACCTGCTTGATCTGCCCGAGGAAACCGGGGCCCTTGGCGGCCTTCCGCTGCTTCTTCGCCTCGCGCTTCTGCGCCCGGGTCGGCTTCTCGGCCGGCTTGTCGGACGGCTTCCCGGAGGAGGCGGATCGCGACGTGGCGCGCGACTTGGCGTGGGAAGGTGACACGGTGAGACCTCGTCCTGTGGTGCGGTGGCGGTGGTTCGGGGACACGGCGGCGGGCGCGCCGAAGCGCGCCGTACCCGGCCCGTCCTCCAGTTTAGCGGGTGGTCGCGGCGTCGAGCGGCCGACGGCTCAGCCGAGCCGCTGCACGAGCGAGGACGCCTCCTGGGAGGCGCTGCCGGTGTCCTCGATGTGCGCCAGGTGGGCGGGGATCTCCCGCCCGGACTTCTCCATGGCCCGCGCCCACAGGCGTCCGGCGCGGTACGAGGAGCGCACCATGGGACCGGCCATCACCCCGAGGAAGCCGATCTCCTCGGCCGCCGCGGACAGCTCCACGAACTCCTCGGGCTTGACCCACCGGTCGATCGGGTGGAACAGCGGAGAGGGCCGCAGGTACTGGGTCAAGGTGATGATGTCGCACCCGGCGTCGTTGAGGTCGCACAGCGCCTCGTGGATCTCCTCGGTGGTCTCGCCCATGCCGAGGATGAGGTTGGACTTCGTGATCATGCCCGCCTCCTTGCCCTGGGTGATGACGTCGAGGGAGCGCTCGTAGGTGAACGCGGGGCGGATCTGGCGGAAGATGCGGGGGACGGTCTCGACGTTGTGCGCGAACACCTCGGGCTGCGCGTCGATGACCTGCTGCAGCCGGTCGGGCTTGCCCTGGAAGTCCGGGATGAGGATCTCCACGCCGGTGTTGGGGTTCAGGGTGTGGATGGCGCGGATGGTCTCGGCGTAGAGCCACGCGCCGCCGTCCTCGAGGTCGTCGCGCGCCACGCCCGTGACGGTCGCGTAGCGCAGGCCGAGCTCCTTGACCGACTCCGCGACCTTCCGGGGCTCGGTGACGTCGAGCAGGTCCGGCTTGCCGGTGGCGATGTCGCAGAAGTCGCAGCGGCGCGTGCACTTGGACCCGCCGATCAGGAACGTGGCCTCCCGGTCCTCCCAGCACTCGTAGATGTTGGGACAGCCCGCCTCCTCGCAGACCGTGTGCAGCCCCTTGCCCCGGGCGAGGGACTTGAGCTCCTGGAACTCCGGGCCCATGCGGGCGGTGTTCTTCAGCCACGAGGGCTTCTTCTCGATCGGCGTCTGGGCGTTGCGCGCCTCGACGCGCAGCAGGCGGCGGCCCTCGGGGGCAACGGTCATGGTCGGTCTCCTTGTCGAGATGTCGACGGTGGTGCGCTGTGGGTCCCGGTGGTCCCGGGGACGGCGCAGGTCAGCTGACGGCGGTCGGCCAGGGCAGCGGGCCGGGGGTCCCGGACGGGGTGAACTGTTCGCACAACTCGTCCTGCCGGGCGGATATTTCCTGTTCCATGCGCCCCGCCACCATGGCGGGGGTCACGCGCCGGCCCGTCTCCTGGGAGATGCTCGTGACGGAGGCGTCGGTGATCCCGCAGGGGATGATCTTGCCGAACGGGCGCAGGTCGTTGGAGCAGTTGAGCGCGAAGCCGTGCAGGGTCGCCCGCCGGGAGACCTGCACGCCGATGGCCGCGATCTTGCGGTCGGGCCCGCGCTCGTCGGCGAGCACCCAGGCCCCCGAGCGGCCGTCGACGGTGGTGGCCGCCACGCCGAAGTCGGCGACCACGGCGAGGATGATCTGCTCCAGCTGCCGGACGAACCGGACCACGTCGATGGGCACGGGCAGCCGGACGATGGGGTAGCCCACGAGCATCCCGGGGCCGTGGTAGGTCAGCTTGCCCCCGCGCCCGATCTCGACGACCTCGGTCCCGTCGTACGGGTACTCGTGGGCCTCGGTGCGCCGCCCGGCCGTGTAGACCGGCGGGTGCTCCAGCAGCAGCACGGTGTTGGCCCGCTCGCCGGCGACGACCTGACGGTGCACGTTCTGCTGCAGCTCGAGGGCCGCCCGGTAGTCGACGAGGTGCGGGTCGAAGCCGAGGCGTTCGAAGGAGAGGGGCATGCCCCCCAGCCTACCGCGCGGGCGGGAGGCCCGCCGGGGCCGGGGCTGTGGACGGCCCCGGCGGGCGCGGGCGCCGCCCGGGCATCCTGGGCCCATGGACCACAGCGCAGGCGCCGCGCCGGCGGACCCCCCGATCCCGTCCGTGCCCCGTCCCCGCGGGAGCGGCTGGCCGCCGCTGCGGGGGGCGGTGCCCGCGGCGGCGCGGCGCCGTCCGGGCAGCCCGGCCGTGCGCCGCTCCTGCCGGAGGCGGAGGGGCTGCAGAGCGTGCGGCCGCTGGGGCGCAGCACGTGGCTGGTGCGCGAGGAGCGCTCCGGGGAGGAGTTCGTGCTGCGCGTGTGCGCCCGGGGCGGGGCGGGACCAGGCCTCGCCCCGGCCGTCGCGCGGGCGGCGGCCGGGGACCTGGCGGGACGGCAGACGCCCCACCTCGTGGCGGTGCGGGCCCTGCTCGGCCCCGCGGCCACCCCGGTCGGGCTCGTCGAGGACCGCCTGGCCGCCGGCTCCCTGGCGGAGCGGCTGGCCCGGCGCGGACCGCTCCGCGCGGACGAGGCCGCCGAGGTGCTGCGCGGGGCCGCCGCGGGCCTCGCGGCGCTGCACGCGCTCGGGGCTGGTGCCACGGGCGCCTCACCGCGCGGCAGGTCCTGTTCCGGGGTGAGGGGACGGACGGCGTCGCCCTGGCGGGGGCCGCGGTGCCGCCCGGCGGGGGCGGCGGCCGCCCGGAGGACGACGTCCGCGCCCTAGGCGTCGTGGCGTGGACGGCGCTCACCGGCCGGGTGCCGGGGCCCGACGGCCACCGCGTGCCGCTGGCCCTGCTGTGTCCGGCCGCCCCGCCGGAGCTCGTCGGCTCGGTGCAGGCGGCCCTCGCCGTCGAACCGGCCGACCGGCCCACCGCGGCGGCGCTCGCCGCGGGGGCCGCGGCGTCCCCGGCCCCTGGGTCCGGGCGGGCGGCGCCGGGCCGGGCGGTGCCGGGCGGGGTGGACACCGGCGCCCGGCGGCCCGGGCGTGCGCGTCGGGCGGGGGGCCGCGCGCGGGCCGGCGCCCGGCGGTGGCACGGGCGCCTGTCGGTGGCGGCCGCCCTGGTGCTCGCCGCCGCTGCCGCGGGCCCGCTGCTGGTGCCCGAGGAGGACGGCCGGTCCGCTCCCGGGAGCCCGCCGGTCCCGGGAGTGTCCGCGACTCGACCGGCCGGTGTCCCCGGGGCCGCCGGGACGGGGCCGGCGGAGGACCATGACCCCGGGCACCGGTCGGCGGAGGACACGCGGACGGGCCGGGAGGCGGATGGCGCCGTGGCGGACGGGGCCGGCGAGGCCCTGCGGGAGCTCGTGGCGCGGCGGGGGCGGGCCCTGCGCACCGGGGACGCCCGGCTCCTCGAGGAGGTCTACGCCCCCGGCAGCGCGACCCTGGAGGCGGACCGGCGCACGCTCGAGCGGGCGGACCGCGGCGGCGGGTACCCGTTCGCCGGACTCGTGCTGGAGGTGGCGGCGGTGCGCCCGGCCGGTCCTGCCGCCCCGGCAGCCGGCGTCGTCGAGGTCGTGGCCGAGGTCCGCACGCACGGCTACCGCGGGGACCCGGGCGCCGCCCCGTCCGTGGTCCCGGCCGGCGACGACTGGGTGCAGACCGTCGACGTCGTCCTCGTGCGCACCGCGCGGGGCTGGCGGCTGCGCGACGTGGCACCCGCTGCTGCCGCCGGGGACCCGGCGACGCAGGACCCCCGGCGCTGAGGGGCAGCACCGGGGGTCCGGACGGGGCGGAGCGGGATCACCAGAGCGTGGCGACCGCCATGTTGATCAGCGCGGACCCGCCCACGGCGTGGGCCAGGCCGGTCGAGACCGTCTCGCCGCGCCTGGTCCTGCGGTGCCCGACGAACGCCGCGACCGCCACCACGAGGGCGATGAGGAGCTTGACCGTGATCTTCGTGCGGTTGACCTCGCCGTCGCCCATCTCGTGGATCCCCACGAGCAGCACCCCGGTGACCAGGCTCAGCAGGGACGCGTGGAACTGCCCCGGCGAGACCGTGGGGAGCTTCAGGGTGTAGATCCACGTGCCCACGATGATCGCGGCGCCGACGAGGTGCAGGAAGACGAGGAGTCCGGTCAGGAAGGTCATGCTCCGAGCCTATCGGAGCCGTCCGGGACGACGGCGGGAGGGCGTGCCCCTGTGACCAGGAACACGCCCTCCCGTGCTGCGGTGGTGCCGCCGCGTCAGCGGCCGGCCGTCAGCCGAGTCCTCAGAGCCCGACCTCCGACTCGAACCGGCCCTCCTCGAGGCGCGCCTTGAGCGCCTGGAGGAAGCGGCCCGCGTCGGCGCCGTCGACGAGACGGTGGTCGTAGGTCAGCGCCAGGTAGCACATCTGACGGATGGCAATCGTGTCGTTGCCGTCGGCGTCGGCGACGACCATCGGCCGCTTCACGATCGCGCCCGTGCCCAGGATGGCGACCTGCGGCTGGTTGATGATCGGGGTGTCGAACAGGGCGCCGAAGGAGCCCAGGTTCGTGATCGTGAAGGTGCCGCCGGTGAGGTCGTCCGGCGTGATGTTGCCCTCCTTGGCGCGCGCGCCCAGGTCCGCGATCTGCTTGGCCAGGCCGCCCAGGTTGAGGTCCCCGGCGTTCTTGATCACCGGCACCAGCAGGCCCTTCGGGGTGTCCACCGCGATCGCGATGTTCTCCGAGCCGTTGTAGACGATCTCCTTCTCGGCCTCCTTGAAGGTGGCGTTGAGCTTGGGGTGCGCCTGCAGGGCCTCGGAGACCGCCTTCGCGAAGAACGGCAGGTAGGTCAGCTTGGCGCCCTCGCGCTGCTGGAACTTCGCCTTGGCCCGGTCGCGCAGCACGGCCACGCGGGTCATGTCGACCTCGATGACCTGCGTGAGCTGCGCCGACTCCTGGAGGGACTCGCGCATGCGCTGGGCGATCGTCATCCGGATCCGCGGAGCCTTCTCCGTGGTGCCGCGCTTGGCGTCCGGCTTGGGGGCCGGGGCCGCCTGCGGGGCCGGGGCGGCCGCTGCCGCGGGGGCCGGGGCGGCCTGCGGCGCCGGGGCGCTGTCCTTCTTCTTCTGCTCGGCGGCGGCCAGCACGTCCTGCTTGCGGATCCGCCCGCCCACGCCGGTGCCGGTGAGGGTGGAGAGGTCGATGCCCTCCTTCTTGGCGAGCTTGCGCACCAGCGGCGTCACGTACGCGGTGCCGTCCCCGGAGGGGGCCCCGACGTTCTCGGTCCGGGCGCCGTCGCGCTCGGCGGCGTCCTGCTGCTTTTCGCCGGAGGTCTCCGCGAGCACGGGCTCGTCGGTCTTCACCAGGGCCTCCTCGCGGGAGGTGGCGGGCTCCGGCGCGCCGGCGGCCGTGCCCTCGTAGCCCTCGGCGCCCGCCGCGGGCCCGGCGGGCGACTGGGCGGGAGCGGTCTGCTGCGCAGCGGGGGACTGCTGCGGGGCCGACTGCTGCGGGGCCGACTGCTGCGGGGCGGGGGCGCCGGAGCCGATGACGGCCAGGACCTGCCCGACCTCGGCGTCCTCGTCCTCCTGGACCCGGATCTCCAGCAGGGTGCCGGCCACGGGGGAGGGGACCTCGGTGTCGA
>NZ_JAMBOG010000011.1 GCF_023715525.1 Kocuria rosea | reverse complement strand
GTACGCCCCCTCCCGGAACCAGGTGCCCCCCCGCATGACCCGCCCCGAGAACGCCCTGCGCGTCGCCACCGTCAACGTCAACGGCATCCGCGCCGCCTACAAGCGCGGCATGGCCGCCTGGCTCGCCGGGCGCGACGTCGACATCCTGTGCCTGCAGGAGGTCCGCGCCCCCGACAAGGTCGTCCGCGAGCTGCTCGACGAGCAGGTCTGGGACGTCCACCACGCCGAGGCCGCCGACAAGGGACGGGCCGGCGTCGCCGTCGCGACCCGCCGCGACGCCCACGGCGGGACGCTGCTGCCCACCGGCCGGCGGAACTCCATCGGCCACGAGCACTTCACGACGTCGGGCCGGTGGGTCGAGACCGACCACGCCCTGGCCGACGGCAGCACCCTCACCGTGGTCTCCGCCTACGTGCACTCCGGCGAGGTCGGCACGGTCCGCCAGGACGACAAGTTCCGGTTCCTCGACGTCATGACCGAGCGGCTGCCCGCGCTCGCCCGGACCAGCGACCACGTGCTCGTGGTGGGGGACATGAACGTCGGGCACACCGAGCTCGACATCAAGAACTGGAAGGGCAACGTCAAGAACGCCGGGTTCCTGCCGGAGGAGCGGGCCTACTTCGACCGGTTCTTCGGCGAGCACGGCTACCACGACGTGGCCCGCCGGCTCGCCGGTCCCGTCCCCGGCCCCTACACGTGGTGGTCCTACCGCGGCAAGGCGTTCGACACCGACGCCGGTTGGCGCATCGACTACCACATGGCCACGCCCGGGCTCGCCGAACGGGCCGTGACCGCCGTCGTGGACCGCGCCGCCTCCTACGACACCCGCTTCTCCGACCACGCCCCCGTGGTGGTCGACTACCGGCTCTGACCCCGGCGCCGAGCACCACCGAGCGCCACCGAGCGCCGCCGAGCATCACCGACCACCTCCGACCGAAGGACCCGCACCGTGACTGCTGACCCCGCCCCGTTCGACGTCCCCACCTCCGGCAGGCCGCGCGTGGTCTCCGGGGTGCAGCCCTCCGCGGACTCCCTGCACCTGGGCAACTACGTGGGCGCGGTGCGCAACTGGGTGGACATGCAGGACGACAACGAGTGCGTGTTTTTCGTCGCCGACCTGCACGCCATCACCGCCGAGCAGGACCCCGCCCGGCTCGCGGAGCGGACCCGGATCACCGTGGCC
Source organism: Kocuria rosea (assembly GCF_023715525.1). GTDB lineage: Bacteria > Actinomycetota > Actinomycetes > Actinomycetales > Micrococcaceae > Kocuria > Kocuria rosea_A. The sequence goes on along the minus strand of NZ_JAMBOG010000011.1, from coordinate 118,175 downwards.
CAGTACATCGCCGCCGGCATCGACCCCGAGCGCTCCACCTTGCTGGTGCAGTCCCACGTCCCCGAGCACGCCCAGCTGGCGTGGGTGCTCAACTGCATCACCGGCTTCGGCGAGGCCTCGCGGATGACCCAGTTCAAGGACAAGTCCGCCAAGCAGGGCGCGGACAACGCCACGGTGGGGCTGTTCACCTACCCGGTGCTCATGGCCGCGGACATCCTCGTCTACCAGGCCCACCAGGTCCCGGTCGGCGAGGACCAGCGCCAGCACCTCGAGCTGACCCGCAACCTGGCCCAGCGCTTCAACGCCCGGTTCGGGGACACCTTCGTGGTGCCCGACGCGAAGATCCTCGCGGAGTCGGCGAAGATCTACGACCTGCAGAACCCCACGGCCAAGATGTCCAAGTCCGCGGCGTCCGAGAACGGGCTCCTGCGCCTGCTGGACCCGGCGAAGAAGAACGCGAAGAAGATCAAGTCGGCCGTGACCGACGACGGCACCGAGATCCGCTTCGACCGGGAGGCCAAGCCCGGGATCGCCAACCTGCTCACCATCTACTCCGCCCTGTCGGGGCGCACGGTCGACGACGTCGTCGCGGAGTACGAGGGCCGGATGTACGGCCACCTCAAGGTGGGACTGGCCGAGGTCGTCACCGAGACCCTCACCCCCATCCAGCAGCGGGCGCAGGAGCTGCTGGACGACCCGGCGGAGCTGGACCGGATCCTCGCCCGCGGCGCCGAGAAGGGCCGGGAGGTCACCGCCCGCACGCTCGCGACGGTCTACGACCGCGTGGGCTTCCTGCCCCGCCTCGGCGCCCCGGAGGGGCTGGGCTAGGCTGGATCCCGTCCCGTGAGGAGTTGAGTTGACCAGAACGCAGCAGTCTCCCACCCTCCGCCCCGGCCGGGTCTACGCCGGAGTGGTGATCGAGCTGCCCGAGCCCGTGGGCCGGGAGCTGCAGGACTGGCGCGCGTCCTTCGGGGACCCCGCGTCCTACGCCGTGCCCGCCCACATCACACTGATGATCGCCCCCCAGGAGGCGTGCTGGGACGACGTCGTCGAGCGCGTGCGCTCCGTGGCGCGCGACTGGCGGCCGTTCCGGGTGGAGATCAACGGCACCGGCACCTTCCGCCCGGTCACCCCGGTCGTCTACCTGCGGATCGGGGAGGGCGGCGAGGAGTGCCGGGCCCTGCACGAGGCCCTGCACGAGGAGCGGCTCGTCTCGGCGTCCCCCTTCGACTTCCACCCGCACGTCACCATCGCCCACGCCGTGGACGAGGAGGACCTCGACCGGGCCCAGGACATGCTGCGCACCTACCGCGCCGGGTTCCTCGTGGACCGGATCGGGCTCTACGAGCTCGACGTGGAGGGTGTGTGGCAGATCCGCGAGGAGTTCCCCTTCGAGGGCGGCGGGCGAGAGCGGGCCTGACCCGCGTGCCATGAGCACCCGCGCCCGGCCCCGCCCCGGCCCCGCCCCCGCGATGGCTCCGCGGGCGGTGGACCGGCACGGGCTGCGCCGGGAGGCACTGCGCCAGCGGGCCCTGCTGGACCGGGCGCGCGCGGAGGGCGCCGGGCCCGGCGCCGTGGCCGCCGGCCTGCTCATGGTGGGGCTCTGCGAGCTGTTCCGGCGCCTGCCCGTGCGGGTGGTCATGCACTACCTCTTCCACGGCGGGCCCCTCATGGCGGCCGGGCTGTCCTTCGTCCTGATCTTCGCGTCCACCGCGCTGCTCGTCGTGGGCTTCTCCGTGATCGGCGTGTTCCTGGGCAACGACCCCGTCGTGCGGGACACGGTGGTGGCGGCCGTGACCGCCCGGGTGCCCGGGCTGCTGGACACGGGAGCCGGGGGAGTGGTGCCCCTGGAGCTGCTCCAGGACACCCGCCCGTTCACCCTCGCCACCCTGATCGGCTCCGGCGTGCTGGTGTTCACGGGGTGGCGGTGGGTCGCGGGGGTCCGGCTGGCCTTCCGCCGGCTCTTCGAGGTGCCGCCCGCCCGCGGCCTGCCCATCGCCGCCGTCCCGCGGGACCTGCTGGGCCTCGTGATCCTGGGCGTGCTGCTCGCCCTGTCCGCGGCCGCCAACGGCGCCGCCTCCGGGCTGCTGGGCTTCCTCCTGGGCCTCGCCGCCGACCTCGGGTGGGGCGGCGGGCCGTCGTGGCTGGGGCACGGGCTCACCTGGGCCCTGTCCACCCTGCTGGTCGTCCTGCTCGACGCCCTGTTCGCCCTCGAGCTGGTCCGCGGCATCGCCGGGCTGCGGCTCACCCGCCGCGCCCTGCTGGCCACGGTGCTGGCCGCCGCCGCCGGCAACTTCCTGCTCCGCTACCTGGGCGGGACCGTGATCGCGAGCAGCACCGCCAACCCCTACCTGCTCTCCGCGGCCCTGATCATCGGCGTGCTGGTGTGGTTCTACCTGTTCAGCCAGGTCCTGCTCTTCTCCGCCGCCCTGGGCGCGATCGTCCAGGCCGACCAGCACGGCGGGCAGGTGCACCCGGCGCAGGAGGCCGTGGCGATCACCGTGGTGCCCGCCTCCACCCTGCCGCTGCCCCCCGGGGACCGCTGAGGTCCGCCGAGGCGGAGCACCGCTGAGGGTCCGACGACGACGGCGGCCCGCCTCCTGCGCGCAGGAGGCGGGCCGCCGTCGTGGGGTCCGGGGACCTTCACGGGGAACCGGTCACATGGAGCGGCTCAGGATCGCGTTCTTCACCTCGGCGATCGCCTTGGTGATCTGGATGCCGCGGGGGCAGGCCTCGGTGCAGTTGAAGGTCGTGCGGCAGCGCCACACGCCCTCCTTGTCGTTGAGGATCTCCAGGCGCAGGTCGCCGGCGTCGTCGCGGGAGTCGAAGATGAACCGGTGCGCGTTGACGATCGCGGCCGGACCGAAGTACTGGCCGTCGGTCCAGAACACCGGGCACGACGACGTGCACGCCGCGCACAGGATGCACTTGGTGGTGTCGTCGTAGCGGGCCCGGTCCTCCTGGGACTGGAAGCGCTCGTACGTGGGCTCGTTGCCGCCGGCCACGAGGAAGGGCATGATCTCGCGGTAGGACTGGAAGAACGGCTCCATGTCCACGATCAGGTCCTTCTCGCACGGCAGGCCCTTGATGGGCTCCACGGTGACGGGCTTGGACAGGTCGAGGTCCTTGAGCAGCACCTTGCAGGCGAGGCGGTTCTGGCCGTTGATGCGCATCGCGTCCGAGCCGCACACGCCGTGGGCGCAGGAGCGGCGGAAGACCAGCGTGCCGTCGATCTCCCACTTGACCTTGTGCAGGGCGTCCAGCACGCGGTCGGTGCCGTACATGGTGAGCTTGAACTCGTCCCAGCGGACCTCGTCCGAGACCTCCGGGTTGTACCGGCGGATCCGCAGGGTGAGGTCGAAGGTCGGGATGTCGGCGCGCTCGACGTCGTCCTGCACGTCGATCTTCGAGGCCGGGGCCGCGCCCTCGGCGTTCACCGCGGCCGGGTCCTGGGAACCGGCGACGTCCTGGGCGTCCACGGCGGGGGAGTCGGCGTCGGTCTTGTAGCCCGCACGGTCGTCCTGGGCGTGCCCGGGCGCCTGCCCGTGCTCCTGCACACGGTCCTGCGGGTCGTTGCTGCGGCCGTTCTCCGGCCGCTCGGGAGTGTGGGAAGGGGACATCAGTACTTACGCTCCATGGGCTCGTAGCGGGTGAAGATGACGGGCTTCGTCTCCTGACGGATCCCGGCGGTCGGCGACGAGGGGTCGAGGTAGACCATCGAGTGCGCCATGAAGTTCGCGTCGTCGCGGTCCGGGAAGTCCTCGCGGAAGTGGCCGCCGCGGGACTCCTGGCGGTGCAGCGCGGCCACGGTCATGACCTTGGCCAGCTGCAGCAGGAAGCCGAGCTCCACGGCCTCCAGCAGGTCCAGGTTGAACCGCTTGCCCTTGTCCTGGATCGAGATGTTCGCGTACCTGCGCTCGAGCGCCGCGATGTCGTCGAGGGCCGTCTGCAGGGTCTCGGCGGTGCGGAACACCTGGACGTTGAGGTCCATGGTGTCCTGCAGGTCCCGGCGGATCGCCCCGACCTTCTCGGTGCCGGTGCCGTTGCGGGCGTTGTCCAGGAGGGCGACCGTGGCGTCCAGGGCGTGGTCCGGGACGGGCACGAACTCCGCCTGCTGGGCGTACTCGGCGGCGTAGATCCCGGCGCGCTTGCCGAACACGTTGATGTCCAGCAGGGAGTTGGTGCCCAGGCGGTTGGACCCGTGCACGGACACGCACGCGACCTCGCCGGCGGCGTAGAGGCCCGGGACCACGGTCTCGTTGTCGGCGAGCACCTCGGCCTTGATGTTGGTCGGGATCCCGCCCATGACGTAGTGGCAGGTGGGGAACACCGGGACCGGCTCCGTGTAGGGCTCCACGCCCAGGTAGGTGCGGGCGAACTCGGTGATGTCCGGCAGCTTCGCGTCGATGTGCGCGGGCTCGAGGTGGGTCAGGTCGAGCAGGACGTAGTCCTTGTTCGGCCCGGCGCCGCGGCCCTCGCGCACCTCGTTGGCCATGGAACGGGCCACGATGTCGCGCGGGGCGAGGTCCTTGATGGTGGGGGCGTAGCGCTCCATGAACCGCTCGCCGTCCGCGTTGCGCAGGATCCCGCCCTCGCCGCGGGCGGCCTCGGAGACGAGGATGCCCAGCCCGGCCAGGCCGGTCGGGTGGAACTGGATGAACTCCATGTCCTCGAGGGGCAGGCCGTTGCGGAAGGCGATGGCCATCCCGTCGCCCGTGAGGGTGTGGGCGTTGGAGGTGGTCTTGAAGACCTTGCCGGCGCCGCCGGAGGCGAAGACCACGGACTTCGCCTGGAAGACGTGCAGCTCGCCGGTGGCGAGGTCGTAGGAGACGACGCCCGCGGTGCGGCGCTGGCCGTCGACCTCGGTCATGATCAGGTCCAGGACGTAGTACTCGTTGAAGAACTCCACGTTGTGCTTGATGCAGTTCTGGTAGAGCGTCTGGAGGATCATGTGCCCGGTGCGGTCGGCGGCGTAGCAGGCCCGGCGGACCGGGGCCTTGCCGTGGTCGCGGGTGTGGCCGCCGAAGCGGCGCTGGTCGATCTTCCCCTCCGGGGTGCGGTTGAAGGGCAGGCCCATCTTCTCCAGGTCGAGGACGGCGTCGATGGCCTCCTTGGCCATCACCTCCGCGGCGTCCTGGTCGACCAGGTAGTCACCGCCCTTGACCGTGTCGAAGGTGTGCCACTCCCAGTTGTCCTCCTCGACGTTGGCCAGGGCCGCGCACATGCCGCCCTGCGCCGCGCCGGTGTGGGAGCGCGTGGGGTACAGCTTGGTCAGTACGGCTGTGCGGGAGCGCTGGCCGGCCTCGATGGCGGCGCGCATACCGGCACCACCGGCGCCGATGATCACCACGTCGTACTTGTGAACCTGCATACCGGATGTTCTTTCTGTTCGGTGTTCGGAAGATGTTCTCGGTGCCCCGGTCGCCCTCGGCCGGACGGCAGAGAGCGGCCCGTCACGGGACGGGCCGCCGGGGCCGGGCTCAGCCCGCTTGGCAGAAGGACGCCAGCAGCTCGGCCTCCGCGCCGGTCGGGCAGGGCTCGAAGGTGAAGATCACCAGGGTGCCGAGCAGGATCACGAAGGCGGAGGTCACCGTCAGGAGCATCTTCAGCCAGAAGCGGGTGCGGTCGCGCTCGGCGTAGTCGTCGATGATCACGCGCAGGCCGTTGGTGCCGTGCAGCATCGCCAGCCACAGCAGCACGAGGTCGAAGACCTGCCAGAACGGGCTGGCCCACTTGCCGGCGACGAACGCGAAGTCCACGGCCTTGACGCCGCCCTCGGGCGAGACGAGGTTGACCCACAGGTGGACGAAGACGAGCGCCAGCAGGACGACGCCGGAGACGCGCATGAACAGCCATGCGTACATCTCGAAGTTGTTGCGCTTGGTGGAGGCGCGGTTGTACTTGGTGCCGTTGACCTCGAGGTCCTTGCTGCGGGGGACCGAGATGCGTGCCTTGAGCGGAGTGCTCATGTGATTAACCCCCGAAGACGTGAGTGAGGTGACGGACGAGGAACGGGATCATGACGACCAGCCACAGGGCGAGCACGCCCCACAGCATCTGCTTCTGGTACTTGGTGCCGTAGCGCCAGAAGTCGATCAGGATGATGCGCAGGCCGTTGAACGCGTGGTAGACGATGGCGGCGACCAGGCCGGCCTCGCCGAGGCCCATGATCGGGTTCTTGTAGGTCGCCATGACCGCGTTGTAGGCCTCGGGCGAGACCCGCACGAGCGCGGTGTCGAGGACGTGGACCAGAAGAAAGAAGAAGATGGCCACGCCCGTGATGCGGTGAGCGACCCAGGACCACTGGCCGTGGGCCTGGCCGCGGTACAAGGTGCCCCTGAAGGTGCCCTCGGATGTCTTCGCCACTGAAAAACCTCCCTGAGTCGCTCGCCGTCGTGCGCTCTTGAAAACCGGGAATTCGCACTGCGCACAACGGGAGCGGAGCCCTGCGGACTCTGTGTCGGATATTGCGCGAGTTCCCTTCCACGATACCAGTACGGACGATGTTTACTGACACCCTGTCCCCCTCCGTGGCGCCGATATCGCGCACGGCGGACGGGCCGTTCGGACCCCGCCGCGCCGAGGCCGTAAGGTGAGGAGCGTGACCACTCCCCTCGCGCACTTCCACCCTTTCGTCCCCGCCGGCGGAGTCGGGTCCCGCCTGTGGCCGCTGTCCCGGGCCGACGCCCCGAAGTTCCTGCTGGACCTCACCGGGTCGGGCTCGTCCCTGCTGCGGGCCACCTACGACCGGCTCGCCGGGCTCAGCGACGGCCGGGTCATGGTGGTCACCGGCCGCACCCACGCCGCCGCGGTCTGCGAACAGCTGCCGGAGCTCACGGAGGAGGAGCTGGTCCTCGAGCCCTCCCCCAAGGACTCCGCCGCGGCCATCGGGCTCGCCTGCATGCTGATCCAGCGCCGCGACCCCGACGCGATCGTCGGCTCCTTCGCCGCCGACCACGTCATCGAGCCGGCCGAGGCCTTCCACGACGTGGTCCGGGAGGCCGTCACCGCGGCAGCGTCGGGGCGGATCGTGACCATCGGCATCCCGCCGAGCTCCCCGGCGACCGGCTTCGGCTACATCCGGGCGGGGGCGCCCCTGGGGCTGGCCGGCGCCCCGCACGCCCTGCAGGTCGAGCAGTTCGTCGAGAAGCCCGACGAGGAGACCGCCCGTGCGTACGTGGCGAGCGGCGACTACACGTGGAACGCCGGGATGTTCGTGGCCCCCGCCGCCCTGATGCTGCGCCACCTCGAGGCCGGCGAGCCCGCGCTCTACGCCGGGCTGGCGGAGATCGCCGACGCCTGGGGCACGCCCGCGCAGGAGGAGGTCGTCGACCGGGTCTGGCCCGGGCTGCCCAAGACCGCCATCGACTACGCCGTGGCGGAGCCCGCGGCGGCCGCCGGGGACGTCGCCATGGTGCCCGCCACCTTCACGTGGGACGACGTCGGGGACTTCGCGGCGATCCGGCGGCTCAACCGCGTCGACCCGGAGGCGGACTGCGACGTCGCGGTCCTGGGGGAGAACAGCCGGGTGCTCGCGGACAGCTCCACGGGCATCGTCGTCTCGGACACCGGCCGGCTCGTGGCCCTGATCGGGGTGGAGGACATCGTCGTCGTCGACACCGCCGACGCCCTGCTGGTGACCACCCGTGAGCACGCCCAGCGCGTCAAGGACGCCGTCAGCGCCCTCAAGCAGAACGGCGACACGGACGTCCTCTGAGGCACGCGGGTGCGCGCAGGGGGAACCGGACCCGGGAGTATCCTGGTCAGATGCCTGACGCGTCCCCCGCCACCGCCCCCGCCTCCGTGGAGGCCGGGCTGCCGCCCGCCATCGGCCCGCTGCTCAAGCGGTACCTGCCGGACCTCGTCTCGTTCCGCCGGGACCTGCACCGCCACCCGGAGCTGTCCTACCAGGAGTTCCGCACCACGGACCGGATCGTGGCGGCGCTGGAGAACATGGGCCTGGCCCCGAAGCGGCTCGCGGACACCGGGTGCTACGTGGACATCGGGCACGGGCCGATCGCCGTGGGCCTGCGGGCGGACATCGACGCCCTGCCCATCCAGGAGGCCACCGGCCTCGACTTCTCCTCGGTCAACGACGGGGTGGCCCACTCCTGCGGCCACGACATCCACGCGACCGTGATGGTCGGCGTCGCCAAGGTGCTCGCCGACCTGCACCGCACCGCCCACATCGCCGGGACCGTGCGGATCGTCTTCCAGCCCGCGGAGGAGCAGCTGCCGGGCGGCGCCCTCGGGGTGATCCGGCAGGGCGTGCTCGAGGGCGTGCCGCGCATGTTCGCCCTGCACTGCGAGCCCAAGGTCGACGTCGGGCAGGTGGGCACCCGGATCGGGGCGATCACCTCCGCGTCGGACACCGTGCGGATCGAGTTCGCGGGCCGGGGCGGCCACACCTCCCGCCCGCACCTGACGCAGGACCTCGTGTACGCGATGGCGCAGGTCGCCGTGAACGTCCCGGCGGTGCTGTCCCGGCGGATCGACGCCCGCTCGGGCGTGGCCGTGGTGTGGGGCCAGATGCACGCCGGCGTGGCGCCCAACGCGATCCCCGCCACGGGGTTCATGTCCGGGACGATGCGCTGCCTCGACGCCGAGGCGTGGCACCGGGCCGGGAAGCTGCTCGACGAGGTCGTCCACCAGGTCGCGGCGCCCTACGGCGTGGACGTGGCGCTCGAGCACATCCGCGGCGTGCCCCCCGTGGTCAACGGGGAGGTCGAGACCACCATGATCGAGAACGCCGCCCGCGCCGAGCTCGGCGAGGACGCGGTGGTGCTGGTGCACCAGTCCATGGGCGGCGAGGACTTCGCGTGGTTCCTCCAGGAGGTGCCCGGCGCCATGATGCGGCTGGGCACGCGCACCCGCGGGGGGCACACCTACGACCTGCACCAGTCGGACTACGTCGCGGACGAGGCGGCCATCGGGTGCGGGGTGCAGGTGATGGCCAGCACCGCCCTGCGGGCCATCCGGCTGCACGCCCGCGAGACGCACCGGACCCCCGTGCCGGACCAGGCCTGACCCGGGCCCGCGTGAGCGCGAATTAACGTCCCGCTCCGGCGGGGCGGCTTCTACCCCTGGGTAGAATGGCACCACGCCGCGCGTCCCCGCGCGGACGAGACCCGTTGCCCGCCGCCGGGTCACCCCCGTCTCCTGGAGGAACCATGACCACGTCATCCCGGACGTCCCGAGGCTCCCGCGGCCTCTCCGCCGCCGCGCTGCTCGGCGTCTCCGCCCTCGTCCTCGCCGGCTGCGGCGCCGCCCCCGAGGAGGGCGGCGAGGCCTCGGGCGAGACCACCGACTTCACGGGCTGCATCGTCTCCGACTCCGGCGGGTTCCAGGACCGCTCCTTCAACCAGAACTCCTACGAGGGCCTGCAGGCCGCGCAGGAGAGCATGGGCATCGAGGTCAACCAGGCCGAGTCCCAGGCCGAGACGGACTTCGAGCCCAACCTCAACTCCATGGTGCAGTCCGGGTGCGACCTCACGCTGTCCGTGGGCTTCCTGCTCGCGGACGCGACCCGGGCCGTCGCCGAGGCCAACCCCGAGGCCCACTTCGCCATCGTGGACGACGCCTCGATCGAGCTCGACAACGTCAAGCCGCTCGTCTACAACACCGCCGAGGCGGCGTTCCTCGCCGGCTACCTGGCCGCGGGCAGCACCCAGAGCGGGACCGTGGCGACCTACGGCGGCATGGACATCCCGACCGTGACGGTGTTCATGGACGGCTTCGCCGACGGCGTGGCCCACTACAACGAGGTCAAGGGCGAGAACGTCCGGCTGCTGGGCTGGGACAAGGACGCGCAGGACGGCACCTTCGTCAACAGCTTCACCGACACCTCGGCCGCGAAGACCACCACCCAGAACTTCATCAACGAGGGGGCCGACATCGTCCTCCCCGTGGCCGGCCAGGCCGCCCTCGGCACCCTGGACGCCGTGGTGGAGGCCAACGACGGCGGCCGCGAGGTCCGCTTCGTGTGGGTCGACGCCGACGGCTACGAGACCCTCGACCAGGGCAAGCAGTACCAGCTCACCTCCGTGCTCAAGCAGATGAGCACCTCCGTGCAGGACGTCGTCGAGACCGCCGCGGGCGGCCAGTTCGACAACACCCCGTACGTGGGTACCCTCGAGAACGAGGGCGTCGGCATCGCCCCGTTCCACGACCAGCAGGAGGCCGTGGGGGAGGAGCTCGCCGCGGAGGTCGAGCAGCTGCGGCAGGACATCATCGCGGGCACGATCACCGTCGAGTCCCAGAACTCGCCGCAGGCCTGATCCGGGCCACCCGCGACCACCGCACCCACCGCCGCCAGCGACGGCCCCGGCCGCCGCTGGCGGCGGTGGCGTGCCCGCCCGGGGCCGGCGCACGGCCCAGGAGGAGGACCACCCGACCATGAAGCTGGAACTGCAGTCCATCACGAAGCGCTTCGGTTCCTTCGCGGCCAACGAGGACATCGACCTCGTCGTGGAGCCCGGGCAGATCCACTGCCTGCTCGGCGAGAACGGCGCCGGCAAGTCGACCCTGATGAACGTCCTGTACGGGCTCTACCGGCCCACGGAGGGACGCATCCTCGTCGACGGCGCCGAGGTGTCCTTCAAGGGCCCCGCGGACGCCATGGCCGCCGGGATCGGCATGGTCCACCAGCACTTCATGCTGGTGCCCGTGTTCACCGTCGCGGAGAACGTGGCCCTCGGCGCGGAGAGCACCCGCGGCGCCACCCTGGACCTGGAGACGACCCGGCGGCGGATCCGGGAGATCTCCGACCGCTACGGCTTCCACGTGGACCCCGACGCGGTCGTCGAGGACCTGCCAGTGGGGGTGCAGCAGCGCGTCGAGATCATCAAGGCCCTCGTGCGGGAGGCCCAGGTGCTCATCCTCGACGAGCCCACGGCGGTGCTCACCCCGAAGGAGACCGACGAGCTGCTCGCGATCATGCGCCAGCTGCGGGCCTCGGGGAAGTCCATCCTCTTCATCTCCCACAAGCTGCGCGAGGTCAAGGAGGTCTCCGACGTCATCACGGTGGTCCGCCGCGGCCGCGTCGTGGGCCAGACCTCCCCGGAGGCGTCCACCTCCGAGCTCGCCGCCCTGATGGTGGGCCGCGACGTGTCCCTGACCGTCACCAAGGACGAGGCCGAGCCGGGGGAGTGCGCCCTGGACGTCTCCGGACTGACCGTGGTCGGGGACAACGGCGTGAAGCTGCTCGACGACGTCAGCTTCACCGTCGCCCGCGGCGAGATCCTCGCCGTGGCCGGCGTGCAGGGCAACGGGCAGACCGAGCTCGCCGAGGCCGTCCTGGGCCTGCGCGAGCGCGCCACCGGGTCGGTGCGCCTCAACGGCAAGGAGCTGCTCGGCCGCTCGGTGCGCCAGGTCCTCGACGCCGGCGTCGGCTTCGTCCCGGAGGACCGCTCCACCGACGGGCTCGTGGGTCCGTTCACCGTGGCGGAGAACCTCGTGCTGGACCTCTACGGCGACGACCGCTTCTCCCGGGGCCCGTCCCTGCGCCTGGGCGAGGTCGAGGCCAACGCCCGCCGCGCCGTCGAGCAGTTCGACGTGCGCACCCCGTCGGTGGACGCGCCCGTGCAGACCCTCTCGGGCGGCAACCAGCAGAAGGTCGTGATCGCCCGGGAGCTCTCGCGGCCCCTCGAGCTGTTCATCGCCTCCCAGCCCACCCGCGGCGTCGACGTCGGGTCCATCGAGTTCATCCACGAGCAGATCGTCGCGGAGCGGGACAAGGGCGTCCCCGTGCTGATCGTCTCCACCGAGCTCGACGAGGTCTACGCCCTCGCCGACCGCATCGCCGTGTTCTTCCACGGCCGGATCATGGGCATCGTCGGGCCCGACACCCCGCGGGACGTCCTCGGGCAGATGATGGCCGGCGCGAGCGCCCACGAGGCGTCCGCGGCCGCCCACGAGTCCACCGCGCAGCACACGAAGGAGCAGGCATGAGTGCCACCGAGGCCGCCGCGGCGGCCCCCGACCAGCAGGCGGCGCCGCCGCCCACGGCCACCACGCCCGACGCCGCGCGGCGCACCTGGACGGGCGCGGCCCTGCAGTCCGTGCTCGCGATCGTCGCGGCGCTCGTGCTCGGCGGGCTGCTCATCGCCCTGACGGACGAGGCGGTCTCCGAGGCCGCGGGCTACTTCTTCGCCCGCCCCGGGGACACGCTCTCCGCGATGTGGGCGGCCGCGTCCTCGGCCTACGAGGCCATGTTCTACGGCGCGGTCTACAACCCCGGCGGCGACACGTTCGCGCAGCGGGTCTACCCGCTCACCGAGACCCTCACCGTGGCCACCCCCCTGGTCCTCGCCGGCCTCGCCGTCGCCGTGGCGTTCCAGGCGGGCCTGTTCAACATCGGGGCCCAGGGCCAGCTGCTCGTCGGCGCGACCCTGGCCGCGTACGTGGGCTTCGCGTGGCAGCTGCCCACGGGCCTGCACCTGCTCGCCGTCGTCGTCGCCGGCGCCGTGGGCGGGGCGCTGTGGGGGGCGGTCGTCGGGCTGCTCAAGGCCCGCACGGGCGCGCACGAGGTGATCCTGACGATCATGCTCAACTACATCGCGCTGAACCTCGTCGCCTGGCTGCTCACGCAGCCGGCGTTCCTACGGCCCGGGTCGTCCAACCCGATCAGCCCCCAGCTCGCGGACACCGCGATGTTCCCCAAGCTGCTGGGCGAGCAGTTCCGCCTGCACTGGGGCTTCGCGCTCGCCGTGCTCGCGACCGTGTTCGTCGCGTGGCTGCTCAAGCGCTCGACCGTCGGCTTCGAGCTGCGCGCCGTCGGTGCGAACCCGCGCGCCGCCCGGACCGCCGGCATCTCCGTGACCCGGGGCTTCGTCGTGGTCATGGTGCTCGCGGGCGCCCTCGCCGGCCTGGCCGGCGTCGCCCAGGTGGCGGGCACCGAGCGGGCCCTCACCTCCGGGGTCGCCGCGTCATTCGGCTTCGACGCCATCACCGTGGCCCTGCTGGGCCGCTCCAAGCCGTGGGGCACGTTCTTCGCCGGCCTGCTCTACGGGGCGTTCCGCGCCGGGGGCGTCACCATGCAGTCCATGACCGGGACCAACATCGACATCGTGCTCGTCGTGCAGTCCCTGATCGTCCTGTTCATCGCCCTTCCGCCGCTGCTGAAGACCGGCAGCGGCCGCGCCCGGCCCCGCCGCGGCCGGGGCGCCACCGCCGCCACCGAGGGGGTCCAGGCATGAGCCCGCACCATGAGTCACGGCGTCCCGACGCGGCGCCCTGGGCCGGCGGCAGCACCGCGGTCGGCGCCGCGGCGCCCCCGCTCGAGTCAGAGCTGTCCACCGCCGCGGCCAACGAGGTCGTGGGCGTGCGCAGCTGGCGCACCCCCGTGGTCCTCGCCCTGCTGAGCCTGGTCGGCCTGGTCCTGTTCGGCCTCAGCGCCCCGGACACCCGGGTGGCGTTCCGCGTCTCCGAGGAGGGTGACCTCTTCCGCGTGCCGGACCTCGCGGTCAACGGCGTGCTGTGGGGCTGGCTCGCCGTGGCCGTGCTGGCCGCCGTGACGGTCCTCGCGTTCCTGCGCGCCCGGGCGGGGGCGCACCTGCCCCGGTGGGCGGTGGCCGCCTTCGGCTTCTTCTTCGTCACCGGCTTCCTCGTGTGGGTCGTGGGCAGCTCCCGCACCCCGGACGTGTCCCTGTCCGGGCTGCTCGCCGGGTCCGTGGCGCTGGCGATCCCGCTGATCTTCGGTTCCCTCGGCGGGCTGCTGTGCGAGCGCTCCGGCGTGGTGAACATCGCGATCGAGGGCCAGCTGCTGTTCGGGGCGTTCGCCGCGGCCGTGGCCGGCTCCCTGTCCGGCAGCGCCTGGGTGGGCCTGCTGACCGCCGTCCTGGGCGCCGCCCTCGTCTCGCTCGTGCTCGCGGTGTTCTCGATCGGCTACAAGGTCAACCAGGTCATCGTGGGTGTGGTGCTCAACGTGCTCGTCTCCGGGCTCACCGGGTTCCTCTTCGCCACGGTGCTCGAGCCCAACGCGAGCGTCTTCAACGCCCCGCCGCGGCTGCCCCGCTTCGCGGTGCCCGTGCTCTCGGAGATCCCGGTGGTCGGCCCGATCCTCTTCGACCAGTCCGTGATCGGCTACCTCATGTACGCCGCGGTCGCGCTCGTGTGGTTCGCCCTCTACCGGACCCGTTGGGGCCTGCGCACCCGGGCCGTGGGCGAGCACCCCAAGGCCGCCGACACCCTCGGCGTGCGGGTCAACGCCCTGCGCTTCCGCAACGTGGTGCTCGGCGGCATGGTCGCCGGCATCGGCGGGGCCTTCTACACCCTGGTCTCCGTCTCCGCGTTCACCCGCGACATGACCTCCGGGGCGGGCTACATCGCCCTGGCGGCGCTGATCTTCGGTCGGTGGAACCCGATCGGGGCGCTGCTCGCCTCCCTGCTGTTCGGCTTCGCCTCCAACCTGCAGTCGATCCTGTCGTTCCTGGGCACCCCCGTGCCCAGCCAGTTCCTCGCCATGCTCCCGTACATCGTGACGATCCTGGCGGTGGCCGGGCTCGTGGGCGCCTCGCGCGCGCCCGCGGCCTCCGGCCAGCCCTACACCAAGGAGTGAGCGCCCCGTGAGCACCGACCCCGCCCCCCGGCCGCCGGCCGCGGCCCCCGGCGGCGACCCCGCCGGCACCACGGCCGGCGCCGTCGACTGGGAGCTGCTGCGGGAGGCCGCCGTGGCCGCCCGCGAGCACGCCTACGTCCCGTACTCCCGCTTCCCCGTGGGCGCCGCCGCGCTGACGGAGGACGGGCGGGTGGTCTCCGGCTGCAACGTGGAGAACGCCTCCTACGGGCTGACGCTGTGCGCCGAGTGCACCCTCGTCTCCGCCCTGCACATGTCCGGCGGCGGGCGGCTCGTCGCGTTCGTGTGCGTGGACGGCTGCGGCGACGTGCTCATGCCCTGCGGGCGCTGCCGGCAGCTGCTGCACGAGCACCGGGCCCCGGGCCTGCAGCTGCTCACCGTCTCCGGCGTGAGGACGATGGCCGAGGTCCTCCCCGACGCCTTCGGCCCCGAGAACCTCTAGCACCCCTCGAAAGGACCCCCATGACCGAGCAGTTCGACGCCGTCGACGTCATCCGGACCAAGCGCGACGGCGGCACGCTCTCGCCCGAGCAGATCGCGTGGGTCGTGGACGCCTACACCCGCGGCGTCGTGGCCGAGGAGCAGATGAGCGCCCTGGCCATGGCCGTGTTCCTGCGCGGGATGGCCCGCGAGGAGATCGCGCGCTGGACGCAGGCGATGATCGCGTCGGGGGAGCGGATGGACTTCTCGCAGCTCGTGCGCTCCGGGGCGCGCTCGGCCACCGCGGACAAGCACTCCACCGGCGGCGTGGGGGACAAGATCACCCTCCCGCTGGCCCCCCTCGTGGCGGTCCACGGGGTCGCCGTGCCGCAGCTGTCCGGCCGCGGCCTCGGGCACACCGGGGGCACCCTGGACAAGCTCGAGTCGATCCCCGGGTGGCGGGCGGCGCTGTCCAACGAGCAGATGCTGGCCCAGCTGCGGGACGTCGGCGCCGTGATCTGCGCGGCCGGCTCCGGCCTGGCCCCCGCGGACAAGAAGCTCTACGCGCTGCGGGACGTCACCGGCACGGTCGAGTCCATCCCGCTGATCGCCTCCTCGATCATGTCCAAGAAGATCGCCGAGGGCACCCAGTCGCTCGTGC
Organism: Kocuria rosea; assembly: GCF_023715525.1. Lineage (GTDB taxonomy): Bacteria > Actinomycetota > Actinomycetes > Actinomycetales > Micrococcaceae > Kocuria > Kocuria rosea_A. The sequence goes on along the minus strand of NZ_JAMBOG010000011.1, from coordinate 102,519 downwards.
TGGACGTCAAGGTGGGCTCCGGCGCGTTCATGAAGGACCTCGCCTCCGCCCGCGAGCTCGCCCGCACCATGGTCGACCTCGGCACGGACGCCGGGGTGGGCACCACCGCGCTGCTCACCGACATGTCGACGCCCCTGGGCCTGACCGTGGGCAACGCCGTCGAGGTCCAGGAGTCGGTCGACGTCCTCGCCGGGGGCGGACCGGCCGACGTCGTCGAGCTCACCGTGGCGCTGGCCGCCGAGATGCTCGAGGCCTCCGGCATCACCGGGGTGGACCCCGCCGACGCGCTGCGGGACGGGCGCGCGATGGACGTGTGGCGGGCCATGGTCTCCGCGCAGGGGGGCGACCCCGACGCCCCGCTCCCGCAGGCCCGCGAGTCCGAGACGCTCACCGCGCCGGCCGACGGCGTGCTGGCCGAGCTCGACGCGTACAAGGTCGGGGTCGCGGCCTGGCGCCTGGGCGCGGGCAGGGCCCGCAAGGAGGACCCGGTGCAGGCCGGGGCCGGGATCGTCCTGCACGCCAAGCCGGGCGAGCCCGTGCGCGCCGGCCAGCCGCTGATGACGCTGCTCACGGACACCCCCGAGCGCTTCGCCCGCGCCCGGGAGGTGCTCGAGGGCGCGGCCGTGGTCTCCCCCGGCGCCCCGGCGGACGGGCCGCGCCGCGCGGTGGTGCTCGAGACCGTGCGCTGAGCACCGGCAGCGCGTCCGAGGGGCGCGCCTATACTGCGGAGAGCACCAGCGAAACGAGAACCGAGGGCGTGCGCACGCGCTCAGAAGGGTGGGTCCAGGTGGGTCTGCGAGGAATGTTCCGGAAGAACTCGGCCGGCGAGGAGGCCGGCCGGGAGGCCGGGGAGCCGGAGCGCTCCGCGGCCCCGGCCGCCCCCACCGAGCGGGGAGCGGACGAGGCCCGGGAGCTGCCGGGCGAGGGCCCCCTGGCGTCCATCGTGGAGCGGCTCACCGCGCGCGGCGCCGACCGGGCGGTGCTCACCCTGGTCCAGCGCGGCAACACCATGACCCACCAGACCGAGCAGTCCGTGGGCGACGTGGCGCCGTCGGTGGAGTCGGGCACCGTGGACCAGGACTCCCCGCTCTTCGACGCGGTCGCGGACCTCTACAGCGAGGCCATGACCTCCCCGCGCGGCGCCTGGCACCGCGCGCGGATCGAGGTGGGCCCCGAGCGGGACGGGGTCCGTCCCGTCGTGACGACCTACGGCTTCGCCGACGGGGCCGAGACCGTGGACACCTGGCACTCCGGCCGGCCCACCCCGGAGGCGCCCGCCAGCGCCGTGGGCACGCAGGACGCCGCGGAGGACCGCCACGCCCCGGCCGGACCGGCCGACGAGCCGCCGGGCGCCGATGAGCCGGGCGCCGATGAGCCGGGCGCCGATGAGCCGGGTGCCGAGCCGCCGGCCGACCGGGACCCGGTGACCGCCCCCGCAGCCGTCCCCGACGCCGAGCCCGCGCCCGTGACCTCCGGCGTCCCCGTCATCACCGAGGTCGAGGACAGCGCCGGGTCCACGGCCGCCGCCGCGACCGCGCCGGCCGCCCCGGCCCCGGACGCCGGCGGGGAGCGCGTCCCCGACCACGTCGACCACGAGGAGTGGCACGAGGACGTCGAGCCGGCCGCCCCGACGGGCCCGGCCGCGGCGACGGCCGCCGCTGCCGCCGCCGGGACCGCCGCCGCGGGGGAGGACCACGACACGTCCGCCCCCGAGACCGCCGTGACCACCGACGTCTCCCCGTCCTACCGGGCCCCCGCCGAGCTGCTGGACCGGCCCTCCCCGGAGAAGCTGGCGGACGGCAACCTCGTGCTCAAAGAGGTCGAGGTCCTGCGCCGGCTCGCCGACGCCCAGCGGCGGCTGTTCGGGGAGGACGGCACGGCGATGGACGTCTCCACGGTCCTCGTGCGGGTGCGCGCCCTCGGCACCTACTACGACGCCCTGACCCACGTGCGCAAGAACGGCTTCTGGGACCAGCGCCGCACCTTCGACCTCGTCCCCGAGGAGCTGCTGCACGTGCAGGAGCTCAAGGACGCGTCCTACGTGGAAGGCGCCGGGGCACCGGTGGCCATGATGTTCCGCTTCCGCCCGGGCATCCCGCCGGAGGTGTCCTTCGACTACGCGGACGAGGAGGCGTTCGTGCGCTACGAGGAGCGCCTGCCCGCGCAGAACTATCTCGAGGAGCTGCGGATGTACCCCCGCACCGGGGCGAACATCCCGCAGCACATGAACGAGGCCCTGCAGGACTGGAACTACTGAGACCACGATGCTGACCTCCGCCGAGCACCCACCCGCCCGCGTGCCGGAGGGCATCCTCCGCGACCTGCCCAAGGTGTGCCTGCACGACCACCTCGACGGCGCCCTGCGCCCGGCCACGGTCGTCGAGCTCGCCGCCGCGGCCGGGCACCGCCTGCCCGTCGAGGCGCCCGAGGCCCTCGGGCGGTGGATGCGCACGAGCGCCGACTCGGGCTCGCTGGAGCGCTACCTCGAGACCTTCGAGCACACGGTCGCGGTCATGCAGACCCCCGAGGCCCTCGTGCGCTGCGCCCGGGAGTACGTCGAGGAGCTCGTGGCCGACGGCGTGGTGCACGCCGAGGTCCGCTGGGCCCCCGAGCAGCACACCGCCGGCGGGCTGTCGATGGCCGAGGCCGTGGAGGCCGTGCGGCTGGGGCTCTCCGAGGGGGTGCTCGCGGCCGAGGACGCCGGGCACATCGTGTCCGTCACCCAGATCCTGTGCGCGATGCGCCACGGGGACCGCTCCCTCGAGGTCGCCCGGCTCGTCGTGGACAACCGCGACCGCGGGGTCGTGGCCTTCGACCTCGCGGGCCCCGAGGACGGGTTCCCGCCCGCCCGCCACCGGGCGGCCCTCGAGCTGCTCGCGGACGAGCTCATGCCCGTGACCCTGCACGCGGGGGAGGCGGCGGGGATCGGCTCGATCCGCGACGCGCTCGCCACGGGCCGCGCCCTGCGGCTGGGCCACGGGGTGCGCATCGCGGAGGACATCGACATCGACTACCTGGAGGACGTCGCCGTGGTGGACCTGGGCCGGACCGCCGAGTGGGTGCGGGACCGGGGGATCGCGCTGGAGGTCTGCCCGAGCTCCAACCTGCAGACCGGCGCGGTCGCCGCCTTCGGCTCCGCCCCCACCCAGCACCCCGTGGACATGCTCTACCGCACGGGCTTCACGGTGACGATCTCCCCGGACAACCGCCTGATGAGCGGCACATCGGTCACGGACGAGCTCGGCTTCCTCGTCGAGCACTTCGGCTACGGGCTGGAGGACCTGGAGCGGCTGCAGCGCAACGCCGCCGCCGCGGCGTTCCTGCCGCTCGAGGACCGCAGCGCGCTGGACGGGCTGATCACCGAGGGCTTCGAAGGGCTCTCCGCATGAGCCAGGGACACGGCACCGACGGGGCCGACGACGTCGGCGGGACCGCCCTGGGCGTCCCGGACCGCACGGGGCAGCGGTTCGCGGAGCTCGTGGCCGTGATGGACCGGCTGCGCTCCCCGGGCGGCTGCGCGTGGGACGGGCAGCAGACCCACGAGTCCCTCGTGCGCTACCTCGTGGAGGAGGCCTACGAGGTCGTCGAGGCGATCGAGGCCGAAGGCGGCCCGGCGGCCCACCCGCAGCTGCTCGTCGAAGAGCTCGGCGACGTGCTGCTGCAGGTCGTCTTCCACGCCCGCGTGGCCCAGGAGCGGCCCCGCGAGGCGGGCGGGTTCGACGTCTCAGACGTGCTCGAGGCGATCACCAGCAAGCTCGTGCGCCGCCACCCCCAGGTCTTCGGGGCCGGCGCGGCTGGCGACGTGGCGGGGGAGCACACCCTCGAGCAGCTGCACGCCCGCTGGGAGGACCTCAAGAAGGAGGAGAAGCCCGAGCGCACCGGGCCCTTCGACGGGATCCCGCCCCACCTGCCCGCCCTGGCCCTCGCCGAGAAGACCCTGGCCCGGGCCCGCAAGAACGGGCTCGAGCCCGCCCGCCCCGAGGACCCCGCAGGACCGCGCACCGAGGAGGAGCTCGGCGAGGCGCTGTTCGCGCTCGTGCGCTCGGGCTCGGCGCACGGCCTCGACGCCGAGCGCGCCCTGCGCGGGGCGACCCGCGCGTACGTGCGCGAACGCGACGGCGGCTGAACCCGGGTCCGGGGCGCTCCGCGACGCCCGGGGGCGGCGCAGGACGCCGCCGACTCGCTAGGCTGGACCCGCTGGGGCCAGCACGCCCTCCCACCACGACGTCAGGAGCTTTTCATGGCCATGATCACCGCAGTGCACGCCCGCCAGATCCTCGACTCCCGCGGCAACCCGACCGTGGAGGTCGAGGTCCTGCTGGAGGACGGCAGCTACGGCCGGGCCGCGGTGCCCTCGGGCGCCTCGACCGGTGAGTTCGAGGCCGTCGAGCGCCGCGACGGCGACAAGAGCGTCTACCTCGGCAAAGGGGTGCTCGACGCCGTCAAGGCCGTCGACGAGGAGATCGCCGAGGCCGTCATCGGGCTCGACGCCACCGACCAGCGCCTGATCGACCGCACCATGCTGGACCTGGACGGCACCGACAACAAGGGCAACCTGGGGGCGAACGCGATCCTGGGGGTCTCCCTCGCCGTGGCCCGCGCCGCCGCCAACGCCGCCGACCTCGAGCTCTACAAGTACCTGGGCGGCCCGAACGCCCACGTGCTGCCCGTCCCGATGCTGAACATCCTCAACGGCGGCTCCCACGCGGACTCCAACGTGGACATCCAGGAGTTCATGATCGCCCCCATCGGCGCCCCGACCTTCTCCGAGGCCCTGCGCACCGGCGTGGAGGTCTACCACTCGCTGAAGTCCGTGCTCCACGACCGCGGCCTGTCCACCGGCCTGGGCGACGAGGGCGGCTTCGCCCCGAACCTCGAGTCCAACCGCGCCGCGCTGGACCTGATCTCCGAGGCCATCGAGAAGGCCGGCTACACCGTGGGCACCGACGTCGCGCTCGCCCTCGACGTCGCCTCCTCCGAGTTCTTCGAGGACGGCAAGTACAACTTCGAGGGCAAGCAGCTCAGCTCCGACGAGATGGCCGCGTACTACGAGGAGCTCGTGCGCGACTACCCGCTGGTGTCCATCGAGGACCCCCTGGACGAGAACGACTGGGAGGGCTGGAAGACCCTGACCGCCTCCGTGGGCACGCAGGTCCAGCTCGTGGGCGACGACCTGTTCGTGACCAACCCCGAGCGCCTGGCGCGCGGCATCGAGGAGGGCGCCGGCAACGCGCTGCTGGTGAAGGTCAACCAGATCGGCTCGCTCACGGAGACCTTCGACGCGATCTCCCTCGCCCAGCGCCACATGTTCCACTGCATGATCTCCCACCGCTCGGGGGAGACCGAGGACACCACGATCGCCGACATCGCGGTGGCCACCAACGCCGGGCAGATCAAGACCGGTGCGCCCGCCCGCTCCGAGCGCGTGGCGAAGTACAACCAGCTGCTGCGCATCGAGGAGGAGCTCGGGGACGCCGCCCGCTACGCCGGCGCCTCCGCCTTCCCGCGCTACACCGCGAAGTGACCGCGGCCGCCTGAACGGGCGGTCCCGAGCGTGCGGGCCCGGCCCCCGGCCGGCCGGGCCCGCACGGGCGCTACACTGGTGCCCGTCCCCGATCCCGCCCCGTGAGGTCCGCATGCCCGCTTCCCGCCCTCCCACCACCCGCCTGCTCGGCGGGCGGGACGCCGCGCGGAGCCGGGCGGAACGGGCGCCGCGCCAGCAGACCGGCTCGACCGCCGTGGGGACGCCGACCCCCGCCCGGACCTTCAGCGGCCGGTTCCTCGCCCTGACGCTCGTGGCGGTGCTCATCGTCTTCCTCGCGGCGCCGACCACCAAGATCTGGCTCGAGCAGCGCGCCGAGATCGCCGCCCTCGAGCGCTCGATCGCGGACATGCAGGCGGAGCAGGCGTCCCTGGAGCACCAGGTGGACCAGTGGTCGGACGAGACCTACGTCAAGCAGCAGGCCCGCGACCGGCTGCTCTACGTCATGCCGGGGGAGCGCTCCTACCTCGTGGTCGGCGCCGAGGAGATGGAGGGCGCCGTGGTGGACTCCTCCGCGGCGCAGGTCGAGGCGGACAAGCCCGCGTGGGTCGACGCCCTGTGGCAGTCCGTCGTGGCCTCCGCCTACGACGACACCCCCGGCACCCCGGGAGCCACCGGGGACGCCCAGCAGAGCGAGAGCACCGGCGGCACCGGGAGCTCCGCGAGCACCGCCCCGGAGGCCACCACCGGGGCCGACGACCAGCCGCAGGACGCGGCGACGGACAGCCGCGGCACGGCCGCGGAGTGAGGAACGGCGTGAACGACCAGCACGGACACGAGACCGGCGACGGTGCGGCCCCCGCCCCCCGGGGCCTCGGGGTGACGGCCGGCACGGTCGAGCCCACGCCCCTGGACCTGCAGGTGCTCTCCCGCCAGCTCGGGCGCCCGGTGCGCGACGTCGTCGAGATCCCCGCCCGCTGCACGTGCGGCAACCCGCTCGTGGCGGCCACCGCGCCGCGGCTGGCCAACGGGACCCCGTTCCCCACGGTCTTCTACCTGGCGCACCCCGTGGTCACGTCCGCGGTCTCCCGGCTCGAGGCCGGCGGGCTGATGTACGAGATGTCCGACCGGCTCGGCTCCGACGAGCGGCTCGCCGCCGGCCACCGGGCCGCGCACGAGGACTACCTCGCGGAGCGCGCCCGGATCGGGGCGAAGGCCGGCACCGGCCCGGTCCCCGAGATCGAGGGCATCTCCGCCGGCGGCATGCCCGTGCGGGTCAAGTGCCTGCACGTGCTCGCCGGGCACGCGCTGGCCGCCGGCCGGGGCGTGAACCCCCTCGGCGACGAGACCCTCGACGCCATCGCGCAGTGGTGGACCCCCCAGGCCTGCCACTGCGACCCCGCCTGGCGCGACGCCTGAGCCGGCCCCTGCCACCACCCCCGCCCGCACCCCCCACCCCTGAGGACGTCCCCATGCGCGTAGGCGCCATCGACTGCGGCACCAACTCCATCCGACTGCTCATCGCCGAGGCGCGGGAGGAGGACGGGCGCGTCGTGCTCGACGACGTCGTGCGCGAGATGCGCGTCGTGCGCCTGGGCCAGGGCGTGGACGCCACCGGGTGGCTCGCCGAGGCGGCGCTGCAGCGCACGTTCGCGGCCGCCGACGAGTACGCCCGGCTGCTGGAGCAGCACCGGGTGGAGCACCTGCGGTTCGTGGCCACCAGCGCCACCCGCGACGCCGGCAACCGGGACGTCTTCCTCCGCGGCATCCGCGAGCGGCTCGGCGTCGAGCCTCAGGTGATCACCGGCGACGAGGAGGCCGACCTGTCCTTCCTGGGCGCCTCCGCCGCGGTCGGCGGGGCCGACCCCGACGACCGGGTCCTCGTGGTGGACCTCGGCGGCGGGTCCACGGAGTTCGTCCTGGGCAACGCGGACGGCGTGCGCGCCGAGCGCAGCGTCGACATCGGCTGCGTGCGCCTGACCGAGCGCCACCTCGGCGCCAACCCGCCGACGGCTCCCCAGCAGGAGGCCGTGCTGCGCGACGTCGACCGCGCCGTGGACACCGTCCTGCAGACCGTGCCCCTGGCCGAGGCGACCCACCTCGTGGGGGTGGCGGGCACCGTCACCACCGTCACCGCCCACGCGCTCGGCCTGCCCGGCTACGACCCGGAGGCCATCGACGGGGCGGAGCTGCCCGCCGAGCGGATCGAGCAGGCCTGCCGGGAGCTCACCGCCATGACGCGGGAGGAGCGAGCGCAGCTGCCCTACATGCACGAGGGGCGCGTGGACGTCATCGGCGCCGGCGCCCTGGTGTGGCGGCGGATCGTGGAGCGCGTCGCCTCCGCCACCGGTGGCCGGGTGCGCTCGGCGATCGCCAGCGAACACGATATTTTGGACGGGATCGCCCTCTCGCAGGTCGGCTGACCCGCGCTCGTCCCACTCGGACCTCACCCCGAAGGACCCATGCACCCCACCGCCGCCCGTCGCCGTCCCGCCCGTCCCCGCGGCGTCCCGCGCCGGGGCGCCCTCGGCGCGGCGGTCCTCGTCGCGGCCGCCGCCGTGGGCCTTCCGGGAGCGGAGCCCGCCCGGGCCCAGCCCGGTCCGCCGGCCCCCGCCCCGAGCATCCCGATCGAGAACCCCGTCACCGAACCGCCCGAGGCGCCCGACACCTCCCGGATCGACGCGGACGGGATCCGGGCGCAGCAGTACTGGCTGGACGAGTACGGCATCCGCGACGCCTGGAAGGAGTCCACGGGCGAGGGAGTGCGCATCGCCGTCATCGACACCGGCGTCGACGGCGCCCACCAGGACCTCGCGGGCGCCGTGGCGGGCGGCACCGACGTCTCCGGGGGCGGGGCGCCCGACGGCCAGGAGGGCCTCGGCGCGGAGCCCGAGCACGGCACCCTCGTGGCGTCCGTGGCGGCAGGGCGCGGCCACGTGCCCGACGGCGGCGACGACGACGCCGCCCCCGGCCGCCCCGCCGGGATCGTGGGCGTGGCCCCGGACGCTCAGGTGCTCGCCGTCTCCACGTGGCTGGGCAACGAGACCCCGGAGATCCGCAGCGTCGACGAGCAGATCCCCGACGCCGTCCGGTGGGCCGTGGACAACGGAGCGGACATCATCAACATGTCGGTGGGCTCCAACAGCACGTCCTGGCCGCGCAGCTGGGACGACGCCTTCCTCTACGCCGAGGAGAAGGACGTCCTCGTCGTCGCCTCCGCCGGCAACCGGGGCTCCGGGCTGGTCCAGGTGGGGGCCCCGGCCACCATCCCGGGCGTGCTCACCGTGGGCGGCGTGGGCCGCAACGGCGAGGCCAGCTGGGAGTCCTCCTCGCAGGGCATCTCCATCGCGGTCGCCGGGCCCACCGAGGACATGGTGGGCGCCATCCCCGGCGACCGCTACGCCACGTGGGCCGGGACGTCCGCGTCCGCCCCCGTCGTCGCGGGCGCCGCTGCGCTGATCCAGGCGAAGTGGCCGCAGATGAGCGCGGCCCAGATCGCCAACCGCCTGGTCTCCACCGCCCGGGACACCGGGGCACCGGGCAAGGACCCCCTCTACGGCTACGGCGTGCTCGACGTCGAGGCCGCACTGACGGAGGACGTCCCCGAGGTCACGGAGAACCCCCTGGGGAGCATGCGCGAGTGGGTGCGCGTGCACCGCCGCGGCGCCTCGGCCGCACCCACGGCGACCCCCACGCGGAGCGCCGAGCCCGTCACCGAGCAGGTCGAGGCCGAGGCCGCCCCGCCCGAGCCGGTGCCGCCGATCGACGAGACGGGGCTGCTGCCCCTGTTCGTGCTCTCGGGCTTCGGGCTGCTCGTGCTCGGGCTGACCGCCGGGGCCGTGGTGCACATCCGGCACATCGTGCGCGGCGGGCCCGGCCGCAACGGATGAACCGGGCGCGCAGGCCCGGCACCCGGACGGGCCGGGGGCGGAACACGGTACCGGGGGTCCCGGCCGGGCCGCGGCGCCGTCAGCTTTCTGAGTAGACTCTGGGTCATGTCTTTTACTCAACTCGCTAAGGATCGACCGCGCCTTCTGATCGTCGGCGGCGGCTACGTCGGTTTCACCGTGGCGCAGGAACTGCAGAAGCGGATCAAGGACGCCGGCGGGGTCGTGACCGTGGTGGACCCGAACCCGTACATGACCTACCTGCCGTTCCTCCCCGAGGTGGCCGCCGGCAACATCGAGGGCCGCCACGCCGTGGTCCCGCACCGTCAGCACCTGCGCGACTGCGAACTCGTCGGCGGCCGCGTGGTCGGCATCGACCACGCCAACCGCACGGCGACCGTCCAGGGCGTCGACGAGGGCGAGACCTTCGAGCTGGCCTACGACGAGGTCGTCATCTCCGGCGGCTCCGTGACCCGCGCGTTCCCGATCGAGGGCCTCGCCGAGAACGGCATCGGCCTGAAGTCCGTCGAGGAGGCCGTCGCGCTGCGCGACTGGGTCCTCGAGCGGATCGAGTTCGCCTCCCTGACCTCCGACGAGGACGCGAAGCGCCGTGCGCTGACCTTCGTCGTCGTCGGCGGCGGCTACGCCGGCACCGAGGGTCTCGCCGAGATGGAGGACATGGCCCGCAGCGCCGTCGAGCGCAACGAGCGCCTCGAGGTCTCCGACCTGCGCTTCGTCCTGATCGAGGCCATGGGCCGGATCATGCCCGAGGTCTCCGAGGACCGTGCCGAGAAGGTCGTGGCCCAGCTGCGCAGCCGCGGCATCGAGGTCCTGCTGAACACCTCCCTGGCCTCCGCCGTGGACAAGCACCTGAAGCTCATCAACATGCAGGACAAGTCCCCGGCCGGCGAGATCGACACGGACACCCTCATCTGGACCGCCGGCGTGCAGGCCAACCCGCTGGTGAAGAGCACGGACTTCCCTCTGGACCAGCGCGGGCGCGTCCGCGCCGGCGCGGACCTGCGGATCACCGGCGACGACGGGCCCGTCGAGGGCGCCTGGGCCGCCGGCGACGTCGCGGCCGTGCCGGACCTGACCGGCGGGGGCGTGGGCGGCTTCTGCGTGCCCAACGCCCAGCACGCCGTGCGCCAGGCCCGCGTCCTGGCCAAGAACATCCTGGCCGCCCGCGCGGGCCAGCCGCTCGAGGACTACTACCACGAGAACCTCGGTGCGGTCGCCGGGCTCGGCCTGGGCAAGGGCGTGGCCAGCATCAAGAACCTGCCCGGCATCAAGGGCAACGGGATCGAGTTCTCCGGCTTCCCGGCCTGGATGATGCACCGGCTCTACCACGGCTACGCCATCCCCACCGTGGAGCGCAAGGTGCGGGTGTTCTCCGAGTACGTCCTCAACGCCGTGTTCGGGCGCGACACCGCGCCGATCCGGCACGCGCGCGAGCCCCGGCTGAACTTCCAGGAGGCCACGGGCAGCGCCCCGGCCTCGAGCAAGGCCAGCCTCTGACGGGACCTCCCGTCCACCGGCTCAACCCCGCCCCGGGCAGCGTCCGACGGCGGGGTTGAGCCGTTCACCGGCCCCCATAGCCCAATCGGCAGAGGCAGCGGACTTAAAATCCGCTCAGTGTCAGTTCGAATCTGACTGGGGGCACGCTACTTCCGCGAGATTCTGCGGAACACGGAGGCCGGCTCGATCAACGCGATCGGGCCGGTCAATGAATAGCCAACGAATACGACCAACGAAGTCCGCCGCAGGGTGGCCGGCCCCTTCCGAGACACCCCACGAGTGAGGGGACGCCCCGGAGGACTTCCCACCGACGGACTCGCAAGAGGGGCGGACCCGGAACAGTTCCGGACCCGCCCCTCGCACGCCGGCACCCTCACGATCGACGCCACCACCGTCGCCGAGATCGCCAGGGATCGGGAGCCGCATCGTCACCGCGCTCCGGCAACGACTCGTCGGCAGCGGCCGGCAGCTCCTCGCACACCCCGGCCGTAGCGCGCGCGGAGTCCCACACCGTCAGCCACCACGCGAACCCCTCCGCGCCGACGTAGACTGTCAGCCCGCCCACCGAGTCGAGCGTCACCGCGTGCGGGCGATCGGGCGCCGGGCGACTCGAGGACCGTAGCGACTTCGCCAGCGACTCGGGCAAACCGTTCCCGGCTTTCGACGCCTCGACGGAGCGGCGGGCGAACTCCTCGGCCGAAGACTCCGGACCTCGCTCGTCCGCCACTCCGAGCACCTACCCGGGCAGCCGTCGGTGCCAGCCGGCGCGCTCCTCGCTCAACGCCACCGACAGCCCGAGCGCAACCCCCAGCACGGCCGGGGAGACGCCGGCGTCGAGATCCTCGGCGATCATCCGGTCACCGCGCAGCACCGTCTGGGAGTACTGCCGGCCGAGGTCCCGCTCCGCGGCCCGGACACCGAGCAGCGCATCAAAACGCCCGCCCTCGCGCAGCTCCTCCGCCGCGTCGGTCGTTGTCCGCATCTCGTTCGCCGTCATCGTCATCGAATCCCCCTCGTCGAGCTCCCGCGCGCACGCGCGAGCCGTTCGAGCCCGAGCCTATGCACGCGCACCGACGCCACGCGTCCCCAGTTCCGCAGCCCCTCGACGATGTCACCGGCGCCGAGGATCATCGACGTCATGGACGCCACCGACGACGACATCGAGACCGCCTCGCGCGAGCTCGACATCGACCCGAGCATCTTCCGCCAGCTTCTCCGACCGTCCCCGGCGCGGACCGTCCCCGTCTCCCTCAACCTCCTCGGCGGCGCGACGATCTACGTCCAGTCGAACGAGAAGGCCCAGGACCTCGCACGCAGCGACGGCGCCTTCGCGGTCATCCAAGCAGCGCGGGCCGCGCACGCTGGCCGGCATGGTCGAGCAGCGCGATAGCGCAGGGTAGACGGCGGAGAAGAGGAACAGGGGAACGGGCCAGGACCTACCCGCGACCGGCACGGGGGTACGGCGGCCGTGCGAGCGGACGCAGAGCGAGGAGGCCCCGGGTTCAGCGCAGCGGGGCCGATTAGGGAACCCCTCCCCGGCGAGCAGCCGGCGGCCACGCGAGGGGACGCAAAGCGAGGAGACCCCGGGTTCAGCGCAGCGGGGCCGACTAGGGAACCCCGCCCCCCGGGCGCACGCGGTGGACACCGTCAGGACTCGGAAGGCGAAGGCGCACCAGGCAGCGCAGCGACGCAGACTAGGGCACGGCGCCGGTACGGCGAAGAGGGCTCGCGGGGCCTGCCACTGCGCCCGTACTACTTGGCCCGGCAGGTCAAGGGCAAGCCGATGACCACGCTGCTGTCCAACAAGATCAATGGCACGCCGACCAATGAGGTCGCCCGCACCGAGACCGGCTTCGCTACCCCGAACCCGGCGGGGCTGATCTAGACGATCATCCTGGCCTCCACTCTGCCAGGAGAGACCGTGTCCGACGCCTACGGCGGCCCTTTGACCACCGCGGTCGCCGCAGTGAACACCGGCCGGAAGCGCCGGGTCACCGAGATCAACCCGGAGACCGTGTGCGACTTCGGACTGCCCCGCTTCGGGCCTGTAAATCCGGAAACTGGCACGGCGCTGACCACGAAGGCCGTCGAGCAAGAGGCGCAGGCTGCGACGATGACCGGTGAGGAAACGTTCGAATCCGTCTGCGGAATCTGACATGCCGTGCGGCGTCAACACGTGTGGACAGGCGCGGTGGAGGTGAGGTCTTGGCGCAAGGCGGAATAGCAACTCAGCACATCACGACGGTCCATTGACGGTCGGTGCTGTCAATGTGGATCGGGTTGAATAGCGTGACCGTGCGCGTTGCCGGGAACGGCCGTCTCGTCGAGGTGGAGGTAGTCGCGGATCGCGCCGTCCTCCTTGGTCACGAGCGGCGTGAAGGTGGACTTGGACGCGGCCGCGAACATGTTGGCGAGATTGCTGAACTGGGAAGCGTTCGTCTCGGCCTCGGAAGCGCGGGTCAGGAGGAAGGCCTTGTGGCTCATATCGCGCATCATGCGTCGAACCGAATCCGGAGATCACCGGTGTACTTTTCACATGAGCAGAAAAATTTTTACACCGGTAATGTCCGAATTTGTGTTCGGATCGCCGGCCCCCTCTACCCCCGATATTCGTTACATGGTGTCCAGAGCCCTTCCGTCATGCCTGTCGCACCGATTCCTCGCTCCGCTCGTCCTCGTTGCGTGGCACTGATGGCGTGCGTGACGGAAACTGCCGGCTCTGTTCAAGACCATTCCACGTCGGTGGTGGCCGCTACGCGGCAGGTGGCTCACGACGCGTAGCACGGTGTGCGGCGCGGAGCGCTGCGCGCTGCGCTTTCCACTGGTGTCCCGGTGCAGTTATGCGGCGCCTTCGGCGTCGAGTCTAGGGGTCGGCGCTTGCTGGTGTCGCATCGACGATGCGTGCGGATCGAGTGCTCTTCGTGTCGCGGAGCGGTGGGCCGCGACGGGGTCGGATGGTGCCTGGTACATGGTGGTGCACCCGTAGTTTGTACGGCTTCGAGGCCGCGTGTTCGCGTGCATCACGTTACTTGGGAAACCGCACACACCCCGGTGTTCCAGCTGCGCCGAAGGCTGTGTGCGCTCTGCGTCCAAGACGGTGCGAAGCCCCTGATGAATCCCGCATCCGGTGCTCATCCGGTGCGCCGCACAAGCCGCGACACCGTGCAGAGCACGTGACGGATCGCCGGGATTTCTCACGTCGCATCGACGTCATGATGCGTGCGGAACACGTGCAGACTCTCGCGCCACAGAGTCCCATCTGCGCTACGCGCTCCCCGGTCACCTCCTGCAGGACGGTCACCTTCTGCATCGGCTACGCCGACCGTGGTCACCACCGTGATCCGGTCACCCTGGGCAACGGCTACGCCGTCGGTGGGGACTCCTGCGAGACGGGAACCACCACGTCTCCCGAGTTGCCGCTACGCGGCGGAGACCCGTGACGCGGCGAAGCCGCAGGCCCATCGAGCCGCCTCCCGCGACGCCATCCGGACCGTGCACCGAGACAGTGACCCCCCGTGCGCGCAGCGCCCCGCAGTAGCAGGAATCTCGGAAGCCGAGAGGCCCCACGATGCGCGTAGCGCCCCGACCCCATGACGGACACCGGGACGCCCAACGTGCCGCCCGGCGCGTAGCGCCAGACACCATTCCGGACACCGAGACGCCCGAGTGCAGGGGGTGCGCGTAGCGCAGGGAATTCCCTCAGCATGGACCGGCGCAGCCGGGACGAGACGTCACCCGCCCCGTCTCCCGAGACGCCCCATCGCAGCGCAGACGCAGGGCGGCGAAGTCGCCAGAATCCATGACGGAGTTGAGACGCCCGCGTGCACGGAACACCCTCAGCAGCAGTGACCCTCGCGGAGATCCACCCGGCTCCGCCGGGTGCGACACGACCACCGGGACGCCACACGCCCCGCCACCCGAGCCGGAGTCGTTACGCCGAACCGCCCGCGCGTAGCGCCCACACACCGACGCCGAAACGCCCCAGTCCTTGGGGAGCGCGTAGCGCAGGGAGTCACGGCGCAGCCGTGGAGTCTTCGTGAAGTTGGACCGGCGCCAGCCGGGCCCGAGACGAGACACGAGAGGCCGCACGCCCCGAGCGTCATGACGCCCACCGTGCCGCCCCGATGGGGCCGGGGCGGAGCCCCGGGGAGAGCGGGAAGTTCATCACCGTGAGGGAGTCGGAGCAGTGGGAGCCGCCGCGCGCGGAACGCGCGCAAACATCATGCCGTCACCCGTGACGCCCCGGCGCAGGCGGCGAAGCCGCCGGGACAGTTCCACCCGCAGGGACTGCACCTGCGTACGGGCGGACCGGTCCACGCAGTGGACCCGACACGTTCGGCGACGAGACGGCGGGGCCGCGCCAGCGGGTGAGCCGACGACGTCGGCAGCCCCCGTGTCGCGGCCCCGCCACGTCGCACCCCCCGTGCCTCGATCCGCCTTCGGAAAGCCAGGACTTCCAGACAGAGTGAGATCCAGGGATGAGGAATCGGAGAGCGCAGAGAATCCACGAGCGCGAGCGAGGAGGCGTGCCAGCGCCGAGTCGGGCAGCGCGTGGGAGATGCCCTATGGGCGAGTCGGATTGTCTCGTACTTTTTTCACCAACCACCTCTTCTTCTCGCGCCCCGCCCGCGCCCAACCTCCTCCTCCCCTCGCCGCCCCGCTCCTCGTCATAGCCTCCACCGCCTCTACCCCCGCGACCCCGACACCTCCGCTATCGCGGCGGCTTGCTCGCCCTGACGGGCTCGCGCATGACGCACTTCGTGCGTGAAGGTTGCCGGCGCATCGGCCCGATCGGGCGCGCCGCTCAGGCGCGCGGCGAAGGAGAGGGGAGCCGCACCGGCGGCACGGGCCGCTGCTTCAGCTGCGGCACAGCGACCGGGTGGCAAACTCGATGACGGCCGACACGACCGCGACACCAGGAGAAACCCCATGACGACGACGAGAGCGCGCACGATCATGCGATGCGTCTTCGCCGTGCTCGTCGCGGCGCTGCTCGCGACGGCTGTCGTGATGGCGGAGACCGAGTTCCTCACCGCCGCCATGCTGGCCGCGGTGGCCGGCGTCGGGGTGGACGTGCGGCAGACGCAGGCGATCGCCGCCGCCCGGTAGCCCGGGGAGGGATCCGGAACGCTGGCGCACGCTATGGCTCGCGCCCCAGCTCCTGGTCCAGGCGTTCCGACCGCTGCTGGTACTCACGGTCGTTGCGCTGGAACCGCCGCCAGCTGAACACCGACATCATCAGGGTGAGGAGAGTGCTCGCCACCGTCAGCCACGACAGCGAGGTGGTGAGTGCGAGGACCACGGCGGTGACGAACAGCAGGCCGCAGACGATCGCGAAGCCGCCGCTGACTGGCGCCCTGCCTGTGGCCACGTGACCTCCCGCTGGTCTGCTCCCTTGAGCGTAGAGCAGACCGGTCAGTCCTCGACGTAGAGGCCCAGGTGCTCGGCCATCGCCGGGGCCAGCTGCTGCAGCTGCAGGTGGGTGATCGCCGCACCACGCAGGTGGGCCAGCCCGGTGATGTCGGGCAGGTCCAGGGCGCGCAGATCAACATCGGCCAGGGTGGCGCCGGAGACGTCGAGGACGCTCACTTTGGAGTCGGTGAAGGCCATGCGCTCCACCTGTGCGGCGGTCAGGTCCAGCTCCTCGATCACGCAGTCGGTGAAGATGACGTCACGCACGGTGGAGCCGCGCAGGTTCAGATACCCGAGCTTGGCCCCGTGCACGTGGACGGTGTCCCAGGCGCCTTCCACGTTCTGCAGCACCCCGAGACGGGAGTGCTCGAGCACGACGTTGCGCCAGGAGGCGTAGGTGGCCAGGGCTGTGGGGATGTCCAGGCGGGTGAGCATCGAGTCGGTGAGCCGGGTGCCGGTGAGTTCGAGCTCGTGGATGTTCAGCGCGGTGAACGAGCAGTCGGTGAAGTGGGCCTCGGACAGATCCACCCCGGTAAGGTCGTCACCAGTGAAGGCCAGGGCCTCGTAGCTGCCGTGCGGGTGGATCTCCGTGCCGGCGCCGGGTGACAGGTCGGGCAGGCGAAGCTCGCGAATCCGTGGGGGAGTGGGGGTGGGGCGGGAAGGCATGGGCTCCACGGTAGCCGTGGGCGACGAGGAAGATCTGCTGCCTGACTGTCAGCCGTGGCCTCGGATCGGCGCGGCCGCGCACTGCGGGTGAGCTCAGTTGTAGCCGTACACGATGACGTATCGGTACTTCACGGTTCCGCCGTACAAAGGCTTGATCGCTGTGCAGGGCTTCGAGGAGATGTACCAGGTCGTCGCTCCTGCCTCGACGGAGGCGGCATCCCTCTTGAGGGCTGTCTGGCACCCCTGCAGAGTCAGGAAGTAGTTGGTCATCGTGTTGGTGTAGCTGGCCTCCGCCGGGGCGATCACCCCAGCCGCCAGCCCCACGGCGAGTGCTGCGGACAACATGGCTCGACGTACGAGTTGCATCGTGTTCCTCCTGGACGATCACGGCACCATTTGCAAACAGGGATGCTTGCCCTGGGGTGGACGGTACACCGGTGGGGCATCGGCATCCGGGACGTGCCGGTCGCACCGGCGAGGCCAGCCGCTGCGGGGAGGAGGACAGCGTCGCCGTGGCCGCCGGTCCACGGCCGAAGCAGACAGCGGGTGTGCGAGACGGGGGCCGCGGAGCGGCGCGGTGTGTCGCGGACTCGGGTGCTGCTTCGGGACGGTCGTGCTCAGCGGATGAACGGGCCGTGGGCTTTCATCCAGGTGTCCAGCCACGCCTCCAGGTCATCGGCGTGCCAGGCCGGGGCGTGGACCTGCAGGGCGTCGGGGGCGCGGCGGTGAACGGCGTCGATCCCGCCTAGGCGGGTGAGCTCGGCGGCCATGAGGTCCACGATGGCGGCGCCGCGGGCGGCGATGACGGGGTGGACGCCGACGTCGAAGCCTTCGGGCTCGGCCACGACCTCCACGGGGGAGTCCGTGGGGTGCAGCACCGGTTCGGGGGTGGTGGGCAGATCGGCGATGACCGCTCTGGCGTAGTGCTCTAGCTCGGTGGGGTGCAGCGGCTTCTCCCCGCGCTGGAGCCGGAGTATGCCGCCCAGGGGCAGTGTGGGGACGAAGACCTGGTGGCCGTTGCCGGTGAGGACCGGGTGGTGGTGCAGGTGATGGCCCGGGTCCTCCGGGGAGCCCAGCGCCCAGCGGGCGGTGGGGGCGCCGGTGATGATGACGATGGCGAGGTAGGAGACCAGCCCGTCCGTGAGCACGATCGCGGTGCGCAGCGGGAACTTTGCGCGGGTTACGGTGTGCCGGGCCCAGGAGGGCCACTGCTCCCGGGGCACGTGCGAGGCGGTGTCCGCGGGGTCTCCGATCAGCTCACCGCGCCGGCTGACGATCCATTGCCATAACGTGGTCAACGAGGCCGGGGAGCCGTCCAGCAGCGCGTCGGGATCCATCCCCTGGGCGGCGAGCTCGGCGCGCAGTCGGGTCCACGAGGCGGGGCGTTCGGCGAGGAACTCCTCCAGAGCGGCGGTGGCTTGCTGGGGGTTCATCCGCCGGTAGTGGGTCATCGGCATGGTGCGGTCCTGTGGGGAGCGAGGTAGGGCCCGTCGAGCGCCCGAGCGGGAGGAGACGGGAGGGGAGACTCCACCGTAATCGGGGCGACGCCGTTAGAGGAATGTGCGCCAGCACAGGCCGCGGCCTCGGCCCGCGACGGAGTGCTCAGCCGGTGCGCGAGTCCCCGTGGAGCAGCTGCAGGTAGCGCCATCCGGGCCGGGCCCGAACGATGTGGATGACGGCGGCGATCGCCAGGATCGCGGCGGCCGCGGCCCACGGCAGCAGGGGCCGGCCGAGTGCGGTGAGCCCCAGGCCGATGGCGCCGGCAGTGCCCATTACCGCGGACTCGGCCAGCTGGCAGGCCAGTGCGCCGGCGGCGGTGCGGTGGACGGGATCGGCCGGCAACTCTCCTGTTCGGTGGGCAACTGCGATCGCGTGCTTGAGCGGTACCCGGTCGGTGCGGGGTGCGAGCCGGGGACGCGGCCCGTGGGCCAGGTGGGCGGCGACGGCGACCACGATTACGTAGCCGCAGAAGGCGGGTAGCCACTCCGAGCGGCGCACGCCGATGAGGACTTCCAGGAACAGCCAGGGGACCAGCGGCAGGCCGGCGATCAGCAGCGGGGACACCGCCAGGCAGCGCAGAAGTGTCTGGCGGGCGGTGGGCACCGTGGTGGGGGAGCCGGGCGCCAGGAGGTCGCCAGCTGGGCGGGTGTCAGCAGTGCGGGGTGTGTCCTCGTCCATGACCCCGACGCTACCGCCGGGCCCGAACGTGGTGGCGCACATGTGGGGAACGACGGAGCCGGAGTGGGCGTGTCAGGATGCGAGGACCGAGGCGAACGGTAGGAGGAGAGCGTGTCGAAGGCGGTCCGTTGGTTCTCCGTTCTCGGGGCGGTGGCGTTCCTGTACTGGGGCGTGGCGCGCCTGATGGACGGCAGTCCGATCGGTTGGGCCTTCCTGCTGATGTCGGCCGCCGTGTGGATCTACCTGATCGGGTCGGTCAGAGCGGAGCGTCGTGCTCCGCGTCGGGATCCACAGCATCCGAAGTGAACGCCCGGGCCTCGCGGCACCGCGGGGAGAAGACGCCGGCGGCCCGGTGGCGAGATGCCCAGGTCGTGCTGGTCCTGTTGGGCTTGGTCGTCATGATTACGGCCTACGTGTGGTTCGCCGTGGCGACCGACAACGTGCTGCTGGCGATCGGGCTGATGGCCGGCTCGCTCCTGGGGAACCGGTTGCACGAGAAGCGGAAGGCCCGGCGCCGGCAGCGCGGCGAAGCGGTGCAGCAGGGGGAAGGTTGGGGGGTCAGCAGGTGGGGCCGCGGCGGGTTGTGGCCTCGGCACGGGGAGGGCGGTGACCCGTGCAATACAGGCCACCGCCCTTCTACATGCCCTGATTCTCGTGGTGGTCAGCCACGGGTGATGGGGATCTTCTTGTGCTGGGGCAGCTCGTCGAGCTTGCGGATCGGGGCCCTGACCTCGAGCACCCCGTCGGAGTAGCTGGCGGTGATGTCCTCGTCCTTGGTCCCGGCCGGCAAGGGCAGGGTGCGGACGAAAGACCCGTAGCGGAACTCTGATCGGTAGCTGTCCTTGTCCTTGTGCTCAGATTGCTCCCGGCGTTGGGCCCGCAGCTGCAGGGTGTCGTTGACCACGGTCAGCTCCACGTCCTGCTCCGGGTCGATGCCGGGCAGCTCCGCCCGGATCACCATGGACTCGCCATCCTGGAACTCCTCGACCCTGGGCCAGGACACTGCCGCCCCGGACTGCGGGTCACCCTCCAGGAGCCGACGGAACGGTTCCAGCATGTCGAAGGAGTCCCTGCGCATCAGTCCAGCCATCACGGACCTCCTCTCCTGTGCGCCGACCCCGTCGGGGCGGCCGTCAACCGGAGGCCGTGGACCCGTCAAGGGGACCGGAACTGCTCTTGTTGTGACCATTCCAGGATAAGCACCGGCCGCGCAGCACAAAAGAGCACCGACCGTTGGCGTCGGCTTAACGAAGAGGACCGGTGATCGTGGGGTTCGGCAGGTCAGCCCACGGCGGGGACGTGGCGGGTGATCTAGTCGGTGAGCCACTGCTGGAGCTGCTGGGAGTTCCAGTCCGGGGCGGTCACCAGGAGCACCTCGCGGTCCTCCCGGACGGCGGAGGTGATGCCCGGCTGGGTGGTGAGGTCCTTGACCATCCGATCAACCTTGCGGGAGTGCTCGTGCGCCAGCTCCTCGTGCAGACCGACGTCGAAGACCCCGTTCTCGTACTCGACCTCCACGAGCGGCTCTTCCACCACCGGAACGGGCTCGTTCTGCCCGCGCAGGTCGGTGATGACGGTGGTCGCATAGTCGGTGAAGCGGTCTTCGCGCAACGGTTCGCTGTGGTGGCGCATGATGTTGGCCTCGACAGCCACCATGTCCGGAGGGTAGATGTTCGAGTCGCTGAGCGGGCTGTTGAGCACTGGGTGGTTGTGCAGGTGGTAGCGCTTGATCCGGTGGTGGCAGGCCTGCCACTCCGCGTCCGGGGCGTGCGCGGTGATGACGTCGCCGAGGTAGGAGACGAACCCGTCCAGCAGGGTCACGACCTCGGGCCGCGTGCCGTGGCGGAACTTGTGGCCGTAGCGCGCCCACGACGGCCACCACGGCTCAGCCGGCGCTCCCGGAAGCCAGGGGAGGTCCCCGTCGGCGACCGCGGTGATCCGGCCGGCCACCCACACCCACAGCGCCGTCAGCGAGGCCGGGGTGCCGTCGAGCATCACCTCCGGGTCCCGGCCGTCGGCGATGAGCTCGGCACGCAGCCGGGCCAGCGCGGCGGGGCGTTCGGCCAGGTACTCCTCCAGGGCCCTCGCGGCCTGGCGCTTGGTCATCTTCAGGTAGTGCGTCATCGCCATGGGGCGGACTCTACGGGTAGCGGGTGACTGTTGAGCGGGGCGTGTGCACTACGGGGACGGCACTCGCCGGTCCGAGGCCGCGGCGGCCCTGGCGTTTCGCGGCCTGGTGGCGCTGGAGCGCACGGCGCCGAGCACGGCGGCGGCGATCACGGCAGCAGTGAGCAGCCGGTGGCGGCTCATCGGGGGAGGTGGCGCTGCAGCCACAGGGTGATCCACAGCTTCAGCCGCAGCTCGTCCCAGTCGGGCACGTCGACGATGAGTGCGGCGGGCCCGTAGCGGTGTACCGCCTTGACGCCGTCACGGTCGCACAGTTCGGCGATCAGGTGCTCCACCACGCCGGGGTGCTCGGTGGGGATGTCCTCGCGCAGGCCGACGTCGAAGCAGTCGAGCTCGGCGACCACCGTCACCAGCGGCTCCTCGATCGCGGCGGCCTCCGGGCCCTCCCCGTTGAGGGCGTCGATGGTGCGGCGCGTGTGGGCGAGCATCTCGGGTCCGCTCATCGGGATGCGGCCGTGAGCAGACTGGTAGGCGCTGAACAGCGGCATCGCCGGCACGAAGACCTGGTGGTGGTCCGAGGCGAGCACCGGGTAGTTCAGCAGCGGGTGGTCGGCGATGACATGCTCCCCGACCTCCCACCGGGCCTCCGGGGCGCCGGCGGAGATCACTTGCCCGAGGTAAGCAGTGAAGCCGTCGACCAGCGCGATGGACTCGGCCGGCGGGTGCGGGTCCACGAGCCGCCCGTGGCGGGCCCAGGACGGCCAGGTGGGCCGGGTCGGGTCCTCGGCTAGTGACATCGGAGCGACGCCGAGGTCGGTGATTCGGGTGGTGATCCACGCCCACAACGGGGAGACGGAGTAGACGGAGCGATCGAGCATCTGGGCGGGATCCAGGCCGTGGCCGGCCAGTGACCCGCGCAGGCGCTGCAGCGCCGGGTCGCGCTCGGCCAGGTAGACGTCCAGGGCGTCGTCAGCTTGGGCCCCGGTCATCAACTCATACGGCTGATCTCCCATGGGGCGACTCTACGCCCGGGCCGCACGCCGCCAGGAGAACGGTCGGCGGCCGGTGGGAGGGCGCGGAGCGACCGTCGTGTCGCGGCCTGGCTGCGCGCGGGGAACTCGCTCCCGAAGGGTGTGACGAAGGCTGTGTCCGGCAGTGCGTCCGTCTGACACGCAGTCCGCACACATGATGTCCATGACCACCACGACTCACCGCCGCATGAGCGCCACCGAGCGCCTCGAGCAGTTGCGCGACTTCGTCGCCTCGCACGAGCGGCCGCCGTCCCGGAGCGTCGGGGGCCCTGAAGAGAAGTCGCTCGGCGAGTGGATCGCCAAGCACAAGAACTCCAACACCCGCACCGGGGAGGCAGTGCGCGAGCTGCTGGCCGGCGGGGCGCTGGCCGCACCTGCGGTCAACGACCTGGAGGACTACCAGAAGTTCTGCGCCAAGCACATGCGTGCGCCGATGGCCGCCACCGGTGTGGCCCGCGAGCAGGCGCTGTGGGAGTGGGCCCGGATGCAGACCGACCCGGAGACGGTTGCGGCGATCGCCGAGGCACGTGCCCGGTGCCGGGTCTCCACGCCCGGTGCCATCCAGCGGGAGAAGCTGGGGGAGCTGGAGCTCTTCGCTAAGACCCATCGGCGTCCGCCCTCGCCGCAGTCGGCGGACAAGCACGAGCGGGATCTGGCCGAGTGGGTGCGGATCAACGTGCAGGCGAAGTCCTACCTGGCGCGGGAGGTCGAGCCCATCTACCGCACGCACCGCGTCGACCAGCACTACGCCCAGCGCATCGCCGTCGGGCGGCTCAACGGGCTGGTCGCGTTCGTGGCGAAAACCGGCCGGGCGCCGCAGCCGAACGCTGCCGACGAGAGGGAGGCCCAGCTGGCCAAGTGGGCGCTGGACTACTGCAAGGACTCCACCCGCCTCTACGCCAGCCAGGTCAACAAGGTCCTGGCGACGGCCGGCCGGAGGTAGGGCGATGGCTCCCCGAGCCGCCGCCGTGTCCACCCACCACCGGCGCCGGGCTGCGGCCTCTCGCGACTTCGTCACCGGGCACGGGCGGCACCCGCGGCTGGTCACCGACTCCGCGGCCGAGGCGTCGCTGGCGCGGTGGCTGGTGCGGCTGAAGGACGATGCCGGGACGGAGAACCTGGTGGCCTCCGTGGAGGGCCTCGTCGTGCCCGCCCAGGCCCAGCACTCGACCGAGGAGCCGGTGACCGTGGAGTGCGTGCGCTTCGCCTACACCCACCTGCGGGTGCCGTCCCGGTCGGCCAAGGACGCCGGGGAACGGATGCTCGCCTCCTGGCGCGCAGACGTGGTCGCCAATCCGTCCCACCATGACCACCAGTTGCTGACGGGGCTGGCGGATCGCCGACCGCCGTCACGAGGTCGCGCTGGTGCAGATACTCGAGCAGAAGGTCGCGACCGGCAAGGTGGTCTACAACCGCTCCGACGCGGCACTGTACGGGGCGCAGCGGCGGGCTGGGGCCGCTCGGGCCGATGGAACAGAGGTGGAGGCCTACCTGGCCCTGGACCGGCCGCAGAAGGCCGTCGAAAAGGATTTCACCAGGTTGCCGAAGACCCGGCTCCACCGGTGGTGGATCGTGCCTGTGCGCTTCGACCACCACTGGCCCTCGACCACGAAATCTTGGGGCACTAGCGGAAGGAGTATTCGCACCGGTTGACCTCCCCGGTGCGAGAGGCCCGAGAGATCAAGCAGGCCTTCGACCAGGCGATGCCTGTCTCTCTCCACGCCCCCGACTCCGAGGTCGCCGCCGACGATGACACGGCCCTGGAAGTGGTCATCGCTCCGAAGCCTGGCCCCACGGCCTGAGCCGGTCCCGGGCAGGCACGGTTCCCCCGTGCCTGCCCCCGAACGGTTACCACCCACGGGACAGGCGGATGCTGCAACCTCGTTGCGGGCGACCGGCCCGGTGCCGGCAGTGCATCCGCTGGGGCCGGTGCCGCACACATGGGGAATGACCACCGGCTGTCACGGTCTCCACCCCTACCGAAGGGATGGAAGCGACGAGGACGGCACCATGAGCCACAGAAGGACACCGATGACCACTTCCTTTAGACGCAAGCCCCGTCTGCCCTCCCGCCGCCTGCCGCTGATCTCCGTTCTGGTGGTGTTGCCGGTGGCACTGATGGGCCTGTACGTGGCCGGAGTGCCCTGGGTCGTCACGGCCCTCGATGCGTTCTGGGAGGGAGTGGATCACCTGGGACGGTACTCCGAGCTGCTGTGGGCCGTGACAGCGCTGTCCTGGGTCGGGGTCGCGTGGCTGTTCCTGCGCCTGCACCGCCTCACGCAGTGGAACCAGCAGGTCCTCTCGGCCTTGAAGGCCGCCATGGAGGAGGCAGAGGTGGTCCGGGCACTGGGTCGCAACGTGCTGGCCGACCTCGCCCACACCCGGGGTATCCCGCGCAGGGACCGGGCCTGGGTCTCCTCCATGCTGGCCGCGCTCACCCCGCCGGACCACGAGGACACTGCTGGCACTCAGGAGCAGCAATGAAGGAGCCCGACGAGAACGAGATGAACAATGATGCCCACGCCGGCGCCTCGCCCACCGGTGCAGCCGAGCCGGGCATCCGGGAGGTCGTCCGGGACCTCACCGGCCACCTGGGCCCGACCCTGGTGACCGTGATGGCCGGCAACCAGGACCCCGGCATCGTCGTCCAGTGGGCCGGGGACGACGGGCTCACCCCCGACCCGCCGGCGGAGTCAAAGCTGCGACTGGTGCACCGAGTGTGGACCGGGCTCTCGGCAGCGGAAGGCGATGAGGTGGCTCGCCTGTGGTTCCTCGGGACCAATCCCTGGCTGAACGGGATCTCCCCGGTGGAAGCCATCGCCCAGGGGCGAGCCCAGGCGGTGCTCGGCGCTGCCCGGGCCATGATTGAGGACCGGCACGCCGGTTAAGCCCCGCCGACGTTGGCAGGACAGGGGTGCTCAGCCGCGGCGGCCGGCGCGGGCGGCGAAGTCGTCGAGGGCAGCGGTGACGTCCTCGGCGATCCAAACGCGGTTGCGGCGGTTGGCGGTGGCCGGGGCAAGCACCCCGGCGGCGAGCAGCTGGTCGATGGCCCGCTGGGCGGCCGGCTGGGAAACCCGGGCGTGGTCGGCGACCCAGCGCACGGTCACCGCCGGCTGGCGGATCAGCATGGGCAGCACCGTCCAGGCGGCAGCGTCCCGGCGGGCGTGCAGGGATTGCTGCCAGGTGGCGTAGAGGCCCCGCAATTGCTCGGCCAGGACGCGACCATTGGTGACTCCGGTGAAGGCGGCGTGGGCGAACCGACTCACGATCGGGGTGAGGTCCCCGTCGCGGTAGGCGGTCAGGGCGTCGAAGTAGGAGCCCGTGTCGGTGAGCAGCCCGGCCGAGACCGGCACCGTCATCGCCCGGGTGGCGCCGGCGGCGCGCAGCATCGCGTGGACGAGCACCCGTCCGGTGCGCCCGTTGCCGTCGGCGAAGGGATGGATGGTCTCGAACTGGGCATGGGCGATCGCCGCATGGGCCAGCACCGGCACGTCGGTGCGGTGGCAGAAGACGATCAGGTCGTCCATCGCAGCCTGCACCCGGGAGGGGTGCGGGGGCACGAAGGTGGCGGTGTGCGGGGTTGGGGCCATTCCGCCGATCCACACCGCCCGGGTGCGGAACCGCCCCGGTGCGGCGTAGTCCTGACCGGCCATCAGCGCCGCATGGGCGGCCCGGAGGGAGTCCACCGACAGGTCCTCGGACATCGCCACCGCGGCCTGCATGGCGGTGACGTTGGCAGCGACCATCGCCGCGTTCGGTCCTGTTCTCTCGCCCACCGTGGCCAGCGCCAGGGCCTTGGCACCCGCGGTGATGTCCTCGATCTGCGAGGAGGAGGTGGACTCGGTGCGCAGCAGCACCGCCGCCAGCGGGGCCAGCTCCCCGTGCTCTTCCTGGTCCTCGCCGCCGACGCCTGGCAACGCGGAGGTCAGTTCGGCGTCGAAGCGGGCGATCTCCATCAAAGCGTCCTCCGCCTCAGTCGCGACCGCCGGGGGCAGGACGACACCCAGGTCGGCGATCCTTGCCGGCACGGCCGCCCGGTACGGGCCGCGGGCAGCCATCCGCGCCCGGCGCGACATCGCCCCGGCCACCACCGGCTCACTATCCCAGGAATGCTCCTCCCACCCCACGGCCAGATCGCCAGCCTGCCGACCTTCCCAGGACGCCGACCCCGGCGCGGAAGCGGACTCCTGCCGGTGAGAGGATGAAAGTGGGTCCACTGGGATGGCCATGCCACCACTCTACCCAACGTTCAAGGTATAAAGTTATATAAGTGATTCCTCGTTTCAGGCTTTCTAGCGCCTGGAAGGCGGCCGGAGCCCGCAGATCCAAATTTCACTGGTGGGCTCGACGGCGTCCTTTTTCGCCCTGGGCGCCCGCGGTATTCCGCGCCGGTAGGCCGGCTTTTCGCGCCAGCTCCAGGGGCGATGCGTCGTTGATGCGTCGTTCGCTGCATGGAACCCGCAGCGCGGGCCCGTTGCAGGCCGCACGGTGTGCCTGACCCGGACCCGCCGGCGCCGCAGCGCCCTGGAGGGCTTCCTGGTGCTGTCCGGCCGCTCCGCGCCGGCCACCCCGGCGGCGGCCGCACGCCTGGGACTGTCCGCCGGGGACACCGGCCTCCTCGAGTGCTGCTTGCACCAGGAGGCCCTGGTGTCCGTCCAGGAGAGGTCCGGGCCGGTGGCCGACGCCAGGGGAGAGGCCTTCCGCCACCGCATCGACCACCCTCCGGTCGCCCCACCGCTCTCCACCGCCCCGGAATTGGCGGAGCGGGGCACGACACGCGAGCGCGCCGCGGCACACGCTCTGCTGCAGCACGCACTGGCGGGCTGGCAGCACCCTTAGCCTGCCCCGTCGTGCCGGCCACTACTCTGAAGGCGACACCGTGCGCCCACCATCGACAGGACCCGATGACCATGAAGGTCCGGCTCGCTCCCGCCCTGCTCGGACTGGGGCTCGCCCTGAGCGGCTGCTCCTCGGCGCAGCCCGACGAGGCCGGCGCCTCGTCCTCCGTTGCCGCCTCGGCGGAGCCGGCCGCGTCCTCGCCCGGTGGCGGCCAGGCCGGGCCGCGCAACGGCACCGACGGCACCGACCCGCTGGCGTCCTTCCTGGCCTCCGACGCCGGCGCCCGGTACACCGGCACGGTCACCGGCGTCCAGGAGCTCGGCGGGACCAACGGCGGGATCCGCGTCCACCGCCTCGACACGGACCTCACCGACCGGGAGAGGGCCGTGGAACTCTGCCAGGCCTACCAGTCGGCCATGACCACTGGGCAGGAGCAGATCAACGTACTGGACGCCGAGCAGATGTTCCTGGCGACCACCAACGGCGACCCCGGGACGTGCACGACGGCGGGGACCGAACCGGAGACCGCACCGCCGCTGCCGGGCCCGACGCAGACCCCCGACGGCGGACCCGTCGTGTCGGCCCCGGACCCGGATGCCCCCTTCGCCTACGAGGAGGCCTACGCCGCCTGGCATAACGGGATGCCCTACTACGAGGGGTTCTGCGTGAACTACACTCCCGTCACCGACGGCGGGGTCGCCCAGTGCGAGGGCATCAACGCCGGCACCGTGGGCTACACCACCGGGGAGTACCTCGGCCCCTGACCCTCTCGCGGGCAGTGCGAACGCCTTGGCCGCCCTCGTGCAGTGCCGGGGCGTTGTCAGGTCCGGCGGTAGTACCGCTGCTCGAGCTGTCGGTCGATGCCCTTGCGCCGGGCCGCCGCGGCCAGCAGACGGAACACCGGCGTCATGGCCCGGCCTGCGCCGGGCAGGTGGATGTCGGACTCCACGAGGATCAGCGCCAGGTGATAGAGGTTCTTCGGACGCCCGTCCGGGTGGGTCAGACCGTCGGCGGCCATGTTCTGCAGGGCGACCACCCACTTCTCGAACCCGGGGTGGGCCGGGCGCAGCTCCACCACGGCACGTCCCACCCGGTCACCGGAGATGCGGAACTCGTGCACCGCCCGCTTGGGCACCACGGCTTCGTCCCCGGTCTCCAGATGCACCTCCCGACCGGCGACCCTGCCCTCGACGAGTCCGTCGAAGACGTGGAACGTCTCCACGTAGAGCGTGTGGAAATGGGGAAACACCCGGCCTCCCGGGGCGTACTCCGCGTAGATGAGGCCGTACTCCCCGCCCGTCTCTGCGCCGGTCCGGAGCCAAACCAGCGACGTGCTCTGCGACTCGTCGCGGTAGACGGTCCGTCCCTGCCGCATCTGCGCAATCTGGTCCTCGGTCCAGTCCATGACCATCGCCCCCGCCACCCAGTCTAGGACGGGTCCTCGACGGTGGCTCCCGTGCCTGCGGAAGGCCCGGCAATGTGAACGCCCCGGCCTCCGTGATGGAGCGCCGGGGCGGTGCCGGACATGGCGGCCACCGTCACGGATCCGCCAGGAGTCACGGGCCGGCGACGATCCGGCTGGTTCCCTTGGGGTCGTCGCCGGCCGGTGCCTACCGTCGAGACACCGGCCCCGGATCCGGGCCGGACACGCAGGAATCGGAGGACACCATGAGCGACATCCCCACGTCGGTCGCCGGGCCGGTGCCCGGCGCCGGAGATCAGCGCGAGAAGGCCGAAAAGATCATTGCCGCGCTCAATGCCCACGACGCCGCCGCCTACGCCGCTTTCTACAGCCCGGACGCCGTCGTCTACACCACCGCCTCCCCGGAGCCGGTGCGCGGACGGGCTGCGATCCAGCAGGACATCCAGCAGTGGTTCACCGCGATGCCGGACATGGTGCTGCAGCTGGAGGAGGTGGTCGTGGACGGGCCCAAGGCCGCCTCCCGGGTGCTGTTCGTGGGCACCCACACCGGGCCGCTGACGACGCCGGCCGGGGAAGTGCCGCCCACCGGGCAACGGCTGTCTGTCCCCATGGCCGTCTTCAGCAGGGAGGGCGAGGACGGGCTGACCGCGGAGGACCACCGTTACCTCGACATGATGAGCATCGCCCAGCAGCTCGGACTGGCCTGAACCGAGGAGGCCGGGGTCACGGACGGCTCGGCTGCGCAGGCCGAGGCCTCGCGCCGACGATCCCCCGGTGCGGCCGGCCGTGACCGCTAGCCCGGCACGGGGCATCAGGCAGCACGAACGCCCCGGTCCTCGTCGTGGACGCCGGGGCGTCCGGTCGTGCGCGTGCTCCGCGCCGATTGTGACGGTTCTGGGAGCAGGGGGATAACGATCAGATGGTCAACTCCTGCTCGGTGCCCTCCGTTCTAGCCCGGTGTGGACACTGGAGCCGTGGGGCGGTTTCGATGCTGCCCGCGCTTCCGCATCCATCTACTGCACCAGCCGTGGACTGCGCCCGGTCCGTCCTTGGCACCACGCCCCGAGGAGCAGCCATGAACACCGCCCACCGGCTCGCCGCTGCCTGCGCCGTGGTCTGTCTCGCCCTCGTCGCCCCGTCCACCGCCGTGGGCCCGACCGAGCCCGCCCCGCCGCCCGAGTAGCCCGGCGAGCTCCAGTGGCCGCCGGCCAGCACCCACGGGAAGCTCGTGCCCTTGCCCGAGGAGTTCTACGCGCCGGTGACCCTGCCGCTGTGCGACTCGGAGGTCACCATCACCCAGGAGGACGTCGAGCCCGCCACGTACCGCGCCCTCGTGACCGAGGACGGCGACACCGTCGTGGAGTACGGCGGGTCGATCGCCCTGGATATCACTCGCGCCTCGGACGGGGCGACGCTGGAGGACATCCTCCTGGACTCCGCCCCCGTGGAGACCTACTACGCCGACGGTCTCTCCGCCACGTTCGACTACCCCGGCCCCGCGATGGTCTTCGCCCAGGAGGAGGGCGACATCCAGGCCCTGGTCGAGGAGGGGCTGCCACCGGCGTTCCTCTACCTCTCCGGACGCCTCGTCAGCACGGCCACCCTGGAGTCCGTCCCCGAGCCCGGCGGGGAACCACCGGTGATTGCCGAGGTGGAGATCGTGGAGAACACCACCGAGTACGTCTTCGACGTGTGCGACCTGCTCGACCGGGCCGCTACCGGTGAGCAGCCCGACCTGACACAGCCCACCGGCTAGGCCGGGCGAATCCCGCGGAGCAGGAATGGTCCCGCCACCGCCAGGAGAGGCGTCCATCAGCCACCACGAGATGCACGGAGGAACACGTCGCGGTCCAGGTCGAGAACGTCCTGCTCGCCGGCGGCAGGACCATAGCGAGCTGCTGGTCGGCCGCCACCGGCGCCCACGCCGTGGACTGCGGCGGGGGCATCGGCCGGAATACCGCGGGCCTCCTTCCCGTTGACTGATTGTTGAAACGTCAACCATGGAGGCGTCGTGTTGAAGGTCGTGGTGATCGGGGCCGGGCAGGCCGGCCTGTCCGCCGCCTACCACCTGCGGCGGCAGGGGCTGGTGCCCGAGGAGGAGTTTGTCGTCCTCGACGCTAACCCCGGGCCGGGAGGGGCGTGGCGGCACCGGTGGCCGTCGCTGACCCTGGGGGCGGCCCACCGCGTGCACGACCTGCCCGGCCTGGCCCTCGGCGACGCCGACCCGGCCGAGCCGGCCTCCGCCGTCGTCGCCCGGTACTACGGCGAGTACGAGCAGCGCTTCGGTCTGCCCGTCCACCGGCCGGCGGCCGTGCGGCGAGTGCTCGCCTCCTCCGCCGACGGCCCGCTCGAGGTGCTCGCCGACGACGCCGTGCGGGAGACCGCCCTCGTCATCAACGGCACCGGGACCTGGGACCGCCCGTACTGGCCCTACTATCCCGGCCGGGAGTCGTTCCGCGGCCGGCAGCTGCACACGCACGACTTCCGCACCGCCGAGGAGTTCCGCGGCCGGCACGTGGTGGTGGTCGGCGGTGGCACTTCGGCCGTGCAGTTCCTGCTGCAGCTGGCCGCGGCCGGGGCCACGACCACCTGGGTCACGCGCCGGCCCCCGGGCTTCACCGCCCGGGAGTTCGACGCGGACTGGGGCCGGGACGTCGAGCGGCGGGTGGACGAGCGGACGCGGGCCGGCCTGGCGCCGGCGAGCGTGGTCTCGTCCACCGGCCTGCCCCTGACCGGCCCCTACCGGGCCGGGATCGAGGCCGGGATCCTCGTCTCGGCGGGCCCGCTGCGGTCGGTGACGCCCGAGGGCGTCCTCCTCGCCGACGGCCGCCGGGTCCGGGCCGACGCGATCCTGTGGGCCACGGGCTTCCGGCCCGCGCTCGACCACCTCGCCCCGCTGCGGCTGCGCGAGGCCGGCGGCGGCATCCGGACGGACGGCGTGCGCGTGCTGCGCGACAGGAGGGTGCTGCTGGTCGGCTACGGCGCGTCCGCCTCGACCCTCGGGGCGACCCGGGCCGGGCGGGCCGCGGCCCTCGAAGCGGTGCGCGCCCTCCGCGACGGCGCCGGTCCGGCGCCGCGGCCGCGGACCGCCGGTCTCCAGGAATGCCGCTGAGGCCGGGACGGCCCCCCAGCCGTCCCGGCCTCAGCACTGCACCGGTGCCGGCTCGTCCGACCCCCCGTCGGTGTCACAGAACCGGTGCCACGGGATCCGTCGCCGGACCCCCGGGTCTCCCCGTGACCGATACCTTCGTCCATGCACGCCGCACGCACAAGGGTCTCCGACATGTGGCCGTGCCCGGGCGACACATAAACGTGCTATAGCAAACAGTCGGCGGTGGGCGCTCCGCTCCGGTGCCGGGGCGCGCCCGGCCCCCGCCGGCGGGCCGGGCGCGCACGCCCACGGCTTAAGCACAGCAGATCTCCTGCTCTCGCGAGGGTGGCGTTGCTACCCTGGAGGCACATCACGCACATTCAGTGCCAGGGAAGGACCGACACATGCCCGGCGGAAACCCGCTCCTCCGCGATCTCACCAAGTCGGGCGCCGGTGGCGCCCAGCCCTACGGGGCCCAGTACGGACAGGCGTCCCACGGGCCCCGCTACCAGCAGCCCGGCTACAACCAGGGCTACGGACAGCCCGGCTACGGCCAGGGCTACGGCCGTCCGCACAACGCCGCGTACTCCGCCGAGCCCCTGGACGCGCTCTACAACGCGCCGGCCGCGGGCACCAATCAGACCGGGCGGATGACCTACGACGACGTCATCATGCGCACCGCCACGGTGCTGGGCGCCGTCGTCCTCGGCGCCCTCGCCGGGTGGGTCATGCCGGTCCTCGCCCTGCCGGGCGCCCTGATCGGCTTCGTGCTCGGGCTCGTCAACGCGTTCAAGCGCCAGCCCTCGCCCGCGCTGATCCTCGCCTACGGCCTCTTCGAGGGCATGTTCCTCGGCGGGATCTCCGGCATGTTCGAGCTGAACTTCCCGGGCATCGTCGTGCAGGCGGTCATCGGCACCATCGCGGTGTTCACCTCCGTGCTGGTGCTGTTCCGCTCCGGCAAGCTGCGCGCCTCCGCCAAGGCCACCCGGATCTTCATGGTCGCGCTGATGGCGTACGCCATCTTCGCGCTGGTCAACCTCGGCGCCGTCCTGCTGTTCGGCTTCGACATCCGCACCGAGAGCCCGCTGGGGCCGTGGCTGGGCCTGGCGATCGGCGCCATCGCGATCCTGCTCGCCGCGTACAGCTTCGTGATGGACTTCGAGAACATCAAGCACGGCGTCGAGTCCGGCGTCCCGGAGCGGGCCGCCTGGTCCGCCGCGTTCGGTCTCACGGTCACCCTCGTGTGGACCTACGTGGAGATCCTGCGCGTGCTCGCCATCATCCGCCAGATGACCTCCGAGTGATCCCCGCCTCACCGCTCCTCGCACCAGCCGACGGCCCGGAACCCCGCAGGGGGTCCGGGCCGTCGGCCTGTCCGGCCGGCACGCACGCGGTGGCGGCCGACGGGTCGCGGCCCATGCGGGCGGCGGGGCCTCAGAAGTAGGTCACCGGGGGATCGACGACCGGGAGGGTCGCCGCGTGGTCCGCGGCCGCCCCGCGGGGCGGGTGCCCCACGAACAGCCAGCCCAGGATCCGCTCCTCCTCGGAGAGCGCGTAGAAGGCGCGGACCGCGGCCTCGTCCCCACCGTCCCGGGGGGTCCACACGGTGCCCCACCCGGCGGCCCAGAACGCCGCCTCGAGCAGGGCCCGGGCCCCGTACGCCGAGGCCCGCTGCTCCTTGCGCGGAGCCGGCAGGCCGGAGTCCGGGCTGAAGATCAGGGCGCAGCACATCCCGCCCGTGCTCGCCCACTTCAGCGAGCCCCGGAACGCGGCCAGCCGGCGCAGCTGCTTGCCCTTGAGCCGCTGGACCGGCTCCGTCATGTCCGGCACCCGCCGCAGGCCCGCCATCGCGGCCGCCAGCTCCGGCGCGGACCGGCGCGTCGTCACGGCCACCCGCCAGGTCAGTCCCTGCCCGCCGGCTCCCGCGGCCGCGCGGAGCACGGCCTCCAGCTCCTCGCGCGGAGGCGCGTCCGGGGTCAGGGCGGGCGCCGGACGGCGCTGGGCGAGGATCCGGAGGAAGGTGCGCGACATGGCCCCAGTCTCCCACCGTGCGGGCGGCGTGCACGGCAGCAGAGCCGCTGCCGGCCCCCGCGCGTCCGGGTCTCGCGGCGGAGGTGCGTGGGAGGATGGCACCATGCCTTCGACTTCGCACGACGCCGAGCGCCCCGCCGACTCCGGGGGCAGCGGCGAGCTCCCGCCGCTGCACGGCAACGCCGCCGGTGGCGTCTCGATCCCGGTGCGGGTGGCCGCTGCGTGGTCGTGGCGGCTGATCATCATCCTGGCGGCCGTGGGGCTGCTGGGGTACATGCTGTCCACCGTCACGGTGGTCATCATCCCCGTGCTGATCGCGGCCCTGCTCGCGGGCCTGCTCTTCCCGCTCGTGAAGTGGCTGCGCAGCAAGCACGTCCCCGCGGGGGCGGCCTCGGGGCTCGCGGTGCTGGGGCTGATCGGCTTCGTGGTGGGCCTGCTGGTGCTGGCCGGCCGGCAGGTCGTCCTCGGCTTCGCCCAGCTGTCGCAGAACGTCGTGGTCGGGACCCAGCAGCTGCTGGGCTGGCTCGAGGACGGGCCCCTGAACATCAGCGCCGAGACCTTCAACGACTGGGTGGCCGACCTCGGCGAGACCGTCCAGGACAACAGCCAGGCCATCCTCTCGGGCGCGATGTCCTTCGGGTCCACCGCCGGCAACCTGCTGACCGGTACCGTGATCATGCTCTTCACCCTGCTGTTCTTCCTCATGGACGGGGAGCGGATCTGGCTGTTCATCGTCGGGCTCTTCCCGTCCACCGCGCGGCGGGCCGTCAACGGGGCCGGCCGGCGCGGCTGGACCTCGCTCGTGCACTACGCCCGCATCCAGGGCTTCGTGGCGTTCGTGGACGCCGCGGGCATCGGCCTGGCCGCCTTTTTCCTGGGGGTGCCCCTCGCCCTGCCGATCGGCATCCTCGTGTTCCTGGGCTCGTTCATTCCCATCGTGGGCGCCGTTCTCACCGGCGCGGTCGCCGTCCTGGTCGCCCTCGTGGCCATCGGGTTCGGCAAGGCCCTGGCCATGCTCGCCTTCGTGCTGCTCGTTCAGCAGGTCGAGTCCAACATCCTGCAGCCGCTCGTGATGGGCAAGGCGGTCTCCCTGCACCCGCTGGCCGTGTTCCTGGCGGTGGCCTCGGGCTCCATCCTGTTCGGGATCGCCGGCGCCCTGTTCGCGGTGCCGATCATGGCGGTGCTCAACACGGTGCTGCGCTACCTCGTGAACCGGCAGTGGCGCGACGACGACGAGATCGCCTGGCAGCCCTACTTCTTCCCGTGGGAGATCAAGAAGCACGCCAAGCGCAACGAGCTGACCCGGGAGCAGGTCATGGCCCTGCTGGTGCGCTTCCGCCGCAGCCGGGCGCAGGAGCGGCTGCGGGCCGCCCTCAAGCGCGAGGCGAAGCACCACAAGGACACCGAGCACGACTCCAGCATCGCGGCGGATCCGCACCCCGGCACCGGGGGCTGGGGCCAGAGCGTCTCCCGCGAGGACCGGGGCGCCTCCCGCGACGATCAGGGTGTCCTCCGCAACGACTAGGATGGAGCGCGTGCCTGCCGCTGGCGGGCGCGACTCGCGCGGGCCGGGGCCGGGGTCCCGGCCCGCCGCACGCCCCCACCGGGAAAGAAGGACCGCTGTGAGCCTGGCCGACCTGCCCGTCCGCCTCTCCGACATCGAGGCCGCCGCCGCGCTGCTGGACGGGGTCATCGACCGGACGCCGATCGCGCACTCCCGGGCGCTGTCCCGCCTGGTCGGC
Organism: Kocuria rosea; assembly: GCF_023715525.1. Taxonomy (GTDB): domain Bacteria; phylum Actinomycetota; class Actinomycetes; order Actinomycetales; family Micrococcaceae; genus Kocuria; species Kocuria rosea_A. The sequence continues at coordinate 67,092 of NZ_JAMBOG010000011.1, read as the reverse complement.
TCGGAGGTCAACCTCAAGGCGGAGAACCTACAGCGCGCCGGCTCCTTCAAGGTCCGGGGCGCCTACGTGCGGATGGCGAAGCTCACGGCCGGGCAGAAGGCGCAGGGCGTCGTCGCCGCGTCGGCCGGCAACCACGCCCAGGGCGTGGCCCTCGCCGCCGACCGGCTCGGCATCCGCGCCCGGATCTACATGCCCCACGGGGCGGCCCTGCCCAAGGTCGCCGCCACCCAGGACCACGGCGCCGAGGTCGTCCTGCACGGCTCCACCGTGGACGAGGCCCTCACCGAGGCCCAGCGCCACGCCGAGGAGACCGGCGCCGTGTTCGTCCACCCCTTCGACCACCCGGACATCGTGGCGGGGCAGGGCACCCTCGGGCTGGAGCTGCTGGAGCAGGTGCCCGACGTCGACACCGTCATCACCGGCGTGGGCGGGGGAGGCCTGCTCGCGGGCCTCGCCGTGGCCGTCAAGGCCCGCGCCGAGCAGCTCGGCCGGCCGATTCGGGTGATCGGCGTCCAGGCGGAGAACGCCGCCGCCTACCCGCCCTCGCTCGCCGGGGACGCCCTGGTGACGCTGGAACGGGTCTCCACGATCGCGGACGGCATCGCCGTGGGCAAGCCCGGCCAGCTGCCGTTCAGCATCATCAAGGAGCTCGCCGACGACGTCGTGACGGTCTCCGAGGACTCGCTCGCGCGGGCGCTGGTCTTCCTGCTGGAGCGCAACAAGCTCGTCGTCGAGCCCGCCGGCGCTGTGGGCGTCGCCGCCCTGCTCGACGGGGCTCTGCGGGACGCCTACCCCGACCTGGGCAGCACGGCGGTCGTGCTCTCCGGCGGCAACGTGGACCCGATGCTGATGCTGAAGGTGATCCAGCGGGGCCTCTCCGCCGCCGGGCGCTACATGACGATCAAGATGATGCTCACCGACCGTCCCGGCGAGCTCGCGCTGATCTCCAGGATCATCGCCGTCCAGGACGCCAACGTCACCGGGGTGGACCACACCCGCATCGGCGGCTCCCTGAGCATGGGGGACGTCTCCATCACCATCGACATGGAGACCAAGGGCCACGAGCACTGCCGGCAGATCCTGCGGGCGCTCGAGGCCGAGGGCTACCACCCCGTCGTCGTGCACTGAGCCCCGGGCGGGAGGGCCGGACGACGACGGCGCCGGTCCTCTCCCGGGCGGGAGGGGCCGGCGCCGTCGCGCGCGGGCCGGGCGCTCAGCGCCGGCCGCGCGCCGTCAGGTAGGTGACGAACCCGCTGACGAACGTGGCGAACACGGCGATGTTGCGCGGGCTGCCCGGGGCGCTCGCCGCCGGGTCGCCCCAGCCGGCGACGTGCAGGGCCACCGCGACCACCGCGAGCACCGCGGTGACCACGAGCATCACGCGGGTGCCGGGACCGGGGGTGCGCAGCCAGTGGGACGTCACGGCGGGCTCAGCCCTGGAACGGCTTGGCGTCCAGGATCCGCACCGGGATCTGCCGGCCGTTGGGGGCGGTGTAGGCCAGCTCGTCGCCGACCTTGTGCCCGGAGATCGCCGCGCCCATGGGGGACTTCTCGGAGAACACCTCCAGGTCGCTGCCCGCGGCCAGGTCCTCGGCCACCTCGCGGGAGCCGATGAGGAAGGTCATCTGCTCCCCGGCGATTTCGGCCGTGACGACCATTCCCGGCTCGACGACCCCGTCGTCGGCCGGCGCCTCGCCGACGTGCGCGTTCTCGAGCAGCGCCTTCAGGTGGGCGATGCGGCCCTCGTTCTTGCCCTGCTCCTCACGGGCGGCGTGGTAGCCGCCGTTCTCCTTGAGATCGCCCTCGGAGCGGGCCTGGTCGATGCGCTCCACGATCTCCTGCCGGTACGGGCCGGAGATGTAGTCGAGCTCCTTCTTCAGGCGGTCGAAGGCCTCCTGGGTCAGCCAGGCGCTGTGCTTGTCGGTCTTGGTCACAATCTCTCCTCGGTGGGCGGGCGGGACGCCGCGGCGCTCCCGGGTCGTCGGGGGCGGTGGGCGGCGGGCCGGGGCGACGGCGCGGCGCCGTCGTCCGGTGCGGGGATCCGCGAACGCAAAGACCCCGCCCCGGTGCCGGGCCGTCCGTGCGGACGGCGGCCGGGGCCGGGGACGGGGAGTCCTGTCGGCAAGTCTAGGCACGGCAGGGGGGCAACCCCAAAGCAGCGTGAGTGATGTGTCACAGCCGCTCCGCCGCCGGTCCGGCCCCGATCAGTCCTCGACCCAGCAGGAGTCGACGACGGCGGTGGTCGCGCGGTTGGTGGTCCGCAGGGCCACCCGGTGGGAGCTGGTCCCGCCGTCGCCGAGCTGCTCCGGGGGCACGGACCCGACGGTCACCTCCTTCCACCCCACCACGGCGTAGTCCTCGTTGAGGGCACGGACGGCGCACGTCACGACGTCCTCGGGGCGCTTGGTGAGGTCGAAGTCCGCCGTGGCCCGGGCGTCGGAGACCACTTGGAAGCTGACGTCCTTGAAGGTGGGCTCCGCGCGGCCGGAGGTGACGACCCAGGCCACGAACGCGGCGGTGACGAGGGTCGCCGCCAGGGTGATGCCGAGCCAGCCGCGCGGACCGATCCGGCGGGGGCGGGCCGGGGTCCCGTAGCGGTTCCGGAGCAGGTCTGGGGAGTCGGTGGACACAGCGGGCCTCGGGTCTCGGGAGCGTCGACGGGCGGCCGCCGGGGGCGGCAGCCGCCCGTCCACTGTAGCCGAGCCGTCTGGGAGGCTCCCGGGCGCGGGGGGCAGGAGCGGACGCGTAAAATGGTGTGCGGCCGTGCCTACGGCCGGTGCCCCACCTCCCCGTCCGTTCCCGAGAGGACCTCCCGAGTGACCTCCCTGTCAGAGATGCGTCTGCTGGCCGTCCACGCCCACCCCGACGACGAGTCGAGCAAGGGCGCCGCGACCATGGCCCACTACGTCCGGCAGGGGGTCGAGGTCATGGTGGCCACGTGCACCGGCGGGGAGCGGGGGTCGATCCTCAACGCCGAGATGGAGGGGCATCCGTACGCCGAGCGCGACCTGACCGGCCTGCGCCGGCTGGAGATGGCGCAGGCGGCGGCCGCCCTCGGCATCCGGCACCGCTGGCTCGGGTTCATGGACTCGGGCCTGCCGGAGGGGGACCCGCTGCCGCCCCTGCCCTGGGGCTGCTTCGCCCTGCAGCCGCTGGAACGGGCCGCGGCGCCACTGGTGCGGCTCGTGCGCGAGTTCCGCCCGCACGTGATCCTCACCTACGACGAGAACGGCGGCTACCCGCACCCCGACCACATCCAGACGCACCACGTCTCGGCGGAGGCGTTCCGCGCCGCCGGGGATCCCGGGAAGTACCCGGGGCTGGGGGAGCCCTGGGCCCCGCTGAAGCTCTACTACGACCGGGCGTTCAACCTGGAGCGGTTCGTCGCCCTGCACGAGGCGCTCGAGGAGCGGGGCCTGCAGTCCCCGTACGCCGCGCGGCTCGCGGCCCAGCAGGAGAGCGATCCCGAGGGCCACCGCCCGCCGGTGCCCCGCCACGACACCACCACCAAGATCGAGTGCCCCCACACCTTCGGGCACCGCGACGAGGCGCTGCGCAGCCACCGCACCCAGGTCGCCCCGGACGGGATGTTCTTCGCCGTCTCCGCCGAGCTGCAGGCGGAGGTCTGGCCGTGGGAGGACTACGTCTTGGCCGAGTCGCGGGTGCCGACCGAGTTGCCGGAGAGCGACCTGTTCGCCGGGATCGTGGGCTGAGCGAGGAGATGACCGCCGTGCCGATCCCGATGACCCTGCTGGCCCTGGTGCCCGCGATCGCCCCGAACCCCGTCGACGAGGGCACCCTGCGGCCCGGCCTGGACCCGAGCCAGGTGACGCCCGGGCTGGTCGGGTTCCTGATGTCGCTGCTGCTCGCCGTGGCCGTGATCCTCCTCGTCCTGGACTTCAACCGCCGCAACCGGCGGCTGCGCTACCGCGCGGAGTACGCCGAGCGCCGCGCCGCCGAGGAGGGGCTGGGCGGCCGTGCGGGGGCCGGGGCGGGCCCGGCCCCCGCCGGCCCCGCCGCCCCGGCGCCGCCCGCTGCACCGGCGGGACCCGGCGAGGCGGCCGGACCCGCCGGGCCCGAGGAGCGGGACCGGCAGCGCTGAGACGAGGGGCCCTCGCCCCGGGGGCCCGCGAGCAGGACCCGAGCCCGAAGGAGCGCCCCGTGCCCAACCGCCTGACCGGACAGTCCTCCGCCTACCTGCGCCAGCACGCGGAAAACCCGGTGGACTGGCAGCCCTTCGACGACGCGGCCTTCGCCGAGGCCGCCCGCCGCGACGTCCCGGTGTTCCTCTCCGTGGGCTACGCCGCCTGCCACTGGTGCCACGTCATGGCCCACGAGTCCTTCGAGGACCCCGCGATCGGGGCCTACCTCAACGAGCACTTCGTCCCGGTCAAGGTGGACCGCGAGGAGCGCCCCGACGTGGACGCCGCCTACATGGCGGCCACGCAGCTGCTCACCCGCCAGGGCGGCTGGCCCATGAGCGCGTTCCTCACCCCGGACGGGCGCACCTTCCACGCCGGGACCTACTTCCCGCCCCGGCCCGCCCACGGCATGCCGTCTTTCCGGCAGGTGCTCGAGGCCGTGACCGAGGCGTGGGCGGCCCGCCGCCCCGAGCTCGAGCAGGCGGCGGACGCGGTCGCCCGCGCCGTCGCCGGGCAGGCCGAGGACCTGCGCGCCGCGCTCGGGACCCCGCCCGTGGCGCCGGCCGCGCAGGAGGAGGACGGCCTCGTGGCCGCGGCCCTCGACGTCCTCGCGCAGGAGGAGGACCCCCGGCACGGCGGCTTCGGCGGGGCGCCGAAGTTCCCGCCCTCCACCGTGCTGCCCCTGCTCGAGCGGCTCGCGGCCGGGACCGGGTCCGAGGCCGCCCGGCGGGCGCGCAGGCTGCTGGTGCGCACCCTGGACGCCATGCGCGGCTCCGCCCTCTTCGACCAGCTCGGCGGGGGCTTCTACCGGTACTCCGTGACACGGGAGTGGTCCCTGCCCCACTACGAGAAGATGCTCTACGACAACGCCCAGCTGCTGCGCGCGTACGCGCGCGCCGCGGCGGTCGAACCGGGCCGGGGCTACGAGCACGCGGCCGCGGACACGGCGGCGTTCCTGCTGCGCGAGCTACGCCTGCCCGGCGGGGCGTTCGCGTCCTCCCTCGACGCCGACACGCCCGCCGCCGGCGGCGACGTGCACAGCGGCGAGGGCGCCTTCTACGTGTGGACCCGGGCCGGGCTGCGGGAGGTCCTCGGCCCCGACCGCGGGACGGCGGCCGCCGACCTCATGGGCGTCGCCGCGGGCGCGGCGCAGCCCCTGCACCCGGGCCGCGTCCTCGACGAGGAGGAGCAGGCCCTGTGGGACGCGCTGCGCCCCGAGCTGCTGGCGGCCCGCGCCGGCCGGCCCGCGCCGGCGCGGGACGACAAGGTCGTGGCCGGCTGGAACGGGATGGCCGTCGCGGCCCTCGCGGAGGCGGGCGTCCTGCTGGAGGACCCCGCCCTCGCGCTCGCCGCCGAGCAGGCCGCCGCCCACCTGTGGGAGGTGCACTGGGACGGGGCCCGCCGCCGGCTGGCCCGCACGAGCCACGGGGGGTCGGCGGAGCGTTCGATCGAGGGCCTGCTGGAGGACTACGCCATGGTCGCCGAGGGCTTCCTCGCCCTCTACCGGGCCGGCGGGGCCGCACCGTGGTACGAGCGGGCCCGCCGGCTGGCCGAGGTCGCCGCGGAGCGCTTCTCGCGCCCGGCACCGGGCGGCGGCCCGGGGGACGGCACCGGGCAGGGGACCGCGCAGCGGCTCTGGTCGGACCTGGCGGACGTCCCCGCCCCCCTGCTCGCGGCCGGCAGCTCGGGGCGCGCCGACCAGCTCGACAGCGTCACCCCCGCGGGCACGTCCGTGCTCGCCGCGGTGCTCGCGCACCTGTGGGCCTTGGACGAGGACGAGCGCTGGGCGCAGCTCGTGCCGTCGTTGCTCGGGCCGCTGGAGCTGCTGGCCCGGCGCGCACCGCGCAGCGCCGGGTGGGGACTGACCGTGCGGGCCGCGCTGGACACGTCCCCCAGGCACGTGGTGCTCGCGGGCGGGACCGCCGAGGACAAGCTGGAGGCGCGCCGGGCCGTCGGGGCCGCAGCGGTGCTGGACGCGTACGTCGTGGACGCCGACGCGCCGGGGGCTCCCGGCTGCGCGCGGGGCAAGGACGCCCCCGGCGGGCGGTTCACGGTCTACGTGTGCCGGGACTTCGCCTGCCGGGCCCCCGTGCACAGCGTGGGGGAGCTCACGGCGCAGTTGCGCGGGGCTCCGGGCGACGGGCCCGGCGGAGGGACCGGCGGAGGCGTCAACGGCTGAGCACCGCCTGCAGGATCGCCGCGTAGTGCAGGAGGAAGCCCACGACCGTGCAGGCGTGGAAGACCTCGTGGAAGCTGAACACCTCGGGCAGCAGGCGGGGCCGCTTCGTGCCGTAGACGACCGCCCCGGCGATGTAGGCGGCGCCGCCGGCGGCGGTCAGCACGGCCGCCGCGGGGCTGGCCTGCCAGAACTGGGGGAGGTAGCCGACCGCGAGGCAGCCCATCACCACGTACAGGGGGGTGTAGAGCCAGCGGGGCGCGAGGGTCCACAGCAGGCGGAACAGCACGAGGCCCGCGGCGCAGGCCCAGATCACGGTCAGCAGCACCCGGGACTGTCCCGGGGACAGCAGCGCGACCGCCAGCGGGGTGTAGGTCCCGGCGATCAGCAGGGCGATGTTCGAGTGGTCCATCCGGCGCAGCACCATGTGCAGCCGCCGCGGCCAGTAGGCGCGGTGGTAGATGGCCGACACGCCGAAGAGCAGGATCCCCGTCACGCCGTACACGGCGGCCGCGAGGCGCAGCTCCGTGGTCGGGGCGACGAGGATCGCCACGAGGCCCAGGACGACGACGACGGGCGTGAAGCTGGCGTGGATCCATCCCCGCCAGGCGGGCTTGCGCTCGAGGAAGTCCTCGATCCGCTGCTCGACGGCGCCCTCGAGGTGCTCGACCGCCCGCCCGACCGTGCCCTGCCTGCGCTCCATGGTGCCCGCCCGCCTCCTGTGCCTGCGCCCGGTGTCAGTCCTCCGCACCGTCCACCGGGTAGTTTAGGAGAGGTCCCCGACCGCCCGCTGGACGCCGTGCCCCCGCCGGCCCCGGCGCCGGGGACCACGCCCCCACCACCGACAGCACGGGAGGAACCACGGATGGCGAAGCCGCATCCGCTCTACCGGTTCTACGAGCGCCGTCTCGCCGCCGGCCTCGACCCGCGGACCCTGCCCAAGCACGTCGGGGTGCTCGTCGACGGCAACCGCCGGTGGGCCCGGCAGTGCGGCACGACCACCGCGGCCGGGCACGCGGCGGGCGCCCAGAAGATCGTGGAGTTCCTGGGCTGGTGCCGGGAGCTCGACATCGAGGTGGTCACCCTCTACATCCTCTCGACCGAGAACCTCAAGCGCCCGGCCGCGGAACTGGAGCCGCTGCTCGAGATCATCTCCGACCTCATGGACACGCTCACCGAGACCGGCGTGTACCGGGTCCAGCCGGTCGGGGCCCTCGAGCTGCTGCCCCCGCAGCTCGCCGCGCGCCTCGCCGAGCTCACCGCCCGGACGGCGGACAATCCCGGCCCGCACCTGAACATCGCGGTCGGCTACGGGGGCCGCCAGGAGATCGTCGACGCCGTCCGGGAGGTCCTCACCGACGCCCTCGACGCCGGCGCCGACCTGCGGGAGCTCGCGCAGGGCCTGTCGGTCGAGGACATCGCCCAGCACCTCTACACCCGCGGCCAGCCGGACCCGGATCTGCTGATCCGCACCTCCGGGGAGCAGCGGCTCTCGGGCTTCCTGATGTGGCAGTCCGCCTACAGCGAGTACTACTTCTGCGAGGCCCTGTGGCCGGCCTTCCGCCGGGTCGACTTCCTGCGGGCCCTGCGCGACTACGCCTCCCGGCAGCGCCGCTTCGGCGGCTGACCCTCTCAGGTCACGGCCAATTTCCCCGCTGTTCGCCGTTTCCCCTCGCGCGGCGGGTCCCGTCTGCGTACGTTGGCCTCAGGCGGACGGCGAGGACGCCGCCCGCCGGACCGAGTCGGAAGGGCCGCCATGAGCATCTCGAAGAACCCGGAGCGCATCGTCGACATCGCCTCCCCCCTGGGCGCCGAGGTCAGCGCGGACGCCGAACCCCGCACCGGGGTGCGCTCCTACGTGATCGACACGTCGGTCCTGCTCTCCGACCCCCGGGCGATCCTGCGCTTCGCCGAGCACGAGGTCGTGCTGCCCGTCGTCGTCATCACCGAGCTGGAGGGCAAGCGCCACGACCCCGAGCTCGGCTACTTCGCCCGCCAGGCGCTGCGGCTGCTGGACGACCTGCGCCTGGAGCACCACGGGCTCAACCGGCCGGTGCCGATCGGGGAGGAGGGCGGCAGCCTCGTCGTCGAGCTCAACCACTCCTCGGACTCCGTGCTGCCGGTGAGCTTCCGGCTCAAGGACAACGACTCCCGGATCCTGTCCGTGGCCCTGAACCTCGCCAACGGGGGCAGGGACGTGTGCGTCGTGTCCAAGGACTTGCCCATGCGGGTGAAGGCCTCCGCCCTGGGCCTGGAGGCCGATGAGTACCGGGCCGAGTGGGTCGGCTCGGACGTCGAGTGGTCCGGCACCGCGGAGCTCGACGTGGACGACGAGGTCGTCGCCCGCCTCTACGACGGCGAGCCCGTCCCGGTGCCCGGCACGGAGCGGATGCCCGCGAACACGGGCCTGACCCTGCACTCGGTGCGCGGCAACGCCCTGGCCCGGGTGCGCGCGGACGGCCGGTCGCGGATCGTGCGCGGGGACCGGGACGTCTTCGGCGTCAACGGCCGCTCCGCCGAGCAGCGGCTCGCGATCGACCTGCTGCTCGACCCCGAGGTAGGCATCGTGTCGCTGGGCGGGCGCGCCGGCACGGGCAAGTCCGCGCTCGCCCTGTGCGCGGGCCTCGAGACGGTCATGGAGCGCCGCGAGCACCGCAAGGTCATGGTCTTCCGGCCCCTCTACGCGGTGGGCGGGCAGGAGCTCGGCTACCTGCCGGGCTCCGAGGAGGAGAAGATGAACCCCTGGGGACAGGCGGTCTTCGACACCCTGGGCGCGCTCGTCTCGCAGGAGGTCGTCGCGGAGGTGCTCGACCGCGGGATGCTTGAGGTGTTGCCGCTGACCCACATCCGCGGCCGGTCCCTGCACGACGCGTTCGTGATCGTCGACGAGGCGCAGTCGCTGGAGAAGAACGTGCTACTCACCGTCCTGTCCCGGATCGGGCAGAACTCGAAGGTCGTCATGACCCACGACGTCGCCCAGCGCGACAACCTGCGGGTCGGCCGCCACGACGGCGTGACCGCCGTGGTTGAGGCGCTCAAGGGCCACCCCCTGTTCGGGCACGTCACGCTCACGCGGTCCGAGCGCTCGCCGATCGCGGCCCTCGTCACGGAGGTGCTGGGCGACCTGGACGGCTGAGCGCGGGCCGGGGGCCGCCGGCGGGCACTGCGCCGGCGGCCTCCCCAGGACCGGGCGCGGAAGGGCGCCGCGGCGGCCGCGGCCGCTACGATGCCGGGTGTGACGGCCTTCCTGAGCGAGCAGTTCGCCCGCGGGGACGCCGCCGGGTGGGCCGCCGGGGTTCTCGCGGCGGCGGGCTTCGTGGTGCTGGCGGTCGCGGGCGCGTGGCTGTGGGCGGTGGACGTGCGGGAGCACCTGCTCCCGGGCCGGGTGGTCCGCCCGCTCTACCCCGTGTGCGGGGCGCTGCTGGGGGCGGGCGCCCTGCTGGGCGGGCAGCCGGTGCGGGTGCTGTGGATGCTGTGGGGACTGGTGCTCGTGGGCGGGACCTACGTCCTGCTGCGGGTGCTGCACCCCGCCGGGCTGGGGATGGGCGACGTGCGGCTCTCCGGGCTGCTGGGCCTGTGCCTGGGCTTCGTCTCCGTGGGGCACGCCGTGCTCGGCGCCCTGGCCGGTTTCGTCGTGGGCGGGCTGGCGGCGGCCGTGCTGCTGGCCCTGCGGCGGGCGGGCCCGGACTCCCGGGTGGCCTTCGGCCCGGCCATGCTCGCGGGAGCGTTCGGGGTGCTGCTGCTGGTGCGGTGAGCGCGGCGGCGGCGTCGCGGGGACGGCCGCGGCCCGGCGCACGGGGTGCGCCGGGCCGTAGCCCGGGTCGGGCGGGCTGGGGCGGATCAGCCGCGCGAGGCGAGGTCGTGCTGGTAGTTGGGGCTGTCGGGGTTGAGCACCGAGTGCCGGCGCCCGTAGAAGAAGTAGATGGCCAGCCCGATCAGCAGCCACACCCCGAAGCGGACCCAGGTCTCCCAGTGCAGCTGAAACATCAGGAACAGCGAGGCCAGCACGCCGAAGGCGGGCACAAAGGGCATCAGCGGCAGCCGGAACGTGCGCGGGGTGTCGGGACGGGTGTAGCGGAAGAGGATCACCGAGACGCACACGACGACGAACGCCGAGAGGATGCCGATGTTGGTCAAATCGGCCACGGCCCGGATGGGGAAGACCCCGGCCAGCAGCGCCGAACCCACCCCCGCAATCCAGGTGACGCGCTGCGGAGTGCCGTTGCGGTCGGTGTGGGCGAACCAGCCGGGCAGCAGGCCGTCGCGGCTCATGGAGAACCACACGCGGGTCACCCCCAGCAGGAAGGTCAGCATCACGGTGAGGATCGACAGCACCGCGAACACCGAGATGATGGTCGCGATCACCGGCAGGCCCACGCTGGAGAACGCCGAGGCGAAGCCGGCCTCGGGGTCGATCTCCCGGTAGTTCTGCATCCCGGTCAGCACCAGGGTGGCGGCGACGTAGAGGATCATCGCGATGATCAGCGAGAGGATGATCGCCTTGGGCATGTGCTTCTTGCCGTCCTCGGCCTCCTCGGCGGCGGTGCTCATGGCGTCGTAGCCGAAGACCGCGAAGAACACGGTCGCCGCCCCGGTGACCACGGGGCCGAACCCGGTGGGCATGAACGGGTTGTAGTTGCCCGTGTTGATGTAGAACACGCCCAGCCCGATGATGAACAGGATCAGCAGGATCTTGATGCCCACCGCGATCAGCTCGAAGCGGCCGAAGGTCTTGGTGCCGCGGCTGAGGATGAACGTCACGAGCAGGCAGATCAGGATGGCGGGGAGGTTGATGATCCCGCCCTGGCCCTCGTCGGGGGTGGAGGTCATCCACACGGGCAGCTCGAGGCCGAAGCCCGACAGGAACGCCTCGACGTAGCCGGAGATGCCGATGGCCACGACGGCGACGATGGCGATGTACTCCAGCAGCAGGTCCCAGCCGATGAACCAGCCGATGATCTCGCCCAACGCCACGAACCCGTAGGTGTAGGCCGACCCGGCGCGGGGGATCATGCCCGCGAACTCGGCGTAGGACAGCGCGGCGGCGGCGGAGGCCAGGCCGGCGATCAGGAAGGAGATCAGGACCGCGGGGCCGACGCCGGGGTTGTCCGGATCGCCGTGGGCCACGAGCCCGGCCAGGGAGAAGATGCCGACGCCGATGATGCCGCCGACGCCAATGGCCGTGAGCTGCCACAGCCCCAGGCTCTTGTTCAGCACTCCGTGCTTGCTCTCCTCCTCGACGAGGTCGACGGGCATCCGCCGCAGGACGGACTTGGGATTCTGTGCGCTCATGAGTGGTTCTCCGTGGGTTTGGATGGAAAGCCCCGACTGTAGCCCTACTATGCTCCACGTCTCAGGTTGGATAAAGTGATGTTTTCCGACCCTTGATCATCGGCACCCGTGATGAATGGGGCGCCGGATGGCCTCGCCGGCGCGGGCCGGGACGGTGCTCCGAGCGTACTGTGTCCCGGACGACGGCGGCGCCCCCGCTCGCAGTGCCGGAGCACGGCCGCCCCCGAACCGCTCACCGCCCTGGAGGACGCCTGTGCCCACCCCCGAATTCGTCCTGGCCCTGCGGCAGAAGATCGGCCACGACCTGCTGTGGCTGCCCGCGGTCACGGCCGTGGTGCTGCGCGAGGACGGGCGGGTGCTGCTGGCCCGGCGCAGCGACAACGGCCGCTGGGGGCTCGTCAGCGGGATCGTGGAGCCCGGTGAGGAGCCGGCGGTCACGGCCGTGCGCGAGTGCCTGGAGGAGACCGGCGTCGTCGCCGTCGTGGAGGACCTCGTGGCGGTCCGGGCGGGGGAGCCCGTGCAGTACCCCAACGGTGACCGGTGCCAGTTCCTCGACCACACCTTCCGCTGCCGGTACGTCTCCGGGCAGGCCCGGGTCAACGACGACGAGTCGCTCGAGGTCGGCTGGTTCGCCCCGGACGCGACGCCGCCCCTGCCGCCGCTCCAGCGGGCGCGGCTGGACGCGGCGCTCGCCCACGACGGCCGGGCCCGCTTCGTCGTCTGATCCCTGGGAGTGTCCGACGGCGGGCTCCGGCGGCGGCCCGCGGAGGGCCGCCGTCCCGGAAACACAGCGTGCTTACTTGTGAGCGGGCGCACACCCTCCTAGACTCGGGAGCGTCCATCGACAACGAGCACGAACGAGCAAGGAGGACCGACATGGCCACTGGCGAGACCGGCTTCGACGACGTGACCTACGACCTGATCTCGGTGCAGTACCACTCGCTCAAGGCGGGGCACGACTACGGCCAGTACGTGCGCGACGCCCGCAACGCGGGTCTGGACGACATCGCGGAGTTCTTCGAGCAGGTGATGTCGCAGGACTCCGAGCGCGCCGCCCGGTGCCACGAGTTCATCAAGCGGATGTCCAAGTCCGAGGACTCCGGCCCGGCCGTGACGTCCTGACGGGGGCACGCCCCTCGGTGCGGGGAGCGGGTCAGGCGTTGGGGCCCGTCATGGTGGTGACGTCCAGGGCGCTGTCCAGCTGCTCCTCGGTGAGCGAGCCGTTCTCGACGTAGCCCAGGGCTATCGTCGCCTCGCGCACCGTCATCTTGTTCGCCACCGCGTGCTTGGCGATCTTCGCGGCGGCCTCGTAGCCGATGGCCTTGTTCAGCGGGGTCACGATGGACGGGGACGCCTCGGCGAGGAAGCGGCAGCGCTCCACGTTGGCCTCGATGCCGTCGATCATCTTCTCCGCCATCACGCGGGAGGAGTTGGCGAGCAGGCGGATCGACTCCAGCAAGTTGGAGGCCATCACCGGGATGCCCACGTTGAGCTCGAAGGCGCCGTTGGTGGTGGACAGGGCGACGGTGGCGTCGTTGCCCACGACCTGGGCGCAGACCTGGATCGTCGACTCGGCGATCACGGGGTTCACCTTGCCCGGCATGATCGAGGAGCCCGGCTGCAGGTCGGGGATGAAGATCTCGCCCAGGCCGGTGTTCGGGCCGGAGCCCATCCAGCGCAGGTCGTTGTTGATCTTCATGTAGCTGAAGGCGATGGTGCGCAGCTGCCCGGAGGCCTCCACCAGTCCGTCGCGGTTGGCCTGGGCCTCGAAGTGGTTGCGGGCCTCGGTCAGCGGCAGGCCGGTCTCCTCGGCGAGCAGCTCGATCACCCGGGCGGAGAAGCCAGCGGGGGTGTTGATGCCGGTGCCCACGGCCGTGCCGCCCAGGGGGACCTCGGCCACGCGGGGCAGGGAGGCCTGCACGCGCTCGATGCCGTAGCGCACCTGCGCCGCGTAGCCGCCGAACTCCTGGCCGAGGGTGACCGGGGTGGCGTCCATGAGGTGCGTGCGCCCGGACTTCACGACGTCCTTGAACTCCGCGGCCTTGCGCTCCAGGGACTCCGCCAGCTGGGTCATGGCGGGGATCAGGTCGTTGATCAGCGCGCCGGTGACCGCCACGTGCACGGAGGTCGGGAAGACGTCGTTGGAGGACTGCGAGGCGTTGACGTGGTCGTTGGGGTGGACCTCCACGCCGGTGCCCTCGAGCGCCTGGTTGGCGAGGGTGGCGAGCACCTCGTTGGTGTTCATGTTGGAGGAGGTCCCGGAGCCGGTCTGGAACACGTCGATGGGGAAGTGCTCGTCGTAGTCGCCCATGGCGACCAGGTCGGCGGCGTCGGCGATGGCCCGGGCGCGCTCGTCGTCGAGCACCCCCAGCTCCGCGTTCGCCCGGGCCGCGGCCTTCTTGATCCGGGCCAGCGCCGCGATGTGCTGGGGCTCCAGGGCCTTGCCGGAGATCGGGAAGTTCTCGACGGCGCGCTGGGTCTGGGCACGGTACAGGGCCTGCGCGGGGACGCGGACCTCGCCCATGGTGTCGTGCTCGATGCGGTACTCGGTGTTGTCTGCGGTCGTTGCAGCCGTGGTGTTTGCCATGGGCCTCAGTGTAGGTCAGCCGGAGGTGACGCCCGGCACGTCGGCCCGGGCCCGGGCCGACGTCACGGGCCCATGGCGCGCTCAGCGCTCGGGCAGCCAGGTCCCGTGGCCGTGGACGAGCTCCGCCTCGCCGTCCTGGAGGTGGTAGAAGACGCCGACGACGGCGACCTCGCCCCGCGAGACGGCCTCGTTGATGATGCGGGACTGCTCCAGCAGCCGGGAGGCGGTCTGCTTGGTGTGCGCCACGACCGCCGAGTTGACGTCGTGGTGGCCCTCGCGCCGGGTGTCGAGCACGGACGGCATGATCCGCTCGATCAGGTCCCGCTGGAACCCGCGGGGCATGTCCCCGGACCCCGCGGCCGCGTGCGCGGCGCTGACCGCGCCGCAGGAGTCGTGGCCCAGCACCATGACCAGCGGCGTCCCCAGGTTGGCTACGGCGTACTCGATCGAGCCCAGCACGGCGTCGTCGATGACCTGTCCCGCGGTGCGCACCACGAAGGCGTCGCCGAGGCCGAGGTCGAAGATGATCTCCGCGGCCAGGCGGGAGTCGGAGCAGCCGAAGATGACGGCGAACGGGTTCTGCCCTCCCGCCACGGACTGCCGGCGGGACGCGTCCTGGTTGGGGTGCAGGGACTCGCCCGCCACGAAGCGGGCGTTGCCCTCCCGCAGCCGCTGCCAGGCGGCGGCGGGGGTGGCCGGGACGGTGTCCTGCGTGCGGGTCTGGGGGGTGTGCTCGGTCATGGCTGCTCCGTTCTCGTCGGTCATGGTCGCTCCTCCGTGGTCGTCGTGGCGGTGGCGGTCGTGGGGTCGGGTGCGCCGGTGAGGTCCTCGACGACGGCGGCGGCGAGGTGGTCCAGCTCGGCCCCGGAGGCGTCGCCCTTGAGGACCACGGTGGAGCCGTCGACCTCGCCGGTGTAGACGGTCAGCGGCTTCTGCTCGTCCGTGGCCGCGCGGACGTGGACGTCCCACGGCACGCCGCCGGCCTCGACGGAGGCCGTGGCCGGGATGGTCTCGACCTGCTGGGCCAGCCAGGTCGGGTTCGCCAGGGAGGTCTGGACGAGGCCGACGAAGCTGCCCCGCGGCGTCACGTACCCGATCTCCCAGTAGGGCACGCCCTCGGCGGCACCGTTGTTCCAGCGGGCGTAGTTGGCCGTCCAGTCCTCGCCCGGTTCCGGCACGGCCGGCGGGAAGGGCGACTGGTCCTCGACGTAGCCCGCCTCCTGGGCGACGTCGACGTCCGCCCGGTACGGCTCGGCGTCCGGCCGGGGCTGGAGCCACACGAACGGCAGTACCAGCAGCAGGAGCACGGCCATCGAGATGATCATGCCCTGCACCGGGGCGTTGATCCGGCGCGCCTGCTTCTCGGTGATCCGCGGGAGGGGCTGCGCCTCCTCGGGGCCGGGGGCGGCCGCGGGGCTGTCGGCGGGACGGTCGGGGGTCGAGGAGCTCACCGCACCATTGTGCCCTCTCCTCCGGACGCCTGCCGACGGAGCCCCGCCGCGCGTACGCCCCCCCCGGCGACGTGGCCTCCGGGTCCGCCGGGGAGCGGGCGATATGCTGAGCCGGACGGGACCGCGTCCGGGCCGAGCCCGGCCCGGGGACCCGCAGACCGCAACTCGAAGGTGAGGAACATCGTGGCCGAACAATCCACCGGAACGACCCAGGCGCGCATCAACAACGTGGCGGACCGCAACCTGGCCATGGAGCTGGTGCGCACGACCGAGGCGGCGGCCATCGCCGGCGGCCAGTGGGTGGGCGCCGGCGACAAGAACGCCGCCGACGGCGCCGCGGTGGACGCGATGCGCTCGCTGCTCTCCACCGTCCACTTCAACGGCACCGTCGTCATCGGGGAGGGGGAGAAGGACGAGGCCCCGATGCTGTTCAACGGCGAGCAGGTCGGCGACGGCTCCGGGCCCGCCTCCGACGTCGCGGTGGACCCGATCGACGGCACCCGGCTCACGGCGCTGGGCATGAACAACGCGCTGGCCGTCATCGCGGTGGCCGACGGCGGGTCGATGTTCGACCCCTCCGCCGTGTTCTACATGGACAAGCTCGTGGTGGGCCCCGAGGCCGCCGACTTCGTGGACCTGCGCCTGCCGGTGAAGCAGAACCTGCACCTGGTGGCCAAGGCCAAGGGCACCAGCATCAACCAGATCACCGTGTGCGTGCTGGACCGCCCGCGCCACCAGCAGCTCGTCGACGAGATCCGCTCCACCGGGGCCCGCACCCGGATGATCCTCGACGGCGACGTCGCCGGCGCGATCGCGGCGTGCCGCGAGGGCACCGGCGTGGACGTCATGATGGGCATCGGCGGCACCCCCGAGGGCATCGTCACCGCGTGCGCGGTCAAGGCCACCGGCGGGATCATCCAGGGCCGCCTGGCCCCCACGGACGACGACGAGCGGCAGAAGGCCATCGACGCCGGGCTGGACCTGGACGCCGTGCTGACCACCGACGACCTCGTCACCTCGGACAACTGCTTCTTCTCCGCCACGGGTATCACCGACGGCGACCTGCTGCGCGGCGTGCGCTACCGCGGGCCGAAGATCACCACCCAGTCCATCGTCATGCGCTCCCGCTCCGGGACCGTGCGCATGGTCGAGGCCGAGCACCTGGCCTCCAAGTGGGAGAAGTACGCGCGCCGCTGAGGCCCGCGCCCCGGGCCGTGAGCCCCCCGCGATCCCCCGCACCGTCCCGGTGCGGGGGATCGCCCGTTCCCGTACCCCCCGGGTGCGGCCGTGTCCGCGCCGATCCGCTCCCGCGGGCCTCTACACTGGTGCCCGTACTGCGGGCGCCGACCGCGGTCCCCCAGCCGGGGCGGAGCGCCCGGGTGACGAGGAGGATCCCATCGTGAGGACGACGGTCAGCCCCAGCCCCCACCGCAAGACCTGGGACGCCACCGTCCGGGTGACGGGCGGGCACCCGCAGCAGCTGTGGGGCATCGGCGAGGCCCAGGTCTCCGCCGAGGGCCCGCAACTGCGGGTCGACCGCGTCATGGTCCACGACGCCGGGCAGCGCACCGTGGGCTACGCGCAGCTCTACCTGCGCTCCCAGGCCGAGCGGGTCATCGCCGGGACCGTGCAGTGCCACGTCCACCGCCCCGAGGACGTGCCCGTGGTCGCCGGCGCGCTCGCCGACTGGGTCCGCGAGGAGCACTCCGCCGCCCTGTTCCGCTTCGACGCGGACACCGTGGACACGCCCGGGGCCGAGGACGCCCTCACCGCCGCCGGCTTCGAACGCCGCGGCGCGGCCGACGCGGCGGCGTCGGGCGCGCGCCGGCTGCAGGTGCGGCTGGGCGAGTCCGAGCGCGACCTCTCGTGCCGGCTCTCCGAGCGGACCCTGCAGCGCTGCCGGGCGGCGTTGCGCACCCCCGGCGTGACCGTCCGGGAGGTCACCGCCCAGAGCGGGGTGCTCGCGCACGTCGGGCTGCGCACCTGGTTGATCGACCGGCTGCTGGAGGACCTGGGCGAGGACTCGCTGCTACTCGTGGCCACGGAGGTCGGCGACGACGACTCCGAGACCGCGCTGGGCTACCTGTGGTTCGTGCACACCGGTGGGCTGGCCATGATCTACCGGCTGGGCTTCACCCGGCGCGGGCGGGACCTGGCGCTCGACGACGCGCTGCTGCTGACCGGCGTCGTGGAGCTGCAGAAGCGGGGGGTCCGCACCCTCGACGGCGGGGACCCGGCCGAGCCGGACGTCCCGCTCGTGGTCCGCGAGCTCGCCGAGGCGCAGTGCCCGGTGCTGGGCACCTGGGAGAAGCAGCTGGGCAGCGGCCGGGCGGGCGAGCTCACCGGCACCGCCGACGGCGCGGACGCCACCGACGCCGCCGTTGAGCGCACCGGCACGGCCGTCGCCGCGGAGCTGGGCCTGGAGGACCCGGCGCCGGCCGGGCCCGCGGGGCCCGTCGACGCCGCCCCGCCGCGTCTCGGTCCTCACCCGCCGGCTGGTGGGGGAGGGGCTGTCCGCCCTGCGCAACGCGGCGGGGCGCTGAGCCCGGCCCGCTCAGGCGTCGTCGCGGCCGGTCCCGTCGGCTCCCGGGCGGATTCGCGCGGCCAGCCCCGGCAGGGCCCGGCGGGCCGCCCCGACCCTCTCGCGCGCCGACCGCACGCCCGTGTAGGCCGTGTACCCGGTGCGGCTCACCGGCAGGTCCCACGTGCCGGGATAGGACTCCGGGCGCCCGCCGAAGGACTTCTTGAACTTCGTGAAGCCGTACCACTCGTGCTCCGGGCCCGCGCCCTCGGGGGCGGTGCCGAAGAGGTCGAAGCGGGAGAGCCCGGCCGCCTTGGCGTCGAGGACCATCCGCACCACGAGCGGGATGCCGGCGGAGAGCCTGCGGTGCTCGAAGTCCATGGCCGCGTGGGCGTAGGTGCGGGTGTCGTCGGAGTCGTAGGCGAGGGCGGCGCCGATGGGCTCGCCCTCGAGGCGCGCCACGTACAGCCGCGCCGCGCCCAGGGGCATCAGCGTGCGGGCGGCCTCCCGCAGGTAGTCGTCCTGCTGGCGGTTGAAGTCCTTGCGCTCGGCGGTCGCGTCGAGGAACCGCAGCAGGACGTCGACGTCCCCGGGCTCCGCCGAGGAGGTGAAGGTCACGCCCTTCTTGGCGATGTTGCGGTGCAGGTTGCGGTTGGTGGACTTCATGTCCTTGAGGATGGCGTCCTCGTCCCGGGTCAGGTCGATCACCTGGGTGTGCCCGGGCTGCACCTGCCGGGGGGCGGGGCGCAGGCCGCGGCGGCGCAGCGAGGCCTCGGGGGTCTCGAGCCCGTCCGTGACCGCGGCGCCGGCGGGCTCCACGCGCACGAACCAGCACCGGTGCTCCCGCGCCGCGCGCGCGAGGTCGGCCAGCGCGGCGTCGAAGGCCTGCGGGGACTGCGCCTCGGGGCCGTAGGGGCAGTACAGGTAGCGCCCGGTCCGCCCTCCCTCGACGACGGCGAGGTAGCGCCACCCGTCCCCGGCGGCCTCGACCACCGTCCGCCCGAGGTTCCGCTGGAAGGATGCCCATGCTTTCGACTGGAGTATGTTCGCCACGCCCCCACTGTACCGGCCGGTCAGGAGGGGGGCGGCGCGCCCCGGGCCCGGCCCGTCAGGGCACGGAGCAGGTGCCGTTGGCCGAGAGCTCCTCCGCCGGCACGAGGGGCAGGGCCGCGGGCACGGCCACGGCCATGGCCAGGCCCGCCGGTCCCGCGCCGCCGCCGGGCAGCCCCGCGGCGGAGGGGGCGCCCTCGTCGGTGGCCTCCCGCAGGACGCGCTCCACGTCCGCGTGCAGCCGGTCGTAGTCCGGGTAGGTCGGGAACGACGGGTCGTAGTAGGGCGGTCCGGCGGCGAACTGCCCCATCTCGTGCTCCTTGGCCTTGAGCGCCAGGTTCACGAAGGAGCCGATCTGGCTCTGCGGGATGTCGGTCTCGACGACCTGCGTCCCCGACTGCGCGAGCTCCTGGAAGCGGGAGACGACGTTGACGGGGTTCAGCTGCTTGAGCATCGCGGCCTGCACGCAGCGCTGGCGGGCCTGCCGGTCGTAGTCGGTGGCCCCCTCGCGGGAGCGGGCGTACCAGAGCGCGTGGTAGCCGTCCATGTGCTGGACGCCCGGCTCGATGTACCCGAAGATCTCGTTGGGCAGGCCCGTGGTGAGATCGGTGCCGCCGCCGATGGGGACGCGCCCGCCGACGTCGATGGTGATCCCGCCGAGGGCGTCCACGAGCTCCTCGAACCCGGTCATGTCGATGAGGGCGTAGGCCTGGATCTCGATGCCCAGCGCGCCCTCCGCGGCGTCCTTCATGGCCTCGGCCCCGGGGTCCTGGGCGTCCGGGTAGAGCTCGGCGTAGTTGTTCGTGACGTCGGTGTAGAGGGCGTTGAGGATGCACTCGTCGCCGCAGTTGAAGCCCTCGGGGTAGACCTCCGCCAGGGGCGAGTCCTCGGGGAAGGGCGCGTTCTGCAGGTTGCGGGGCAGGGAGACGCTGACGGTGCGCCCGGAGTCGGCGTCCACGCTGATCACCGTCATCGAGTCGGGGCGGCGCCCGGAGCGGTCCGCCCCGGAGTCCCCGCCCATGAGCAGGATGTTGTAGCGGCCCTCCGAGGGGCCGAAGGGCAGCCCGCCGCCGAAGATGTCGGAGACCGCCCCGCGCGCCACCGACAGCAGGTACGCGGAGTACCCGAGCCCGCCCGAGGTGACGAGCACGAGGGCCACGGTGGCCGCGGCGACGGCCCGGCGCGCCCTCGGGGCGAGCAGGCCCGGCCGGGCCAGGCGCAGCGTGTCCACGAACAGGTACGCCCACCCCAGAGCCAGGGCGGCCAGCCCGGCGACGAGGAGCAGGGACGTGACAGAGTTCGTGACGAACCACACGAGCGGGGTGCGCCACAGGAGTGCGGAGAGCAGGGCCAGGACCACGGCCGCCCACACCACCACGTCGACCTTCAGCGCGGCCCGACCCACCGGGCGGCGGCCAGCCGCGAGCTGGGCGCTGCCGGGCACGAGCAGGGTCGAGCCCAGCAGCGTCCACGCGCGCCGGGTGCGGGTCCGCTCCCCGGCGTGCTCCGGGTGGCGCAGCGGGTCGGTCAGCCGCGCCGAGACGGTGCGCTCGACGTCGTCGGGGGCGCGGACCGCGGTGACGTCGCCGGCGGCGATCTCGGGGAGGTCGGGTTCGGCGCGGGGGGTGTGGCCGTTCACGGGCAGCTCCGGCGGGGAAGGGGAGGGGGACGAGCGGGGACGGCCGGGTCAGCCGTCGAGGCGGGTGCGCAGGGCCGCGCCCTTGTCGTGGGCGGTCTGCTTCAGCTCGGCGGCGAAGCCCAGCAGCCGCTCGCGCAGGGCGGCGGCGCGCTCGTTGTCGCCGGAGGCGAGGATCCGGGCGGCGAGCAGCCCGGCGTTGCGGGCGCCGCCGATCGAGACGGTGGCCACGGGCACGCCGGCGGGCATTTGGACGATCGAGAGCAGGGAGTCCATGCCGTCGAGGGTCTTCAAAGGGACCGGCACCCCGATCACGGGCAGCGGGGTCACGGCGGCGAGCATGCCGGGCAGGTGGGCGGCGCCCCCGGCCCCGGCGATGATCACGCGCAGCCCGCGCTCGTGCGCCCGCTGGCCGTACTCGATCATCTCCACGGGCATGCGGTGGGCGGAGACGACGTCGGCCTCGTACGGGATCCCGAACTCCGCGAGCGCGGTGGCGGCGGCCTCCATCACGGGCCAGTCGGAGTCCGACCCCATCACGACGCCGACGACGGGGCGCTGCACCTCGTTCACTGCTTCCTCCTGGGCTGCCGGTCCGCTGGACCGCTCGACTGCTGGGCTGGTGGCGCCGGCGGCGCGGCCCCGGTCCGGGGCTACGCTATCGGGCCCGGCTGGACGGGGCGTGGGAGGCACGCGGGTCAGGCCTGTCCGTCGCGCAGGACGGCCGCGGCGCGGGACGCGCGGCGGCGCAGCTCGGGCAGCTCGTCGGCCCTGCCCGTGACGTTGACGTGGCCGATCTTGCGCCCGGGGCGCACGGCCTTGCCGTAGTTGTGGATCTTGGCCCGGGGCTCGGCGCTCATCGCGGCGCGGTAGGCGCCGAAGAGGTCCTGGTTGGCGCCGCCGAGGTAGTTCTTCATCACGGCGGCCCCGCCGATCAGGGCGGTGTCCCCGAGGGGGAGGTCCAGGACGGCGCGCAGGTGCTGCTCGAACTGGCTCGTCACCGACCCGTCCATGGTCCAGTGCCCCGAGTTGTGGGGGCGCATGGCCAGCTCGTTGACGAGGAAGCCGGGCCCCCGGCCGGGGGTCTCGAAGAGCTCGGCGGCCATCACGCCCGTGACGCCGAGCTCGGTGGCGAGCGTGCGCGCGGTGTCCGCGGCGGCCGCGGCGACCTCGGGCGGCAGGGCGGGGGCCGGGGCCAGCACCTCGTCGCACACGCCGTCCACCTGGATGGACTCGACCACGGGCCACGCCCGGACCTCGCCCGAGGGGGTGCGGGCCACCAGGGCGGAGAGCTCGCGGGTGAAGGGGACCTTCTCCTCCGCGAGCAGCGGCCCGTCCGTGCGCTCGAACCACCGGGCCGGCTCGGCGCCGCGGGCGGCCGCGGCCGTGTCCAGGACCATGACGCCCTTGCCGTCGTAGCCGCCGCGCGGGGTCTTGAGCACCACGGGCCAGCCGGTGCGCTCGCCGAACGCGACGAGCTCCTCGACGTCGGCCACGGGCGCCCAGTGCGGGTTGGGCAGGCCCATCCGGTCCACGGCCGCGCGCATCCGCAGCTTGTCCTGGGCGTGGACGAGCGCGGCGGGGCCGGGCTGGACGTCGACGCCCTCGGCGAGCAGGGCGTGCAGGTGGTCGGTGGGCACGTGCTCGTGGTCGAACGTCAGGACGTCGACGTCGGCGGCGAAGCGGCGCAGCACCTCGAGGTCGGTGTAGTCGCCCACAGGGGCGGTGGGCACGGCGGCCACCGCCGAGACGTCGGGGCCCTCGGCGAGCACGCGCAGCTCGAAGCCCAGGGCGGTGGCGGCGGGCGCCATCATGCGGGCGAGCTGCCCGCCTCCGACGACGCCGACAACAGGTCCGGTCACAGAAGTTCTCACCCGTCCAGGGTATCCCGGCTCGTCAGCGGTCCCGGGCGCCCGCCCGGATCACACTCCGGGCGCGCCCGGGGAGCCGGGGTACGATGACCCGAAGTCCGGGCGGGTGCCATCCTGCGCCGTCCGGTCACGGCGCCGGCCGGCGCCCGCCCGCTCACCAGCCTGGAGACCGAAGCCGCGTGAACCGTCTCGTCGACCGTTTCGATGCCCTGTGGCACCTGTTCGTCAAGGAACTCATGAAGTTCGGCGTCGTCGGGGCGCTCGCGTTCGTCATCAACGCGTCCCTCACGTGGGTGCTCATGCACACGTGGTTCCAGGACGGGCACCTCAAGGCGAAGGTCGTCGCGACGGCCGTGGCGATCCTCTTCGCCTGGGTGGCCAACCGGATGTGGACGTTCCGGCACAAGCGCCAGTCCGACAAGCGCCGGGAGCTGGTCCAGTTTCTGGTGGCCAACGGGATCGGCATGGCCATCGAGCTCGGCTGCCTGGGCTTCAGCTACTACGTGCTGGGCCTCACCAGCGCCTACGCCTCCTTCGTCTCCGGGACGATCATCGGCACGATCCTCGGCACCGTGTTCCGCTACTTCGCGTACCGGTTCTGGGTGTTCACCGAGGAGCTCGACGAGGACCCGAACTTCGCGGACACCGCCGCCCTCGAGATCGCGCGGATCACCGGGCACGTGCCGGTGGCCGGGACCGGCCGCCGCGACGACCACCAGGACACGCGTCCCCCGGCCGGGCGCTGAGCCCCGCCGGGGGAGGCCTGCTCAGAAGCCGGTCGCGTTCTCGGCCGCCAGCACGGCGTCCCAGGCCTCGTCCGCCGCGTCACGGTCGGTGACGACCACCGCGCGGCCGGAGGCCAGCACCCCCAGCACGCGCAGCAGGAACGCCTCGTCCATCCGGCGCCCGGGCACGTGCACCGCCGCCGCGGCGCCCCAGGCGGGTTCACGGGCGCCGGCGAGCTCCCGGGCGCGCGGCAGCAGCTGCCCGTGCAACACGGGGTCGGCGTCGTGCGCGGCGAGCAGCGCCGGGTCCTGCGGGCCGGGCTCCTCGAAGCCCGCGTAGACGTCGGCGTGGGCGCGGATCTCCGCGCAGTAGTCCACGGCGTCCTCGCCCGGCAGCTCCCCGCGGTACCCCAGGGACAGGGCGGGGCGGTCCACGACGACCGCCCGGGCCCGCGCCGGCGGCTGCGCCACGAGCGGGGGCAGGCCGCCCCGGGCGTCCACGAGCGCCACGACCGCCCGGGCGCCGGCCGCGCCGCCGGAACCCGCCGGATCCACAGGCAACACGGCCGCGCCCATCGTCCACGTCCCGAGCACCGCGGCGAGACCACGCCAGTGGACGTCGTCGCCCACCGCGACGACGTCGCCCGCCGCCAGGTCCAGCTCGTCGACCCACAGGTTCGCCGTCTTCGCCGCCCAGTTATCGAGGACCCGCCCGGAGAGCTCCACCCGCTCGCCGTCGGCTCCGTACCAGACGAGCGCCGGCCGGGTGTGGTGGCGCAGGCCGTCCATCAAAAGGGGGACAGTCGTGGCCGTGGGAAAATCCATGCTCGCTCCTGGTGGGTGCTCGGGTGCGAGGGCCTGCCGGTGGCATATGCCCTCGGGTGCATCTGTCCTGCGATCTGCCCGGTGCGCCGGAATGGTCTCTGACCTGCATGAATGCCCCGTTTCAGGCTCATTAGCACATGCAAGGACTGGACGAAGGGCCAGGCGTCATCCCTTGACGGCACAGTATTCGCACACGTGTAATGATGGGGTCCGGCAGGCGATCACCAAAGATACGTTCTCCGGGATGCATCGGGTCGGCGCCCCCCATTGTGCCAGGCCCAAGCGAACGTGTCGCATGGAAGGATAGTCATGGGAGAGGCTGCACCCCGCCAGCTCGTCGATTCCACCCCCCTCGTCCTCCGTCGCCGGAGCGTGCGCTCGGCCCCGGAGGACTGGTTCGTCGATCCGGCCGACCCCCGCGCCGCCGAACGGCACGTCCAGCGGACGAGCCTGAGCCTGGAGGACCAGGCCACCGCCTTCCTCACCGCCCACGGGACCGCCGAGGAGCTCCGGACGGCCCCCGCGGGCCTGGACCTGCTCGAAGCACCCCTCGCCGACGGGGCGGACCGCTGGCAGGCGCTCGCCGGCCTGTACGCCGTGGAGGAGGACGAGGGCGAGCTCTCGTGGCAGACCGACGCATTGTGCGCCCAGACCGACCCGGAGGCCTTCTTCCCGGAGAAGGGCGGCTCCACGCGCGACGCCAAGCGCGTCTGCCAGGCCTGCCCCGTCCAGGCCGAGTGCCTGGACTACGCCATGAGCAAGGACGAGAAGTTCGGGATCTGGGGCGGGCTCTCCGAGCGCGAACGCCGCCGTCTGCGCCGCCTCGCCCGCTGAGGTAGTTTCGGAGGATGAGCTCTTCCGGCAGCGCCATGCGCCGCTGCTCCCGCCAGACCTGCACGCGGGACGCGGTCATGACCCTCACCTACGTGTACTCGGACTCGACCGCCGTCGTCGGCCCCCTGGCCGCCCACGCCGAGCCCCACGCGTACGACCTGTGCGGCGTGCACGCCGACCGGCTCACCGTCCCGCGCGGGTGGC
This sequence comes from Kocuria rosea, assembly GCF_023715525.1. Taxonomy (GTDB): domain Bacteria; phylum Actinomycetota; class Actinomycetes; order Actinomycetales; family Micrococcaceae; genus Kocuria; species Kocuria rosea_A. The sequence continues at coordinate 41,778 of NZ_JAMBOG010000011.1, read as the reverse complement.
GGGTGGTCCGCCTCGAGCTGCCGGAGGCGGCCGCGCGCCGCGACGACATCGACGCCGTCGCCGAGGCGGTGCGCGAGCCCGAGCCCGTGCCGGGTGTGCGCGACCGCCCGCGGACGGTGCTGCGCGACGTGTCCCTCCCGCGCCCGGGCGCCGCCCCGGGCAGCGCACCCGCGGTGGACGCCGCGCCCGGCGCACGCCCCGCACCCGCCGTCCCGGAGGAGCCCGCCGCCGCCGCTCCGCGCCGGGCCCCGGCCGAGGTGCCGTGGCACGACGCCCCGATGCCGCAGGCCCTGCAGCGGCCCCACCTGCGCCGCCCGGCCACCGGGAGCACCGGGCCGCTGCCCCCGCGCTGAATCCTGCGCTGCATCCCGCGCCGAACTCCCCGGGGGGTCCCCCGCGCGGGGGCCTGTGCCCCGGGAGGTCCTCCCCTAGGATGAGCCGCAGGCCGCGTCTGCCCGGCGCGGTGGCTCTTCCCCCCGGAGCACCAGGAGTCCCCCCATGACTGTGCCTGCAACGACGCAGACGACGCACGAGATCCACCACGAGGTGCCGCAGGCGGCCCGGCACGAGGTCGGCCCCTCGTTCCCGCGCCCGGGCAGGACCGCGGGCACACCCGCCCGGCATACCGTGCCGGCGAGCTTGCGCCCGGCGCCGTGGGCGGCCCAGCAGTACACGCCGGAGCCGGTGGCACGCCCCGAGCCCGCCCTGGACCCCGCACTGTTCGCGATCCTGCGCTGTCCGCTCACCGGCGGGGCCCTCCTCCCCGTGGACGCCGACCGGCTGATGAGCGACCGCCCGTTCCGCGACGGCGTCCACCCGGTCTACCCGGTCGTCAACGGCATCGCCTGCCTGAGCCCCGTGCGCTGAGCCCCCCGGTACCGGGGCCCCGCGGGCCGCGCCGCCGCAGCAGGTGCACAGCCCGTCCCGGGCGGTTCCGAGGGGGCCGACAGTCGCACCCCGCGGCTTCCCGGGGCCCTCGGCCGGGCCCTGCCCCTATCGTGGAGGCGTCCCCCGTGCCTTCCTCCCCGCACCCCCGACGCCCGAGGTGATCCCCCCATGCCCCCGTTCCCCCGTGCGGATGCCCTGCCCGCCGCTACGCCCGTCACCCCTGCGCGCCGCCTGCTCGTCCTCGGTGCGGTGGCGCTGCTGCTCGTGACCGGCTGCGCCCAGGCCGCCGACGGCACACCGGCGGCCCCGTCCTCCGGCGCCCCGACCCCGGCGGCACCGGCGGCCGCACCGACCGCGACAGTACCGGCCGGGGCCGTGCCCACGGCGTCCCCGCCGGTCGCGGAGGGTCCCGCCGAGGTCGCGGTCACGCCCGCGGACGCGACGGTCGAGCACAACCCCGTCGATCCGGTCGTCGTGCGCACCGGCCGGGGGGAGCTCACCGACGTCGCCCTCGCGCCGGCGCCGGACAGCGCCCCCGTGCCGGGGAAGCTCTCCGCCGACGGCCGCACCTGGACGAGCTCCGGGGACCTCGCCTTCGACACCCAGTACGTGCTGACCTGGACCGCCGTGGCCGACGGCGTCCCCACCTCCGGGACGAGCGTGTTCACCACCGTCGCGGCCGCGAACGAGGTCGACGCCCAGCTCAACGTCGTGGACGGCCAGGTCTACGGCACCGGCCAGGTCCTGGAGTTGCGCTTCTCCGAGCCCGTTCTGGACAAGGCCGCGCTCGAGCGGGCCGTCACCGTGAAGGGCGGCGGCGACCGGGCCGGCGCGTTCCGCTGGTACTCGGACCGGGTGGTCCGCTACCGGCCCGCCGAGAAGTGGCAGCCGCGGTCCCGGGTCACCGTCTCCCTGGACCTGCGCGGCCTCGACGTGGGCGACGGCATGATCGGCAACCACGACCTGCGCACCACCTTCTCCACCGGCGCCGAGCACTACGCCCGCGTGGACAACCGCACGAAGACCCTCACCGCCTACGTCGACGGCAAGGTCGCCGGAAGGTTCCCCGTCACGCTCGGCAACCCCGACTGGCCGTCCACCACGGGCCGGAAGGTCATCATGGAGCAGGCCCCGAGCTACCTCTTCCAGGCCTCCTCCCTCGACCTCGCCCCGGGGGAGCCGCACTGGTATGAGACGTTCTGGGCGTCGAACGTGTCCCGGCTGACCGCCAGCGGCGAGTTCGTCCACCAGGCGCTGCCCTCGGCCCTGCCCCTCCTGGGAAAGGAGAACGTCTCCCACGGGTGCGTGGGCATGAGCCCCGAGGGGGCCGAGTTCATCCACGACGTCTTCCGCCCCGGGGACGTCGTGGAGATCCTCAACACCGGCTACCCGCAGGCCGACCCCGACGACGGGTACGGGGACTGGAACATTCCCTTCGAGCACTACGCGGACGAGGAGTGGAAGGGCAACTGGTGACCGGCGCCCCGGTCCTCCGCCCCGCCCGGCAGGGCGGGTAGGATCGGGGCCGACCGCGCGGCCCCGTCCCGCGCCGCACCCCGATCCCCTCCGATCCGAAGGACCCGCCCGTGGCCCCCTCCAGCAACCACCAGGCCCCCTGGCAGCAGGCCGACCCCGCCGAGCCCGCGGCCGAGCGCCGGGAGGACCCCGTGTGGACCGGCCTGATCCCCGCCGTCAGCACCTCCGAGCCCGCCCCGGACGAGGACCCGTCCGGCCGCCCGGCGGACGGCCCCGGGGGCGGCACCGCGCGCCCGGGCGGCTCCCACCCGGTGGACGCGGTCGCGGAGGAGGACGAGGAGATCGACGAGGACGCCCGCCGCCGGGCCGCCCTGCGCCAGGACGCCGTGGCGGACGAGCCGCGGTTCCCGCGCCTGCAACAGGTTCTCCTCGCCGTCGTGCTCCCGCTCGCCCTGCTGGCGGTCGCCGTGCGCACCGTGGCGACGCCCCTGTTCCTGTGGGCGGAGTACCACCGCCCCGGCTTCCCCGCGGACCGCTACGGCTTCTCGACCGACGAGCGGATGATCCTCGGCTCCTACGGCCTCGACTACGTCCTGAACTGGGCCCCCGCCGGTTTCCTCGGCGACCTCCGAGGCGCGGACGGCACCCGGCTGTTCCTGAGCTCCGAGGTCGCGCACATGACGGACGTGAAGGTCGTGCTGCAGAGCGCGCTCGCCGTGGTCGCCGTGTTGGCGCTGCTGGGGATCGTCTCGTCCCTGTACCTGCGCGCGAAGGCGCCCGGGGCGGCGTCGGGGGCCCTGTTCTTCGGGTCGTGGCTGGCCGTGGTGCTCCTGGTGCTGCTCGCGGTCGGCGCGGTGCTGGGCTGGCAGCAGTTCTTCACCCTGTTCCACTCGCTGTTCTTCGCGGAGGGCAGCTGGACCTTCCGGGCCTCGGACACCCTCATCCGGCTCTACCCGACCCAGTTCTGGATGGACGCGGCGATCGCGGTGGGTGCGCTGGCCCTCCTCGGGGCCCTCGCCGTCATGGTCGCCACCTGGCCCACGGCGTTCCGCCGGCACCGCGCCCTCGAGCGGGTCCGCCGGCGCCAGGAGCTGAAGCGGCGGCTCGCCGGGCGCTGAGCCGGCCGCGGCCGGAGCTCAGGCGGCGGTGAACAGCGAGAAGCCCACCAGCGCGGTCACCACCATGGCGAGGAGCAGCAGGAGCGTGCGGCCGGCGAGGTTCGTGTTGTCCGCCCGCCGGTGGGCGAACCAGGCGTGGGCGAGCACGCCCAGCAGCAGGGCGAAGGCGGTGACGCTCAGCCCGTGGGACCACCCCGGCCGGCCGGCCGCCGGCTGGACCAGTGAGGGGACCAGCACCAGCCCCAGGCCGACCGCGCCGATGACCAGGGCCGCCCGCCGGTCGGCGCGGTCGAGCCGGCGGTGCCACGGCAGCAGGGCCGCGGCGTAGACGACGAGGAACAGGACCAGCCGCACCGCCGGGAGGGCGAGGGCGCTCGAGATCATGGGGATCCTTCCGTGGTGCACGAACGAACGGGGGACGGCCCTGGGACGGGGGCCACGACCTAGCGCTCGGGCGCCGCCGCGTCGATGAGCACCTCGGCGGCCCGCCGGGCCTGCACGGCGGCGTCGGGCGTTCCGGCGATCGCCGCGGTCGTCTGGGCGCCCTCGGCCAGGATGCACAGCTGAGGGCCCAGCTCCGCGGGGGCGCCGGCGTCGTCGACGAGCTGGGCGACGTAGGCCTGGAAGGCGCGCTTGTGCTCCCGGGCGGACGCGGCCACCCGCGGCGAGACGCTGCCCAGCTCCCCGAAGGCGTTGATGAACCCGCAACCGCGGAAGGAGTCCTCGGCGAACCAGTCGGCCAGGTAGTCGTAGATGCCCAGCAGCCGCTCGCGCGGGCTCGCGGCCCGCTCCACCCGCGCGCGCACCCCGTCCTCCCACATCCGGTGCCGGCGGGCGAGGACGGCCAGGAGGAGGTCCTCCTTCGAGGGGAACAGGGCGTAGAGGCGCTTGAGCGAGACCCCGGCAGCCTGGCGCAGCTCGTCCATCCCCACGGCCTGCACCCCGCGGCCGTAGAAGAGCCGGTCTGCCGTCTCGAGCACGTGCTGGCGCGGGTCGTCGGAGTCCATGCCGCCATTCTATTGCGCGGAGAACGGGCGTTCCCTAGGCTGGAAGCGCGGGAGAACGATCGTTCTCCCGCGTGCCGGGAACGACCGAGAGGAACCACCCCATGGGGTACATCACCGTCGACACCACCAACAGCACCGACATCGAGCTCTACTACGAGGACCACGGCAGCGGCCAGCCCGTCGTCCTGATCCACGGCTACCCGCTGGACGGCTCGTCCTGGGAGAAGCAGACCGCCGCCCTGCTCGAGGCCGGCTACCGGGTCATCACCTACGACCGCCGCGGCTTCGGGCGCTCCAGCAAGCCCGTCACCGGCTACGACTACGACACCTTCGCCGCCGACCTGGACGCCGTCCTCAGGACCCTGGACCTGTCGGAGGCGGTGCTCGTGGGCTTCTCCATGGGTACCGGGGAGGTCGGGCGCTACCTGTCCACCTACGGCTCCGCCCGGGTCGCCAAGGCCGCGTTCCTGGGCTCGCTGGAGCCCTACCTGCTGCAGACCGAGGACAACCCCACCGGCGTCCCGCAGGAGGTCTTCGACGGGCTCGGCCAGGCCGTGACCGCCGACCGCTACGCCTTCTTCACCGACTTCTTCGACAACTTCTACAACACCGACACGTTCCTGGGCACCGAGCGGCTCAGCCGGCAGGTCGTGGACGCGAGCTGGAACATCGCCTCCCGCTCCGGGGCCGTGGCCTCCGTGGCGGCGCAGCCCACGTGGCTGACGGACTTCCGGGACGACATCCCGAAGATCGACGTGCCGGCCCTGATCGTCCACGGCACCGCCGACAACATCCTGCCCATCGAGGCCACGGGCCGGCAGTTCGCCAAGGCCCTGCCCCAGGCCGACTACGTCGAGATCGAGGGCGCGCCGCACGGCCTGCTCTGGACCCACGGTGCGGAGGTCAACACGGCCCTCCTGGGCTTCCTCGCCCGCTAGATGAGTGATTCCAAGGGGTGTCAGTGGTCGTAGGCGATCAGAGATCTGCGGATGGCGAGGCCGAGATGATCGTTGTGCCAGATCGCGCTCGTGAGCGCCAGCAGGCGTTGAGCGATACGAGTGCAGACCCCGGCCACGGTTCGTCCGCCGTGACGCTCCAGGTCCAACTGGGCTTTGAGGGTGTTGTTGACCGACTCGATCACCTGCCGCAAAGGTTTGAGGAACCGAGCCCCGTCTCGGGGCAGTTCCCCGACCCGGGGCGGGCGCAGCAGCTCGATCCCGGCGTGGGCCAGCTCGGCGTCGAAGGCCCGGCCGTAGTAGTTCTTGTCCCCGATCACCACCTGCCGGGCGCGCTCAGGCCCGGCCAGCCCCGGGGTGCCGGCGAGGATCTCGGTGAGCACCACCCGCTCGTCGGCCTTCGCACCGGTCAGTGCCCACCCCACCGGCAGCCCGTGCACGGTGGCCACCAGGTGCAAGCGCAGGCCCCAGAAGTAGCGGGAGTGGGAGGCGCAGTACCCGTACTGGGCCCATCCGGCCAGTGCTGAGCGTCTGACCGTCCCCCGAGAGCGGGCGCATTCGACGGGAGTGGAGTCCACCACCCACAGGTCGTCGCCGGAGACGGTCGTGTCGGCGGCCAGGACGCCGATCAGCCAGGCCATCGTGTCGGCCAGAGCCCGGAGGCGTTTGTTGTAGTCGGGCTGGTGGGGCTGGTACGGGAACAGATGTCGCAAGTGCTGGTGGGCGTGGCGCAACCAACGGGCTTCGCTGGTGTAGCCCCCGAGGGCTTGCAGCACCGCCATGGTGACCAATTCCGCATCACTGATCCTCGGTGGAAGCCCCACCACCGGGCGGATCGGAAGGTGCTCAGGATGGGCCTTCAGCAGGTCATCGGTCCTGACGTACAGTGCGGTGGCGAGGGTGTCCAGATCGGCGTCCACGAGGACCTCCAGGGTCGCGTTGGGTAGCAACGCCGATTCTGGGCAGCCTCCGCCCCGAGGCCAAGACCCTTACCCCTTGGAATCACTCATCTAGGCCCGCCCTGCCCGCCGCGGGGCGCTGCACCGGTCCCTGGTGCGGCGCCCCGGGGCGGGCGGCCGGCTCAGATCCAGGCGTCGAACCACATCCGCTGCCGCCACTGCTCGTAGGGGACGGTCTCCGCGAACCAGATCGGCGCGAAGTGCGCGCTCAGGACCAGGGCCGTGGCCGTGAAGAGGCCCACGACCACGAGCCCGGCGCGCCGGCGGGCCACAGTGCGCTGGGGCCCGCCGAGGACGAGGCCCAGCATCCCGGCCAGCAGCAGCATGAGGTAGGGCTCGACGGGCAGCGCGTAGAAGTAGAACATGGTGCGCTCGGGGTAGAGGTACCAGGGCAGGTACCCGGCGGCGAACAGGCCCAGGGGTGCCCCGAACCGCCAGTCCCGCCGTGCTGCCCACAGCCACACGGCTACCAGGAGCGCCGCGATCGCGGTCCACCACAGCAGCGGGTTGCCGATGTTGAGGATCGCCTGCGAGCAGTTCTCCACCGCGCACCCGGCCGTGCCCTGCGCCGGGGACTCGTAGTAGTAGGAGGTGGGCCGGCCCAGGACCAGCCACAGCCACGGCAGCGCCTCGTAGGAGTGCGGGGTGCCCAGGCCGTTGTGGAAGTCGAACGCGGCGACGTGGTAGGCCCACAGCGAGCGCAGCGGCGCCGGCAGCCACGCCACGCCCTCGCCCGGGTGCTCCGCGGCCCAGGTGCGGTGGTAGGCGCCGGACGAGGCGAACCACCCCGACCACGAGAGCAGGTAGGCCACCAGGCCCGTCCCCACGACGGCGAGGAAGGCGGGGATCCCGTCCCGGAGCAGGCCCGCCCGCAGCCAGTGCCGCACCCCGGCCACCCGCCGGGCGTTCATGTCCCACAGCACCGTGAGCACGCCCAGGGCCGCGACCATGAACAGCGCGTTCCACTTCGTCCCCACGGCGAGCCCGCACGCGGCGCCGGCCGCGATCCGCCACCAGCGCACGCCCAGCCACGGGCCCCACGCGAGCCGGGACCGCAGCTCGGACTCGGCGGTCCCCGGGCCGGCCACGCCCAGCCGGGCGACCAGGCGCCGGCGGGCGTGGGCCCGGTCCAGCAGCAGGAGCACGAACGCGAGCAGCACGAAGAACATGAGGAAGACGTCGAGCAGCGCGAGCCGGGACTGCACGAGGTGCAGGCCGTCGACGGCCGTGAACAGGCCCGCGAGCGTCGCTACGGTCACCGAGCGGAAGAGCAGCCACCCGGCCGCGCAGACCAGGGCGACCGACAGGGTCCCCACGAGCGCTGCGGAGAACCGCCAGCCGAACGGGTCCTGCGCCCCGAACAGCCACATCCCCGCGGCGATCAGCCACTTGCCGACCGGCGGGTGCACCACGTAGGAGGGGGTGTCGAGGGCCTCTGGGGGAGTGCCCGCCACGAAGAGCTCGTCGGCGCCCTCGGGCCACTGCCGCTCGTAGCCGTAGCGCAGCAGGGAGTAGGAGTCCTTCACGTAGTAGGTCTCGTCGAAGACGATCGCGTCCGGGTGCCCGAGGTGCCAGAAGCGCAGCACGCCGCCGAGCACCACGACGAGCAGGGGCGCGAGCCAGGCCAGGCGTCCGACGGTGGCCGGTGCGGGCAGCAGCCGGGCGCGCAGGGCGTCGGGGGCCAGGGACCGGGGCAGCGTGCTCACCGGGGGCGCCGGCCGCGTCGCCGGTGCGGGGGCTGGGGCGCGGACCGAGGAGCTCACGGTGTCATGGTAGGGGACGGGGCTGCTGCCGCCGGGGACGGGCGGGCCCGGCGGCCGGCCGTAGAGTGGAGCCGTGCACATCGAACCCCACGACGACGCCCCGCCCGCCGCTTTCGAGGCCCCGCCCGGCGAGGCCGGGTCCGACGCCGGGGCCGTGGTCCTGGCGGGCACGCCGATCGGCAACCTGGGGGACGCGTCGCCCAGGTTGCGGCAGGCCCTCGAGAGCGCCGACGTGCTCGCCGTCGAGGACACCCGGCGGCTGCGCCGGCTCGTGGCGGGCCTGGGCGTGACGACGCGCGGACGGGTGCTCACCCACCACGAGCACAACGAGGCCGCGCGGGTGGCCGAGCTGCTCGAGGCCGTGCGCGCCGGGCGCACCGTGCTGGTGCTCTCCGACGCCGGGATGCCCACCGTCTCCGACCCCGGCTACCGGCTCGCCGAGGCCGCCGCGGCCGAGGGGCTCACCGTCACGGCGATCCCCGGGCCCTCGGCGGTGCTCACGGCGCTGGCGGTCTCGGGCCTGCCCACGGACCGGTTCACGTTCGAGGGCTTCCTGCCCCGGAAGGGCTCCGAGCGCGCGGCCCGCCTCGCCGAGCTCGACGGCGAACGCCGCACCATGGTGTTCTACGAGGCCCCGCACCGGCTCGAGGTCATGCTCACGGCCCTGCGCGAGGCGTTCGGGCCCGACCGTCCCGCGGTCGTCGCCCGGGAGCTGACCAAGCTGCACGAGGAGGTCGTGCGCGGCACCCTCGCGGAGCTCGTCGCCTGGTGCGCCGAGGGGCAGGTGCGCGGGGAGATCGCCGTCGTCGTCGCCGGAGCCCCCGCCCCGGACGCCGCCCGGCCCGAGGACCTGGTGACCGAGGTTGAGGCGCTCGTGGCCGGCGGGGTCCGGCTCAAGGACGCCGCCGGGCGGGTGGCCGAGCGCTCCGGGGTGGGCAAGCGCGAGCTCTACGAGACCGTCCTGGACGCCCGCCGGAAGTAGCCCGTCCGCCCCGGACCGTCCGCCCTGGATCACCGGCCGCGCAGCACCGAGCGCGGGAGCCAGCGGGCGCGCCGGGCACCGGGGCGCTGCGCCAGTCCGGCGCGCAGCGCCGCGAGGTCCCCGGGCCCGGACCCGGGCGACCACGCGGTCCCCGGCGCGGCGTAGAGCGCCCGCTCGGCGTCGTCCCCCAGCCGCCGCAGGGACTCGCCCGCCGGCGGCACGGCGTGGGCGAGCCGGGCCACGAAGGTGCGCGGCGTTTCCGCCGCGGCCCGGGCGAGGCCGTGGTCGGCCGCGAGGTCCTCGACCTCCGCCCAGCCCGCGAGCGCCCGGTCCCCGGGGGCGGCGGAGGGGTCGGCGAGCCGCCGCAGCCGCCGGGCTCGCCGTCGGTCCCGCACGAGGCGCGGCAGCGCCAGGAGCAGGGCGAGCAGCGCTGCGGCCAGAGCGGCGGCGGCCCAGGGCAGCCAGGCGCGCGGACCGTCCTCGGGGTCCCCGGGGGGTGCGGCCTCCTCGGTCGGTGCCCCGGTGACGGCCGGTTCGGGGCTGCTGGTCTGCGTGCTCGTGGGGTCGTCGGAGGGGCTCTGCGTCGGTTCGGCGGTGGGCGGGGCCGTGCCCGTCGGCTCCTCGGTCGGCTCCTCGGCCGGGGTCTGCGCGGCGTAGCCGGGGACCTCGCCGGTGCCGGGGGTCGGCTCGAAGCGCACCCAACCTGCGCCCTCGAACCACAGCTCCGGCCACGCGTGGGCGTCCCGGGGCCGCACCGGCACCGGGGTGTCCGCCCCGGGCCGGGCGAACGGGTCGACGGCCGCGTCCTGGGCGGGCGGCAGGTAGCCGACCGCCACGCGGGCGGGGATGCCCAGCTCGCGCGCCATGACGGCCATCGCGGGGGCGAAGTGCCCGGCGTAGCCGGCCCGCTCCTGCAGGAACCGCTCCAGGGCGCTCATCCCGCCGGCGTCGTAGCCCTGCGCCACCGGGGTGTCCACGTCGTAGCGGAACTCGTCCGAGCGCAGCCACTCCTGCAGGGCGAGGGCCTGGTCGAAGGCCGTGGCGGCGCTGCCGGCGTGCCGGTGCGCGGCGTCCCGCAGGGCGGCCGGGGTGTCCTCCGGCAGCGCCCGGAACGGGTCCAGCGGCTCGCCGGCCGGCGCCGCGGGGGCCGCGCGCAGCTGCGCGGCCGTGGGCGCGGGCGCCACGGAGCGGACCTCGTAGGCGGTGCCCGGCTCCGGGACGTCGTCCGCGTGCACGGCGAGGTCCCGGGGGCTCCACGACCAGCCGTCCCCGCCCAGCCCGGTCACGGCCACGGGGACCCAGGGGAGGGGGAGCCACCGCTCGGACCAGTTCCGCAGCGTCACCGCCGCGGTCCGCTGCTCACCCGGGCCCACGGGGTTCAGCGGCGTCGCGCCGAGCCCGTCGAGGCCCTCCTCGAGGTCCTCGGCGGCGGGGAACCACTCGTCCCCGGTGAAGTCCTCGAGGCTGAGCACCCGCAGCAGCTCGGGCTCGCCCGAGGCCGTCGTGTACTCGAGCCGGGGGGCCTGCTCTCCCGAGCGCAGGTCCTGGCCCACCGCGCGCAGCGGCCCCACGCCCGCGGCGCGCTCGCCGGCCAGCCCGCTGCCCTGCGGGAAGGCGCCGTTGACGAAGCCCGGCACCACGCCGGGGACCAGGACGGTCACGGCCAGCACCCCGGCGACCACCACGAGCGCCCGGGGCCAGCTGCCGGGGGCCGCCGCCGTGGGCGGCTCCCGCACCGCGCCCCAGCGCCGCCCGCCCCCGAGCAGCACCAGCGCTGCGAGCGCGGCGGCCGCCGTCCCGGCCGGGCCCACGCTGTGCGGCAGCACGAGGGCCGGGACCACCAGGACGGCGAGGACGCCGGCCCCGGCGATCGCGGGCAGGCGCAGGCCCACCAGCAGGACGTCGACGAGCAGCGCCACGAGCCCCGTGCCCAGGGCCGCCACGAACGACAGCGCCCGTCCGGCGGGATACGGGGCGGGGCGCTCCCGCACGGCGCCGGCGGCGTCGTGCCACAGCGCCTCCGCGGCGGCGAGGCCGCCGGGGGTGGGCACGAAGCCCAGCAGCGCCGGTTCCCGCAGGAACAGCACGGTGAGCAGGAGCACGAGCGCCCCGGCGCCGAACAGGGGCGCCAGCACGGGCGGCAGGCCCACCGCCCGGGAGACCGCGGTGGCGGCGACGACGGCGAGTGCGGCCAGCAGGGCCCCCGGCAGCCACGCCGTGCCGTCGAGGACGCCGGCCAGGGCGACGAGGGACAGGACGACCGTGGTCAGCACCGTCGCGGCGAGGCCGAGCACGCCCCCCGCCGGGGGCCTCACCGGGCGGCTCCGGCGGTCCGGGCGCCGAGGCCCGCCCACGCGTCCTCGGGCGCCGCCGTGGCGGGGACGACGAGCACGGACCACCCCGCGGCCTCGAGCACCGCGGCGCCGCCGGGGGCCCGGTCCGGGTCGGCGACCAGCACCGCGCTGCCGGTGCCGGCCCGCTGCGCGGCCCGCACCACCCGCTGCGCGCCGGCCCGGTCCAGCTCCCCGGAGACCAGCAGCACCGGGTGGACCAGCCCGTCGCGCTCGAACCGCTCGGCCAGCGGGTCCGCGGCGTCCGGGGACTGTCGGGCGGGGGCGGGCAGGGGCCGCACGCGGGCCAGCCCGTGCCGGGCGTCCTCCGCGGCGTCGTCGGTGACGAGGGCGGTGCCGGCGCCGGGCGGGCGGGTGCCGCCGTCGTCCGCGCCGCCGCGGGGCAGCGGCCGGCCGTGGCCGTCGAGGGCGTGCACGGCGGTCTCCCGCCGGGTCAGGTGCTCCAGGACGGCGGCGGTGAAGGAGACGGCCCACTCGAACCCGGCCGTGCTCGGCAGCACGCCGGCCCACAGCCGCTCGCCCGGCCAGGAGCGCTCGTCGAGGTCCAACACCAGGCTCAGCCGGCGGGTGCTGCGGGGGTCCTCCTGGCGGACCATCAGCTGCCCGTGCTTGGCCGAGGCGGCCCAGTGCACCCGGCGCACCGGGTCGCCGTGGCGGTACTCGCGGATCGTCACGTTGTCCGGCCCCGGCTGCGGCATCGCCGTGCGGGACGGGTCCCCGCCGCGCTCCCGGAGCCGCTCGGCGGCGGTCTCGGGCAGCGGCACGGCCTCCGGGGCCACGTGCAGGGAGGTCCGCTCGGAGGCGTTGAGCAGCTCCGTGGCCAGGCCGAACGGGTCGGCGACCCGCACGGTCGCCGGGCCCAGCGCCCACACCCCGCGCCGGCGCGGGCGGACGGTGTAGGCGGCGGGCTTCCCGCCGGTGCCGACGGTCAGCTCCCGGTCCCCGCCCAGGGGCCCGGGCACGCTCTCATGCACGGTGACCGCCCCGGGCGCCGGCCTGCCGCCCCGGGCCCGGTGCCGCACGCGCAGGCGCACCACCGCGGAGTCTCCGGCCGTCACGAGCGCCGGGTCCACGGTGCGCTTGAGCAGCACGCGGGGTTTGACGACGTAGAGGGACAATGCGGCGAACAGCGGGGTCCCGCCGAGGAACAGGGCCAGCGCCAGGACGTCCTTGCGCCCCAGCCAGGTGGCCGCGAGCAGCGCCAGCCCGCCCGCCGCGAGGAACGCCCAGCCCCGGCCCGTGAACCGGGCGCGGGAGTCGACGGGCTGCTCCTCCCGCTCGCCCGCGGCGCCGGCGCCCTCCCGGGTCCGCCCGGCGCGCCCGTGGGCGCGGCTCATCGGCCGCGCCGGGCGTGCTCGGCCGGGACGCGGACGTCCTCGAGCACCGCGCGCACCAGCTGCTCCGCGGAGTCGGTGCCGGCCCGGCGGTCCAGGATCAGCCGGTGCGCCAGCACCGGCACGGCGACCGCGCGGACGTCGTCGGGCAGGACGTACTCGCGCCCGCTCAGGGCGGCCTCGGCCCGGGCGGTAGCCTGGAGCTGGAGCAGGGCCCGGGGGCTGGCGCCCAGGCGGATCTGCGGGTGGGACCGGGTGGCCTGGCCCAGCGCCACGACGTAGGACCGCACGGCGTCGGAGACGTGGATCCCGCGGACGTGCTCGACGAGGCGGGCGGCGTCCTCCACGGCCACGACCGGGCGCAGGCCCGCGAGCGGGGACCCGCCGCCGTGGTCGGCGAGCATCGTCATCTCGGCGGCCGTGTCCGGGTAGCCCATCGAGATGCGCGCGGTGAACCGGTCCCGCTGCGCCTCCGGCAGGGGGAAGGTGCCGTCCATCTCGACCGGGTTCTGCGTCGCCACGACCATGAACGGGGCGCCCAGGCGGTGGGTCGTGCCGTCGGCGGTGACCTGCCCCTCGGCCATGCACTCCAGCAGCGCGGACTGGGTCTTGGCGGAGGCCCGGTTGATCTCGTCGCCGATGACGACGTTGGCGAACACCGGGCCGGGCTTGAACTCGAACTCCCGCCGGGCCTGGTCGTAGACCGAGACCCCCGTGATGTCCGTGGGGAGGAGGTCGGGGGTGAACTGGATGCGGGTGACGGACCCGCCGATCGCCGTGGCCAGCGTGCGGGCCAGCATCGTCTTGCCCACGCCGGGGACGTCCTCCACGAGCAGGTGCCCGCCGGCCAGCAGCACCGTCAGGGCGGTGCGCGCCGCTTCGGGCTTGCCGTCGATCACGGCGTTGATCCGGTCCAGGATCGCCTGCGTGTACTGCGGGAAGGACTCCATGGGCTCCTCGGCTTCCTCGTCGGCACTTGTCTCCCACAGTATGTGGCCCCGCCCGTCTCGTAGATTGGAGGCGAGACCGCGTCCCCTCCGAACTCCCCGAGGTTGCCTCCCCATGACCGACCCGAACGCCACCCGCCTGGCCGCCTCCCTGTGGCCGGACCCCGCCGACCGCCCCGCCCAGCGCCCCGGCGACGTCCCGCCCGCCTACGAGGCCGAGCGCTACGCCCTGCCCGAGGACCTCCCCGACGGCGAGGGCACCCGGCGCCGTGCGGCCCAGGCCGACGACGGTCGCCGCCGCAACCTCGCCTACCCGCCCGCGCCGCCGGCCCTGCCGCACCCGGTGGCCGACAACCACACCCACCTGGACCTGCAGGACGGGCAGGTGACGGTCTCGGTGCGCGACGCCGTGGACGCCGCCGCGCTCGCCGGGGTGGCCGGGGTGGTGCAGGTCGGCTGCGACGTGCCGTCCTCGCGCTTCGCCGTGGCCGCCGCCCAAGCCGACCCCCGGGTGCTGGCGGCCGTGGCCCTGCACCCCAACGAGGCCCCGAAACTGGCCGCCGCCGGGACCCTCGACGAGGCGCTCGCCGAGATCCGGGCGCTGGGGGAGCACGAGCGGGTGCGGGCCTTCGGGGAGACCGGCCTCGACTACTACCGCACGGAGGAGCAGGGACGGGAGCACCAGAAGCGCTCCTTCCGCGAGCACATCCGCTTCGCGCAGGAGACCGGCAAGGCCCTGCAGATCCACGACCGGGACGCGCACGCCGACGTCGTCGCCGTGCTGCTCCAGGAGGGCGCGCCCGAGCGCACCGTCTTCCACTGCTTCTCCGGCGACGCCGAGCTCGCCCGCACCTGCAACGAGCACGGCTGGTACATGTCCTTCTCCGGGACGGTCACGTTCAAGAACAGCCACGACCTCAAGGCCGCGCTGCGGGTCGCCCGCCCAGAGCTGGTGCTCGTGGAGACCGACGCCCCGTTTTTGACCCCCCACCCGTACCGGGGCCGGCCCAACGCCAGCTACGTGGTCAACTGGACGGTGCGGGGGATGGCCGGGATCCTCGAGCAGGACCTCGAGCCGCTGTGCGAGCGGATCTGGGCCAACACCGCCGCGGTGTACGGGAAGTTTTAAGGCGCGCCGGCGTCCCATGTCCTCCGGCGCCTTCCCTTGTTGCCGAGCCCCCACGGCCGCTTCATCTCCCCACGATCGCTTCTGGGGAGATGAAGCCACTGTGGGGGCTCGGCACCAGGGGGCGCCGGGATGTGGGGGCCCGGCAGCAGAGAACGCGGAAGCATGGGGGTTCGGCGGGCGAGGGGCCGGGCGGGGCCGCCGGAGCGGGCCGATACGATGACCCGGTGACAGATGACACCGACCCCGCCGCCCGCCCGCTGCTCGGACCCGCCGAGATCCGCGCGCTCGCCGAGCAGCTCGGCATCCGGCCGACCAAGACGCTGGGGCAGAACTTCGTGATCGACCCCAACACGATCCGCCGGATCGTCGCGGCCGCGGACCTGGGCCCGGCGGAGACGGTGCTCGAGGTCGGCCCCGGCCTCGGCTCGCTGACCCTCGGCCTGCTGGACGCCGCCGAGCGGGTCGTCGCTGTGGAGATCGACCCGCCCCTGGCCCGGCAGCTCCCGCACACGGTCGAGCGCTTCCGCCCGGAGCAGGCCGCGCACCTGAGCGTCGTGGAGCAGGACGCCCTGCGCGTCGAGGAGCTCCCGGCCCGGCCCACCGCCCTGGTGGCCAACCTGCCGTACAACGTGGCCGTGCCGGTGCTGCTGCACCTGCTGGGCCGCTTCGACTCGATCGGCCACGGGCTCGTCATGGTGCAGGAGGAGGTCGCCGACCGCCTCGCCGCGGGGCCCGGCTCCAAGGTCTACGGCGTCCCGTCGGTCAAGGCCTCCTGGTACGCCGAGGTCACGAAGGCCGGGACGATCGGCAAGAACGTGTTCTGGCCGGCCCCGCAGATCGCCTCCGGGCTCGTGCGCTTCGTGCGCCGGGACCGGCCGGTCGCCGACGTCGACCGCAACCTCGTCTTCGCCGTGGTCGACGCCGCCTTCGCGCAGCGGCGCAAGACGCTGCGCGCCGCGCTCGCGGGCTGGGCGGGCTCCGCCGCGGCGGCGGGCGAGCTGCTGGCCGCGGCCGGCATCGACCCGGGGGAGCGGGGCGAGAAGCTCGACGTCCACGAGTTCGCCCGCATCGCGCAGGCCGGCGCGGCGGCCGGGCTGAGCGCGGGGGTCCGGGGCGCATGAGCACCCTGACGCTGGCCGAGCAGGCCTCCGCCCCCGGCAAGGTCAACCTGTTCTTCGCCGCCGGCCCGCGGCGCCCGGACGGCTACCACGACGTCGCGAGCCTCTACTGCGCCGTGAGCACGGCCGAGACCGTCACCGCCACCCCGACCCGCGGCACCGGCATCGCCGTGGGCGTCGCCGCGGTCCCGGGCTCGCTCGTCGACCAGCAGATCGCGGCCGGCACGTTCTGCCTGGACGCGGTCCCCACCGACGGGTCCAACCTCGCGGTGCGCGCGGCCCGCGCCGTGCTGGAGCGCTTCCCTGCGCTGCCCGGCGGGCTGCACCTGCAGATCGACAAGGCCGTCCCCGTGGCCGGCGGCATGGGCGGGGGCTCGGCCGACGCCGCCGCGGCGCTCGTGGCCGTCAACCGGCTCGCGGCCCGCGTCGCGGGCCGGCCCGCGCTCGACGACGACGCCCTGCTCGACCTGGCCGCCGGCCTCGGCGCGGACGTGCCCTTCGCCCTGGTGGGCGGGGCCGCCGTCGGCACCGGCACCGGCGCGCAGCTGCGGCCCGTGCGGACCGGCGCCGGTGTGCACCTGGTGCTCGTCGCCGGCACCGCAGGGCTGTCCACCCCCGCGGTCTACGCCGAGCTGGACCGGCTGCGCGAGCACGAGGACGTGCCCGCGCCCGCGCTGCCGTGCGGGCTCGAGCGGGCGCTGTCGGACGGGACCGCGCAGGACCTGGCCCCGCTGCTGCGCAACGACCTGCAGCCGGCCGCGCTGTCGATGGCCCCGCACCTGGCCGCGGCCCTGGCCGAGGGCCCCGCGGCCGGTGCTGCGGCGAGCCTCGTCTCCGGCTCCGGGCCCACGGTCGCCCACCTGCTGGCCGACGCGGCGTCGGCCGAGGCGCTTGCGCAACGGCTCCGGGAGCGGGGAGCGCCCGCTCTGGCGGTGCGCGTCCCCGGTCCCTGAGCCGGGCCCGGACGGGTCCGGCGCGCGGGTCGCGGGAGCGTGTCCCGGGCCGGCGGTGACCCCGCCCGTCGGGTACCCGCGGGTAGGTGACGAGCCGGTCACGGTTCGCAGTCGTGGCTGGGCGGACCTGCGGCGCCGGTCCTAGCCTGGGGCTGTCGCACGGCAGGCGCGCGACGACGTCGACCGGGGGTGCGGGACATGAGACGACTCGGAGCAGGTGCTGCGACGGTGGCCGTGGCACTGGCGGGACCGCTGCCGGTGGCCGTCGCGCAGGGGGACCACGAGCCGCCCGGTCCGCGGGTGGTCGCCGAGGGGCTGGACAACCCGCGGCAGCTGAACTGGGACCAGGACGGGGAGTCGCTGGTCGTGGCCGAGGCCGGCCGGGGCGGACCGGAGTGCGTCACGGAAGGGCGCTGCGTGGGCCCGACCGGCGCGGTCACGCTCGTCGAGGACCCGGACGGGGAGACGCCCACGGCGTCCTCCGCCGCCGAGGGACTGCTCTCCGTCGCGGGCCCGGACGGGTCCTTCGCGGAAGGGCCCGCCGGCGCGGACACCACGGACGTGGAGGGGCAGCACATCGTCGCCGGCTACGACCCCGCCCGGTTCGACCCCGCCGTGCCCGAGGCGCGCGGCGGGTCCCTGCTGGTGGCCGTCCAGGAGGCCTCCGACGTCACCTCCGTCCTGGCCTACGCCGATCTCCAGGCGGCCGAGGAGCAGCTCAACCCCGACGGCGCGCAGATCGACTCCAATCCGTACGCGGTGCTCTACGTGGACGAGGACACGGAGGAGTCCCCGGACGGCTACGCGCTCGTGGCGGACGCCGGGGCGAACGCCGTGTGGAAGGTCGAGCCGGACTTCTCCACGGCGACCGAGGACGCCCCGCCCGCGTACGAGGTGAGCGTCTTCGCGAGCTGGCCGACCACCGGGCTGCCCGGCGGGGCGGACGACCCGGAAGGACCTCCCGAGTTCGTGCCCACGTCCCTGGCCGCGGACCAGGACGGCAACATCTACGTCGGCGGGCTGGGATCGGTGCGCCCGGGGGAGGCCTCGGTCGTGCAGTTCGCCGCGGACGGCACCGAGCTGACGCGCTGGGACGGGTTCACCGCGGTGACCGGCGTGGCGGTGGACGGCGGCCACCTCTTCGTCTCGCAGCTGTTCGGGCCCACCCCGCCCATGCCTCCGGGGCAGACCCCGGCGGACGAGGCGCCGCCGGCCGCCGGGGAGGCACCGGGCCAGGTGCTGGTCCTGGACCGGCACGCGGAGGACGCCGAGCGGTACGCGGTCGACGTCCCGCTGCCGGCCGGCCTGGCCTCCGACGGCCGGCACGTCTACGCCGCGGTCAACAGCGTGGCCCCGGCCGAGGGCCTCGCGGCGGGACCGCGGAACCCCCTCGGCGCCCTCGGCGGCGGCGCGGTTTGGGAGCTGGACTTCTCCGAGGCTTACCTCGTGGAGCCCGTCGAGGCCCCGCAGGATTAGGCCCGCGGCCGGGGACGACGGCGGTGGCGGCCCGGTCGCGCCGCCGCCGTCGCCGCGGCCACGGCGGTCTCCACCGGGCAGGGATTGCGGCACGGAAAAATTCGCTATTCATTCCCGCTCCTCGGGAGCATCCTGGAGTTATTCGAGCGTGCTCGGGAAGCCTCCCGGGCCCGTGGACCGATCCAGGAGGACCAGCCATGCCTGCCACCGAGTTCGTTCCCGTCTCCGACTGCTCCGTGGGGCAGTGCTCCTTCAACCACGACCACGAGTGCACGGCCCACGCCATCACCGTCTCCGGCTCGAGCGGCCACGCCCACTGCGGCACGTTCATCTCCCTCGGCCCCGATGGCGGCCTGCCGACCGTCCACGCCGAGGTGGGCGCGTGCCAGCGCTCCGAGTGCACGCACAACTCCCACCTGATGTGCACGGCCGAGAAGATCATGGTCGGTGCCGGCGCCGACGAGGCCGACTGCCTCACCTACCAGGCGGCCTGACCCGCCGCGGAGGATCCCGCCGGGTGGCGGCCCCGGCCAGGGGCCCTCACCCGGCGGGTTCCGCCGCAGACCTAGGCCAGGTCCTCGGACAGCTCCAGCCAGCGCATCTCCAGCTCCTCGATCTCGTCCTCGACCGCGCGCAAACCTGCAGTGATCGTGGCGAGGCCGCTGTAGTCGGACTGGTCGTGGGCCGCCATCTCGGCGTGGATCTGCACGACCTGGGCGTTGAGCTTCTCGAGCTTGCGCTCGATCGCGGCGACCTCCTTCTGCGCGGCGCGGGCCTGCGCGCCGGTCAGCTTCGGCGCGGCGAGCGTCGTCGTCGTCCCGCCGGAGGCCCCGGCGGCGCCCGCCGCCAGGGGGTTGGTGGCCCCGGCGGAGCCGGCGGCCGAGCCCGAGCGGGACTGGGACGCGAGCTCCAGGTACTGCTCCACCCCGCGCGGCAGGTGCTGGAAGCGGCCGTCGATCACCGCGTACTGCTGGTCGGTGACGCGCTCCAGCAGGTAGCGGTCGTGGGAGACGACCAGCAGGGTGCCGGGCCAGGTGTCGAGCAGGTCCTCCATGGCCGCGAGCATGTCGGTGTCCAGGTCGTTGGAGGGCTCGTCGAGGATGAGCACGTTGGGCTCGTCGAGCAGGATCATCAGCAGCTGCAGCCGCCGCTTCTGCCCGCCCGAGAGGTCCTTGACCGGGGTGGAGAGCTGCTCGTTGGTGAAGCCCAGCCGCTCGAGGAGCTGGCCGGGGCTCATCTCCTTGCCGTCGGCCAGGTAGGTGGTCCGCTTGGACGCGATGACGTCCGAGACCCGGTCCTCGGCCACGTCCTCCAGCTCGGACAGCTGCTGGGTGAGGGTCGCGATCTTCACGGTCTTGCCGCGCTTGACCCGCCCGCTCGTGGGCTGGACCGCGCCGGTGACCAGGCCCAGCAGCGTGGACTTGCCGGCGCCGTTGACGCCCAGGATGCCGGTGCGCTCCCCGGGGGCGATCAGCCAGGTGACGTCCTTGAGCACCGGGCGGGTGCCGCCGTCCTCGGTGGGGTAGGCGACGGAGACCTTCTCGAGGTCCACCACGTCCTTGCCCAGCCGCGAGACCGCCATCCGGGACAGCTCCACGGTGTCGCGCGGCGGGGGCACGTCGCTGATCAGCTGGTTGGCGGCCTCGATGCGGAACTTCGGCTTGGCCGTGCGGGCGGGGGCGCCGCGGCGCAGCCACGCCAGCTCCTTCTTCATGAGGTTCTGCCGCTTCGCCTCGACCGTGGCGGCCTGGCGGTCGCGCTCCACGCGCTGCAGCACGTACGCGGCGTAGCCGCCCTCGAAGGGCTCCACGATCCGGTCGTGGACCTCCCACGTGGTGGTGCACACCGCGTCGAGGAACCAGCGGTCGTGGGTGACCACGGCGAGCCCGCCCTGGTTCTTCGGCCACCGGCTGCCGAGGTGGCGGGCCAGCCAGGTGATGCCGTCGACGTCGAGGTGGTTGGTGGGCTCGTCCAGGAAGATGACGTCCCAGTCCCCGGCCAGCAGCGCCGCCAGCGCCACGCGCCGCTTCTGCCCGCCGGAGAGATCGCCCACCTTCGCGTCCCAGTCGAGGTCGTTGACGAGCCCGGAGATCACGTCGCGCACCTTCGCGTCCCCGGCCCACTCGTGCTCCTCGCGCCCGCCGACGACGGCGTGGCCCACGGTGAGCTCCGGGTCCAGGACGTCGGCCTGGTCGAGCATGCCGACGCGCACGCCCGAGCGCACGGTCACGCGGCCCTCGTCGGGCTGGAGCCGGCCCGCGAGCAGCTTCATGAGGGTCGACTTGCCGTCGCCGTTGCGGCCCACGATGCCGATCCGGTCGCCCTCGTCGATGCCGAGGCTCACGCCGTCGAAGACCGTCTTGGTGGGGAATTCCAGGTGCAGGTTCTCGCCGCCGAGTAGATGTGCCACCCGACAAGGGTACTCGGGTGTCCTGGGTCCCCGGTGTGGGGTACTCGTGGGCGCCGAGCCCCCCAACCCGATGCCGACTCCCCAGGTTCGATCGTGGGGGATCGCCACCACCCGGGGGACTCGGCGGGAGAGGGCATAGACGAGGGGGCCGGCAGGGGTGGGAACTCGGCGGGGGAGGAGGGCGCAGCAGTTGTCCCCCCAAGAGCCGATGTGCGGCCGGGAAGTTCTCAGCCTCGTCACAAGGGCGCGTGGGAGAATCGCGGCATGCAGGAGAACCTGGCCGCACAGCCCGTCCCGTCCACGCGCCCGCACGGCGTCAGCCTCGACGGGATCTCCGACCTGGACGCCGCCGTCCGGGCCGTGCAGGCCCACCCCGGGCCCGTGGAGATCCCCGTGGGCCCGGGCCAGCTCGCCGGCCGCCACCTGGGCTCCGTGCCCCGCCGCCAGGTGGGGGAGGCGCTGCGCGGGGCCGGTGCGGACCCGCTGATCGTCCGCGCGGCGGTCGCCCTCGACGACGACATCCCCGACGAGGGCGTCATCGCCGTCCTCGACGACCACCTGGCCCTCGCGGCGGGCCTGGGCGCCCGCTTCCTCGTGGTGCCCCGGGCGGGCATGAGGCACCGGGGCCGCAGCGAGGAGCAGGTCTACTCGATGCTGGCCGCCCTCGCCGAGGCCGCCTCCGCGCACGGTGTGCACCTGCTGCTGGAGACCGAGGGCGCCACCGTCGACGAGCTGGAGCTGCTGCTGTCGCTGGAGCAGGCCCGGGAGACCGGTGTGCTCGACGTCGACGACCGCTACGTCGCCTCCGTGGCGTGGAACGTCGCGGGCTCCACGGCGGCGGGGGAGGACCTGGCCGTCGCGTTCGCCCGGATGCGCTTCCTCCTGGACCGCGCCCCGCTGCTGGTGCGCGGTCTCGACGAGGCCACGCTCGCCGCGCTCTACGAGGCCGTCCCGGATCTGCGCCAGGCCGCCGCGGCGCGTCGCGTGCTGGTGGTCCTGATGAGCCCGGGGGCCACCGCCGCCTGATGGGCCGATGGTAGGGTGGGTCCTTGTGCACGACGTGCACCACTGCCGTTCCACGGCGGTGCTCCGCCTTGGTGTAACTGGCAGCACCCCGGCCTTTGGAGCCGTGGAGTCTAGGTTCGAACCCTAGAGGCGGAACGTCCGCGTCCTGCTCCCGAGACGGACACCCCCGGACGGACCCCGAGACGTAGTCTGCGCCCCCGCGGGGGCGTCCCGACGACCGAGGAGCTGCATACCGCCGTGACCACCTTTGAGACCTCCGCCCCGGCCGCGGGAACGGCGAGCGGCCCCGCGGCCGTCATCGTCCTCGCCGCCGGCAAGGGCACCCGGATGAAGTCCAAGACCCCCAAGATCCTGCACCGGATCGGGGGTCGTTCCATGGTTGGGCACAGCCTGGTGGCCGCCCGCAGCCTGCACCCCCGGCGCCTCGCCGCGGTCGTGCGCTTCGAGCGCGACCTCGTGGTCCCCCACGTGCTCGAGGAGGACCCCCACGCGCTGATCGTGGACCAGGACGAGGTGCCCGGCACGGGCCGCGCCGTCCAGGTCGCCGTGGAGGCCCTCGACGCCCAGGAGCGCTTGGCCGGGACCGTCGTGGTGACCTACGGCGACGTCCCCCTGCTTACCCCTGAGGTGCTCGCCCGGCTGGTCGCCCGCCACGAGGAGCGCGGCAACGCCGTGACCGTGCTGACCGCCGACCACGAGAGCCCCGGCGGCTACGGCCGGGTGCTGCGGGACGCGGACGGGTCCTTCCGCGAGATCAAGGAGGCCAAGGACGCCACCGCGGCCGAGCTCGCGGTCACCGAGATCAACTCCGGCATCTTCGCCTTCGACGCCGACGTCCTGCGCGCGGCCCTGGCGGAGGTCACCACGGACAACGCCCAGGGCGAGATGTACCTCACCGACGTCCCGCTGCTGGCGCGTAAGGCCGGCCACGCCGTGGACGCCCTGAAGATCGAGGACCGCTGGGAGGTCGAGGGCGCCAACGACCGCGTCCAGCTCGCCCAGCTCGGCGCCCACCTCAACCGTCGCGTCCTCGAGGCGCACATGCGCAACGGCGTGACCGTCGTGGACCCCGCGACCACGTGGATCGACGTGCAGGTCCGGATCGCCGCGGACGTCACGATCCTGCCCGGCACCCAGCTGCTCGGCGCCACCCGCGTGGCCGAGGACGCCGTGATCGGCCCGGACACCACCCTCACCGACGTCGAGGTCGGCCCCGGCGCCGAGATCGTGCGCACCCACGGCTCCGGTGCGGTGATCGGCGCCCGCGCGTCCGTGGGCCCCTTCGCCTATCTGCGCCCGGGCACGGTGCTGGGGCAGAAGGGCAAGATCGGCACGTTCGTGGAGACGAAGAACTCCCGGATCGGTGCCGGTTCCAAGGTCCCGCACCTGTCCTACGTGGGTGACGCCACCATCGGTGAGCACTCCAACATCGGGGCGGCCTCCGTGTTCGTGAACTACGACGGGGTGCGCAAGCACCGCACCGTGATCGGCGACCACGTCCGGATGGGCTCCGACAACATGTACGTCGCCCCGGTCAGCGTCGGCGACGGCGCCTACTCCGGGGCGGGGACCACCATCCGCAAGGACGTCCCGCCCGGGGCCCTGGCCCTGACCGAGGGCGCGCAGCGGATCGTCGAGAACTGGGTCGTGGAGCACCGCCCCGGCACCGCCGCGGCCGACGCCGCGCTGCGGGCCCAGGACGGCGGCTCGACCACCGCGCCCCCCGGTGCGGGCACCAGCACGGCCGCCCCGGCCCATCCCACGGGGAACACCACGGAGAACCTCCACGAAAGCGAGAACAAATGACCGGCATCACCAACAAAGGTGCCAACCGGATGGTCCTGCTGTCCGGGCGGGCCCACACCGAGCTCGCGGAGAACATCGCCGCGGAGCTCGGCACGGAGCTGATCCCCACGGACGCGTACGACTTCGCCAACGGGGAGACCTACGTGCGCTTCGGGGAGTCGGTGCGCGGGACGGACGCCTTCCTGATCCAGTCCCATCCGGCGCCGATCAACCACTGGATCATGGAGCAGCTCATCATGATCGACTCCCTCAAGCGGGCGTCTGCGAAGTCGATCACCGTGGTGTCCCCGTTCTACCCCTACGCCCGGCAGGACAAGAAGCACCGCGGCCGCGAGCCCATCTCCGCCCGCCTGGTCTCGGACCTGTACAAGACCGCCGGCGCGGACCGGCTGATGTCGGTGGACCTGCACACCGCGCAGATCCAGGGCTTCTTCGACGGGCCGGTGGATCACCTCATGGCCATCCCGCTGCTCGCCGAGCACGTGCGCTCGATCGTCGACATCGAGAACGTGACGGTCGTGTCCCCGGACACCGGGCGCGTGCGCGTGGCGGAGCAGTGGACCGAGCTGCTCGGCGGCTGCCCGCTGGCGTTCGTGCACAAGACCCGTGACATCACCCGGCCCAACCAGGCGCTGTCCAAGGAGGTCGTGGGGCAGATCGAGGGCCGCACCTGCGTGCTGATCGACGACATGATCGACACCGGCGGGACCATCACCGGGGCGGTGAAGGTGCTGCGCGAGAAGGGCGCCAAGGACGTCATCATCGCCGCGACGCACGCGGTGTTCTCCGACCCGGCCGTGGAGCGCCTGTCCTCGTGCGGGGCGCTGGAGGTCGTCGTGACGGACACCCTGCCCGTGCCCCCGGAGCACCAGTTCGAGAACCTCACGGTCCTCTCCATCGCCCCGCTGATCGCCCGGGCCATCCAGGAGGTCTTCGAGGACGGCTCCGTGACCAGCCTGTTCGACGGCCGTTCCTGAGACCGCGCACCACCGACGACGACGGCGCCCCTGGCCTTCCGCACGGAAGGCCAGGGGCGCCGTCGTCGTCGGGGGACCGGCTCAGACCGCCCAGTTGTAGCGGTAGAGGAACGCGGCCATCACGGCGCGGTTGACCGTGGCGTCGGGGCGGTAGGTGCCGTCGGGCCAGCCCTCGGAGATGCCCTCGGCCTGCAGCCAGGCCATCTCCTTGTAGAAGGCACGCCGGGTGGAGACGTCCTTGAAAGGGGACACCGCCGGCGGGGTGTAGGCGGGCTTGCCGGCCAGGCGGTAGAGGAACGCCGCCATCTGGTCGCGGGTGATCGCCTGGTCGGGCCTGTAGGTGCGCACCCCGGTGGAGGAGACCCAGCCGGTGGAGATGCCCTGGGCGCGCAGCCACGCCATCTCCTTGTAGAACGTGCGGGTGGTGGGCACATCGGCGAAGGGCGAGACCGCCGGCGGGGTGTAGGCGGGCTTGCCCGCCAGGCGGTAGAGGAACGCCGCCATCTGGTCGCGGGTGATCGACTGCGCCGGCATGTAGACCCGGGAGCCGCTCGAGGCCCATCCGCTGGAGATGCCCTTCGCGTTGAGCCAGGAGATCTCGTCGTAGAAGGTGTGGCCCCAGTACACGTCCTTGAACGCCGAGGTGATGTAGAGGGCGTCGTGGGTGTTCAGTTTCTTGCCGAGGCTGAACGGGTCTCCGGACTTCAGGAGCAGGTCCTTGAGCTGGTCGGAGGTGAACGCGGGGTTCTTCTGCTTCATCAGCGCCATGGTCCCGGCCACGTGCGGGGACGCCATCGAGGTGCCGTAGTCGTAGCGGACGTTGGCCGCCACCGGGACGGTCCTGCCCGTGTTGCCGGAGGAGAGGATGTGGTCCCCGGGAGCGTAGATGTCCACGGCGCCGCCGACGTTGGAGTAGTTGGCCACGCCGCCGGCGGAGGTCAGGGCGCCGACCGTGACCACGTTGTAGCAGTTGCCGGGCGCGTAGTTGATGGCCTGGGCGCCGTAGTTGTTGCCTGCGGCCACGACCACCGGGATGCCCTTGAACCAGGCCTTATTGATCGCGTTCTGCAGCAGGGCCGGGCAGGAGCCGTACATGCTCAGGGACATGTTGATCACGTTCGCCCGCTTCTTCGCCGCCGGCACCCCGGCCACCGGCTCCCCGGCCAGCCACAGCACGGCGTCGGCCATGTCGGAGACGTAGCCGGTGCCGCACGCACCCAGCGCGCGGGCGTTGAGCAGGGTCGCGTCCGGGGCGACGCCGACGGTGCCGTAGGTGTCGCGCTTGGCCGCGACGGTCCCGGCCACGTGGGTGCCGTGCCAGATCGAGTTCGAGGCGGGGGAGCCGCTGTAGCACTGGCCGTACCTCGAGTAGGTCCCCGGGTCCCGGGCGTCGGTGTCGCGGCCGGTGCCGTCGTTGCTCAGCGCCGTGCTGGAGACGAAGTCGTAGCCGCCGACGACCTTGGGGTCCAGGTCCGGGTGGTTGGCGAAGCCGGTGTCCACGACGCCGACGGTCATGCCCTTGCCGGTGGCGGTGTCCCAGGCCCGGAAGGCGCCCAGGGCGGGCAGCGCCCACATGGAGGGGACGCCGGAGTCGTAGGCGGCCGCGGCGGTGGAGCCCAGCCGGTCGGCCTCCGCGCCGGACATCCCCGGGATCTGGGCGGTGAAGACCAGCCGGTCCGGCTCCGCGTACTCGACCGCCGGGTCGGCGGCGATCTCCGCGGCCAGCTTCTCGGCCTCCTTGGCGGTGACCTCCGCGGAGAGCTCGACGACCTGCCCGCCGTCGGCTGTGGCCTTGAGCTCGGTGGTCTTCTCGGCCTCGGGGACGTGGGCCTTGTCGGCCGCCTTGTCGAGGATCTTCTCCTTCTGCGCCTTGCCGACGGGCGAGGCGTACTTGACGATCATGCGGTCGGTGGGCAGGTCCTTCGGGGGGGCCTGGACCGAGCTCGTCGAGGTGGGAGTGGGGCCCGGCGCGGCCGGTTCGGCGAGCGCCCCGGTGGCCGGCAGGGCGACCAGCAGGGCCGCGCCCAGGACCGCGAGGGAGGGGATGCGGTGCTTGTTCATGGTTTTCCTTAGTCCTGTGGGGGGTCAGGAGCGGTGGGCGTAGCGGTAGAGGAAGGTGGCCATCACGGCGCGGCTGATGCTCATGTCCGGGCGGTAGGTGCCGTCGTTCCAGCCCTGGGAGATGCCCTGGTCGCTCATCCAGGCCATTTCCTTGTAGAAGGCGCGCCGGGTGGGGACGTCCCGGAAGGGTGAGGCGGCCGGGGGCGTGTAGGCGGGTTTGCCGGCCAGGCGGTAGAGGAACGCGGCCGTCTGGTCGCGGGTGACGGCCAGGCCGGGTTTGAAGGTGCGCACCCCGGTGGAGGAGACCCAGCCGGTGGAGATGCCCTTGGCGCGCAGCCACGCCATCTCCTTGTAGAACGCGTGGTTGGTGGGAACGTCGACGAAGGGGGATTTGGCCGGTGGGGTGTAGGTGGGGGAGCCGGCGATCCGGTAGAGCGCGGCGGCGACCTGGTCGCGGGTCATGGTCTGGTTCGGGGCGAACGTGCCGTTGGGCCAGCCGCGCAGCACGCCGGTGTCCTTGACCCATTCGATCTGGGTGGCGAACACGTGGGTGGCCGGCACGTCCGTGAAGGGCCCGACGGCGACGATGGAGCCCTGGTCGCCGGAGGTCGGCACCGTGGTGCGGGTGTCGGCGGGGGCGGCTCCGGCGGGGTAGCCGTAGGAGGCGACGGTTCCTGCCAGGCGCCAGCCCTGCTTGGTGCCGGTGAGGGAGCCGTCGACGTAGGTCAGGCCGATGCCGATGACCTCCATCTTCGGGTCCGTCAGGATTTTGTTGTGGGCGCCGGAGCTCTTCCACCAGGCCATCAGCTCGTCGACCGAGACCTTCCAGGACACCGCGTGGATCTCTCCGGCGGCGTCGTAGGCGCCGGCGCGGTTGCGGTCGAGGAAGTCGGTGGTGTGGTCGATGACCTCCTGGCGGACCAGGCGGTCGGACTGGCCCTGGGCGATCTTGGAGATCGTGGCCGAGTACTTCACGGGGTTCAGGCCCTTGGACTTGCGGTGGGCGTTGATGAGGTCGAGCAGCCGCTGCGCGTCCGTGGCCCGGGTCTGGGCGGGGGTGGTCACGATGTCGGAGGTCGCGGCCGTGGCGGGCTCGGCGACGGAGAGGCTGGTCACGGTGAGCGCGGCCGTGACGGCAGCGGCGAGGAGGTGCTTGCGCATGGGAACGTCACCCATCTGTTCGGGTTGGAGGCATGGGAGTGCCGGGAAATGAGGCATGGGGGTGCCGAGGAAAGGGGGGAGGGCAGTGCCTCAGGAGCGGGTGGCGTAGCGGTGCAGGAACGCGGCCATCACGGCGCGGTTGACCGTGGCGTCCGGGCGGTAGGTGCCGTCGTCCCAGCCCTTGGAGATGCCCTTGGCCTGCAGCCAGGCCATCTCCTTGTAGAACGTGCGCCGGGTGGAGACGTCCTTGAAAGGGGACACCGCTGGCGGGGTGTAGGCGGGCTTGCCCGCGAGGCGGTAGAGGAACGCCGCCGTCTGGTCGCGGGTGATCGCCTGTCCGGGCTTGAAGGTGCGCACCCCGGTGGAGGAGACCCAGCCGGTGGAGATGCCCTTGGCGTTGAGCCAGGCGATCTCCTGGTAGAACTCGTGGGTGGTGGGCACGTCGGCGAAGGGGGAGACGGCCGGCGGGGTGTAGGCCGGGGACCCGGCGAGCCGGTAGAGCGCGGCGGCGATCTGGTAGCGCGTCATCGAGCTGGACGGGCGGTACGTGCCGTCGGACCAGCCGCGCAGCACCTCCCGGTTCTTCACCCAGGTGATCTCCTGGGCGAAGACGTGGGTGGCCGGCACGTCCTTGAACGGTCCCGGTGCCACCGGCGTCGGCGTCGGCGTCGGCGTCGGTTTGGGCGCCGGCTTGGGCGCGGGAGGGGCCACGTACGGCGCCTTGCCGCCGATGGGCTTGTAGGCGGGGTTCTTGGCGAGGTTCTGCAGGGCGGTGTAGCTGCCGTTGAAGACGTTGCTGTCCACCCCGGCGATGGCCGTCTCGGAGTACTGCCAGATGTCGTAGTTGCTCCAGCCCGACGGGAGGAGGCTGGGCTTGGTGACCTCGTAGGCGGCGATCATCATGGGGTGGTCGTTGAACGCGGTCGAGTTGTTGGTGCAGTCGTTCCACCAGTAGGCCCCGGTGTAGATCGCCGGCAGACGGCCGGTGCGGGCCTTGTACCGGTTGGAGAAGTCCCGGATCCAGTTCACCATCTGGGTCGGGGTCAAGTCGTAGCAGTGGTCGGCGGTGTATGGGGACTGCTCCATGTCCAGCAGTCCGGGCAGGGTGCGGCCGTCGGCGCTCCATCCGCCACCGTTGTTGATGAAGTGATCGGCCTGGGAGGCCCCGGAGGACCAGGAGGGGTTGGCGAAGTGGTAGGCCCCGCGGATGAGCCCCGCCGCGGTGGCGCCCTTCCACTGGCTGTCGAAGATCGACTTCGGGAAGATGTTGTGGGGGTAGTAGGTCCCCTCGGTCGCCTTGATGTAGGCGAACCGGGCACCGCCGTTCTTGGCCGCCGTCCAGTTGAACGCGCTGCCCTGGTGCCCGGAGACGTCGACGCCCAAGGTGCCCCAGTTCGGCCTGAACGCCGCAGCGGACAGCAGCGACGACGCGGCTCCGGTGACAGGTCCACCGTCGAGGACAGCTTCGGTCTGCTCGGCGACCTCCGCGGCGCGCTCGGCGTAGCCGGGCCCCTTGAGCCACTGGCCCATCACGGCCGCGCCGTTGGGCTTGCCGTCAACGAGCCGGGGGGTGGCCTGGGAGGCGTCGAACTCGATCGGCTCGCCCGTGGCCTTGTCCACCACGGAGGAGACGATGTTGCCGTCGATGTTCTCGACCTTGGAGACGAGATCGCCGTCGGTCTTGGAGTAGAGAGTAGTGCCGTCCGCGGCGGAGCTCTCGGGTGCCGCGGCGACGGGGGAGAAGGTGGTGATCGCCAGGATGGCTGCCGTGAGGGCAGCGGACAGCGTCAGTCGGGGGGGTGCTTTCACGCTGGAACGCCTAACTCGCATGGAACATGGGGGGACAACTCACGCGGGCCAAGGGTGGGGGGAAGTTCCTTTGGAGCCACCGGGAACGTTATATGTGCGTTTGCATGTTCGCTAGACCCATAGGTGTATTACTTGGCCCGATGTGGCCTCTGACCACGGAGAATTCGCAAAAGCACCTTGTCATGGCGGGGAGTTCGCCAGTTATGGGGACAATCCGCCTTTATGCTTCTGTTACGAACATCGGTGCGGTCCCGTCCCCCGGTCCGGTGTCCGAAGCCGTGCGCTGAACCTCTGAGCGCTCGCCGCCGCGACGACGGCGGCCGCCCCACCCGCCCCTCGAGGAGGACCATGCCCCCCACCCGCATCCTCACGGTCTGCACGGGCAACATCTGCCGCTCACCGCTCGCGGCGGTCGAGCTCAACCACGGCCTCAACGCCCTCTCCCCGGGAGGCTTCGAGGTCACGAGCGCCGGCATGCACGCGCTCGTGGACGAGGCGTTCGAGCACCGGGTCGGGAGGCTGGCCCGCGAGCGCGGCCTCGACCCCGATCTGCACCGGGCCCGCCAGGTGACCCCAGAGTTGCTGCGGGACGTGGATCTGGTGCTGGTCATGGCTCGTGAGCACCTGCAGCCGGTGCTGCAGCTGTCGCCGCGGCTGCTCAAGAAGGCCTTCCCCCTGCGGGAGTTCGCCCGGATCGTCCAGTACGTCCCCACGGACCCGGAGCTCGACGCCGCCGTGCCGGCCGAGTCCGCCGAGCGCTGGCGCTGGCTGGTCCAGCAGGCCCCGCGCGTGCGGCAGCGGGTGCTGGTGCGCCACCCCGAGCGCAACGACGTGATCGACCCCTACCGTCAGGAGGACAGCGTGCTCCAGCAGATGGCGGGGGAGCTGTTCGAGGCCACGGACGCGATCGTCGGCTGGGAGCGGCGGTACGCGCAGCGGGCCTGAGCCGAGGGCAACGACAAACGCCGTAGGGGCGCCTTCTGGAAAGGAAGGCGCCCCTACGGCGTCCTGTCGGCTCGTGCGGCGCTCAGGCCTGGTGCGAGCCGCTGTGGTGCTCCGGCTTCTGCCAGGCGGCGAGACCGAAGGTCTCGGCCTGCTCGGCGTCCGCGGGCTCCGCCTGGGCGGCGGGCGCGGCGACGGCGGCGGCCGGAGCGTCCGCCGTCGTCTCCTGCGCGGGCACGACCGCCGGTAGGGTGATCTCCCGGCCGCTCCTGTCGTCCTTCTCGTCCTCGGACTGCGCGTAGTAGGTCTTGCCGTAGTAGCCGTAGTACCCCGCGTCCGCACCCGACGTGGGCACGCGGTTGAGCACCACGCCCAGCACGTTGCCGTGCACCTGCCGGAGGTTGCCCAGGGCCTTGCCGAGCTCGTCGGTGGTGGTGCCCTGGGCGGTCGCCACGATCAGTGCGCCGTCGGCGGAGGCGGTGAGCAGGGCGGCATCGGTCACCGGCAGCAGCGGGGGAGCGTCCACCAGCACGAACGCGTCCTGGGCGAGGGTCTCCAGCATGCGGTGCATCGCCTTGGACGCCAGCAGCTCGGTGGGGTTCGGGGCGGTGCGGCCGGCGCCGAGCACCTGGAGGTTCGGGAACCGATCGTAGGTCTGCAGCACGTCCTCGACGTCGACCTGGCCGGTCAGCACGTCGGTCACTCCCACGCCGGGAACGAGGCCGAACAGCTCCGTCACCACGGGGCGGCGGAGGTCGCCGTCCACGACGACGACGTTGCGCCCGGCCGAGGCGATGGCCACCGCCAGGTTCGCGGTGATCGAGGACTTGCCCTCACCCGGCAGGG
This sequence comes from Kocuria rosea, assembly GCF_023715525.1. GTDB lineage: Bacteria > Actinomycetota > Actinomycetes > Actinomycetales > Micrococcaceae > Kocuria > Kocuria rosea_A. Next base: position 10,283 of record NZ_JAMBOG010000011.1, on the reverse strand, counting down.
AGGAGGTGACTACGACAATCCGCGGCGGGCTGTCCACCGACACGAAGCTCAGGTTGGTGCGCAGCTCCCGCAGGGCCTCGGAGTAGGCGTGGTCGCCGCGGCCGCCGGAGAAACCGGTCTCGATGATCTCCCGGTGGTCGGCGAGCCGCTCGTCCGTGGGGATGATGCCGAGCACGGGCACGCCGAAGGACTCCTGGATCTCATCCACGGAGCGGATGCGGCGGTCCATCTTGTAGCGGGCGAAGGCGTAGAGCAGTCCGAGGCCCAGACCACCGACCAGGCCCAGCGCGAGGTTGAGTTTCGTGTTCGGTGAGGAGGGGGACAGCGGCAGGGAGGCGTTGCTCAGCGGCTGGACGGCCACACGGTTGATCGCGTCCTCATCGCCCTGGCTCTCAAGCTCCTGGACCTGGTCAGCAAGGGCAACAACCCACGCATTGGCGAGGTCGGCTGCTTCCGTCGGGTCCTCGGCGTCGGCGGTGATGCGCAGCTCCGGGGTATCCACCGGGACGTTCGTAGTGATGCGCGGTAGCAGGTCCTCCGGCGTGGAGTCGAGGCTCAACTCGTCGATCACTGTCTCGGCGACCGGGCGGGACATGGCCAGGGACTCATAAGAGACAGCCTTTGACTGCGCCAAATTATTGCCAGCAAGAGCACTGGCGAGGTCCTGCTCACCGGTGGCTACGACTAGCCCGGAGGCAGTCGCGGAGTAGACCTTCGGCTGCAGCAGCGTCCAGCCCAGTGCCAACAAAGTGCACACCAGCGTGATGATGGTGATAGCGCGCCAGTGGGTGCGCACCAACCGCGACAGGTCCCGGAGATCGAGGGCCGGAGCCTCCCGTTCGGCGTCAACGTGCTCCATGGTTCTCCTCGGTATCGTGCGTGGTGTCGGTCGCGGTCTGGGGCGGAGTGAGGTGAGCGGGATTCACTCGCGGATCTCGGCCTGGTGCTCCCGGTACCACTCGACCGTGGAACGGATGCCCTCCTCGAGGGAAATCTGCGCCGTCCAGCCGGCGGCGGCGAGCTTGGAGACGTCCATGAGCTTGCGGGGGGTGCCGTCGGGCTTGGAGACGTCCCACTCGATGCGGCCCCCGTAGCCGACCGCGTCGGCCACTAGTCCGGCGAGTGCCTGGATGGTGACATCCGTGCCGGTGCCGACATTGACGTGCTCGGGACCGTCGTAGTGCTCGAGCAGGTACAGGCAGGCATCGGCCATGTCGTCCACGTGCAGGAACTCCCGCAGCGGCGAGCCCGAGCCCCAGTTCGTCACGGATTCGGTCCCGGCGAGCCGGGCCGCCTCGTAGCGCCGGATCATGGCCGGCAGCACGTGAGATCCGGTGGGGGAGAAGTTGTCTCCGGGCCCGTACAGATTGGTGGGCATGGCTGAGATCCACGGCAACCCGTACTGGCGGCGCACCGCCTGGACCTGCAGGATGCCAGCGATCTTGGCGATCGCGTAGGCGTCGTTGGTCGGCTCCAGGTGCCCGGTGAGCAGATACTCCTCCCTCAGCGGCTGCGGGGCCAGCTTCGGGTAGATGCAGGAGGAACCCAGGAACAGCAGACGCTCCACCCCGTGCTCCAGGGCGGCGTCCAGGACGTTGACCTGGATCCTGAGGTTCTCGGAGAGGAAATCAACCGGGTAGCTGCTGTTCCCCATAATGCCGCCAACCTTTGCCGCGGCCAGCACCACGTAACGCGGCTTGGTTTCGGCGAAAAAACCGAACACGGACTGGCGGTCTTTAAGGTCCAGCTCAGAGGAAGTGCGGCCAATAAGGTCGGTAAATCCCTCTGCCTTCAAATTCCGCCATACTGCCGAACCGACGAGGCCCCGGTGGCCAGCCACGTAAAATGGAGCAGTGCGATCTAAGGGTGTTGGAGAAAAGCCTTGAATTCTCGACCCTTTTTCTTCGATGATCTCTGTATCAGACGATTGGGGAGTGGTGACCATAATTAATTACTCCTCAGTGGGGATGGAACTGATAGGAGGAAGCATCCAGCGTGACCCCAAAAAGTTGTCGAACTCGGGAGGTGAGAAAGGTGAAAGTCCAGAACCAGGGTACGGGGTAACCTCCCCGAAAAACACTCCTCTTGGTGTGTCGAATAAATCAACGCGCATGAAGTCATACTCAGAAGCAATTATCTCGGCCATCTGAATCATGAGGTCTAAGTGTGCTGGTCGGGGAATGGTTGGCGAATCCATGTGTAGAGATTTGGAAACCTCCAGGCGGTCCCAGTCCCGTGAAAAAATCGCCAATTTGTGGCCCTGAAATCTGTCCGTATCCACTTGGATTATCTGAACGATCCCATCAAAAACGAAAAACTTATAGTCATCGGGAGCATCGCTACCCTCTCCGATCCATTCTTCGAGGACGTACAACGGTCGGGCTCGCGTGTAGGCCCATTCACCGCGGTCTATCCCGATGTACGGATCGAGCCATGAATCTGTCTCGCGGGCTAGGTCATCTATTTTAGGCGTTCCTTTTCCCAGAATTACCCGTTGCGATCCATGATTGGGCTTTAGTACCCATCGGTCGGGAAAGTCCAATTGTTGCAATTCTTTTAAATTTGTGCCACTCCAGAGAGTGTGCGGAATTAATATGTCCTCGCAACGTGCAGCAACTTGCTCTTTCATGCGCAACTTGTCGCAGGTCCAAGAAAGTGAATCGCGGCGGTCGTACACCATTCGCCAGTTCACCTTCTCGTTGAATGTTTTAGGCTTCCGCAAATTAAGCCACTTTCGGTGGGCTCGCATGTATAGAATTTGTCGACGCCATGATAGAGGAAGTTTTCCCAGGATTGACCATGCTTGAGCCTTGGCGACGGATCTGGGTTGTCGCCACAACGTTGTACTGATCAATTAAGGGGGACACCTTTCGGATGTGAACTTAATCGCTTTACAAGACATTGCCAAATTTCCATATCTGGCAAGGTTAAGTATCTGCGGGTGTGCACGTAACTAGCTCCGATGATAACTTGACCATTCACCGACCTGGGTGAGCCTTCACTTACTCCAAGAGGCAAGCTCGACGGTGTCGACCCATCCGTCGGCGTTCTCCAGCATGGCGATGTCCGCGTCCACCATGAGGCGGGCGAGCTCGGGAGCCTTGATCGTGGCCTCCCAACCCAGCTTCTCCTTCGCCTTCGCTGGGTCGCCGATGAGGGCGTCGACCTCGGTGGGGCGCAGGTAGCGCTCGTCGAACTCGACGTGCTCGCGCCAGTCCAGGCCGGCGTGGCCGAAGGAGATTTCCAGGAACTCCCGCACGGTGCAGGGCTGGCCTGTGGCCAAAACGAAGTCCTCGGGCTCGTCAGCCTGCAACATCCGCCACATGCCCTCGACGTACTCCGCGGCGTAGCCCCAGTCGCGGATGGCCTGCAGATTGCCCATGTAAAGTTTGTCCTGCTTGCCAGCCTTGATGGCGGCGACAGCGCGGGTGATCTTGCGGGTCACGAAGGTTTCACCGCGGCGGGGCGACTCGTGGTTGAAAAGGATCCCGTTGACGGCGTACATGTCGTAGGCCTCGCGGTAGTTTTTGGTGATCCAATAGGAGTAAATCTTCGCCGCACCGTAGGGGGAGCGCGGGTAGAAAGGCGTCGTCTCGGACTGCGGCGGCGGGGTGGCTCCGTACAGCTCGGAGGTAGAGGCTTGGTAGTAGCGGGCGTCCACGTTGGCCAGGCGCATGGCCTCCAGGAGTCGGATGGTGCCCAGACCGGTGGTGTCCCCGGTGTGCTCGGGTTCTTCGAAAGAAACTTTCACGTGGGATTGCGCGGCGAGGTTGTATACCTCGTCGGGGCGGATCTGCGCCATCAGGGTGACCAGGCGAGAGCCGTCGGAGAGGTCCCCGTAGTGCAGGAACAGGCGTGCATCGGATTCGTGCGGGTCCGAGTAGAGATGATCAATCCGGTGGGTATTGAAGGTGGAGGCGCGGCGAATCAAGCCGTGGACCTCATACCCCTTCGAGAGCAGCAGCTCAGCGAGGTAGGAGCCGTCCTGACCGGTGATGCCCGTGATGAAGGCCTTTTTATGGGTGGCGTGCATGATCGTCCTTGGGGGAGGGGAACTGGGGTCTGTGGTCACTAGTGGGGACATGATTATGTTAGTGAACCCGGCCGCGGTTGGAGCTTACCGGTCGACATGTTGCGTAAGGGACCGAAGGGCCTCATCCCACCGACGCATCGCCGTCTCCTTGGACAGGTGCTCGGTGGCATAGCGTGGGCCGTTGCTTCCGAGCGTGGCGGAAGCGGCACGATCGGCGCCCATCTGCTCAGCTGTGCGGAGCAGCTCAGCGGGATCACCAGAGGGGATCACCCGACCGGCCTTTGAAGCCTCAACTTCTCCAGCCGTAGCACTCTCATCTTCCACCGCAGCCAAGACGGGGCGACCGGTCGTGAAGTAAGACGTCAATTTGCTCGGCACGCACATCTCCCGAATGCCCGGTTTCTCGTTGACGAGCAGAATGTCAGCTGAGGCCAGAGCGGCTGCGTACTTGTCATCGGGCAACGGGTCGATAAACTGTAGACGGTCGATGCCTTGCCCAAGGGATTCCAGTTTCTCTCGCTGACTTCCTGTGCCCAGGAGGACAAACCGAACCTTGGAGCTGGTATTGCCGGCCAGTCGAGCTGCTTCAATGACGTTTTCGAGGCCCTGCTTCACCCCCATGTTGCCGGCGTGAAGGACGACAATCTCGTCATCGGACCAGCCAAACCGCGCCCGGGCTGTGACTCTGTCAATTGACGGTTGTGGGGGAATATGGGACCAGTTTCGGTGGATTCTTACCCGTTCCTCCTCTACGCCGAAACCCTGAATTACCCGCCGTCCAAGCCGGTCATGGATAGCAATCACCTTGTCGGCACCCGACAGGATGGCCTTCTCAATGGCATGCATGACAGGTACCACGGCGGAAGTGGAAGCGTGAGCCTCCTCGAGGCCTTGGGAATAAAGATCATGCACCCAGATGGCCGTTCCCGGACGATTTTTCGACAGCTTGGTGCGTGCGGCGGCGATGGCGGACGAGAAGAGGGCAGGTGAGACGAGCAGTACAACATCAGGGCGGCTCCAGTCTGCGAGCACGGCCCGCGCGCCGAAGTGAATTTCCATCAGCCAGCGATTGATAAAACGTGGCTTCTGGGGGATGTAGTGACGCAACCGCAGTACGTCAACTTCTCCGTACCGCTCCTGTATGTTCCGACCGTCGTATCCGTCATAAATCTTCCACTGTGGGTAGTGAGGGAAGCTTGTTACCACTTTGACCTCCCAGCCCATGGCAGCCATCCCCTGTGCAAGGGACGTCGTGTACGGAGCGTTGCCGTTGGATTCGGGCGCGAAGTTGATACCGACAATGGTCAAACGTGGGGGCATGGTGGCGCTTTCGTCACACGGGCGGCAGTGCCGATGGGGGTCGAGCACTGCTGGCAAGGATGGGGTATAAATCAGACGATACATGTGACCACATCGAGAACCCGGTGATGCCCCCTGGCCCACACCGTGGCTCGCGTCACAACCCCCGCCCCCCACCCGCAGAGGTTCCCATGGCAACCGCAGCAGAACACGGGTCAGCCCACGCCGATATCCCCGTCATTGACCTCTCCAAGGCCCCCGGTGAACGGGAGGCCTGGGGGAAGCCCAAATGGGTGGTCTACCTTTGGGCCGCCACCGAGCTAGTCGTCGTCACCAACCCATGGCAGATCAGCTCCGGGCTCCGCGCTAGGGCCCTAAAAGTTTTCGGTGCCAAAATTGGGGATGGCGTCATCATCCGGCCTCGCGCCCGCATCAAGTTCCCCTGGAACCTAGAGATTGGCGACCGATCCTGGATTGGGGAGGGTGTTTGGATCCACAACCAGGACAAAGTCAACATCGGACAAGATGTCGTGGTGTCCCAGGAGACCTTCATCACCACTGGTAGCCACGCCTACCGCCGAAACATGGGGCTCATTACGAAACCTGTGTCGATCGAAGATGGCGCCTGGGTCACATCTCGGTGCGTCGTTACCGGTGGAGTGACCATTGGACGCTCCGCGTTAGTACAACCGCTCACACTGGTCAGCCGAAATGTTGAACCGAACACAATTATTGGTCCATCCGCCGCCGAAATTAAGGGTCGTCGCTTCGTCTTTGACCGGGAAGTTCGGAGTCTATGAAGATTATTCAGGTCGTCACATACATAAGTCCGGATGGGGCCTACGGTGGGCCAGCCCGTGTAGCTATGAATCAGGCCAAAGCACTTCGCGATATGGGTCATGACGTGGTTGTCGTAGCCGCGGCCGGTGGCTTCAAGGGACCATTGCCGAAAGAATATGACGGATTTCCGGTGCATCTATTTCCCAGTCGGCGCATCCTGCCGAAAACGGGCTTCGCAGGCCTTTGCTCTCCTAGTCTCACAATCTGGTTGACGAAAGCAGTGCGAGACGCTGATGTCGTCCACGTGCATCTCGCTAGAGACCTTGTTGCCCTCCCCGCCGCAGCTTTGGCGCTGATGGTGGGTAAGCGCCTCGTAGTCCAAACCCATGGGATGATTGATGCAACGGAGAAGTGGCTAGCTAAACCATTGGACTGGTTTTTGACTCGCCCCGTGTTAGCAAAAGCAAGTTCTTGCCTTTATTTGACGTCTGAAGAGCGTGATGATCTCCAAGGCGTTGCTAAAAGGAGTCTAAACTTGGAGCATTTGAAAAACGGAGTACCGATGCCGCGCGAAGAGGCTCGGGGCGTGCCCGTAAAGTTAGACCAACCCGCGAGTGTTTTATTCCTCGCCAGGTTGCATGAAATTAAACGACCTCTTACATTTGTTAAGGCAGCGCAAACGATTATTGAGCGAGGCCATGACGTAAGATTCCGTTTAGCAGGTCCCGACGAAGGTCAGGCGGCGGCGGTCCAGGACGCCATTGATGCAAATGGTCTTGGGTCTAACATAATGTATGAGGGTCCCGTCGCTCCGCATGAAACAGCTACTCGACTCGCCCAATGCGACGTTTACGTTTTGCCATCTTTGGATGAAACATTCCCGATGTCCGTAATTGAGGCACTTTCGGTAGGTAAGCCTGTCATTGTTACGAAAACATGTGGGCTCGCGCCATTCATTGAAAAGTCGGGGTCAGGAATTGTTGTGGACGGATCTGCGGAGGAAATATCGGAAGCTATCATGAAGATAGTGGACGACCCCATAACGAGGAATGATATGGAAAAACGTGCGCGGGCCCTTGCCCGTGAGGAATTTGCCATTTCAAGCGTGGCCAGGCAACTGATCAACATATACTCCGCAATTAAGAAATAGCAGTTCTCCACATTCCTTCGAGTATGCTCATTGCCTCTAGGTGTGCAGCGTCGTTGAATTATCTGAACGCTTGTTGGGTGGGACCATGGGTTATATCAAACCATCCTGCGGCGCCGTTGCTGTTGCGGGAGGGCGACCGGGAGAAGCTCGAGAAGCTCGTCCAGTCGTCTTTGGTGCGGGCCAGGCTGGCGCAGCGGGCAAGAATCGTGCTGCTGGCAGCTGACAAAATTTCCAACACCGAGATCGCACGAATGCTAGGCGCTACCCGGACCACGGTGATCGCTTGGCGGGCCCGTTACACTGCTGCCGGCGTCGCCGGACGGGCCGATCACGACCGGTCGTGCCTGCCCCGGCGGATCGATCACCGCGCAATTGTGGCGGCCATCCTGAGGCCGCCGCCGAAGAGACTTGCGGTCACCCACTGGTTCTCACGGCTGCTGGCCTCCTGACTGGAGATTGACCGCTCCACGGTGGCCAAGGCCTGGCGCGAGTACGGGTCGCGCCCTGGCGGAAGGGCACTTTCACGTTCTCCACCAACCCTTCACCTGGTCGTCAAGGTCGAGGGCGGGCTTTATCTGGCTCCGCCGGCCAACGGGCTTCTTGTTAAGCATGGACGAAGAGTTTTAGATTCAGGTTTTGGAGTGCACCGCCCCGGGGTTGACGATGCAACCGGGTAAGCCGGTAGCCCGCACCCATGACTACTTCCGGCACGGGACCTCAACCCCGTTCGCTGCCTTGGAGATCGCCACCGGCTACGTCACGGCCGCCTGCAAGCCCCGGTACCGATGCCAGGAGTTCTCCTGGCCTTCCTGAAGCAGATAGCCCGGGCCTACTCCGACCAGCGACTGCACCTGGTGATGGACAACTACGCCTCCCACAAGGCCCCGAGGTGAAGGCGTGGCTGGCCACCACCCCCCGGTTTCAAGTCCACATCACCGCGACCTCGGCCTCGTGGCCGAACCTGGTGGAGATGTGGTTCGGGATCATCGAACGTCAGGCCCTGCGCCGGACCGACGTCGCCTCGGTGGCCGAGCTCAACGCCAAGCTCCGCGCCTTCGTCACCGGCTGGAACGACCGCTGCCACCCCTTCGACTGAACCAAGACCAGCACCGGAACCCTCAAGACAGCCAACCGATCAACCACTTCAAAGACGGGCCACTAGGTGAACCTTCACCAGCTTTTACATAAATAGGAAGCGACACGGCCAGTCAACGGTAGGCGAGAGTGCGAGATGTCATGATAGACGTTGGGCCTTTACGCTACGGATCTAGATGCTGCCCCTCACGCAGGCTGAGTGGGTATACAACTCAGTTATCACGTGTTGTGGTTTGATTGCGAGGACACGATCGATACCGCATGCCCTCGGCTGTCCCTCCAGAGGGTAGAGTGTCCAGGAACACTGCGTCCAGGGAGGCCGAACGGTGGTTGCTGACCTTAGTCAGGTTCAGATAGTGGCGTTGACCATGGCGTCCGTAACAGGTGTCGCGACCGCCCTTTACATTGCTCACCGAATTGGTCGATTCCTTAATTTCAGAACGCTTGTTCTATTGAACTACGTACTAGTGTCATCTGTGTCAGGAATCGCTCACTTGGCCAACGACACAGCTGGCAAAGCCGGCTATTACGACATTCGTGGTCTTGACTCCATCAATGCGGCCATCGCGTCTACCTGCATCGGGCTCTTCGCTCTTTGTTCTGCTTTACTCCACCGGCTTCCATCGAAACCAGCTGGAGTAAAACAACCGCGCACTACATTTTCTTTAAGACGTAGTGAACGCCAATTGTTACTACTTTTGATTGTCGTCCTTCTCCCCCTCACAGTAGGATCGACAATCATAATTCAAAGTTACGCGGCAGAACTTGATAGCAATCGTATTGTAGCTGTCGACGGAGGCATGGCGAGGTACAGCTACGCCGCGAAGTGGTTTACTTGGGCTACTTCATTCGCAGCAATCTGGCTTGTAAGTACACGCTGGGGGCGAAACCGGCTTTTTACCATGACCGTTGCAGTGGTCTCAGTACTGGCCATTGTGGGGTCTTTGGCATGGAGCGGCGGGCGATCAATTATTCTAGTGATGACTCTTCCGCTGATCCTAATTTTGATGCCAAGACTACGCGGAACCACATGGCTTCTTTGGCCTATCGGCATTGCCGCGCTAGCTAATTATATTATCGCCTTAACAGTGCTGCGGGGAGGACGGGTGGATGCCTGGTCGCTGTCGGCATGGCTTGACTGGCAGTGGGGCCGTTTTTCAATGATGGGTTGGGCCCATCAGATGGTCGAGAAGAACGGCTTGATGTACGGCGAAACGTTCGCCTCTTCCACCGCGACCCTTTTCAGTGGTGTCGTTGGTCTTGTTGGGATTTCTTCCAATTTTCCGGACTGGATTAGCAGTACGCAACTCGCTGGCAGCAGTCTCCGCCGCGATGACACAACTTGGATAGTCCCCGGTATGAATGCCGAACTTTATCTTAATTTTGGTTTAGTCGGTGTTGCTTTTGGCTTTTATATTCTTGGGCGGGTAACTAATTGGATTGACAGAAAGTACTTTGAAAGTCCAAGTGTTCTTCTTCGCTTGTCATACGCTTATGTTGGGTCGCTGCTTATTTTCAGGTCGGCCCCCTCGGACTCCGGCTCGATCCCCACTTATCTCTTGTATATAGGAGCACCCCTTATTTTTAGTGGTGCATATTCGTACCACGTCAACAGACGTATGCATAGAAAAGATAAGGGGCTCCACAAATCAAACTGCGAACTTCCATTGGCTCAAGTGAAATGATGCCAGCCATTTTAGCATTTCAAAGCTAGCAAAACTATGGATTGGCGCATTTGTTTTAGAAAAAATATTGGCTTGGGGCAATTTCCTGAGTGTCTAGTGGCCCGTGTTTGAAGTGATCTGGCGGTTGGCTTTCTTCAGGACCTCATCGGGGGTCTTGGTCCATACGAAGGGGTGGCAACGGTCGTTCCAGCCGGTGACGAAGGCCCGGATCTTGGCGTTGAGCTCGGGTACCGAGGCGACA
>NZ_JAMBOG010000010.1 GCF_023715525.1 Kocuria rosea | reverse complement strand
GGGCGGGGCATCGCCGCAGGCCTCGTCGACGGACTGATCGACGCCGTCGAGCTGTGCACCGCCGTGGAGACGAGCATCCGTGACGACGACCAAGCCATGCAGGGCGGGAGCCGGTTCGGCCGCACCGATCCCGGGGGCGCGCGTGGCGCCGCCGTCACTGCTGCTCCTGCGTCGGCAGGGTGAGGATCTCGGGTCCGGCGTCGGTGATGGCGATCGTGTGCTCACTGTGCGCCGCCCGGCAGCCTGTCGCGCTGCGCAGCGTCCACCCGTCGGCGTCGGTGACGAGCTCGGCGGTGTCGGCCATGACCCACGGCTCCAGGGCCAGCAGCAGCCCGGGGCGCAGCCTGTAGCCGCGGCCGGGCCGGCCGGTGTTGGCCACGTGCGGGTCCTGGTGCATCGTCGAGCCGATGCCGTGACCGCCGAACTCGGTGTTGATCGGGTAGCCCGCCGCCCCCAGGACGGAGCCGATGGCGTGGGAGACGTCGCCGACGCGAGCTCCGGGTACGGCCGCGGCGATCCCCGCGGACAGCGCGCGTTCGGTCGTCTCGATCATCGCGACGCTCTGCGGGGGTGTCGCCTCGCCCACGAGGAAGCTGATGGCCGCGTCCGCGGCGACGCCGCCGAGGGAGACGGCGAGGTCCAGGGTCAGGAGGTCTCCGTCGGCCAGCGCGTAGTCGTGGGGCAGCCCGTGGAGCACGGCGTCGTTGACCCCGGTGCAGATGTAGTGGCCGAACGGCCCACGTCCGAAGGACGGGGCGTAGTCGACGTAGCAGGAGCGCGCCCCGGCCTCCAGGATCATGGTCTGCGCCCACCGGTCGATGTCGAGGAGATTCGTCCCGGCCGTGGTGCGGCTCCTGAGGGTCTGCAGGATGCCGGCGACCAGGGCGCCGGTGTCCTTCGCCCGGGCCAGCTCGGCCGTACTCAGGATCTCGATCATGGGCGTCCTCCTCGGGTGACCAATAATTATACCGGCCATGTTATCCCGGTCCTAGTATGGGAGCCATGGTCAGACTGCCGCTCACTGCCGCCGAGGTCGAACGCGGGCAGCGCCTCGGCGCCCTGCTGCGCCGGGGCCGGGGAGAGCGCTCGATGCTCGAGACCGCCCTCGATGCCGGCGTCTCCCCGGAGACCCTGCGGAAGATCGAGTCCGGTCGTGTCGCCACTCCGGCCTTCCCGACCGTCGCCGCGATCGCCGATGTCCTCGGCCTGTCCCTGGACGAGGTGTGGGCCGAGATCAACCGGCCCGACGCCGAGGCCGGCTCCACGGGAGCGCGTCGCACCGCACGCGACCGGGTGGCCTCGTAGGTCCTGGGCCCGCGGCCCCGCGGTAGGGGCCGGCGGCGGAGGGTCCGTGGGCGCGGTGCCCGGCCGCTGTCCCCGAGCAGGGCGGCCGGCCCTCCCGGGCGGGCGGGTCAGACGGCGGGCCCGACCCGCTGTGCCGCCGCCCCGCGGCGTCCGGTCGTCCGGTCGTAGGCCGTGCCGACCGCCAGCGCCACCAGCACGGCCGCTGCCAGGATCGCGGTCAGGGCGAGGGCGCCGGTGCGCAGTCCGGCGCCGGGGGCGGCGTCGAAGTAGAGCACGGAGCGGACGGCCATCGCGATGTGGTGCAGCGGCTCGGCCGGGGCGATGGCGCGGAAGAAGGCCGGCAGGGCTTCCAGGGGCACGACGGCGCCGGCGGAGGGCAGGCCCATCAGGACCAGGTAGAGCATGGCCAGCAGCATCCCGGCGCTGCCGAAGAGCGTGAGCAGGGCGAAGACCACCGCCGAGACCGCGGCCATCGCCAGCCAGCTGGTCAGGAACAGCACCTGCCCGTGGGGCAGGGGCACCCCGGCGGCGTGGGCGACCCACATCACCACGCCGGCCGCCGGGGCGGCGGCGACGACGAACAGGCCCCACTTGAGCAGGAACGTCACCGGGCGCGAGGGCGTGGTGGCCAGGCCCTGCCGGAAGCGCGGGCCCAGCTCCAGCGGGGCGATGCCCAGCCGCCCGTCGACGAGCACGTTGATGCCGATGGACCCGGTCAGGCCGAGGACCAGCAGCAGGATGGCGTAGTAGAAGGCGCCCATGCCCAGGGCGGTGCCCTCCTCGAGGTCGTGGTAGGCGGTGGTGGTCACCTGGACCGGGTCGGCCAGCAGCACGGCCGAGGCCGCGCTGATCCGGGGGGCGAGCTGGTCGGCCAGCCGGGCGGGGGTGTCCTGCTGCTGGGCCAGCTGCTGGGCGAAGACCTGGGCGGCGGGCCCGGCCTGGGCGGTGGCTTGCTGCATCCGGCGGACCTGCTGGGCCTGGCTGTCGGCCAGCTGCTGCTCGACCTGCGCGCGGGCCCGGTCCTCGGCGTCCTGGGCGGCCGCGGTGAGCTGTGCGCCCAGGGTGGTGCCGGCCTGTTCGAGCCCCGGCTCGATCGCCCCGGTGGCCAGGCGGGTGCCCAGGGCTCCGGCCTGGGGGTCGGTGTAGACGGTCACGGTCGGCCGCGCGGTCTGCTCCTGGGTCAGGGACCCGGACACCAGGCCGACGGCGTCGGCGGAGAAGGTCTCCGGGACGACCGCGGCGGCGTAGATCTTCCCGGTCCCGAGCTGCCGCTGGGCCTCGTCCCAGGAGAGCACCCGCAGGTCCAGCTCCCCGCCCTCGGCGGCTTCCTCGACGAAGCCGTCGACGATCTGCCGGCCCAGGTTCTGCTGCACGGTGGCCCCGTCCTCGCCGGGCACCTGCGCGCCGGCGTCCTGGTTGACCACGGCGACGGGGAAGTCCTTCAGGTGCGCGGTCGGGTTGGCCAGCCCCCCCATGTACAACCCGGTCCCGGCGGCGGCCAGCAGCGCCACCATCAGGACGGGCAGCAGCCAGAACCGCACGGAACGGCAGGGGGACCGGCGTCTCCGGTGGGCGGGGGCGTGCGGGCGGGACGGGGAGAGCGCGGGCATGGGAAGACCTTTCGGCAACCGACTGGATACACGAGTGTATCGACTTTTGGAACCTGACGATACACTGGTGCATGGAAGCTGGACACACCGATGCACGGGACGAGGCTCACCATGGACACCCCCACCGCCGGCGACCCGGCCGCGAAGCGCTCGCGGGCGGCCACCCGGGCCCGGCTGCTGGCCACCTCCGCGGCCGTCTTCGCCGAGAAGGGGATCGAGGGGGCCAGCGTGGAGGAGCTGTGCGCGGCGGCGGGGTTCAGCCGAGGCGCCTTCTACAGCAACTTCGCCTCCAAGACCGACCTCGCCCTGGCGATGTACGAGGACCACGTCGGGCAGCTGATCACCCGGCTCGACGATCAGCTGGAGACCTGGCTGGCGGCGGGGGAGCCCACCGCCACGGTGGTGGGGCGCGTCGTCGAGGGGATGTCGGACTTCACCTCCGACACCACCTGGCACTCCGTGCGCCTCGAGCTGCTGCTGGCCGCCCGCCGCTCACCCCGGGTGCGCGACGTCGTCTCCGAGCAGCGAGCCGCCCTGACCGCCGCGGTCACGGAGGCGCTCGGGCGCGTGGCCGACCACCAGGGGCTCGCCTTCACCGTCGAGGCCGGCGAACTGGCGGGGCTGCTCCTGTCGGCCTACGACGGGCGGCTCAACGACCAGCTCGCCGGGACCGGCCACGCCCCGGCCGGCCCCGGTCTCGTCCCCACCGTCTGGCTGGCCTTCACCCGGCCCGGAGCCCGGCCCTGAGGGCCGGGGCGCCGGCACGAGGAGGACGGGAGCCTGGCTCCCGTGCCGTTCAGACGCCGCGGTCGTGCTCGTAGACGTCGGGGACGCCGTCGGCGTCGGCGTCGACGGCCTCCTCGGCCTGGACGTCACGGTGGTGGCGGTCGCGGGCGCGCAGCACCACGGTGGCCAGGGCGGCGGCCAGCACGGAGGCGGTGAGGACGGCGACCTTGGCCTGGTCGGCCTCCGCGCTGCCCGGGGCGAAGCTCAGCTCGGCGATCAGCAGGGAGACGGTGAAGCCGATCCCGGCCAGCAGGGTGACGCCGAACAGGTCGATCCACCCGAAGGAGGGGTCCAGGCGGGTGCGGGTGATCCGGGTGGTCACCCAGGTGGCGGCGAGGATGCCGATCGGCTTGCCGGCCACCAGCCCGGCGACCACGCCGAGGGTCACCGGGGCGGTGAGGGCGGTGGTGAAGCCCTGCCAGCCGCCGAGGGCGACACCGGCGGAGAAGAACGCGAACACCGGCACCGCGATCCCGGCCGAGAGCGGGCGGAAGCGGTGCTCGAACTCCTCCGACAGCCCCGGCCCGGCGGTGGGCCCGCCGGAGGCCTGGCTGCGGATCACCGGCACGGCGAAGCCCAGCAGGACCCCGGCGACGGTGGCGTGGACCCCGGAGGCGTGGACCAGGGCCCACACCAGCACCCCCAGGGGCAGCAGGACGACCCACGCCGCCCAGGGGCGGGTGCCGAAGAACCGGCGGAAGGCCTGGGTGAGCACGGTGAAGGTGGCCAGCGGGAGCAGGGCCCACAGCAGCGGGCTCAGGTGGACCTTCTCGGTGTAGAAGACCGCGATGATGGAGATGGCCAGCAGGTCGTCGACCACGGCCAGCGTCAGCAGGAACAGGCGCAGGGCCGAGGGCAGGTGGGAGCCGATGATCGCCAGCACGGCCACGGCGAAGGCGATGTCGGTGGCCGTGGGGATCGCCCACCCGCCCACCGTGGCGGGGCTGGAGGCATTGACGGCGGTGTAGATCAGCGCCGGCACCACCACGCCGCCCACCGCCGCGGCCACCGGCACGACAGCTTTGCGGACCTCGCGCAGGTCACCGGCGACGAACTCGCGCTTGAGCTCGAGGCCGACCAGGAAGAAGAAGACGGCCAGCAGCCCGTCGGCCGCCCACGCGCCCAGGGACAGCTGAAGGTGCCAGGGCGCGTAGCCGACCTTCAGATCGCGCAGGGCGAAGTAGCTGTCCGCCCAGGGGGAGTTCGCCCAGATGATGGCGAGCGCCGCGGCGGCGACGAGCAGCATCCCGCCGACGGTCTCCCGGCGCAGGATCTCCCCGATGCGCAGGACCTCGGCGTAGCTGCCCCGGCCGGTCGGGGCCGAGTGCGGGTGGTGGGAATCGGTGGTGGCCACGGGGGCTCCTCCAGGAGGGGTCGACGACAGAACATGCCGACCAGACTTCCCGGCTCACCTGCCCTCTACCCTAGGGGGAGGCCCGTGGGGATGTACAGCCGCGTGCCCCGGAGGGCGCCGTGGACAGCACGAACACGGCGGGGTGGTGCCTCGTCCCGCGCCGCAGGCCGGGACCAGGGCCGGCGGTGCGCCCAGGGCGGGGCCAGAAGTGGCGTTGCCGACGTTGCCGGCGCTGCCCCCGGGGCCGTGGCCGTCGCCGGCGGTGGGGTCAGCCCCGGACCAGGCCGACGGCCAGGACCAGCATCACCACACCGATCACCAGGTCCACCGCCCGCCAGGTGCGCGGGTCGTCGAGCACGCCGGACAGGGCCCGGGCGCCGTAGCCGAGGGCGGAGAACCACACGACGCTGCCCACCACGGCCCCGGCCGCGAAGACCCACCGGGCACCGGGACCGTGCTGGTTGGCGAGGCCGCCCAGCAGCACCACGGTGTCGAGGTAGACGTGGGGGTTCAGGTACGTCAGGGCCAGGGTGGTGGTGATCACGGATCCCCGCGACCGCGCAGCCCCGGCGGTCAAGGACGACGGTGTCAGCGCCGAGACGAAGGACCGCACGCCCCACCACGTCAAGTAGGCGGCCCCGCCCCACCGCAGCACGTCCAGCGCCTCCGGGAACCGGGACACCACGGCCCCGATCCCGGCGGTGCCGCCGAGGATCAGCACCGCGTCGCCGGCCATGCACAGGACCACCACCACCCCGACGTGCTCCCGGCGGATGCCCTGGCGCAGCACGAACGCGTTCTGCGCGCCGATGGCGACGATCAGTGCCAGGCCGGTCATCATCCCGGT
Organism: Kocuria rosea; assembly: GCF_023715525.1. Classification (GTDB taxonomy): domain Bacteria; phylum Actinomycetota; class Actinomycetes; order Actinomycetales; family Micrococcaceae; genus Kocuria; species Kocuria rosea_A. Next base: position 134,580 of record NZ_JAMBOG010000010.1, on the reverse strand, counting down.
GCCCCAGATGCTCCACATGGCCTCGACCGTAGCCAGACCACCGACTGAAGACAAATGAAAGAATGCATCGATGCATTAGTTTTGCTGCATGCACTTCGAGCACCTGCGCGCCCTGACCGCGATCATCGACGAGGGGACCTTCGAGGCGGCCGCGGACCTGCTGGGAATCAGCCCCTCGGCCGTGAGCCAGCGCATCAAGGCCCTCGAGACCTCCGTGGGCCAGGTCGTGGTGCGCCGCGGCACGCCCTGCACCCCCACCGAGGCCGGGGCGGTGCTGCTGCGCACGGCCCGCCAGGTGCAGGCTCTCGAAGCGGAGACCTGGCACGCCCTGGGCCACGGGAGCTCCTCCCGGACCGTGACCCCGGTGGCCGTCAACGCTGATTCCCTGGCCACCTGGTTCGTGCCCGTCCTGGCCGAGGCCGCGGGATGGGCGGACGCCACCCTGGACCTGCACGTGGAGGACCAGGACCACAGCAGCCGCCTCCTGCGCCGAGGCGACGTGCTGGGAGCCGTCACCGCCGATCCCGCACCGGTCAACGGGTGCCGGGTCGAGCGGCTGGGGTCCATGCGCTACCTCCCCGTGGCCACCCCGGAGCTGCGTCGCCGGTTCACCACCGAGGGCGGCCTGGACTGGGCGGGCATGCCCGTGCTGCGGTTCAACGCCAAGGACGACCTGCAGCACCAGGTCCTCCGGGCCCGCGGGGTCGAGCAGTCCCCGCCCACGCACACCGTCCCGTCCTCCGAAGGGTTCCTCGCGGCCGTCCGCGCCGGCCTGGGCTGGGGCATGCTCCCGGAGCTGCAGCTGGGGGCGGACCTCGTCGGCGGGCCCCTGGTGGTGCTCGAGGACCAGGCCCACCGCGACGTCGTGCTCCACTGGCAGACCTGGACGCTGGACTCGGAGCGGCTGGCCCGCATCACCGCGGCCGTCCGCAGGGCCGGCCGGCAACACCTGCGCTCCACACGGCAGGACGGGTGAACGACCGCGACGGGTTCGTGCTCGTGCACCAGCGGTTCCCCGGCTCTGCCCCAGCTGGTCCCTGCGTGTCCTGGTCCGTCGACCGGACAGCATCCGGGCAGGGCGGGGCCGGCTTCGCCCGGACAGCCACGGCGCCGCCGGCAGGGGGCGTCCTGCCGGCGGCGCGTACGGTGGAAGCCCCTACCGGAAGCGGCCCATGAGCGAAGACCTCCTCGCCCTGATCCCTCTGCTGTTCGGCCTCGTCGTCATCCCTGCCGTGTGCGTGCCCATGACCCGCGCGGCCGCCGGGGGAGCCCTCGACCGCAACGGCCTGGTCGGCATCCGCACCCGGCACACCCAGGCCTCCGACGCCGCCTGGGTCGCCGGCCACGCCGCGGCCCTGCCGCGGGTGGGGAGGACGGTGCCGGTCGCGGCCCTCACCGTGGTCGCGGCGCTGGTGGGCGCCGTGCTGGGCGGGAGCGGCTGGGGCGTGGTCGTGGGGTTGACCGGGCTGCTCACGGAGGCGGCCGTGCTGGTCTCCGCCACCGGTCGGGCCAACACGGCGGCCCGGGAGGCTGCCGCCCCTCCCGCGGACGGCCGGTCCTGGCGTCCCGATGCCCCGGAGGGCCCCGGGTGATCCGGTCAGCGGCCCGCCATGCTGACGCTGGTCGTCGCTCCTGCTGGCCGTCGTCGAGCGCCCTGTCCGTGGCGGCCTCACGGAGTGCGGCTGGCATCCCGTCGCGCAAGCAGTTCGCCGATGGCTGGGGACCACCTCCCGGCCTCCGGCGACCGCCGTGGGACGGCGGGCCCGTCAGAGGCCGGCGGCCTCCGCGATCCGCGCGACGATCTGCTCCGTCGTCCCGGTCGCGTCCACCACGCTCCAGCCCCAGGCGCGGGCCAGCTCCAGGTAGACGGCCCGGGTGGTGCGCAGGAACTCCAGGGACTCGTCGTCCTCCCCGCGGGCGAGGATCCGTTCGTGGGCGGTCCCGGCCGGGGCGTCGAGCACGACGACGGTCTGGGAGCGCAGCCAGGCGGCGGCCAGCCGCGGCAGGACGCGGCCCGGCGGCAGGCCCCGGGCTCTGCGCAGCACCAGCTGGCACACCAGGTGGCGGTCCAGCACCACCAGCCCGTCCCGGTGCCTCGCCCGGGTCCGGGACACGATCACGTTGGCGGTGCGCACCACGGTCTCGACCCGGTCCGCCCAGCGCGCCGGCAGCTCCACCCCGAAACGGGCCGAGGTGCGGGTCAGCCAGCGGCGACCCGAGCGGTTGCGCAGCACGATCGCCGGCCGTCCCGCAGCCCGGACCGCCGCGGCCAGGGCTGCGGCCGTGGTCGTCTTCCCGGCCCCGTCGACGCCCAGCAGCACGATGCCCAGGGGGCGGCGAGCTCGGCGAGCGCCGTGCCCCCCGCATCGTGGGCCCCGAGACTCCGGTTCAGATCGACGCACCCGCACCCTCCCTTCGACTGCTCCGGGACCTCGTGGCCGGAGGACTCACAGTCTTCCGCACGTTCGGGACCTCGGCGGACGTCCTGCCGTGCGGTGCCCGACCCCGGGCCGGGGCGTCCTCGCCGGACCGGTCGAGAGAGCCGGTGGGTGGGTCGACGCCCGCGCGAACTCCTGCCCTGGCCGCCGTCGAGCAGCTGCAGGCCCTCGCGGCCGGGTCGCTGCCCCTCACCCGCCGGTCGCACCGGTGACGAGCCGGCGCCGCGGAGCGGGCAGTCCCTCGAGGACGAGCGCGTAGGCACTGAGCACCAGTTCCGCCACGAGCTGCTCGGTGATCCCGGGTCCGGCGGCGACGGAGAGCCAGTGCGTCTTGTTCATGTGGTAGCCGGGGGTGATCGTGGCGAACTCCTGGCGCAGCGCCGAGCCGTGCGGGGGCTCGCACTTGAGCGTCACGATCTGCTCCCCGGGCGCTTCCGTGGCCATCAGGAACACCGTGCCGGCCACCTTGAACACGTCGTGCTCGGGGCCGAACGGGAAGGTGTGCGTCACCGCCGGCAACCCGGCCACCGTGCGCATGGCGATCTCCTGCAACGTCGACCCGTCCATCGGAACCTGCCTCCTTCCACTGCTCCGGAAGCACGACGCTCCGGAAGCACGACGGTAGTGCACGACTCCTCGGTGCGGTTCCCGTTGCCGCTTGCGGGCGGGAGCCCCGGAGTCCGTCTCCCCGCTGCGGGACGCACCGATGGCCGGGGAGGAGCACCGGCAGGAGTCCGTGCTCGAGCCCCTGGACCAGGACCCGCAGCAGGGGAGCACCGGCCTCCGGCGCCCGGTGCCCGTGCACGTCCTCCGGCGCGGCCGGTCCCGCTCGCCCGGCCAGCACGGTCCGCCGTCGAGGACACGGAAGGCTCGGGAGGCACCGCACACGCTCGACCCGCCGCACCCGGACAGTGCCCCTCCGAGGATCCACCGGGTCTCGACCTGCATCGTCCCCGACCTCCGGCGGGTTCATCAGGTGACCGCACGTCGGGGTCGTCCCACCGGGCCACCGAGGCCGGGGACCCAGCAGGCCACGGGCAAGGCCGAAGGCGGTGGTGCAGCGTCGACAGGACCGGCTACGGCACCGGGAGCGGTTGCTTCTTCGGCCAGAGCGTGTAGCTGACCGCCCAGATCAGGTCGAGCAGGAAGATGATGCCGAGGACCGGATGGAGACCGGTCACCGCGCCGGTCCTGCCGGGATCGCCGACGAGGACGGTGAGCAGGTGGAGCAGGCCCGCGGCGATCAGCACCGCGACTGCGGTGCGCCCGACGTCCCTCCAGCACTCCTTCGTGTGACGGGCCCCGTAGCTCCGGGTGGGAGCGGGGCCGGCGGCGAACCGGTGGGCGAAGCGGGTGTCGGCCCACCTGACCGTCTTGTGGCCGTAGGCGACCGAGAAGCCGAGGTAGAGGGCTGCCAGGCCGTGGACGACGCCGGCGGTCGCCCCGGCGCGCAGGTCCAGGACCGTGGCGGTGAGCAGCACGAGGTCGACCACCGGTGTCAGCGCCAGCAGGACGGCACCGGTACGTGGTCGGCGCAGCGCATAGCGGGCGAGCAGCCCGGCGACGATGAGCACCCAGAAGCCGATCTCGCACGCCAGGATGATCGCAAGGATCAGGTTCATGGCCTCTCCACGTTCCAGCACGGTCGTGCTGAGAAGGCACAGTAGCACGACTGTGCTACTTTCAGGTGCATGCCCAGGAGAATCGACCGCGACGCGCGGAAGGCGCAGCTGGCGGAAGCGGTGTGGCGGATCATCGTGGAGCGGGGCATCGGCGCGGTGTCGGTGCGCACGGTCGCCGAGCAGGCATCGGTGGCGGTCGGGTCGTTGCGTCATGTGTTTCCCACCCGTGCGGAGCTGCTGGCGTTCTCCGCGGAGCTGATGGTCCAGCGCGCCAGGGATCGGATCCTGGCCACCCCGCGCTCCAGCGACCCCCGGCAGTACGCGCTGGAGATCGTGCAGCACCTGCTGCCGCTCGAGCCGGACAGCCGGGCGGAGCTGGAGGTCAACATCGCCCTGATCGCCGAGAGCCCCGCCCTGCAGGAGCTGGTGCCGATCAGGGATCAGGCCTACCGACACCTGGGCGAGGCGTGCACCCGGCTGGTGGAGATGCTGACGGGCAGGGCCCGTGACCAGCAGATCGAACGGGAGGCGCGACGGCTGCACGCGATCATCGACGGACTGGCGATCCACCTGCTGATGGAACCGGCTTCCGAGGGCAGCGAGTGGGCGATGGAGATCGTGCAGGAGGAGCTGGGGCGCATCGCCCGCAGCGCAGGACCAGCGCGGCGGCAGGAAGCACGTTCCGACCGCCCGCGCCCGTGACGCCACGGTGCGCCTGGTCGTCCACGACCTCAGCAGGACGCACGCCCGATCGCTTCCCGGGCCCCTCCTGAGGTCCCCGAGGGAACCCTCCACCAGGCAGCGGTCCGGCTGGCTGCTCGACGCCGGCTCGGGCGGACCACCGGCCGCCGCCACGAGGCCGCCCTGGTGCCGACGCCCGAGCAGGGCGGCGACCGGCACGGTGGTCGACGACCGCTCGGACGCCGCCCTGGCCCGGGAGTCGGGGACGGACGGGCGGTCAGTCCTCCACGTAGAGGCCCAGGTGCTCGGCCATCGCCGGAGCCAGCTGCTGCAGCTGGAGATGGTTGAGCGCCGCCCCGCGCAGGTGCGCCAGGCCGGTGATCTCCGGCAGGTCGACCGCGCGCAGGTCGACGTCGCTCAGGGCCGCGCCGGAGACGTCCAGGACACCGAGCTCCGTGCCGGCGAACGCCAGCCGCTCCACCTGCGTGCCGGTGAGGTCGAGCTCCTCGATGACGCAGTCGGTGAACAGCACGTCGCGCAGACCCGTTCCGCGCAGGTTCACGTACCCGAGCTTGGCGCCGCGGACGTGGACGGCGTCCCAGGTGCCTTCGACGCACTGGAGCACCCCGAGCCGGGAGGCCTCGAGCACGGTGTTGCGGAGGCTCGCGTAGGCGGCCGAGACCGTGGGGACGTCCAGGCGGAACAGGTGCGAGTCGGTGATCCGGGTGCCGGTGAGTTCCAGCTCGTGGACGTTCAGACGGGCGAAGGAGCAGTCGGTGAAGTGCGCCTCGGACAGGTCCACCCCGGCGAGGTCGTCGCCGGTGAAGGACAGCGCCTCGTAGGTCCCGTGGGCGTAGATCCCGGCGTGGGCGCCGGAGGTGAGCTCGGGCAGGTGGACCTCGCGCAGGCGCGGGGGAGCAGGGGTGTGCGGTCGAGGCATGCGGTCCACCGTAGTCCTGCTCGGAGTCGTCGCCGGACGGGCGGGATCGGTGGCCGGGCAGTGCCCGGCGGTGTCGCGGCCACCGGGCGAGGAGGCACCCGCCGGCCGGTGTGCCGGCCGGCGGGTGAAGATGCGCACGAGGGGCGGTGACGGCGACGCGGTGACCGTGCCAGGATGCGGGCAAAGGGGAAGGAGCTGACATGTCGAGGAAGACCCGCGGGCTGCTCGCCGTCCAGGCGGCCACTCTCCTCGTGCTGGGGACCCGCGAAGTCGCAGTCGGAGGCGTGCTCGGCGGGGCGGTGGTCGTGGGCGCGGCGCCGATCGCCCTCGGGCTGATCCACGACAGCTCCGACCAGTGGGGCGGCCGGCGGTGAGCGCGCGCGTACCACGGCGCCGGCCACGGAAGGCCGCGGAGGCGCACGCGCGGAAGGTCTGGCTGGCGGCGGCGCTCCTGGGCTATCTGGCCGGGATCGTGCTGATCGTGGTGCTCGTCGTGTCGTGGGACCGCCTGGGGTGGGCGATCGTGGTGCTCGTCGTCCTCCTCGGCGGGGCCGGCGCCGCGTGGTGGCAGGAGCGGCTCCGGCGGCGGCGGGATCCGCGGAAGCCGACGTGACGCGCAGGACCCTGCGGTGGATCACCGCGCTGTGGCTGTCCGCCTTCTCGCCGTGGCCGTGTGGCGGATCGCCAAGGGGCAGCGGCGCTGGGCGTCCGCTCCGGTGCCGTCGAGGGGGCACCGAGGCCGCGGACGATGCCGCGGACGAGGCCGCCGTACAGGTTCCGGGCGTCCGGCGACTGGACGCAGATCTCCGCCGGGGCGGGCAGCTCCAGCAGCTGTTCCGGCCCGCCGAGATCCTGTCGCCGGTCGCCGTCGGGATCCCCCAGACCTGGGCCGCGCCGGGCCCGTCCTCCTCCAGCGCCGCGGCCTCCGACCTGCGCCGGCTCGGGGGTCCCCGCCGGGGGAGGAGTCACCCGGCCGGGGGCGCACCGGCCGGGGCGCCGCCACCGGCGAGCCGGCCGCCGGTGGGCGCCGTGGTGGTGTCCACCCCCACGGCCAGGGTGAGGGTGTAGCCGGCCGCGACGCTGCCGCTGACCGTGCCCAGCTGGCCGGCGCCGCTGTCGTCGCCGAAGACGTTGTCGCTCGCCAGGCTGAGCTGGGCGAGGTTGCGCACCGAGGCCTCGTAGCCGGCCGTGGCGTAGACGGTGTCGCAGACGTGCCGGGGCAGGGCCACCTGGGAGGTGGCGATCGCGGCCGCGGAGTCGGTGACGGACGTCTGGTCGGGGTAGACCTCGAAGTGGACGTGCGGCCAGCGCCCGGTGTAGCAGGCCGGAAAGATGCTGGTGAAGCGCACCGTGCCCTGCGCGTCGGTGATCTGCACCCCGCGCAGGTAGTTCTCCTCCGTGACCCCGTCCGAGTACATGGAGTAGCGCCCCTCCCGGTCGCAGTGCCAGACGTAGACGGCCACTCCCGCGAACGGCACCCCGCCGTTGGCGAGGTCGGCGATGTTCAGCTCCAGGGTCATGGGCACGCCCTCGGCGGTCCCGCCGGCGTCGCCGAGGCTGGAGCGGATGTCGCGGCGCACAATCCCGCTCTGCTCCAGCACGTCCGGGCCGTTGGAGCCGTCCCCGGGGTAGGGGCCGGCGGTCTCGTCCGGGATCTCCTCCAGGGCTGCCCCCGTGGCCGTGGGCGATGCCGGGGCGGACGGGGAGGCCGACGACGTCCCGGCGCTCGCGCTGGAGGACGCACCCGGGCCGCCGGCGCCGCAGGCCGCCAGGCCGACGGTCGTGGCCCCGAGACCGAGGACCGCCAGCATCCGCCGCCGGTTCAGCAGGGTGCCGATGTCGAAGCCCAGCCCCTGGTCGACGACCTCGTCCTCGGGCCGGGGCAACCGGCGGCCTTCATGGCCGAGGGTCGTCTCGTGCTCCGTGCTGCGTTCCATGGGTTCTCCGTCCGTCCGGGCGATCACGGGAACCACGCTATGGACGGCACCTGAGCCAGGACTGAGACGGGCCGTGGGCCGCGGGCGTCCGCGGGGCACCGAGCTCCCGCGCCGGCGGCGGGACCGCTCCGTGGGGCCCGGGGCGTGCGGGGGTGGAGGGAGGGTCACCGTCACCGCTGTGGGCTGCTGCGCGACCGGGATCGGGCCGGCTCCGGGGAGGGCTGCAGGGTCGCGTCGTAGACGGCCTGGGTGCGTGCCACCATGCAGTCGACGGTGTACTCGTCGAGATACCGTCTGCGGCCGGCCTCGCCGTACAGCGCTCGCCTCTCGCCGTCCTCCAGGAGCTCCGCCAGGGCGGCAGCCAGCCCCCCGGCGCTCTCGGTGGGCACGAGCAGGCCGGTCCGGCCGTGGGCGACCACCTCGGCCGAGCCGATCACCCTGGTGGCCACCACCGGCAGGCCGGCCTCCATCGCCTCGAGCAGGGCCAGCGGCATGCCCTCGGAGCGGGACGGCAGGGCGAACACGTCGGCGGCGTCCAGGAGCATGCGCGCGTCCTGCCGGTGGCCCGGCAGGTGCACCGTGCCGGCGAGGCCGCGTGCGGCCACCAGGGCCTCGAGCTCCTCGCGCAGGTCGCCCTCGCCCAGGATCACCACCTGCAGCCTCGGGTGGCCGGCCTTGAGCAGCGCCGCCGCCTCGATCAGGTAGCGCTGCCCTTTCATGGTCGTCAGCCGGCCGGTCGACAGCACGACGAGGTCGCCCTCCTGCAGGTGCAGCGCCGCCCTGGCGGCGGTCCGTCCCGGCGGGTCCTTGCGGGGCCTGACCCCGTTGGGCACCGTGCTGAAGCGTTCCTCGCTCACTCCGTGCGCGATGTAGGTGTCCCGGACGCCGTCCGACACGGCGATCCTCGCGTGGGCGAACGAGGTGTTCTCGACCAGCTTCTCGGCCTTGGCGGGCTTGTGGAGCAGGAACGGCTGGTGGTGGGTGATCACGACCGCCGGCACGCCGGCGGCCCTGGCCAGGCGCAGCCCGTCCGGATCCTCCCACCCCCAGCCGGCGTGGCAGTGGAAGACGTCCACCGGATGGGAGGACAGAAAGCCGCTGATGATCGCCGGATAGGCGGCGTCGTGCGGGCTGGGCAGCGCCGCCGTCCGGGCGCCGCGCGCGGAGGCCCCCTCCAGGAGCCAGCGGGCGCGGGGGCTGTCGCGGCACAGCACGGAGACGTCCGCCCGGCCCGTGAGGCCCTCCACCAGGTCCAGCATGTGCGCGCCCATGCCGGACGGGTTGGCGGAGCGCGTGTACAGGCAGACCGACCGGCGGACGCCGGCGTTCTCCCCCTGCCGGCCGGTGTTCGCTCTCGAGAGCGGCCTCCTCGCCGCGGCACCCAGCATGGAACTCACCTTACAGCCGGGCGCCGGTACGCACTGCGGCGACCGGGGGACGGCCGTCATGCGGCGGAGCGTCCCGGCACGCGCGCCCGGCGCCGGGCCGTCTGCACCGCCCCGCGGGCCGGGCTCTATAGCACTGGCGGCGTCGCCGACGAAATCCGTGCGCGTTCATGACGTTGTCCTTCAGGGTCGACTGGTCGCCGTGGTTAGGACTGCCTAACCTCGTCCCCGGGGTTTTCCCTCCGTCACATCTCGTCTCCGGACGTCGAACTTAGGTGGTTTCGTGCGCGCTCTTCTCCGGTCCTCGGTGCCCGTGGGTCTCGTGGCCCTTGTGACCCTGTCGGGTTGCGGCTTCAGCGGTGAGGGGGGCGGGGCCGAGCAGGCTGCCGACCGGGATCAGCGCATCGTGGTGGACAACTTCCGCGCTCCGGTGGCCGACTGGGCCCTGGCGAGCGACGCCGCCTACATCCTGTCCCTGTCCGGGTGCCTCGAGACCCTGACCCGGTACGACGAGGCCGAGGGCGAGATCGTGCCGGCGCTGGCCACGGAGTGGCAGCAGGTCTCGCCCCTGGAGTGGGATTTCACCCTGCGCGAGGGAGTGCAGTTCCAGGACGGCACCGAGCTCACGGCGGAGGCGGTCGTGACGTCGCTGCGCAACGTGCTGGACGCGGAGGTCCCGGCCCGGGCCTTCAGCCCGGCCGTGGTCAGCGAGGTCGAGGCCGTCGACGAGCGCACGGTGCGCATCACCACGCCGGCCGAGAGCCCGCTGGTGCCCTACCGCCTGGCCAGCGTCAACACCGGGGTGCTGGCCCCGGCTGCCTTCGAGGGCGAGTCGGTGGATCCGTTCGGGCACTGCACGGGACCGTTCACCCCGGTCGCGGAGGAGCCGAAGCAGTCCTTGACGCTGGACCGGAACGAGAACTACTGGGGCGGGCCGGTCCAGCTCGCCGGCGCCGAGGTCCGCTTCATCACGGACGGCGCGACGCGCGCCACGCAGGTCCAGACCGGCGAGGCGGACGTCTCCCTCTCCGTGCCCGTCTCCAGCCTGTCCGCCCTGGAGGCGGACGCCGGCGTCGAGGTCCTCAAGGCTGATTCGCCGCGCACCGCGACCCTGTACATGAACAACGGCCGGGCGCCGTTCGACGACGTCGACTTCCGCCGGGCCGTCCGCTCGGCCCTGGACCTGGACGCCCTCGCCAGCAGCGTCTACGAGGGCGCGGCCCTGCCGGGGACCGGACCCTTCGCCGCCTCGGAGCCGTGGGCCGGTGAGGACGCCGTGACACCGCAGCAGGACGTGGCGGCGGCCAAGGAGCTGCTCGCCGCCGCCGGTTACACCGCCGAGCGGCCGCTGGAGATCGTCGCCATCGTGGAGCGCGCCGAGTTCGCCGACGTCGCCACCGTCATCCAGGAGAACCTGAAGAGCGTCGGCGTGCCGGTGACGATCCGCACCACGGAGTACGCCGCGGTGGAACCGGACCTGCTGGCCGGCGACTACGACATGGTGCTGAGCCAGCGCAACCGCCTGATCGACATCGCCGACCCCATCGGGTTCCTCACCGCGGACTACACCTGCGAGGGCAGCTATAACATCAGCCACTTCTGCGACGAGGAGTACGACGAGCTCGTCACCCGGGCCGCGGGGACCGCCGACACCGAGCAGCGGTACGCGCTCTACGCCCAGGCGGGGAAGATCCTGGAGGAGCAGGCCGTCAACGTCTGGCTGGTCAACGAGCAGGCCATCGACGCGACCCGCGCCGAGCTGCAGAACTACGCCCAGGACCCGCTGTCCCGCTACGTGCTGCGCGCGGACACGACCAAGCCCGGCTCGTGACCCGCAGCAGGACACCGGTCACCGGGACCCCCGTGCACGAAGCGGTCCGTCGATGACGGCGTTCCTCGTCCGCAGGACGGCGACCCTGGGGGTCACCGTCCTGCTGGCGTCCTTCGTGGTCTTCCTCATCCCCTACGTGACCCCCGGGGACCCGGTGCGCAAGATCATCCGGTCGCGCGTGGCCGGCGAGGTGGTCGACGACGCCGTCGTCCAGGGGCTGACGGTCCAGCTGGGGCTCCAGGACCCCCTGGCCGTGCAGTACCTGCGGTGGCTGGGCCGGCTGGTGCGCGGGGACATGGGCCTGTCCTACGCCAGCCGCACCCCGGTGCTCGAGCAGGTGCTGCCCGCCCTGGCGATCACGCTGAGCCTGGTGGTCCTGACGCTGGGCACGGCCGCGGTGGTCTCCGTGGTCCTGGGGGTCACCGCCGCCCTGCAGGAGGGGCGCCCGGCCGACCGGATCATCACCACGGTCACCCAGGCGTTCATCGCCATGCCGGAGTACTGGCTGGCGCCGGTGCTCGTGCTGGTCTTCGCCCTGAACCTGTCCCTGCTGCCCTCCGCCGGGTGGGAGGGCCCGGCCTCCGCGGTGCTGCCCGTGGCCGTCCTCGCGCTGCGCCCCACGAGCTACTTCACCTCGGCGGTGCGCGAGGGGATGCTCGACGCCCTGGGCGCCGAGCACGTCGTGGCGGCGCGCGCCCGCGGGCTCACCCACGCGCAGACCGTCCGGCGGCACGTGATCCCCAACGGCCTGCTGCCCCTGACGACCCTGGTGGCCGTGTGGTTCGCCGGCCTGCTGGGCGGCTCCGTCATCGTGGAGGTCATCTTCGCGATCCCCGGGATGGGGCGGCTGCTGTACGACGCCGTCCTCAACAGCGACATCCCCCTGGCGCAGGGGGGCGTGGTCGTCGTCGTCGGTCTGGCCGTCGCGCTGACCACCGCGGCGGACTTGCTCCACGGGTTCCTCAACCCCCGGCTCAGGGGGCGCCGTGCGTGAGCGGCCCGCGCTGATCTGGGCGGCGGTGGCGGTCCTGGCCCTCGTCGTGGTCTCCGTGGGCCTGTCGCCCTGGATCGCTCCCCATCCCCCCGCCGAGCAGGACCTCACCGCCCGGCTGGCCGGGCCCAGCGCGGCCCACTGGCTGGGCACGGACCACCTCGGCCGCGACACGCTGAGCCGGCTGCTCGAGGGCGGGCGGTTCTCCCTGACGATCGCCGCGCTGGCCACGGTGCTGACCGGTGTGCTCGGCACCGGGATCGGGGTGCTCAGCGCCCGCCGCCGGGGCTGGGTCGACGAGCTCTTCACCCGCGCCAACGACGTCCTGCTGGCGCTGCCGGAGATGGTCGTGGCCCTGTTCCTGGTCGCCCTGCTGGGCACGGGCTTCCCCTCCCTGCTGCTGGCCCTGACCGTGACCGGCTGGACGCCCTTCGCGCGGCTGGCCCGGGCGCTGTCCTACGACGTCTCGGCCCGCGGCTTCGTCGAGGCCGCCCGCGTGCTGGGCTGCTCGCCCTCCTTCGTCGTCCTCCGCCACCTCCTGCCGCACCTGGCCGGGCCCCTGCTGGGGCAGGCCACGCTGCGGTTCGGGCAGTTCCTGATCACCGTCGGCGCGCTGTCCTACCTCGGGCTGGGGGTGCAGCCGCCGCAGTCGGACTGGGGCTCGATGCTGGCCGCGGCCCAGCCCTACGCCGCGCGCTCGCCGCTGACGATCCTGGCCCCGGGCCTGGTGGTCTTCACCGTCGCGCTGTGCGTCACCCTGATCGGCCAGCGCCTCGCGCACCTGACCAGCACCCGGTCGGTGCTCTCTCCGGCCGCGCCCCGGGAGGTCCCGGATGCCTGAGGGCCTGGTCGTCGAGCAGCTGCACCTGGATCACCTGACGCCCTCGGCCGTCCGCCCGATCCTGTCCGGCGTGGACCTCACCGTGGCCCCGGGCGAGTTCGTGGCCCTGGTCGGGGCCTCGGGCAGCGGCAAGACCATGACGGCCATGGCCGTGCTGGGACTGCTGCCCCCCCAGGTGCACGTCGGCTCCGGGGCGATCCGGCTCGGCGGGACGGACCTCACGACGGCGGGTGAGGCGGAGCTGAACCGGGTGCGCGGCGGCCGGATCGGCATGCTCCACCAGCAGCCCAAGCGGATGTTCAATCCCCGCCGGACCATCGGGGACCATCTGCGCGAGCCGCTGAAGCTCCACTGCGGGCTCCGGGGGGACGAGGCGCGGGCCCGGGCGCTGGAGCTGCTGGCCGACGTGGGCTTCGAGGACCCCCAGTGGTGCGTCCGGGCGCATCCCCACCAGCTCTCGGGAGGCATGGCGCAGCGGGCGATGCTGGCCCTGACCCTGGCGGGCCGGCCGGAGCTGCTCCTGGCCGACGAGCCGACCTCCGCCCTGGACACGGTGCTCGAGCGGCAGATCCTGGAGCTGCTCGACCAGCAGCGGCGCGAACGGGGACTGGGGGTGCTCTACATCACCCACAACCTGGCCACCGTCTCGGCCTACGCCGACCGGGTCGTGGTGATGGACGCCGGGCGCATCCAGGAGGCAGGGCCGACCACCACCGTGCTCAACGCTCCCCGGAGCGCCTGCACGAAGGCCCTCGTAGAGGCCTCGGCCCTCACCCCCGCCCCGAGCCCCCCTCCTGCTCCGGGGACGCGCACCGTCCTGGCGCTGGAGGGCCTCACCAAGCGTTTCCCCTCGCGCGGCCGCGGTGCTCGCCCGGCCCTGGAGCAGGTCTCCCTCGACCTGAAGGAGGGCGAGATCCTCGGGGTGCTGGGGCGCTCCGGGTCCGGGAAGAGCACCCTGGCGCGGTTGGTCGTGGGGCTGGAGACGCCCGACGGCGGAACCGTCACCCGGGCGCCGGACACGCGCGAGGCCCGCACCGGCGCGGCGGGAACGCAGGTGCAGCTGGTCTTCCAGGAGCCGTACGACTCCTTCGACCCCCGCATGAGGCTGCGCACCAGCCTGGAGGCCCCCCTGCTGCACGACCGGACCAGCACGGCCGAGGAGCGCCGGAAGCGCATCCGGGAGGTCGTGCAGGAGGTGGAGCTGGACCCGGCGGTGCTGGACCGACATCCCGGCCAGTGCTCGGGAGGCCAGCTGCAGCGGCTCACCATCGCCCGGGCCCTGCTGCTGGAGCCGGCGGTGCTGATCTGCGACGAGGCCACCTCGGCCCTGGACGCGGTGACCCAGCGCACCGTCCTGGACCTGCTGCTGCGCCTGCACCGGGACCGCGGCCTGTCCCTGGTCATGATCTCCCACGACCTGGGCGTCATCCGGTACATGAGCCACCGGGTCGCCGTGCTCCTGCGCGGATCCCTGGTCGAGCTGGCCCCGGCCCACGAGTTCTTCAGCACCCCCCGGCACGAGCACAGCAGGCAGCTGGTGGCGGCGGCCCTGCCGCAGGTGTGCGCGATCCTGGACACCCCCCGCCCGACCCAGGAGCACCATGACGCCGTTCGGTGACCACCGGCCCGAGACCCGCACCCTGCTGGGCGCCCAGCTGGTGTTCAACATCGGCTTCTACGCCGTCGTCCCCTTCCTGGCCGGGGCCATGAGCGCCGAGTACGGTCTGGGCGCGGCCGCGATCGGCCTGGTGCTCGGGGCGCGCACCTTCAGCCAGCAGGGAATGTTCCTGCTCGGCGGGCTGGTGGCCGACCGGTGGGGGGCCCGCCGGGCGATCCTCACCGGCTGCCTGGTGCGCGTGCTGGGCTACGCCACGCTGGCGGCGGCCTCGGGCTTCCCCCTCTTCCTCCTGGGCGCGGTGCTCACCGGCGCCGGTGGCGCCCTGTTCTCACCGGCCCTGGAGGCGCAGCTGTCCCACGCCGACCGGCCCGCCGGGACCGGCGCACCGCGCCCGGCGGGGAAGAGCCGGCGGTCGGTGTTCGTGTGGCTGGCGATCACCGGGGAGATCGGCGCCGTCCTGGGCCCGCTGCTGGGCTCGGCCCTGCTGGGGTGGGGTCTCGACGCGGCCCTGACCGCGGGGATCGCCGTCTTCAGCGCCGTGACGGTCCTGCTGTGGTACCGCCTCCCCCGGGCGGCCGCGCGGGCCCCGACGGGGGCGGACGCGCAGGGGCCCCGGACCGCCCCCGCCACCGGCGGCCCTGCCCTCGGGTGCCTGCGGGACCGGCGCTTCGTGGTGTTCTGCCTGCTCGCCGGCACGAACATGCTCGTCTACAACCAGCTCTACTTCGCGGTGCCGGTCGAGCTGGGCCGGCGAGGGCTCGACGGGGCGTGGCTGGGCGCGCTCTTCCTGCTCGCCTCGGTCCTGACCCTGAGCCTGCAGCTGCCCGTCTCCGCGGCCGGTCAGCGCCTGGGCCCGGGGCGCGCCGTGGCGGCCGGCTTCGTGCTGGAAGCCGCCGCGTTCGCGATCCTCGCCGGAACCGCCGTGCACCCGGGGCCCTCCGCCGGCTCGACGGCGCCCCTGCTGGGCGCCGTCGCGGTGCTGATCCTGGGCCACATGCTCCTCACCCCCACGATCCTGTCCCTGATCCCGGCGTTCGTCCCCGCCCCGGAGCCCGGCGCCGGGACCGGCGCGGGGCGGGGTGCCTACTACGGCCTGGCGGCCACCTGCGGCGGCGTCGCCGTGCTGGTGGGCAACGCCGTGCTGGGGCAGGTGCTCGATCTGACCGATCGGCACCACTGGTGGCCCGGCACCCCGTGGGTGCCGCTGGTCCTGCACGCCCTCCTGGCCGCCGTGGCGCTGCCGGTCGTGCTGCGCGGACACAGCACCCTGGGGCGCCCCGGCTCCTCGTCCCCCACGGCCCCCGCCGAGAGGACCCCCTGACGGCCGGCCCGTCCAGGGCTCCACGGCCTCGTCCAGGTCGACGCGGCCGTGGACCCAGCGGCGGGTCCTCGGCGGGTGCAGCTACCCGTCCGCGCCGGTCTCCTCCGGTGGCTCGTCACCGCGGCGCCGGAACCGGGGGCGGGGCCACTCCGGCCGGGGCAGCCGGACGGTCCACTCTCCCGGCCCCGGCAGCCGCCATCCCCGGCGCCGCGCCACCACGGTGACCGCGGCCGCGGTGAGGATCGCCGCCGCCATGCCCCCGTTCGGGAACCCCAGGCTGTGCAGGACGGCCATCTCGGCGCTGCCGAGCACCGCACCCGTCGCGTACAGGGTGTTGCCGCCGAAGATCATCGGCACCCGCCCCACCGCGATGTCCCGGATCATGCCCCCGCCGACCGCGGTGATCACCCCGAGCATGATCGCCGGCAGCCACGTGAGGCCGGCGCCCAGGGCCTTGGACGTGCCGGTGGCCGCCCAGCAGCCCATGGCCAGCGCGTCGGCCACGATCAGGATCCGGTTCGTCCACCTGCCCCGCAGCTGGAGGAAGAAGGCGACCGCGGCCCCGAGGATCGCCGTGGCCAGGTACGCCGAGTTCGTCAGGGCGACGGGGAAGCCGCCCTGCAGCAGGGTGTCGCGGATCATCCCGCCGCCCAGTCCCGAGGCGATGGCCAGCACCACGAAGCCGACGGGGTCCAGCCTGAGCTGGCGGGCCACCGCCCCGCCCAGGATGCCGTTGGTGAGCACCCCCATCAGGTCGACGACGTCGAACAGCACGCGCGGATCCAGATTCTCCATGACCACCTCGTCGTCGGCCCACCGACGCCCGAGGCTAGCACCCCGGCCGGCCTGACCCCGTCCCCGCGGTGGGGGCCGCCCAGGGCCGACCGCCGGCCATGCCTGGAACCGACAGGGTCCGACACCTCCCAGATCCAGGGGCAGGAGGCAGGATGCGCATCGACGAGGACCGCGTCGCCGACGCGCCGCGCCAGGTTGGGCAGGTCGCGCAGCGCCCGCCCGCCGCGCTCGAGCGCCGGCAGGCGCGGTGCCGGCCCGTCCACGACGCGTGGGCGGCCGTCGTGGTGGTGTTCCCGCCCGTCGTCGCCTTCGCCCGACCGGCCCGCCCGGCGCCCGGGGCGCCGGGAAGCGGGACCGGACCGGGGTCAGCCCAGCTCGAGGCGCATCAGGACCCGGGGCAGGCGGGCGGAGACCGCCGCGGTGTCGGCGGCCTTGCGGAAGCCGGCCTTCTCGAACATCGACCGCGTCCCGACGTAGGCCATGACGGCGTCGACCCGCTGGTCCCCGTTGTCGACCGGGTAGCCCTCGACCGCCGGGGCGCCGTGGGCGCGGGCGAAGTCCACCGCGCCCTGCAGCAGGGCCTGGGCGACGCCTCTCCTGCGGTAGCCGGCCCGCACCCTGAAGCACCACACGCTCCAGACCGCGCGGTCGTCGACGTGCGGGATCCTCGTGCCGCGGGAGAAGGCGTGCAGCTCCTGCCGCGGCGCGACGCCGGCCCAGCCCGCGACCTCGCCGTCCAGGTAGGCCAGCACCCCCGGCGGGAGCTCCCGGGCGCAGAGGGCTTTCACGTGCTCCGGCCGTTCCCGGGCCCCGAGCTCCCGGTTCTCCCGGGGGCTGAGCCGGTAGGTGAGGCACCAGCAGGCCGCCGTGTCGGGGTTCTTCGGCGCCAGGACGGTGGCGACGTCGTCGAACCGGTCGGCGCTGGCGGGCAGGACCTCGATGGCCATGGCCGGCAGGGTAGCAGCAGCCCCCGGTGTCCGGCCACACGTCCGCCGGGGGACCGTCAGATCTTGGTGCGGGGAGCGGCGTCCTCGGTGCCGGTCTCGCGCACGGCCTTGCGCTTGCGGGCGCGGTCGATCACCGTGATGACGGGTCCGGCGGTGATGCCGTGGAGCACGATCGAGGCGACGATCACCAGTCCCACGATCCGCCACAGGGCCTCGGCCTCGGCGGTGAACTCGCCCTTGGACAGGGCGTAGGCGAGGTAGTAGACGGACCCGATGCCGCGGACCCCGAAGAAGGCGATGACACTGCGCTCCCACGGGCCCGTGCGTCCTCGGGCCAGGCCGATCCACCCGGCGAGGGGCCGGACCAGGAGCAGGAAGGCCAGGGCGACGAGGATCTCCCGCCAGGTGAGCCCGGCGAGCAGCCCCCGGGCGACGGCCCCGCCCAGGAGGACGAGCACCACCACGGTGAGCAGGCGCTCGAGCTGCTCGATGTAGCTGTGCAGCACGCCGTGGTAGCCGTGGACCCGCTCGCCCGCCCGGATGGTCAGCGCGCACACGAACACGGCGATGAAGCCGTAGCCCTCGACCATCTCGGTCAGCCCGTAGGTCAGGAAGGTGGCCGCCAGGGCCACGAAGCCCTCGGAGTGGGAGGCCATGCGGACGCTCTCGAACGGGGAGCGGAAGAAGACCCGGCCCAGGAGCCTGCCCATGGCGAGTCCGGCGAGGCAGCCGACGGCGATGCGCCAGCCCACGTCCACGGCGACGAAGTGCGGGGACCATGCTCCCGGGGCGGTCCCCACCACGCTCAGGGCGATGGCGAGGTAGACGAAGGGGAAGGCCAGGCCGTCGTTGAGACCCGCCTCGGAGGTCAGCCCGAAGCGCACCTCGTCCTCGCCGTCCAGGTCCTCCTGGGCCTCCGAGGGCTCCCCGACCTGGACCTCGGAGGCCAGGACGGGGTCCGTGGGGGCCAGGGCCGCGGCCACGAGCACGGCCGAGGCCAGGCTCAGTCCCAGGACCCACCACCCGAGGAGGGTCAGCCCGAGCAGGCACAGGGGCATGGCGATGCCGAGCAGGCGCCAGGTGGTGGCCCACCGCCGGCGCCCCAGGGGGCGGTCCAGGGCCAGGCCGGCGCCCATCAGCGAGACGAGCACGCAGATCTCGCTGAGATGGATGGTGACGTCGCTGTGGGCCAGCGGGTCCGGGTCGGGGAGGTTCTCCGCCAGGGAGAAGATCACCACGCCCGCGCCCAGGAAGACCATGGGCATCGACACGGGAGCCCGCATCAGCAGCCGGGGGAGCAGGGCGGCCGCGAAGACGGCCAGACCCGCGGCGGCATAGAGCAGACTGGGTGCTTCGAACACCGGGACCTCGTTCCTGCGGCGACTGGGCACCGCACCTGGGTGCATCCTCCCGCATTTCGCGCCGCGCGTGTGCCGGGCACGTCCTCGCCGGACGGTTCCTCCCGTCGTACTCCGCGCCGCAGCAGCGGATGGGACCCGGGATGCGGAGGGAACCCAGGATCAGGCCGGGGGAGCGCCGCTCCGTCCCGCGGCGGAGGCCGCCGAACCGGCACCGTCCGTGCGGGGAGCCGGCTGCTCGCCGGTGGTGATCCGCACGTCGATCAGGGTCGCCCCCTCCAGCCGCGGCAGCACGTCGGCGATCAGCAGGACCAGGGCGGCGCTGTAGGCGCCCGCGCCGGTGGGGGCCTCCACGCACAGCAGCACGGAGGCCCCCGGCACGCCGGGACTGCTCAGGACCGCCCGGCAGGCCGTGGCGTCAGCCAGCACGGCCGCCACCGTGGGCCCGTCCACGCGGCGGGTCGTCCGCACGGTGACCTCCACCGACCACATGCTCATGCCGTACCCCCTGCCGCGCTCGTCCACCGGTGCTCTGCCCGTCACCGTGGACCCTCCCCCGAGCGGGACGAGTGCGCGCCGTCAGGGCGGTGCGCACTCGTCCCCGGGGGCGCCGTGGCACCCCCCTGCTCCTCATGCTGGTGCCCGGGCGCACCCGGCACAACGTTCTCGCAGGCGAGGCGGGTTTTTGGCCGATTGTTGCCGCCGGTAAGCACGCTGTGGGAGCGGGGCGTCCGGCCCCGGGCTCATGCCGGGGCGTTCGGCTCCGGCTCGTCCATGGCGGCGATCTGGATCAGGTTGCCGCACGTGTCGTCGAGCACCGCGGTCGTCACCGGGCCCATCGACGCCGGCTCCTGCACGAAGCGCACGCCCAGACCGGTCAGCCGCTCGTACTCGGCCCGGACGTCCTCGACGCCGAAGCTGGTGAACGGGATGCCGTCGGCCACCAGGGCCTCCTTGAACGGGCCGACGGCCGGGTGCTCGGAGGGCTCCAGCAGCAGCTCCACCCCGTCCGGGGCCGACGGCGAGACGACGGTCAGCCAGCGGAACGGCCCGGCGGGCAGGTCGGTCTTGAGCTGGAAGCCGAGCTTGGTGGTGTAGAAGTCCAGTGCCTTCTGCTGGTCGTCCACGAAGACGCTGGCGGTGGTGATGATCATGCGGGGTCCTCCGAGGTGGGCGGGAGGGCGTCGAGCCACTTCCGGGCGGTGGTCAGGGGCGCGGTGTCCAGGTGGTGGACCGTGGTGCGGCCCCTGGTGGTGGTGGTCACCAGGCCGGCCTCGCGCAGGACGGCCAGGTGCTTGGTGACGGCCTGGCGCGTCATCGCCAGGCCGTGGTTGTTGATCAGGCGGACGGTGAGCTCGAACAGGGTCTGGTCGTTGCGCCCGGCCAGCTCCTCCACGAGGATCCGCCGCGCGGGGTGCGCCAGCGCCTGGAAGATCGAGTCCACTCCTGCATCATAGGCAACATATTGGTTGCCAATCAAGGGTCCGTGGCGCCCAGCCCCGGCCGGCACGACGGCGGCCGCCGTCACACTCCCCGCCGCCTTGATCCGCTCCGCGGCCTTCCCCAGCATGGAGGCCATGGGCAGCCGCATCGTTCTGGTCCCGGGGTTCTGGCTCGGCGGATGGGCCTGGGAGGCCGTGGCCGACGAGCTGGAGCGCCGCGGTCACCGTGCCACGGCCCTGACCCTGCCCGGCCTGGAGTCCCCCGGGACCGACCGGTCGTCGATCACCCTGGGGGACCACGTGGACGCGGTCGTCCGGGCCGTGGGGGCGGGCGACGACGAGGAGCGCACCGTGCTGGTGGCGCACAGCGGGGCCGGGCCCGTGGCCTACGCCGCCGCGGACCGGGCGCCGGAGCGGATCGACCGTCTCGTCTACGTCGACTCCGGGCCCCTGCCGGACGGCGCCGCGGTCCGTCCCGACCTGGACCCGGCGGTGGTGGAGCTGCCGCTGCCCGGGTGGGCGCAGCTGGAGGCCGAGGGCAGCAGCCTCGCCGGCCTGGACCAGGCCGCGCTGCAGCGCTTCCGGTCCCGGGCCGTTCCCCATCCCGCCGGCCCCACCCGGCAGCCGCTGGCGCTGCACGACGACCGGCGCTACGAGGTGCCGACCACCGTGATCTGCTCCAGCTTCCCGGCGGCGACGATCCGCGAGCTGGCCGCGGAGGGCCACCCGGTGGCGAGCGAACTGTCCCGGCTGCCCGTCGAGTACGTGGACCTGCCCACCGGGCACTGGCCCATGTGGTCGCGCACCCTGGACCTGGCCAGGGCCATCGACGCCGCGGCCCGGGCGTGAGCACCGGCCCCGCGGCTGCGGGGGCGGTGCCCGAGGACCAGGGCTGGTCCGGCAGCTCCTGCGCCAGGCGGTCCATCTCCTGGGTCTGCGCCTGCCGGTCCTCGGCGATGCTGCGGGCCATCTCGACGGCCTGGGGGTTCTGGCCGGCCTCCCCCTCGTCCCGGGCCATGTCGATGGCCCCCTCGTGGTGCTCGGTCATCTGCTCCAGGTACCACTCGGCCGCCCCGGTGCCGGTCTCCGGGGAGCCGTCGGCGCATCCGGCCAGGAGCCGGCCGGATGCGAGGGGCGCGGCGGTGAGGGAGGCGTGGCGGAGCACGGGAGGTCCTTGCGGGGTCGGGGAGCTGCGGGGAACGCGGTGCCGGCGTCCGGAGCGGTGCCCCGGAGGACCCGAGGCCGCGGGCCGGCGTCCGCCCGGCTCGCAGCCAGAGGATCCCGACACAGATCGACACACACGCCGCGGCCCTCTGGCCTCGGCGGGCGCGCGGGGAGATGCTCGGGGGGAGGGGGAAAGGCATACCACCTCAAGGGAAGAGCCGGGGCCCTCCCGGCTTTTCTCCTGTCCGGCGCCTGGCCCGCCGTCCGCGCCGATTGCTAGGTTGGCGCCATGGAGGGGCATCGGTCCGGGGACGGCGATCCGTGGCCGGCCGGGCCGGTGCTGCCCCGGCCGTACCTCATGGAGCAGTCGTGGTCCGACGCGGTCTTCCTGCACTGGCGCGTGCCCGCGTCCGTGACCGCCCCGCACCTGCCGCCCGGCGTGGAGCCCGATGTCTTCCACGGCTCCGCCTGGGTGGGGCTGGTCGGGTTCCGCATGCAGAAGGTGCGGCTCGGGGCGGTCCTGCCGATGCCCTGGCTCGGGTCCTTCGCCGAGGTTAACGTGCGCCTGTACTCGCGGGCGGCGGACGGCTCACGCGGGGTGGTGTTCCTGTCCCTGGACGCCTCCCGGCTCCCCGTCGTGCTGGCGGCCCGGGCCTGCGGCATCCCCTACGTGTGGTCCCGGTGCCGGGCCACCGCCACGGACGGGCCCGCGCCCTGCTACGGCTACGAGGTGGCACGCCGCGGCGGGCGGACCGGCACGACGTTCGCGGTCCGCCCCGACCGCACCGCGCAGGCCGACGACGAGCTGTCCCTCCTGCTCACCGCACGGTTCGGGATGCACACCCGGGGTCCCGGGGGCACGGTCCTCCTGCCCGTCTCCCACCGGCCGTGGCCGCTGCACCCCGCCGCCCTGACCCACCTCGACGACGGGCTGCTGGCGGCGGCCGGCCTCGGCGTCGGGGGACCGCCCGAATCGGTGCTGTACTCCTCCGGGGTGCGCAGCCTGTTCGGCGGACCCCGGAGGGTGCAGGCCTCGCTGCCCGGCAACGGCCCGAGCGGAGCGCGCCGACCGGCCCGCCCATGAGCTGGGCGGGCCGGTCAGCGGGCTCGAGCGCAGCCCTCCGGCCGCGAGGCCCGATCGAGGCGGCTCAGGCCGATCTCCGCAGGGCCGGTCCGGGGTGGAAGCGCGATCCCAGGGCGGCCACGGGCCGGTGCTCGGGCAGCTCGGCGGGCAGGACCACCTCCACCGGGCCGGCGGCAGGGGCCGCCTCGTCGTGGTCGACGGCCCAGCGCAGCAGGTCCACCGCGCCGGCCTCCACGTGGTCGGCGCAGGTGAGGTCGACGGTGACCGTCACCGGGGGGATCAGGGTCCGGGCCCGGGCCACCACCGGGTGCAGGGCGTGCTGGTTGGCCTCGGTGAGGCACCCGGTGACGACCAGGCGCACGTAGGCGCCGTGGAGATCGACCTGGACGAGCACGGAGAGCTTGTGGTCCATAGGGAGCATCCTTCATCGCATGCTGAGAACCTCAGGCCGTCCTTCGGCCCGTCCCCACGGTAGGGAAGCGGCGCCCCGACCGGCAAGGATTCTCTCGCGTAGCCACCGCGTATTTCCGTAACCGACGGGTAGGGCCGTCGGCCGTTCTCCCCGGGGCCGACGGCCCGGTCCCCGGGACGTCCCGGAGGCCGGCTCGCGGCTCAGCCGGCGGGGCGCTGCGCGGCGGGCGTCGGCCGTGGCGGTGCAGACCTCCCACGGCCCGGCGCCGGGGCCGGGGACCCGCCCGGCGCCGGCCAGGCGCTGCGCGGCCGTGTCCACGAGGTCGGTGCTCTGGACCTCCACGCCGAGGTGGTCCACGCGCGACGGCACGCCCCTGCCCGCCCCGGCCGCTATCATCGTGCCCGGGAACGGTCGCGGAGCGGCACAGGACGGAGACGAGCACGACCATGGTGTCTCAGGACCCGGTGCCCGGCCCTCCGCCGGTCCACTGGGGGGAGGGCGCGGCCGGCCGGCGGCTGTGGCCGCGGATCGCGGCTCTGCTGGAGGGGCGGGAGCGCGTCCTCATCGGGATCGCCGGAGCCCCGGGCGCCGGCAAGTCCACGGTCGCCCAGGCGGTGGCGGACGAGGCGCAACGGCACCTTCCCGGACAGGTCGCCCTCGTGCCCATGGACGGCTACCACCTGGCGCAGACGACGATCGAGCGCCGGGGGCGGGCCGGGAGCAAGGGCGCCCCTGACACGTTCGACGCCCCCGGCTACCTCGCCCTGCTGGAGCGCCTCAGGCGCGCCGACGGGGAGACCGTCTACGCCCCGGAGTTCCGCCGGGAGCTCGACGACCCCGTCGCCGCCGCCGTCGAGGTGGACCCCGCGGTCCGCGTGGTCGTCACCGAGGGCAACTACCTCCTGCTCGACACCCCGCCCTGGTCGGCGGTGCGGCCCCTGCTGGACGAGGCCTGGTACGTGGAGGTCCCGGAGGCGACGCGGCTGGAACGGCTGATCGCGCGGCACGTCCGGTTCAAGGACGACCCCGCCACGGCACGTCGCCGGGCGCTGGGCTCCGACCAGCGCAACGCCGAGCTCGTCGAGGCCTCCCTGGCACGCGCGGACCTGGTCATCGTGTACGCCTAGGCCGGCCCCCACGGGGTGCGCGGCGGACCCGGTGCCGCACCACGGCGGGCGCCGGTGAGCACCGGGGAAGACCGGGAGCGCCCTGGACACCGAGGCGCCCGCCCGGAGGCCGAGCGGGCGCTGGGGCGCCGGCGGCCCCCGCCGGCGCCACCCTGGTCCTGAACGACAGCCTGACCGGCCGGAAGGCCAGCTGCACCGGGATCTGACCGGGCAGGAGGCCTGCCGGGGAAGTGCTGCCGGCCCGGCGCTCGCCGGTCAGAGCGCGTGCAGATAGCGTTGCGTGACGCGGTCCTAGACCCGCCGGGCGAGCGGCGCGGCGGCGCGGGCCCACCAGGCGGCCGGGCGGGAGAACGCGGTGAGGATGAGCACCACGGCGTCGTCGTCGTGCCACTCGAGGCAGAAGCGCTCCTCGCCCCGTTCGGGGTGGCCGTCCAGCGTGCCGTAGGCGAAGCCCCGCCGGCGGGGCTCGTCGAGGACGTGGACAACCTGGCACGCGGCCGTGATCCTCAACGGTCCCCGGCCCAGCCGCAGCAGCACCCGCGTGCCGTCCGCGGCCGGCGGGGTGCCCGGGTCGACGCCGATGCCGGCGCGGCGGTGCAGGTCCCAGGTCATCAGCCGGTCGGCCGCGGTGCGGAAGGCCGCCTCGCCCGTGCCCACCGTCCGGTGCCGCACCAGGTGGTGGTAGCCGGGCGGCAGCGCACCGGCCGTGGCCCCGACCTCGGGATAGGTCAGGCGGCGGTCGTGCAGCGGGCGGCGTTCCATGGACCCCACCCTCGCACACCGGGCGCGGCGCCCCGCCCGCCCCGACCGGTCCTCCGGAGCGGGCGCATCCGGCGGAGCAGGTCAGCCGCGGGGCCGGACGGGGTGGCGGCTGAGGATCGACACGCGGTTGAAGGCGTTCATCGCGACCGCCGCCCACTGCAGCGCGGAGTACTGCGCGTCGGTCAGCGCCGCCCGCGCCGCCGCGAGCTCCGTGAGCCGGGACTCGTCCTGGGGCAGGACGGTGGCGGCCTCGCCGATGGCGAGCCCGGCCCGCTCCAGGTCGGAGAACACCGCGGCCTCGCGCCAGGCGGGCAGCACGGCCAGCTGCTGGTGGCTGGCCCCCGCCTTGACGGCCAGACGGGTGTGCAGGTCCAGGCAGTAGGCGCACCCGTTGAGCTGCGAGATCCGCACGCCCACCAGTTCCGTCACGGCCCGGGAGATCCCGGCGTCCTCGGCGGCGGCACGGACGGCCCGGGCCACCTCGTTCAGGGCCTGCCAGGTACCGGGGTCGGACTTGTCCAGGAAGAAGGCCTCGGGGTCGCTCATCGTGCTCCTCGTCGTGGTGGCCGCGCCGGCGCACGTGGTGCGGCGGTGTGCTGATCCTAAGCGGCCCGGCCGGGCGACGGGAGGGATCCCCGGCGCGGTCTCACAGCTGCGGCACGCACGCCCCCGCCCCGAGCCGCGCGAGCCCGGCCCGGTCGCCGTCGGCGAAGCCGGTCACCCCCACGTTGTCGGCGTGCATGAGCTGGGTGGGGTCGTCGACGTGGTCCAGCCCGACCACGTGCCCCAGCTCGTGCATGATGATCGCGCGGACCTGCGCGGTGCCGCCGGGGTGCTGCAGCATCTTCGCCATGTCGGGCGCGTCGAGCGTCACCTGGCCCGCGACGTAGACGAGCGCTCCGCCGGGTGCCTTCGCGTACGAGCTTCCGCCCAGCCCCACGACGTCGCCGGCCAGGCCGGGGTTCTCGCCGGGCTCCGACCAGGCGATGAGCACGGGCGCCCACCGCTTGCCGTAGCGGCCCGGCTGATAGGTGTCCCGCCGGTCGCCCGGTGCCTCCGTGGTGGGTCCGTCGTGGACGAAGCGCAGCCCCGTCGCCGCGGACACCTCCGTCACGGCCTGCGCGACGAGCTCCTCCGAGCCCTCCGGTGCGTGGTCGGGCCGGACGACGTAGTGCACCGGCCGGCAGGGGTCGTACGCCACCACCGCCTGGTCCGGATCGGGGGACGGGTGCAGCCGGTAGCGCTCCGACGGGGTGACGGCCGGGGGAGTGCCCAGGGGCCTGTCGGAGGCCTCGACCCCGCGCGGGGGTGCCGCCGCGCCCGGCAGGTGCGGGAGGGCGACGGGCAGCAGCGCCCGGTCGGCGAGCGCGGAGGCGAGGTGCAGCACCACCACCAGCACGAGGCAGAAGGCGGGCGCCGCCCGCCAGGCCGGACCCCGCGACGGCGGCCCGGCGTGGTGGCCCGCCGCACGCGGGGGGCGGCGACGCCGGGTGCGCGGGGCGTGCCGTGCCTGCGTCCGGAACCGCCGTGCCCCGTGGGCGACCCGCCGCAGCGGCCGCCCGCCCTGGGTGCTCGCCGGCGCTGCGAGCTCGCCGGTCCTGCCGCCGCCCCCGCGCGACGGCTCCGCGTCCGGCCGCCCGGCGCTCGAGTGCTCCATGCTTCCCAGTTCCTGCTCCCCCCGGCGCCCGGCCCCACCGACCGGACGTCCTGGTAGAGAACTACCATGTTGTTCCCATTCGCAAAGCAATGTGTCGTGGTCCGCGTGCTGTGTTGCACGCCGAGATCCGCGGGGGACCGGGAAGCCCGGGGCGGGGACGCCGCGGCCGTCCGCGGCATAGAATCGTCGTCCACCCCCGAAAGGAACTTCACCGTGCCGTCGCTGACCGCCCCGCCCCTGACCGATGCCGAGGTTCGTGCGCTGCGGGAGGACTTCCCGCTGCTGAGCACCACCAGCGTGGGGGGTGTGCCGCTGGTGTACCTGGACTCGGGGGCGACCTCGCAGAAGCCGCTGGCGGTGCTCGACGCGGAGCGGGAGTTCTACCTGCACCGCAACGCCGCCGTCCACCGCGGGGCGCACTCCCTGGCGGTGGAGGCCACCGACGCCTACGAGGAGGCCCGGCGGGTCGTGGCCGGGTTCGTCGGCGCGGGCGAGACAGAGCTGGTGTGGACCTCCAACGCCACCGAGGCGATCAACCTGATCACCTACGCGTTCTCCAACGCCACCGCCGGGCGCGGCGGTGCGGACGCGGCCCGGTTCCGCCTGGGCCCGGGCGATGAGATCGTCACCACCGAGGCCGAGCACCACGCCAACCTCATCCCGTGGCAGGAGCTGGCCGCGCGCACCGGGGCGAGACTGCGCTGGATCCCCGTCGACGAGGCGGGCCTGCTCGACTACGCGGCCGCGGCCGAGGTGATCGGGGAGCGCACGAAGGTGGTGGCGTTCTCCCACGTCTCCAACGTCACCGGGGCGCTCACCGACGTGGCGGCCCTGGTGGGGGCGGCCGTGCGCGTGGGGGCGCTGACGGTGCTGGACGCCTGCCAGTCGGTGCCGCACCTGCCGGTGGACCTCCCGGGGCTGGGGGTGGACTTCGCGGTGTTCTCCGGGCACAAGATGTGCGGGCCCACCGGCATCGGGGCGCTGTACGGGAGGGCGGAGATGCTCGCGGCGATGCCGCCGTTCCTCACCGGCGGCTCCATGATCACCCGGGTCACCATGGAGGGCGCCGACTACCTGCCGGCCCCGACCCGGTTCGAGGCCGGCACCCAGCGGATCAGCCAGGCCGTGGGCCTGGCCGCGGCCGTGACGTATCTGCAGGAGGTGGGGATGGAGCGGATCGCCGCCCACGAGCACGCCCTGGGCCAGCGTCTGGCCGAGGGCGTGGCCGGGATCGAGGGGGTGCGGCTGGTCGGCCCGCCGCCCGGGAAGGACCGGGTGGGCCTGGCCGCGGTCGACGTCGAGGGCGTGCACGCCCACGACGTGGGCCAGGTGCTGGACGTGGCCGGGGTGGCGGTGCGGGTGGGCCACCACTGCGCCCAGCCCCTGCACCGGGCCCTGGGGCTGACCGCGACCACCCGGGCCAGCGCCTACCTGTACAACACCACGGAGGACGTGGAGCGGTTCCTGGCCGAGCTCGCCGGGGTCCGGGCCTACTTCCGTCTCGGGGGTGCCCGGTGAGCGGGCTCGACGGGCTCTACCAGGAGGTCATCCTCGACCACGCCAGGCGCCGGGCCGGGGAGGGCCTCACCGACCCCGCCCCGGGCCACGGGGCGGGGGAGTCCCACCAGTACAACCCCACCTGCGGGGACGAGATCACCGTGCGGGTGGAGCTGGCCCCCGCGGCGCCGGGGGCGGAGCCGGTGGTCGAGCGGATCAGCTGGGAGGGCCAGGGCTGCTCCATCTCCATGGCCGCGGCCTCGGTGCTGGCCGAGACGGCCCCGGGCCTGACGCGCCCGGAGGTGGAGGAGCTCATCGAGGCCTTCCGGGTGCTGCTGCGCTCCCGCGGCTCGGTGGCCCCCGACGAGGAGGTCCTCGGGGACGCCGCCGCCTTCGCCGGGGTGTCCCGGTTCGTGGCCCGGGTCAAGTGCGCGATGCTCGGCTGGGTCGCCGCCGAGGAGGCCCTGGCCCGCGCGGACTGAGGCCGGGACGCAGCCTTCACACACCGGGGCGTCCTTGTCCTGCCGCGCACGGCGGTGGGAGACTGGACGGTCCTGGAGGCGGTGGCCGAGCCCCTGGCGGGGGCCGGTCCCGGCGCGGAGGAGGCGGTCGTGAAACTGCTCGAGGACCTGGTGGCCCGCGTGGAGACGTGGAAGGCGCTGGACCAGGTGGCCGAGCCCCTGGCCCGGGCCGTGGGCCGTGCGGTGCGTCCGGCTCCGGTGCGCAACGTCCTGAGCGGGACGGTGATCGGGCATCCGCTGCACCCCCTCCTCACCGACATCCCGATCGGCGCGTGGACCATGGCGGCGATGCTGGACGTGGCCGGAGGCCCCGGTGCGGCCCGCGCCGCGGACCTGCTCGTGGGTGCCGGGGCGGCCGCCGCCGTGCCCACCGCCGTGGCCGGGCTCAACGACTGGTCCGACACCCAGGGCGCCGACCGGCGCACCGGGCTGGTGCACGCCACCGCCAACAGCGCCGCCCTCAGCCTCTACGCCGCCTCCCTCATCGCCCGGGCCCGCGGCCGGCGCGGCGCCGGCAAGGCGCTGGCCCTGGCCGGCTACGGCTGCGTCATGGGCGGGGGCTACCTGGGCGGCCACCTGGTCTTCGTGCGGGGCGTCAACGTCAACCGCACCGCCTGGCGGCGGGGTCCGCGGCAGTGGACCGACGTCCTGGCCGACGCCGACCTGGCCGCCGGCGGCCACCGGGTGGTGCTCACCGGCAGCGTCTCGGTGCTGCTCGTCCGCGACGCCACCCGGATCGAGGCCCTGGACAGCGTCTGCAACCACATGGGCGGCCCGCTGGGGCAGGGGACGATCGACGGCGGCTGCGTCACCTGTCCCTGGCACGGCAGCACCTTCCGGCTCGCGGACGGCGCCGTCGTGCGGGGGCCGGCGACCGTCTCGCAGCCCGGCTACGAGACCCGCGTCCAGGACGGGCGGATCCAGGTCCGGGCCCGGCGCTAGCCGCACTGCACCGGGGCGCCCGTGGCGGTGGAATGCTCCCGCCGCCGCCCCGGTTGTGCGGACCATGGCCCTTCCCGACGTCCGTCTGTCCCTCCTCGACCGCGCCAACTCCCGCCACGGATCCTCGGAGACGGACGCCCTGCGCCGCGTGCTCGAGCGCGCGGCGCGGGCGGAGGCCCTCGGCTACCACCGGTTCTGGGTGGCCGAGCACCACGGCGTGCCCGGCATCGCCGGTTCCGCGCCGGCGGTGCTGATGGCCGCGGTGGCCGCCCGCACCCGCACGATCCGCGTCGGCTCGGGCGGGATGATGCTCCCCAACCACCAGCCCCTGGTGGTCGCCGAGCAGGCCGCCACCCTCGAGGCGCTGCACCCCGGGCGCGTGGACCTCGGCGTGGGACGCTCCCTCGGGTTCACGTCCGCCGTCCGGAGCGCGCTGCGCGCCGACAAGGAGGCCGCGGAGCGGTTCGAGGCCGACCTGGCGGAGCTGCTGGCCTTCCTCGCCGGCGACGCCCCGATCACGGCCCGACCGCAGGACCGCGCCGTCACCCCGGTCTTCGTGCTCGCCACCGGCTCCGGGGTGGACGTCGCGGCGCGGGCCGGCCTCGCCGTCGTGCTCGGCGGCCCCGCGGTGTTCCGCGACGGGTCCCGCGGCGGCCGCGCCGCGCTCGAGCGCTACCGGGCGGCCTTCCGCCCGTCGCGGTGGTGGCCGGAGCCCTACGTCGTGGTCTCGGCCAACGTGGCCGTCGCGGACACGCCCGGCGCCGCCCGGGCGCTGCTGCTGCCCGAGGCCCGCGCGCTGGCGCTCTCCCGCACGCGGGGTGAGTTCCCGCCGCTGGAGCCCTTCGGCGCCGCGGAGCTCGCCGCGCTCCCGGACCGCGAGCGCGGCCTCGTCGAGGACTCGCTCGCCACCTCGGTGCACGGCACGCCCGCCGCGGTGGCCGGCGCGCTGGAGCGGCTGCTGGCCGCCACCGGGGCCGACGAGCTCCTCGTCACCGGCGGCGCGGCCGATCCCGAGGCGCAGGACGCCTCCGACCGGCTCCTGGCGGGTCTGTTCTCCCGCTGACCCCGCCCCGGTGGCCGGGCCCCGGCCGCTCGGGGCTCTCACCGCCGAGTCCCCAGGGCGGCGCCGAGTCCCCAGGATCCATCGTGGGGAACTGCGACCGGCCCGGGGACTCGGCGCAGGGCGGCAGGCGGGCGACTAGACTGGGTCCGATGGAACGACTGCTCGTGCTCGCCGCCCACCCCCTGGAGACGAAGTACTTCCCCTCCGACATCGACCTGGTCCTCACCGGCGTGGGGATGTCGGCCGCCGCGGTGCGCGCCACCGAGGCGATCCTGAGCCGCTGCCCGGACCCGGCCCTCCGCCACGAGCTGCTGGTGCTCAACATCGGCAGCGCCGGCGCCCTCAAGGACGGCCTGAACGGGGTGCACGAGCCGTCCCGGATCCTCAACCGGGACGTGGACGAGGAGCTGCTGCGCGCGGCGGGGTTCACAATCGACAACGTCGTCGAGCTCGGCGGGGACGGCCCCGTCCTGGCCACCGGCGACTCCTTCGTGGCCGGCGGGCCCGTCCGGGACGCGCTGGCCGCCCGCGCCGACCTGGTGGACATGGAGGGCTACGCGATCGCCGTGGCCTGCCGCCACCTGGGCGTGCGGCTGCGGATGGTCAAGCACGTCTCCGACGCCGCCGACGAGGCCGCGGTCGGCTGGGACGAGATGGTCGAGGTCAGCGCCCGGGACCTGGGCCGGTGGTTCCACGAGAGCGGGATCGTCGCGGGATCACCGCGTCCCGGGCCCCCACTACACTGAGGGCAGCATGAAACTGATCCGCCAGCGCGAGTCCCTGGGCGCCCAGCAGGACTACGACAGCGCCATGAGCCTCCTCACCGACGTCCGCCGCACCGGACCCGTGCTGCGCCTCTACGAGCCCGCCCCCACGGTCGCCTTCGGCCGCCGCGACGAGCTGCGCCCCGGGTTCCCGGACGCGGCCCGCGCCGCCCGCGAGAGCGGCTTCACACCCCTGGTCCGCAAGGTCGGCGGGCGGGCGGCCGCCTACCACGGGGGGTGCCTGGTCGTCGACCACGTCGAGCCCGCCGAGGACCCGGCCACGGGGATCCAGGACCGCTACCGGCTCTTCGGCGACATGCTCGTGGCCGCGCTGGAGGAGCTCGAGGTCGACGCCGACGTCGGGCAGCTCCCCGGCGAGTACTGCCCGGGCGAGCACAGCGTGCACGGGACGCACCCGGCGCCGTCGCCGGCGCGGAAGGTCAAGCTGGCGGGCACCGCCCAGCGGGTGGTCGCGGGCGCCTGGTACTTCAGCACGGTGCTCGTGGTGGAGCACTCCGAGCCCATCCGCTCGGTGCTCACCGACGTCTACGCCGCCCTGGACCTCGAGTGGGACCCCACGACCGCGGGCGCGGTCGACGACCTGCGCCCGGGCACCACCGTGGCCGACGTCGAGCGCGGGATCCGGAAGGTGTACGGCATGTACTCGGAGTACCTGGGGTACGGGCCGCTGAGCGACTGAGCCCGGCCGCCGCCGGGCAGAGCACACGGGAGACCAGGAGGCAGATCATGTGCGGACGCTACGTCATCGCCCGGGCGGTGGGGGACCTCGTGGCCGCCACCGGGGCCGTGCCCGACGAGAGCCTCGGCGACGCCGACCACGCCCGGCTGCGCGCCAACTACAACACCGCGCCCACCACCGACGTGCCCGTCGTCCTGGAGCGCCTCGCCGGCGGGGAGGGCGACGACGGCGAGCTGGTCCGGGAGCTGCACGTCGCCCGCTGGGGCCTGATCCCGGGGTGGGCCAAGGACCCGGCGGTCGGGGCGAGGATGTTCAACGCCCGCTCCGAGACCGTCCTAGAGAAGCCGTCGTTCCGCAAGGCCGTGCGCGCCCGCCGGTGCGCCGTGCCGGCCAACGGCTACTACGAGTGGAAGAAGGAGCCCGGGCCGGGCAAGGGCGGGCGCAAGCAGCCCTACTACGTCCACCCGGCCGACCCGGACGAGACGATCTGGTTCGCCGGGATCTACGAGTGGTGGCGGGTGCCCGAGGGCACGGCCCTGGACTCGGAGGCCCTCCAGCCCGGCCGGGACGGGGGCGGCAGCACCTGGCTGCTGTCCTGCTCGATCCTCACCACCGACTCGCCCGAGCCCTCCGACGAGCACCCCGTGCTGGGCGAGCTGCACGAGCTGCACGACCGGATGCCGATCCCGCTGGCCCCCGAGCACGTGGACGACTGGCTGCGCCCGGGCGAGGACGAGGCCCCGCAGCTCGTGGACCTGGTCCGGGCCGAGGCGCACCGGGTCGCCGCCGGCTGGGTGCTCGACCCCGTGGACCCTGCGGTCGGCAACGTGCGCAACAACTCCCCGGAGCTCGTGGTCCCGCAGCGGAGCCTGCTCTGAGCGCCCCGGAGCCCCTGCGCCGGCTCGTGGCCTTCGTCCGCGACCACGGCGGCGGGGTCGTGGCCACCAACAG
This sequence comes from Kocuria rosea, assembly GCF_023715525.1. Lineage (GTDB taxonomy): Bacteria > Actinomycetota > Actinomycetes > Actinomycetales > Micrococcaceae > Kocuria > Kocuria rosea_A. Next base: position 101,789 of record NZ_JAMBOG010000010.1, on the reverse strand, counting down.
CGGCACCGGGTGCCCGGAGTCCGCGTGGATCAACCTCGCCGCGGCGGAGGACGAGCAGCCGGTCCCGGGCGCGCCGGCCTTCGGCACGCTGGTCTTCGGCACCAATGGGCGCAGCCGCAAGCACGTCAACCTCCGCGCGGACCCGCGGGTCTCCCTGGTGGTCGTCTCCGGGACGGGCCAGGAGGTCCAGCTCGAGGGGGACGCCGCGCTGCTGGAGGGCCCTGCCGCCCGGGCGGCGGCCGCGCTGCTGGAGGCCCGCCACCCCGGCTCCGTGGGCAAGCCCAGCACCCGCCTCGTGGCGGTCACCGTGCGCTGGGCACGGTTCGTCGACGTCGCCGTCGAGCCGCCGCTCCGGGAGGAGTTCGCCCTCTGAGGCGCGCCGGCCGGGGGCGCCGGCCGATGCGGGGGACTCAGTAGTAGTCGCCGTCCGGGATCCAGCGGTTGAAGTCGAGCGTGAGGTAGAGCGCGAGCGCGGCCGCGTTGTCCTCGGCGATGCGCAGGCAGACCTGCTCGTAGCCGTTCTTGTAGAGCGTCGCCATGCTCGAGCGCACGAGCTGCTCGGCGAGGCCCTGGCGGCGGCGGGAGGCCGCGGTGAACAGCTCGAAGATGTAGGGGGCGTCGGGGAGGTCGTCGCCGACACGTCGGGCCAGCACCAGGGCCGCGGCCACGATGGTCCCGTCCTCGTCCACCACCACGGGGGAGGCGTCCGGCAGGAAGGGCCCGTACTCGCCTGCGAACACCCCCTTGATGACCTCGCGCGCCTCCTCCAGGCTGGAGACCCCGCCCTGCTCGTAGGAGGAGTAGTAGAGCTGCGCGAGTCCCTCGGCGTCCTCCGGGGCGGCCGGGCGCGTGGGCACGGGGTGGGCCTTCGGGTTCTCCGTGGTCTGGGCGATCAGCGTGATGGTTCCGGTCATGGAGACCTCCGTGGGGTCGACGCCGGCTGCTCCGGCGGGGGACGAGGGACAGGGGCGCCTGGGAGGACCTGGGAACCGGTCCTCCGGTGTCTCAGCGTATCCATTTCGCTGGTCTTGTCCATGACCCCGGCGAAGGGTCCCGACATGCCGTGGCGCGGCCGGGAGGCCCTCCGGCGGCAGAACTGGTGTTCCCCGTCACCGCCCGAGGCCGTTAGCCTGTCGGACACGCGTTCTAGCTTCCAGGGACCAGGGCGTGCCGCCGGGCGGGCGCCGAGCGAGGGAGAGAGGAGCCGCCGTGGGAGTTCTCACGGAGAGCGTGGACGTGGACTGCGACGCCCAGGGCGTGCCGGTGGCGGTGCGCTGGCGCGGACGGGGCTACCGGGTGGCGCAGGAGCCCGTGCGCTGGTACGAGCGGCGCGCCTGGTGGGCCGAGGACGCGCGGCTGCCCCGGGACCGCGGGGTCGGGGCGGTGGACCAGCAGATGTGGCGGGTCCAGGTCCAGCTCGCTCCCCGCGCCGAGCTGCTGACCCTCGAGCTCGTCCACACCCTCGACACCGGCCGCTGGCGGCTGCTCACGGCCACGAGCGCGACCGGGATCCGGGTGGTGCGCTGCGCGTGACGGGCCGCCGGTCCCGGCGGGCGCATAGGATCGGGTGGAGCCCGCCGTCCGGATCCCGGCGGCCCCGCCCGGCATCCGCCCCGAGAAAGGCAGCACCCGTGAGACTCGGCACCGTGCGACGCGACAGCGCCACCCAGGCCTTCCGCCAGGAGGGCGGGCGCACCGACTACCTGCCCGTCGCCGACGTCGGGGAGCTCCTCGCCGGGGGCGACCTCGCCCTGCCGGGGGAGCCCGGTCCGGCGCCCGCCCCCGAGGACCTGCTGACCCCCGTGCTGCGCCCCGGCAAGATCGTGTGCGCCGGGCTGAACTACTACGACCACGCGGAGGAGGTCGGCCAGCAGATCCCCGAGCACCCCACGGTCTTCGCGAAGTACGCCAACGTCCTCGTCGGGCCCGTGGACCCCATCGCCATGCCGGAGGAGTCCGAGAAGGTCGACTGGGAGGCCGAGCTCGTCGCCGTGATCGGCACCAGCGTCCGCCACGCCACCCCCGAGCAGGCGCGGGCCGCGATCGCCGGGTACACGATCATGAACGACGTCTCGGTGCGGGACTGGCAGGGCCGCACCTCCGAGTGGTTCCAGGGCAAGAACTTCGACCGCACCACCCCCGTGGGCCCCGTGGTCGTGACCGCCGACGAGGTCGATCCCGAGGCGGGGCTGGCGATCCGGTGCACCGTCGACGGCGTGCGCCGCCAGGACTCCAGCACCGACCGGATGATCTTCTCCGCCGTGCAGCTGGTGGAGTACCTCAGCCGGTTCATGACCCTGGAGCCGGGCGACCTCGTGGCCTGCGGCACCCCCGCCGGTGTGGGCCTCGCCCAGAAACCCCGCCGGATCTGGCTGCAGGACGGCCAGGAGGTCGTCACCGAGATCGAGGGCATCGGGGAGCTGCGCAACCTGTGCACCCCCGCCGAGGACCTCCTGCCGCGGCCCTGAGCCCGCGCCCCGCCCGGACCCGAGCCCGCTCCACCCGGAGGACCCATGGTGACGATCGGCTTCCACGCCTCCCACGAACAGATCCCGCCCGAGCAGCTGCTGCGCGACGTCCGCCACGCCGAGCAGGCCGGCTTCGGGGCCGCCATGTGCTCCGACCACCTGGAGCCGTGGTCCCCGCGCCAGGGCCACGCCGGCTTCGCCCTGTCCTGGCTGGGCGCGGCCATGGCCAGCACGGAGCTGCCCTTCGGCGTCGTCCACGCCCCGGGCCGGCGCTACCACCCCGTGGTCACGGCCCAGGCCACGGCCACCCTCGCCCGCATGTTCCCCGGCCGGCTGTGGGCCGCCCTGGGCACCGGGCAGCGGCTCAACGACCGGCCCGTCTCCCCGGACTGGCCGGCCAAGGAGCAGCGCCAGCAGTTCCTCGAGGCGGCCTTCGACGTCGTCCGCCGCCTGCACGCGGGGGAGGAGGTCAGCTGCCGCGAGCCGTTCCACGCCGACCGCGCCCGGGTCTGGGACGCCCCGGAGGTCCCCCCGCCCCTGCTCGCGGCCGCCCTCACCCCGGCGACGGTCCGCCGCCTCGCGCCCCGGGCCGACGGCTTCATCACCGTCAACCAGCCCCTCGCGGACCTGCGCCGGATGCTCGACGCGTACCGCGAGGGCGGGGGCACCGGCCGGGCCGTGCTGCAGGTGCACCTGAGCTGGGCGCCCTCCCCGGAGCAGGCCCGCGCGGTCGCCCGCGACCAGTGGCGCACCAACGTCTTCGACCCCGTCACCATGGCGGAGCTCGCCTCGCCCCAGGACTACGAGCGCAAGGCGGTCCGGGAGGACGTCGGGGACGAGCAGCTCGCCGGGGCTGTCAATGTCTCCGCCGACCTCGCCCGGCACGCCCAGTGGCTGCACGAGTACGCCGCGCTCGGCTTCGACGAGCTCCAGCTCCACCACGTGGGCCGGGAGCAGGCGCCCTTCCTCGACGCCTTCGGGGAGGCCGTGCTCCCCCAGCTCGCCGCGGGGTGATCCCCGCGCCGCACCGGCCGGAGGGGGCGTGACGACCGGGGAACCGTCTCGGCCCGGTCGTGCCCCCGGCCCTCCGCCCGACCGGGGAGAACCCCGACCGGGCGGAGGGCGTGGCGGGCTGCTCCAGCAGGCGGGCGGGGCGTGGTGGGACCCGGCGGCCCTGTCGCCGCCGAGCTGGTGGCCCCGGGCTCCGCGGCCTCGTGGAGAGGCCGGGCGGGAGGGCCATGGTTCCGGCCCCTGTGCTGCGGCGACAGGGGCCCTCCGTGTGCTTCCTGACACCTATGGGAGCACCGGCTTCCTTCAGGTGCTGGACATGCCGTGGGCGCAACGGTTGCGGCGGCCGTCCTCGGCGGTCCCGGACGGGGTCAGCATTCGACGACGTTGACGGCGAGCCCGCCCAGGGCGGTCTCCTTGTACTTGTGGCTCATGTCCCGGCCGGTCTCGCGCATGGTCACGATGACCTGGTCGAGGCTCACCCGGTGGGTGCCGTCACCCCACAGGCCCATCTTCGCGGCGTTGATGGCCTTGGCCGCGGCGATCGCGTTGCGCTCGATGCACGGCACCTGCACGAGCCCGCCGATCGGGTCGCAGGTCAGGCCCAGGTTGTGCTCCATGGCGATCTCGGCGGCGTTCTCCACCTGGCCGGGGGTGCCGCCCAGGACCTCGGCCAGACCGCCCGCCGCCATCGAGGAGGCCGAGCCGACCTCGCCCTGGCAGCCGACCTCGGCCCCGGAGATCGAGGCCTGCTCCTTGTACAGCACCCCGACCGCCCCGGCGGTGAGCAGGAACCGCACGACGATCTCCTGCCGCGTCGCCTCGAGGGTCTCCGGGGCCTGTCGGGCGGCGGCGCGCACGGCGGGGGAGTAGTGGGTGGCGTAGAACAGCACGGCGGGGATGATGCCGGCCGCTCCGTTGGTGGGGGCGGTGACCACCCGGCCCCCGGAGGCGTTCTCCTCGTTCACGGCCAGGGCCACCAGGTTCACCCACTCCTGCCAGAAGCCCGGGTCCCGGTCCGGGTCCTCGATGCGCAGGCGCCGGTGCCACCCCGGGGCCCGGCGGGCGACGTCCAGGCCCCCGGGCAGCACCCCGGTGCGGGTGATCGCGGAGTCCTTGCACTGCTCCATCACCTCCCACAGGTGCAGCAGCCCGGCCCGGACCTCCTCCTCGGTCCGCCAGGTCCGCTCGTTGGCGAGCATCACCTCGCTGATGCTGCCCCCGGTGGCCCGGCAGTGGTCCAGCAGCTGCCGGGCGGTGCGGAAGGGGTGGGGCACCTGGGTGCCGGCGGCGGCCAGCTCGGCGGCGGCGGTGTCCTCCTCGCCGTCGCGGACGATGAAGCCCCCGCCCACGGAGAACCAGGTCTGCTCGGCCAGCACGCCCCCGCCGGCGTCCAGGGCCTGGAACCGCATGCCGTTGGTGTGCCGGGCCAGCACGGTCAGCGGGTGCTGCACCATGTCCTCGACGGTGTAGCGGATGTCCTTGCGGTGCCCGAGCGCGGCGCACAGCCGCAGCGTGCCGGTGGCGGCGATGTCGGCGAGCCGGTCCTCGACCTGGGCGGGAAGGACCTGCTCGGGGTCGTAGCCCTCCAGGCCCAGCAGGATCGCGGTGAACGTGCCGTGGCCGCGGCCGGTGGCGGCCAGCGATCCGTAGACGTCCACGCGCAGGTCCGCGGTGGCCTCGAGGAGACGGTCCTCGACCAGGGTCCGGGCGAAGCGCCCGGCAGCGCGCATGGGCCCAACGGTGTGGGAGCTCGAGGGGCCGATGCCCACGGTGAACAGATCGAAGACGCTGATGGCCATGGTGTGCTCCAAAGCAGGTGGTGCCCCCGGACGGGGGCAGGAGGTGTGGCGGGGTGCGGGCGTCGCGCGGGATCAGCCGGCGCGGGGGCTCATGCGAGCTCACCTCCGGGGGCGGCGGCGTAGTCCTGGGCGGACAGGAGCGGGTCCTCCGGGGAGACCGCGACGGTGGCGGTGTGGTCCACGACCGCGCCGTCGTCGCCGGGCTGCTGGAGCACGATCCCGGAGATCTCGCCCTCGGGCACCCCCGCGGAGAGGTCGGCGACCTCCACCTCGAAGCCCAGGGCCTCGGCCCGGCCCCGCGCCACGGCGAGGGTCTGCGGGAGGCGGCGGTCGGCGAAGGTGTGCTCGCCGCTGGGGTGGCCGGTGGTGGGGCGAGCCGTGGTGATCGTCATCGAGGAACTCCAGAAGTCTGCGCGGCCGCGCCACGCGGTTTCTTGGTTCCTCCCCGATCTGTTGCACAGCCTGAGAGTTTCCGTCCCGCCCGGACCGGGCGGAGCTTGCTCCTTCGGCGAGCACGGGAACGACCGTGCCACTTTCCAGATTCGCCTCGGTGCGGCGGTGCGGGGGCCTGAGAGTTTCCCGGGGAGGAATTGCTCCTACGGCGCCCGACCGGTCGTGCCGGACGGGACTCTCCCGCCGCACGTCAACGGCTGCAGTATGGTGACTGTCACCACACCGTAGTGGAATCCCTCCGCGGAGCGCAACAGCGCCGGAGGGCGCCGGTCAGACCCATGCGCTCCGGCGCAGGGGCGGGAGGGGGCCGCCGGGGCGCTGCACGAGCACCTGGTCGACGCCCTGCCGGCCCGACTCGAAGGTCCACACGGCGGCGACCATGTAGAGCCGCCACACCCGGGCCCGTCCTTCCCCGACGAGCCGGACCGCCTCGTCCCAGTGCTCCTCCAGGCGCTGCACCCAGGCCCGCAGGGTCAGGGGGTAGTGGGGGCGCAGGGCCTCGACGTCGAGGACCTCCAGGCCCCCGGCCTCCAGGGCGCCGACCATCTCGGTGAGGCTGAGCACCTCGCCGTCAGGGAAGACGTAGCGGGCCATGAAGGTGTCGGGGTCGTGCTCGGCCGGTCCGGCGTTCCAGGCGATGGCATGGTTGAGCAGCCGGGCTCCGGGGGCCAGCAGGCCGTGCAGGTGGGAGGCGTAGCTGGCGATCTGGGCGCGGCCGACGTGCTCGGACATGCCGATGGAGGCGACGGCGTCGAAGGGCCCGTCGTCGACGTCGCGGTAGTCCTGGACCCGGATCTCCACCCGGCCGGCCAGTCCCGCCGCGGCCGCCCGGTCGCGGGCGAGGGCGGCCTGCTCGGCGGAGAGGGTGATGCCCAGGACGTCGGTCCCGTAGCGCCGGGCGGCGTGCAGGGCGAAGCTGCCCCAGCCGCATCCCACGTCCAGCACCCGCATGCCCGGCCGCAGACCGAGCTTGCGGCACACCAGGTCGAGCTTGGTCTCCTGGGCGGTGTCCAGGCCGGTGCGCTCGTCGTCCCACACGGCGCAGGAGTAGACCATCGAGGGCCCGAGGACCAGGGCGTAGAAGTCGTTGCCGACGTCGTAGTGGTGGGAGATCGCCACGGCGTCGCGGGTCCTGGAGTGGCGGCGGCCGTGACCGTCCAGCCGCACCTCCTCCGGGGGCGGGGCCGGTTCCGGGCCCAGCGCCCCCAGCCGCGCGGCCGCGGTGAGCAGCCTCCGCCGCTGGCGTGCGGTCAGGGGATCGGACGTGGTGGGCCGGCCCGCGGACGTGATGGCGGAGACGGCGGCGAAGGCGTCGCCCGGCAGGTCGAGCTCCCCGGCCACGTAGGCGCGGGCGAGGCCCAGCTGCCCGGGGGACCAGACCAGCCGCCGCAGCGCCCGCCGGGACCGGACCACGAGGGGCGGGGCGTCGGGCGGGCCGGCCTCGGAGCCGTCCCAGGCGCGCAGGCGGACCGGGATCCCGTCGCTCCCCAGCACGATGCCCAGGATCTCGGCCAGCCGTGGAGCCACGTCCGGCGGGCTGCCCATGGCGATCACCTGCCTCCTCTGCGGTCGGGGCCGGCCCGTCCTCCCCGGGCCGGCGACTCCGCGGTCCGGGCAGGACGGGGCCTGCCGGCACGGACCGTCACCGTAGGAACACGGACCTTCACCGTAGGAACAGCGCCCGGGTCATCTCCAGCCCCTCGCCGCAGATGCCCGAACATGTCCGCGCGCCCCGCCGGCCGGGCGCGCGGGCTCAGCGGGTGCCGTCCGGCGGGGGCGGGCCGTCGGTGTCCTCGGTGCTCGTGTCGTCCGGCTGCTCGGTCGGCGGGGCGGGCTGCTCGTCCGCGCGGCGCCGGTTGACCTCGTCCGTGTTGGCGGTCAGCGAGTCCTCGTCGAGGACGCTGAGGCCCTCCTGCTGCATCTCGGCGTAGGCCTCGCCCAGGTCCTCGGGCTGGTGCGTCATCGTCCTGCTCCTCTTTTACGTTTTCCGTGGGACGTCGGTGGCCCGATCCTATGCGCGCTCCCGGCCGCCGGACAGGAGCCGCTCCCACCAGGACCGATGATTTGCAATTGACTTAATCTTCGAACACGTATTCGAATATGGACGTGAGCTTTCCGCACCTGCACGTCGCCACCGCGTTCAGCGCCCACTACGGGGTCAGCCGTCCGCGCGCCCTCGCCGCGGCAGCGGCGGCCGACGGCGCCGACGTGCTCGCGTGCACCGACCGGGACGGGCTCTACGGCGCGGTCAAGCACCTCGGGGCGTGCCGCGAGCACGGGCTGGACCCCGTCCTGGGCGCGGACCTCGCGCTGCTGGACCCCGGGCGGGAACGGGTCCTCGGGCGGGTCGTCGTCCTCGCCGCCGGCGGCACCGACGGCGCCGGCTACGCCGCCCTGTGCCGGCTCGTCTCCGCCGCGCACGCCAGCACCGGCACCCGGAAGGGCCGCGGGGGCGCCGGCGGAGCTCCCGTCGGGGTGACGGCCGCCGACGTCGCCGCCCACGCCCGCCCGCCCGCCCGCGAGCGCCCGGTGCTGACCGTCCTGCTGGGCCCCGCCTCCGATGTCGGCCGGGAGCTCGCGGTCCGCCGCTACCGCGCCGGGCGCGCCGCCCTGGCCCGCTGGCGGGCCCTGCTGCCCGGGGAGGCGCTCGCGGTGGAGGTCGTCTCCCACCTGACCGCCCCCGGCACGGCGTCCAGCACCTCCCACGCGGCCCGCCTGCTGCGCGCCGCCCTCGAGGCCGGGCTGACCCCCGTGCTGACCAACGCGGTGCGCTACGCGACCCCCGCCGAGGCCGCCACCGCCGACGTCCTCGACGCCGCCCGCGCCCTCACCCCGCTCGAGGCCCTCGGCGCCGGCGGGGCAGCCGCCGGCCGGGGGAGGGGCGCGCTCGGGCCGGATTCCCTGCAGCCCAACGGGCAGGGATGGCTCAAGCCCGCCCGGCTCATGCGCGCGCTCGCCGCCGAGATCGCCCGCGCCGCCGACCTCGGGGACGCGGGGGCCGCGGCGCTGCTGGGGGGCACCCACCGGGTCGCCGACCGGTGCCGGCTGGACCCCGTCGCGGACTGCGGCTGGGGCCGGCCCGTGGTGCCCGAGGCCGCGGTGCTGGGCCTGGAGCGCCCCGCGGCCGGGGAGCTGCGCGCCCGGTGCGAGGCCGGGCTGGCGCGGCGCTACCCGGGCCCGGCGGACCCGGCCGTGCGGGACCGGCTGGAGCGGGAGCTGGGGGTGATCGAGGAGCTCGGCTTCGCCTCCTACTTCCTCACCGTGGCCGAGGTCTCCGCGATGATCGGGGCGCTGGGGATCCGCCACGCCGCCCGCGGCTCCGGCGTCTCCTCCCTCGTCAACTACCTCCTCGAGGTCTCCCACGTGGACCCCCTCGAGCACGAGCTGCTCTTCGAGCGCTTCCTCTCCAGCGACCGCTCGACCCTGCCGGACATCGACATCGACGTCGAGTCCGCCCAGCGCCACCGCGTCTACCGGGAGGTCTTCGCCCGCTTCGGGCCCGAGCGGGTGAGCCTGATGAGCATGCAGAACGCCTACCGGGCCCGCGGCGCCGTCCGGGACGCGGGCCTCGCCCTCGGCGTCGACCCCGAGACCGTCGACACCGTGGCCAAGCAGCTGTGGAACCTGCCGGCCGCGGCGCTGCGGGGCACCCTCGCGGACCGGCCGGAGCTGTGCGCCGTCGCCGAGCAGGTGGCCCGGGAGAAGCAGCTGGACCTGCTCGTGGACCTCACCGAGCGCCTCGACCGCCTGCCCCGGCACATCTCCGTGCACCCGTGCGGGGTGATCCTCGGGGACCGCACCCTCCTGGACCGCACCCCGGTGCAGGCCAGCGGGATGGGGCTGCCCATGAGCCAGTTCGACAAGCACGACATGGACCCCATGGGGATGCTCAAGCTCGACATCCTCGGCGTGCGGATGCAGTCGGCGCTCGCCCACGCCGTGGAGGAGGTGGCCCGGCTGCACCCGGACCGGCCCCGTCTGGACCTCGAGGCGGTCCCCCGCGACGACGAGGCCACGTTCGAGCTGATCCGCTCGACTCACACCCTCGGCTGCTTCCAGATCGAGTCCCCGGGCCAGCGCGAGCTCATCGGCAAGATGGCGCCCACCGGCTTCGGGGACCTCATCGTGGACATCTCCCTCTTCCGCCCCGGGCCCATGCACTCGGACATGGTCCGCCCCTACCTGGAGCACCGCCACGGCTGGTCCCGGCCCGTGTCCGTGCACCCGGACCTCGACCCGATCCTCGCGGAGACCCACGGGGTGACCGTCTTCCACGAGCAGGTCCTGCGCATCCTGGACGTCTTCACCGGCTGCGGGCTCGCCCGGGCCGACGAGCTGCGCCGCCGGCTGGGCGCCGAGGGCCGACTCGAGGTGGAGGCGTTCTTCCGCGAGCGCGCCCGGGAGAGGGGATATCCGCTGGACGTGGTCGACCGGGTGTGGGGGATCCTCGCGGCGTTCGGCTCCTTCGGCTTCTGCAAGGCCCACGGGGCCGCGTTCGCCGTGCCCACCTACCAGTCCGCGTGGCTGAAGGCCCACCACCCCGAGGCGTTCCTGGCGGGGCTGTGGGAGCACGACCCCGGGATGTACCCCAAGCGCCTGCTCGTGGGGGAGGCCCGCCGGATGGGGATCCCGATCCTGCCCGTGGACGTCAACCGCTCCGACGAGCAGCACCGGGTGGAGCGCCTCGACGAGGACCCGGCCCGCCTGGGGGTGCGCCTGGCCCTCACCGGGATCCACGGGGTCTCCCGCGCCGAGGTCCGCCGGATCGCGGCCGGGCGCCCGTACGCCACGCTCGCCGACCTGCGGGAGCGGGCGCGCCCGGGGCGGCGGACCCTGGAGCGGCTCGCCGCCGTCGGCGCGCTCGACGGGCTGCTGCACCGCTCCGGGGCCGCGGCCTCCCGGGCCGACCTTGTGCACGCCCTGCGCGCGCGGGCGGACGCCGACCGGCCGCCCCGGCCCGCCGTGGCCCGGGAGGTCGAGGGACAGCTGGCCCTCCCGCTGGGGGACCTCGAGCTGCGGGGGCTGGCCGCGCGGCGGCCGGAGCCCACCGTCGAGGAGAAGGTGCGCACCGAGCTGGAGCTGCTCGCCGTGGACGTCTCGGCGCACCTCATGGACAGCTGGGCCCCCCTGCTGCGGGAGCTCGGGGTCACGCCCGCCGAGCGGCTGCTGGAGCTGCGGACCCGGTCCGAGGTGCTGGTGGCCGGGGTGCGGGTCTCCACCATGACCCCTCCCGTGCGCAGCGGACGCCGCGTCGTGTTCGTGAGCCTCGACGACGGCACGGGCCCGGTCGACTGCGCCTTCTTCGCCGACGCCCAGGAGCGCTCCGGGCGGCACCTCTTCGGCGCGCGGATGCTCCTGGTCCGGGGCCGCACCCGGCGCACGGGCCCGCGCGGGATCAGCGTCGGCGCGGTGCAGGCGTGGGACCTCACGGACCCGGCGACCCCCGCCGCGGTGCGTGCCGCCCTGGCCGGGACGCCCCCGGAGCCCGCGCCGGGCGGGGGACGGCGCGCGGGCGGGGCCTGCGGAAGCCGGGGCGCGGCGAGGGAAAATACTCCTTCCGGGGGCCGGGCGCAGGGTGATTTCACTCTCGGAGAATCCATTGGTCAGGAGGCTGATAGGCAGTATGGTTACCAATAACAGCGGACGAGCTGCACCCCGCCCCCCGGCGGAGAACGTCCGCGCCGGGCCCCGACCCAGGGAGTCCGTTGCCACGCAGAAATCAGATCAAGGAGTTCTCATGGCCACGTACGATGTCAACGCTCTTCTGTCCGCGACCGCCTACGGTTCCGACGGCGACAAGATCGGCAAGGTCCAGCAGGTCTTCCTCGACGACAACACCGAGGACGTCACCTTCGTGACCGTCAACACCGGCCTGTTCGGCACCAAGGAGAGCTTCGTCCCCGTCGACGGCGCGCAGCAGGACGGCGACCGCCTCGTCCTCCCGTACACCAAGGAGGTCGTCAAGGACGCCCCGAACGTGGACGCGGACCAGCACCTCTCCCCCTCCGAGGAGGAGGAGATCTACCGCTACTACAAGCTGAACTACTCCGGCGCCGGCAACGGCACCGCCGGCTACGCGGACAACGACCGCGGCACCGACTACGTCGGCACCGGCACGACCGGCCGTGACTCCTACGACACGGTCGACACCGACCGCAACGCCGTTCCCGGCGGCGGCTTGGCCGGGGGCGCCGCGGGCTACGCGGTGACCGACCGCGACACCTCGGCGGCCTCGGGCGAGGAGGGCTACGCCGAGACGGGACGCACCGCCGGCTACGCCGAGACGGACCGCACCGCCGGCTACGCCGACCGTGACGTCACCGACCGCGACCTCACGGACCGCGACAACGGCGTGGTGCGCCATGAGGAGCGCCTGCACGTCGGCAAGGAGAACGTCGAGACCGGCCGGGCGCGCCTGCGCAAGTACGTCGTGACCGACCACGAGACCGTCGACGTCGCCGTCCAGCGCGAGGAGGTCCGTGTCGAGCGCACCCCGCTCAACGGCACCGAGGCCACCACCGGCACCATCGGCGAGGAGGACGTGGAGGTGGTCCTCCACGAGGAGCGCCCCGTCGTCGCCAAGGAGACCGTGGGCGTCGAGCGCGTGGAGCTCGACAAGGAGGTCGTCACCGACACCCAGCGGGTCGACGCCGACGTCCGCAAGGAGCAGGTCGAGGTCGAGACCGACACCGACCGCGGCCTCACCGACCGCGACCGCCGCATCTGATCCCACCCGATCCCGCCGGGTCCTCCCGGCCTGGTCGTCCGGGGCCCCCGTCACCGCGAGGTGACGGGGGCCCCGTCGTCGTGCCCGCCCGGCTCAGGCCGCCCTGCTCAGGCCGCGCGGCGCCGCGCCCGGGCGGGCACGCCCGCGTAGTAGAGCAGGCCCGCGGCGACCACGCCCGCGGCCGCGACGTACATCCCCCGGTAGCCCAGCCCCGGGATGAGCGCCCCCATCACCACCGGACCCAGCGCCACCCCCACGTCCATGCACAGGAAGTAGGTCGAGGTGGCCAGCCCCACCCGCGTCAGCGGGGCCGAGCGCATCGCGGCGGCCTGCGCGGCCGAGAGCACGGCACCGTAGCCGACGCCCAGCACCACGCCCGAGGCGAGCACGAGGGCCGCGGAGTCCGCGGCGGCCAGCAGCAGCAGCGCGACCACGAACAGCAGCAGGGACGGGTAGAGCACCGCGTCGTCCCCGCGGCGGTCCTGCAGCCGCCCCGCGAAGGGCCGGCTCACGAGCACCGTGGCGGCGTAGGCCAGGAAGTAGCCCCCCGCCGGGCCCACGAGGCCCGTCTCCGCCGCGAAGGGGTTGAGGAAGGACAGCACGGACGCGTAGCCCGCGCCCACGAAGAGCATGAGCGCGGAGACCGGCAGCGCCCGCGCCTCCACGAACTGCCCGACGGAGAAGGAGCACAGCCCCGCCCGCTGCGCGGCGGAGAGCTCCAGCTCGGGGACCCGGGTGACCGCCCCCACGGCCAGCCCCAGCCCCGCGATCCCCGTGCAGGTCCAGAACAGCGCCCCGTAGCCCAGGGCCGTGGACAGGGCCAGCCCCGCCAGGGGGCCCAGGGCCGCGGCCAGCGTGGTGGAGAGCATGAAGTAGCCCGTGCCCTCCCCCCGCCGGTGCGGGGGGATGAGGGCCTGCACGGCGGCCGGCAGGACGGTGGTGGCCATCCCGAAGGCCGCGCCGTTGAGCACCCGGACCACCAGCAGGCCGCCGAAGCCGGTGTCCGGCAGGTAGGCCGCCGCGCACAGCACCAGCAGCACCAGCGCGGTGCGCAGCACCCGCCGCCGCCCGAGCAGCTCCATGTACTTGCCCGTGAGCAGGCGGGTGAGCACCGCCCCCGCGATGAACGCGCTCGTGGCGATCCCCGCCAGCGACTCGTCCGCGCCGAAGCGCTCCATGGCGTAGAGGGCCATGACGGTCATCAGCAGGTAGAAGTTCACGGCGATGAGGAACTGCCCGGCCCACATCAGCACGAACCCGGCGGTCCACAGCCGCTGCGGGGGCGGCGGGGCGCCGGGTCCGGGGTCTCCGGGGCGGTCGGGCGGTCTCGGGTCGTCTGCGGGCATCGGGGGGCCTCACCTCCGCCGGTCATCATCTCACCGGGCGGGTACCATCGAAGACGGCGTGCGCCGTGCCCCGGCGCCGCCCGCGCGCGCCCCCCGTACGGGTGCGTGCTGCCCGCCGATCGAAGGAGCACCCTCCCCATGACCACCGCGCCGGAGCCCACGCCCGAGTCCGCCCCCCTCACGATCACCGTCGACGGCGAGCAGCGCACGGTCGGGACCGGGACCACCGCCGCGGAGCTGTACCGGGAGGACCGCGCCGTCGTCGTGGCCCACGTCAACGGGGTGCTCAAGGACCTCGCCACGGAGCTCGCCGACGGCGACGTCGTGGAGCGCGTGCTGATCTCCGACCCGGAGGGCCTCGAGGTCCTGCGCCACTCCGCCGCCCACGTCATGGCCCAGGCCGTGCAGCAGCTGCACGAGGACGCGAAGCTCGGCATCGGCCCCTACATCACCGACGGCTTCTACTTCGACTTCGACGTCGAGCAGGCGTTCACGCCCGAGGACCTCAAGGCCATCGAGAAGCGGATGCAGAAGATCGTCAACTCGACCCAGTCCTTCCGCCGCCGCCCGGTGAGCGAGGAGGAGGCCCGGGCGGAGATGGCGGACGAGCCGTACAAGCTCGAGCTCATCGGCCTGTCCCAGGGCCCCGGCTCCGGCGGGGACGTCGACGCCGCGGCCGAGGGCGCCTCCGTGGAGGTCGGCGCCGGGGAGCTGACGATCTACGACAACGTGGACCGCAAGAGCGGGGAGACGGTGTGGAAGGACCTGTGCCGCGGCCCGCACCTGCCGGACACCAAGCTCATCGGCAACGGCTACGCCCTCATGCGCTCGGCCGCCGCCTACTGGCGCGGCTCGGAGAAGAACAAGCAGCTGCAGCGCATCTACGGCACGGCCTGGCCCACCAAGGAGGAGCTGACCGCGTACAAGGACCGCCTCGCCGAGGCGGAGCGGCGCGACCACCGCCGGCTCGGCGTCGAGCTCGACCTGTTCTCCTTCCCGGACGAGCTCGGCTCCGGCCTGCCGGTCTTCCACCCCAAGGGCGGGATCATCAAGCGCGAGATGGAGGACTACGTCCGCGACCGCCACGTCGCCGAGGGCTTCCAGTACGTGGGGACCCCGCACATCTCCAAGGACGGGCTGTTCCACACCTCGGGGCACCTGCCCTACTACGCCGACACCATGTTCCCGCCCCTGCACGTGGACGAGGAGCGGGACGAGGACGGCAACGTCACCAAGCCGGGCCAGGACTACCGGCTCAAGGCCATGAACTGCCCCATGCACAACCTCATCTACCGCTCCCGGGGCCGCTCCTACCGCGACCTGCCCCTGCGGCTGTTCGAGTTCGGGCACGTGTACCGCTACGAGAAGTCGGGCGTGGTGCACGGGCTCACCCGCGTGCGCGGGTTCGCCCAGGACGACTCCCACTCCTACGTCACCCGCGAGGACGCCCCGGGGGAAATCCGCCACCTGCTGGACTTCATCCTCGGGCTGCTGCGGGACTTCGGCATGAACGACTTCTACCTCGAGCTGTCCACGCGCGACCCCGAGTCGGACAAGTTCATCGGCTCCGACGAGCAGTGGGCGGAGGCCACCCGCGTCCTGGAGGAGGTCTGCACCGGGACCGGCCTGGACCTCGTGCCGGACCCCGGGGGAGCCGCGTACTACGGGCCGAAGGTCTCCGTGCAGGCCAAGGACGCGATCGGGCGCACCTGGCAGATGTCGACGATCCAGTACGACTTCAACCAGCCGGAGCGCTTCGACCTCGAGTACCAGGCCGCCGACGGCACCCGGCAGCGCCCGGTGATGATCCACTCCGCGAAGTTCGGCTCGATCGAGCGGTTCATGGGCGTGCTCGTGGAGCACTACGCGGGCGCGTTCCCGGCGTGGCTGGCCCCCGTGCAGGTCCGCGCGATCCCGGTCGCGGAGGCGTTCAACGACTACCTGCAGGCCGTCGTCGACCAGCTGCGGGCCCGCGGGGTGCGGGTGGAGCTCGACGCGGGCTCCGACCGGTTCCCCAAGAAGATCCGCACCGCCTCCAAGGAGAAGGTCCCGTTCGTGCTCATCGCCGGCGGGGAGGACGCGGAGTCCGCCGCCGTGTCCTTCCGCTTCCGCGACGGCTCCCAGGAGAACCGGGTGCCGGTGGCCGAGGCCGTGGAGCGGATCGTGGCGCACGTGCGGGGCCGCGTCAACACCGACCCGACGGCGAACGCCGTGGCGAGCGAGCCCGCGGAGGCCCGGTGACGGGGCCCGCCCCCGAGGCCGGACCCCCGCACCGCTGGATCCGCCAGGACGAGTTCGAGATCCCCGGGGTCCCGGACAGCTTCCAGCGGCTGTGGACCCCGCACCGGCTCGCCTACGTGCGCGGGGAGGACCCGTCCGTGCACGCCGATCCGGGCTGCCCGTTCTGCAACGGGCCCGGGCGCCCGGACGAGGAGTCCCTGATCGTCCACCGCGGCGAGCACTGCTTCGTGATCCTCAACCTGTTCCCGTACAACCCCGGGCACCTGCTCGTGTGCCCGTACCGGCACGTCGCGGACCTCACGGAGCTCGACGACGACGAGGCGCGGGAGCTCACCCAGCTCACCCGCACCGCGATCGCGACGATCCGCGAGGTCGCCTCCCCCCACGCCTTCAACGTGGGGATCAACCTGGGCTCCGCCGCGGGCGGCTCCCTCTCGGAGCACCTGCACCAGCACGTGGTGCCGCGCTGGAGCGGGGACGCGAACTTCATGCCGGTGCTGGCCGGGACCAAGGCGATCATGCAGACCCTGGGCGACACCCGCCAGGACATCGCCCGGGCCTGGCCCGCGTCCTGATCCGGGCGGTCCCGGCCCGGGTCACCGCCCCGGGCCGGGACCGCCCGGGGCGGCGCCCGGTCAGGCGGCGTCCGCGGCGGCCTCCAGGTCGGCGACGACGATCCTGCGCATCGGCATCATGGCGGCCATCACCCGCTGCGCCCGGCCCGGGTCGGGGTCGGCCAGCAGCTCGACGAGCCGGCGGGGCACCACCTGCCAGGACAGCCCGTACTTGTCCTTGAGCCACCCGCACATGTCCTCCTGCCCGCCGTCGGCGGTGAGGGCCTCCCAGTACCGGTCCACCTCCGCCTGGTCGGTGCAGTCGATCTGGAACGACACGGCATGGCTGAAGCTAAACTCGGGTCCGCCGTTGAGGGCGGTGAACGGATTGCCGTCGAGCTCGAACTCCACCGTCAGCACCATGTCCGCCGGCCGCGGTCCGGCCTCGCCGTAGTAGGTGATGCCGGTGATCCGGGAGTCGGGGAACACCGTGAGGTAGAAGTTCGCCGCGTCCTCGGCTTCGGTGTCGAACCACAGGCAGGGCTTGAGAGTCGTCATGGTGGGATTGTCCGCCTCCCCGCCGCGCGCGAGGAAGGGGCAGACCCCACATGACGGCGCCCGCCCGTGCCGCGGCTCAGGCGCGCACGGGCGCCTCCGGTGCGGGGGCGCCCCGGCGCCGGTGCACGAACTGCTCCCGCGGCAGCAGCCCGCGGCGTTCGAGCAGGGCGCGCAGGTGCGGGCCACGGCCCAGCAGCGCCTCGAACGCCTCCATCGGGGCGGTCTCGTTGCCGCGGGAGAGCACCTCCGCGGCGAAGCGCCGGCCGTTGTCGCGGGTCAGCCCGCCGCGGGCGGTGAACCACTGGGCGGTGTCCGCGTCGAGGATCTCCGACCACAGGTAGGACCAGTAGCCCGCGGAGTAGCCGCCGGCGAAGACGTGCTTGAAGTAGCCCGTCCGGTAGCGCGGGTCGATGCCGCGCACGTCCAGGCCGGCCCGGGCCAGGGCCCCGGCCTCCACGGTGTGGGGGGCGGGCGGCCCGTCGGGGTCCGCGCTCCCGTGCCAGGCGAGGTCCACGCACGTGGAGGCCAGGTACTCCACGGTGCGGAAGCCCTGCCCGTGGGCGGCCGCCGCCCGCAGGGCCTCCAGGGTCTGCTCGGGCAGCGGCTCCCCGCTGACGTGGTGACGGGCGTAGTGCGGGGCCACGTCCGGGTGCAGCGCCCACATCTCGTGCACCTGCGAGGGGTACTCCACGAAGTCCCGCGGCACCTTCGTGCCCGAGAACGAGGGCAGGTGCACGTCCGAGAGCAGCCCGTGCAGGGCGTGGCCGAACTCGTGGAAGACCGTCACCACCTCGTCGAGGGTGAGCAGCTTCGGGCTGCCCGCCGGGGGCGGGGTGAAGTTCGCGTTGTTCACGACGACGGGCCGCTGCCCCGTGAGCCGGTTCTGGTGCACGAGGGACCCCATCCACGCTCCGCCCTGCTTGGTGGAGCGGGTGAACCAGTCGCCGAGGAACAGTCCCACCCCGCGGCCCCGCTCGTCGGTGACCTCCCACACGCGCACCTCGGGCAGGTAGCCGCGCAGGTCCGGGCGCTCGGTGAAGACCAGCCCGTAGAGCTCCCGTGCCGTGCGGAAGATCCCCTGCTCGAGCACGGACTCCAGCTCGAACCACTCCCGCAGCGCGGAGGTGTCCACGGCGAACCGCTCCCGGCGCGCCCGCTCCGCCCAGAACGGCCAGTCCCAGGCCTCGATCCGGTGCCCGGCGAGCGCCTCCAGCTCGGCCCGCTCCTCGAGCGCGTTGCGCACGGCGGGCCCGCTGACCCGCTCGAGCATCTCGTGCACCGCCTCGGGGGAGGGCGCCGTGCTGGCCTGCATCACGTACTCGGCGTGGCTGCGGCAGCCCAGCAGCTCGGACTGCTCGGCCCGCAGCGCGGCGATCCGCGCGGCCACGGGCAGCAGGTCGATGCGGCTCTGGGAGCCCGGGCCGCCGCGCGCCCCCGTGCCGCGGTTGACGGCGGCCAGGTGGATCCGCCGGCGCAGCGCCCGGTCCGTGAGCACGGACAGCGCCGGCTGGACGGTGAACAGGGACGGGGTGAGCAGCCACCGGCCGGGGTGGCCCTGCTCGGCGGCGGCGAGGGCCGCGGCCTCGACGTCGGCCTCGGCCATCCCGTCGAGCTCCGCCGGGTCCTCGACCAGCACGGCGGAGGCGTGCACCTCCTGGATCAGGTCGTTGCCGAAGCGGATGCTCAGCGCGGAGAGCTCGTCGTTGATCCGCCGCAGCTGGGCCTGCTCGTCGAGGGTCAGCTCCACGCCGGAGCGCTGGAACCAGGACAGGTACTCGTCCAGCGCACGGACCTGCCATGGCTCCAGGTCCGTGCGGTCGACCCGGCGCACCCGGTGGTAGAGGGCCTTGTTGAGCGTGAAGTCCGCCTTGTGCTTCGACAGCCGGGGCGCGAGCTGCTCGTAGATCCGCTGGACGCCGGGGGTGTTGTGGGCGGCGGTGAGGGTGAAGAACACCGACTCCACGCGGTCCAGGAACAGGCCTCCGCGCTCGAGGACCTCGACGGTGTTGGCGAAGGTCGGGGCGGCCGGGTCGGTGAGGACCGCCTCGACGTTGGCGAGGTCGTGCGCCATGGCGGCCTCGAAGGCCGGCAGGAAGTGCTCCTCCCGGAGCCGGCCGAAGTCGGGCAGCTCGTAGGGGAGGTCGCTGGGGCGCAGGAGTGGGTTGTCCAAGGATCCGTCTCTGTCAGGTCGGCGGGTCGGGCCCGTGTGCTGGCACACACTACCCCGCCCGTGTTGCGGCGGTGCTACGGCGACCGGGTGCCGGGGCGCCCGCCCGCCGCCGCCGGACGGAGGGCCGGCCGGCCTGCTGCTCTGCCGGTGGGGGAGTGCTCAGTGGTCGAAGTGGGTGGTGGCCGGTCCCCTGCCCACCGTCGCGACCAGTTCGGCGGCCAGGTCCCGCAGCTTGACGTTGCGGTGGCTGGAGGCGGCCATCAGGATCCTCACGGCCTCGTCCTGGGTGCAGCGGTTCTGGCCCATGACGATGCCCACGGCCAGGTCGATGGAGGTGCGCGAGGCCATGGCCGCCTGCAGGTCGGCCTCGGTGTCACGGTGTCGGGCCAGGCGCACGGCCAGGCGCAGGGTCGTGGAGACGGCGGCCACGTGGCGCTGGACGACCTCGACGGTCGCCTCGTCGAACTTGCCCGGGCGGTCGGCGTAGACGTTCAGGCCCGCGCTCGCCTCGTCGCCGAGCTCGAAGGGCACCCCGAGGGCGGAGAGGATGCCGTTCTCGGCCGCGGCCCGCCCGTAGTCGGGCCACCGGGGGTCGGTGCGGGTGTCGCGGACGTGGACCGTCCGGTGCTCCCGGGCGGCGGTGAGGCACGGTCCGTCGCCGAAGTGGTACTGGATCTCGTCCAGGGCCTCGGCGTGGTCGCTGGAGGACGCCACGGTGGCGGACTTCTTCGGCCGCAGCAGGGTCACCGCGCACCACGCCTCGTCGCCGTCGGTGGACAGGGCCTGGGCGATGGCGCGGGTGAACTCGTCGAGGAACCCGCTGATGTCCTTGGACTCCAGCAGCAGGTCGTGCAGCTGCGCCACGGGCGCTCCGCTGCTCTGGTGGTCTGTCATGGGGTGTCCGTCCGTCGCAGTTGCCGGTGCGCGCGCCGTGGCCGCCGCCGAGGACGCCCGCCTCGGGCACCGGCCAGGGATTCTACCAGCGATGCCCGTGCCGCACGGAGGAAGCCGTGCCGCACCCGGGTCTCCTGGAGCGGCCGACCTGCCGGCTCCGCGTGCGCAGCAGGGACGCCGGCACGTCCGGCGCCTCAGCCCGCAGCAGTTTCCTCGGCAGTTCCTCGGCAGTTCCTCCTCCCCGCCGAACGGGCGCACGCCGCCGTCCTTCCCGTCGATCCCGGTGCCGTCCCGGTGCCGGGGCCGTTGCCCCGGGCCACGGCTGTCACCCGACCCCGTGGCGCTGGAGCCACATCTCCAGCAGGCCCAGCTGCCACAGCACGTTGGGCCCGGTCGGCGCGTGGCGGGCGTTGGGCTGCGCCAGGAGGTCCTCGACGGTCTCGGTGCGGAACAGGCCCCGCCGCCTGGCCTCGGGCGCGCGGAGCGCCTCGCGGACCATGCCGAGGATCGGCTCCTCCAGATGGCACAGGGCCGGCACGGGGAAGTAGCCCTTGGGCCGGTCGACAACCTCGGCGGGAAGAATGCTGCGCCCCAGGTCCTTGAGGACGCCCTTGCCGGACCGGGCGGTCTTCAGCTCCGGCGGGCAGGCCGCCGCCAGCTCCACCAGGTCCTGGTCCAGGAACGGCACGCGGGCCTCCAGCCCGAAGGCCATGGTCATGCTGTCCACCCGCTTGACGGGGTCGTCGGCCATGAGCAGGTGGGTGTCCAGGCGCAGCACCGCGTCCAGGGCCGTCTCCGCTCCCGGGGCGGCCAGGTGCTCGGCCAGCAGGGCTCGGCTGGGGTCGCCCGGGGGCAGCCGGTCCGGGGCGAGGATCCCGGCCAGCCCGGTGCGGTCGTGGTCGGTGAACGCCGCGATGAACGTGTCCAGGGCCGTGTTCCGGGGAACCGCCGCGGCCGCCTGGTGGTAGGCGTAGCCGGCGAACACCTCGTCCGCGCCCTGCCCGGACTGCACGACCTTCACGTGGGCGGACACCGCCGCCGACAGCAGGTGGAAGGCGGTGACGTCGTGGCTGGTCATCGGCTCGGTCATCGCCGCCACCGTGTCCTGCACGGCCACGGGCAGGTCGGTGGTGGTGATGTGCAGGCGGTGGTGGTCGGTGCCGAAGGCCTCGGCCACCAGGTCGGAGTAGGAGAACTCGTCCCCGGCACGGTCCCCGGCGGCGTCGAAGCCGATGCTGAAGGTGGACAGGTGCTGCCGGCCGGCCTCGGCCAGCAGGGCCACGAGCAGGCTCGAGTCCAGCCCGCCCGACAGCAGCACCCCCACCGGGACGTCGGCGACCAGCCGCCTGGCCACGGCGGTGCGCAGGGCTTCGTGCACCGCCTGCTGCCAGTCCTCGGGCGCCCACCGTGCGTGCTCTGCCCGGCGGATGTAGTCGGGCTGCCAGTACACCCGGTCCCGGGTCCGCCCGCAGGCCTCGACCACGCGCACCGTCGCCGGGGGCAGCTTGGTGACCCCGGACAGGATCGTCCGCGGTGCCGGGACGATGGAGTGCCAGCTCAGGTAGTGGTGCAGGGCGACGTCGTCGATGGAGGTGTCGGCCCCGCCGGCGGCCACCAGGGCGGGCAGGGTGGAGGCGAACCGCAGGCGCCGGCCCACCTGCGCCAGGTACAGCGGCTTGATGCCCAGCCGGTCCCGCGCCAGCACGACCTGCTCCCGCGCCCGGTCCACGAGGGCGATCGCGAACATGCCCACGAGGTGGTCCACGAAGTCCTCGCCCCACCGGTCGTAGGCGGCCAGGATCACCTCGGTGTCGGAGGTGGAGCGGAACTCGTAGTCGTCCCGCAGCTGCTGCCGCAGCTCTCGGTGGTTGTAGATGCACCCGTTGAAGACGATGCTCAGGCCCCGGTCCTCGTCGACCATGGGCTGGGCCCCGGCCTCGGACAGGTCGATGACCTTCAGCCGCCGGTGGCCCAGCCCCACCCAGCCCCCGCTCCACTGGCCGTGCCCGTCCGGTCCCCGCTCGGCCAGGGCGGCCGTCATCCGGCCCACCGCCTCGCTGTCGGCCCGCGTTCCTCTGAACGCGATTTCTCCCGCGATGCCGCACATCGTCGTGCTCCTCGTCCGTTCCGCCCGGGCCCCCCTCGCTGCTGAAGGTGCCGGGCACTTCCCCGGGGTCCCCGAGGAAGCGGTACGTGCCCTTACTGTATGCCTCCCGGGGCGTGCGGTCGGGCGGCGAAGCGGGTGCCGGCCGGATCCGGGCCGCCGCTGCCCCTCGGGACGAGCTGACCGCCGCCTTCGACCGCCACCCTGCTCGGTGCGGTCCGCACGACGGACGCCCCCCAGCGGCGCAGCGCCGCGCCCCGGCGGCGGAGGTGCCCGCCCAGGACGGGCCCGGGCAGCCGGGAGGCCCGAGCCCCCGGCACGGCCGGCCCCGCCCGGCGGGGCAGCGCCGGCGGACGCCCTAGGATGGAGCGCATGTCCCGACCCCACGTGCGCCTGCTCGGCCAAGGCATCCGGTACCTCTCCACCCTGCGCGGCGGAGGCTCCGCGTTCCCCGGCCTCGTGATGGAGAAGCTGCATCCCGGCTTCGTGGCCGAGGAGCTCGCGAAGCTCCCGCACGGCGTGGTCGTGATCAGCGGCACCAACGGCAAGACGACGACCACCAAGATGGCCGTGCAGCTGCTGCGCGCCCAGGGCTACAAGGTCTTCACCAACCGCACGGGCTCGAACTTCGTGCGCGGCGTCGCCGCCGCCCTGCTGGGGGAGATGAGCCTCACCGGCCGCCTCGACGCCGACATCGCCGTGCTGGAGCTCGACGAGGCGCACGCCGTGCACTTCGTCAAGCAGGTGCGGCCCCGCTACGCGCTGCTGCTCAACGTCATGCGCGACCAGCTCGACCGCTTCGGCGAGATCGACACCACCCGCCGGATGCTCGCCGAGGTCGCCGCGGCGACCACGGGCGCGGTCGTGCTCAACCGGGAGGACCCCCGCATCGCCTCCCTCGCCGAGCACGTCCCCGACGGCACCGGCGTGCACTGGTTCGGCCTCTCGGCCCGGCTGCGGCCCATGTTCCCCTCCGACGACGACATGCGCTCCGCCGGCGGCCCCGACGCCGAGGCCGACCACGAGCAGGAGCTCGCCCCGCGTCCCGGCGCCGCCGTGGAGCTGACGTCCTTCGAGGCGAACCGGGTGCACCTCACGGTGGACGGCGAGGACGTCTCGACCACCGTGGAGCTCTACGGCGTCTACAACATCTACAACGCCGCCGCCGCCCTGGCCCTCGCGCTCGCGGTCGCCGGGCCCGCCGCCGACCGCGCCGCGCTGGTCGACGAGCTGTCCCGGGTGACCCCCGCCTTCGGGCGCGGCGAGACCATCGAGGTCGACGGCCGCCCGCTGCAGCTGCTGCTCGTGAAGAACCCCGCCGGCTTCCGCCTCTCCCTGGCGTCGGCCCGGCCCGGCGACTACGCCACGATGATCACCATCAACGACGAGTACGCCGACGGCCGGGACGTCTCCTGGCTGTGGGACGTCGACTTCCACTCCCTGCGCGACGGGGGCGTCGACGTGGTGGCCGGCACCCGGGCCTGGGACATGGCGCTGCGCCTGGACTACGACGAGGTCCCGGTCCGCGAGGTCGCCCCGGACCTCGGCGAGGCGCTGCGCCGGTTCGTCGCGCAGGCCGGGGACCGGCCGATGCGCGTCTTCTGCACCTACACGTCCATGCTCGCGCTGCGCCGGGAGCTCTCCCGCGTGGCCGAGGTCGCCGAGATCTGAGAGCCCCATGACTGCCCCCACCGACCGCACCGTCCACCTCGTCCAGCTCTACCCCCGGGACATGAACATCTACGGGGACTGGGGCAACACCCTGACCCTCAAGCGCCGGCTCGAGCGCTACGGCTACGCCGTGCGCCTGACCGACCACAACCCCGGGGACCCCTTCCCCCGGGACGCCGACCTGCTCGTGGGCGGCGGCGGTCAGGACTCCGGGCAGTTCCGGGTCCAGGAGGACCTGCAGCGCATCGCCCCCGAGCTGCGGGCCATGGCCGCCGACGGCGTGCCCATGCTTGCGATCTGCGGGCTCTACCAGCTGTTCGGCCACGAGTTCCGCACCGGCGCCGGGCAGACCCTGCCCGGCATCGGCGTCCTCGACGTCACCACCGTGGGCGGGCCCACCCGGCTGATCGGCAACATCGTCCTGGACTCCCCCGAGTTCGGCACGGTCGTCGGCTACGAGAACCACTCCGGGATCACCCGCCTGGGTCCCGGCCAGGCCCCGCTCGGCACCGTGGTCCACGGTGCCGGCAACAACGGCGAGGACGGCACCGAGGGCGCGCGCGTGCACAACGTCGTGGCGTCCTACCTGCACGGGTCGATGCTGCCGAAGAACCCGGCGGTGGCCGACCACCTCCTGCGCGCGGCGGTGGAGCGCCGCCTCGGGGTCTTCGACGGCGAGCCCCTCGACGACACCCTCGCCGAGCGCGCCCGCGAGGTCGCCCAGGCCAGGCCCCGCTAGGCCCGGCACCGGGAGCGGGCGCACCCGGTAGAATGGACCAGGACTTTTCCGGCCCGTCCCGGCGCCCCGCCGCGCCGGGACGAGGACCGACGACTTCCCCGGCGCACCATCGCGTCGCAGACTTCCGAGGAGGAACGCATGTCAGGGCACTCCAAATGGGCCACGACCAAGCACAAGAAGGCCGCGATCGACGCCAAGCGCGCCAAGGCCTTCGCCAAGTACATCAAGGGCATCGAGGTGGCGGCGCGCATGGGCGGGCCCGACACCTCGGGCAACCCGGCCCTGGACCTCGCCGTGTCCAAGGCCAAGAAGAACTCGGTGCCGGTGGCCAACATCGACCGCGCCATCAAGCGCGGCGCCGGGCTGACCGGTGAGGTCGTGGACTACACCGAGATCCTCTACGAGGCCCGCGGCCCCCAGGGCACCGCCCTCTACATCGAGTGCCTCACCGACAACAAGAACCGGGCGGCCTCCGAGGTCCGCGTGGCCGTGACCCGCAACGGCGGCACCATGGCCGACTCCGGCTCCGTGGCGTTCCTCTTCGAGCGCAAGGGCGTCGTCGAGGTCACCCGCGCAGACGGGCTGAGCGAGGACGACGTGCTCATGGCCGTGCTCGACGCCGGCGCCGAGGAGGTCGTGGAGCAGGAGGACGTCTTCGAGGTCGTCTCCGAGGCCACCGACCTGCCGAGCATCCGCGCGGCCCTCGACGAGGCCGGGCTCGAGTACAACAACGACGACCCGCAGTTCCGCCCCACCATGAAGGTGGAGCTGGACGCGGACGGCGCCCGCAGGTTCCTGCGCCTGGCCGAGGCCGTGGAGGAGCTCGACGACGTGCAGAACGTCTACTCGAACGCCGAGATCCCCGCCGAGGTCCTGGCGCAGCTCGAGACCGAGGACTGACCACGACCGCCCAGCGGATCCTCGGGGTCGACCCCGGACTGACGCGCTGCGGCTTCGGCCTGATCGACATGGCCGGCAACCGCACGGCGTCCCTCGTGGACGTCGGCGTGGCCGGCACGGCGGCGGCCGACCCCCTGGACCGGCGGATCCTGCGGATCTGGGAGGCGGCCGAGCGCTGGATCGAGCGCTACCACCCGGACACGGTGGCCCTGGAGCGCGTGTTCGCCCAGACCAGCGTGAACACGGTGATCGGCACGGCCCACGCCTCCGGGGCAGTGATCGCGGCCGCCGCCCGGCACGGGATCCCGGTGGCCTGGCACACCCCCTCGGAGGTCAAGGCCGCGGTCACCGGCGACGGCGGGGCGGACAAGGCCTCGGTCGCCCGGATGGTGGTGCGCATCCTGCGCCTCGCCGAGGCGCCGAGGCCGGCGGACGCCGCGGACGCCCTGGCCATCGCCATCTGCCACGGCTGGCGCGGCGGCGGCACGGGCATGGACGCCACCGCCGGCACCGAGACCCACCAGGGCGCCCGCCCGGTCGCCCACCGCCGCCGGGTCATGACCCCCGCCCAGCAGGCGTGGGCGGAGGCGGAGGCCCGTGCCCGCCGGGGCGGGCGCGGCTGAGCCGGCCCGGGCGGTGCGCCGCCGGGTGCGCCGGTGGCGTCGGGGCCCACTGCTAGAGTGGCGGTCGACGACACATTCGTAGATGTGTTCGGTAGTTCTGTCCGGTAGTTGTGTCCGTAGTTCTGTTCGCACGGCGCCCGGCCGACGTCGTCGGTGCCGGGCACCGGAAGGAGGCACGCGGTGATCGCGTCCATCACGGGCCGGGTCGAGCACGTCGGCCTGACCACCGCCGTCGTGTCGGTGAGCGGCTTCGGCGTCCAGGTGCACGCCACCGCGGAGACGCTCTCCGGGCTGCGCGTCGGGGGAGAGGTCCGCCTCGACACCGCCTTCGTCGCCCGCAAGGACGAGTCGCCGCTGCTCTTCGGCTTCCGCGGTCCCGCCGAGCGGGAGGTCTTCGAGATCATGCTCGGCGTCAGCGGGGTCGGCCCGCGCACCGCACTGGCCGTGCTCGCCGTGCTGGGCCCCGACGACGTCCACCGGGCCATCGCCCAGGGCGACGCCAAGGCCTTCACCAAGGTCCCCGGGATCGGCCCCAAGGGCGCCCGCCGGATCGTGCTGGAGCTCGCCGACAAGCTCATCGTCCCCGAGCGGCCCGCGGAGCCGGCGGCCGTCCCGGTCGAGCCGTGGCGCGCGCAGGTGCTGGAGGCCCTCGTGGGCCTGGGCTGGAACGAGAAGGACGCCACCCGCGGCATCGCCGACGCCCTGGCCGGGCGCGAGGAGCTCGCGGACTCCGGGGACGTCGCGGTCATCCTGCGCACCGTCCTGGCGTGGCTGGGCACGGCGAAGGCCGGCACCCGCACCGCCGCCGAGCGGGGGGCCTGACCGTGGCCCGCGAGGACGGCCCGGCCGTCAACTCCCGCGACCGGCTGGTCTCCGCGGACAACGAGCCCGACGAGAAGCAGCTGGAGTCCGCGCTGCGCCCGGCGAACCTCGACGAGTTCGTGGGCCAGAAGCGGGTCCGCCAGCAGCTCTCCCTCGTCCTCGAGGCCTCGAAGCTGCGCGGGCGCTCCGCCGACCACGTCCTGCTCTCCGGCCCGCCGGGCCTGGGCAAGACCACTCTCGCCATGATCATCGCCGAGGAGATGGCCGCGCCGCTGCGCATCTCCTCGGGCCCGGCCATCCAGCACGCCGGGGACCTCGCCGCGATCCTGTCCTCCCTCACCGAGGGGGAGGTGCTCTTCCTCGACGAGATCCACCGGATGTCCCGCCCCGCCGAGGAGATGCTCTACATGGCCATGGAGGACTTCCGGGTCGACATCGTCGTCGGCAAGGGCGCCGGGGCCACCTCCATCCCGCTCGACCTCCCGCCGTTCACGCTCGTGGGCGCCACCACCCGCGCCGGGCTGCTGCCCGGGCCCCTGCGCGACCGCTTCGGGTTCACCGGACACCTCGAGTTCTACTCCGTGGAGGAGCTGGAGCTCGTGCTGCGCCGCTCCGCCGGGCTCATGGACCTCGCCATGACCGCCGAGGCCTTCACCGAGGTCGCGTCCCGCTCGCGCGGCACCCCGCGCATCGCCAACCGGCTGCTGCGCCGGGTGCGGGACTGGGCGCTGGTGCACGGCGTCGACCGGATCGACGCCCGCGCCGCCTCCACGGCCCTGGACATGTACGAGGTCGACGCCCGCGGGCTCGACCGCCTCGACCGCTCCGTGCTGGAGGCCCTGGTCACGAAGTTCGGCGGCGGCCCGGTCGGGCTGTCCACCCTCGCGATCGCCGTGGGGGAGGAGACCGAGACCGTCGAGACGGTCGCCGAGCCCTACCTCGTGCGGGAGGGCCTGCTGGGCCGGACCCCGCGGGGCCGCATCGCCATGGCCGCGGCGTGGGAGCACCTCGGCCTGACCCCGCCCGAGCACGCCGCCTTCCAGGACCCCGCCGTGCGCGCCGCCTTCGGCGCGGCGCCGGGCGCGCCGGGCGGGGACGACGAGGAGCCCCCGCTGTTCGAGGGCTGAGCGGCCACGGACCGGCGGTGCCGGGCCCGCGCCGTTCCGGCGCGGGCGCCTCCAGGGAGCTCCGGGGTGGATCACCTACCATGGGAGCAACACCTGCACCCGATCGAACGGAAGTCCGTGAGCCCGCACCTCCTCGTCCAGTCCCTCACCGCCCAGGCGGCCCAGCCCGCGGGCGGCGGCACCTCGTGGCTGCTGCCGCTGATGCTCGTGGCCATGGTGCTGCTGCTGTGGCTGCCCATGCGCCGGCAGAAGAAGGCCACGGCCCAGATGAAGGAGAAGCAGGCGAGCATGGCCCCCGGCACGGAGGTCATGACCAGCTTCGGCCTCTACGGCACCGTCCGGGCCATCGACCGGGACGAGAACAAGGCCGTCCTGGAGATCGCCCCCGGCACCTCCGTCACCGTCCACCTGCAGACCGTCACCACGGTCGTCGACGAGCAGCCCGCCACGGCGGCCGACGCCGAGCCGGCCGGCGACCTCGGGGCGCGCCCGGCGCCCGGTGAGGAACTGCCCGGGTCGACGTCCGCCGAGGTCCGCGACGAGGACACCCCGCGCGACCCCGGACAGCGCAGCGACTGACCCCCCTCGGGAGCACGGGCCGACCACTGGTCGGCCCGTTCCCATGAGCAGGCCCGGGGGACCGGGCCGTTGCCCGTAAGGAAGACCATGGCACTGACCACACGGAACACGTCCGGCGGCGCCGGACCCGACGCCCCCGACGGCTCCCGGCGCGCGGGCGCGCGGGCCGGCTCCAGCGCCCCCGCGGGCCCGGGGGTGCGGGCCGCCCTCTCCGGCGCCCGCCGCTCCCTGCTCGGGCTCCTCGTGCTCCTGGCCCTGCTGGCCGGGCTGCTCGCCTGGGGCGCCGGCACGGACCGCACCGGCTGGGGCCCGAAGCTCGCCCTCGACCTCGAGGGCGGCACCCAGATGATCCTCTCCCCGTCGCTGCGGGGCGACGACGAGGGCCGGGAGATCACCCCCGAGCAGCTCAGCCAGGCGGTCGAGATCATCCGCCAGCGCGTCGACGGGTCCGGGGTCTCCGAGGCGGAGATCTCCACCCAGTCCGGGGACAACATCGTCGTGTCCATGCCGGGCGTGCCCTCCGCCGAGACCCGGGAGCTGATCCAGTCGTCGGCGGAGATGAACTTCCGCCCCGTGCTCACGACCGCCGCCGCCGGGGCCGTGCCCGAGGACCAGCGCACGCCGAAGGACGAGCTGCCCGAGCCCACGGGCGAGCCCGCCGACTCCTCCGACCCCAACTGGATCACCCCCGAGCTCTACCGGCAGTTCGAGGCCACCGACTGCACCGCCACGGTGCCCCCCGAGGAGCGGGAGGCGCAGCCGGCCGACGAGCCGGTCGTCGCGTGCGAGCCCGACACCGGCACCAAGTACCTGCTCGGCCCCGTCGAGATCCAGGGCACCGGCATCCAGGACGCCTCCTACGGGACCGCGCAGAACTCCACGGGCGTGTCCCTGAACCAGTTCGCCGTGAACCTCCAGTTCGGCCCCGAGGCCACCGACCGGTTCCGGGTGCTGTCCGAGCGGCTCTACGGCATCGGGCAGACCACGCCCGGGGACCCGCGCAGCCAGTTCGCGATCCTGCTCGACGGCCAGGTGGTCTCCGCGCCGTCCATGAACGCCGTGATCTCCGACGGCAAGGCCGAGATCACGGGCAGCTTCACCGAGGAGCAGGCCAAGTTCCTCTCGGAGCAGCTCAAGTACGGTGCCCTGCCGGTGAGCTTCGGGATCCAGTCCGAGCAGCAGATCTCCGCGACGCTGGGCGCCGACCAGCTGCGGATGGGCATCGTCGCCGGGCTCATCGGCCTGGCCCTGGTGTGCGTCTACTCGCTGTTCCAGTACCGGCTGCTCGGCCTCGTGACCATCAGCTCCCTCGTGGTGGCCGGCGTGCTCACCTGGCTGGCGATCGCGCTGCTGGGCTGGTCCGCGAACTACCGGCTGTCCCTGGCGGGCGTCGCGGGCCTGATCGTGGCCATCGGCCAGACCGCCGACTCCTTCATCGTCTACTTCGAGCGCATCCGCGACGAGATCCGCGGCGGCCGCTCCATTCCCGCCGCGGTCGACCACGGCTGGCGGCGCGCCCGCCAGACGGTGCTCGCGTCCAAGGCCGTGAACCTGCTGGCCGCCGTGGTGCTCTACTTCGTGGCGGTCGGCAACGTCCGCGGCTTCGCCTTCACCCTGGGCCTGACCGCGCTCGCCGACCTGCTCGTGGTCTTCCTGTTCACCCACCCGGTCATGGTGCTGCTCGCCCGCACCCGCTACTTCGGCGGCGGCGGGAAGCACTCGGGGCTCAACCCCGAGGCCCTCGACGCCGTGCCCCTCTACCGGGGGGCCGGGCGGCTGCGGCAGCCCGGGGAGCACGACGGCCTGACCATCGCCGAGCGGCGCCGGCTCGCCGCCCGGGCCGCCGCCCCGGAGGAGCCCGCCGGTGACGCGCCGGCCGGCGCACCGGCCGGCGCCTCGGCGTCGTCCGCCCCCGCCCGCACCTCCGAGGAGAACGCCTGATGTCCCGGTTCGCAGATTTCGGCAACGCCCTGCACAGCGGGCGGAAGTCCTACCCCTTCGTGGCGAGGGCGCGGCTGTGGCTGGCGGTGGCCGCCGCCGCCGTGGTCCTCTCCCTGCTGGTGCCCGTGGTCAAGGGCGGGTTCAACCTCGGCATCGACTTCACGGGCGGGTCCGAGTTCACGGTCTCCTCGGTCGCGGACCCGGACGTGTCCGTGGGCGAGCGCGCCGTCGCGGAGTCCTCCGACGCCGCGGAGGTCGAGGTCACCAACATCGCCGCCGAGACGGTGCGCGTGCAGACGGAGCAGCTCGACGACGACGAGACGCTGGCGGTCAAGGACGCCCTCGTCACCGCCTACGGGGTGGGCGAGGACCAGGTGACGTCGACCTTCGTGGGCCCCACCTGGGGCGCCGGGGTCACCCGCCAGGCCCTGTGGGGCCTGGTGGTCTTCGTGGTCCTGGCCACGGCGCTGATGGCCCTGTACTTCCGCACCTGGAAGATGTCGGTCTCCGCGATCGCCGGGATGCTCGCCACCGTGGCCATCACCGCGGGCGTCTACTCGCTCGTGGGCTTCGAGGTGACGCCCTCGGCGGTGATCGGCTTCCTCACGGTGCTCAGCTACTCCCTCTACGACTCCGTGGTGGTCTTCGACAAGGTCCGGGAGAACACCGAGGGCCTGCTCGACGGCACGGCCCCGCCCGAGCGCGCCGGGCGCGGCTTCTCCGACCAGGTGAACCTCGCCGTCAACCAGACCCTGGTCCGCTCGATCAACACGTCGGTCGTGGGCATCCTGCCGGTGGGCTCCATCCTGTTCATCGGGTGGCTGGTCCTCGGCGCGGGCACCCTCAAGGACCTGTCCCTGTCCCTGTTCGTGGGCATCGTCGCGGGCACCGTGGCCACCCTGTTCGTCGCCGCCCCGCTGTACGCGCTGCTGCGCCGCGGGGAGCCGGCCGTGCGGGAGCAGGAGGCCGGTGCGGGCGACCCGCGGCAGGTCCCGGCGGAGCGTGCCGCCGTGGCCGCCGCGGCGGACTAGAATGTAGCTCACCGTAGGGCGGGCCGCGCAGGAGCGCCCGCCGCACAGCAGCACCACACGTCACTCGACGCCCGGGGCGGCGGCCGCACGGCCGCCGCCCCGCGCGCATACCGGGAAGGGAGCCACGGTCATGAGCCCGACCGACGACGGCACCACCCCCGCAGGCCCGGGGGCCGCCCCCATGCCGCCGCGGCGCTCCGACATGGCCGGCACGCACTACGTCCTGCCCGCCTCGCGCTCGATGGTGGGGCGCGCGGTGTTCCCGGGCCGCAGCGACCGCACCCGGTCCTCCCTGTCCTACCTCTCCGGCCGGCCCATGGACCACTCCCCGATCCTGGAGCCGCTGCTGCACACCGTGCGCGCCACCCACCCCGAGGAGGACCTCGAGGTCCTGGAGCGGGCGTTCAAGGTGGCCGAGAAGTGCCACGAGGGGCAGAAGCGCAAGAGCGGCGACCCCTACATCACCCACCCCGTGGCCGTGACCACGATCCTCGCCGAGCTCGGCATGACGGGGGCGACCCTCGTGGCCGCCCTGCTGCACGACACCGTCGAGGACACCGACTACACCCTCGAGCAGCTGCGCGCGCAGTTCGGGGACGAGGTCGCCGCGCTCGTCGACGGCGTGACCAAGCTCGACAAGGTCCAGTACGGGGACGCCGCGCAGGCCGAGACGGTGCGCAAGATGATCGTGGCGATGGCCAAGGACATCCGCGTGCTCGTCATCAAGCTCGCCGACCGCCTGCACAACGCCCGCACCTGGCGCTTCGTGCCCCCGGCGTCGTCCGCGAAGAAGGCCCGCGAGACCCTCGAGATCTTCGCCCCGCTGGCCCACCGGCTCGGCATGAACACCATCAAGTGGGAGCTCGAGGACCTCGCCTTCGCGGCGCTCTACCCCAAGGTCTACGAGGAGATCGTCCGCATGGTGGGGGAGCGCCAGCCCCAGCGCGAGCGGTCGCTGGCCAAGATCCGGGAGCGGATCGCGGAGGACCTCGCCGAGGCGGGGATCGAGGCGACCATCACGGGCCGGCCCAAGCACTACTACTCGATCTACCAGAAGATGATCGTGCGCGGGAAGGACTTCGACGAGATCCACGACCTGCAGGCGGTCCGGGTGCTCGTGAACACGGTGCGGGAGTGCTACGCGGCGCTGGGCGCCCTGCACGCGCGGTGGCGGCCCCTGCCGGGGCGGTTCAAGGACTACATCGCCATGCCGAAGTTCAACATGTACCAGTCCCTGCACACCACGGTGATCGGCCCGGACGGCCGGCCCGTGGAGATCCAGATCCGCACCCACGAGATGCACCGCCGCGCCGAGTACGGCGTGGCTGCGCACTGGAAGTACAAGGACCAGGTCAACCAGGCGAACTCCGCCACGCCCAAGGCGCAGGAGGGCGACCTGAACTGGCTGCGCTCGCTCGTGTCCTGGCAGGAGGAGACGCAGGACTCCTCCGAGTTCCTGGACTCCCTGCGCTACCAGATCAACACGTCCGAGGTGTACGTCTTCACGCCCAAGGGCGAGGTGATGGCCCTGCCCGCGGGCTCGACGCCCGTGGACTTCGCCTACGCCGTGCACACCGAGGTGGGCCACAAGACCATCGGCGCGCGCGTCAACGGCAAGCTCGTGCCCCTGTCCTCGGAGCTGCAGCACGGGGACTGGGTCGAGGTCCTCACGTCCAAGTCCGAGCACGCCGGCCCGTCGCAGGACTGGCTGAAGTTCGTGCGCTCCCCGCGCGCGCGCAACAAGATCCGCCAGTGGTTCTCCAAGGAGCGCCGCGAGGAGGCCATCGAGAAGGGCAAGGACGCGCTCACCCGGGCGCTGCGCAAGCACCACCTGCCCCTGCAGCGCACCCTCACCCAGGAGTCGCTGCTCGCGGTGGCCCAGGACTTCCACCGCTCCGACATCAGCTCCCTCTACGAGGCGATCGGCTCGGACGTGGTCAGCGCCCAGGACGTCGTCGAGAAGATCGTGGGCAGCCTCGGCGGGGCCGACGGCGCGGAGGAGGACTTCGCCGAGACGACCATCGCCACGCAGCCGATCCGCCCGCGCGTGTCCGACTCCGGGGTGGTCGTCAAGGGCGCCTCCGACGTCTACGTCAAGCTCGCCCGCTGCTGCACCCCGGTCCCGCCCGACGAGATCATGGGCTTCGTCACCCGCGGCACCGGGATCTCGGTGCACCGCCGCGACTGCGTGAACATGCAGGCGCTGACCTCCACGGAGCGGATCGTGGAGGTCGAGTGGGCGCCCACCCAGTCCAGCGTCTTCCTGGTGGAGATCCAGGTGGAGGCCCTCGACCGCAAGTCCCTGCTCTCGGACGTGACGCGCGTGCTCTCCGAGAACCACGTCAACATCCTCTCGGCCTCCGTGCACACCTCGAAGTCCCGCCTGGCGATCTCCCGGTTCGCGTTCGAGATGGGCGACCCGCGCTACCTGGACCACGTGCTCAACCAGGTCCGCCGGATCGACGGGGTCTACGACGTCTACCGCACCACGGGCCACCGTCCCGTCTCGGAGCCGGCCGGGCGCTGAGCCGCCCGGCCGCGGGACCTCCGGGCCCCGGACCGGCCGGCGCCGCTCACGGCACGGGCCGGCCGATCGCCCGGCCCGCCCGGCGGACCCGCACGAGCGCGGCCCGGCGCCCCGGCATCCGTCCGTAGCTCTCGAGGGCGGTGTGCACCAGGGCGGGCGGGCAGTGCAGGTGCGGGGCGTGCATCAGCTTCTCGAGCGCGGCGGTGCCCTCCCGCCCCGGCACGTGCAGCGCCAGGTCCACCGCGGTGCGCAGCGGGGTGGTGACGTGCACGGGCCCGGCCTCGTGCACGTCGTAGCCGCCCAGCGTGACCTGGTGCAGCGTGAGCCCCTCCGGCACGGGGGACATGGTGGTGCGCCGCAGCTTGTCCAGCAGCAGCGGCAGGGTGGTCGGCGCCCGGGCGCAGTCGTAGAACCACGCGGCGGAGAGCCGGCCGAGCACCCCGCGGCGCAGCAGGTGCGGGGGCAGCTGCGCCTCCAGCGCCGCGACCTTCAGCGCCCGGGTCACCGGCCGCCCGCGCAGCACGTGGGCCTCCAGCACCACGGGCACGAGCACGCCGTCGGCGACGAGCGCGGAGAGCTCGACCCGGGGGAAGGGCCGGCCGGGCAGGAGCAGGGCGTCGGGGTGCCAGGGCGGGGCGTCCATGGGCCCAGCCTGGTGCCGCACCCCGGCACGCGGAAGGCCCCGCGGGCGCGCTGTGGACAGCGGGCCCGCGAGGCCGTGCGCAGGGGCTCCGGGTCCTAGTGCAGGTCGGCGGCGGAGCGGCGCAGCGTCTCGAGCCACTGCCGGCTCGTGGTGAGCTCGGCCTCGAGCTTGGCGGCCCGCTTGGTGTCCCCGGTGGCCCGGGCCCTGGCGAGCGCGGCCTCCTGGTCCTCGATCTTCACCTCGAGCTGGGTGAGCATCGAGTTGGAGCGGGCCTTCGTCTCCGGGTTGGAGCGCTGCCACTTCTCGTCCTCGACCTTGCGCACGGCGTCCTCCACGGCGCGCATCTCGGCCTCGACCCGGCGCATGTGGGCGCGGGGGACCTTGCCCGCCTGCTCCCACCGGTCCAGGATGTCCCCGAGCGCGCGCTTGGCGGCCTTGAGGTCCGTGACGGGCAGCAGCGCTCTGGCCTCGGCGAGCAGCTGCTCCTTGACGGCGAGGTTGCCCTCGAACTCCTGGTCGATCCGGTCGTTGTCGGCCTTGCGGGCCTCGAAGAAGCGGTCCTGGGCGGCGCGGAAGCGGGCCCACAGGGCGTCGTCGTCCTTCTTGGACGCGCGCTTGGCCTGCTTCCAGCGGTCCATGAGCCGGCGGTACTCCGCGGCCGTGGTGCCCCAGTCCGTGGAGGTCGACAGGGCCTCCGCCTCGGCGATCAGGGCCTCCTTGGCCTTCTTCGCCTCGGCGTTGTCGGCGTCGAGCTGGGAGAAGAAGGCGCGCCGGTGCTTGTCGAAGGTGGTGCGCGCGGTGCGGAAGCGCTTCCACAGGGCGTCCTCGGCAGAGCGGCCCAGGCGCACGCCGGACTTCTGGTGGGCCTTCCACTGCTCGAACAGCTCGGCCATCCGGGCCGAGGCCTGCTTCCACTGGGTGCGCTGCGGGTCCTGGGCGGCGATCTTCTCGGCCTCCGCCACGATGGCCTCGCGCGCGGCCACGTTCTGGGCGCGCTGGGCCTCGTGGGCGGCCCGCTCCGCGGCCTCCAGCTCGCGGATCGCGGGGCGCAGGGCCTCGAGCCGGGCCTCCAGGGCCCTGATGTCGCCGAGCAGGGTGCGCTGGGCGACCTGCTCCGCGAGGTGGTCGACCGTCTTGAGCATGTCCGACGACGGGGCGCCCGCGGCCACGCGCTGCTCGAGCAGCGCCGCCTGCGCCTCGACGTCCTCGAACTTCCGCGCGAAGTAGCCCAGGGCCTCGTCCTCGGTGGCGTCCGGGAACTGCCCGCACAGCGCCTCCTCGCCGTCCACCACGACGTAGACGTGCCCGTCCTCGGTGACCCGGCCGAAGGGCCGGGCCCGCTCCAGGGTCTCCGGGGAGGCCAGGGCCGGGGCGGGAGCCGCCGCGGGGGCCGGTGCCGTGGCGGCCGGTGCCGTGGCGGCGGGGGCCGGTGCCGCAGGCGCTGCCGGGGCGGCAGGACCGGGTGCCGCGGCCGCCGGGGTGGGCGCTGCCGGGGCCGGTGCCGCAGGGGCGGGCACGGCAGGCTTCGGCACGGGCCCCGGGGCGGGGACGGGGCGGGGCGTGGGCTGGTCGTCGGATTCGAGACGTTCGGTCACCGCTGAAACTCTTTCGCTCTCGCCGGACGGGGGCCGGAGCGTGCACCCGGCGTCGTCGCCCGGCTTCGGACAGTCGTCTGCCCCATAGTACCGAGGACCGTGCCGGGGAGGTCCCACGGGCCGGAGCTTGGGGCCGGGCGGCGGTGCTCTCTAGGATGAGTCCGGACCCGCGGCCCCTGCCGTCCCGTCGTCCGACCGTTGTCGCCCCGTCCCCCCCGTCCCACCCGAGGAGCACGTCCCCATGGCCCGCAAGACCTCCCTGTCCGGTTTCCCCGAATGGCTTCCGGAGGAGCGTCTGGTCGAGCTGCACGTGCTCGACGTGCTGCGCGAGACCTTCGAGCTGCACGGCTTCTCCTCGATCGAGACCCGCGCCGTCGAGACCGTCGGCCAGCTGCTGCGCAAGGGCGAGATCGACAAGGAGGTCTACGCCGTCTCGCGCCTCCAGGAGGACGAGGACGCCGGCTCCCCCAAGGGTGAGGAGCAGCTCGCCCTCCACTTCGACCTCACCGTCCCCTTCGCCCGGTACGTCGTCGAGAACAGCGGCTTCCTCACGTTCCCGTTCCGCCGCTACCAGGTGCAGAAGGTCTGGCGCGGCGAGCGCCCCCAGGAGGGCCGGGCCCGGGAGTTCACCCAGGCGGACATCGACGTGGTCGGCGACGGCACGCTGCCGTTCCGCTACGACGTGGAGCTCGCGCTCGTGATGATCGACGCCCTCGCGAAGCTGCCCGTCCCGCCGTTCAGGCTGCGGATCAACAACCGCAAGCTCGCCGAGGGCTTCTACCGCGGCATCGGCCTCGAGGACACCGCCGGGGTGCTGCGCAACATCGACAAGCTCGAGAAGATCGGCCCGGAGCGGGTCGCCGAGGCGCTGCGCGAGGAGGTCGGTGCCACCGCCGCGCAGGCCGAGGCCGCGCTGCGGCTCGCCTCCATCCGCACCGAGGACACCTCCTTCGTGGAGCAGGTCCGCGCGCTCGGGGTGAGCGACGAGCTGCTCGAGGAGGGCCTGGCGGAGCTCGCCGAGGTGGTGGGCGAGGCCGCCCGCCGCGCCCCGGGCAAGGTCGTGGCCGACCTGTCGATCGCCCGCGGCCTGGACTACTACACCGGGACCGTCTACGAGACCGTGCTGGTGGGCCACGAGCAGCTGGGCTCCATCTGCTCCGGCGGGCGCTACGAGTCGCTGGCCTCCGCCGGCAAGAGGAGCTACCCGGGCGTGGGCCTGTCGATCGGGGTGACCCGCCTCGTCTCGCGGATGCTCTCCCAGGGGATGGCCGAGCCCTCGCGCAAGGTGCCCACCGCGGTGCTGGTCTCGCTGGTGGACGAGCAGTCGTGGGCCCAGGCCCAGGACGCGGCCGAGCAGCTGCGCGCCCGCGGGATCGCCTGCGAGGTCTCGGCGACCGCGGCGAAGTTCGGCAAGCAGATCAAGTACGCCGAGCGCCGCGGCATCCCGTACGTGTGGTTCACCTCCCGCGGCGAGGACGGGAGCCTGACCCACGAGGTCAAGGACATCCGCTCGGGAGAGCAGGTCCCCGCCGACCTCGCCGCCTGGACCCCGCCGGCCGAGGACCTGCGCCCGGTCGTGCGGGCCGTCGTGCCGGTCGAGGCCTGAGCCGAGCCCCCACTCCCTTCCGCCGAGCCCCGCTCCTTTCCGCCGAGTCCCCACCTCTGCCCCATCTCCCCACGTTCGATCCCGGGGGAATGCGCCCGGGATGGGGGCTCGGCGCGGTGCCGGGGCGGGGCCCCGGGAGCCCGGCGCTCCGGTGGGGCCGTCCTGGGGCCCGAGAGGCGGGCTGTAAACTCGTGCCCGAACGAGAGTAGGGGCACCGGGCGAACCCCGGGCGAACGTGCGATCCGCGCGGCCCCGTCCGGACCTCCCGAACAACGAAGGGTTTTTGAGTGCTGCGCACACACAACCTCGGCGAGCTGCGCGCCGAGCACATCGGAGAGACCGTCACGCTGGCCGGCTGGGTCGGCCGCCGCCGCGACCACGGCGGGGTGGCGTTCCTGGATCTGCGCGACGCGTCCGGGATCGCCCAGATCGTGGTGCGCGACGAGGCGGACTTCCA
Source organism: Kocuria rosea (assembly GCF_023715525.1). Classification (GTDB taxonomy): domain Bacteria; phylum Actinomycetota; class Actinomycetes; order Actinomycetales; family Micrococcaceae; genus Kocuria; species Kocuria rosea_A. The sequence goes on along the minus strand of NZ_JAMBOG010000010.1, from coordinate 63,203 downwards.
CCACCTGCGCAACGAGTACGTCCTGCAGGTGACCGGCACCGTGGAGCGCCGGCCCGAGGGCAACGAGAACCCGGCCCTCGCCACCGGCGAGGTCGAGGTCATGGCCGAGACCGTGACCGTGCTCAACACCGCCGCGCCGCTGCCGTTCCAGATCGACGCCCACGTGGAGGTCGGCGAGGAGACCCGCCTGCGCCACCGCTACCTGGACCTGCGCCGGCCCGGGCCCGCCCGCATCCTGCGGCTGCGCTCCGAGGCCAACCGCGTGGCCCGCGAGCTGCTCCACGGCGACGACTTCCTCGAGGTCGAGACCCCCACGCTGACCCGCTCCACCCCCGAGGGCGCCCGCGACTTCCTGGTGCCGGCCCGCCTCGCGCCCGGCTCCTGGTACGCCCTGCCCCAGTCCCCGCAGCTGTTCAAGCAGCTGCTGCAGGTCGGCGGCGTCGAGAAGTACTTCCAGATCGCCCGCTGCTACCGCGACGAGGACTTCCGCGCCGACCGCCAGCCGGAGTTCACCCAGCTCGACATCGAGGCCTCCTTCGTGGAGCAGGACGACGTCATCGCCCTGGGCGAGCGCATCGTCGCCGCCCTGTGGCGGCTCATCGGCGTGGAGATCCCCACCCCGATCCGCCGGATGACCTACGCCGAGGCCATGGCGAAGTACGGCTCCGACAAGCCGGACCTGCGCTTCGGCCTGGAGCTCACCGAGCTCACCGAGTACTTCAAGGACACCACCTTCCGCGTGTTCAAGGCCCCCTACGTGGGCGCGGTCGTCATGCCCGGCGGGGCCTCCCAGCCGCGCCGCACGCTCGACGCCTGGCAGGAGTGGGCCAAGCAGCGCGGCGCCAAGGGCCTCGCCTACGTGCTCGTCGGCGAGGACGGCGCCCTCTCCGGGCCCGTCGCCAAGAACCTGACCGACGCGGAGCGCGACGGCCTCGCCGCCGCCACCGGCGCCCAGCCCGGCGACTGCATCTTCTTCGGCGCCGGCGAGAGGAAGTCCACCCGCGCCCTGCTCGGGGCCGCGCGCGTGGAGATCGGCCACCGCACCGGGCTGATAGACGAGGGCGAGTGGGCGTTCGTGTGGGTCGTCGACGCGCCGATGTTCGAGCCGGCGGCCGAGGCCGTCGAGTCCGGGGACGTCGCCGTCGGCGCCGGGGCCTGGACCGCCGTGCACCACGCGTTCACCTCGCCCAAGCCCGAGTTCCTGGACACCTTCGACCAGGACCCCGAGTCCGCCCTGGCCTACGCCTACGACATCGTCTGCAACGGCCACGAGATCGGCGGCGGCTCCATCCGCATCCACCAGCAGGACGTGCAGCGGCGCGTCTTCGAGGTCATGGGCATCGGCGAGGCCGAGGCCGACGAGAAGTTCGGCTTCCTGCTGGAGGGCTTCAAGTACGGCGCGCCCCCGCACGGCGGCATCGCCTTCGGCTGGGACCGCGTCGTCGCCCTCCTCGCCGGGGCCGACTCCATCCGCGAGGTCATCGCCTTCCCGAAGACCGGCAACGGCTACGACCCGCTCACCGCCGCCCCGGCGCCCATCACGGCGCAGCAGCGCAAGGAGGCCGGGGTGGACGCCCGGCCCGAGCCCAAGGTCAAGCAGGTCGACGGCCCGAAGGGCGAGCAGGCCGCAACCGGGAGCAACACGGAGGCCGCGGCGGCCGCCGCGCAGTAGGCTTCGGTCACTCCTGCGGGCCGGACCCCGTCCTCGCGGACGGGGCCCGGCCCGCGCCGTACCGCCTGCCGCTCCGCCGAGGGGGACCCATGGACCGCGACCCCGCCGCCGCCCGCACGGCCTTCCTCGAGGCCGGGGTGTTCTTCGCCCGCCTCGTCGACGAGATCGAGCAGCTCGCCGAGCGCTCCGACGACGACGTGTGGGCCCGGCCAGGTCTCGGCGCCTGGGACGTCCGGGCGCTGGTGGGGCACACCCACCGCGCCCTCGTCACGCTCGCCGCCTACCTCGGCGAGCCCGCGGACGTCGCGGCCTGCACGAGCATCGGGCAGTACTACGTGCTCTCCGGCGGGGCCACGGGCCCGCAGGAGGTCGCCGCGCGCGGCGTGGCCGCGGGGCGGGCGCTCGGGGACGAGCCGGCGTCCGTGGTGCGCGGCGCGCTCGAGGACGCCCGCGAGGCGCTGGCCCGGGTGCCGGTGGGGGAGGACCCGCTGATCCGCACCGTCGTCGGCGGCACGCGGCTGAGCGCCTACCTGCCGACCCGCACCTTCGAGCTCGCCGTGCACGGGCTCGACATCACCGCGGCCTGCGGGCTGGAGCGCACCCCGCCCGGCCACGTGCTGGCCGACGCCGCCCTGACCCTCGTGGAGATCGCCGCCGAGCGCGGGCACGTGCCCGCGGTGCTGCAGGCCCTCACGGGCCGCCGGTCCCTGCCGCGGGGGTTCAGCGTGCTCGACTGAGCGGACCGGTCAGTTCCGCAGGCTCTCCAGGTGCGGGGCGCGCTCGTGCGCGCCGGGCAGCGGGTCGCGCCCGCGGCCCAGGAGGAACCACAGCGGGACCACGAGCAGCACCAGCGCCACCCCGACCCCGACCCAGGTGGCCGAGAGCACGTACTCCCAGCCGGTGAGGGCCAGGGCGAGGCCCATCAGCACCGCCCCGGCCACCCCGAGCGCCCGGGTGCCGGCCGTGCGGGCGAGCCGGGCGGCCGCCGCGCAGGCCAGGCCGTAGTAGAGCGCCACGAGCACCGAGATGATCCCGATCGAGTCGTCGAACAGGGAGCCCGAGAACGCCATCCACGCCGCGGCGACGGCCGCGGTGGTCCACGTCGCGAAGGCCAGGGACACGAACCGGCGGGGCAGGTGCCCGCCGCGGGCCATCGACATCAGCCCGCGGGAGGTGGGGATCATCGTGGTGCCGATGGACGCACCGGCCGAGACCGCCACCAGGGACGCCAGCAGCGGGGAGCCCACCGAGGCCCCGGGCACGTAGGCCCAGCCGATGAGGGCGTAGGCGGCCGCCACGACCGCGAGCGCGATCCACGCCGAGACCCGCGGCGCCCGCTGGGTGGTGGACTCCTCGGTGAGGGAGAACGTCGAGTCCCAGCCCCAGTACAGGAACAGGGCCAGCAGCAGGGCCGCGGCCAGGTTGCCGGCGGTGAGCTCGCCGCCGGTGAGCACGTCGGTGTAGAACCCGCTCCACTCGCCGTCCGCGGTCCCCGTGCCGTCGGCGAGGACCGGGGCCGTGCGCATGGCCCACACCAGGACGCCGACCCCCACCAGCTGCAGGGCGGCGAGCACCGCCTGCACGGCCGCCGAGACCCGGATCCCCGTGGAGGAGACGGCCGCGAAGACCGCCATGAGCGCGGCCGCCACCCCGGTGGTGGTCCACGCGCCCGGGTCGAGGCCCAGGGCGAAGAGGGCGGAGTCGGCCGTGACCCAGGCCAGGGAGGCGAGCACGAGGGTCGCCGACAGCCACAGCCCCCAGCCGCCCAGGAACCCCGCGAACTCCCCGAAGGCCTCCCGGGCCCAGCGGTAGACGGTGCCCTGGTCCTCGTAGAGGTCGTCCAGCCGCGCGAAGCACACCGACACGACGGCCATGGGGACCACGGCGGCGACCAGCACCACCGGGGTCCACCGGCCCACGAGGGCGTGCATGAGGCCCAGGGTGACCACCGCGGAGTACAGCGGGGCGATGGAGGTCGCGCCGATGACCGCCGAGGTGGCCGTGGAGATGGACCGGGGGAGCAGGTGCGCGGTCACAGGACGCCCTTCTTGTCGATGATGTTGGGCACGAAGCGGCACCAGTAGTCGGTGAGCGGGCCGTCGGACTCGCGGATGCCGACGCCGGCGGCCCCGGCGTCGCCGACCACCCAGGAGCCGACGACCGGGTGGTTGGGCGCCCCGTCCGAGCCCGGGAAGTTCCGCAGCGGCACGTAGCCCTGCCACACGTCCATCGGAGAGGGGTGGGGGTTGGGGGAGCGGACGTGCACGTCGCGGGCGCGGATCTCGATGCCGTCGCCCTCGCGGCCGAAGATCGGCTTGCGCACCCACTCCGCCAGGCCGTTGGGTCCGTCCGGATAGGCGGGCAGCAGGTTGGGGTGGCCGGGGAAGCAGCGCCACAGGGCCACGAGCAGCAGCTTGGTGGAGCAGAACATCTTCCAGGCCGGCTCGTACCAGTGGTGCATCAGCAGGGGGTCGCCCAGCACGAACGCGCCGGGCCCGTCGTCGACCATGACCTCCCACGGGTGCAGCGCGAAGAGCTCCTCGATGCCCGAGACCACCGCGGGGTCGTCCACGCTGCCCGCGGCGTGCACCCAGTGGTTGGCGCGGGTGTCGAAGCGCACGTCCTCCACGGGCAGTAGGACCGTGCGGTAGCCGGCCTCCGCGGCGGTCGCGGCCATCACGGCGGCGTTGGCCGCGTCCTCCCCGGACTCCTCCTCGCGGGTGTACGCCACGTGCAGGACCTTCGACGCCGACGACGGCAGCCGCTGCCGCCACCGCTCCACGAGCATCGGCCACAGGCCGTTGAGCTGGTCGAACTGCGCGTGCTCCTCGCCCAGTCCCGGGTGCAGCGCCTCCACGCGCGACCACTGGCAGATCGCGCCCTCGACGAGCCCGGTGGGGGTGTCGCCGTTGAACTCGAGCATCTTGGCGGGGCCCGTGCCGTCCCACGCGAGGTCGAAGCGGCCGTAGATCGAGGGCTCCCGCAGGCTCAGGGAGTACTGGGCGAGCTCGAACGCGGCCTCGGAGAGCCCCAGCGTGCCCAGGTTGCCGGCGGCCATGTACCGGGCCGCCTCCAGCGTCATCCGGTACAGCTCGTCCGTGGTGGACTCCAGCTCCTCGACCTCGGCCGGGGAGAGCACGTAGGCGGCGGTCTCGTTCCAGTAGGAGAACCGGGAGCCGTCCGGGCGCTCGGTGAAGGCGTAGGTCAGGCCCTCGTCGCGCACGGTCTGCTCCCAGTGCGGACGGGGCGGCAGGCCGTCGATGCGCCGCATCAGGACCCCGCCCCGCTCTTCGAGCCGCCGAAGCCCTTGGAGACCCCGGTCTTGCCCACGGAGGTCCCGGAGGGGGAGAAGTTCCGGGCCACCTTCGCGGAGGCCGGCGGGCGGGTGGTCGTGAAGCCCGACGACCGCGGCACCGGGGCGCCCACCGCCGGCACGGAGACCGCGCGGCTGGCGTTGAGGAACAGGAACATCGGGATGAACGACCCGCGCGGGCGGTCGTCGTCGCAGTTGTCGTCGTCGACCCGCACGTTTTCGCCCGTCTCCGGGTCCTCCTGCACGCAGATCTCGGCGTAGTCGGCGTCGACCTCCTGCACGTCCTCGCCGCAGCCCGTGAGGGTGACGGCGAGGACGCCGATCGAGGCGGCGGCCATGATGCGGGTCGAGGGGCGAGGAGGCACAGCGGGTCCTTCGGCTCGGGACGGAGCGGGCGGCCGGCAGCCGCCCACCCTCTTATCCTCCGGCACGCGGGCCCCCGTTGTCGCGCGACCGCGCCGGGAGCTGTGGTGGACTGGGGCCCATGCGCATCGTTCTGCAGCGGGTGGCCCGGGCCGCCGTGACCGTCGGGGGCTCCGCCGTGGGCCGGATCGACGAGCCGGGCCTGGTGGCCCTCGTGGGCGTGACCCACGACGACGACGCCGCCGTCGCCGCGAGGCTGGCCGAGCGGACCTGGAACCTGCGGCTGCTGGAGGGCGAGAGGTCGTGCGCGGACCTCGGCGCGCCGGTGCTGGCGATCAGCCAGTTCACGCTCTACGGCGACGCCCGGAGGGGCCGGCGCCCCTCGTGGTCGGCCGCGGCTCCCGGTCCGGTCAGCGAGCCCGTCTTCGAGGCCTACGTGCAGGCGCTGCGCGCGCTGGGGGCCCGGGTGGAGACCGGCCGGTTCGGGGCGACGATGCAGGTCGAGCTGGTCAACGACGGGCCGGTCACGCTCGTCCTGGACAGCGCGGAGCTGGAGCGGCCGCGACGGTCGTGAGCCGGGGCCGCGGCGGCCCCGGCGTCCGTCGCCCGCGGGACAGCCGGCGCCCGCGCCCCTGGTGGAACCCCGCCCGCCCCGTCACGGAGAAGTCGAGACCTTCGGGGTCTTACGCGGCGGCGGCCGGCGGGTGAAAATCGTCTCCACACCGTCCGTGCCCCCTGCCGGACCGTGTCACCGGAGGAAATGATGAACGAGCTCCTGAACGTTGCCCCCGAGGACCTGCCCACCACGCCGAGCCCCCTGGACGCGGTGGTGAACCCCGGCCTGCAGCGGGCCTTCCTGGAGGGCCGGCGTCTTCCCGTCCCCAACCTGGGCTCCGGGGCGCGGGCGATGAGCCCGCAGCTGCGCCGGCTCGCGCGCACCGGGGGATACGAGACGGTCCTGGAGTTCCTGGCCCACTACGTGGCCCTGGTGCTGCCGGACCCGGTGGCGACCGAGGGCAGCTTCTGGGCGGTGGAGACGGCGCTCGACTCCGACATCCCCGTGGAGGAGCCGCAGCAGCTGGCGCGCCTGAGCGTCCACGGGGTGGCGGTGGCCACCGTGGTGGAGGACCCGGAGGGGGACGGGGAGAACCCCCTGGTGTGCCTGGCCCTCGCCCCCGAGCCGGTGGTGGACCGGACGTACTCCCCGGAGCCGACCTACCTCGACGTGGACGGCGCCCCCGTGCCCGCCCAGCAGGCCGAGGGCTCCGCGGAGGACCTGAGCCGGCAGCTGGCCTCGGACCCGGAGCTGCTCGCCGCGGCCCGCCGGGCCGTGGTGGGACTGATGCGCCGGGGCCCCGCCGGACGGACCCGGCACGAGCGGGACCTCGCCGACGCGGTGTTCACCACGCTCGTCGGGATCGACGGGCTCGCCGACCCCCGGGTGCCCGCCTAGTTCCGGCGGGCACCGCCCGCGACGGAACGGGCCGTCCCCTGTATCGTTGACGGGATGAGCGTCACACCGCTGCCGACCATCACCCTGGACAGCGCCTTCGCCCGGGAACTGGGCGAAATGGCCGTTCCCTGGCGGGCCGAGCAGGTCCCCGAGCCCGAGCTGCTGGTGCTCAACGAGCCGCTGGCCGCCGAGCTGGGCCTGGATCCCGCCTCGCTGCGCAGCCCGGAGGGCGTGCGCCTGCTGGTGGGCAACCGCGTCCCCGAGGGCGCCACACCGGTGGCGCAGGCCTACTCCGGGCACCAGTTCGGCGGGTTCTCCCCGCGCCTCGGTGACGGCCGCGCCCTGCTGCTGGGGGAGGTGGTCGACGCCGGGGGCCGCCTGCGCGACCTCCACCTCAAGGGCTCCGGGCGCACGCCGTTCGCGCGCGGCGGCGACGGGTTCGCGGCGGTGGGCCCGATGCTGCGCGAGTACGTCGTCAGCGAGGCGATGCACGCCCTGGGCATTCCCACCACGCGCTCGCTGGCGGTGGTGGCGACGGGCCGGCCGGTGCGCCGCGAGACGGTGCTCCCCGGGGCCGTGCTCGCCCGGGTGGCCGCCAGCCACCTGCGCGTGGGCAGCTTCCAGTACGCCGCGGCCACGGGCGACGCCGGCCTGGTGCGCCGCCTCGCCGACCACGCGATCCGGCGGCACTACCCCGACGCCGCGGACGCCGGGAACCCCTACCTGGCCCTGTTCGAGGCGGTCGTCGCCGCGCAGGCCTCGCTCGTGGCCCGCTGGATGCTCGTGGGCTTCATCCACGGGGTCATGAACACCGACAACATGACGATCTCGGGCGAGACCATCGACTACGGGCCGTGCGCCTTCATGGACGCCTTCGACCCGGCCACGGTCTACAGCTCGATCGACGCGGGCGGGCGCTACGCCTACGGCAACCAGCCGGTCGTGGCGCAGTGGAACCTCGCCCGGCTCGCCGAGACCCTCCTGCCCCTGTTCCACGAGGACCAGGAGCAGGCGGTCGCCCTGGCGGTGGCGGCGCTCGACGCGTTCCCCGGGCAGTACAGCACGGCGTGGTCGGCGGGCATGCGGGCCAAGCTCGGCCTGTCCGCGGAGCTCGACGACGAGGTCGTCTCGTCCCTGGCCCACGAGCTGCTCACGCTGCTCCAGGCCAACCACGTGGACCACACCTCGTTCTTCCGCGGCCTCGGCGCGGCCGCCCGCGGCGACGCCCGGCCCGCCCGGGACCTGGTGCTCGACCTCGCCGCCTTCGACGCCTGGGCGGAGCGCTGGCGCGCCGCGGGCCCGGACGCCGACGCGATGGACCGGGTCAACCCCGTCTACATCCCCCGCAACCACCTCGTCGAGGAGGCCCTCGACGCCGCCGTCGAGGGGGACCTCGAACCGCTCGGCCGCCTCCTGGAAGCGGTGACCGCCCCCTACGACGAGCGGCCCGGCCTGGAGCGCTATGCCGCCGCACCGCCGGAGGACTTCGGCGCCACCTACCGCACGTTCTGCGGGACCTGAGCCCGCGCCCCGCCGCCGGTCGGCCCGGCTGATCGGGCGCACGGCGGTGGACCAGCTCGAGGACGGGATCGCCGACCCCGACCACCGCCACGTCAGCTTCCAGCCCGAGCTGGTGGTCCGCGCCTCCACCCGGGCGTCGCACCCGGGCGTCGCGCCCGGGCGGGTCGCCCGGGCGGGTCGCCCGGCTCGTCCCACCCGGCCTGGGCCCTGGACGAGGAGCCCGCCGGGAACCCGGGAGAGCACGGGGGCCATGGCCGGCGGTCCGCCGGCCACGGCCCCCGTCGCTCAGCCGCGCAGTCGCGCCATGCCGGGGTCGACGAGCGGTTCGGCGCTGACCGTGGCGGCGACGCGTTCGCCGAGGTACTCGATCTCCACGGCGTCGCCCTCCGTCACGTCGGCGGGCAGCCACGCGTAGGCGACGGGCCGGCCGACGGTGTAGCCGTACGCGGCGCTGGTGACGTAGCCGGCGGCGGTGCCGTCGACGTACACGGGCTCCTTGCCGAGGACCACGGACGTGCCGTCGTCGACGGTCAGGCACCGCAGCCGCCGGCGGGGGTCCGCTGCGGCCGCGGCCGCCGCCGCGCCGACGAACTCGCCCTTGTCCGTCTTCACGGCGAAGGCCAGGCCGGCCTCCTCCGCGGTGTGCTCGGTGGTCATGTCGCTGCCCCAGGAGCGGTAGCCCTTCTCCAGGCGCAGGCTGTTGAAGGCGGCCCGGCCGGCGGGTACGATGCCGAACTCCTGGCCGGCCTCGTGCAGCAGGTCCCACAGCCGCAGGCCCTGGTCGGCGGTGGTGTACAGCTCCCAGCCCAGCTCGCCGACGTAGGACAGGCGCATGGCCGTCACGGTCAGCCCGCCCACGCAGATCTGCTTGGTGCGGAAGTACTTCAGCCCCTCGTTGGACAGGTCGTCGCGGGAGACCTTGGCCATGACGTCCCGGGCGCGCGGTCCCCACAGGCCGATGCAGCACGTCTGCGCGGTGATGTCGCGCACCCGCACCCACGAGGCGGGGTCCTCGGCGGATTGGCGGTCGGCGGCGGCGGAGAGGTAGGCGACGTCGACGTGGCCGTTGATGCCCGCCTGGTACAGCTCGTCCCCGAGCCGGGCGACGGTGATGTCGCTGCGGATCCCGCCCTGCTCGTCGAGGAGCAGGCAGTAGGTCACGGCGCCGGGCTTGCGCAGGACGTTGCCCGTGCTCAGCCGCTGGAGCAGCAGGCCGGCCCCCGGTCCCTCGATCTCCACGCGCTTGAGCGCGGTCATGTCGTACATGGCCACGGCCGTGCGGGTCTTCCACGCCTCGACGGCCGCGACGGGGGAGTGGAACATCGCCGACCAGGGGTCCCGCTCCGGCTCGCGCCACTGCTCGGGCAGCTCGTCGAGGAACCGGGCGTTGGCCTCGTACCACTGCGGCCGCTCCCAGCCCCCTCCCTCGAGGAAGAAGGCGCCGAGCTCCTGCTGCCGCAGGAAGAAGGGGCTTACCCGCAGGTTGCGCGGGGACTCCTTGGGCTGGAGGGGGTGGAGGACGTCGTAGATCTCCACGAAGTTGCGCTGGGCCGTCTCCTCGACGTACTCCGGGGTCAGCTGCACCTCCTCGAAGCGGGTGGCCTCGCAGCCGTGCAGGTCCGTCTCGGACCGCCCGTCCACGAGCAGCTCCGCCACGGCCTTGGCGACGCCGGAGGAGTGGGTCACCCACACGGCCTCGGCGACGTAGAAGCCGGCCACGTCCGGGGACTCGCCGATGAGCGGGCCGCCGTCGGGGGTGAAGGAGAAGATGCCGTTGAAGCCCTCGGCGACCTCGGCGTGCTTCAGGCTGGGCAGGAAGCGGCGGCTCTCGGCCCACTGCTCCGTGAAGTCCTCGGGGGTGAAGTCCAGCCGGGACGGCATCCGGTCGTGGCTGATCTCCGAGGGGTCGTAGCGGGGCAGGTCCGCGAGGTCGACGGGGATCGGGCGGTGCGCGTAGGAGCCGATGCCGATCCGGTCGCCCCACTCCCGGTAGTAGAGGTCCGCGTCCTGATGGCGCAGGATCGGCAGCGTGGCCCCGTTGGGGGCGTCGTGCTTGCCCACGAGCTCCGGGACCGCGGAGGTGAAGACGTACTGGTGGGCCAGCGGCAGCAGCGGGCAGGGCATGCCGACCATCTCGCCGATGGCGGGCCCCCAGAACCCGGCGCAGGAGACGACGATGTCCGCCGGCACGGTGCCCTGGGTGGTGGTCACCCCGGTGACCCTGCCGTTGGCCCGCTCGATGCCCGTCACCGTGGTCTCCGGGCGGAAGACGACACCGGCGCGGGTGCTGCGCTCGATGAGCACCTGCACGGCCTTGGCCGCCAGGGCCAGGCCGTCCGTGGGCACGTGGTAGCCGCCGAGCACCATCTCCGGGTTCAGGAGGGGGTACTGCCGCACGACCTCGTCCGCGTCCAGCAGGTGCCCGTCGATCCCCCACGACGCCGCGTAGCCGACCTTGCGCTTGAGCTCGCCGAGACGCTCGGGCGTGGTGGCGACCTCGAGACCCCCCACCTGGTTGAAGCAGCCCAGGGAGACGAGCTTCTCCACCGTGTACCGGGCGAAGTGCGTCATCGTCCTCGACGGGTTCGTCTGGTACACCAGGCCGGGGGCGTGCGACGTCGAGCCGCCGGGCAGGGCCAGCGGCCCCTGCTCGAGGACGGTGACGTCGGTCCAGCCGCGCTGGACGAGTTCGTCGGCGAGGTTGGTGCCGACGATGCCGGCGCCGATGACGACGACGCGGGGGGTGGTGCTCATGGATGCTCCTCCTGGTGGCGGGGGCGGGACGGCGTTCAGCTGGTCTGGGACTGGTGCCCGCCGGCCGTGAGGCCGGGAGGAAGGTTGGGGGCCTCGGCGGACTCCTCGATCAGCACCTCGCCGTCGACGACCTCGACGCGGTGGACCCGCACCGGCAGCTTGGCCGGGGGTGAGTCGACCGCGCCCGTGCGCAGGTCGAACTTCGAGGCGTGCAGCGGGCACTCCACCTCGCAGCCCTCGACCCAGCCGTCGGCCAGGGAGGCGTCCTGGTGGGTGCAGGTGTCGTCGATGGCGAACAGTTCGCCCTCCTCGGTGTGGAACACCGCGATCGGGGGAGTGGTGTCGAGCCGGAGGGCGTCGCCGGGGGCGAGGTCCTTGAGGAAACAGGCCTTGTGCATCGCACCGGATCCTTCCATGAGCCCCGGAGCCGGCCGGGGGTGAACCAGAAGGACGGAATTCCGCCCTGCGCAACAAGCGTTGCGATGTGCAACATCCTGGGAGCTGGCCGGAAGAGGTGTCAAGGGGTCGGGCGGTGTCGTGCCCAACATGTCACCGGGCTGTCCGCTGTGTGCGAAGTGGCGGCCGGACCTTGACAGCCCCCCGGCGCACCCCCAAGCTTTAGCTCACCTTGCGATGAGTGTTGCGCAGGCTGCACAATCCCGGCGCAGCGGGGGACCTCGGGGGCCCCGGTGCGGACCGTCGCCTGCGCTCGTCTCGTCCGCCACACCCGACCTCGGTCCTCCGGACCGTCTCGAGATCCAGAGGATGCCCATGTCAGAGAAATCCCACGCCATCGCTTCGAGCGGCATGGAGGAGTTCGGCTACGCCCAGTCCCTGGACCGTAGCATCGGGCGGTTCGAGAGCTTCGCCGCCGGCGTCAGCTACATCTCCATCCTCACCGGCGTGTTCCAGCTCTTCTACTTCGGCTTCGGCACGGCCGGCCCCGCCTACGCCTGGTCCTGGCCCATGGTCTTCGTGGGCCAGCTCATGGTGGCGCTGTGCTTCGCCGAGCTCGCCGGCCGCTACCCGGTCGCTGGCTCCGTCTACAACTGGTCCAAGCGCCTGGCCTCCCCGACCACCGCGTGGATGGCCGGCTGGCTGCTGCTCGTCTCCTCGATCATCACCATCGGTGTGGTCGCCCTGGCGCTGCAGCTGACGCTGCCGCAGATCTGGAGCGGCTTCCAGATCGTCGGCGACGGCACCGGCACCTACGACTACGCCGTCAACGGGGTCATCCTCGCGAGCCTCCTCATCGCGTTCACCACCCTCGTCAACGCCTTCGGGGTCAAGCTGGCGGCCCGGATCAACAGCACGGGCGTGTTCATCGAGCTCGCCGCCGCGGTGCTGCTGATCCTCGCCCTCGGCTGGCACGTCGTGCGCGGGCCCGGTGTGCTGTTCGAGACCCGCGGCATCGGGGAGGGAGAGCCCATGGGCTTCTTCGGGGCCTTCCTCGTCGCCGCGCTGGCCTCCGGCTACGTGATGTACGGCTTCGACACCGCCAGCTCCCTGGGCGAGGAGACCAGGGACCCGAAGCGCACCGCGCCCAAGGCCATCCTGCGCGCCGTCACCGCGTCCTTCGTCCTCGGGGGCCTGCTGCTGTTCCTCGGCATCCTCGCCGCCCCGGACCTCGAGGACCCGAAGATCGGCGAGGCCAGCGGGGGCCTGCAGTACATCGTGCTCTCGGTGCTGGGCGGGCCCTTCGGCAAGGCGTTCCTGGTGTGCATCGTCGTCGCCATCGTGGTGTGCACCCTGGCGGTGCAGGCCGCGGCGATGCGCATGATGTTCGCCATGGCGCGCGACAACAACCTGCCCTTCAGCCGCCAGCTCAGCAGGGTGCACCCGGTCCGCAAGACCCCGACCGTCGCCGCCGTCGTCACCGGTGGCCTGACGCTCATCCCGCTGCTCGTGAACATCACCCAGCCGGCGATCTTCACGATCCTCTCCAGCATCTGCATCGTGCTCATCTACCTGTCCTACCTGCTGGTCACCGCCCCGATGCTGCGCAACCGCCTCGCCCGGCAGTGGCCGCTGCGCGACGGCGTGGAGACCGGCTTCAGCCTCGGCCGCTGGGGGGTCCCGGTGAACCTCGTGGCGGTGGTGTGGGGCGCGGCCATGACCGTGAACCTCATCTGGCCCCGCCAGGCGATCTACAACCCCGTCGCGCCCTTCGCCTGGTACGTGCAGTGGGGCGGGGTCCTCTTCATCGGCGCCGTGGCCGTGGTCGGGCTGCTGCTGTTCCGGCTGCGCATCCGCCACCGCACCGGCGTCCTCGCCGAGCACGCGGCCGCCGCGGAGGCACCGGCCGCCGCCACGCCGGCCGCGCCCGCCGTCGGGGCGCGCCACGAGGACCAGGACCCGATCGGCGACACCAAGGATCCCGCGCTGGTGTGAGCCCGGTGCGCGGGACGCGCACCGGGCTCACGGGCGGGGGAGGCCGGCAGGACCGGCCTTCCCCGCCCGTTCGCGTGCGGGCGCCGAGGCGCCGCGCGACCACCGGCCCGTGGGCCACCGGGACGGGGAACGGCCTCAGGGAGCGGTGGGATCCAGCCAGGCCGGCGTGCGCGGCTCGCGGCGGGACAGGCGCAGGAGCGTCGAGGCCGTGCAGTACTCCCGCTGGGAGCGCCGCGCGGCGAGGGCGATGAACAGCTGCGCCGTGGTCACCGCGTCCCCCAGCGCGTGGTGCGGGGTGTGCGCGGGCAGTCCCGCGGCCGCGGTGGCGTACTCCAGGGACACGTCGTAGCCGTCCCGCACCCGGGGCAGGGACAGGGTGCGCTGCGCCAGGACCGCCGTGTCGATCACGGGCAGGGGGAAGCGGCGCCCCCGCCGGCGCAGCGCCTCCCGGAGGAAGCCCGTCTCCACCCAGGCGGAGTGCGCCACGAGCACGCGGCCGGAGAGCATCTCCAGCAGCTGGTCCAGGCACTCCTCGAGGCGGGGCGCCCGGTCCAGGTCGCACGCGCGCAGGGAGTGGACCACGACGGCCTCCCGGCCGACCGCGGTCATCGGGTTGACGAGACTGTACAGGGACGACGACGTCACGACCCGGCCGCCCACGACGGGCACGGCCCCGAAGGAGACCACGCGGTCGCGGGCCGGGTCCAGCCCGGTGGTCTCCAGGTCCAGGGCGCAGTACTCGGTCTCCTTCCACCCGCCGAAGGCCGTGGTCCGGCGGGGCGGGCGGCGCAGCCTCGAGACCGGCCGCTGCGGGGGGCTCACGCGAGGCCCAGCCTGCGGTCGCTGCGGATCCGCTCCTGGATCCGCTCGACCGCGCGGAAGCCCTCGCGCAGGTGACGGCGCCGCAGCGGGTCCAGTGCCGCCGGGCTGAGGTGGGTGGCCGCCGGCCGGCCGTTGCGCAGCGCTTCGATCTCCTCGTCGACGAGCAGCCCGTGGAACAGCGTGAACGCCCCCTCCAGGGTGTCCGCCTCCTCCGTGCTGAGCAGGCCCTCCTGCGCCGCGCGGCTCAGGCGCTCGGGCGTGGTGCCGGAGACGTCGCCCGCCCGGAGGGCCAGCGCCCGGGCGAGGGAGACCACCGGGCGCAGCCCGGCACGCTTGACGTCCAGGCGTCCGCGGCGCTCGCCCCACCGCTCGACCACGTAGCCCTTGACGAACCCGGCCGGGGGGCGGTCGGTGAGGGCGAAGCGGAGCATGGCCTGGACGAACTCGTCGTGCCGCGAGCCGGCCAGCAGCTTCCCCTGGACCACCTGGCCCAGGCGCGGGCGGGTCAGCGGCCGGGCGTCGAGCAGCGCCGAGGCGAGCACCAGGTGGGTGCTCTCCCAGGGCTGGCCGATCCAGCGGTCCACCGCCCCGATCCAGTGCTCGACGGGCCGGCCGAAGGCCGGGTGGGACGCGTTGGCGTCGTGGGGGCACAATCGGAGGCCGCACCGGACCAGGTGCTCCAGCGTGGCCGTCGCCGCGTCCCGGACCGCGGGGGCACCCGGACCCGGGGCCCCGTCGCGGTCCTGCCACACCAGGGCCGTGTCGACGTCCGAGGCCGGCAGGGGCTCCCTCCGGGCCACCGAGCCGAGGACGAGCCACGAGTGCGGGGTGCCCCCGAGCGACGGGTGGACGGGCTCGAGCTCCAGGACCTTGCGGACCACCGACTCCACCATGGCCGCCCGGACGGCGCCGAGCTGGGCGGAGGACACGTCGGCGTCCCACAGCTCGACCATGGTGGGGGTCATCAGCTCGCAGGCCTCCGCGAGCTGGTCGAGCGTCCGCGCGGCGGCGATGGCGCTGCGCACCACCAGGGGGTGGTGCACGTCGGCCCCGACCAGGTCCATGACGCCCGTGACCCCCGCCGGATCACCCGCCGCGGTGGTCACGACCATGTGGTGCACCCCGTGGTCCACCATGCTGAGGTAGGCCGCCCACGCCGTGGCGTCGCTGGTGACGCTGAGCGCCGGGCGGCTGGCGATCTCGCTCACGGGCGCGTCCAGGCCCACCGCGCCGGTGGCGACCTTCGCGCGGAAGTCGTGGTCGGTGACGATGCCGTACCCCGTCCCGTACCGCACCAGGGCCGCGTCGCGGCGCTCCTCGGTCAGCCGCTGCGCCGCGTCCCGGACCGTGTCCTCCGGCCCGCACCACAGGACCGGGCGCATCGACTCGGTCACGGGCCGCTCCAGGCGGCTCGAGGGCCCCCCGGCGGCGATGAGGCGCTCGCGGGCGACGAGGGTGTTGAAGTGGGAGAACTGGAGGCGCTCGGGCTCGTGCACGGTGCGCCGGGGATCCGGCATCGAGTAGCACAGGGTGTCCTCGACGGCCCGCACGGCCAGGGCCGGCGGCAGGCCGGAGAGCACGGAGATGTGCCCGAAGGTGTCCCCGACGCCCAGCACGTCGACGACCCGCCCGCGGTCGACGACCTCCACGCTGCCCGCGCGCACGACGAACAGCCGGTCCAGCGCCTGCTCGTACTCGGCGATGACCCACTCGCCGGCCGAGAAGAACTCCACGTCGACCGTGGCCGCCAGGCGGGCCAGGTCGTCGGCGTCGAGCCGGTCGTAGGGGGACTGCCCGCCGAAGAACTCCACGAACTCCTTCACGGGCGCCTCCAGTCGGTCGGTGTCCTCGTCCGGCCCGGGCCGCGCCGCCGCACGGGTGCGGCTGAGCAACGACAATGGCATCTCTGTGAGCAACGCGCCGTGTGGTGCGCAACATTGTGGAGGTCCGGGCGCGGCCTGTCAAGGCCGGGGCCGCTCTCCGGCGCCCTTGTATTACCAGGGCGTGAAAAGTTCCGCCCGATCCTTGACACTCCCTCGGGACGCCTCCACGCTGTAACTCACATTGTGATGAGTGTTGCGTCTTGCGCAAAACGTCACGGTCGGTCGGGGACGCAGCGCGTCCCGTCCCGGAAGGCCCGGAAGGGGTTGTTGATGGAGTCGCTGGTCATTGTTGGTGCTTCGCTGGCGGGGTTGTCGGCGGCTCGGGCCGCGCGGCGGCAGGGTTTCACCGGTCGGGTGGTGATCATCGGTGATGATCCGCATCGTCCCTATGATCGTCCGCCGTTGTCGAAGGAGTTCCTCAGCGGGGTGTGCCAGGTGGAGGATCTGGCCCTGGAGAGCGATGAGGAGCAGCTGGAGGCGGAGTGGGTGCTGGGGGTCGCGGCGGTGTCCTTCGACGCGCTGAGCCGTGAGGTGGGTCTGGCCGACGGGCGCAGCGTGCGGGCGGACTATCTGGTGGTGGCCACGGGGGCTTCGGCGCGGGCGCTGCCGGAGCTGGCGGGGCTGGAGAACGTGCTGACGCTGCGGACCCTGGAGGACGCCAGGAAGCTGCGGGCGCTGGTGGCGCGCGGAGGGCGTCTGGTGGTGATCGGGGCGGGGTTCATCGGCGCGGAGGTCGCCTCCACCGCGCACGCGCTGGGGTTGCAGGTGACCGTGCTGGAGAAGTCGCCCACCCCGTTGTGCGGGCCGTTGGGGGCGCAGATGGGCTCGGTGGTGGCCGGGCTGCACGACCGGGCCGGGGTGGAGCTGTTGTGCGGGGTCGACATCGCCGGCTACGACATCGACGGTGGTGTGCTCACCGGGGTGCGTCTGGCCGACGGGCGGGTGCTGCCGGCCGATGTGGTGGTCGTGGGCATCGGCGCGGTGCCCAACGTGGGGTGGTTGGAGGGCTCGGGGGTGGAGCTGGGCAACGGGGTGGTGTGTGATGCGGTCGGGCGCACCAGCGTGGCCGGGGTCGTGGCCGTGGGCGACTGCGCGGCGTGGCTGGATCCGCGCACCGGCGCCCACCGGCGGGTCGAGCACTGGACCGGGGCCCTGGAGCGCCCGGCGATCGCGGTGGGGGCGCTGCTGGGCCACGCCGATGCGTCCCTGCCCGTGGAGCAGCCCTATTTCTGGTCCCACCAGTACGGGGCGCGGCTGCAGTTCGTCGGGGACATCGCCGGGGCCGACCGGATCAGCTACGAGCACGGCGGGGAGGGCCAGGAGAGCTTCCTGGCCGTGTACTACGCCGGGGAGGAGCCGGTGGCGGTGCTGGGCTGGAACCAGCCGCGGCTGTTCACCCGCTGGCGCAAGTCCCTGGCCAAGACCGCCACGGCCGTGCCCGTGCAGCGCCTCACCGCCTGAGCCCGCCCCCCCCTTCCCCGCCTGCTGTCCTTTCCTGCGGGCCTGTTGCCTTATCTCTTCCCTGTTTCTCTCT
This sequence comes from Kocuria rosea, assembly GCF_023715525.1. GTDB lineage: Bacteria > Actinomycetota > Actinomycetes > Actinomycetales > Micrococcaceae > Kocuria > Kocuria rosea_A. Next base: position 45,497 of record NZ_JAMBOG010000010.1, on the reverse strand, counting down.
TTTTGTGTTGTGCCTGGATCTACAAGGAGGACCTCTGTGTCGACCAACATCATCTCCGAGTCCCTGATCGCCACCCTGCCCGGAAGCACCTATGTCGACGAGGCCGTGTTCGCCGCCGAGCAGGAGCGCATCTTCGAGCAGATGTGGTTCTGCGCGGTGCGCGCGGCGGATCTGGACAAGCCCGGGGCGTTTCGCACCGTGCAGGTGGGGCGGGAGTCGATCATCATCACCCGCAACCGCAAGCACGGGATCCGGGCGTTCTACAACGTCTGCCGTCACCGCGGGGTGAAGCTGTGCATGGAGGAGACCGGGGAGGCCGGGCGGTCCTTCCAGTGCCCTTACCACGCCTGGACCTATGACTTCGACGGCAAGCTCATCGCCGCCCCGAACCTCACGAAGATGCCCGACATCGATCGTCAGGAGTACGGGCTGGTCACGGTCCCGGTGCGGGAGTACCTGGGGTATGTGTGGGTGTGCCTGGCCGAGGAGCCGCCCTCCTTCGAGGAGGACGTGATGGGTGATATCCAGGAGCGGCTGGGCGACACCCAGGCGATCGAGGGCTATGACGTGGCCAACCTCGCCCTGGGCCGGCGGATCACCTATGACGTGAAGGCCAACTGGAAGCTCATCATCGAGAACTTCATGGAGTGCTACCACTGCGCCACCATCCACCCCGAGCTCACCGAGGTGCTGCCGGAGTTCGCCGACGGGCTGGCCGCGCAGTACTTCGTGGGCCACGGCGCGGAGTTCGGCGAGGACGTGCTGGGCTTCACCGTGGACGGTTCCGAGGGCCTGGAGAAGATCCCGGGCGTGGACGAGGACCACGACCGGCGCTACTACGCGATCACGATCAAGCCCACGGTGTTCGTCAATCTCGTTCCGGACCACGTGATCATCCACCGGATGTTCCCGCTGGCCGCGGACCGCACGATCGTGGAGTGCGACTGGCTCTACCTGCCCTCGGTGGTGGAGTCGGGCAAGGACGTCTCGGCCTCGGTGGAGCTGTTCCACCGGGTCAACCAGCAGGACTTCGACGCCTGCGAGCGCTGCCAGCCGGCCATGGGCTCGAAGGTCTACGCCAAGGGCGGTGTCCTGGTGCCCAGCGAGCACCACATCGGGGCCTTCCACGACTGGGTCCTCGACAAGATCGGCGACGTCGCCACCCCCCGCCCCTGACCCCACCCCACCCACCCCCGATGCGGCCGTCTCCACGGCGTTCCCCTGCCCGGCGGCGGGCCCATGACCCATCCGGAACTCGCCTCCACCCGCCACCTTGCGCGGGCCGGACACAGTGGTCGCCCGGAGCTCACCGGAGGGCTCGAGGCGGACGCCCAGCAGGAAGCCCGAGGCTTCGGCAGGTGCTCAGCGGCGTCAGCACAGCCCAGACGGCGACCCGGGGCGCGGTGTGGCGCCGGGGTGGTTCCGCCGTGACGGCCGGACCGTGACGGGGAGGTCATCTGCCCATCACCATGACCGCCGAGAGGACCCCAGCAGCAGAACGGCCAGCATCACCACCGCGACGACGAGCCGTTGCCGCCGACCGTCCAGGACGATGACCGCCACCAGGGCCGGGACCCCGATCCCTGCGGCTGCTCCGGCCGGCAGCGAAAGCGTGTGGCCCAGGAGGACTTCCGGGCGTACGCCGAAGAAGCCGAGGTTGGCCAGGAACAGCGCCAGCAGGCACCCGATGGTGATCGTCACCCCGACCATCCCCGGTACGACGCAGCCCGCGACCCGCAGCGCGGTGCGGTGCTGGGACAGGATGAGGGAGGAACTCACGGTGCTCCTGGGACCGAGGACGAGGTGGACCTCAAGAGCAGGGACGGGGCGAGGGACGCACGGTGGGGCGCGTCCCGTTCTCGTGCGTGCGACCCCCGGCAAGGGGATGCTTCACCGTCCGTGACCGGTCGTGACGCCCCGCACGGCGTCGTGCGGCCCGATCCGGGAAGGTCTGCGTCGACACCTCGGCAGCCCGTTCGGCCCCACCGGCGGATCCGCCCGACGACCGTGGCCTGCTGGACCGGTGCGGCAGACGACCCCCTCGCGTGCACGGTGTGGCTCGCAGGACTTCACGGAATCTTGAGGATTGCTCAACGGGAGCGCAAGGTGCATCACAGACCCTGAGCGCAGGACGGTCCCGGGGTTCCGGGGCCGCAGACACGGCTCGTGGCCGGGACCCTGGGGGTGCCGGGGTCGGCCTGGCACACCTGGGGGAGTCATGAGTCGGACGTCCAGAACGGAAGGATCCGACCTGGCGGGCGCCGCGGGCGGTGCCCCCAGGTCCTCCAGGCGGTTGGCGGGTGTTGACGCGGCCCGCGGGCTGGCGCTGATCGGGCTGATGGCCGTGCACATCCTGCCCACCGAGGACGAGACGACCGGCGAACCGACCTGGTCGTACATCCTCTTCTCCGGGGACTCGGCGGCCCTGTTCGCCCTGCTGGCCGGGGTGGGACTGGCGCTGAGCTCCGGAGGACGGCACCGGCACCGAGGGCGGGAGCTGGCTGCCGACCGGGTGGCGGTGGCCGTGCGGGCGCTCCTGATCGCCGTGGTGGGCCTGTGGATCGGTACGGTGATGCCCGAGGACGCGCCGGCGGACAACATCCTCGTCTACTACGGGGTGTTCTTCCTGCTGGCCATCCCCTTCCTCCACCTGGGGCCGAAGGCGCTGTTCGTCTGCGCGGCGGTCTTCTGGATCGTGGGTCCGATGCTGATGCAAGGGCTGAGGGACGTCCTGCCTGCATACACCTCCGACAACCCCACGTTCGCCGATGTGGCGCAGGAACCGGAAGCGACAGCCTCCCAGCTGTTGTTGACCGGCTCGTACCCGGCCCTGTGCTACCTGACGTACCTGCTGGTCGGAATGGGGGTGGGACGGTTGGGCCTGCGCGAGAAGGCGATCCAGATCCGTCTGCTGGTGGTGGGGGTCGGGGTGGCGATCCTCGCCCAGACCACCTCGTATCTCCTGCTCCACGCCCTGGGAGGCTACGCGCGGCTGCTGGAGAGCTCCTCGAGGAACGAGGAGGACCTGGAGGAGGCTCTCCTGTGGGGGCCGGAGGACGAGCTGCCCACCGACACCGCTTGGTGGCTGGTGGTCGACACCCCGCACACCAACACCCCGCTGGCGATCGCCGCCAGCCTGGGCGTCGGGCTGGCGGTGCTGGGCTTCTTCCTGCTGGTTGCACCACGGGCCAGGACCTTGCTCGTGCTCCTGTCGGCGATGGGTGCGATGACGTTGACCCTGTACACCGCCCACCTCGTGGGGCTGTCCTTCGAGGCCCACTACGACTGGCCCTACCTGTGGTTCACCCTCAACCTGGCGGTCAACGTCCTGTTCGCGGTGCTCTGGCAACGCACCCTGGGACAGGGCCCGCTCGAGCGGGCGGTGGGCTGGGCCAGCACGAGGGCCCGCCGGCTGGTGCCGACCGGCCCTGCCGTCACCGGCCATGACCGGAGCACGGGCTGAGAGGCAGTGCCTCACGACTGGACACCGGGGTCGTGGAGACGGACCGCGGCCGGTGTTCGTCGTCCTTCGGCGGCGAACCGGTGGGTCAGCTCGTAGCGGTGTGCCGCGGCAGCCGGACCCGGAAGGCGGCCCCTTGCCCACGTCCGGGACTGGTGGCTTCCAGGGTTCCGCCCTGGGCCTCGACGAGGGCTTTGCTGATGGCCAGTCCCAGCCCGGAGCCGCCGTGGTCGGATTCCCGCCCGGCCTCGGCGCGGTAGAACCGCTGGAAGACGTGCGGCAGGGCCTCGGCAGCGATGCCGTCACCGGTGTCGGTCACCGTGACGGTCACCGACACCGGGTCGAGATCGGTGTGCACGGTGACGCGGCCGCGGGGAGGGGTGTGGCGCAGGGCGTTCTCGATCAGATTGCCCAGGACCTGTCCCATCCGTTCGCCGTCCAGCACGGCCGGGGCCGCCGTCACACCGGCAGCCGCGACGGTGATGTTCTTCTGGGCCGCGAGGGGTTCGACGGCCGCCACCGCCTGCTGGGCCAGGTGCGCCATGTCGACGGTGGTCGGCTGGAGGCGCAGGAGGCCCTCCTCGGCCCGCGTCAGGGCCCGGATGTCCCGGGCCAACCGCTCCAGCCGGGTGATCTGGGCGTGCAGGATGCCGGTGGTCCGCTCGTCCAGGGGCACTACTCCGTCCTCGATGCCCTCCAGATGCCCCTTCAGGCTGGCCAGAGGGGTGCGCATCTCGTGGGCCAGATCCGCCAGCATCTGCCGGCGGGTGGCGTCCACGGCGTTGAGCTTGGCGGCCATGTCGTTGAAGGAGGCCGCCAAGGAATCGAACTCCGGCCCCAGCCCGGCCGAGGGAATCCGCACGTCGTAGTGGCCGGCGGCCACCTGTCGAGCGGCTGCGGTGAAGGAGGCCAGAGATCGGCCGATGGTGCGGTAGAGGTAGAAGCTGAGCAGACCGGCGATGCAGAGGGCCGGAACCGCCCCGACGCCCAAGGCGATGAGGCTGACCGGTCGCAGCGCATCCTCCAGGTGCTCCAGCCCCAACCCGGTGGCCTCCTCCACGTGACCGGCGTCGATGAGCTCGTCGTAGAACATCGTCGGTCCGGCCAGGACGGCCGTCAGCAGCACGATCGCCAGACCGGCCAGCAGGACCGAGATCTGCGCCAGCATCAGCCGCACTGTCAGCGGGCCCCAGGACACGAGGCGGCCCGTGGTGGTCATCGCCCGGTCCCCATCCGGTAGCCGATCCCGCGGATGGTGTGGATGAACCGCGGGCTGGCGGCCTCGTCGCCGAGCTTCTTGCGGATCCGCCCGATGTGCACATCCACCAGGTGGGCGTCCCCGGACCAGTGCGCGTCCCAGACCATCTCCACCAGTTGCCGGCGGGAGAGCACCAGCTGCGGGTGGGCGGCCAGGGCGGCCAGCAGGTCGAACTCGATCCGCGTCAGCTCCACCGCCTTCCCGCCCACACGGACCTGTCGGGCGGCCTCGTCCACCACCAGCTCCCCGATCACCCGGGCCCGGACCGCCGGATCGGACCCGGCCGCGGGCTCGTCGGGACGGGCGCGGCCGCGGGAGCGGCGCAGCATCGCCTGGACCCGGGCCACGAGCTCGCGCGGGCTGAACGGTTTGGTCACGTAGTCGTCCGCGCCCACCGACAGCCCCACGATCTTGTCCACCTCGTCATCACGGGCGGTGAGCATCAGCACGTAGCAGTCCGAGAAGGTCCGCACCTGACGGCACACCTCGATCCCGTCGATCCCGGGCAGACCCAGGTCGAGCACCACCACGTGCGGGGCGAACTCCCGCACCGCGGCCACGGCCTCGCTCCCCTCGTGCCGCACGAGCACCTCCAGACCGACCTTGCGCAGGTACCCCTCGACGAGGTCGGCCAGGTCCGTCTCGTCATCGACGACCAGAACGCGCCCGGTCAGCGGATCCGTCATGTCCCCTCCTTGTGGTGATCGCAGTGCAGTGGATCGGCGTCGATCCCCCGGATCCGCGGCGTCGGCTCCGTTGCGAGTGCGGGCCGCTGATCTCCTCAGGGCTCCGTCCGTGGCGCCCTTCGGGGTTCTGCCGGTCCTCCGCTCCTCCAACAGGCTCCTCGCGAGCGCCTGTGGCGGATCCGGCACGCACACGGGGGTCGACGTCGTGGGCGATTCGGTACCCCTCGCGTCCATGATCCCTCTTGTTCCCGTCCTCCCGGGATCCGGGGTGCGCTGTCCGTGAAGGTCGCCGTGAACCGGACCGCAGGAGATGGTTCGCCCTCGGGCGACGGTCGATGTGGTCGGGCGGCTGCTCCCGGTGGTGGTCGGTTCCTCCATGCCGACCATGCCCCATCACGCCCGTCTCGCTGCTCACCCGGATTCTTCGCCGACCTGGCGGGCGAGGCCAGCATGAAGGTCCGGACGCGAAAGTCCCTCCCCGCCCCGCTGGGCTCCACGGCACAGGGTTCGACCCCGGGCGGCTCGCGCCTGCCTTCCGCGGTCGGGCCCTCGCGGTGCCGGCGCCGGCGGGGGCGAGGCCCGAGCCCCTGTACGGCGTCCTGGCCGGTGTCGTGGCGGTGGGTCCTGCACCACGAGCGCCCTCCGGCCGGCGCGATGCCCCACGGCCGCTGGTTCCCGGCGATCCCTGTCCCATGCCCGAGTCCGGTCCTTCGCCAGGGCCGCCCGCGCATCCACCGGCCGGCAGGCAGGTGGTGGTCGAGGGGGGCCATGCTGGGGGTCGAGGCACGTCGGCCACCGGGTGGCCGCCGGGCCGAGGCGAAGACCGCGTGAGCTACTTCACTGGCGACTGTTGACAGTGGCTGTGGGGAGACTCACACTGGAGCTATTGGATGTTAACAGTCAACAGCGGTTTTTCAGGATTCTGGCACCCGCCGGGCCACCAAGGCGCGCACGTTCCCGTCCATGAAGCGGCGTTCGAGGCCAGGTGCTCCCCGGGACCTGTCCTCCCGGACGAGGAAGTCCCAGAACCGGCACGGTGCCGCCTGGGGGAACCTGGCCGCCTCCGCCGAGCAAGCAACTGCCCGCCCTGCCCGACCACCGTCCGCCTGCCGGTGCGTCCGGCGCCACCCGTATCGGAGAAGTCATGGACACGATCGTCCTGGTCCATCTCGCCATCGCGGTCATCGGCATCGTCCTGATGATCGTCTGGGCGAAGATCAACCCCGTCGTCGCGCTGGTCGTCGGCGCGCTGTACCTGGGAGTCGCTGCCGGGCTCGGCTTCGAGGGCTCCGTGGCAGCCGTCAACACCGGCTTCGGCGCCCTCATGGCGGAGGTGGGCCTGATCATCGGGTTCGGCGTCATGATCGGCACCACGCTCTCGGCGACCGGCACGATGCAGCGCGTGGTCGACGGCCTGCTGACACTCGTCGGGCCCAAGCGGTCGCCCTATGTCCTCGGCCTCACCTCGGGCATCATCTTCCCGTCGATCTACTTCGACGTCGCCCTGGTCATCCTGGCGCCGATCGCCGGCGCCATCGCCAAGCGGACCGGCAAGAGCATCGCGACCCTGGCCGGCTCGCTGGCCATCGGTCTCGAGGTCGGCCTGCTGATCGTGGTCCCCGGTGTCGCCGCCATCGCGGTCGCCGGTCCGCTCGGGGTGGACATCGGCACCATGCTGCTGTGGGGCATCCCCCTGGGCATCTTCTTCATCGTCTCCAGCATCTTCGTGCACGACCTGCTGATGCGGAGGATCTTCGATCCGGTGAAGGACCGGGAGCACGGCTTCGACGACTCCATCTTCGGGGAGTCGATCGAGGAGGAGCGCGCCCGCCTCGAAGCCCAGCGCGGGACGGGCGTCACCACCGCGGGCACCACCGAGGTCGCCGGCAGCTCGGCGGGCACCGTCGTCGTGACCACCCCGACCCGGCAGATGCCGCTGGCCGTGGCGATGCTCCCCGTCATCGTGCCGATCCTGCTGATCATCCTGGACACGGTCACCGGCATCCTGGGCCAGGAGGTCCCCGTCCTCGGCTTCCTCGGCAGCCCCGTGGTCGCCCTGCTCATCGGCCTGCTCATCGGCATTGCCCTGGCGATCCCCGCCGTCACCCGCAACGGCATCGACGACCTGCTCACCCGGGGCGCCCAGACCTCCGGGTCGATCCTGCTGTTCACCGGCGTTGCCGGGTCTCTGGGGCAGGTGATCACCGAGGTGGGCATCGGCGCGATGATGGCCGCCCTGTTCCAGGCGAACGCCGCGATCCCGGTGCTGCTCACCTGGACGGTGGCCGCGGTCCTGCGCATCGCGCAAGGATCGGCGTCGGTCGCCGCGATCACCGCCGCCACCCTGCTCGCCCCGATCATGGGCTCCATCGACGCCCCGCCGGTCCTCATCCTGCTGGCCGCGGGGACCGGCGCCGCGTTCGGTGCCCACGTCACCGACAACACCTTCTGGATCTTCAAGCAGATGCTCGGATTCACGACCAGGGGAACGTTCAAGATCTACACCCTCGCCCAGTCCACCTTCGCCGTCATCGGCCTGGCCGTGTGCCTGCTGCTCGACGTCATCATCTGAGTCCGCCCCGTCCCTCACCCCGCCAGGAGAGCCCCCATGTCGTCAGTGCCACCGCTCCGGACCACCTTCATCGGCATCGGGGCCATCGGCCTGCCGATGGCCGAGCAGCTCCTGGCGGCCGGGTTCGATGTCACCGGTGTGGACCCGTTCGCCGCTCAGCGGGCGAAGGCGGCCGACCGGGGACTGCCCGCCGAGCAGACGCCGGTGTCCGCGGCCGCGGCCGACGTCGTCGTGTGCATGGTCGCCACTCCGGAACAGCTGCGGGCGGCGGCGCTGGGCGAGGCCGGGGTCCTGCGGCGCATGCGCGAGGGGAGCGTCCTGGTGGTGATGAGCACCGTAGGTCCCCGTGCGGTGCGCGAGGTGGCCGACGCCGCGCCGCCCACCGTCGCCGTGCTCGACGTGCCCGTCACCGGGGGCGTCGCGCGGGCGGTGACCGGGGAGCTGACCCTGTTCGCCTCGGGCGACCCGGCGACGATCGACCACGTACGGCCGGTCCTCGAAGCCCTGGGAACGATCGTCGACTGTGGCCCGGAGATCGGCCAGGGCCAGTCCTACAAGGCGGTGAACCAGCTGCTGTGCTCCGTCCACATCGTGGCCGCGGCCGAGGCGCTGGCCTTCGCGGGCGAGCTCGGCCTGGACCCGCAGAAGGTGCTGCCCGCCGTCGCCGGCGGTGCCGGCAGCTCCTGGATGCTCTCCGACCGGGGTCCGCGCATGCTGCAGGGCCTGGATGCCGAGGTGACGAGCACCATCGGCATCTTCGTGAAGGACTCCACGCTGGTGAAGGACATCGCCGACGAGATCGGGTTCGACGCCCCCCTGGTCACCGCCGCCCAGGCGAAATACCTCGCGGCGAAAGAAGCCGGCTGGGAACGCAAGGACGACTCCCAGGTGATCCAGACCTACCGGCGGCAGTTCCCTCCCCGCCCTGGCGCCTCGGGCGCTCCCGGCTGAGCGTCCGACTCGACGCGGAGGGCGTCCCCGAGCATCCGCATCCGGGAGGTGCCCGCGCCGAGCACCCGGGCGAAGGCCATCGCTGAATCCGACGGTGCACGGAGCGCCACCCCTCAGCGGGCCTGCGCCACCGGCGGTCCGGTCGTCACCGGACCGTGCGAGGGAACGGCCGGCGGTGCCGGCGGACCCGCGCGGTGGCCCGGGACGGCCGCCGCGGTCCGCAGGCCCCCGGCGAGGAATCAGGCCGGAGCGGCGACGTCGACGACCCCGACGGTGGAGAGCGGCCACGGCTCCCCGCATCCCCAGGGCCGGGATCCTGAGGGCCGGGCCGGTGGATCTCAGAGGAAGCGGGCGGCCACCAGAAGGATCATCCCCACCGTGGTCAGCGCCGCAGGCCCGACGAAGGCCGACAGCGCCGTGACCCGTCTCCGCCCCGGCCCGCGGGTCGTGGTGAGCCGCCGGCGACGGGCGGTCTCGGCCAGCATCGGCCACGCGGCAGCCGCCAGCAGCAGGGCGGCACTGAGCGAGATGAGTTCCAGATCCAGGGGCATGGCCATGATTCTAGGATCCGTCCCGAACCCTCCCCGCCCATGCCGGGCCTGCGCGCATCTTCGGCGGGAATGTGCTGCCCATGGCCCTCCCCGCGACAGCACAGTGCCGGCGACCACATCGGACAGGGGCGCTCCGTGGTCTCGCCGGCGCGGCCGGGGTTCCTCTGCGGGCGGCCATGTGGTGGGCGTCCGGTCCGCGGCCGTCGATGGAAGGAGGGGCGTCCCGGCGTGCAGGGACATCTGCCGCCGTGCCGCTGTGCGGGACGGCGCCCGTGAGGCCTCGGAGGCGCCGCGCAGATCCCTGTCCTGTGCCAGCAACCCGTCCGAGGCACCGGAGAAGCGTTCCTGCGCCGGCGGCGCAGCGTGCCTCCGTAGGGTGGTGGGTATGCGAAAGAGAACGACATGAGCGAGCCGCTGGTCCACATCCAGGACTTCCGGATGGCCTTCGGGAACACCACCGTGATCGATGACCTGTCCTTCGACGTGCACGCCGGGGAGACCTTCGGGTTCCTCGGTTCCAACGGGTCCGGGAAGACCACCACCCTGCGGGCCCTGCTGGGGATCTACCAGCCCACCGCCGGGGTCCTGCACATCGACGGCAAGGTCTTCGAGCCCGCCGACGGGGCGAAGCTGGGGTATCTGCCGGAGGAGCGGGGGCTGTACAAGAAGGAGCCGGTGCTCGAGACGATGGTGTACTTCGGCCGGCTCAAGGGCCTCGACAAGACCAGGGCCCGATCCTGGTCGCTGGAGTACCTGGAGCGGGTCGGGCTGGCCGACAAAGCCACCACCCGCCTGGACAAGTTGTCGGGGGGCCAGCAGCAGAAGGTGCAGCTGGGGGTGACGATCATGAACACCCCGCAGCTGCTGATCCTGGACGAGCCGACGAAGGGCTTCGACCCGGTCAACCGCCGGCTGCTGATGGACATCATCGACGAGCAGCGACAAGCCGGCGCCACGGTCGTGATGGTCACCCACCATCTCGAGGAGGTGGAGCGTTTGTGCGACCGGGTGATCCTGCTCAAGGACGGCACCTCCCACGCCTACGGCACCGTGGGGCAGGTGCAGGAACAGTTCGGGTCCACCGTCTACCGCCTCATCCACACCGGCGCTGTCCCGGCCTCGCCCCGCTACACGGTGGTCAGCACCGAAGCGGCAGGTCAGGACCGGATCTCCCGGCTCGCCCCTGCCCCGGGTGCGGACGGGACGACGGTGCTGGCCGAACTCGTGGGCGGCGGAGTCGCGGTGTCCGGGTTCGGCAGCCAGCGGACGTCGTTGGAGGAGGTCTTCCTGCGGGTCTACGGCACCGACACCCTCGCAGCACGGACCAGCGGCACCGAGACGGCGGGGGTGGGGGCCTGATGGGACGCCACAACCTCTCCACCGTGGTCGGCTTCGAGCTCACGCGCACCGTGCGCAAGCGCGGGTTCTGGATCGCGACCCTGGCCATCCCGGTGGTCATCGCGATCATCTTCGCCCTGTCGTTCACCGCCAACACCTCCATCAGCGATTCCGAGGAGGCGCAGAAGGACGCGCAGGTCTCCTTCGCCTACACGGACGCCTCCGGGCTCATCCCCGCGGAGCTGGCCGGCGCCTTCGGGGGGACGCCCGCCACCGACCCGGATGCGGCGCTCGAGCAGGTCAAGGCCGGGGAGCTGGACGCCTACTTCGCCTACCCCGGCGACCCGGCCGCCGCGCCCATCGAGGTGACCGGGGCCGACCGCGGGCTCTTCGACAACGGGGCCTACGACGCCGTCGCCCAGTCCCTGCTGACCACCGCGGCCCAGCAGGAGATCGGGGATCCCGCCCTGGCCGCGGCCGCAGCCGGAGACCTGAGGGTGGAGGCCACGATCTACCGGGCGGGGGAGGCCACCGGCGGGTTCAACGACGCCGTCGCCCCGCTGCTGCTGCTGGTGGTGTTCATCCTGGTGATCATGCTGCTGTCCAACCAGATGCTGTCCTCCACCCTGGAGGAGAAGGAGAACCGGGTCACCGAGATGGTCCTCACCACCGTCGACCCCACCACCTTGATCCTGGGCAAGATCGTGGCCCTGTTCGGGGTGGGGCTGGTGCAGGTGCTGGTGTTCCTCGCTCCCGTGGTGGCGGGCTACCTGTTCTTCCGCGACAGGCTGGCGATCCCGGAGGTGGACCTGTCCCAGGTGCAGGTGGACGCGCCCACCATGGTGGTGGCGGTCCTGCTGCTGGTGGGTGGGTTCGTGCTGGTCACCGGCGTGCTGGTGGCGATCGGGGCGATCATGCCCACCGCCAAGGACGCCGGGGTGGTCTTCGGGCCGCTGATCTTCGCGATGTTCGTCCCCTTCTACATCGTCAGCCTCATCATCAGCGACCCTCAGGCGCTGATCGTGCAGGTGTTCACCTACTTCCCCCTCACCGCTCCGGTGACCGCGATGCTGCGCAACGCCCTGGGCACCCTCGAGCCCTGGGCGGCCGGGGTCGTGATCGCCGAGCTGTTCGTGCTCGGGGCGGTGGTGCTGCGGGTGGCCGTGCACCTGTTCCGCCACGGCTCCACCGCCTACACCGACAAGCTCGACCTGCGCGCCGCCCTGGACCGTGCGCGCCGGGTGAGGGCCGGCCGGTGAATCCTCCGCTCGCCCCGCTCCCGCCGGGTGTCGGGGCGAGCGGCCCCGGCCCCGCGGCGCCTCGGGCGCCGGGGCCGGAGCCGTTCCGGTCGGCAGGGGGCCTGGACCGCTGCGCGGAACTCCTCGGCCGGACCGTCCTCGGGTCCGGTGGGCGGGGCGTCGTGGCCGGGGGCCGTGGCGTGCTGCGTCCTCCTGGAGAAGGCCTGGTCGTCCAGGAACGCGTGGCGCAGAGGGAAGGGAGTCTGTCGGCACGGCAGGAGGGACTGGGCAGGCCCGCGCTCCACTCCCAGGCGTCGCGGTCGCGGTCGCGGCTCGTGCGCGGGCGCTGCCGGCGGGCCGGTGGACAGCGTCGGGCACGGTAGGGCCACGTGGCGGATGCAGTGCTCTGCACGGACGTCATGGATGTCCCGAGGGTGGAGGCCCTGCCCGCGCTGGACGTGCTGGACACCCCGGGAGGAGCGCTACGACCGGGTGGTGCGCCTGGCGCAGGAGGTCTTCGGGGTGAGGGCCGCTTCGGTGAACCTCGTGGACGCCCACCGGCAGTGGACCGAGGCGGAGGTGGTCCGGACGCCACCGTCGATGCGCGGTTCGAGGCCACTCGGTTCGTGGTGGGCACCCCGCGCATCCGCTTCTCCGCCGGGCACCCCCTGCGGGCCCCGGGCGGGCCCCGGGCGGGGAGCGGATGGGCACGCTGTGCCTGACCGACCCTGCCCCCGGGATCTCGACCCCCGGGAACGGCGGATCCTGGCGGAGATGGCCGGGGGGGTGCAGCGGGGCTGGCGGCTCAGCACGGGCCCTCCCCGTACAACGACCAGCAGCAGACGACCGACCGGGTCGGGGCGGCCGCGGAGAAGATGCTGGCCGACACCGGCACCTTCGTGACGACCTTCCCCGCCCGCGTGGACCCGGCCGCCGGCTGGTCTCCTCCGGTCCGCCGAGGTTCCGCCCGGGAGGCGTGGCGCCAGGAGAACCCCCGTGGGCTCCGGCGACGCGGAGCACACGGGCCGTCGCCGAGCCGCTGCACCGGACGGGCCTGCCGCGCTCGTACCGAGGCCGCACGTGCCCGGATCGGGGCGACTTCTGCCGGTGCGCCGCCCGGGCCTGGGTAAGCTCCGTGGCCATGGGGTGGATACACGTCGTGACGACCGTGCTGGTCACCGTCGAGTACGGTCTGAAGCTGATCGCCGTCGGAACGGTGCCGGAGAACCGCCGCCCGTCGTCGTCCTCGGCGTGGTTGCTGCTGATCCTCTTCGTCCCGGTCGTCGGGTTCCCGTTGTACTGGCTGATCGGAAGCCCCTACGTGCGCGGGCGCAGGCACGCCATCCAAGCGGAGGCCAATCGGCGGCTGGCCGAGCACGCCGGGCATCTCCCCTCGATCCCCCGGGGCGTCGAGCCCTCGCCGGTGCTGGAGTCCGTGCTGCGCATGGCCCGCCGGCTCACCGCGCTGCCGTGCGTCACCGGGACCGACGAAGGGCTGTTCGGTGACACGCACGAGGCGTACGCCGCGATGACGCACGCCGTCGCCGCCGCCCGCAACTACGTGCACGTGGAGTTCTACATCATGGCGTGGGACGACACCACCGACCCGTTCTTCACGGCGCTGTCGGAGGCGGCCGGGCGGGGCGTGAAGGTGCGCCTGCTCATGGACCACCTCGGCTCGCGCAAGTACCCGGGCTGGAGGACGTTCCGCCGCCGTCTGACGGAGGCGGGCATCGACTGGCACCTCATGATGCCGATCGACCTGTTGCGCGGCCGGTGGCGGCGCCCCGATCTGCGCAACCACCGCAAGCTGCTGATCGTCGACGGCGAGACCGCCTTCGTCGGCTCCCACAACGTGATCGACCCGGCCTACGGCAGCGCGAGGAACGCCCGGGCGGGGCGGCGCTGGAAGGACCTCACGGTCCGGGTCAGCGGCAACATCGTGCTCTCGGTCGAGGCGGTCTTCGCCACCGACTGGTTCACCGAGACCGGCGAGCGGCTCGACCCCCGGCAGCACTTCGTCGAGAAGCCCGAGCTCGTTCCCGGCGGCCCGGTCAACGCCATGCAGCTCATCCCGTCGGGGCCCGGGTTCCCCTCCGAGCCGAACCTCCGGCTCTTCACGTCCCTGGTGCACCTGGCCGTGGAGAAGGTGGCGATCACCAGCCCGTACTTCGTGCCCGACGAGTCGCTGCTGGCTGCGATCACCACGGCGGCCTACCGGGGCGTGCGGGTGGAGCTGTTCGTGGGGGAGGAGGCCGACCAGTTCCTCGTGGGGCACGCCCAGCGGTCGTACTACCGCGCCTTGATGGAGGCGGGGGTGCACATCTACCTCTATCCTGCGCCGACGGTCCTGCACGCGAAGTACCTGACGATCGACGACAGCGTGGCCGCCATCGGCTCCTCGAACATGGACTTCCGGTCCTTCACCCTCGACTACGAGATCATGCTGCTCGCCTTCGGGGGGGACCTGGTGGCACGTCTGCAGGCCAACGACGCGCAGTACCGCGCGGTCGCGCACCCGCTGTCCCTGGAGGAATGGAGCAGCCGGCCCTGGTACCGGCGCTACCTCGACAACGTCTGTCGGCTGACCTCCGCCGTCATGTGATCCCTCGAGCACGCCTCCTCGGCGGGTCCTGGGCCCGGGAGTCCCGGCCAGGCGCCGGTACCCGTGTGGTGGAGGACGTCCGGGAGTTCCGGGGCCGCTACTCCGGGGCGGGGTGTCCTTCCGGGGACCCCTGCTCCGCGGAGGACAGGGGGGCCGGAGCTGCGGTGGGAGACGTCGCACGGGGGCAGGAGCCGATCCCGAGGCATCTGCTGGCGCTCATCACCTCGCTCCGGAGCTCGTCCAGATCCACGGCATCGCCTTCGCGCAGCCCGTGGGTCCGCACCCATGCCCGGGCGGCGAGCCACACGGCGTCACAGCCGTAGTCCGTGTCGGGATGGGCTGCCCCGACGCGGGTCTGGACCGGGTGGGCGGGGTTCTCACCCGTGAGCGAGAGGACGGCGACCGGGCTGGAGCCCAGGCCCACCTCCCCGCGGACGGAGACGATGGTCCGCCCGTGGAAGACGTTCCCGGGGCGCAGATCCCACGCGCGGTGGACGGCGGTGCACTCCGCCGCGGTGGGCTGTCGCGTGAAACGCTCCGCGGCGGGCGGCAGGGGCTCCTCGCTGACCTGAGGTCGAATCCGGTGCCCTCCCGGTTCCCGGTTCATCGAGGACCTCCTTCGCCGGTAGCCGCTGCTCCGGTGCAGCCGGCGCCAGGGACGACGTGGTCCCACGAGCATCCCAGAGCACCCGTTCACAGAGAACAACGGGCGGATATGTTGCAGGGCGTCGACGGGGCCGGCTCCACGAGGCTGCACCGTCACCTCACCGCCCCCGTCGGGCACCAGCCTCCCGGCGCCAGAGGTGTAAAGCCGCTGCTAAAAAAGACCCCGATCCCATTAGCGCGGCATTAAGAAACGCACAATGGGCCTGGCGGGGGTGTGGACTGTCCTCCAGAGATGTCCTGTCCATGGGCGCGGTCGGCGGCGACGAAGGGAGCCAGCGTGGACGTGTGCTGCGCAGCACCCCTGTCGTCGCCGTGCCGGCCCGGGGTCGGCCACCCCTCCCCGGTGTCGGCGGGGCACCTGCCCGCCCGCCCCGTGCCGGCGGGAGGCGGCGGCGGACCCGCCACCCCGGTCCGTGGCACGAGGCGGACGGCCGTGCCGGCCACTTCGCGCCGGGACCGGATGTGAGAAAGCAGATCATGGATCGTTCGACGACGTACACGATGCCGGCCAGCGTGCCGCGTCCTGATGGCAAGCCCGCCCCCCGGCGCCCCGTGGTGCGGTGGCTGTCGGCCCACCGGGTGGCCCCGGTGGGTCCGGGCGCTGCCGAGGCGGAGCACCACGAGCAGCCGTGGTGGAAGGTGATGTGCCTGACCGGGGTGGACTACTTCTCCACCCTGTCCTACCTCCCGGCCATCGCCGCCCTGGCCGCCGGGGCCTTCTCCCCGCTGGCCACCCTGCTGATCGTGGTGCTGACCCTGGCCGGGATGCTGCCGATGTACCGCAGGGTCGCCCAGGAGTCCCCGCACGGGCAGGGATCGGTGGCGATGCTCGAGCACCTGCTGCCGTTCTGGCGGGGCAAGGTCTTCGTGCTGGTGCTGCTGGGCTTCGTGGCGACCTCCTGGATCATCACCATCACGCTGTCGGCCGCCGACGCGACCGTGCACCTGGTGGAGAACCCGCTGGCTCCGCAGTTCCTGCACGGCCACCAGGTGGCGGTGACCGTGGTCCTGCTGCTGATCCTGGGCGCGGTGTTCCTCAAGGGCTTCACCGAGGCCGTGGCCGTGGCCGTCCCGCTGGTGGGCGTGTTCCTGGGGCTCAACGCGGTGATCATCGCGGTGGGGCTGTGGGAGATCGCCACCACCTCCGGCGCCCTGTCCGGCTGGACCCAGGCGCTGGCCTCCACCGGGGGAGGCCCCGGGGAGGTGGTGCTGCTGTCGGTGCTCGCCTTCCCGCTGCTGGTGCTGGGGCTGTCCGGGTTCGAGACCGGGGTGTCGATGATGCCCCTGGTCGCCACCCGCGGGGCCACCCCGGCCGAGCACCTGGTCTCGCGGGTGCGCAACACGCGCAAGCTGCTCACCACCGCGGCGCTGATCATGAGCGTCTACCTCATCGGGTCCTCCTTCGTGACCACGGTGCTGATCCCCGCCGAGGAGTTCGCCGAGGGCGGGGCCGCCAGCGGCCGGGCCCTGGCCTACCTGGCCCACGAACACCTGGGCGAGGGCTTCGGCACCGTCTACGACGCCTCCAGCATCCTCATCCTGTGGTTCGCCGGGGCCTCGGCGATGGCCGGGCTGATCAACATCGTGCCCCGCTACCTGCCCGGCTACGGCATGGCCCCGGAGTGGGGCCGGCTGGTCCGGCCCGTGGTGCTGGTCTACACCACCCTGAGCATCCTCATCACGGTGGCCTTCGACGCCGACGTCAATGCCCAGGCCGGGGCCTACGCCACCGGGATCCTGGCCATGATGGTCTCCGGGGCCGTGGCCGTGACGATCTCCTGCTGGCGGGGCCACCGGAAGAGGGCCGCGGCCGGCTTCGCCGTGCTGACCCTGGTGATGGGCTACGCCCTGGTGGAGAACGTCGTCCACAAGCCCGACGGGCTGACGATCTCCGCCTTCTTCGTCGCCGGGATCATCGCCGTCTCCCTGATCTCCCGTGTCCACCGCACCACCGAGCTGCGGGCCGACCGCATCGACTTCGACGAGGTCGCCCGCCGCTTCGTCCTCGACTCCCTGGCCCACGACGGACGGCTGCACATCATCGCCCACAAGCCCCGCGGCACCAGCGGGCGCCGCTACGCGGCCAAGGAAGCCGTCCAGCGGCTGGTCAACCCGGTCCCGGGCACCGCCGGCGTGCTCTTCCTCGAGGTGGCCATCAACGACCCCTCCGCCTTCTCCGAAGTGCTGGAGGTCCACGGGGCGGAGATCGACGGCCACCGGATCCTGCGGGTCTCCAGCCCGGCCGCCCCCAACGCGATCGCCGCGGTGCTGCTGGCCCTGCGCGATGCCACCGGGGTGATCCCCCACGCCTACTTCGACTGGTCCGAGGGCAGCCCGATCACCCACCTGCTGCGCTACCTGCTGCTGGGGCAGGGCGACACCGCCCCGGTGGTGCGGGAGATCCTGCGCGAGCACGAGCCCGACCCGTCCCGCCGGCCCCGCATCCACGTCGGATGACCACGATGGACGCGTCCCACCGCGCACGACCTCGGCCCCGGGAGGAGACCGTGGTGGGCGAGCGGGCCCGGGGGGCGGTGCTGAGCGGGTCCCGTCGGCTCACCGCGTGGACGCTCGCCCTGGGCGGGTCCGTGGCCCTGGCGGCGGTGTTCCTCCGGGCCGGCACCGGCACCGATGCGCTGACCCTGAACTTCCTGTGCCACCTCACCCTGGTGGTCTTCGTCGCGCTCGTGGGCGGCTGGTGGCCGGCGGTGGCCGCAGCCCTGCTCGGGACGATGCTCATCAACTGGTTCTTCACCCCGCCCACGGGGATGCTGATCATCCACGAGCCGTTGAACATCTGGGCGCTGGTGCTGTTCCTGCTGGTGGCCGCCGGGGTCGCCCGGGTCGTGGACATCGAGGCCCGCCGCACGGCCGAGGCCCGTGCGGCCCGTCACCAGGCGGCGGTGCTGTTCGAGCTGGCCGGCGGGGTGATCAGCGAGGGACTGAGCGTGCGGGCCCTGCTGGACCGGCTCCGGCAGTCCTACGCTCTCACGGGGGTCGCCCTGGCGACACGTCCCCCCCGCTCCACCGACCCTCGGCAGTGGAGCGTCCTGCTGGCGTCGGGCCGTCAGGCCACGGGTCCCGCCGACTGGGACCTCACCGTGACCGTCGACGAGGAGCACGTCCTGCTGGTCGACGGCTTCTCCGCCGAGGATCCCGAACAAGGCATCGTGGAGGCCTTCGCCGGGCGCATCGGCGCCGTGCTGCAGCAACAGGCCCTGGACGAGGCCCGGCTCCAGGCCCGGGAACTGGCCGCGGGCAACGCCATGCGCACCGCCTTGCTGGCGGCGGTCTCCCACGACCTGCGCACCCCGTTGGCCGGGATCAAGGCCTCCGTGTCCAGCCTGCGGATGCAGGACGTCGTGCTCAGCGAGGAGGACACCCGGGAACTGCTCGCCAACATCGAGGAGTCCGCCGACCAGCTCGCCGAGCGGATCGACGACCTGCTGGACATGAGCCGCATCCAGTCGGGGCACCTGGTGGTCCACCGGGTCCCTCTGGAGCTGCCGGACCTGGCCGAGAGCGCGGTCCGCAACGCCGCCGGGCCCGAGCAGCTGCACCGGATCAGCATCGACATCTCCCTGGACACGCCGCCCGTCCTGGGCGACCACGGACTGCTGGTGCGGATCATCGCCAACCTCGTGGAGAACGCCTTGAAGCACAGCACCGTCAGCCCCGTGACCCTGCGGGCGGCCACCGCGCCCGGCTCCGTTCAGCTGCGGATCATCGACCACGGCCCCGGGGTGCCCGCCGCGGACCGGGAGCGGATCTTCCAGCCCTTCCAGCGCCTGGGGGACCGGGACAGCACCACCGGGATCGGCCTGGGCCTGGCCGTGGCCCGCGGGCTGGCCGAGGGCGTGGGCGGGCAGGTGCGCGCCGAGGCCACCCCGGGCGGCGGGCTGACCATGGTCCTGACCCTTCGGGCGGCCTCCCCGCCCGCCGGGCCGGCGGCGGCCCCCGAGGCCGGGGAGGTGGACCGGTGAGCGCCAGCGTGCTCGTGGTCGAGGACGATCCCCACATCACCCGGGCCCTGCTGGTGAACCTCCACGCTCGCGGCTACCGGACCCACCAGGCCGCCACCGGGCGTCAGGCCCTGGACGTGGCCGCCCACGAGCACCCCGACGTCATCCTCCTGGACCTGGGGCTGCCCGACATGGAGGGCCGGCAGGTGATCGAGGGCATCCGCGGGTGGTCCCAGGTGCCGATCATCGTGGTCTCGGCCCGCAGCGAGTCCCACAGCAAGGTCGACGCCCTGGACCGCGGGGCCGACGACTACGTGGCCAAGCCCTTCGCCATGGACGAGCTCCTGGCCCGCCTGCGCGCCGCGCTGCGCCGGGCCCAGCCCGACCCGGCCCAGGCCGTGGTCACCACCTCCGACGGGCGGGTCCGCATCGACCTGGCCCAGAGGTCGGTCAGCGTGGCGGGAGCACCGGTGCGGCTGACCAAGCTGGAGTGGCGCCTGGTGGAGGTCTTCGCCCGCCACCCCGACCGTCTGATCGGGCGCACCGAACTGCTCACCACCGTCTGGGGGCCCGCGTACGGCGAGGAGGCGAACTCCCTGCGGGTCTACATGTCCCAGATCCGCGCCAAGCTGGAGCCCGAGCCCTCCCATCCGCGCTACTTCCTCACCGAGCTGGGCATGGGCTACCGGTTCACCCCCTGATCACCCCCTGATGACCCCCACCCGTGAATCCGGAGGCCCCGCGGGCCCCGCAACGACCGGAAGCTGTTGCTGATGCCGCTGGAAGAGACCCTGTACCGGGCCCGGATCCGGCGCCTGACCAAGGCGGCCGGGCACCGCCCACCACTCCGGCGCACCCCCGAGGCCCGCCCGGACCCCGGACCCCGGCACACCGCCGGCGCCCAGCAGACCAGCCCGGCGAGGATCGCCCGGATCATCGCGGGCGCCTTCGGTGCGGCCCTGCTGATCGGCACCGCCCTGCTGATGCTGCCGATGGCGAAGGCCGGGGAGGGCGGGGCATCGTTGCTCCAGGCCCTGTTCACCGCCACCTCCGCGCTGTGCGGGACCGGGCTGGCCGTGGTAGACACGCCCACCTTCTGGACCCCCTTCGGCCAGGCCGTGATCCTGGGCCTGGTCCAGGTCGGAGGGTTCGGGGTGATGTCCTGCACCACCGTGCTGGGCGTCCTGCTGGCCCGGAAGCCCGGGCTCGCCTCCCAGGCCCTCACCTCCGCCGGGAGCGGGAGCACCGGCTGCGGCGGCATGCGCCGGGTGCTGCTGCGCATCCTGGCCACCTCCCTGGTCATCGAGGCCGCAGTGGCGGTCATGCTGTTCCTGCGCTTCCTCACCGGCTACGGCTACCCGGCCGCCCAGGCGCTGTGGCACGGGGTCTTCCACGCGGTCTCGGCGTTCAACAACGCCGGCTTCACCCTCTACACCCTGTCCCGGACGGACTTCGTGGACGACCCGTGGATCATCCTGCCCATGGCCGCCGCGGTGATCCTGGGCGGACTCGGCTTCCCGGTGCTCTGGGAGCTGCGCCGGGAGTGGAGGCTCCCGCGCAGATGATCGATGAACACCCGCATCGTGCGGCTGGCCGCCCCGGCGCTCCTCGTCCTGGGCACGGTGTGCCTGCGCGCCGTAGAGTGGGCCGACCCGGCCACCCTGGGCCCCTGGCGCCGGGGGAGAAGCAGCTGGCCGGGTTCTTCCCGTCCGCCATCGCCCGCCGCCGGGTTCAACGGCATCGACATCGGGGGGCATGAACCCGGTCTCCTGGCTCGGGCCGGACATCCTCGGGCTCATCGGCGGCCCCGCCGGCGGGCTGAAGGTCACGACCTTCGCCGTGCTGGGCCGCCTCGCCTGGTCTTGGGCCGGCTCGGGCCCACCACCGTGGCCATCGCCATCGCCGCCCGCGCCGGCCCGTGCTCTCCGCACTGCCCGAGGAACGCCCCCTGATCGGCTGAGCCCGCGCTGCCTCCCGGCCGGCCCTGCGCTCCTCACCAGCTGCGGAGGACCCCCATGTGCTCCGCTGCACGCCACGACCTCGCGCCTGCCGGCCGCCCCGAGCACGACAGGGGCGTCCGGTCCGCCCACCTGGTCCGCGGCCGGGTCCTGCCCTTCGCCCGGATCGACGAGGGCTTCGCCCTGGTCCGCTGCGCCGCCCCGGGGAGAGCCGGGTCCCGGCCGGACCGTCCACGGTGCCCGGCGAAAGGGACCAGGTCCTGGTCACGGGGCCCACCGGCAAGGCCGAGGCCTTCAGCACCCTCGCCCGAGCACACCGCCCCACGACGGCGCCCCCGGCGCCGCGCTCCCGGGCTCGACGGCGGCGTCGTGAGCACCCCCAGCAGCCCGAAGGCGAGAGCCCGAAGCGCGGCGGCGCCAACGCGGCGCGGACGCCGACGGTTCCCGGGACACCGCCCGGTGGGGGCCGACGAGCGGTGTCCCGGTCGTGACCGGGTGCTCAGCCGCGGCTCTCCGGCACGTAGCCCATGCGCGCGCTGATCCTCAGGCCCGCCTCCTGCAGATCGCCCAGCAGCTCCCGGATGGTCCCCTCGGTGAAGCGGAACGCCGGGCCCGAGATGCTCACCGCGCCGACGACCGTGCCCAGGTGGTCGCGCACGGGGACGGAGACGGCGTTGAGCCCGATCTCGTACTCCTCGAGGACCGTGGCGTAGCCCTGGGCGGCGACGTCGAGCAGCTGCTGCTCCAGCTTGCGGCGCGACGTGATGGTGCGGCCGGTGTGGGCGGTGAGCCGGTTCCTGGTGATGAGCCGGTCCCGCTCGGCCGAGGGCAGGGCGGCCAGCAGGACCTTGCCGCTGGACGTGGCGTGCAGCGGGGTGAGGCTGCCGATCCAGTCGTGCGTGCCCAGCGACGTCGGGCCGATCTCCTGGGCCAGGTTCACGGCGACGCCCTCCCGCAGGACGGCGAGGTTGACCGTCTCCCGGTGCTCCTCCGCGAGCCGGCGCATCTCCTCCCGGGCCTCCGTCACCAGGCTCAGCCGCGCGGGGATGGCGTGCGCCAGGCGCAGGATGCCGAAGCCCAGCTGGTACTTCCCGCGCTCGCTGTTCTGGACCACCATGCCCCGGCTCTCCAGGGCGCTCAGCAGGCGCGAGGCCGTGGACTTGTGGACGCCCAGTTCGTCGGCCACCCGGCCGACGCTCGCGCTGCCCAGGTGGCCCAGCAGCTCGAGCACGGTGATGGCCCGGTCGACGGACTGGACCCCGCCGGGATGCGCCCCCTCGGTGCCGTTCTCGTCGTGGACGTCCGGGTCGTGGTCGACCGTGTCGGCTCCGGCCGTGGCGCGGTCCGGCTCGTCGGTGCGACTGTGCACGAAACCATCTCCTTCGTCGTAGGGCGTGCGGCGGGGTGCAGGGGGCGGGGCGCACCGTGCAGCGCGTGCGTGGGACCAGGATATCGGTGTCGCCGGGGCCCGGAGCGGGCTGTTTCGACAGCCTGCTTCCCATCTGTGATCCGGCTCTCTATCCTGGGAGGGGACAGCGTCGTCGAGCCCCCCGTCCGGCACCGGGCCCGTTCCCGGGCCCGGTGCGCTCGAACGCCAGGAGGTCCTCCGCCATGTGCGTCCCCGCACTGATCCCGCTCCCCGCCCCGAGCCCCGCCGAGCTCCTGCCGCCCCCGGCGGCCGGCGACGGCGCGGAGCCCGACCGGCCGGCGCCCTCCGCCCGGCTGGGCCGCTACCGCGTGCGCGCCGACCGGGCCGGGCTGAACCTGCGTGCCGGTGAGCTCGTGCTGTGCGTCCCGTACGAGCCGGTCGCCCTGGGCCTGGTGGTGCTGGTGCGCTGCGAGGCGGACGGGCACCGTCCCGGCGTCCTCCTCCCGGCCGCGGAGCTCGAGTACCTCGAACCGGCCCACGGCCGCTTCGGTCCCTGCACCTGGGACGAGCCCGGCGTCCGCCCCTGACCTGCCCTCCCGCGGTGCGGTGCTGCACGGGGCACCCCGCCGCCCGTCCCGGTGCGCCCGGGGGTGCACGCCGGGGTGCCCCGGGTGGGTGATGATGGACGGGG
This sequence comes from Kocuria rosea, assembly GCF_023715525.1. Lineage (GTDB taxonomy): Bacteria > Actinomycetota > Actinomycetes > Actinomycetales > Micrococcaceae > Kocuria > Kocuria rosea_A. The sequence goes on along the minus strand of NZ_JAMBOG010000010.1, from coordinate 22,192 downwards.
GTCCCCGCGCGTCCGGCCGTACGACGACGGCCGGACCCCGTCCGGTGGGAGCCGCCGGACGAGAGCCCTGGAGAGCCGAGGACCATGCACCGTGGTGAGCCGCCCGTGACCCGACGCGCCCGGGGCCGGGTGCCCCGCGGATGGCTGCTGATGGCCTGCATCGGCCTGGTGGCCCTGGCGCTGCGCACCCCCATCGTCGCCGTCGCCCCGGTCCTCGGGGACCTCCGCGCCGATCTGGGGCTCTCCGCCGCCGCGGCCGGTCTGCTCACCACCATTCCCGTGCTCTGCTTCGCCCTGGCGTCCCCGCTGGTCGCGCCGGGCATCCGCCGCTTCGGCGTGGAGTTCTCGATCACCGCGACCCTGCTCGGCGTGCTCGCCGGCATGGTCCTGCGGTCGGCGGGGACCATCACGGCCACGATGCTGGGCACCGTGGTCATCGGACTGGCCATCACCGTCGGGAACATCGCCGTGCCCCTGCTCATCCGGCGCGACTTCCCCCCGCGCCGCTACGGAGCGGCCACCGGCCTCTACACCGCCGCCCTGAACATCGGCTCGACCCTCGCGGCGCTGCTCACCGCTCCCATCGCGGCCGCGGCGGGATGGCGCATCGCCCTGGCCTCCTCGGCGGCGGCCGTGGTCGTCGGCGTGGGGGTCTGGCTGCTGACCGTCCGGGGCCGAGGGGCGCTGGTGCCCGCGCGCGAGCCCCGGCCGGCCGGCGAGGCGGTGCGCCCCCGGGGCGGCCGGTGGGCCGCGGCCGGCCTGGCGGCGGGGTTCGCCGGGCAGGCCTTCGCCTTCTACGGCGTCACGGCGTGGCTGCCGACGCTGCTCGTCGACGTCGTCGGGATGACGACCGTCGCCGCCGGAGCGGCGTCGTCGTTCTTCCAGGTGTTCGCGATCGCCGGCGCGCTCGGTGTTCCTCTGGCCGCCCGGCGGCTGAGCACCGTGACCGTGGCCGCCGCCGTCGGGGTGACGTGGCTCGCCCTGCCGCTGGGCCTGCTCCTGGCTCCCGCCCAGTGGTGGGCGTGGACCGCCCTGGGCGGGGTGGCGCAGGGCGGCGGCATCACCGTGATCTTCATCGCCATCATGCAGCTGGCGCACGACAGCGCCTCGGCCGGGCGCCTCTCGGCGGTGGTGCAGGGGACCGGCTACGGGGTGGGGGCCCTGGCTCCGACCGTGCTCGGCTTCGTGCAGGCGCGCAGCGGCTCCTGGTCGGTGTCCCTGCTGGTCGTGCTGGCGGCCACGGCCACGTACCTCGTGTGCACCACGCTGGCGGTGCGCGGCGTCGCGGCGCGACGCCGCTAGCCCGGACCGGCCGGGAGGACCGGCGACCGCTCCGGGCCGGTCATCGGCCCCTGGGGTCGTCGGCGGCGAGCCGGTGCCTGGCCACCACGGCCCAGAACTGCTCCTGGGGGATCTCGTCGTAGTCCTGGCCGATGGGCGTGAGCTCGTCGATGATCCCGGAGACGTCGTAGTGGGCGTGCACGTCGGCGTCGCCGGTGAGCAGGTTCGCGGCGATGCTGTCCTCCACGTAGGCCAGCTGGTCGTGGCCGGTGTAGGCGCTCAGCACGGCGTCCGCCCACAGCTCGTCGAAGTCCGGGTTGCCCTCCGTCACGATGTGCGTGGGGCGGTGGGCGTCCTCGAGGTCGGAGGACCCGCCGGCGGAGTCGCCCCACTGCACCCCGTCGGCCTTGGAGAAGCGGGTGCCGTCGTCGACGGTGACGGTCCAGTGCGACTCGTCGACGACCGTGCGCCGCTCCGTGGAGCGGCCGTGGCCGCCGCGGACGACGACGGCGCGCGTGCCGACGGCGGTGGCCCCGCCGTAGTTGTAGTCGTGGTCCACTGCCAGCCCTTTCCTCGGTGGGTGCGGCCGGGGTGGCCCGGCCCCGCGCTCCTGGCGCCTATATTAGGACGCGCGTTCGACACCGGCACCCGGCCCGACCCCCCCCAGGAGCACCACGATGACCACCTCCGCCACCTCCGCCCGGCACCGCAGGGGCGCCTGATGGGCAAGCTCTACTTCCGCCACGGGGCGATGAACTCGGGGAAGTCCACGGTCCTGATCCAGGCCGCGCACAACTACGAGGAGCGGGACCAGAAGGTCCTGGTCGCCAAGCCGGCGATCGACTCCAAGGGCGCGGACACGGTGGTGTCCCGTCTCGGCGAGTCCCGGCGGGTGGACCTGCTGCTGGGCCCCGGGGACCCGGCGCGCGCCCTGTTCCACGCGGCCGTCCGGGAGCACGGCCCGGTGCACTGCCTGCTGGTGGACGAGGCCCAGTTCCTCACCCCCGGACAGGTCGACGACCTGCTGCGCATCGCGGTGCTCGACGGCGTGCCGGTGCTCGCCTACGGGCTGCGCACGGACTTCCGCACCGAGGCGTTCCCCGGGGCGGCACGGCTGCTGGCGCTGGCGCACACCGTCGAGGAGCTGCGCACGATCTGCCGCTGCGGGTCCAAGGCGATGTTCAACGCGCGGCTCGTCGACGGGGCGTTCGTCTTCGAGGGGGACCAGGTGGCCATCGACGGCCAGGAGGCCTCCTACGAGTCGATGTGCGCCGCCTGCTACCTGCGCCACTCCGGCGGCCGCCTGCGCTGAGCGCCGGTCCTGACGGCGGCCGGCGTCAGGCGGGCTCGCGGCGCAGGGCCAGGACGGTGACGTCGTCGGGGTGGCCCCGGGTGCGGGCGTAGGCGATGGCCCGGTCCACCACTCGGGCCGCGGTGGCCTCGGCCAGCCCGGCCCGGGCGGCCGCCTCCAGGGTGTGCCCGAGGGTGGGGAAGAAGTCCAGGAACCCGTCGGAGACCACCACCAGCAGCTCCCCGGGGGCCAGGGTGGTGGTGTGCAGCGGCCAGGTGGTCTCGGGGAAGATCCCGATCGGGGGCCCGGAGCGGTGCAGCCGGCGGTACCCGTGGGGACCGAAGACGAAGGCCAGCCCGTGCCCGGCGTCGATGTAGTCCAGCACCCCGGTGGCCGGGTCCAGGCGGGCGGAGAAGGCGGTGACGAACGCCCCGGTGGCCGACAGCAGCTCCTCGGCGGCGGTGGCGGTGCGGTGGACGGTGGCGGCCTGGTCGTTGAACTGGGCCGCGCCCACCAGCATGGCCCGCACCGAGGCGGCGATCAGGGCCGCGGGGATGCCCTTGCCCATCACGTCGGCCACGTGCAGCTGCAGGGCCCCGCCGGGCAGGGTGTGCCAGGCGAAGAAGTCCCCGCCGATGGCCTGGGTGGGCACGCACCGCCCGGCGAGCTCGTAGCCGTCGACGACCGGGGCGGTGGCGGGCATGAGGACCTGCTGGACCTGGGCCGCGCGGTCGAGCTCCTGCTGGGCGACGAGTTCGCGCTCGACCCACCCGGCCATCTCCTGGAGCATCTGCCGGTCCCGGCCGCTGAGCTCCCGCGGGTCGGTGGCGAACAGGCACAGGGTGCCCACCGCCTCCCCGCCGGGGGCGTGGACGGGCTGGCCCGCGTAGAAGCGGATGCGCTCGTCGCCGACGACGAAGCGGTTGGCGCGGAAGCGGGGGTCGACGGTGGTGTCGGGCACCACCAGCGTCCCGGGGGAGCGCACGGTGTGGCGGCACATGGAGTCGCCCGGGGGGATGCTCTCCAGCCCGTCGAGGCCGACCTCGGCCTTGGTCCACTGCCGGTCGGCGTCGATGAGGTTGATCGCGGCCATCGGCACGTCGAAGACCTGCTGGGCCAGGCGCACGATCCGGTCGTAGCGCTCCTCCCGCGGGGTGTCCAGCACCTGGAGGGCGTGCAGCGCCTCCACCCGGGCGTCCTCGGCGCGCTCCACAGCATCGATCGACATGCATCCACCCTACGGTGCCCGGCCGCCGCCCACGGACGGCCGGCCCGTGCCGGCGCCGGTCAGCCCTCGCAGTCGGTGCAGTACTTGTTGCCGTTCTCCTCGCGGGCGAGCTGGCTGCGGTGGTGGACCAGGAAGCAGGACATGCAGGTGAACTCGTCCTCCCGCTCGGGCACGACCTGGATGAGCAGCTCCTCGTGGGAGAGGTCCGCCCCGGGCAGGTCGATGCCCTCCGCGGTGTCGGCGTCGTCGACGTCGATCGCCGGGCTCTGGGCGGGCGCGCTGCGCTGCGCCTGGATCACCTCGAGCGACTCGCCGGCGTCGTCGTCGTCGGGGCCCGTGCGCGGGGCGTCGTAGTCGGTGGCCATGGGTTCTCGGCTCCTCGGAAGTGCGGTGGGACCGCCGCGCGCGAGAGGCGGCAGCGGGGTGTTCCCCCGACAACCCGGTGGGGCAGGGGCCTATTCCCGGCGCCGCCCGCGCGGTCCGGCGCGGAGGATCTCGCCACGACGCGTCACGACCCGTGACCGGCTCGCGCAGCGCCGGGGACCGGGCCTACGGTGGACTCTGCATTCGCATTCGCACCTGCCCCCGGAGGTCGACCCCGTGCCCCGCTGCACCGCCCCGCGCCCGTCCGTGCTCCGCGCCCCGGCGCCCCGCCGTCGGATCCGCGCCACCCTCGCCGTGCCGCTGGGCGCGGCGGTCCTGGCGCTCACCGGCTGCGCGGGCCCGGTCGGCGCGACCACCGCCGGCCCGCCGGACGATCCCGCCCCGGCGACGGCGGCGCCCTCGGCCGCGCCCGTGCCGGCCGGGACCGCGGACCCGCCGGAACCCCCGGCGAGCGCGACGGCACCCGCCGCGTCCACGGGCGGCGGGCCCGCCACGGCGGCCGCCGCCCTGGAGACGCTCGCCGTGAAGGGCCGGGCGCCGAGGGCCGGCTACGACCGGGAGCAGTTCGGCCCGGCCTGGCAGGACGTGGACGGCAACGGCTGCGACACCCGCAACGACGTGCTCGCCCGGGACCTGGTCGACGTCGTGCACCGGGCCGGCAGCGACGGGTGCACGGTGCTCTCGGGCACCCTGCTCGATCCCTACACCGCCACCACGATCGACTTCGTGCGCGGGCCGGCCACCTCCTCCGACGTCCAGGTCGACCACGTCGTCGCGCTCTCCGACGCCTGGCAGAAGGGCGCCCGGCAGCTCGACGCCGGCACCCGGGCCCGCTTCGCCAACGACCCGCTCAACCTGCTCGCGGTCGACGGGCCCACGAACCAGGCCAAGGGCGACGGCGACGCCGCCACGTGGCTGCCGCCGAACCGGGCGTTCCGCTGCGACTACGTCGCGCGCCAGATCGCGGTGAAGGCCGGGTACGGGCTGTGGGTGACCGCCGCGGAGAAGGACGCGATGGGCCAGGTGCTGGGGGAGTGCCCCGGTCAGGTCGTGCCCGCGGACCCCGAGCCCGCGCCAGGGGCGGGGCCGGTGACCGGACCGGGGGCCGCGCCGGAGCCGACCGCGCCCGGGCCGGCCACCCCGTCCCCGGCCCCCACGGATCCGTACCCCCACTGCTCGGCGGTCTACGCCGACGGGCTCTCGCACCTCACGCCGGCGCATCCCCGCTGGCAGCCGCGCCTGGACGGCAACGGCGACGGGGTCGGCTGCGAGAACCCGTGAGCGTCCCGCGGCTCCTCCGCTGCGCCCCGGGACGGCCCGGGCACGACGAGGAGGCCCCGCCCGCCCACGGCGGGCAGGGCCTCGTGCCGTGCCCGGGCGGGGGCGCTCAGCGGGTGCGGGCGGCCTCGAGCGCCTCGGCCTCGGCGCCGCCGACCGCCTCGCCGCGGGCCACCATCCCGGCGGTCTCCGACAGCGGGATCTGCCGCAGGAACAGCGCGAGCAGGAACGCGAGGAGCATGAAGGGGATGAGGTACCAGAACACGGGGGCGAGGGAGTCGGCGTACGCCGCGACGATGCCGTCCCGGACGGGATCGGGCAACTGCGCGAGCGTCTGCGGGTCGAGGGTCGCGGTGGCCTGCCCGGCCTGGTCCGCGGTGGCCCCGGCGCCGGCGAACACCTCGGTGAGCTGCTCCGCGAGGTTGTTGGTGAAGATCGCCCCGAAGATGGCCACGCCCAGGGCGGCCCCCACCTCCCGGAAGTAGTTGTTGGTGCTCGTGGCCGTGCCCACCATGGAGGGGTCCACGGCGTTCTGCACCACGAGGACGATGACCTGCATGATCAGGCCGAGGCCGGCGCCGAGGACGAGCAGGTAGGCGCAGATCAGCCAGATCGGCGTGTCGGCTGCGAGCGTGGTCATGGCCAGCATCGCGGCCGCCGTGACGAGGGTGCCGGCCATCGGGTAGCCCCTGTACCGGCCGGTGCGGGAGATGCGGATGCCCGACCAGATGGAGGTGCCCATGAGCCCCGCCATCATGGGCAGCATGAGCAGCCCGGACTCCGCGGCCGAGGTCCCGGAGGACATCTGCAGGAACGTCGGCACGAAGGCGATGGCGGCGAACATGCCCAGGCCCAGCGTGAGCCCGATCGCGGTCGCGTTGACGAAGACCGGGTTGCGGAACAGGGCGAGCGGGATGATGGGGTCCTCCGCGCGCGCCTCGGTCCGCACGAACAGGCCCGCCGCGACGACCGTGCCGGCGGCCCACGCCCACGTGGCGGGGGAGTCCCAGCCGCGCTCGGCGTCGCCGCCGAACTCCGTGAAGAAGATCAGGCACGTGGTGGCCGCGGACAGCAGCACCACGCCGGCGACGTCGATCCGCCGGGTGGCGCGCTTGTGGGGCAGGGTCAGGGTGAACCAGGCGATGGCGAAGGCGGCGATCCCGACCGGGATGTTGATGTAGAACGCCCACTGCCAGGTGAGGTGGTCCACGAAGTAGCCGCCCAGCAGCGGCCCGGCGACGGCGGAGAGGCCGAAGATGCCGCCGAGGGGGCCCATGTACTTGCCGCGCTCGGAGGCCGGCACGATGTCCGCGACGATCGCCTGGGAGAGGATCATCAGGCCGCCGCCGCCGAGGCCCTGCATCGCGCGGAACGCGACGAAGCCCCAGAAGCCCGTGGCGAGGGCGCAGCCGACCGAGGCGACGGTGAACAGGGCGATGGCGACGAGGAAGAGGGTGCGCCGGCCCAGCACGTCGCCGAACTTGCCGTAGACGGGCATCACGATGGTGGTCGCGAGCAGGTAGGCGGTGGTGATCCAGGCCTGGTGCTCCACGCCGCCCAGCTCGCCGACGATGGTCGGCATGGCGGTTGAGACGATGGTCTGGTCGAGGCTGGAGAGCAGCATCCCGGCGATGAGGGCCGAGAAGATGATCCAGATCCGCTTCCGGGTCAGCACCAGCAGCGGGCCGTCCGGGACGGCCGACGGCGGGGTCGTGGTCATGGGGTTCCTTCGGTGTCGGTGGGGGTGGCCGGGCCGGTGCCGGCGGGCGCGAGGAGCTCGGCGGCGAGGCCGACGTTGCGCTCCAGCAGGGCGGCGAACTCCTCGAGCGGCGGCGACTCGTCGGCGCCCGGGCGGCTCTCCAGGAGCTCGTGGACGGTGTGCCCCGCCAGGTGGGCGACGACGGCGGCGGCCACCCGCGGGAAGGGGTCCCCGGGCGGGCAGCCCTGCCGCCGGGCGATCAGCTCCGCCAGGCCCGCGACGTGGCGGTCCATGGACTCGGTCAGCCGCTGGAGCAGGGCGGGCTCCCGCCGCAGGACCTCCAGCAGCACCGACCGGTCGTGGGGGGCGTCCATGACGCGGAAGGACCGCACGACGAGCTCCTGCAGGGCCTCCAGCAGGCCCGGCCCGCCCGAGGACCGGCCGCCGGCCACGAACTCCTCGGAGTAGGCCGCGAGCGGGTCCCGCGCCGGGGTGCCCAGCACGGCGTCGTCCTTCGAGGCGAAGTAGTTGAAGAAGGTCCTCCGGGAGATGCCGACCTCCGCGCAGAGCTCGTCCACGGTGAACCCGCCCAGCCCGCGCTCGGCCGTGAGCCGGCGCGCGTGCACGATGAGCGACCGGCGCGTGCGCCGCATCCGCTGCTCGCGCGCCCCGTCGGTCACCGGGAGTTCCTGCCGCAGACCATTAATTGCACTCTCGGCATCATAGTGCAAAAAGTTGGTGCGATGCGTCAGGTGCGGTGCCGGGCGGCGGTTCGTAGGCTGGCAACGGTGCCGGCACGACCGAGGAGGCTGACCATGGGCGCGGACACGGGCACGGACACGGGCGCGGACGACCCCGGCGGTGTGGAGCTGATCGGGCTGCACGGGCGCAAGCAGGCGGGCAAGGACACGTGCGGGGCCCGGCTCGTGGCGGCCCACGGCTACTCGCGGGTGGCGTTCGCCGATCCGCTGCGGCTGTTCCTCACGAAGCTGGACCCGCTCGTCGGCCGGCGCGGGGACGCCCTCCTGCGCCTGTCCACGGTGCTGGCCGAGGTCGGCGGGGACTGGGACCGGCTCAAGGACGAGGAGCGCGACCCGGTGCACCGGGAGATCCGGGTCCTGCTCCAGCGCGTGGGCAACGAGGCGGGCAAGGCGGTCTTCGGGGAGACGGTGTGGGCGCAGCGCGGTCTGGCGGCCGCCCGCCGGCTGGGCGGACGGGTCGTGTTCACGGACGTGCGCTTCGACGTCGAGGCCGAGGCCGTCGTGGCCGCGGGCGGGCGGGTGGTGCACGTGGTGCGCCCGGGGGCCGGGGGGAGCGCCGACCCGCACGCCTCAGAGGCCGGCATCGACCCGCGGTGGATCACGGCCACGATCGTCAACGACGGGACGATCGAGCAGCTGGAGCAGAAGGTGGACGCCCTGGTGCTCAGCCTGCGCGGCCGCTGAGGCCGGCGAGCCGGGCGCTGCGCTCCCAGAGGGCGTCCACCAGGGCGTCGTCGCCGGCGCGGGGATTGGTGCGGGCCGGCCGGCGCTTCTCGTAGTACGCCCCCGACGCCCAGTCCCGCCCGGGGGTGCCTTCGGCGAGCCAGACGAGCGTGTCCGCGCCCTGCTCCGGGGTGATCATCAGGCGCCGCCCCAGCCGGGTGCGGTAGAGCAGGCCCAGGGCCGTGGTCGTGGAGGAGGCGAAGTTGGTGGCCACCCCGCCGGGGTGGAACGCCGCGGCGGCCAGCCCGCGGTCCCCGTGGTGGCGCTCGAGCCCGCGCGTGAACAGGACGTTGGCGAGCTTGGAGTCGCCGTAGGCCCGGTGCGGGGACCACGCCCGGCGGCCGCCCGGGCCGCCGAACCCGTCCAGCTCGTCCATGCCCCGGAGGTCCAGGCGCCCGATCCGGGCGGCGATGCTCGACGTGTTCACCACCGCGCCGGTGCCCGCCCGCAGCGGCTCCAGCAGCAGGTGGGTGAGCAGGAACGGCGCCAGGTGGTTGACCTGGAAGGTCCGCTCGAGCCCGTCCGCGGTGCGCTCGGGCCGGTCGAAGATGCCGCCCGCGTTGTTGACGAGCACGTCGATGCGCGGCAGGGCCGAGCGCAGCTGGGCGCCCAGCCCGCGCACCTCGTCCAGGCGCGCGAAGTCCGCCGAGAAGTGCCGCGCCCCCAGCGGGCGGGCGACCGCGGCGGTCTTGGCGGGCGAGCGGCCGACGACGACGACCTCGTGGCCCCGCCGCGCGAGCTCCCGGACGGCGGCGGCCCCGATGCCGTCGCTGGCGCCGGTGACGACGATGGTGCGCGGCTCGGTGCTGGGCTCCATGGGGCTCCCTCCTGGGCGGGGTGGTGCGGGGCGGGCCGCGGGTGCGTCCCGCCGCTCAGGCTACCCACCGTCCGGCGCCCGGGGAACGGGCGGCGCGGTCGGCACCCGGGGAGCTCCCGCCGGTGCCGGCGTGATCGGAATAACGTCGGGCGCCGCCGGGTTGCGGCGGACATGACGGACAGCACCCCGGCCGGCACCCGAGCAGTGCCCGGCACCATCGACCTCCAGGACCTCGGCACGGTCCACCGCCTCGGCTTCGGCGCCATGCGCATCGTCGGCGAGGGCGTGTGGGGCGAGCCCGCCGACCGCGCCAACGCCGTGCGGGTGGTGCGCCGCGCCGTGGAGCTGGGCGTCGACTTCGTCGACACCGCCGACGCGTACGGCCCCGACGTCAGCGAGCAGATCATCGCCGAGGCCCTGCACCCCTACCCCGAGGGCGTCCGGATCGCGACCAAGGTCGGCTTCGCCCGCACCGGTCCCCGCCGGTGGATCCCGCTGGGCCGGCCCGAGTACCTGCGCCAGCAGGCCGAGCTGAGCCTGCGCAAGCTGCGGGTCGAGGCCCTCGACCTGCTCCAGCTGCACCGGATCGACCCCACCGTCCCCGCGGAGGAACAGTTCGCCGTCCTGCGCGCGCTGCAGGAGGAGGGCAAGGTGCGGGCGCTCGGGCTCTCCGAGGTGGGCGTGGACCAGATCCGGGCGGCCCAGGAGCACTTCACCGTCGCCACCGTGCAGAACCGCTACAACCTCACCGACCGCAGCTCGCAGGACGTCCTCGAGCACTGCGCCGAGCACGGCATCGGGTTCATCCCGTGGGCGCCCATCTCCGCCGGCGACCTCGCCCGCCCCGGCGGTCCCGTGGACCGGGCCGCCGAGCGCCTCGGCGCCACGGCCTCGCAGGTCGCCCTCGCCTGGCTGCTGCACCACTCCCCGGTGATCATGCCCATCCCCGGCACGGCGTCCCTGGAGCACCTCGAGGAGAACATGGGCGCCGCCCGGCTCCAGCTCGACGACGCCACCTACGCGGAGCTCACCGCCGCCGCCTGACGCCGCCGCACCGGCCCGCCCCGTCCACGACCCCTGCAAGGAGCACTCCCATGGCACACGTCCTCATGATCGTCTCCGCCGCCGACTCCCTCACCATGCGCGACGGCACCGAGCACCCCACCGGCTTCTGGGCCGAGGAGCTGGTCGTCGCCCACCGCGTCCTGCGCGAGGCCGGCCACGACGTCGACATCGCCACCCCCGGCGGCGTCGCCCCCACCGTGGACCGGGCGAGCTTCGCCCCGGAGATGACCGGCGGCCAGGAGCGGGCCGACGAGTTCCGCGCCTACCTCCAGCGGATCGACGCGGAGCTGGCCGTCCCCCTCGTGCTCGGCGACGTGGACGGCGGCCACTACGACGCCCTCGTGCTGCCCGGCGGCCACGGGCCCATGGCCGATCTCCACCAGGACGCCGACCTCGGGCGCCTGCTGGCCGAGGCGGACCGGGCGGGCCGGATCGTCGCGCCCTTCTGCCACGGTCCCGCCGGGCTGCTCAGCGCCGTGGACGAGGACGGGGCGTTCGTCTTCACCGGCCGCCGGATGACCGTGTTCACCAACGAGGAGGAGCTCGGCGGCGGCACCGGCGAGAACACCCCCTGGTTCGTCGAGACCGCGCTGCGCGAGCAGGGCGCCGTCGTGGAGACCGGCCCCGCCTGGTCCAGCCACGTCGTGCGCGACGCCAACCTCGTCAGCGGCCAGAACCCGCAGTCCAGCCAGGCCGTCGCCGAGGTCGTCGCCGAGGCCCTCGCGGAGCAGTCCCCGGCTTGACCGCCGTCCCGGCGCGGGCGCATGATCGGGACACCACCATCAGTGCCCTTATCAAGAGCCCACGCCGCGAAGGACCCCCGCCCATGGCCCTGCCCCCGCTCGCCGACGCCCACTACGTCCTGCCGCTGAAGTGGAGCGACGACGCGGCCCTGGACGAGCTGGCCCGCTACCTCGCCGAGGTCGTGCAGTGGGTGCCGGTCACGGTCGTCGACGGGTCCGCCGACGAGCTCTTCGCCGCCCACCGCCGCGCCCTCCCGGACGCGGTGCAGCTCCTGCGCCCCGAGCCGTGGCCCGGGGCCAACGGCAAGGTGGCGGGGGTCATGACCGGGGTGCGGCGGGTGGCGCAGGAGCGGATCGTCCTCGCCGACGACGACGTGCGCTACACCCGGGAGGCCCTCCAGCGGGTGGTCGGGCTGCTGGGGCGGGCGGAGCTGGTCCGCCCGCAGAACTACTTCCTGGAACTGCCCTGGCACGCCCGCTGGGACACCGCCCGCACCCTGTTCAACCGCGCCCTCGGCGCCGACTACCCCGGGACCCTCGGCGTGCGCCGCTCGGCGCTGCTGGGGGCGGGCGGCTACGACGGCGACGTGCTGTTCGAGAACCTCGAGCTGATCCGCACGATCACCGCCGCGGGGGGCCGGGAGGTGCGGGCCCCCGACCTGTACGTCGGCCGGATCCCGCCGAGCGCCGCCCACTTCCTCGGCCAGCGGGTGCGGCAGGCCTACGACGACTTCGCCCAGCCCGGGCGCCTGGCCGCCGAGCTGTCCCTGCTGCCCCTCCTCGGCTGGGCCGCGCGCCGGCCGGCCCGCCTCGCCGCCCTGGGGGTGCTGGCGTGCGGGGTCGCGGAGGCCGGGCGCCGCCGCGCGGGCGGACGGGCGGTCTTCCCCGCCGGCACCGTGGCGTGGGCGCCCGTGTGGCTCCTCGAGCGCGCCGTGTGCGTGTGGGCGGCCGTGGGGGCGCGGCTGCGCGGCGGCGTGCCCTACGCGGGGGCCCGCCTGCGCACGGCCGGGCACTCCAGGGCGGCCCTGCGCCGCCGGCTGCGCGGGCGCCCCGGCCCCGCCGACGACGCGGCGGCGGCCGCCCCCGTCCCGCTCCCACCGACCCACTGACCACCGAGGAGTCCCATGTTCACCTCCGGAGTCGCCGACGGCGTCCACCTCATCACCCACGCCCACGTCAACTGCTACCTGGTCGAGGACGAGGACGGCCTGACCCTCGTGGACGCGGGACTGCCCAGCATGTGGCCCATGCTCCTGGCCGGGCTCGAGGAGCTCGGCCGGCGGCCCGAGGACGTCAAGGCGCTCGTGCTCACCCACGGGCACTTCGACCACGTGGGCTTCGCCCGCCGCGCGCAGGACGAGTGGGGGCTGCCCGTGCTCGGCCACCCCGCCGACGCGCGGCTGGCCGCCCACCCGTACCGCTACCGGCCCCAGCGCAACCGCTTCCTCTACCCGCTGGGCCACCCGCGCTCCCTGCCGCTGCTCGGCCGGATGGCGCTCGCCGGAGCGCTGAGCGTCAAGGGCGTGCGCGTGCTCCGTCCGCTGGAGACCGGCAGCCCCCTGCCGGTGCCGGGCCGGCCCGTCGTCGTGCACACCCCCGGTCACACCGACGGGCACTGCGTGCTCGACCTGCCCGGCCGGGGCACCGTCCTCAGCGGGGACGCGCTGGTCACCCTCGACCCGTACACCGGCCGGCGGGGCCCGCAGATCGTCGCCTCGGCCGCGACCAGCGACACGGCCACGGCCCTGGCCTCCCTCGACGCGGTCGCCGCCACGGGCGCCCGCACGGTCCTGCCCGGCCACGGCGAGCCCTGGGCCGAGGGCGCCGAGGCCGCGGTGCGCCACGCCCTCGCCGTCGGCGCCCACTGACCGCACGCCCGGAGCCGGTGCCCCGACCCGAGGCCGTGGCCCGGTGCTGCCGGGCACGCGCAGGGGCCCGGGACGGCGGTCGCCGTCCCGGGCCCCTGCGCGCCTGCGGGGACACTCCCCGGCGGGGCGTCCGGCCGGGCGCTACTCCTTCTTGAGCTTGTCCTGGAGGGTGCCGGCGGCCTTCTCGACGGCGTTGGGGACCTCGGTGGTGCCGTAGAAGCGGGCGTCCGGGTGCGTGGGAGGGGGCATGGGCACGCCGGCCATGGGCTCCGCCTTGTAGCCGAAGGTGCCCTTGCCGTCCGGGGTGGGGCCGGAGGCCCACGAGCCGTCCGCGGCGGCCGCGCCGTCCGAGAAGTTGTAGTAGTCGTAGGAGAACTCCGTGGCCTCCTTCGACTGCGGGAAGTTCGACGGCACCGGCATCTGCTCCAGCCCGTCCTCCTGCAGCTCCTTGACCGCGGCCATCCACTGGTTCTGGTGCATGGTGTCGCGGGCCAGCAGGAACGAGAGCATGTCCCGGATCCCGTGGTCGTCGGTCATGTGGTAGAGCCGGGCCACCTGCAGGCGGCCCTGCATCTCGGCGTTGACGTTGGCCGTCATGTCGGCCAGGAGGTTGCCGCTGGCGGTGACGAAGGACCCCTGCCACGGGTTGCCCATGGAGTCGACCGGCCGCGCGCCGGCCCCGGCGACGATGGCGTGCTGGAGGTCCGTCCCGCCGATCACGGCGGCCACGGCCGGGTCGCCCTGCACGGCCTCGTCGGTGATGCCCAGCGGGGCCTTCTCGAGCAGCTGCGCGACCATCGTGGCGAGCATCTCGATGTGGCCGAACTCCTCGGCCGCCGTGCCGAAGAGCAGGTCACGGTACTTGCCGGGGATGTGGGCGTTCCAGGCCTGGAAGCTGTACTGCATGGCGACGGTGATCTCGCCGTACTGCCCGCCGATCACCTCCTGCAGCTTGCGCGCGTAGACCGCGTCCGGGGCCTCGGGGGTGGCGTTGTACTGGAGTTTCTGCTGGTGGAAGAACATGCTTGCCTCCGTCGTCGACTGCAGTGGGGATGCGGCGGGCCGCGGATGTCCGCGTCGCACCGTCGCAGGTAAGGCCACCCTAAACGCCGCGGGGGCCATAAGGGAAGTGTGCTGACGAAAGGGGCCGCGCCAGGTAGGCTGGCGGCTCCCGACCGGCGGCGCCCGTGCGCCGCCCCGGCGTGCCGCCACCCGACCGCGACGCCGCCCGACCACGACGCCCCGGAGGTCCCCCCGTGAAGCAGCTCTCCCTCGCCGCCCCCGGCGGTCTCGACCGCCTCGTCCTGCAGGACGTCCCCGCCCCCGGGGACCCGGGACCGGGGGAGGTCCGCGTGCGGGTCCGCGCCAGCTCGCTGAACTTCCACGACTACCTCGTCGTCAGCGGCGGCTCGCCCGCCGAGGACGGCCGGATCCCCCTGGCCGACGGCGCGGGCGTCGTCGAGGCCGTGGGGGAGGGCGTCGAGGAGCTCGCGCCGGGCGACGCCGTGGTCTCCTGCTTCTTCCCGCTGTGGCAGGACGGCCCGCCCGCGGTCGGCGACTTCCGCAGCGTGCCCGGCGACGGGCTCGACGGCTACGCGCGGGAGGTCGTCGTGCGGCCCGCCACCTGGTTCACGCGGGCCCCGGCGGGGTGGACCCACGCCGAGGCCGCCACCATCACGACCGCCGGCCTCACGGCCTGGCGCGCGCTCGTCGTCGACGGCGGGCTCCGGGCGGGGGACGTCGTCCTCGCCCTCGGCACGGGCGGGGTCTCGGTCTACGCCGTGCAGCTGGCCAAGCTCATGGGCGCCACCGTGATCGCGACGTCGTCCTCCGACGAGAAGCTCGAGCGTCTGCGCGCCCTGGGCGCCGACCACACGATCAACTACCGGCAGGACCCGCAGTGGGGCCGCACCGTCCTGGAGCTCACGGGCGGACGCGGTGCGGACCACGTCATCGAGGTGGGCGGCGCCGGGACGCTGCCGCAGTCGATCCGGGCCGTGCGGATCGGCGGGCACATCTCCCTCATCGGCGTGCTCGCCGGCGGATCCGGCGAGGTCCCCACCGCCCTGCTCATGGCGCGGCAGGCCCGGCTGCAGGGGCTGATCGTGGGCAGCCGCCGCGAGCAGGAGGACTTCGTGCGGGCGCTCGAGGCGACCGGGCTGCGGCCCGTGATCGACCGCAGCTTCGGCCTCGCCCAGGCCGCCGAGGCGTTCCGCCACCAGGAGTCCGGCCGCCACTTCGGCAAGATCTGCCTGGAGTACTGAGGCCCCGGCGCTCCCCGGACCCCCGCGCCTGCCCGGCCGCGTCGCCGTGCTGGCCCGGACCGTCCTCCTCGCCCTGTCCCTGCGCCTGGCCGCCCTGACCTCCGCGCACACCATGTGCTGCGGGATCGGCACCCCCGCCACCCCCTTCCTGGCCGTGCCCCCGGCCCGGACCGCGGGGTGGCGGCTCTCGATCGGCGTCCGGGCCGCGGTCGGCCCCGTCGCCGTCGCGCCCTGGCCGGTGGTGCTCGCCGGCACCCGCAGGGACGGGGCCCGGAGGGCGGGCAGCGGCCGGGGTGCCTACCCGATGGCCCGGCCGCTCACCAGCCCGCGCACCCGCACCACGGCCGGCTCCGCGGCGCTCTCCGCCGTCGCCCGGGGCGTGGGCTACGCCTCCGCGTCGGCCGGGCCCCTCGGGTTCGGGCTCGTCCTGGCGCTGACGGGCAGCTGGGCCGGCGCATTCGTGCTGCTGGGCTGCCTGCTCGTGGCCCTGGTGGCCGGCGTCGTCGCCGGGCGCCCCCGCCACCTCGAGGACGCCCCGGCGCCCCCGCGGCCGGTGCCCGCGGGCCCGTGGCGCTAGGCTGGGAGGGCCCGCCCCCGGGAAGGAGACCCATGCCCGTCCACGCCACCCGCCCCGCGCGGTCCCGGGGCGCGCTGCGGCTGGGCCTCGCCGCGGCGGCGGCCGCCGGCCTCGCCGGCTGCGGGCCCGACCCCGGCACGCCCGAGGGCGTGACCGAGGCATTCGTCGAGGCGATGGCCGAGCGGGACTGGGAGGGCGCCTGCGCGCTGCTCTCCCACGACCTCGTCCACCGCAGCACGGACGGCAACTCGCAGTACTGCCCGCGCTACCTCGAGCAGTGGCACGAGGACACCTCCGGCTACCGGACGCTGGTCGTGCAGGACGGGGCCACGGCCACCCCGGAGGGCCACGAGCTGCTGGTGGCCCCCGAGGGCGCCCCGGACCGGACCGAGACGGTCACCGTCGTGGAGGAGTCGGGCCGGCTCCTGCTGCGGGACTACCCCGGCCGGGACACCGCCACCCGCTGACCCCCAGGCACCAGGAAGGACCCCATGACCGACTCCCAGCCCACCCCCGTGCCGGCACCCGCCGCCTCGTCGCCGGAGGGCGAGACCGTCGAGATCTGCCGCAACCTCATCCGGATCGACACGTCCAACTTCGGCAGCGGCGACGCCCGCGGGGAGCGGCGCGCGGCCGAGTACGTCGCCGGGCTGATCGACGAGGTCGGGCTCACGCCCACGCTGCTCGAGTCCGCCCCCGGGCGCGCCAACGTCTTCGCCCGGCTCGAGGGCACCGACCCGTCCGCCGACGCCCTGCTCGTGCACGGGCACCTCGACGTGGTCCCCGCGATCGCCGCGGACTGGTCCGTGGACCCCTTCGGCGGGGAGCTCGCGGACGGCATGATCTGGGGCCGCGGGGCCGTGGACATGAAGGACATGGACGCGATGATGATCTCGGTGCTGCGCCACATGGCCCGCACCGGCACCCGGCCCCGGCGCGACATCGTCTTCGGCTTCTTCGCCGACGAGGAGGCCGGGATGACCTACGGGTCCCGGTGGGTCACGGAGCACCACCGGGAGCTCTTCGACGGGGTCACGGACGCCATCAGCGAGGTCGGCGGCTACTCCGCGACCATCGGGGGGCGCCGCGCCTACCTGCTGCAGACGGCCGAGAAGGGCCTGATGTGGCTGCGCCTGCACGCCGAGGGCACCGCCGGGCACGGCTCCCAGATCAACGACGACAACCCCGTCACCCGCCTGTCCCGGGCGCTGGCCAACATCGGGGAGCACCGGTGGCCGGTCCAGCTGACGAAGACCACCCGCGCGTTCCTGGACTCGGTGACCGAGCTGACCGGTGTGGAGTTCGACCCGCAGAACCCGCAGCGGCTGCTGGCCGAGCTCGGCTCGGTGGCCCGCTTCGTGGGCGCGACCCTGCAGACCACGGCCAACCCGACGATGCTCGAGGCCGGGTACAAGGTCAACGTGGTCCCGGGCTCCGCCCAGGCGGGACTGGACGTGCGCTACCTGCCGGAGCAGCGGGAGCTCGTGCTGGACAAGCTCGCCGAGCTGGCCGGGGACGGGGTGCGCTTCGAGTTCGAGTCCGACGACATCGCCCTCGAGGTGCCGTTCTCCGGCAGCGTCGTGGACGCCATGGTGGACGCCCTGCACGCCGAGGACCCGGAGGCCGTCGTGCTGCCGTACATGCTCTCCGGCGGCACCGACAACAAGTCCCTGGACCCGCTGGGGATCACCGGCTACGGGTTCGTGCCGCTGCGCCTGCCCGACGAGCTCGACTTCCCCGCCATGTTCCACGGCGTGGACGAGCGCGTGCCGACGGCGTCGCTGGAGTTCGGCTCGCGGGTCCTCCACCGCCTGCTCAGCTCGTACTGACCGTCCCGCCCCGCCCGACCCGCGCTCCCGGAAGGACCCCATGCCCAGCACGGACGCCCCGACGCCCGAGACCCTGCTGCCCGACGAGCTGCTCGCGGCGTTCCGCGAGCGCGCCGCCGGCTACGACCGGGACAACCGGTTCTTCGACGAGGACTTCGCGGAGCTGGTGCGCATCGGCTACCCGCTGATGCTCGTGCCGCGGGAACACGGCGGCCTCGGGTTCACCCTGCAGCAGGCGGTCGCCGCGCAGCGGCGCCTGGCCTCGGCGGCCCCCGCCACGGCCCTGGGGATCAACATGCACCACGTGCTCGTGGGCGTGGCGCACACCCTGCGCCTGCGCGGGGACGGCCGCGCCGAGGGGATCTTCCGGCAGGCGGCGGCCGGGGAGATCTTCGCGTTCGGCATCTCCGAGGCCGGCAACGACGCGGTGCTCTTCGACGCGGCGACGACCGCCGTCGCCGAGGGGGAGGGCTACCGGGTGACGGGCACGAAGATCTTCACCTCGCTGTCCCCGGTGTGGACCCGGCTGATCGTCCACGCCCGGGACGACGCCGACGCCGGGGCGCCGCTCGTGTTCGGCTTCGTGGACCGGGACGCGGACGGGATCGAGGTCCTCGACGACTGGGACACCCTGGGCATGCGCGCCTCGCAGTCGCGCACCACGGTGCTGCGCTCGGTGCGGATGCGCCCCGAGCAGGTCCTCACCCGCACCCCCGCGGAGCCCAACCCCGATCCGGTGGTGTGGGGGATCTTCGGGTGCTTCGAGCTGCTCCTGGCCGCGGTCTACACGGGGATCGCGGACCGGGCGGTGGAGCTGGCGGCCGAGCTCGCCCGCACCCGCCGCTCCCGGGGCGCGGACGCCCCCCGGGCCGAGCACCCGGACGTGCGGTGGCAGATCGCGGAGGCCGCCATCCTGCGGGACGGGCTGGAGCTGCAGCTGCGGCAGCTCAGCGCGGACGTCGACGCCCTCGGCTCGGGACGCGCTCCGGAGCACGGGCCGCGCTGGTTCCTGCTCTTCTCCGGGGTCAAGCACCGGGCCACGGAGACGGCCCGTCAGGTGGTGGACCTGGCGCTGCGCACCGCCGGCGGCGCCCAGTACTCCCGCGGCCGGGAGCTGGAACGGCTCTACCGGGACGTGCTCGCCGGGATCTACCACCCCTCGGACAGCGAGTCCGTGCACGCGGTCGCCGCCAGGGCCCTGCTGGGCCCGGTCGGCGGCTGAGGGAGCGGCCCGGGCGCGCCCGGGCCGGGCGGGAGCGCTCAGATGGTGCGCTCGACCCGCATCACGCGGCGGCGCAGCCAGTACTTGCGCGCCCCGCTGTAGAGCAGGACGGACCGGGTGAGCTCCCACTTGCCGTACTCGGCGTGCTCGGTGAGCCGGGCGCGCGCCTCGCTGAGCCTCTCGTGCGGCGCGACGGTCAGCAGGAGGTACTCGTAGCGCTGGTCGGCGTCCCGCGCGAGGGCCGCCGAGCTGGTCCGGACTTGTTCTCTCATCGGTCCCCATTCTGCACGGAATAGCGATAACGTCTACTCCATGAGCCAAGATCCTCGTGCTGCGCTGCAGGCCCTCGTGAGTGCCCTCGAAGAACACCTGGCTGCGGCCTCCAACCGCCGGGGCGACGACGACCCCGCGGTCGACGGCGCCTACCTGGCGATCGCCGACGCCTTCGACGCCTACGAGGAGGCGCTCTACGACGCCTACGACGAGGTCACCCCGCTGACCGTGTTCGCCGAGGAGGACGACGAGGACTCCGAGGACGAGGACTCCGACGACGAGGACGACCTCGGCCCGGACGACGAGGACGAGGACTCCGGTGAGGGCGCGGACGAGGATCTGCTCGAGGACAACGAGATGCTCGACGACGACCTCGTCGACGAGGAGGACTACGAGGACCTCGACGAGGGCGGTCAGTCCCGGTCCGCCCGCTGACCCGGCCCGGTCCGCCCGGGCCTGCCCGGGAGCGGCCCGCCCCGGCGGGCCGCTCCCGGCGTGTCCGGGCGGCGGGCGGCGGCGGTACCGTGCCGTAAGGTGGCCGGGTGAACTGGATCGAAGCAATCATTCTCGGCCTCGTGCAGGGCCTCACCGAGTTCCTGCCGGTCTCCTCCTCGGCGCACCTGCGCATCGCGGGCGAGTTCCTCCCCCACGGCGCCGACCCCGGGGCCGCGTTCACCGCCATCACCCAGCTGGGCACCGAGACGGCCGTGATCATCTACTTCTGGCGCGACATCGCCCGGATCATCGGGCACTGGGCCCTGTCCCTGGTGGGGCGGGTGGACCGCTCGGACCCCGACGCCCGGATGGGTTGGCTGATCATCCTCGGCTCCCTGCCCATCGGCGTGCTCGGGCTGCTGCTCGAGGACTGGATCGACACCGAGTTCCGCTCCCTGTGGATCACCGCCACGATGCTCGTGGTCTTCGGCGTGATCCTCGCCGCCGCGGACCGGGTGGGCCGGCAGGTGCGCCACCTCGACGAGCTCACCGTCCGCCACGGCGTGCTCTTCGGCCTCGCCCAGGCGCTGGCCCTGATCCCGGGCGTCTCCCGCTCGGGCGGGACGATCACCGCCGGGCTGCTCATGGGCTACACCCGGGAGGCCGCGGCCCGCTACGCGTTCCTGCTCGCCATCCCGGCCGTGTTCGCCTCGGGGCTGTACAAGCTCGCCCAGACGCTGGGGGAGCCCCAGGCGGGCCCCTACGGGACGGCCGAGACGCTCGTGGCCACCGGCATCGCCTTCGGCGTGGCCTACGTGATCATCGGCTGGTTCATGCACTACATCTCCAACCGCAGCTACACGGTCTTCGTCTGGTACCGGATCGCGCTGGGCCTGGCGATCTTCGTGCTCCTGGGGCTCGGCCTGATCAGCGCCTGACCGCCGCAGCCTCCACCGCACGCTCCACCGCAGCCTCCGCCGAAGCCCCCGCCGGGAGCTCCGTCCGGGCCCCCGCCGGGGGCCCGGACCGGGACCCCTCGCGGGGGCCGGTAGGTTAAGGGGGGCCCCGCGCCCCGATCCTCCCGTTCCCGAACCCTTCCGAGGTGAGCATGAAAGCCTGGTCCGCCCGACCCGTCCCCGACCTCCCCGGCGAGGCCCCCCTGCCGGTGGTGCAGGACACCCGGCTGCGGCGTCGCGCGGAGCTGCCCCGGCAGGAGCGCGCGAGCCTCTACGTCTGCGGGATCACCCCGTACGACGCCACCCACATGGGCCACGCCGCCACCTACGTGGCCTTCGACGTGCTGCACCGCGCCTGGCTCGACGCCGGCACGCCCGTGGACTACGTCCAGAACGTCACCGACGTGGACGACCCCCTGCTCGAGCGGGCCGAGGCCACGGGCGTGGACTGGCGCGAGCTGGCCGCCGAGCAGACCGAGCTGTTCCGCGCGGACATGAGCGCCCTCAACGTCCTCCCGCCCCAGCACTACGTGGGCGCCACCGAGGCCGTCGGCTGGATCGTCCCCGCCGTCGAGCAGCTGCTCGGCCGCGGCCTCGCCTACCGCGTGCCCGGAGCGGACGGGGAGCCCGACGGCGACGTCTACTTCGACGTCGAGGCCGCCGGCGCCCTGGACGACGACGCCGCGTGGGTGCTCGGGGACGTCTCCCACCTCACCCCGGAGCAGATGCTGCCGGTCTTCGCCGAGCGCGGCGGGGACCCGGAGCGCCCCGGCAAGCGGCACCCGCTGGACCCCCTGCTGTGGCGCGTCGAGCGCCCGGGCGAGCCCGCGTGGGACGGGGCGTCCCTCGGGCCCGGCCGGCCGGGGTGGCACATCGAGTGCGCCCTGATCGCGCTGGAGCACCTGCCCGCGCCCTTCACCGTGCAGGGCGGGGGCTCCGACCTCGTCTTCCCGCACCACGAGATGGGCGCCGGGCACTGCTCGGCCCTGACCGGCCGGCCCATGGCCGAGCACTTCCTGCACACCGGCATGGTCGGTCTCGACGGGGAGAAGATGTCGAAGTCGAAGGGCAACCTGGTGCTCGTCTCGAGGCTGCGCGCGCAGGGCGTGGAGCCCGCGGCGGTGCGCACCGCGATCCTCGCCCACCGCTACTCCGACGACTGGTCGTGGACCGACCTGGGCCTGGCCGCGGCCGTGGCCCGCCTCGACGCCTGGCGCCGCGCCCTCGCCGTCACCCCGGCCGGCACCGCCGCCCCGCTGCTGGCGACCGTGCGCGCCGCCCTGGCCGACGACCTCGACGCCCCCGCCGCGCTCACGGCCCTCGACGACTGGGCCGCCGGCGCCCTGACCGCCGGCAGCGCCGCCGAGTGCTCCCCCGCGGACGCCCAGCTGGTGCGGGAGCTCGTGGAGGCCCGGCTCGGCGTCGTGCTCTGACCCGGTCCGGCCCGCCGCCGTGCTGCCCTCGGCCGTGCTGTTCGACAT
The DNA here is from genome assembly GCF_023715525.1 of Kocuria rosea. GTDB lineage: Bacteria > Actinomycetota > Actinomycetes > Actinomycetales > Micrococcaceae > Kocuria > Kocuria rosea_A. Next base: position 17 of record NZ_JAMBOG010000010.1, on the reverse strand, counting down.
GGACGGCACGCTCGTGG
>NZ_JAMBOG010000001.1 GCF_023715525.1 Kocuria rosea | reverse complement strand
CCCCCCCCCGCCCCGCCCCCCGCCGCCCCCCCACGCCCCCCGACCCCTCCATCGTCAGCCGGTGGCGGGGGAGCCCGCCACCGCAGGGCCGTGATCGTGCGCTGCGCGGACCATCCCTGCTCTCCCCGGACCACCGGCCACGGACGCGGCCCCGCCCGGAAGCTCCGGGGCCGTGGAGCGGCGCCACGCGGAAGGGCCCGGGGATCGGGCGGCGACGCTCAGGTGCGCAAGGTCGTCGCCGGGCTGCACCCGTGGCGGTCCCGGTAGGCGGCGGCGAACCGTCCCCGGTGCCTGAAGCCCCAGCGCAGGGCCACGGCCTCCACCGTCAGCCCCGTCGCGGGGTCGGCGGCCAGCAGGTCCCGGTGGGCGGCGTCGAGCCGGGCCGTGCGCAGGTACTCCAGCGGAGTGGTGTCCTTCTCGCGGCGGAAGGCCGCCTGCAGACCGCGCGGGCTCATCCGGGCCGCGGCGGCGATCTCGGGCAGGCCGATGTCGGCGGCCAGGTGCTCCTCCATGAACGCCACGGCACGGCGCACCCCGGCCGGGACCGGGCGGTCCTGGCCGGGGGCGGGGGGCTGGTCGAGGAAGGTGTTCGGAAAGGTGTGCAACACCGCGGTGGCCAGGCACCGGAAGGCCTCGGCGCGGATCAGCGGGGACGCCATGGCTTCGGCGTTGCCCAGCTGGTCGCGGCCGAAAGCGGTCACGGCCGCCGCCAGGTGGCGGGCCATGGCCGGGCTCACCGGGCTTGTGCCGGTGAAGCGCAGCCCGAGGTGCTCCACGCCGAGCAGGCCGGCGGCATGGGCCCGGAGCGCGGCCACGTCCAGGGAGACGGTCAGCAGGTCCAGATCCCCCCACGCGGCGGTGTAGGACAGGGACGGGAAGAGGAACGGGCCGGCCCCCGGGGCGGTGGTGGTGGCCTCGGCGACAGCCAGCCGTCCGCCCAGCACCCGGCCGACGCGCACGGTCTCGGGGGCCTCGACCAGTGCGGCCGCCGGTGCCCCGGCGAACCGGGCCCGCTCCAGGCCCACGTTCGGGATGCTCCTGGCCTCCTGCGCGATGGAGAACGGCGCGTCCGGGGCCACCCGGATCTTCTTCACCGCGTAGACGCGCCCGAGCACCTCCAGCCCCTCGACCGGGTCGCAGGTGCTGAAGCGCAGGGTCTCCACCCCCGGCGCCTCGTCGACCGGGCACCCGGGGGCTCCCCGGCCGGGCACGGGCCGGCCGCCGGGCGAGGCGGAGGCGTGGGCGGGAGGATCAGGGCGAGGCATCGGAGGGGTCCTTCGTCGGCACGGCGGACACGACGGTCGTCTGGTCGAGCTTCTCGTCCAAAGTAGGTCCGGGGAGCACCCCGCGGCAATGCGCGGTGACGACGCCCCGGCCAGTGCTGCACCGGCCCCGGACCGGTCAGGGGCTCTCCCCCCGGGGCCGCGTCCGTGGTGTTAAGTCATGTTGCCCGTGCCCGCGGGCCCGGACGATACCGTGGCCCTCATCAACACTGATCAACACTGACGCTCGATCTCTTGGGAGTTGACGGCAATGGCGCCGAAGACCGTGTTCCTGGCATGCGCAGAGCAGGACGAGTTGTTCCGGGACCTGTTCACCACTCAGTGGGCCCGGGCCGGGGCCCAGGCCCGGTTCCTGGACCCGCCCGGGGACAGGACGTGCCCGGTGGAGTGGAAGCAGGACGTGCGGGAGCGGATCCGCGGCTGCGACGGGGTGATCGCGCTGATCGGCGGAGACACCCGGGCCTCGGAGGCGGCCCTGTGGCAGATCCGGTGCGCGGTGGCCGAGGGCAAACCGCTGATGGGCCTGTGGCTGGAGCCCGCTCTCCGGGTGAAGCCGGACGCGATGGGCGCCGCCCGGTGCGAGGCCTGGACGTGGGAGAACGTCGGGGACTTCCTCGACCGGCTCTGACTCGGCGCCCGGGTCCGGGGGTCTTCCCGGGGCCCTTCCACGGCGAGGCCCTGAGCGAGCTCCTGCTGCCGGGCACCACGACCCTGCACGTGCTGGGCTGCTGCGTGTGCGGCACCGCCGTCGTGGCCCTGCCGGAGGCGGTGGTCATCGAAGAACCCCTGGTGGTACGGGTCCCCCGGGCGCTGCCCGTGGCGGTGCTGATCGCCGTGGGGGTCGTGGCCGCCATCCACCAGCGCGACGGCCGGGTCCTGCAGCCTGCACCCGCTGGTGGTCCTACCCGCCCTGGTCGGCGGAGGAATCCGCCCGGGCATCGCCGGGGCCGTGCCGGCCGGGGGAGGAGGAATAGGATCGGGGGTACCACCGTTGGTGGTGGGACTCCGGAGTCCAGCGTCCAGGAGGAACGCATGTCCCCGTCACGACCGGCGCGCGACTCGCACGACCCCCAGGAGCCCGAGAAGGGCGGTCTGGACGACGAGCTCGTCGCGCTGATCAGCGACTACCAGGAGCTGCACAAGGACGACGCCCGCCTGCGCCGGATCGAGCGCACGACCTACACCGGTCACCCGGTCATCGGCGACGAGCCCGGGAGCCGCATCCGCGAGGTCCGCGACGAGCAGATCGCGCCCGAGCTGAGGACCCAGGACGTCCGGCGGGTCGCCGCCGGGATGCTGCGCACCGAGGAGGACATGAGGGCCTACGCGGCCCGTTTCGCCCAGCGGAGCACCAAGCAGGACCCGGCCGGGAAGGACCTGGACCGACAGGCCCACGCGCTGGACGCGACCGGCACCCACTGGCTGCTGATGATCGGCCAGAACCGGGACCACGGGCTGGTCGCCTGCCGCTTCGTCCGGGAGAAGGGCATCCCGCACGCCCGGGTGGTGTCCTTCACCGCCGAGCGCGTGAAGCTGCCGATCCTCGTCGTGGAGCTCGGTCCGGACCAGGACTGCTGAGGCCCCGGCGCGGGGAGCCCGGGCACCACGGAGGACCGTGGTGCCCGGGGCTCCCCGCGTCCCGTCCGGTGCGGCCCGGGCTCAGCCCTCCAGGCCGTGCTGGACCAGCAGCGGCACGCCCGCCGGCTCCGTGATCCGCTCGCGCACGGCCCGGGCGGCGGCCACGAGGTGCTCGAGCGAGGCGCGGGTCTCCGCGTAGCCGCGGGTCTTCAGCCCGCAGTCCGGGTTGACCCACAGCGTGCTCGCCGGGACGTGCGCCAGGGCCCGCTCGAGCAGCCCCTCGATCTCCTGCTGCGACGGCACGCGCGGGGAGTGGATGTCCCAGGTGCCCGGGCCGATGCCGCGGGAGAACCCGGCGGCCTCCAGGTCGGTGAGCACCTCCATCCGGGACCGGGCCGCCTCGATGCTCGTGACGTCGGCGTCCAGGCCGTCGATCGCGGAGACCACCTCGCCGAACTCCGAGTAGCACAGGTGCGTGTGGATCTGCGTCTCGTCCCGCACCCCGGAGGTCGCCAGGCGGAACGCGCGCACCGACCAGTCGAGGTAGGCGGGCTGGTCCGCCCGGCGCAGCGGCAGCAGCTCGCGCAGTGCCGGCTCGTCCACCTGGACGATCCCGATCCCGGCGGCCTCCAGGTCGGCGACCTCGTCGCGCAGCGCGAGCGCGACCTGCTCCGCGGTCTCGGCCAGCGGCTGGTCGTCGCGCACGAAGGACCACGCCAGGATCGTCACCGGGCCCGTGAGCATGCCCTTGACGGGCCGGTCGGTGAGCGACTGGGCGTGGCCGATCCACGGCACCGTGAACGCCTCGCCGCGCACCCCGCCGCCCTCGCGGCTGACGTCGCCCCACAGGATCGAGGGGCGCGTGCAGCGGGAGCCGTAGGACTGCACCCAGCCGTGCACCGTGGTCGCGAAGCCGTCGAGGTGCTCGGCGAAGTACTGGACCATGTCGTTGCGCTCGGCCTCACCGTGCACGAGCACGTCCAGGCCGAGCTCCTCCTGCAGCCGCACCACGCGCTCGATCTCCTCGCGCAGGAACCGGTCGTAGTCCTGGGCGCCGATCCGCCCCGACCGGGCCTTCGCGCGCGCCGCCCGCACCTGCGGGGTCTGCGGGAAGGAGCCGATGGTCGTGGTCGGCAGCGGGGGCAGGGGCCCCGAGGCCGTGAAGGACCGGCCCTCCTGCGCCCGGCGGCGCACCTCCGCCGGCGCCCGCCCGATCTCGGCGCCGGTCACCGCGCCCGCCCGCTCGCGCACCGCCGCGTCCCGGACCCCGGGCGCGCCCGCCCGGGTGCGCCCGGCCTCGGTCGCCGCGGCGAGCTCCCCGGCGACGGCCTCCGCGCCGTCGGCCAGGCCGCGGGAGAGGGTCACGATCTCGGCGACCTTCTGGTCGGCGAAGGAGAGCCAGCTGCGCAGCAGCGGGTCGAGCTGCGTCTCCTCCGCGACGTCGTGGGGGACGTGGAACAGCGAGGTGGAGCTGGCCACGGAGACCGCCACCCCGGCCCCGGAGAGGCCGGCGAGCTGGGCGAGCCGGCCCGCGAGGTCGGCCCGCCACACGTTGTGCCCGTCGACCGCCCCGGCCACGAGCACGGGGGCGTCCTCCTCCTGGAACAGCTCGAGCTCCTCGGCGGACGGGGCGGTGCCTGCCACCAGGTCCAGGTGCAGGGCCTCGATCCCGGAGGCGGCCAGCGGGTGCAGCAGGGGACCGGGGGAGCCGTAGGGCGTCGTGACGAACACCTGCGGGCGCTCCGCCGCGGCCGTGAGCGCGGTGTAGGCATCCCACACGGCCTCCGCGAGGCGCTCGGCGGGGACGTGCTGGTCGGCCACGAGCGCCGGTTCCTCCAGCTGCACCCACTGCGCCCCGGCCGCGGCGAGCTCGCGCAGCAGCTGGGCGTACACCGGCACCAGCTCGGGCAGGCGCTCGAGCGGGTCGAAGCCGGCCGGGGCGTCGTCGTCGGCCTTGGCGAGGAGCAGGAAGGAGACCGGGCCCACGAGGACGGGGCGGACGGCGAAGCCGTGCTCGGCGGCGCGGCGGACGTCGGCGACGAGCCCAGCCGGATCGGCGCGGAACGGGGTGCCCGGGCCGATCTCGGGGACGAGGTAGTGGTAGTTGGTGTCGAACCACTTGGTCAGCTCCAGGGGCGGGCGCCCGGCGTCGCCGCGGGCCAGCACGAAGCCCGCGTCGAGGCCCAGCCGGCCCTCGGCGTCGGCGAGGTCCGCGAAGCGGGCCGGGACCGCCCCGAGGGCGGTGGCCGTGTCGAGCACCTGGTCGTAGAGGGAGAAGGCGGCGGGCAGCGACGCGTCCTGCGCGCCGAGGCCCAGCTCCACGAGCTTCCGGTACGTGGCCAGCTGCAGCTCGGCGGCGACGGCCTCGAGCTCCGCGCGGGACGAGCGCCCGGCCCAGTAGGCCTCGAGGGCCTTCTTGAGCTCGCGGCGCCGGCCGATGCGGGGGTAGCCGGTGATGGTGGCGGCGGGGAACGGGGTGGTCGGGGTGCTGGTCATGGGGATGCTCCTGTGCAGTGGTGGAAGGGTGCGGTCAGGCGGTCAGCAGGGCGGGCGCCGGCTCGGGGCGCGGGCGCGGCAGGTCCACGCGCTCGAGCAGGTCGAGGGCGGCCCGGTGCTCGTTGAAGGTGTAGAGGTGCAGGCCGGGCGCGCCGGCGTCGAGGGCGGCGCGGCTGAGCGCGGTCGCGAAGCCGACGCCCGCCCGGTGCCGCTCGGCGGGCCCGGAGGCGTTCTCGAGCGCCGCCGCCAGGTCGGGGTCGGGCTCCAGGCCGGCGAGCCGGCACAGGGTGCGCAGCCGCCGGGGGTCGGTCACGGGCATGATCCCCGGCACGATCGGGATCGTCACCCCGGCCGCGCGGGCCGCGGCCACCAGGCGCTCGTAGCGCTCGGGGCGGAAGTAGACCTGGGTGATCGCGAAGTCCGCGCCGGAGCGCTGCTTGGCGAGCAGCACCTCGACGTCGTGCCGGGCCGACGGCGACTCCGGGTGCCGGGTCGGATAGGCGGCCACGCCCACGGCCAGCCGGCCCGCGGCCAGCGTCGCGGTGTGCCGCCGCTCGACCTCCCGGACCAGCTCCACGAGCTCCGTGGCGAAGGACAGCTCGCCGCGGTCGGTGGCCGGGTCCTGCGGCAGGTCCCCGCGCAGGGCGAGCACACCGCGGACGCCGCGCCGGATCAGCGTGGTCACGGTCTCCTCCAGCTCCGTCCGGGCGGCCCCCACGCACGTCAGGTGCGCCAGGGGCCGCAGGCCGGTGCGGGCGAGGAGGTGGTCGAGCAGGGCGAGCGAGCGGGACCGCCGGTCCTCGTCCCCGCTGTACGTCACGGAGACGTGGTCGGGGCGGGTGGGCTCGAGCTCGTCCAGCGTGCGCAGCAGGATGTCGGCGCTCGCCGCGCAGCGCGGCGGGTAGAGCTCGTAGGACAGCGACGGCGGGGCCGTCCGGTCGGGTGGTGGGGTCACGGGTCCTCCTGGGGTCACCCCGAGGGAGGGCGGCAGAGAGCACGGGCTGGGCCCGGGCAGTCTGCTGCTGCTCCATCGGTCCTGGCGGGAGCACCGTTCCGCCGGCCCCCGGACGTTCTCGGGGTGGCGGATGGTTGCTGCGGCGTCGACGAGCCAGGTCTCTCGGCCGCTCTGGATAGATGCACTGCCCATTGCACCGGTCGCGCGCCCGAAAGCCAACCCGGAACCCCGACAAGACGTCCCGCCGCCGACTGTGACGGGCGCCGCGTCACACTCCGCAACACGGTCACGGAGCAGCCGCACCCCCTTCCTCCGGGGCCCGCGCGGGCGTAGCGTTGTTGTCAACCAACTCGTTGATCAAAGGATTGGTTGACAAATACCGTGGACGACGACGAGCTGCTCGACAAGGCCTTCCTGGCCCTCGCCGACCCGGTCCGTCGCCGCATCGTCGCCCGGCTCAGCCGGGGGCCGGCCACGGTCACGGAACTGGCGGAACCCTTCGCGATCAGCAAGCAGGCGATCTCGAAGCACATCCAGGTCCTCGAGCAGGCACAGCTCGTCACGCGCACCCGTGACGCCCAGCGCCGGCCCGTCCACCTGGACCCCGCACGGCTCGAGGCGCTCACCGCCTGGATCGACCGGTACCGGCTGGTCCGCGAGGAGCAGTTCCGCCGCCTCGACGCCGTGCTCGAGACCCGAGCCGCGGACCGCGGCGAGCACACCCAGGACTGAACCATGGGACATCCTCTGCACCTGGCCGTCCCCGACGGCGTTCCCTACATCGACTTCGAGCGCGAGTTCGACTTCCCGGTCGCGGAGGTCTTCCGCGCCCACGCCGACCCGGCGCTGCTGGACCAGTGGCTCGGCCCGCGCGGCACCCACGTGGAGGTCGACCACTGGGACTTCCGCACCGGCGGCGGCTACCACTACCACCACACGGGGCCCGACGGCGTCTCCTACTCCTTCCGCGGTGTCCTGCACACCGTCCGCGAGAACGAGCTCGTGGTCCAGACCTTCGAGTTCGGGGGCTACCCCGACAGCGTCGAACTCGAGTTCCTGGCCTTCGAGGACCTCGGCGACGGCCGCTGCCGGCTGCACGGCCACACGATCCACCCCTCCCTGGAGGCCCGCGACGGCATGGCCGCCTCGGGCATGGAGTCCGGGATGTCCGACGGCTACGAGCGGCTCGAGGAGCTGCTCGCCGCCGCGCGGACCCGGTGAGCACCGAGGAGACCGCCATGGCCAACGCACTGCGCCTCACGGCGCCCGAGGGCACGCCCCTCGTCCACTACGTGCGGGAGTTCGACCTGCCCGCCGCCGAGGTCTTCCACGCCCACGCGGACCCGGAGCTGTACCGGCAGTGGATCGGCCCCCGTGGCCTGAGCACCCGCATCGACGTCCACGACTGCCGCACCGGCGGCACCTACCGCTTCGTCCAGCGCGGGACGGACGGGGAGCAGGACGCGCCGGAGTACGCGTTCCGCGGGGTGTTCCACACCGTGCGGGAGAACGAGCTGATCGTCCAGACCTTCGAGTACGAGGCCTGGCCCGACGTCATCACCCTCGAGTACGCGCGCTTCGAGGAGCTGCCCGGCGGCCGGTGCCGGCTCACCGGGCGGTCGGTGTACCCGACGCTCGAGGCGCGCGAGCGCTACCTGTCCGAGGACATGGAGGCCGGGATGTCCGAGGGCTACGAGCGGCTCGAGGAGCTGCTCGCCGAGGTGCTGGGCGGACAGGGAGGCTGACCGTGGACTGGACACTGGAGGTGGTGCTGCTGCCCGTGCGGGACATCGACCGCGCCGTGGAGTTCTACCGGGACCGGGTGGGCTTCCACCTGGACCACCACACCACGACCGAGCGGATGGACGTCGCCCAGCTGACCCCGCCCGGGTCGGGCTGCTCGATCGTGGTGGGCAACCTCCCCGCCCACCGGGAGATGGCCCCGGGGTCGATGCGCGGCCTCCAGCTCGTGGTCTCGGACGCCCGGGCCGCCCGGGAGCAGCTGCTGCGCCGGGGCGTCGAGGCGGGCGCGCTCGAGGTCGTCGACGAGCGCGACGGCGGCACGTTCTTCGGCTTCAGCGACCCCGACGGCAACACGTGGACGGTGCAGGAGCTGCGGGCGCGCGCCGACGAGCCGCTGATCCCGCGCTGCTGAGCGCGGGTCGCGGCGACCCTGCCGCAGCCCGGGGATCTCGGTCGGTTGCCTCGCGGCTGCCCCGGACCGGGCCGTCACAGGACCGCGCGCAGGAAGGATCGCGTGCGCTCGTTGCCGGGCGCTGTGAAGATCTGCTCCGGGGACCCGTCCTCGATGATCCGTCCGCCGTCGAACATGAGCACGCGGTCGGAGACGTCACGGGCGAACTGCATCTCGTGCGTGACGATGAGCATGGTGATGTCCGTGGTCCCGGCGACCCGGCGCAGGACATTGAGCACGTCGTCCACGAGCTCCGGGTCCAGGGCCGAGGTGACCTCGTCGAGGAGCAGGATCGCCGGGTCCATCGCGAGCGCGCGAGCGATGGCCACGCGCTGCTGCTGGCCCCCCGACAGCCGTGACGGGTGCTCGCCGGCCTTCTGCTCGAGCCCCACCTGCCGCAGCAGGTCCATGGCCCGCTCCCGGGCCTCTGCCCTGCTCATCCCCAGCACGTGCATCGGCGCCTCGGTGATGTTCCCGAGCACGCTCATGTTGGGGAAGAGGTTGAACTGCTGGAAGACCATGCCGATCCGACGGGTGATCTGCTTCCGCCGCCGGGGCGGCACGGGCACGCGCCGCCCGTCGCGCAGCTCGTGGGTCAGAGGCTGCCCGTCCACGAGGACGAAGCCGTCGGTCAGCTCCTCCAGGGTCATGAGCAGGCGCAGGATCGTCGTCTTGCCGGAGCCGGAGGGGCCGATGAGGGTCACGCGCTCGCCCCCGCGGACCGTGAGGTCCAGCCCGTCGAGCACGGTGTGCTCGCCGAAGCGCTTGACGGCGTTCCGGAACTCGACGGCCGGGGCGTCCGGGGAGCCTGTGGGGCGGTCCGCCGGCGTTCCGTCGGCGGACGGGTCGAGGACCTCGTCCCCGCGGTCAGTAGTGGGCAAGGTGCTTCTCCAATCGTCGGACCAGGAGGGAGGTCGGGTAGCTGGCCAGGAGGAAGATCAGGCCGGCGAGGGTGAAGGCCTCCGTGTAGGCGAAGTTGCGGGCCCCGAACTGCTGGGCCGCCGTGACGAGCTCCACCACGGAGATGGCGAACAGCAACGGGGTGTCCTTGAACATGGCGACGGCATAGTTGCCCAGCGAGGGGATCGTCGCCCGCAGCGCCTGCGGCAGCACCACGTCCCGCCACGTGCGCGAGGCCGGCAGGGACAGAGCGGCCGCGGCCTCCCACTGCCCCTTGGGCACGGCCTCGATGCCCGCCCGGTAGCTCTCCGCCATGTACGTCGAGTAGTGGATCCCGATGACGGCGATCCCGATGACCAGCCCGGACACGCCGGTGAGCAGGTAATAGGCGAACAGCAGCTGGACCACGAGCGGGGTCATCCGGACGAACTCCGTGAGCCAGTGGAGGACCGCGCGCGCCGGGCCCGGGAGCACGCGTCTGAGCACCGCGATGGCGAGCCCCAGCACCGTGGCGATGAGCGTGCCGAGCACCGTGGCCAGCAGCGTGATCCTGAACCCCTCCAGCAGCAGGGGCAGGGCCTCGGCCGCGCGCTCCCAGCTCCAGATCACAGCTGTTCACCGCCCGTTTCGACGGGCTTCGGCCGGGTCGGCAACCAGATCTCCCGCATCGACCGACCCCGGCCCAGGGTGTGCTTGGCCCGGATCTCGAGCACGTTCATCCCGAGGTTGAGCAGGTAGGCCAGGACGAAGTAGAGGAGCAGGCCCACCGTGAAGGCGAACAGCGTGCTGCCCGTGGACTGCCGCAGCTGCTCGATGTGGAAGGTGAGGTCGCTCAGGGTGATGAAGGTGACCACCGCGGTGCCCTTGAGCAGCTGGATCAGCAGGTTCGCCAGCGAGGGGAGCATCAGCGCCCAGGCCTGCGGGAAGATGATCCGGCGCATCCGGTGCGCCGCCGACATCCCGAGAGCGTGCGCCGCCTCCCACTGGCCCCGGTCCACCGCGGCGACGGAGCCCCGGACCACCTCGGCGCCGTACGCCCCGTAGTTCAGGGACAGGGCCAGGATGCCGCAGGTCATGGGCTCGAGCTCCACCCCCAGCAGCGGCAGCACGAAGAACAGCCAGAACAGCTGGACGAGCAGCGACGTGCCCCGGAAGAACTCCACGACCACCCGGACGAGCGCCCGCACGAGGGTGCTGCCCGAGCGGGCGAGCAGTCCGAGGACCACCGCGAGGACGAACGCGCCCAGCGCTCCGCCCAGGGTCAGCTGGAGGGTGACGAGCACGCCCTCGGCGAGCCGGGGCAGGGACTCCCGCAGGACCCCGAGATTGCCGTCCACGGTCTCACCCCGCCGAGGCGGTGGGGCCGGCCTCCTGCTCGAGCTCGCCGGCGCACAGCTGCTCGGTGGTCACGGAGCCGTCCGGGCGCTCCTGGGCGGTGATGCCGTAGGGGCTCATGAGCTCGAGGTAGCGCTGCTCGTCGCCGACGATCCGGGCGAGCTGCTCGTTGTAGGCGTCCCGCAGCTCCTGGTCCTCGGTGCGGAACACCGTGGCGCCCGCGCCCACCTGCGGGACGCCGTCGATCTCCTGGACGTAGGACTCGGTGACCTCGATGGGGGCGTCCGGGTTCTGCTGCTCCATCCAGTTGAGCGCGATCCCGCCCAGGGCGAAGACGTCCGCCCGGCCGTTGACCACGGCGTCCATGCCGTCCTGCGGGCCGCCGACCTCGGTGTTCTCGATGCCCAGGGCGTCGGCGTAGTCCCCCTCGATGGCGCCCGTCATCGTGACCAGCCGCACCTGGGGGTCGGCGGCGACGTCGTCGAGGGTCTGCAGTCCGCGCGGGTTGCCCTCGGGGACCAGGAGGGCGGTCGTGTACATGAACTCCGGATCGCCGAAGGCGGCCTGCTCGCAGCGCTCCGGCAGGATCGACATGCCCGCGCTGACCGCGTCGAAGCGGTCGGCCGAGAGTCCCGGGATGAGCGAGCCGAACTCGGTGTTGACGCCCTCGAGCTCCTGGATCCCCAGCTCCTGGAAGATCGCCCGGTGCAGATCCACCGCCGCGCCGGTCAGCTCGCCGTCCTCCTCGAAGCTGTAGGGCGCCTCACCGGCGAAGCCCACGGTGATGGAGCCTTCCTCCCGCGCCTGGGAGAGCGTGCTGCCCTGCTCCTCCTGCGCACCGCCGCAGGCGCTCAGCAGGAGGAGCCCCGCCACCGCCCCCGCCGCCGTGCCGTGCCTGCCGGACCACCGTGCCATCGGACTTCTCCCCTCGGAAGGGTCGGGCGCCCGGGCACGTGCCCGTGGGATCTCGGTTCCGCCGGCGCTCCGGCTCCGTGGTCCCATTCAACCGCGCGGAGTGACGCGTGTCACGCACCGGGCGGTCAGTGCGCGGAGCCGGCCTCCCGGGCCTGCCGCCGGCCCAGCAGTCCGGCGGCCAGGGCGATGAGCAGCACGAGGCCTCCGGTGAGCAGCAGCTGCACGCGCACCGCGTCGTCGAGCATGCCCAGCAGGAGGATCGCGGCGAGGATGGCCAGGGCCAGGTAGGACAGCCAGGGGAACGCCCACATCCGCAGGGGCAGCTCGGTGCCCGCGCGGTCCGCCCGGCGGCGCAGCACGATCTGGGAGACCAGGGCCAGCCCCCACACCACGAGGCACGTGGCGCCCACGGTGTTGAGCATCCACAGCAGCACGGTCTCGGGCCACAGGTAGTTCAGGACCACGGCGAGGAAGCCGAAGACCACGGAGACGACCACCGCGGTGCGGGGCACCCCGCGGTCGGTGACGGTGGCGAAGGTGCGCGGCGCGGAGCCGCGGCGGGCCAGGGAGTAGAGCATGCGCGAGGAGCCGTAGATGTTGGCGTTGAGCGCGGACAGCAGCGACAGGATGATGATCACGGCCATCACCACGTCCGCCCCCGGCACGCCCGCCGCGTCGAGCACGGCGACGAAGGGGCTGACGGAGAGCTGCTCGTCGTTCCACGGCAGGACGAGCACCATGACCGTCACGGCGCCCACGTAGAAGACGAGGATGCGCACCAGGATCGTGCGGATCGCCCGGGCCACGTTGTGCTGCGGGTCCTCGGTCTCGGCGGCGGCGATGGTCACGAGCTCGGTGCCGCCGAACGCGAAGATCACCACGAGCAGGGCCGCGGCCACCCCGGTCAGCCCGTTGGGCAGGAAGCCCCCGTGCGCGGTCAGGTTGCTCCACCCCGGGGAGGGCGGCTCCAGCAGGCCCAGGAGCAGGGCGGCGCCCACCCCGAGGAAGGCCACGACGGCGAGCACCTTCATGAGGGCGAACCAGAACTCCGTCTCGCCGAGCGTGCTGACCTTCACGAGGTTGATCGCCGTGAAGACGACCATGAACACCAGCGCCACCACCCACTGCTCGGCCACCGGCCACAGCTCCGTCAGCAGCTGCGCCGCGGCCGTGGCCTCCGCGGCGACCACCACGACGATCTGCGCCCACCACAGCCAGCCCAGGGTGCGGCCCACGGTGGGGCCCATCGCCTTCTCGGCGTAGGTGGAGAAGGCCCCCGGGGACGGGTCCGCGGCGGCCATCTCCCCGAGCGCCCGCATCACGAGCACCAGCAGCACGCAGGCCACGAGGAAGGACAGCAGCACGGCCGGCCCGGCGGTGCTGATCGCCGCCCCGCTGCCGATGAACAGGCCGGTGCCGATGGCGCTGCCGAGCGCCATCATCACGAGGTGACGGGCCTTGAGGTGGTGGCCGGACCCCGGTGGGGACGACCGGACGGCCGGCTCGGCGGACGGCCGGGCCGAGGAGGAAGGGGTGCTCATGAGCACCGAGGTTATCGGACGCCGCCCGCCCCCGCGCACGCCGGCCGGGCCCGCACGGGAGGTCCTCCGCGTGCGGCGGGTCACGGACCGGTAGACTTGCACGGTACGAGCCCCTGGGCCTCCTCCTGCCGGTACGGCGCCGCGCGAGCGTGCGCACAGGAGCGGGCCGCCGCAGGGGCGTTGTCGTGTCCGGTCGGGGCGCTCCCGGCCCTGGACACCGCGGGAGAGGTCCCGCGCCAGCCAGGCAGGAGAGTCGTTCAATGCCAGCAATCGTGATCGTCGGCGCCCAGTGGGGTGACGAGGGCAAGGGCAAGGCCACCGATCTGCTCGGCGGCCGGGTCGACTACGTCGTCAAGCCCAACGGCGGCAACAACGCCGGGCACACCGTGGTCGTGGGCGGTGACAAGTTCGAGCTCAAGCTCCTGCCCGCCGGCATCCTCAGCCCCAACGCGGTCCCCGTGATCGGCAACGGCGTCGTCGTCAACCCCCAGGCCCTGTTCGAGGAGATCGACGGCCTGGAGGCGCGCGGGGCCGACACCTCCCGGCTGCGCATCTCCGCCAACGCCCACCTGGTCGCCCCCTACCACCAGACCATGGACCAGGTCACGGAGCGCTTCCTCGGCAAGCGGGCGATCGGCACCACCGGACGCGGCATCGGCCCCACCTACATGGACAAGGTCGGCCGGCTGGGGATCCGCGTGCAGGACGTGCTGGACGAGTCGATCCTGCGGCAGAAGATCGAGGGCGCGCTGCGGCAGAAGAACGAGCTGCTCGTGAAGCTCTACAACCGCCGGGCCATCCAGGTCGAGGAGGTCGTGGACTACTTCCTGCAGTACGCCGACCGGCTCGCCCCGATGATCGTGGACTCCACCTACCTGCTCAACCGGGCCCTGGACGAGGACAAGGTGGTCCTCATGGAGGGCGGCCAGGCGACGTTCCTCGACGTCGACCACGGAACCTACCCGTTCGTGACCTCCTCCAACCCCACGGCCGGCGGCGCGTCCGTGGGCTCCGGCATCGGCCCGACCCGCATCACCCGGGCCATCGGCATCATCAAGGCCTACACGACGCGCGTGGGCGCCGGGCCGTTCCCCACGGAGCTCTTCGACGAGATGGGCGAGCAGCTGCGGATGACCGGCGGCGAGTTCGGGGTCAACACCGGCCGTCCCCGCCGCACCGGCTGGTACGACGCCGTGATGGCCCGCCACGCCTCCCGGATCAACGGCTTCACCGACTACTTCCTCACCAAGCTGGACGTGCTCACCGGCATCGAGAAGATCCCGGTGTGCGTGGCCTACGACGTCGACGGCGTGCGCCACGACGAGATGCCCATGACCCAGACCGAGTTCCACCACGCCAAGCCGATCCTCGAGTACTTCGACGGCTGGACCGAGAACATCACGGGCTGCCGCACCCTGGAGGACCTTCCCGCCAACGCCCGCGCGTACGTCGAGGCGCTCGAGGCGATGAGCGGCACCCGGATGTCCGCGATCGGCGTGGGTCCGGACCGCGACGACACCATCGTGGTGCGCGACCTCATCGACTGACCGCGCCCCCTCGCGGCGAAGGCCCCGGACCGGCACGGTCCGGGGCCTTCGCCGTGGGTGGTCCCCGGTGGGGGCGGGGTCAGGGGCGGGTGAGGTCGGCGTCCTGGTAGCGGACGGTGCGGCTGCCGGTGAGGAGGCGGTGGCCGGCCCACAGGGCCAGGAACAGGGGCAGGCCGAGGTAGGCCGACAGGGCCGCGAGCAGGTCGATGTCGCCGGTGAGGGCCTGGTAGTTCTGCCCGAGGATGACCACCGCGCACAGGGCCAGGGCCAGCAGCGGTCCCAGGGGGAAGATCCGGGCGCGGAAGGGCAGGTCGGCGAGGTCGTGGCCCTGGATGGTGTAGGCCCGGCGGAAGCGGTAGTGGCTCCAGGCGATGCCCGTCCACACGATGAACCCGGCCAGCCCGGAGGCGCTGACCAGCCAGACGTAGGCGGCGCCGTCGCCGATGAAGGTGGTGAGGAAGCAGGCGGCCCCGACCGCGGTGGTGGCCACCAGCGCGGTCATCGGCACGCCGCGGCGGTCCAGGCGGGCGAGGGCGCGCGGGGCCTTGCCGCTGTCGGCCAGGGCCCAGAGCATGCGGGTGGCGGCGTAGAGCCCGGAGTTGCCGGCGGAGAGGATCGCGGTGAGGATCACCGCGTTCATCACCGAGGCCGCGGCCAGGACCCCGGCGTTGTCGAAGACCAGGGTGAAGGGGGAGATGGAGACGTCCTCCACGCCGCTGCCCAGCAGGTGCGGGCTGGTGTGGGGGATGAGGAAGCCGATGACGGCGATGGCCCCGATGTAGAACAGCAGGATGCGCACGAACACGGTGCGGATGGCCTTGGGCACGGTCTTCTCGGGGTCCTGGGCCTCGCCGGCGGCCACGCCGACGAGCTCGGTGCCCTGGAAGGAGAAGCCCGCGACCATGAAGATCGACAGCACCCCGGCCCCGCCGCCGACGAAGGGGGCCTGCCCGGTGGTCCAGTTCGCGGTTCCCGGGGAGGTCCCGCCGAGGATGCCGGTGATCATCAGCACCCCGAGGGCGAGGAAGACCACCACGGTGGTGACCTTGATGAGGGAGAACCAGAACTCGCTCTCCCCGTAGGCGCGGGTGCTCAAGGCGTTGAGGCCGAACAGGATCGCCAGGAACAGTGCTGACCAGGTCCAGGAGGGCACCTCGGGCAGCCAGTAGCGCATGATCAGGGCGGCGGCGACGAGTTCGGCGGCGACGGTGATCGCCCAGTTGTACCAGTAGTTCCAGCCGATGGCGAAGCCGAAGGAGGGGCTGACGAAGCGGGTGGAGTACTCCTCGAAGGCCCCGGAGACGGGCAGGTAGGTCGCCATCTCGCCCAGGCTCTGCATGAGCAGGAAGACCATCACGCCGATGGCCGTGTAGGCCAGCAGCGCCCCGCCGGGCCCGGCGGTGGCGATGGTGTTGCCCGAGGCCACGAACAAGCCGGTGCCGATCGCCCCGCCCATCGCGATCATCGTCAGATGACGGGACTTGAGGGTGCGGCGCAGGTGCTGGTGGGGCTGCTGCCCCGGGACCTGCGGGACGGGCTGCGGTGGTGCGGCGGTGGCCACGTGGGACTCCTCCTCCGGTGGGTGGACGGGCGCGGCGGGAGGAGGCGGGGGGAGTGCCGTCCCCCCGAACGATCGATCCATTATGGAGCAGGGCCCGCGCCCGGGGAAATCCGCGCCGGGGCGGTCTCAGGCGAGCACGAGCACCACCCAGAGCCCGAGCGCGCCCAGGACCAGCACGGCCGCCGCGGTGGCCAGCACCGCGCCGACCTCCGGGGTGGGCTCGTCCCGGGCGATGCCGTGGGCGCTGCGCGCGTAGCGCCGGCGCTGCGTCAGGCAGACGGCCGCGGCCGTGAGCACGGCCAGCAGGAGCAGGACCAGCACGAACGGCCCGTGCCGCGGGACCCAGCGCAGGAACAGCGCCGCCACCACCACGAAGGTCAGCATCGTCCGGCCCCACGCCATGGTGGTGCGCTCGGGCTGCAGCCCGGGGTCCCGGTGCGGCGGCCCGGTCCGTCCCGGGCGGGGGTGCGGCACCTCAGTCCTGCAGGACGACGACGACGAGCACCCCGGCGGCGACCGCCCCGCCCACCGCCAGCAGCGGCGCGATGAGGGGCAGCGGCAGCGGGGCCCGGTGGCGCATGCTGCGCTCCACCCCGATCCAGCGCAGCGCGGCCCCGGCGCTGACCAGCATGCTCAGCGCCAGCAGCACCACGGCCAGGAACGTGCGCACCGGCTCGTCGAAGACGTCCGCCGTGAACGCCTCCACGGCGATGCCGCCCGCCAGGAACGCCAGGGCGGTGCGGATCCAGGCGAGGAAGGTGCGCTCGTTGGCCAGGGTGAACCGCGGGTCCGGCTCCTGCCCGCCACCGAGCACCCGCTGCGCGAGCCGCCCCCGTCGCGGGGTCCCCGACTTCTCCTCCATGCCCTGCCCATCGGTCGCGCGGCGATGCCGGCGCGCCGCCGGCCGTGTCCGCGTCCATCCTGGCACGCCCGCGCGGGTCCGTTCCGCCGTTCCGCTCCGTTCCGCCGTTCCGCTCCGCTCCGCTGCACCGCGCACGGCGCGTCCGCGGTGCACCGCCCAGCCCTGACCCGGCCTGGGGCCACCTCCACCCCCCCCCCCCGAGGAGACCCCGATGAGAGAGGACCGCCGAACGCCCCGGCCCGAGACCCGGGCGCTCGCGGACGGGTCCGTCGACACCGCCTTCCGGGACGTGCTCCCGGAGCAGAGCACCTGCACGGAGCACCTGCACGGAGCACCTGCACGGAGCAGCTGCACGGGACGGCTGCACGGGACGGCTGCACGGGGCGGCTCCACGGAGCGCCCGCACCCCGGATACAGTGGGGGTCCCGGCCCGGCGCATGGGCCGGGACCCCCAGCCGCGTCCCGCCGAGGAGGCCCCGTGAAGATCGCCGTCGGACAGTTCGCGCCCACCGCGCACACCGCCGAGAACCTCCAGACGATGCGACGGCTGGCCGGGGAGGCCGCGGCCTCCGGCGCGGAGCTGGTCGTCTTCCCCGAGGAGGCCATGCTCTCCGAGCACCTGGTCGAGGAGGGCTTCGAGCAGCTGGTCATGGACGGCTGGTCCGGCTTCGTCCAGCAGCTGTCCTTCCTGGCCGCCGAGACGGGCGTGGCCGTGATCGCCGGCGGCTACGAGAGCTCCGCCGACGGGCGCCCCTACAACACCCTGGTGACCGTGGACGCGCGGGGGGCGATCCTCGGCACCTACCGCAAGCTCCACCTCTACGACGCCTTCAGCAACCGGGAGTCCGACCGGATCCGGCCCGGGGACAGGGGCATCACGGTCGTGCGGATCGGGGAGCTGTCCGTCGGCATGATCACCTGCTACGACCTGCGCTTCCCGGAGATCTGCCGGGCCGTCGTGGACGCCGGCGCCGAGCTGCTCGCGGTGCCCGCCGCCTGGTTCGCGGGGGAGCACAAGCTGGACCACTGGCAGGCGCTGCTCAAGGCCCGCGCCATCGAGAACACCGTCTGGGTCGCCGCGGCGGACACCTGTGCGGCGCACACGATCGGGCGCTCGGCGGTCCTGGACCCCCTGGGCGTGGTGGTGGCCGAGGCCGGTGAGGACGAGACGGTGCTCACCGCCGAGGCCACGCGGGAGCGGATCGACGAGGTCCGCGAGGTCGTGCCCGTGCTCGCCAACCGCCGCTTCGCGCCCAATCCCACGATCCGCGACGCGGCCGGCACGTCCGGCGACTGAGGCGGGGCCCGGCCCGGGGACACCCGGGCCGGGCCCCGCACGGTCTCTCACCAGATGCTGACGCGCTCGACCTCCGGCAGCCACAGCGCGTCCGAGTCCACGACCCCGAAGGCCTCGTAGAAGGCGGGGATGTTGCGCACCACCTGGTTGGCCCGGAACTCGTTGGGGGAGTGCGGGTCGGTGGCGATGCGGTGGCGCAGCGCCTCGTCGCGGGACTTCTGCTGCCACACGTACGCCCAGGACAGGAACAGCCGCTGCTCGGGGGTGTAGCCGTCGACCAGCTCGCTGGCGCCGAAGGCGGAGGCCGCCTCCCGGGACATCCGCCAGGCCTTGTGGGCGATGGACAGCCCGCCCAGGTCGCCGATGTTCTCGCCCAGGGTCAGCTCGCCGTTGACGGTCGTGCCCTCGTCCTCGAGCTGCTCCGGGACCAGCCGGTCGTACTGGCGCACGAGCTCCGCGGTGCGCTCCTCGAACGCGAGCCGGTCGGCGTCGGTCCACCAGTTGCGCAGCCGGCCGTCGCCGTCGCACGTGGAGCCCTTGTCGTCGAAGCCGTGGCCGATCTCGTGACCGATCACGGAGCCGATGGCGCCGTAGTTCACGGCGTCGTCGGCCTCCTCGTTGAAGAACGGGGGCTGGAGGATCGCGGCGGGGAAGACGATCTCGTTGCGCAGCGGGTGGTAGTACGCGTTGACGGTCTGCGGGGTCATCAGCCACTCGTGCTTCTCCACCGGCCGGCCGGCCTTGCGGACCAGCTCCGCCAGCCGGAACGCCGTGGTGCGCACCCGGTTGCCCACGAGGTCGTCGGGGCGGATCTCCAGGGACGAGTAGTCCTTCCACTGCTCGGGGTAGCCGATCTTCGGGGTGAACTTGGAGAGCTTCTTCAGCGCCTCCTGGCGGGTCTCCTCCGTCATCCAGTCCAACTCGGTGATCGACACGCGGTAGGCCTCGAGCAGGTTCGCCACGAGCTCGTCCATCCGCTCCTTCGCCGACGCCGGGAAGTGGGCCGCGACGTAGAGCTCGCCCACGGCCTCGCCCAGGACGCCGTTGACGAGCTCGACGCCGCGCTTCCAGCGGTCCTTCAGCCGGGGGGTCCCGGAGAGCACGGTGCCGTAGAACGCGAAGTCCGCCTCGACGAACTCCGCCGAGAGGTAGGAGGCGCGGGCGGAGACGAGGTGCCAGCGCGCCCAGGACCGCCACGCCGGCAGCAGCTCCTCGGTCAGGAGCTCCTCGACGCCCGTGAAGAAGCTCGGCTGGGCGTCGACGACGGTCGCGAGCGCCGAGACGGGCAGCTCCGCGCCCTCGGCCAGGAGCTCCCAGTCCAGGGTCCGCGTGGCGGCGGCGAGCTCCTCGAAGGACATCGGGTTGTACATCTTCGTGAGGTCGCGGACCGTGACCTTGTCCCAGTGGTGGGCGGCGATCCGCGTCTCCAGGTCCACGACGGCGCGCGCCTGCTCGTCGGCGTCGTCGGCGCCGGCCAGGGAGAGCATCGTCCGCACGTGGGCGAGGTACTTCTCCCGGATGCCCGCGTGCTGGTCGGCCCGGTAGTACTCCTCGTCCGGCAGCCCGAGGCCGGACTGGCCCACGAAGGCCAGGTACCGCTCGGGGTCGCCCGGGTCCGAGTCGACGTCGACGTCGACGAGCCCGCCGACGCCCCGGCGGATCATCCGCCCCAGGTGGCGGACCAGCCCGGGGACGTCCGCCACGGCGTCGACCTCGGCGAGGTCCGGCGCGAGGGGGGCGGCGCCGAGCGCCTCGATCCGCTCCTCGTCCATGAAGGACGCGTAGAGGTCGGCGATCTTCGACTCGACGTCGCCCGGGTCCCCGGCGCGCGCGGTGGTGATGAGCTCGCGCACCGCGGCCTCCGCCTGGTCCCGCAGCTCGATGAACGCGCCCACCGAGGGCTTGTCGTCGGGGATCTCGGTCCGGCGCAGCCAGGACCCGTTGACGTGGCGGTAGAGGTCGTCCTGGGGGCGCACGGAGCGGTCGAAACCGGCGAGGTCGAACACCGAGGCAGTCACCGAAGTTGTCATGCGGACCACATTAACCGGGGGAGGCCCGCGCCCGCGGGAGTGTTCCCCGACCGCTTAACCGCGCTCGGTCAGTCCCGCCGGCCGGTGAACCGCGGCCGGCGCTTCTGCTGGAACGCCGCGAAGCCCTCCGCGTAGTCGGCGCTGCGGCACAGCTCGCCCTGCACCCGGTTCTCGTGCTCCACCGACTCCCACAGGCCGATCCGCTCGTCGCGGATCTGCGCGACGAGCTCGCGCGAGGCCAGGAACGCCCCGGTGGCGCCCTCCGCCACGGCGGCGGCCCGGGCCCGGGTGAACTCCAGCAGCTCCTCCGCGGGCACGGCGCGGCTGAACAGCCCGGAGCGCACGGCCTCCTCGCCGCTCATCAGCTCGGCGGTGTAGATCAGGTCGAGGGTGCGGTGGGCGCCGAGCCGCTCCGTGAACAGGGCGTGCCCGCCCGAGTCCAGCGTCGCGCCGAGGTTGGCGAACGGGGAGCCGATCCTCGCGGTCGCCGCCACGTAGACGACGTCCGTGGCGATCGCCAGGCCCAGGCCCACTCCCAGGCAGGCGCCCTGGACGGCCGCGAACGTCGGGGCGGGGAAGCGGCTCATCGTGCGCAGCAGCGGGGTGACCTTCCCGGCGAGGTACCCGTAGGCGTCGTCGGTGGCGGGATCCACCCCCGAGATGTCGCGCCCCGCGCAGAACCCGCGGCCCTCCCCGCGCAGCACGAGGGCCCGCACGCCGGCGCGCTCCGCCTCGGCGTAGGCCTCGCCGAGCTCCCCGAGGGCGGTCTCGTCGAGGGCGTTCATCCTCTGCGGTGCGTCGAGCACCACCTCGGCCACGGCGCCGTCGATGGTCAGGTCGATCACGGGTGCTCCTCCTGGGGCGGGTCTGGGCGGGGGGTCTCGCGGGCCGGGACGGCGGGAGCCCGACACCTGCGCGGTGCCGGGCTCCCGGGCGGCTCAGGCGTCGAAGTCGACGACGAGCTCCTTGGAGGTCGGCCGGGTCTGGCACGTGAGCACGTAGCCGTTGGCGACCTCGTCCTTCTCCAGGGCGTAGTTCTCCTCCATCTCGAACTCACCGGAGACGACCTTGGCGCGGCAGGTGCCGCACACGCCGCCGGCGCACGCGAACGGGACGTCGGGGCGGACCCGCAGCGCGGCGTTGAGGACGGTCTCGCGGGCGCTCACCGGCGACTCGATCGAGCTGGAGAGCCCGTCGAGGGTGAAGGTGATCTCGTGGTTCTCGCCGGAGGGGTCGACCGGCACCGCGCGGCCCTGCTGGCCCTGCGGGGTCTCGGGCCGGCCGGTGGTGAACAGCTCGAAGCGGATCCGCTCCTCGGGCACCCCGCGCTCGGCGAGGGCGTCCCGGCACATCTGGACCAGCTCGAACGGCCCGCACAGGAACCACTCGTCGGTCCGCTCCACCTGGACGACCTCGTCCAGGATGTCGTCGAGCTTGTCGGCGTCGATGCGCCCGGACATCAGCGGGCTGATCCGCTGCTCGCGGGACAGCACGTGGTGGACGGCCAGGCGGGCCGGGTACTTGTCCTTGAGGTCCCCGAGCTCCTCGGCGAACATCACGTCCGTCGCGGAGCGGTTGGCGTAGACCAGGTCGAACGTGGAAGACTCCGACGCCCGCAGCACGGCCTTGGCGATCGCCATGATCGGGGTGATGCCGGAGCCCGCGGCGAAGGCCACGAGGTGCACCGAGGCGTTGCGGGCGACCTCCTCCGCGGCGAGCCGCTCGGGGTCGTTCATGGACGTGAGCCCGAGCCTGGAGGTGAACGCCCCCTGGGGGTTCATGACGTCGAGCCGGTCGCCGGCCGCGAGGGACTCGTTGGCCCACGTGGAGAACAGGCCGCCGATGTCCTTCTTGATCGCCACCCGCAGCTCGCCCGGCCGCGGCTCCGCGCAGATCGAGTAGGAGCGGCGGACCTCGTGCCCGTCGATGACGGCGCGCAGCGCCACGTACTGCCCGGGCAGGTAGTCGTAGTCCTCGACGAGCTCCGAGGGCACGGCGAAGGCGACCTCGACCGAGTCCGCCGTGAGCCGGCGGACCTGTGTGACCTCCAACGAGGTGAACGTGGCCCGGCGCCGGGCCGGGGCGGTGGTGGTGTCGGTCATCAGTGCACCTTGAAGTAGTCGAAGGGTTCGAGGCACTCGTTGCACACGTGGAGCGCCTTGCAGGCCGTGGACCCGAAGCGGGTCAGCTCCCGGGTGTCGAGGGAGTGGCAGCGCGGGCACTTGACCGTGAGGCCGAGCCGGACGGGTTCGGCGGCCGTCCTGCCGGTGGGCGGGGCGATGCCGTACTCGTCGAGCTTGCGGCGGCCCTCGTCGCTCATCCAGTCGGTCGTCCAGGCGGGCTGCAGCACCAGGTCCACCCGCACGTCGTCCCAGCCGTGCGCGTTGAGCGCCCGCGTGACGTCGGCGGTGATGGTCCCCATCGCCGGGCACCCCGAGTAGGTCGGCGTGATGACCACGACGGCGCGCTCACCCTCGGCGCGGGCGTCCCGCAGGATGCCGAGGTCGGCGATGGACAGCACGGGCACCTCGGGGTCGTTCACGGTGGCGGCGACGTCCCAGATGCGGGCGGCGGCGGGGTCGTCCGGCCGCAGCTCCCGGCCCGTGATCCGCTCGCCGCCGGTCGTCGTCGGCCCCGTCACCAGGTGGCCCCCGGGTGCTGGCGCGCCAGCACCTGCATCTCGGCGAGGATGTGGCCGCGCTGCTCGCTGAACCGCCCGGAGCGGTCCCCGCCCCAGGCGCCGGCGACGGCGGGGACGTCGAGGCCGGCCTCCCGGAGGATCGCCGCGATCCGCTCGTCGAAGCCGGCGCGCAGGGTCGAGGGGCGCACGGCCACGTCGCCGAGGGACTCGACGAGCTCGTCGTCGTGGAACAGCTCGTCCACGTAGGGCCACATGGTGGCCAGCCCCTCCTGGATCCGGCGCCGGGACTCCTCCGTGCCCAGGCCCAGGCGCAGCGTCCACTGGCTCGCGTGGTCCTGGTGGTACTGGACCTCCTTGAGGGCCTTGTCGGCGACGGCCGCGAGCGTCGCGTCGGTGGAGCGCACCAGGCGGCGGTAGAGCTCGTGCTGGTAGTAGGAGAAGATCAGTTGCCGGGCGATGGTCTGCCCGAAGTCGCCGTTCTCCTGCTCCACGAGGCGGCAGGAGCGGAACTCCTCCTCGTCGCGGAAGTAGGCGAGGTCGTCCTCGCTCCTCCCCCACGCGGTGCCCGCGTAGGTGAGGAGGAAGCGGGCGTGGCCGAGCAGGTCCAGGGCGATGTTGCCCAGCGCGACGTCCTCCTCGAGCTCCGGGGCCCGGGCGATCCACCAGCCCAGCCGCTGGGCGAGCACCAGGGCGTCGTCGCCCAGGTAGAGGGCGTAGCGGGCGACGTCCTCGGGGGCCTTCGCGCCGCTCGCCCCGATGTCCTCCGCGGTGATGGCGCTGCCCGCGCTGATCCGGGTCGCGGAGTCGTGGGATGCGAAGCTCACAGGTGCTTCACCCCTTCGCTCCTGGTGTAGTAGGTGGCGTGCCGGTAGCTCTTGCCCTGCGCGGACTCGAAGTACCCGCCCTTGGAGTCGGGGTCCGAGGCCGTGATCGCGTCGGAGGGGACGACCCACACGGAGGTGCCCTCGTTGCGGCGGGTGTAGAGGTCGCGGGCGTTGCGCACGGCCATGGTCGCGTCCGGGGCGTGCAGGGACCCGGCGTGGACGTGGGAGAGCCCGCGCGAGGACCGCACGAACACCTCCCACAGGGGCCACTCGTCCGTCGGGCCGATCGGGGTCACGGTGTTCTCGCTCATGGGCCTCAGGCTCCGATCAGGGCGGCGGAGGCGCGCTCCGCGGCGGTCTTGCGGGCGTAGGCGGCGGCGGCCTCGCGCACCCAGGCGCCGTCCTCGTGGGCCTGGCGGCGGCGCTGCATGCGCTGCACGCTGCACGGGCCCTTGCCGGAGATCACGGCCTTGAACTCGTCCCAGTCCAGCGGTCCGTAGTCGTAGTGGCCGCGCTCCTCGTTCCACTTCAGGTCCGGGTCCGGCAGGGTCAGGCCCAGCGCCTCGGCCTGGGGGACGATCATGTCCACGAAGCGCTGGCGCAGCTCGTCGTTGGAGAAGCGCTTGATGTTCCACGCCATCGACTGCTTCGAGTTGGGGGAGTCGTCGTCGGGCGGGCCGAACATCTGCAGGGCCGGGCCGTAGAAGCGGTCCACGGCGTCCTGGGCCATCTGCTTCTGCGCAGGGGTGCCGTGGGAGAGCTCGTAGAGGATCTCCCAGCCCTGCCGCTGGTGGAAGGACTCCTCCTTGCAGATGCGCACCATGGCACGGCCGTAGGGACCGTAGGAGGCGCGGCACAGGGGCACCTGGTTGGCGATCGCGGCGCCGTCCACGAGCCAGCCGATGGCGCCCATGTCGGCCCAGGTGCGGGCGGGGTAGTTGAAGATCGAGGAGTACTTCGCCCGGCCGTCCAGCAGCTGCTGGGTGAGCTCCGAGCGGGGGGTGCCCAGGGTCTCGGCGGCGGAGTACAGGTAGAGCCCGTGGCCGGCCTCGTCCTGCACCTTGGCCATGAGGATGGCCTTGCGCTTGAGGGAGGGGGCGCGGCTGATCCAGTTGCCCTCGGGCTGCATGCCGATGATCTCCGAGTGCGCGTGCTGCGAGATCTGCCGCACGAGCGTCCGGCGGTAGGCCTCGGGCATCCAGTCGCGCGGCTCGATCCGGGAGTCCTCCGCGATGATGCGGTCGAAGTGCTCCTGCCCCGCGCGCTCCTGCTCGGCCGCGTCCGCGGCGGGCACCGCGTGGAGCCCGGTGTTCTGCGACGTCATGGTGTCCCTCTTCCGAACGTGATGGCGCCGCGGAGGGGTGGCCGCCCCGCGACTAACTGACCGTTCGTTCAGAATATAAGCACCGCCGGGCCCCGTCAACACGGCCGGCGGGCCGGATCGTCACCTCCGGGCGGGTTGACACGGGCGGCGTTGTGGGATTGTCTACTGAACATTCGGTCGTGAAGTGTGAGGAGGGCGACATGCCGCAGGACCACCCCATCCTCGCCGGGGACCACGCGTCCCGGTGGATGGGCATCGAGGTGGAGCGGGCGGAGTTCGGCCACGCACGGATCCGCATGACCCTGCGGGAGGAGATGCTCAACGGGTTCGGCATCGCCCACGGCGGGATGATCTTCGCGTTCGCCGACACGTGCTTCGCCCTCGCGTGCAACGACCCGGCCGGGGACGGCGCGACCATCACGGTGGCCTCCGGCGGCGACATCAACTTCCTCTCCTCGGCCCGTTCCGGGCAGGTCCTCACGGCGGTCGGGACGGTGCGGGCCCAGGCCGGCCGCAGCGGCGTCTACGACGTGCAGGTGCTGGCCGACGGGGTGCCCGTCGCCGAGTTCCGCGGCCGCAGCCGCACCGTGCCGAACCCCGCCCGCAAGCCCGTGCTCCAGTCCGCCCAGCAGCCCGTCCAGCAGCCCGTCCAGCAGTCCGAGGAAGCCTGACATGACCGTGACCTCCGTGCCGAACCCCTACGCGCCCTCGCCTCCCGCCGCCGACCGGTCGCAGCCCGACCCCGAGGAGACGATGAGCCGGGACCGGATCGAGTTCCTGCAGTTCGAGCGGCTGCGGTGGACGCTGCACCACGCCTACGAGAACGTCCCCGCCTACCGGGAGCTCTTCGACGGCCACGGGGTGCACCCCGGCGACCTCAAGGAGCTCGAGGACCTGCGGCTGTTCCCGTACACGGACAAGGAGTTCCTGCGGAAGGCCTACCCCTTCAGGTCCCTGGCCGTGCCCATGGGCGAGGTCCGCCGGATCCACGCCTCCTCGGGCACCACCGGCCAGCCCACCGTGGTCGCCTACACCGAGAACGACCTGCAGACCTGGGCGACGCTGGTGGCCCGCTGCCTCCGGCTCTCCGGGGTGCGTCCCGGGGACAGGGTGCACAACGCCTACGGCTACGGGCTGTTCACCGGCGGGCTCGGCGCCCACTACGGCGCCGAGCGCCTGGGCTGCGCCGTCATCCCGATGTCCGGCGGGCAGACGGAGAAGCAGGTCCAGATGATCCGGGACTTCCAGCCCCAGGCCATCCTGTCCACGCCCACCTACCTGCTGACCATCGCCGACGGCTTCCGCCGGCTGGGCCTGGACCCGCGCGAGAGCTCCCTGCGCACCGCGGTGCTCGGCGCGGAGCCGTGGACCGAGCAGATGCGCCGCGAGATCGAGAGCGTCTTCGGGGTCGACGCGTGCGACATCTACGGCCTCTCGGAGGTCATGGGCCCCGGCGTGGCCGGCGAGTCCGCCGCGTCCAAGGACGGCTCCCACATCTGGGAGGACCACTTCCGCCCCGAGATCGTCGACCCCTTCACGGACGAGGTCCTCGAGACGGGCCGGCCCGGCGAGCTCGTGTTCACGGCGCTGACCAAGGAGGCGCTGCCGATCATCCGCTACCGCACCCACGACCTCACCCGCCTGCTCCCGGGCACGGACCGCCCCGGGCACCGGCGGATGGGCCGGATCACGGGCCGCTCGGACGACATGATCATCCTGCGCGGGGTGAACCTCTTCCCGTCCCAGATCGAGGAGCTCGCCCTGGAGATCCCCGAGCTGAGCCCCCACTTCACCCTCGAGATCACCCGCCCGCACCGGATGGACGAGATGACCGTCAACATCGAGCGGCGCGACGAGGTCACCGTCGAGGCGGCCGAGGCCGGGGGCCGCAGGCTGCTGCACGCCATCAAGACGAAGATCGGCTCCTCCGCCGCCGTCCGGATCGCCGAGCCCGGCACGCTGGCCCGCTCCTCGGGCAAGCTCCGCCGCGTCTACGACCTCCGGGACAAGTCGTGATCCCCGGGGCCTGAGCCGGTCCGCCGCAGCCCCCGGGACCGTCCGGGGACGTGCTGCGTTGTAAGATCGCTGTTCCCGTGTCCGCCCCGAGATCGAGGTCCCCATGTCCCACGCTCCGGCGCCCGCCGCCGCGGCCACCGAGACGCCGCGCCGCGGCCGGCCCGGCTACGACCGCGAGACGCTGCTCAGCGTGTGCGTGGAGGTGTTCAACGTCCACGGCTACGACGCGACGTCGATGGGCACCCTCTCCAAGCACCTGGGGATCTCCAAGTCGGCCATCTACCACCACGTGGAGTCGAAGGAGCAGATCCTCGAGCAGGCGCTCGCCCGTGCCCTGGACGCCCTCGAGGAGGTCATCGCGTCGGGGGAGAAGATGTCCGCGCCGGCGGTCGAGCGCCTCGAGCACGTGATCCGGGGGACCGTGCGCGTGCTGGTCGAGCAGATGCCCTACGTGACCCTGCTGCTGCGGCTGCGGGGCAACTCGGAGGTCGAGACGCGGGCGCTCGAGCGGCGCCGCACCATCACCCGGCAGGTCGCGGCGCTGATCGAGCAGGCCCAGCAGGAGGGCGCCCTGCGCGCCGACCTCACCGGCCGCTCCGCCTCGCGCCTGCTGCTGGGCATGATCAACTCGATCGTGGACTGGTACAAGCCCGAAGGGGGCAGGTCCACGGACGCGCTGGCCGACGCCGTGGTCACCCTCGCGTTCTCGGGCCTGCGCGCCCCCTGACCCGCTGCCGCCGAGCCCCCGCGGGCTGTGGCGGACTGTCCGCCGAGCCCCCAGGATGCCCGCAATCCCCCACGCCGTGGCGTGGGGGATTGCATTGCTCCTGGGGGCTCGGCGCGAGGGCCGGAGGGGTCAGGCGGCGGGCCAGGTCTTCGCGACCAGGGTCAGCACGTCGTAGGTCGCCACGATCTCGTCGTGCTGGTTGTGCAGGATCGCGTCCCAGCGGACCTCGCCGTACTCGTCGGTGACGCGCGGGGTGATCTGCTTGGCGGTCAGGGTCACCCGCACGGCGTCGTCGTAGGTCACCGGGGTGAGGAACCGCAGGTTCTCCAGCCCGTAGTTGGCGAGCACGGGCCCCGGTGCCGGCTCCACGAACAGTCCGGCGGCCCAGGACACGAGCAGGTAGCCGTGGGCGACCCGGCGCGGGAAGAACGGGTTGGCGGTGGCGGCCTCCTCGTCCGTGTGGGCGTAGAACCTGTCGCCGGTCCGCTCGGCGAAGTCGGTGATGTCCTCCAGGGTCACGGTGCGCAGCTCGGAGGCGAACTGGTCGCCGATCCGCAGGCTCTCCAGCGACTTGCGGAACGGGTGCTCGCCCGTGCCCCTCTCCACGTCCTCCCGGGTCACGGTGTTCGCCGCCGCACCCCGGTGCCACACTCCCGTGACGGCCGTGAGGATGTCGGGCGAGCCCTGGATCGCCGTGCGCTGCATGTAGTGCTTGACGCCCCGCACCCCGCCCAGCTCCTCCCCGCCGCCGGCGCGCCCGGGGCCGCCGTGCACCAGGTGCGGCACGGGCGAGCCGTGGCCGGTGGTCGTCTTCGCGTCCTGGCGGTTGAGGAAGTGCACGCGGCCGTGGTGGGAGCCGATGCCGGCGGCGAAGCGGGCGGCGGTCGGTCCGTCGTTCGTGCACACGGTGGCCACCAGCGACCCGCCGCCCAGTGCCGCCAGCCGCACGGCGTCGTCGACGTCGGTGTAGCCGATCACCGAGGTCACGGGCCCGAAGGCCTCGACGAAGTGCACCTCGGGGGTCTCGGGGTCGTCGAAGGACAGGACGGTCACGGGGAAGAAGGCCCCGGTCTCGGCGTCGACCCCGTCCACGGGGGCGTCGGGGCCGCCGAGGCGGACCGTGCCGCCCGCGGCGACGAGGCGCTCGACGGCCCTGCGGACCTCGCGCTGCTGCTCCTTGGAGGCGAGCGCGCCCATGGTGACGCCCTCGGTGCGGGGGTCGCCGACCACCACCCGCTGCTGCACGCGCTCGGCGACCGCGGCCACCACGTCCTCCACGCGCTCCTGCGGCACGATCACGCGGCGGATCGCGGTGCACTTCTGCCCGGCCTTGGCCGTGATCTCGACGAACACGGACTTCACGAACGCCTCGAACTCCGGGGTCTCCGGGGTCGCGTCGGGAGCCAGGATCGCGGCGTTGAGGGAGTCCGTCTCGGCGGTGAAGCGGACCCCGCCGTTGACGACGTTGTCGTGCTCGCGCAGCGACCGGGCGGTGCCGGCGGAGCCGGTGAACGCCACGTGGTCGCGGTAGTCGAGGTGGTCCACGAGGTCCCGCGCCGAGCCGGAGACCAGCTGCAGGGAGCCCTCGGGCAGGATGCCGGACGCGACCATCAGCCGCACGCAGGCCTCGGTCACGTAGCCGGTGGGCGTCGCGGGCTTCACGATGGTCGGCATGCCGGCGAGGAAGGCCGGGCTGAACTTCTCGAGGAAGCCCCACACCGGGAAGTTGAACGCGTTGATCTGCACGGCGACGCCGGGCATCCGGGAGTAGATGTGCTCGCCCAGGAACGAGCCGTCCCGCGAGAGCGGCTCCACGGCCCCGTCCACGATGACGTTGGCGTTGGGCAGCTCGCGCCGGCCCTTCGAGGAGAACGTGAAGAGGGTGCCGATGCCGCCGTCGACGTCCACGAAGTGGTCCCGGAGGGTGGCCCCGGTCGAGTAGGAGATGTCGTAGAGCTCCTGCTTGCGCTCCGTGAGGTACTGGGCGAGCTCCTTGAGCTTGAGCGCGCGCTCGTGGAGGGTGAGCTCCCCGAGGGAGCGCTGGCCCACGGTCCGCCCGTACTCGACGGCGGAGGCGATGTCGATGCCGTCGGTCGACACGCGCGCCACGACCTCGCCGGTCGAGGCGTCGGTGACGTCCACGACCTTCTGCGGGTGCTCCGGCGTCCACCACTGCCCGCGGAGGTAGCTGGGGAGGATGGTCTGGGTCTGTGCTGCCACGGTGCGTGGTCCTTTCCCTCGGGTGCGCACGGGCGGGGCGAGACCCCTCCCGGCATCCTGACCGATCGTTCGGTATTATGACCACGATAACGTACGTCACACCCAGGGGCCACCGTCCGGGGGAGCTTTCCGGGCCGGTCCCGGACCGCCGGGTGGACCCGGCCCCGGCCGAGCCCACCGAGGAGAGCCATGACCCGGAACGGACCCCACGAGCCCTGGCGCATCGTGCTGGGGGAGCTGGACGAGAAGATGGGCGTGACCGTCCTGGAGGAGTCGGCGCAGCGCGTGGTCGCCACGATGCCCGTGGAGGGCAACCGGCAGTCGCTGGGCCTGCTGCACGGCGGCGCGATGGTCGCCCTCGGCGAGGCGGTGGGCTCCTGGGCGGCCGTCATCCACGCGTCCACGATGGGCAAGGTCGCCGTGGGCGTGGACGTCAACGCGACCCACCACCGCTCCTCGCGCTCGGGCACCGTGACCGCGACGGCCACCGCCCTTCAGCTGGGCCGCTCGCTCACCTGCCACGAGGTGGTCATCGAGCACGAGGACGGCTCCCGGCTGTGCACCGTGCGGATCACGAACTTCCTCAAGGACCGGCCGGCCGGCTGAGCCCCCCGAGCCGGTCCGTCCCCCCGAGCCGGCGGCGCAGCGCCGCGAGCTCCTCGCCGGTGAGGCCGGCGTCCCGCAGGTACGCCTCGGCGTCGAGCCCGGCGCTGAGCTCCTCGAGGGCCGCCCTGCGCCCGGCCAGCAGCGCGGCCAGCTCCTCCTCCGGGTGGTGGCGCTCGACCGGGTGCGGCACGGGCGAGACGCGGTGCCACTCGTTGATCCCGCGGGCGGCGGCCTCGTCCTCCGCGACGATCCGGGCCGTGCCCGCGCCGGCGAGCCGCAGCAGGAGCAGCGCGAGCACCCCGGTCCGGTCCCGTCCCGCCGAGCAGTGGACCACCACCGCCCCGTCGGCGGTGGCGACCGCGCGCACGGCCTGCGCGATCGGCCCGGGGAACAGCCGCAGGTAGTCGGGGTAGCCCCGCGGGTGGTTGAGGTACGGCGTGCCCACGAGGGCGAACTCCGGGTGGGCCGGGTCCTCCGTGGGGCGGTGCAGCACGGTGATGCCCGCCCGCGCCGCGGGCTCGTCCACGGGATCGGTGGGCCGGCGGTGGCGCTCGCCGGCGTTGCGCAGGTCCACCACCGTGCGCACGCCGTCCGCCGCGGCGGCGCGCCAGCCCGCGGGCGTCAGCCGCTCGGCGCGCCCCATCCGGTAGACGTCCCCGGCCAGGCGCCGGGCGTTGATCGCCCCGTCCCAGCCCACCGCGGCCCCAGGCGTCGAGTCCATGCCCCCACCGTACGGCCTCCCGGGGACGACGCCGGGACGCCGCTACCGGTCGTAGTCGAAGAAGCCCTTGCCGGTCTTGCGGCCCAGCTCGCCCCGGGCGACCATGTCCCGCATGAGCTGCGGGGGCGCGAAGCGCTCCCCGAGCGTGGACTCCAGGTACTCGGCGATGCCCAGGCGCACGTCCAGGCCCACGATGTCCGTCAGCGCGAGCGGGCCCACCGCGAACCGGTAGCCGAGCACCATGGCGTTGTCGATGTCCTCGGGGGAGGCCACGCCCTCCTCGACCATGCGGATCGCCTCCAGGGCGATCGCCACGCCCAGCCGCGACGAGGCGAAGCCGGGGGCGTCGTGGACCACCACCGGGGTCTTGCCCAGCCCCTTCACCCACTGCACGGACAGCGCCCGCAGCTCCTCGCCGGTGTGCTCCGAGAGCACGACCTCCACGAGCGTCGAGGCCGGCACCGGGTTGAAGAAGTGCAGACCGCAGAACCGCTCCGGGCGGGCCAGCTGCTCGGCCAGACCGTCCACCGACAGCGACGACGTGTTGGTGGCCAGCCACGCGGTCTCCGCGAGGTGGCGCTCGACCTCCTGCAGGGCGGAGACCTTCAGGTCCCACACCTCCGGCACGGCCTCGACGACGAGCTCGGCCGGTGCGAGGTCGGCGTGGTCCAGGCCGACCGTGAGGCGCTCGGTCAGTTCCTCGAAGGCGGCCTCCACGGTGCCGCGCTCCAGGGACTTCGCCAGGTCCCGCTCGATCCGCTCCCGCGCGGCCTCCGCGGCCTGCCCGTCGCGCTCCACGACCGTGACCTGGGCCCCGGCGATCAGGAAGGCGTGGGCGATGCCCGCGCCCATGCGGCCTCCGCCCAGGACGCCGACGGCGGCGGGGACGGCCAGTGCGTGCTTCTCGCTCATGTGCTCCTACTTCGTCTGCTGCGTCTGCTGCGTCGGGTTCTGCCCGGCCGTGCTCCTGCGGGCCTCCCTGCGGTCCAGGAACGCCTGCATCCGGTCGAACTTGGCCGGGGACTCGAAGAGCACGGCCTGGGCCAGCTCGTCGATGTGCGGGTGGGCGCTCGGCGGCGCGGCGAAGACCCGCTTGGAGATCCGCACGGCCAGCGGGTCCTGGGCGGCGATCCGGTCGGCCAGCGCGTGCGCGGCGGGCACGAGCTCGGCCGGCTCGTGCAGCTCGGTGACCAGGTGCAGGGCCAGGGCCTCGTCCGCGTCGAGGATCCGGCCCGCCAGCAGGATGTCCAGGGCGACCGGCTCGCCGACGAGCTCCTTGAGCCGCCACAGCCCGCCCGCGGCGGCGATGATGCCCAGGCCGGTCTCGGGCTGGCCGAGCTTCAGGTGCGGGGTGGCGATGCGGAAGTCGGCCGCGTAGGCCAGCTCCGCGCCCCCGCCCAGGGCGTAGCCGTCGATCGCGGCGATCACGGGCATGGGCAGCTTGTGGATCCGGTCGAAGACCTGCGAGTTGATCCCGGCCAGCGCGTCGTCGCGGCGCCGCTCGCGCAGCTGGGCGATGTCCGCGCCGGAGGCGAAGATCCCCCGGCCGCCGGCCTCGGTGCCGGAGAGGATGAGGATCTTGGGCGTGCGCTCCAGGTGGGCGCAGACCGTGTGCAGCTCGCCCACCATGGTCGCGTCGATCGCGTTGCGCACGGCCGGGCGGTCCAGGACCACGTGCAGCCGGTCCTCCCGCTCCTCGAGGCGCAGCGCCGTGAAGTCGCCGGTGAGGGCCGTCATCAGATCTTCTCCAGGAGCAGCGCGGTGCCCTGGCCAACGCCCACGCACATCGTGGCCAGGCCGCGTCCGGCGCCCTCGCGCTCCATCCGGCCCAGCAGGGTGATGGTGATCCGCGCCCCGGAGGAGCCCAGGGCGTGGCCGAGGGCGATGGCCCCGCCGTCGTTGTTGACGGTCCCCGGGTCGAGCCCGAGGCGGCGGATGCAGGCCAGGGACTGGGTCGCGAAGGCCTCGTTGAGCTCGACGGCCCCGAGGTCGTCGATGCTCCACCCGGTGCGCTCGAGCACCTTGTGGGTGGCCGGGACCGGGCCGATGCCCATGATGTGCGGGGGCACACCGGCCGAGGCGCCGTCGACGATCCGCGCCCGGGCGGCCAGGCCGTACTTCTCCACGGCCCGCTCGGAGGCGACCAGGAGCGCCGAGGCGCCGTCGTTGAGGGAGGAGGAGTTGCCGGCGGTGACGATCCCGTCGGTCCTCACCACCGGGCGGAGCCTGGCGAGGACCTCCGCGGTCGTGCCCGGGCGGGGGCCCTCGTCGGTGTCGACGACCGTCTCCGCGCCCTTGCGGCCCCGGGCGGTCACGGGCACGATCTCGCCGGCGAAGCGGCCCGCGTCGATCGCGGCGATGGCGCGCTCGTGGGAGGCGACCGCGAACGCGTCGGCGTCCTCCCGCGTGATGCCGTCGACGGCGGCGAGCTCCTCGGCGGTCTCGGGCATCGAGTAGGTCAGCTTGTCGATCTGCGTGAACTTCGGATTGGTGAACCGCCAGCCGATCGAGGTGTCGAAGACCTCCCCGGGCTTCGCGTACGCCGTGGCCGGCTTCTCCATCACCCACGGGGCGCGGGACATCGACTCGACGCCGCCGGCGACGACGAGGTCGGCGGCCCCGGCCTTGACCATGTGGGAGGCGGTGATGATCGCCGACAGGCTCGAGGCGCACAGGCGGTTGACCGTGATCCCGGGGACCGTGTCGGGGAACCCGGCCAGCAGCCACGCCATGCGCGCCACGTTGCGGTTCTCCTCGCCGGCGCCGTTGGCGTTGCCCAGGATCACCTCGTCGACGTCGTGGGGGTCGATCCCGGCGTCGGTCACCGCGTGCTTGACCACCAGGGCGGCCAGGTCGTCCGGGCGCACGCCCGCCAGGGCGCCGCCGTACCTGCCCACCGGGGTGCGGGCACCACCGACGAGGAACGCCTGAGGAGTAGAGGACATGGGTGAGCTCCTGTCGCGACGGGATGGGCGGGCGCGGACGACGGCGCCCAACAATTACCGACCGTTCGTTCATCAAACAATCCCACGCCGCCGCCCGCCGGGTCAACAGGCGCCCGCCGCCGCGGCCGGACGGCACCCCGTCCCGTGAGATCCTGGCGTCCTGATCGCAGTCGATCCGGCGCCCGCCGCCGGGACACCCGGAGGTGCGCATGTCGTTCCAGGAGACCATGGAGATCGTCGGAGAGGCCGTCGACGCCGCAGGGGTCGTCGCCATCGTGGTCGGGGCGGTGGTGGCGACCCTGCTCGCCGCCTACGCCCTGCTGCGCCGGGACCGCCCCGGCCACGACACCTACGAGACGTACCGCCGCCGGCTGGGCCACTCCATCCTGCTCGGCCTGGAGCTGCTCGTGGCCGCGGACATCATCCGCACGGTCGCCGTCACGCCCACCTTCGAGTCGGTGGGGGTGCTGGCGCTGATCGTGCTCATCCGGACGTTCCTCAGCTGGTCGCTCGAGCTGGAGATCACCGGCCGGTGGCCGTGGCAGAAGGCGGCGGAGGCGGCCGAGCCGGCAGCGGGGCCGGGCGTCGCCCTCGCCGCCCGGGACGGTTCCGCCTGATCCGCCGCCCGCACAGCACCCCTTCCCGACGCAGGAGGTCGTGATGCCACGGTCCGTCGCGCAGAAGATGGGTGTCCGGGAGGGCTCACGGGCCTTCCTCGGGCATCTCCCCGCCCCGGCGCCGGCGGCGCTGGAGCTCCCGCCCCTCGACGTCTCCCCGGAGCTCGTGGGCGAGTTCGACTACCTGCACCTGTTCGCGACGGCGCGGACCGAGCTCGACGAGCTGTTCCCGGCGTGCGCGTCGCACCTGGCGCCCCGCGGCATGCTCTGGGTCTCCTGGCCCAAGGGCGGTCGGCTGGGCACGGACCTGGCGCTCCCGGAGGTCATCCGCATCGGCTACAGCCACGGGCTCGTGGAGAGCACCACCGTGAGCGTGGACGCCACCTGGTCGGCCCTGAAGTTCACCCGTCCCCGGACCGGCAGGACCTACCGCAACAGCTACGGGTGCCTGCCGCATCCGTGACGCACTGGACCGGCCCTCCGGCGGCGGGCCGCGGAGCCACGGCGGACCGGGTCACAGCCTCCTGCCGGCGGTGAGGGAGGCCGTCATGAACTCGGCGACGACCTTCTGGGAGATGGCCACGTCCAGGACGAACACGCCCTCGTCGTGGGTCGCCAGCCAGTCCTCCAGGACGGTGAGGTCGGCCAGGGTGGTGGCCTTGGCCCCGGCCGCGCCCAGCGCCCGGCCGATCGCGGCGAAGTCCACCTCGTCGATGAGCATCGCGGTGGGATCCAGGCCCTGGGAGGCGTACTGGTGCAGCTCGGCGCCGTAGGCGGAGTCGTTGAGCACCACCACCACCCCGCGGGCGGTGGCGCGGAGGAACGTCTCGAAGTCCGCCAGCCCCATGAGCCCGCCCCCGTCCCCGGAGAAGAAGACTGTGGTGCGCTCCGGGCGGGCCACGGAGACCCCGGCCGCGGAGCCGAAGCCCAGGCCGATGGACTGGAAGGCGGTGCCCACCAGGACCATGGCCTGCGGGTCGGGGACGGAGAGGTACATCGGGGCCCAGCCGATGAAGTGGCCCCCGTCCATCACCACCGACCGCTCGTCCGGGAGGATCTCCTCCAGGGCCGCGACCACGGCCCTCGGGTTGAGCCGGCCGTCGGGGCCGAACTCGGCCGGGTCCTCCACCGGGGCCGCCGAGCGGAAGGCGGGGGTGGCCACCTCGGGCGCGGCCGCCCGCCAGGTGCGGGCCTCCTCCACCACGGGGATCCGTCCGGTGAGGGCTTCCAGGAAGGGAGCCAGGTCCGCCCGCACGTAGTCGGTGACGGCCGGGTGGGCCAGCTGCTCGGCGGGCTCGTTGTCGAGGCGGATCACGCGGGTGCCCTCGGCGAAGAGGGTGCCGTAGCGGGACTGGAAGGCGTTGAGGCTCGCCCCGGCCACCAGCACCACGTCGGCGGTCCGGGCCAGGGCCAGGCGGTGGTCGCGGGTGAAGCCCCCGGCCACGCCCAGGTCCCAGGGGCTGTCGAAGAGGTTAGTGGCCATCACCGAAGTCATGAACAGCGCCCCGAGCCGGTCCCCGAGCTCCTTGAGCGCGGCGGCGGCGTCGGCCAGCAGCACCCCGCGCCCGCCCAGGATCAGCGGCCGCTCGGCCTGCCGGAGAAGGCCGGCCACCCGGTCCAGCTCCTCGGGCGGGGCGGTGAAGGTGGGCTTGGCCGGCAGCGGCTCCAGCTCCACCGGTGCGGTGAGCGCGGCGGTGGCGTGGTCGTAGGGGATCGCCAGGACCACGGGCTGCACCGTGCGCACCGCCAGGTCGAAGGCGCGGTGGGCGATCGCCGCGGCGTTGTCCGGGCTCGCCACCAGGGTGGTGACCCCGACGGCGGCGGCGGCGGCGGTCTGGTCGACGTCGAAGGGGCGCCGGCCCGTGGTGGGGGCGTCGCCCACGACGAGCACCAGGGGGATGCGGGCGAGACGGGCCTCGGCCAGGGCGGTGCAGGTGTTGGTGAACCCGGCCCCGTAGGTGGTCGTGGCCGCCCCGACGCGCCCGGTGGCCCGGTGGTAGGCGTCGGCCATGGCCACGGTGGCGGCCTCGTGCCGGGCCGAGGTGAAGCCGAACCCGGCGGAGGTGAAGAAGCTGATCAGGTGCGCGTTGCCGTTGCCCATCAGCCCGAACAGGTGGTCGGTGCGCGCGGCGATCACCTGCGCCACCGCCGTCGAGACGGTCGGGGCGGTGGTCGGGGTGACGGGGGGAGCGGCGGGAACGCTCGTGGTGGGGAGCTGGGTGCTCAAGGCGGTGGTCCTTCCGACGGGATCGGGCCGGTGGTGCGTCCGGAGGGCCGGTGCCGTGTGGTCCGGCCGTGTCCTGATCGTGTCGGAGCGCTGCGCAGCTGCGCCAGATGTGCTCCGGAGAATGCGACAGGTGCTCAGTGAGGAACCCGTCAGAGCGCAGAATGCCCAGGGGCCTGTCTCCGGCGGGGGACAGGGGCGGTCCGCCGCTCGCGGGGCGGCACCGGCGGCCGGGGTCCGGGACGGCGTGCCACAATGCCCGGTATGCACCGGATCGACTCCCTGGACGCCCGCATCATCCTCGCCCTGGACCGCGATCCCTCGGCCACCGTCCTGGCCCTGGCGCAGACGCTCGGCGTCGCGCGCAACACCGTGCACGCCCGTCTGCGCCGTCTCGCGGACGGGGAGGTCCTGCGGCCCTTCAGCCGCCGGGTGGACCCCCGCGCCCTGGGCTACGACCTGGCCGCCTTCGTGGAGCTGTCCATCCGCCAGGGAGCGGGCGACGAGGCGCTGGACGGGCTGCGGTCCATCCCGGAGATCATCGAGATCCACGCCACCACCGGCAACGCGGACCTGCTGGTCCGGGTCGTGGCGCAGGACACGGCCGACCTCCACCGCGTCACGAGCCGGATGCTGGAGATCCCCGGCGTGCTGCGGACGAACACCTCGATCTCCCTGCTCGAGGTGATGCCGCTGCGGCTGACGGAGCTGCTGCGGCGCGCCGCCGGGGACGCGTAGCTCCCGGCGTCCCGGGGCTCAGACGGCGCGGCCGGGGCTGAGGATGCCGGCGGGGTCGAAGAAGGCCTTCAGCTCGCGCTGCAGCGCCAGGGTGTCCGGATCGAACTGCCGGGCGAGCATCCCCGTCTTCAGCGAGCCGATGCCGTGCTCCCCGGAGATCACCCCGTCCAGCTCCAGGGCGGCTTCCGTGATGAGGGTGAGCACGCGCTCCGCCGCGGCGACCTCCTCCGGGGAGTTCCCGGGGGCCAGCACGGCGGGGTGCAGGTTGCCGTCCCCGGCGTGGGCGCAGGTGTTGACCTGGACGCCGGTGCGGGCCGCGATCTCGTCGATCCGCCCGAACATCTCCGCCAGCCGGCCCGGCGGAACGGCCACGTCGCAGGACAGGGCCAGGCCCGCGGCGTTGAGCGCCGGGTTCACCATGCGCCGGGTGCGCAGCAGCTCGTCGTCGTCGCCCGCCTCGGTCACCAGGGCGCCGGCACCGCGGCAGGCGGCCAGCACGGTCTCGGCCTCCCGCCGGGCGTCGGGGCCCACGGTCTGGCCCACGAGCAGGGCCTCGCCCGTGGTCACCGCGGCGGAGGGGAAGTGCCGCCGGACGAGGTCGATGCAGTTGCGGTCCATCAGCTCCAGGATCTCGGGGGTGGTCGGGGAGGCCATGACCGCCGCCACCGCGGCCCCGGCGTCGCCCATGGAGCGGAACTGCGCCTGGAAGGTGACCGGGTCCCCAGCCGCCCGGGGCTCGAGGCGGACGATGACCTTGGTGATCACCCCGAGGGTGCCCTCGGAGCCGATGAACAGGCCGGTGAGGTCGTAGCCGGTGCTGTTCTTGCGGGTCCGTGAGCCGGTGCGGACGATCCGGCCGTCCGCCAGGACCACCTCCAGCCCGGCGACGGCGTCCCGGGTGACGCCGTGGGCCAGGCACCGCAGCCCTCCGGCGTTGGTGGCCACGGTGCCGCCGATGGTGGCGCTCTGGTAGCTCACCGGGTCCGGGGCGTACATCAGCCCGTGCTCGGCCGCCGCCCGGTCCAGCCGCTCGACGACGACCCCCGGCTCCACCTCGGCCATCCGGTTTGCCGGGTCGACCTCGAGGAGCCGGTCCATGGCGCGCAGGGAGAGGACCAGGCCCCCGGCGTAGGCCAGCGCCCCGCCGCTGACGCCCGTGCCGGCCCCGCGGACGGACACGGGCACCCGGTGGGCGGTGGCCCAGCGCAGGGCGGCCTGCACGTCCGCGGCCGATCGGGCCCGGACCACGGCGACCGGGGCCCCGGCGGGCTCCGCCCGGGAGGCGTCGCGGCTGTGCTCCTCGAGCACCGCGGGCGCCACGCTCAGCGCGTCACCGAGCGCGCCCCTGAGGTCGTCGAGGGCTGCCGGGTTCAGGGGCGGGGTCCGGGTGGTCTCCACCGGGGTGTCGTGGTCGTGCTCGCGCATGGGGTCTTTCCGTTCCTCCGGGCCGGGGTGCGCACGGCGCAGCCGTCGGCCGGCACCCGCGCGGGGTGGCGGCCGACGGCTGCGCCGGCAGGGTCGGCGCTCAGTTGCGCTTCTCGGCGGCCCCGGCGGCCCCGGCGGCCCCGGCGGCCCCGGTGGCCTCGGCGGCCTCGGTGGCTTCGGTGGCTTCGGGGTGGGCGGCGTGGTCCTGGTGCCCGTCGGCCACGTGCAGGTCGGTGCCCTGGAGGGAGGTCGGGACCAGGGACACGGCGATGAAGGACACCAGGGCCAGGGCGGAGATGTAGGCGCCGATGGTCCAGGACATCCCGGTCTCGTTGAGCAGCAGCTGGGCGATCATCGGGGCGAAGGCCCCGCCGATGATGGAGCCGAACGCGTAGCCGATCGAGACCCCGGAATAGCGCACCCGGGCCGGGAACATTTCCGCGTACAGCGCCGACTGCGGGCCGTAGGACGGGCCCAGCCCGATGGTGAGGACCACGATGGCGGCGGCGAACAGCGGCAGCGAGGCGGTGTCGAGCAGCCACCACATCGGGATCGCCCACACGATGATGATCGCGTAGCCGATCTGGAAGGTGCGCACCCGCCCGACGGTGTCGGACATCGCCCCGCCGAGCATCGTGAAGACCAGCCACCCGAGCCCGCCGATGAGGGAGGCGATCAGGGTCGCGGAGCGGTCCATGCCCAGGGCCTTGGCGCCGTAGGAGGCGAAGAAGGCGATGACCAGGTAGCCGGCGGCGTTGTTCGCGGCGAAGATCAGCGCCGCGAGGGTGACCTCCTTCTTGTGGTGCCGGACCAGCTGGCCCAGCGGCGCGGAGGACTCCTTCTTGCGCAGCTGCATCTGCTGGAACACCGGAGACTCGTCGACGGTCTTGCGGATGAGGTAGCCGACCACGATGAGCACCACCGAGGACAGGAACGGGATGCGCCAGCCCCAGGCCTCGAACTGCTCCGGGCTCAGCGCGGAGGTCAGGGCGAACATGAACCCGGTGGCCAGGAGCATGCCCAGGGGCACCCCGATCTGCGGGTAGGCGCCGAACAGCCCGCGCTTGTGGCGGGGGGCGTGCTCGACGGCCATCAGGGCCGCCCCGCCCCACTCCCCGCCGGCGGAGAAGCCCTGCAGGATCCGCAGCACGACGAGCAGGACCGGGGCCCAGACCCCGATCGTGGCGTAGGTCGGCAGCAGCCCGATCAGCATCGTCGCCGCGCCCATGCCCACGAGGGTGAGGACCAGGACCATCTTGCGGCCGAACGTGTCGCCGAGGTGACCGGCCACCACCGCCCCGAGGGGGCGGAAGAGGAAGCTGATGCCCAGCGAGGCCCAGGCCACCACCTGGGCCAGCCCGGCGTTGTCCTGCCCGAGGGGATTGAAGAACTGGGCGGCCAGGACGAACCCCGCCGCCTGGGCGTAGATGAAGAAGTCGTACCACTCGATGGTGGTGCCCACGAGCGTGCCCGCGAGGACCTTGCGCTCCTCGCGGGTCATCTCGTGCCGCCGGGCCGGGGCGGAGGAAGAAAGAGCCATGGGAAACTCCAGTGGGGTCGGGGACGGCGGCGTCCTCGGGAACCGAGCAGCTGATAACCGAACGTTCGGTATGCACGGTGATCCTACGGGCCGGAGTGATCCCTGTCACCCCGGCGCCATGTGGCCGAACGAGATGCCGGCAGTGTGACGTGGCCCGCCTCCCGCCGGAGGGGCTCCGGCGCCGACGCGTGCGGCCCCGATCCTTCCGCGGCGGGACCGGGGCCGCACGGGCGGGGTGACGGCTCAGCCGAAGAGCCGCTCCGAGGCCAGGCGCGCGCCCTCGGCGAGGGAGCCGAGCTTGGCCCAGGCGATCTGCGGGTGCAGGCGCCCGCCGAGGCCGCAGTCGGTGGAGGCCACGACGTTCTCCCGGCCCACGACGGAGGCGAACTGCTCGATCCGGTCGGCCACCAGCTCGGGGTGCTCCACCACGTTCGTCGAGTGGGAGACCACCCCGGGGATGATCACGCGCCCCTCGGGCAGCGCGTGGTCCCGCCAGACCTTCCACTCGTGGGCGTGGCGGGCGGAGGCGCCCTCGAAGGTGTAGCCGCCGGCGTTGATGCTCAGCATCTGGTCCACGATGTACTTCAGCTCGAGGTCCGTGGTGTGCGGGCCGTGCCACGAGCCCCAGCACAGGTGGAAGCGCACCTGCTCCTCGGGGATCCCGCGCAGCGCGTGGTTGAGGGCCTCGACGCGCAGCTGCGTGAACCGCAGGTAGTCCTCGACCGTGGGCTCGGGGTTGACCTGGTCCCAGGACTCGGCGATGGAGGGGTCGTCGATCTGCACGATCAGCCCGGCCTGCGTGATCGCCAGGTACTCCTCGCGCATCGCGTCGGCGCACGCGTAGACGAGCTCCTCGTCGGTCGGGTAGTACTCGTTGGTCACGCGCGCGGCGGAGCCGGGGGAGAGGGCGGCGATGAACCCGGTCTGCGCGCCGGTCGCCTCCATGGCGGCCCGGAGGCTGCGGATGTCCGAGGCCACGGCCTCGTGGCCGGTGTAGCTGAGCGGCCCGGTGATCTTGGGCTGCTTGGTCGAGGCCCGGCCGGTGAGGATGCCCGACGCCGGGTCCTCGTAGGCCTCCGGGAAGCGCTCACGGTCCCGGCGGTCCGGGAAGCTCGTGAGCACCACGTTGCCGGGCGAGGAGCGGCGCCGCGCGGTGGACGCCCACCGGTCCTCGTCCGTGGGGGTGAGCCCGCCCAGGCGGGAGAACGAGTAGTTCCACCAGGCGCCGTAGTCCACGGCGCTGGACATGGTGTGCCCGTACTCGCCGTCGTTGACCACGTCGACGCCGATCTCGCGCTGCTTGCGCACGACGTCGACGACGCCGGTCTCCAGCTCGGCCACGAGCTGCTCCCACGCGAGGGTGCCGTCGGCGTAGTGCTGGTTGGCCTCGAGCAGCCGCGGGGTGCGGGGCAGGGAGCCCACGTGCGTGGTCCGAACGCGGTCGGTGTTCTGCATGGTCAAGGACGGTCCTCCTGGGGTGGGGCGGATGGTCGGGAGGGCCGCTCAGGCCCAGAGCCGGCGCGAGGCGAGCTCGGCGCCGCGGGCGAGCGTCTCGAGCTTCGCCCAGGCGATCTGCGGGTGCACGCGCCCGCCGAGGCCGCAGTCGGTCGAGGCCAGGACGTTCTCGCGGCCCACGAGCCGCGCGTAGCGCTCGATCCGGTCGGCCACGAGCTCGGGGTGCTCCACCACGTTGGTGGCGTGGGAGACGACGCCCGGGATGATCACCTTGCCCTCGGGCAGCCGGTGGTCCTGCCAGACCTTCCACTCGTGCTCGTGGCGGGCGTTGGCGCCCTCGAAGGAGTAGCCGCCCGCGTCGATCGACAGCAGCAGGTCCACGAGGTGCTTGAACTCGAGGTCCGTGGTGTGGGGCCCGTGCCACGAGCCCCAGCACAGGTGGAAGCGGATCCGGTCCTGGGGCAGACCGCGCAGGGCGTGGTTGAGGGCCTCGACGCGGATCCGGATGAACCGCTGGTAGTCCTCGACGGCCGGCTCGGGGTTGACCTGGTCCCAGGACTCGGCGATCGAGGGGTCGTCGATCTGCAGCACCAGGCCGGCGTCGAGGATCGCGGTGTACTCCTCGCGCAGCACGTCCGCCCAGGCGTAGAGGAACTCCTCCTCGCTGCCGTAGTGGTGGTTGCCGATGCGGGCGGCGGAGCCGGGGGAGAGGGCGGCGACGAAGCCCTCGGCCGCGCCGGTCTCCTCCAGGGCGGCGGTGAGGCCGGCGACGTCGGAGGCCACCGCGGCCTGGCCGGTGTAGGA
Source organism: Kocuria rosea (assembly GCF_023715525.1). Lineage (GTDB taxonomy): Bacteria > Actinomycetota > Actinomycetes > Actinomycetales > Micrococcaceae > Kocuria > Kocuria rosea_A. The sequence goes on along the minus strand of NZ_JAMBOG010000001.1, from coordinate 218,575 downwards.
GAGCGGGCCGGTCGCCGCCGGGAAGACGGGCGGCGGCAGGTCCGGGTCGGCCAGGTGGATGCCGGAGGAGGGATCCGTGTACGCGTCGTGGAACGTGGCGAAGTCCCGCCGGTCCAGGAAGCTCGTGAGCACCACGCTGCCCGGGGTGGAGCGCTTGGGGACGTCGGCCTCGTTGTCGTCGACGATCGACAGCCCGCCCGTGCGGTCGAAGGAGTACGTCCACCACGCGCCGTAGTCCACGGAGTGCGTCATGGCGTGGCCGTACTCGCCGTCGTTGACGATGTCGATGCCCGCCTCGCGCTGGCGGCGCACGACGTCGACCACGGCCTCGCGCAGCAGGGCGTCGAACTCCTGAGGGCTCGCCGCCCCCGAGGTGCGGGCCTCGTTGGCCGCGAGCAGCTCGGGGGTGCGGGGGAGGGACCCGGCGTGGGTGGTGAGGATGCGGTCGGCGCTGCGCAGCAAGGGGCTACGTCCTTTCCATCGGTCCTGGCGGTAGCACCGGGGGGCGAGGACGGGGTCCGTCCGCCCGGGTTGCTGCGGCGTCGTCGAGCCAGATCTCTCGGCCGCTCTGGATGGTGACCCTGTCATCCAACCGCACGCGCGCATGTTGCGCCATTCGGCGCCTTCGTGACGACGTGACGACACATGGCGTCACACAACGGGTCGGGAGCCTCCTCGCCTTCGTGGCGCCGATCACATACCGTGGCGGTGACCAGGGCTCGGATTCCCGTCAGCACATCAAGACCGGGCCAGCGGCGGAGGAGAGGACACCATGTCCCAGCAGAACGACCTCGAGGGGCGCACCGCGCTCGTGACCGGCGGCGCCAGCGGCATCGGTCTCGCCGCCGCCCGGGCCCTGGCGGGCTCCGGCGCGCACGTGGTGGTGGCCGACGTCGACGAGACCGGAGCGCAGCGCGTCGCCGGCGAGCTCGGCGGGCGCGCGTGGGCCGTCGACCTGCTCGACACCGCCGCGCTCGCGCGGCTGAGCCTCGAGGTGGACGTGCTCGTCAACAACGCCGGGATCCAGAAGGTCGCTCCGCTGCACGAGTTCGACCCCGCGGACTTCCACCGCATCCTCGTGCTGATGCTCGAGAGCCCCTTCCTGCTGGTCCGGGCCGCCCTGCCGCACATGTACGAGCAGGGGTGGGGCCGCGTCGTCAACATCTCCTCCGTCCACGGCCTGCGCGCCTCGCCCTACAAGAGCGCCTACGTCTCGGCGAAGCACGGGCTCGAGGGCCTGTCCAAGACCGTCGCGCTCGAGGGCGCGGCGCACGGGGTGACCAGCAACTGCATCAATCCCGGCTACGTCCGCACCCCGCTCGTCGAGAAGCAGGTCGCCGACCAGGCGAAGGTGCACGGAATCCCCGAGTCCGAGGTCGTCGAGCGGATCATGCTGGGCGAGACCCCGGTCAAGAAGCTCGTGGAGCCCGAGGACGTGGGCAGCCTGGTGGCATGGCTGGCCGGACCGCACGCGAGCATGGTCACCGGCGCCTCCTACTCGATGGACGGCGGCTGGACGGCGCGCTGAGCCGCCCGGGTCCGCGCCCCGCTCAGCGGTGGCCCAGCTCGCGCGAGAGCCGGTGGGCCTCCGCGAGCAGGGCCCGTCCCAGCAGCTGGCGGCGCTCCCCGGCGAAGCGGGTCTCGATCCCGGTGAGGCTCAGCGCGTAGACCGGCGCCCCGGCCGCGTCGAAGACGGCCGCCGCCATGCCCCAGCTGCCCTCGACGATCATGCCGGGGTTCACCGCGCAGCCCTGACGGCGCACGTCCGCGAGCAGCTCCCGGATCCGCTCCCGGGTGTGCAGGGGCCCCCACCAGGCCCGCGCCTCGGCCGTGGCCTCCAGCACCCGGTCCACCTCGGGGTCGGGCAGGTGCGCCAGGATCGCCAGGCCCGCCGACGCCACGCCGAGCGGCAGCCGCAGGCCCTCGTAGAGGACGTGCGAACGGATGGGGAAGGCGCCCTCCACCCGTGCCAGGCACACGGTCTCCAGCCCGCGGCGGGCCGACAGGAACGCGCTCTCACCCGTGGCCTCGGCGAGCCGGCGCAGCGACGGGCCGGCCAGCTCCCGGATCGGGTAGCGGTGGGCCGCGACCGAGCCGAGCACGTAGAGCTCGGGGCCGAGCTGCCAGGCGCCCGTGCCCCCGGGGCGGTCGACGAGGCCCTCCTCGGCCAGCCCCGTGAGCAGGCGGTGGACGGTGGGCCGGGTCAGGCCCGTGGCCGCCGCCAGCTCGGCCACCGTGCCGCCCTCCTCGCGCGCCGCCACCGCCCGCAGCAGCCGGGCCACCCGGTGCACCACCTGGGTCCCGCCGCCGGCGTCCCGGTCCGCGCCCTTCTCCGTCATGTACTCCACTATATGGACAGCCTCCGCCGGTTTGGCCGGATGGTGAGCTTCTCCCCTGCAACGGTACGGATGCGGTTGACCGGTATGTGGTGGGTTCCTAGATTGAGTCCTGGGTCACAGTCCATCGAGCAGAAAGGCACGCGAGTGTCCAAGGTCAGGAACAACGCCGCCGAGCTGCTGGCGGAGACGCTCCGGGACGGCATGACGGTGGCCGTCGGCGGCTTCGGCCTCAGCGGGATCCCGCGGGACCTCATCGACGCGGTGCGGGAGTCGGGGGTCAGGGACCTCACCGTGGTCTCCAACAACATGGGCGTGGACGGGAAGGGCCTCGGCGTGCTGCTCGAGAACCGCCAGGTGCGCAAGGTGCTCGCCTCCTACGTGGGCGAGAACAAGCTCTTCGCCCGGCAGTACCTGGACGGCGAGCTCGAGGTCGAGTTCAACCCCCAGGGCACCCTCGCCGAGCGGCTGCGCGCCGGCGGCGCGGGCATCCCGGCGTTCTACACGAGGACCGGCGTGGGCACTCTCGTGGCCGAGGGCAAGCCGCTCGCCGAGTTCGACGGCGAGACCTACGTCCAGGAGCGGGGCATCGTCGCCGACGTCGCCCTGGTCCACGCCTGGACGGGAGACACCGACGGCAACCTCGTCTACCGCTACACCGCCCGCAACTTCAACCCCGTCGTCGCGACGGCGGGGAGGGTCACCTTCGCCGAGGTCGAGCACCTCGTGGAGGCCGGCGAGCTCCACCCCGACCACATCGTGACCCCGGGCGTCTACGTCCAGCACGTCGTGCAGTACAGCGGCGCGCCCAAGGACATCGAGCAGCGCACGGTCCGTCCCCGCCCGGCGGCGGCCGCCGCGTCCCACCAGCGCAACGGAGGCCAGGCATGAGCTGGACCCGCGACGAGATGGCGGCCATCGCCGCCGCCGAGCTCTCCGACGGCGACTACGTCAACCTCGGCATCGGCATCCCCACCCTCGTGGCCAACAACCTGCCCGAGGGCGTCGACGTGGTGCTGCAGTCGGAGAACGGGGTGCTGGGCATGGGCCCGTTCCCCTACGAGGGCGACGAGGACCCGGACCTCATCAACGCCGGCAAGCAGACGATCACGCTCCTGCCCGGGGCGTCGATCTTCGACTCCGCGACGTCCTTCGGGATGATCCGCGGCGGGCACGTGAAGGTCGCCATCCTCGGCGCCATGCAGGTCTCCGGCGCCGGGGACCTCGCCAACTGGACGATCCCCGGCAAGATGGTCAAGGGCATGGGCGGGGCCATGGACCTCGTGGCGGGCACGCCGCGGGTCATCGTCCTGACCGACCACGTGGCCAAGGACGGGGCCGCGAAGATCAGGACCGAGTGCGACCTCCCGCTCACCGGCGTGGGCGTCGTCGACCGCATCGTCACGGACCTGTGCGTCTTCGACGTCGAGGAGGACGGGCTCGTGCTGCGCAGTCTCGCCCCCGGCATCACCGAGGAGGAGGTGCGCGAGAAGACCGAGGCGCCCTTCCGCACCGACCTGCAGGACGTCACGCCCGAGTCCGTGCCCACCGGGGCCACCAGCCCCGCGCCCGTTCCCGCCGAGCCCGTTCCCGCCGAGGAGAACCGATGAGCACCGCCACCGACGTCGTCATCCTGTCCGGCGCCCGCACGCCCCAGGGCAAGATCCTGGGCCAGCTCGCCTCCTTCAGCGCGGCCGAGCTGGGCGCCCACGCCATCCGGGCCGCGCTCGAGCGCTCCGGCGTCTCTGCCGACCAGGTCGACTACGTCGTCATGGGTCACGTCCTGCAGGCCGGAGCCGGGCAGAACCCCGCGCGCCAGGCGGCCGTGGCCGCCGGCATCCCGCTGAGCGTGCCCGCCGAGACCGTCAACAAGGTCTGCCTGTCCGGGCTCGTGGCCGTCACCCACGGCGCCCGCCTGATCCGCGGCGGCGAGGCCGAGATCGTCGTCGCCGGCGGCCAGGAGTCCATGACCAACGCCCCGCACCTGGCCGTGGGCGTGCGCCAGGGCAAGTCCTACGGGGACCTCACCCTCGAGGACGCCGTGGCCAAGGACGGGCTGGTGGACGTGGCCGCGCGCGTGTCCATGGGCTCGCTCACCGAGTCCGGCAACGCCGAGCGGGGGATCCCCCGCGAGGAACAGGACGAGGTGGCGGCCCAGAGCCACCAGCGTGCCGCCCGGGCCACCGAGCAGGGCGTCTTCGAGCAGGAGATCGCCCCCGTGGAGGTCCCGCAGCGCAAGGGCGACCCGCTCGTCGTCGCGACCGACCAGGGCGTGCGACCCGGCGCCACCGCGGAGTCCATGGCGGGCCTGCGCCCGGCGTTCGACAAGAACGGCACCATCACCGCCGGCAACTCCTCCCCGCTGACGGACGGGGCCGCCGCGGTCGTGCTGACCACCCGCGACTACGCCGCCCGCCACGGCCTCGAGTACCTGGCCGTGGTCGGCGCTCCGGGGCAGGTGGCCGGTCCGGACACCTCCCTGCACTCCCAGCCGTCCCGGGCGATCGAGGCCGCCGTGGCCAAGGCGGGGTGGTCCGTGCAGGACCTCGACTTCATCGAGATCAACGAGGCGTTCGCGTCCGTGCTCATCCAGTCGCTGCGCGACCTCGACTACCCGCTGGAGAGGGCGAACATCCACGGCGGCGCCGTGGCGCTGGGCCACCCGATCGGGGCCTCCGGGGCCCGACTGGCGCTGCACGCGGCGTTCGAGCTGGCCCGCCGCGGCACGGGCAAGGCCGCGGTGTCCCTGTGCGGCGGCGGCGGGCAGGGGGAGGCGCTGCTGCTCTACCGCGACTGACCCCTTCGGCGCCGGCCGGTCCCCACGCGGCCCGGGCCACCACGACTCCTTGTGGTGGCCCGGGCGACGTCCGGCCGTGCTGTCTGCGGGCACGGCGGCCGAGCGCCTCGGGAGTGCGCCGCCACGGCCCGGTCCGCCGCCTGAGCGCCCGTCCCCGGCACCGTCAGCAGTGGCGCCGTCAGGAGCGGCGCCTGAGCACTGCGCGGATGACGGCGACGCCGGCCCCGCCCGCCAGGACCCAGGGGCCGGCGACGACGACGGGGTCCAGCCACTGGTGGGAGAGGTCGGCGCGCTTCGTCCCGACCCGGGAGGACAGCCCGTGCCGGGCGGGCTCGGACAGCACCCCGGTTTCGGTGATCGGGTTGTCCGGACGGCCGGTCGCGAACGAGGCGAGGTGGCTCTCCCAGGCGTCCACCCGGTCGGCGGCGATCAGCAGCAGCCAGTGCGCGGCGCGGGCCTCGCTGTAGGTCCGGTAGGCGTACTTCCGCAGCGCCCCGGAGAGGCCCTTGGGCGGGCACGACGTGCCGAAGACGGGGGGAAGGCCGGCGTGCTCGATCGAGCGCTCCCGCGGCCACCGCTCGGGCTGGCGCTCCGGGAACTCCCAGTGCGCCCCGGACGCGGCCGGGTCGTAGCGCAGCCTCGGCACGGCCGGGCGGTCGGCCGGGTCCAGGTCCGCCCCCCAGCCGGGGATGCGGGCGCGCAGCGCCTCGCGGTCGACGGCGCGCCGGGCCGGGCCGGGGACGTAGGCGGCGTGCCGGGAGACGTCGGCGGAGTCGTCGGGGGTGTGCGGCATGGTCGTTTCCTCTCCGGGGCCGTCCTACCCGGCGCCGGGCAGGACGAGGGTCTTGATGCAGCCGTCGAGCTTGGCCGAGAACATGTGGTACCCCTCGGCGACGTGCTCCAGCGGGACGCGGTGGGTCACGATGTCGCTGGGGGTGAGGTAGCCGTTGCGGATGTGCTCGAACAGTCGCGGCCACTGGCGCTTCACCGGGCACTGGTTCATCCGCAGTGTCAGGCCCTTGTTCACGGCGTCGCCGAACTTCACGGCGCTGAAGACCGGGCCGTAGGCGCCCATCACGGAGACGGTCCCGCCCTTGCGCACCGAGTCGATCGCCCAGTTCAGCGCCACCGGGGACCCGCCCTGCAGCTTGAACTTGGCGGAGGTGACGTGCTGGGTGAAGTTGCCGTCGGCCTCCGCGCCCACCGCGTCGATGACCACGTCCGCACCCAGGTAGTCGGTGGTCCTCTTCAGCTCCACCACGATGTCGTCGTGCTCGGCGAAGTTGACCGTCTCGGCGTGGGCGAAGGCGCGGGCCTTCGCCAGCCGGTACTCCAGCTGGTCGACGACGATGACCCGTCCCGCGCCCATCAGCCACGCCGACTTCGCGGCGTACAGGCCCACCGGCCCGGCCCCGAGCACCACCACGGTGTCGCCCTCGGCGATGTCCCCGAGCTGGGCCCCGAAGTAGCCGGTGGCCAGGGCGTCGGTGAGCAGCACCGCGTCCTCCTCGTCCATCCAGTCCGGGATGATCGAGGGGCCGACGTCGGCGAACGGGACCCGCACGAACTGGGCCTGGCCGCCGTCGTAGCCGCCGCAGGTGTGGGAGTAGCCGTAGATGCCGCCCACCGCGGTGGCGTTGGGGTTGACGTTGTGGCAGTTGGAGTACAGCCCGCGGGCGCAGTACCAGCACGAGCCGCAGTAGACGTTGAACGGCACCATCACCCGGTCCCCGGGCTTCAGCCGCTCCACGGAGGGGCCGACCTCGTGGACCACCCCGACGAACTCGTGCCCGAAGGTCGTCCCGACCCGGGTGTCGGGCATCATCCCGTGGTAGAGGTGCAGGTCCGAGCCGCAGATCGCGGCCATCGTCACCCGCACGATCGCGTCGTTGGGGTGCTCGATCCTCGGCATGTCCTTCTCTTCGACGCGGACCTTGTACGGCCCCCGGTACACCATCGCCTTCACGTGACCCGCCTCGGTTCGTCAGCCCGCTTCCAATGCGCATCAGCGTGGCACCGTCCGAGGACGGGGTCAACCCCTCGGACGACGGCGCCGCGTCAGCCGACGAGCGCCTCGTAGAGCCTCTCGAAGCGTGCCCGCGCCCCCCGGTAGTACTCCGCGTGCTCGGGCGCCGGGCGGTGCTCCGGACCGTACGGCGGATCGGCCGGGGGCACGCCCTGCGCCAGCGTCTCCAGGGCCAGCAGCGCGGTGCCGCGCAGCGTCGCCCGCTTGAAGTCGGCGCGGACCACGGGCGCGCCGAGGACGTCGGCCAGGATCTGCAGCAGGCCGGGGACCGCCTGGGAGACGCGGCCGGAGGCCACCACCCGCTGCCCGCCCGGGGCCGCCTCCGCGAGCTGGTCCGCGACCCGCCCGTAGGAGAGCCCGACCCCCTCCAGCACGCCACGGGCCAGGGCGGCGCCGTCGTGCTCGGCGGTGACGTCGGCGAGCACGGCCCGCGCCCCACCGGCCCAGCCCGTCGAGCGCTCGCCGGTCAGGAACGGCAACACCACCGGGGTGCCGGGGGTCGCATCCGCGAGGGCCACGTTGTCGACGGTCGTGCCCTCCGGCAGGGCGACCGTGCGCTCCAGCCACTCCACGGCGCGCCCCACGTCGTTGAGCGCCCCGCCCAGCAGGCACCGCCGATCGTCCACCCGGTAGCACCACAGCCCGGTCGGCAGCTCGTCGGGGACCTCGTGCAGGAGCACCCGGGCGGCCCCGGAGGTGGCGAGGGAGACGACCGTCGTGGTGGCGTCGGCCCCGCCCGAGCCCAGGTTCGCGCTCAGCCCGTCGGCCACGGGCGGGAACCACGCGGCGGCGGCCAGGGCCGGCCACCGCCGCCCGACCGCGGCGGCGACCTCGAACAGCGGGTCGCGCGGATCGGCGATCTCGTGCAGCTGGGAGGCGTCGAGGCCGCAGGCGGCGAGCAGCGGCTCGTCCCACTGTCCGGTCCGGCGGTCCAGCAGGCCCGTCCACGCCGCGACGGAGGTCCCCGCGCGGGCCGTGCCCAGCAGGCGCAGGTGGACGTACTCGCCCAGCGACATCCACCGCTGCGCCCGGTGCCAGGTGCCGGGGTCGGTCTCGCGCAACCAGCGCAGCCGCGGGGCGAGGTAGGAGGTGTGCAGGCGCGCCCCCGTGCGCTGCTGGACCTCGGCCTCGTCGAGCTCCTCGCGCAGGTCCGCCAGCTGGGGGGTGCACCGGGCGTCGGCGTAGGTGAAGCAGGGGGTGAGGGCCGCGCCGTCGGCGCCGACGCCCACGAGGGAGGACGCGAAGGTGTCCAGTGCCACGCCGGCGACGCGCCCGGCGAGTTCGGGCCCGGCCACGACGAGGTCGAGGATCCGGGCGAGCTCGTCGGCGACCTGGTCGGGGTCGATCACGGACGTCCCGTCCGCGGCCGTGGTGAACCGGTGCTCGATCTTGTGCCGGTAGCCGCGCACGGGGGTGCCGGTGGCGTCGTGCAGGCTGCCGCGGCTGGCCGTCGAGCCGACGTCGAGGGCCATCACCAGCGGATCGAGGGCGTCCTCGAGCTCGATGCCGAAGGCCGTGCCGTCCCCGGGGCGCGGGGGCTGCGGTCTGGTGCTCATCGGGGGTTCCTCCTGGCGTGGGCGTCGGTCGGGCCCAGTCTAGGAACTCGGTGCGGCTGCCGCCCTGCCGGGCTGGCCTGCCGGCGCCGGGCATGCGGTGATCCACCGCACCGAAGGCAACGTTGCACTGAGTGCAGTGTTGCACCTAGTGTAACCATCTGTGATCCGGTGCCCCAGCGATGCGTCCCCCGCCCGGCCCCCGAGCGACCGCAGGGAGGCCCTGAAGTTCTTCAACCGGCGGGCCATCATCGACGCCGCCGCGGCCCTGGCCGAGGAGCGGGGCATCGGCGGCTTCACCGTCAGCGACCTCGCCGAACGGGCCGGGGTGTCGCGCCGGACGATCTTCAACCACTTCTCCTCGGCCGACGACGCCGTCTACGCCCGGTTCAGCGAACTGCTCGGCGTGATCGTGGACGACTTCGTGGAGATCGCTGACGCCACCCCGCCCCCGGCCGCCCCCAGCACCGGCGCGGTCTTCGAGCAGCTGGCCGACGTCATCGAGCGCACCGAGCTGGTCCGCCCCCTGTCCCACATCGCCCGGCTGCTGGCCGCCAGTGAGAACCACCCCACCACCGTGATGTGGGCCCACGAGGTGCTGCAGACCGTCACCGCACGGCTCACGGCCGAGGTCGCCCAGCGCAACCCTGAGGCCGGCTCCTTCACCGTGACGCTGCTGGCGAGCTCGCTCATCAACGCCCTCGCCGTCGCCTTCGAGCAGTGGGTGGAGGAGACCGGCGGGGTGGACACCCCCGACGGCCGGGCCGCCTGGCAGCGGCTGGTGCGCACGGCCATCGACCACCTGCGGCACGGCTTCGCCCGCCCTGCGCCCTGACGCCCCGCGCCTGCCGCTCCACCCCCTTCCTCCCCCGCGGGGACCCTTCCGCACAGAACTGACAGAGAAGAGACATGGCACACCTGTTGTATCGACTCGGGCGCTTCGCCGCCCGGCGCGCCTGGGCCGTGGTCGCGGCCTGGGTCGCGGTCCTGGTCCTCACCGGCGGCGCCTTCGCCGTGGCCGGCGGGCAGCTGACCACCGCGATCACCATCCCCGGCACCGAGACCCAGCGCCTGGCCGACCGCCTGCAGAGCGAGCTGCCCGACGCCGGCCACGGCACGGGACGCGTCGTGTTCCGGACCGAGGGCGGCGAGCCCTTCACGGCCGCGCAGCGGGAGCAGATCGACGCCGCCCTGGAGGCGGCCGGCGACTCCTCCGGGGTCGACGCCGTGCTGAACCCCTTCGCGACCCAGCAGGAGCGCGAGGACCAGGAGCAGCAGCTGGCCGACGCCCGGGCGCAGCTGGCGGACGGACAGGAACGGCTCGAGGAGGCCGGGGCGGCCCTGGACGAGAACCAGGCCAAGCTCGACGCCGCCCGCGCCCGGGCCGAGAGGGCCAAGGCCCCGGATCCCGTGCTCGAGGAGCTCGAGGTCCAGCAGGAGGCCCTCGACGACGGACGCGCGGAGCTGGAGCGCAACCGCGAGGAGCTTGAGGACGCCGCGCCCGAGCTCGCGCGCGGCGAGAAGCTGCTCGCACTGGCCCAGGGGACCCGCACCGTCTCCGAGGACGGCACCGCGGCCGTGGCCGTGGTGACCTTCACGGAGGAGCAGCAGGCCGTCACCGCCGAGGACAAGCAGGCGCTCCAGGACGCCGTCGACGGAGTGCGGATCGACGGGGTGCAGGTCGAGTACTCCACCGAGATCTCCCAGGACGTCTCCCAGCTGTTCGGCCCCACCGAGGCCGTCGGCGTGGCCGTCGCCGGCATCGTGCTGCTGGTCATGCTCGGCACGCTCGTGGCGGCCGGGCTGCCCATCGTCACCGCGCTCACCGGCGTGGGCGCCGGTGCGCTGGCCACCCTGTCCTTCTCCGGGGTCGTGGAGATGACCTCGATGACCCCCATGCTCGGGCTCATGCTGGGGCTGGCCGTGGGCATCGACTACTCCCTGTTCATCCTCAACCGCCACCGCCAGCAGCTGCTGTCCGGCGTCGAGCTGCACGAGTCGATCGGCCTGGCCACCGGCACCTCCGGCAACGCGGTCGTCTTCGCCGGGCTGACCGTCATCATCGCCCTCGCCGCGCTCAACGTCACCGGCATCCCGTTCCTGGGGATGATGGGCACCGCCGCCGCGACCTGCGTGGCCGTCGCCGTGCTCATCGCCATCACCCTCACCCCGGCGCTGCTGTCCCTCGTGGGGCAGCGCCTGCTCTCGGCCCGCGCCCGGCAGCGGGCTGCCCGGACCCCCGCCCACCGGGGGCCCGACCGCCCCGGGGTGGCCACCCGCCGCCCGGTGCTGACCCTGCTGGCCGGACTGGTGGCGCTCGTGGCGATCGCCCTGCCGGCCGCCTCCATGCGCCTGGGCCTGCCCGACGCCTCCTCGGAGCCGGCCGACTCCACCGCCTACCAGGCCTACCGGATCATCGACGAGGAGTTCGGCGCCGGGACCAACGGCCCGCTGCTGGTGGTCGCCGACCTGCCCGAGGGCACCGGCGCCGCGGAGGCGGCCGACCTGCAGGTGACCGTCGGCGAGGAGCTGATGGCGCGCGAGGACGTCGTCTCCGTGGTGCCGGCCGGGCTCTCCGAGGACCGCCGCACGGCCGTCTTCCAGGTCACCCCCACCGACGGGCCGGCCGCCGAGTCCACCGAGCGCCTCGTCGACGACCTCCGCGCCCTCTCCCCGGCGCTGGAGGACAACCACGGGGTGAGCATCGGCGTCACCGGGCAGACCGGCGGCAACATCGACGTCTCCCAGAAGCTCGCCGACGCCCTGCCCCGCTACCTCGCCGTGGTGCTGGGCCTGTCCCTGGTGCTCATGGTGCTGGTCTTCCGCTCCCTCCTCGTCCCGGTCATCGCCACCGCCGGGTTCATGCTTACCCTCTTCGCCGCCTTCGGCGGAGTGGTCGCCATCTACCAGTGGGGCTGGGCGGGTGCGGCCTTCGGCGTCCACGACCCCGGGCCGGTGCTCAGCTTCCTGCCCACGCTGCTGGTGGGCATCCTGTTCGGCCTGGCCATGGACTACCAGCTGTTCCTGGTCTCCGGCATGCGCGAGGCCTACGTCCACGGCTCCTCCGCCCGCGCGGCCGTGCGCGAAGGGCTCGACGCCGGCCGCACCGTGGTCACCGCCGCGGCGATCATCATGATCTCCGTGTTCGCCGGCTTCATGTTCTCCCACATGGCCATGATCCGGCCCCTGGGCTTCGGCCTCGCCTTCGGCGTGCTCGTCGACGCCTTCGTCGTGCGCATGATGCTCATCCCCGCGGCCATGCACCTGCTCGGCGACAAGGCCTGGTGGCTGCCCCGCTGGCTCGACCGGATCCTGCCCGACGTCGACGTCGAGGGCGAGTCCCTCCGGCGCGAGCACGTGCCTGCGGACCCGGCCGACCCCGCGGACCCCGCGGAACCGGAGCGCGAGCTGATCGGCGCCGGATCCCGGAGCTGACGCACCCCACCGCGGGGGCCCGACCGCGAACTCCACCCGTGGTCCGGCCCCCGCGTCCTGCTCTCGTCGACGGCCGTCCCGGTCGGGCCGGCGGCCGACGAGCGACCACATGCTGAGACGCGCGTCCGGAAACACATGCCGCCGCACGGACCGGCGTATTCTCGGGGATGGACTCCAGGCGGGCGACCCCGCGCACGGGCCTCGTGCAGGGCCCGTCCGGCCGCCCCCACCGCCGCGCTCAAGCAAGGAGAACGAGCACCGTCATGCCCCAGCTCCGCTCCCGCACCTCCACCCACGGCCGCAACATGGCCGGCGCCCGCGCCCTGTGGCGCGCCACCGGCATGGGCGACGACGACTTCGGGAAGCCGATCATCGCGATCGCCAACTCGTACACGCAGTTCGTCCCGGGCCACGTCCACCTCAAGGACATGGGCGACCTCGTCGCCTCCGCGGTCCGGGAGGCCGGGGGCGTGACGAAGGAGTTCAACACCATCGCGGTCGACGACGGCATCGCGATGGGCCACGACGGCATGCTCTACTCGCTGCCCTCCCGCGACATCATCGCGGACTCCGTGGAGTACATGGTCAACGCCCACCGCGCGGACGCGCTCGTGTGCATCTCCAACTGCGACAAGATCACCCCGGGCATGCTGCTGGCCGCACTGCGGCTGAACATCCCGGTGGTCTTCGTCTCGGGCGGACCCATGGAGTCCGGCGAGGCCGTCGAGGGCGTGGTCGAGCACCGTCTGGACCTCGTGGACGCCATGTCCATGGCCGTCGACGAGAGCATCACCGACGAGCAGCTGGGCCAGATCGAGCGCAACGCCTGCCCCACGTGCGGGTCCTGCTCCGGGATGTTCACCGCCAACTCCATGAACTGCCTCACCGAGGCGCTCGGGCTGTCCCTGCCCGGCAACGGCACGACCCTGGCCACCCAGGTCGCCCGCAAGGAGCTCTTCCTGGAGGCCGGGCGCCGGATCGTGGACCTGTGCTGCCGGTACTACGAGCAGGACGACGAGTCCGTGCTGCCGCGCCGCATCGCGACCAAGGCCGCGTTCGAGAACGCCATGGCCCTGGACATCGCCATGGGCGGGTCCACCAACACGATCCTGCACATCCTGGCCGCCGCCCAGGAGGGGGAGATCGACTTCGCCCTGCCGGACATCGACGCCCTCTCCCGCCGGGTGCCCTGCCTGTGCAAGGTCGCCCCGAACTCCACGAAGTTCCACATCGAGCACGTGCACCGCGCCGGCGGCATCCCCGCCATCCTCGGCGAGCTGCGGCGCGCCGGCCTGCTCAACGAGGACGTGCACACCGTCCACGCCCCGGACCTGGCCACCTGGCTCGACGAGTGGGACGTGCGCGGCGGCAAGGCCTCCGCGCGGGCGCAGGAGCTGTTCCTCGCCGCCCCCGGCGGGGTGCGCACCACGCAGGCGTTCTCCACGGCCAACCGCTTCGAGTCCCTGGACCTCGACGCCGTGGGCGGCTGCATCCGCTCCGTCGAGCACGCCTACACGAAGGACGGCGGCCTGGCCATCCTCTACGGCAACATCGCCGAGGACGGCGCCGTGATCAAGACCGCCGGCATCGACGAGGAGCTTTTCCACTTCGTCGGCAAGGCGTTCGTGGTCGAGTCCCAGGACGAGGCCGTGTTCGAGATCCTGTCCAAGAACGTCCAGCCGGGCGACGTCGTGGTGATCACCCACGAGGGCCCCCGGGGCGGGCCCGGCATGCAGGAGATGCTCTACCCGACCTCCTACCTCAAGGGTCTCGGCCTCGGCCGGCAGTGCGCGCTGATCACCGACGGCCGCTTCTCCGGCGGCACCTCCGGCCTGTCGATCGGGCACATCTCCCCGGAGGCCGCCTCCGGCGGCGCCGTGGGCCTCATCGAGACCGGCGACGAGATCGAGATCGACGTCGCGAACCGCGTGCTGCGGGTGAACGTCGACGACGCGACGCTCGCCGCCCGCCGCCAGGCGAAGGGCCCGCTGCCCTGGACCCCGACCAAGCCCCGCGAGCGCCAGGTGTCCAAGGCCCTGCGTGCCTACGCCTCCATGGTGACCTCCGCGGACAAGGGCGCGGTGCGTGTCGTCTGAGCCCGTCTCGCCCTCGTGAGGGCACAGAAGAGCGCCACCGGCAGCGTCCCGGTGGCGCTCTTCTGCCACGTCGGTGCGCGCACAGGGAACGGCGCGGTGCCCGGCCTCCACTAGAGTGTGCCGATAACACGCCCAACAGGGCGCTCCTGTCGTTCACGCGGCCTCCGCAGACCCACGTCCGGGACCGCGTCCGTCACAGTTCGGAGTTGGAATGGATCTCTTGACCGAGTTCGTGGGCACCCTCGGAACCTGGGTGTGGTACGTGGTGTTCGCCATCCTCGTCGGGGTGGGCCTCTACCTCACCGTGCGCACCGGAGCGGTGCAGTTCCGGTCGCTCCCGGAGATGGTCCGGGTGCTCAACGACAAGCCCGGCCTGGCCGAGGACGGCAAGAAGGGGATCTCCTCCTTCCGCGCGTTCACCGTCTCGGCCGCGGCCCGGGTCGGCACCGGCAACATCGCCGGCGTGGCCATCGCGATCAGCCTCGGCGGCCCCGGCGCCGTCTTCTGGATGTGGGTGATCGCCGGCATCGGCGCGGCCAGCGCCTTCGTGGAGTCCCTGCTCGGCCAGCTTTACAAGATCAAGGCCCCCGCCGGCTACGTGGGCGGACCGGCCTACTACATGGAGCGCGGCATCGGCGCGCGGTGGATGGGGCTGCTCTTCGCGGTCGTCATCACCCTCACCTACGGCTTCGTGTTCAACTCCGTGCAGTCCAACTCGATCGTCGACGCCCTGGGCGGGTCCTTCGGCATCGACATCACCGCCGCGAACGCCCTGTGGTTCCGCGTCCTCGTCGGCGCCGTGCTGGTCGGGCTCACCGCCGCGATCATCTTCGGCGGCATCCGCCGCATCTCCGCGGTCTCCGAGATCGTCGTCCCGGTCATGGCGGTGCTCTACATCTTCCTCGGCCTGCTCGTGGTGGTCCTGAACATCGGCGAGGTCCCGGTGGTGCTCGGCCAGATCCTCGGGGGCGCCTTCGGCATCCGGGAGTTCGTCACCGGCGGGCTGATCGGCGTGATCATCCAGGGCATGAAGCGCGGGCTGTTCTCCAACGAGGCCGGCATGGGCTCGGCCCCCAACGCCGGGGCCACCGCGTCGATCTCCCACCCGGCCAAGCAGGGCTTCGTGCAGGCCCTCGGCGTGTACTTCGACACCTGGATCATCTGCTCGATCACCGCGTTCATCGTCCTGCTGTCGAACCCCGAGTTCGGCGGCCGCGAGGGCGCGTCCCTCACCCAGTCCGCGCTCGCCCTGCAGCTGGGCAACTGGGCGGTGCACTTCCTCACCGTGGCGATCTTCCTCTTCGCGTTCACCTCGGTGATCGGCAACTACTACTACGGCGAGTCCAACATCCGCTTCCTCAGCGGCTCCAAGGCCGTGATGGCCGGCTACCGGGTGCTCGTGCTGGCCTTCGTCTTCGCCGGCGCGGTGCTCGCGCTGGACCTCGTGTGGTCCCTGGCGGACCTGTTCATGGCCTTCATGGCCACGATCAACCTGGTCGCCCTCGTGCTGCTCGCCGGCGTGGCCGGGCGCGTGCTGAAGAACTACGAGGCCCAGCGCCGGCAGGGCGTGGAGCCGGTCTTCCACAGCGGCGACATCCCCGGGCTGTCCGGGCTCGGCGCGTGGGACGGCACCGACGTGGTGACCACCCGCGCCTACTGGGAGGAGCAGGAGCTCCAGAAGTCCCGCTGACCCGGCCCGCCGACGACGGCGCCCCGCCCCCTGCGTGCAGAGGAGGCGGGGCGCCGTCGTCGTGGGGGGCTCAGGCGAGGACCTGGCGCTTCGAGGAGATCACCCCGGTGTTGAAGCCGGCCAGGTGCAGGCCGCCGTGGAAGCGGGCGTGCTCGATCTTCACGCACCGGTCCATGACCACGTCCAGCCCGGCGTCCTCGGCGATCGCGGCGGCGTCCTCGTTCCAGGAGCCCAGCTGCAGCCACAGGGTCTTCGCGCCCGCGTCGACGGCCTCCTGGGCCACGTCCGGCAGATCGTCGTGCTTGCGGAAGACGTCGACCAGGTCCGGGGTCTCCGGCAGGTCGGCCAGGGACCTGTACACCGGCCGGCCCAGGATCTCGTCCACCACGGGGTTGACGAAGTACACGCGGTACGGCGAGGACGACTGCAGGTAGGTCGCCACGAAGTAGGACGCGCGGGACGGCTTGTTCGACGCGCCCACGATGGCGATGGACTCGGTGTTGCGCAGGATGCTCAGCCGCTCCGGGGCGGAGGGGCCGATCCAGGTGCGGGTCTCGGCGGTCATCGGAGCGCTCCTTCGGTGATGGCGGCGGCGTCGGCGGTCTCCCGGGAGAGCCCGGTGGCCGCGGTCAGGGCCTGGTCGAGGTCCCACAGGATGTCCTCGGTGTCCTCGAGGCCCACGGAGATGCGCACGAGGTCCTCGGCGACCCCGCCGACCTCCAGCTGCTCGGGGCTCAGCTGCTGGTGGGTGGTCGAGGCCGGGTGCAGCACGAGGGTGCGGGCGTCCCCGATGTTGGCGAGGTGGCTGGCCAGCTGCAGGCTCCCGATGAACCGCTCGCCCACCTGCCGCCCGCTCAGCTCGGCGGTCGCCGTCACGCCGAACGCGAAGACGGAGCCCACGCCCAGGGGTAGGAGCCTCCGGGCCCGCTCGTGGTGCGGGTGGCCGGGCAGGCCCGCGTAGTTGACGTAGGAGACCCGCGGGTCCTCGTCCAGCCACTGCGCCACCGCCTTGGCGTTGACCAGGTGGGCGTCCATGCGCTGGGGCAGGGTCTCCACGCCCTGGAGCAGGTTCCACGCGGACTGCGGGGACAGGGACGCGCCGATGTCCCGCAGCTGCTCCGAGCGCAGCTTGGTGAGGAACCCGTACTCGCCGAAGTTCCCCCACCAGGAGACGTCGTTGTAGGACGCCACGGGCTCCGTCATGGACGGGAAGTTCCCGTTGCCCCAGTCGAAGCGCCCGGATTCGACGACGACGCCGCCCAGCGTGGTGCCGTGCCCGCCCAGGAACTTGGTGGCGGAGTGGATGACGATGTCCGCCCCGTGCTCCAGGGGCCGCAGCAGGTAGGGCGGGGTCATGGTCGAGTCCACGACCAGCGGCACACCGGCCCCGTGCGCGACCGCGGCGAGGCCCTCGAGGTCGGCGACCTCCCCGGAAGGGTTCGCGACGACCTCGGTGTAGACCGCCTTGGTGTTCGGGCGCAGCGCCGCCCGGTAGTCCTCCGGGTCCGTGCCGTGCACGAACGTGGTCTCGATCCCGAAGCGGCGCAGGGTCACGTCGAGCTGGGTGACGGTCCCGCCGTAGAGCTGGCCCGCGGCCACGATGTGGTCCCCGGCCTGCGCGAGCGCGGCGAAGGTGAGGAACTCGGCGGCCATGCCCGAGGCGGTGGCCACGGCGCCGATGCCTCCCTCGAGGGACGCGATGCGCTCCTCGAGCGCCGCGACGGTCGGGTTGCCGATGCGGGAGTAGATGTTGCCGTACTTCTGCAGCGCGAAGAGGTTCGCGGCGTCCTGGGCGTCCTTGAAGACGAACGAGGTGGTCTGGTAGATCGGGACGGCCCGGGCGCCGTGCTCGGCGTCGGGGGTGCCCCCGGCGTGCAGGGCGCGGGTGCGGAACCCGAACTGGTGGTCGGCCATGGAGGGGTGCTCCTCGTGCGAGTCGTGCCGCTGATCGGTCCCGGGCGAGGAGGGCCCGGCGGGGTGCCGGGAGTGCGCTGCTCCATCGGTCCTGGCGGTAGCACCGTGCGGCCTGCGACGTCGACCACGGTTGCTGCGGCGTCGTCGATCCAGGTCTCTCGGCCGCTCGGGATGGCTGTCCTCCATTGTGGTGCCCCGGAGCGCTCCGCGCCACCCGGTGCCGGTCCGGCGGGAGGGCCGGCCGGGCCGCTCAGTCCTGGGCGGGCCGGCCGAACCGGGCGCGCAGGTTCTCCCGCGCCACGGCGGAGAGGTTCTCGATCGGCAGGCCCGCCGGGCAGACCTCCACGCAGTCGCCCAGCAGGGAGCACGGGCCGAACTCCTCCTCGGCGGCGGCGATGACCTTGGTGGCCCGCTCGCGGCGCTCGTCCTCGTTCTTGGCCAGCGGCGGTAGCTCCCGCAGCATCGTGCCCACGAACAGCTGCCCGGACCCGTTGGGGCAGGAGGCGATGCACGCCCCGCAGCTGATGCAGCCGCCGTTGGCTAGGGCCTTCATGGCGACCGGGAACTTGGCCTCCTTC
This sequence comes from Kocuria rosea, assembly GCF_023715525.1. Classification (GTDB taxonomy): domain Bacteria; phylum Actinomycetota; class Actinomycetes; order Actinomycetales; family Micrococcaceae; genus Kocuria; species Kocuria rosea_A. Next base: position 200,150 of record NZ_JAMBOG010000001.1, on the reverse strand, counting down.
GCCACCCGGCGCAGGGCCTTCTTGTCCACGGAGAGGTCCCGCTTGACGGGCAGGGACGCGGCGCGCAGCGGCTCGATCCGCACGCGGTCCCCGTCCCGGTACGCGCCCAGGTGCTGCATGCAGCTCGCGGCGTTGCGCTCGGGGCCGTGCGGCACGCCGTCCACCGTGACCCCGCACTTGCCGCACACGCCCTCGCGGCACCCGTCGTCGAAGGCGACGGGGTCCTCGTCCGCGGCGGCGAGCTGCTCGTTGAGCCGGTCCAGGAGCTCGAGCACGGTCATGTCCGGGTGGGCGTCGGGGACGTCGTAGCTCACGAAGTCCCCCGGCTCGCCGGGGGAGGGCTGGCGCCACACGTCGACGGTCAGGTGCAGGGTGGTCACGAGGCGGGTCCTTGAACTGTAGGGGGAGGGGTCAGCGCACCGCGCGGGTCAGCACGGCCACCGGGATCGTGGTGTTGCCGGCGGCGACGGCGGCGCCGAGGACGCTGGCGCCGATCCGCAGCCGCCGCTGGAAGGCCCGGTCGTAGCTCGCGCCGACGTCGTTGGCGATCTCCGGGATGCCGTGGACCAGGTGCGCGGCGAGAGCGGCCATGGACAGGGCGTAGGCGGCGGCCACGGGCGGGCGGGAGAGGCTGGCCACGAGGTTGGCGTAGGCGCTGCCGTGCTCGAAGTTCCGCGCGGCGGCGGGCCGGGCGCCCAGGGTGAGGTCCAGGACGTGGAAGGCGGTGAACAGCCCGAGCATGCCGCCCGTGCTGCGCATCGAGCGCTTCGCGACCGCCCACGGGGACCGGCGGCGCCCCCGGGGCCGGCGCCCGCGCCGCGGCAGCAGCGTCCCGTTCGCCCGCCAGGACCGCGCGGTGAGCACCGCGGCCGCGCCCACGTGCGCGACCAGGCCCGTGGTGAGCACGCCGCGGGCCGCCCACAGGACGGTCCCGCGCGGCAGCACCGGTGCGCCGGCCGTGCGGAGGAACTCGGCGTAGGCGTTGAACTTCTCCTCGCCCTGGTACACCTTCAGGTTCCCCAGCATGTGCACCAGCACGTAGCCGGAGAACAGCGCACCGGAGCCGGCCATCGCCAGCTTCAGGTCGGTGTTGGAGAGCTCGGGCAGCTCGGGCAGCTCGCGGAGCCGGGAGAGGCCGGGCAGCCGGGGCGGCGCGGGGCGGTGGCCCTTCACGGGGGCGGCGGGGGAGGGGGTCACGGCATTCATCCTAGGAGTCCATCCTGCCAGACGTCACACGTCTCAACGTGGGGTCACACGGGACGCACGCCCCCCGGGGAGGGGCCGTCCCCGGGGGCGCCGAGGACGAGAGAAGCGTCACTTCTGGCCCACGTGCTGCCACATGAAGCCACACGGTCCGCGGGAGGGTTCTAGGCTTCGTGTGGGTCTGATCCGGCCCGTCCGCGTCCGACACACAGGAATGATCGAGATGGACACCCTCTCCCCGGCGCGATCCGCCCGGAACGCCGCCCCCGCCCGCCGCCGCCCGCCGGCCATGGCCCTCAAGGTCCTCGTGATCGTGGCCGTGACGGCCGCCGTGTGGTGCGTGCCCCCGGCCGCCGGGATGGACCCGCGCGGGATGCACATGGCGGCGATCTTCCTCGGGACGATCCTCGCGCTCATCCTCCAGCCCCTGCCCACGGCGTCCGTGGCCGTCGTGGGGCTCGCCGTGGCGATGATCACCGGCACCATGGACGCCTCCACCGAGGCCCTCCAGGGCTTCGGCAACAGCGCGGTGTGGCTGATCGTCGCGGCCTTCTTCATCGCCGACGGATTCCTCGTCACCGGGCTGGGCCGCCGGGTGGCCCTGTGGTTCGTGGCCCGGCTGGGCCGTTCCAGCCTGGGCCTGAGCTACGGCATGGCCGTGACCGACCTGCTCCTGGCGCCCGCCACCCCCTCCAACACCGCCCGCGCGGGCGGCGTGGTGTTCCCGATCATCTCCTCGCTGGCGCAGGTCCAGGGGTCCACGCCGGAGACCGAGCAGTCCCGGCGCCGGCTGGGGGCCTACCTCGCCATGACCGCCGTGCAGGTCAACACCGTCACCTCCGCCATGTTCCTCACCGCCATGGCGGGCAACCCCCTCGCCGCCGAGTTCGCCGCCCAGGCCGGCATCGAGGTCTCGTGGGGCACCTGGGCGCTGGCCGCCCTGGTGCCCGGGCTCCTCTCCCTGACCGCGGTGCCGTGGGTGATGGCGAAGATCTACCCGCCGACCCTGAAGCAGACCCCGGAGGCCCCCGTGCAGGCCCGGCAGGAGCTCTCGCAGCTGGGCGCGATGTCCTTCCACGAGAAGACGATGGCCGGGACGTTCCTGCTGCTGCTCGTGCTGTGGTGCCTGGGCTCGGTCCTCGACCTCAACGCCACGGCCGTGGCGTTCGTGGGCATCTCGATCCTGCTCGTGACCCGGGTGCTCAGCTGGAAGCAGATGGCGGCCAACAGCGGCGCCTGGTCCACGCTGCTGTTCTTCGCCGTGCTGGTGGGCATGGCCTCGCACCTGAACGACCTGGGCGTCATCGACTGGGTCGGGGCCTCCGCCACCGCGCTCGTGGGTGGCATGTCGTGGGTCGTGGCCTTCGCGGTCCTGGCGCTCGTGTACTTCTACGCGCACTACTTCTTCGCCTCCAACACGGCCCAGGTCGTGGCCATGTACGCGGTCTTCCTAGGCGCCGCGGTGGGCGCCGGGACGCCGCCCCTGCTGGCCGCCCTGGCGTTCGGGTTCATCGGCAACCTCTTCGGGGGCCTGGCCCACTACTCCTCCGGGCCGGCCGGCGTGGTCTACGGCTCCGGCTACGTCCCCACGGGGGAGTGGTTCCGGGTCGGCTTCCTCATGAGCGTGGTCAACATCGTGATCTGGACCGTCGCAGGCGGTCTGTGGACGAAGCTGCTGGGCATGTGGTGAGCGCCGCACCCGGGCGGTGACGGACCGGAGGGGCGGGCCCGCGGGCCCGCCCCTCCGCCGCGCCCGGGGCCGCTCAGCCGCGCGCGGCCAGCACCGCGGCGATCTGCTCGAGCGCCTCCTCGTTCTGCAGCGACGAGCGGTCGCCCAGCGGCGCGCCCTCCCACAGCTGCGCGAGCAGGCGCCGGGTGATCTTCCCGGAGCGGGTCTTGGGCAGGTCGGGGACCGCCACGACGGCCCGGGGCTTGGCGATGGGCCCGATCTCGTGCGCCACGTGCTCGCGCAGCGCGGCGGTCAGCTCGCCGGCCGGCAGCCCCTGCGCCTCGGGGGTCAGGACGACGTACGCGAGCACCGCGTGCCCCGTCACCTCGTCGCGCACCGGCGCGGCGCCGGCCTCCACCACCCACGGGTGGGTGACGAGCGCGGACTCGATCTCGATGGTCGACAGCCGGTGGCCGGAGACGTTGATGACGTCGTCGACCCGGCCGAGGATGTAGATGTCGCCCTCCTCGTCGTAGCGGGCGCCGTCCCCCGCGAGGAACCAGCCCTGCTCGGCGTAGGCCGCCCAGTAGGAGTCGAGGTAGCGCTGCGGGTCGCCCCACACCGTGCGGGCCATCGAGGGGCCGGTCCGGTCGACCACCACGAAGCCCTGCACCCCGGCCGGCACGGTGGCCCCGTCCTCGTCGACCACGCGCGTGGAGATCCCCGGGACCGCGCGCGTGGCGCAGCCGGGCTTGAGCGCGGTGTGCGGGGTGCCGTCGTCGAAGGTGCCCGGCGGGGCGAACTGCGGGTCGTGCGGGCGGGGGGACATCACGGTGGAGCCGGTCTCCGACTGCCACCACGTGTCCACGAACGGGACCTCGTCGCGGCCCACCTGGGCCCGCAGCCACCGCCACGCCTCCGGGTTGATCGACTCGCCCACGGAGCCGAGCAGCCGCACCGAGTTGAGGTTGTAGATCTGCGGGACCCCCCGCGGGAACGCGCCCATGAGAGAGCGGACCAGGGTGGGCGCGGTGTAGTAGCTGGTCACCCCGTAGCGCTCGATGACCTCGAAGTGCCGGCCCCAGTGCGGGGTGCTCGGGGTGCCCTCGTAGATCACCTCGGTGACGCCGTTGACCAGCGGACCGTAGATCTCGTAGGTGTGCGCGGTGACCCACGCGAGGTCGGCGGTGCACCAGTGCACGGTCGAGTCGACCTTCGCGGGGTCGTTGACCACGGACAGCTCGTCGGGCCGCAGCTCGCCGTCCGGGTCCTCGACGTCGGGCAGCAGGTCGAACAGCAGCGCGTGCGTGTAGGCCGTCTGCACGAGGTAGCCGCCCATCGTGTGCACCAGGCCCTTGGGCCTGCCGGTGGTCCCGGAGGTGTAGATGATGAACAGCGGCGTCTCGGCGTCGAAGGCCTCGGGCTCGTGCACGTCCGGCTGGCCGGCGACCAGCTCGTGCCACCACACGTCCCGGCCGCGCGTCCACGGGACGGCGTCCTCCTCCTTGGAGCGCGTGCCCCGGGTGCCCCGGGGCAGGTCCGTGCGGCCGGGCCGGGAGGTGCGGCGGACCACGACGACGTGCTCGATCGCGTTCTCGCCGCTGCAGGCCTCGTCGGCGGTGGCCTTGACGGGCACCACGGCCCCGCGCCGGTGCTGCCCGTCCGTGGTCACCAGCACCTTGGCGCCGGTGTCCTCGACGCGGAACCTCAGGGCCTCCGCCGAGAAGCCGCCGAAGACCAGGGAGTGCACCGCGCCGATGCGGGCGCAGGCCAGCGTGATGACGACGGTCTCCGGGATGACCGGCAGGTAGATCACCACGCGGTCGCCCTGCCGCACGCCCAGGGACAGCAGGGCGTTGGCGGCCCGGCAGACCTCCCGCTGCAGGTCGGCGTAGGTGTAGACCAGGCGGTCGCCGGGCTCGCCCTCGAAGTACAGGGCCACGTGGGCGCCCCGGCCCGCCGCGACGTGGCGGTCCACGCAGTTGTGGGCGACGTTGAGCTTCCCGCCCTCGAACCAGGCCAGCTCGGGCACCGACCAGGTGGGGTTGCCGTCCTGGTCCTCCCCGATCCGCCGCGGCCCGTCGAAGCGGTGCGCGGTGGTCCACGGCTCGGCCCACTCCAGGCGGGACGCCTGGGCCTCCCAGAACGCGATCCGCGCGGCGTCGGACTCGAGGGCGGGATTGGGGGTGGGGGAGTGGGGGTCGCTCCAGCTGGGGCTCACGGTGCTGCCGTCCTTCCTGCGCCGGCGGTGGCGCCGGTCGTGCCCACTGTTCCAGGTCCGTGTGTCATGGCCGTTTCCTCACGCCCACTTCTTCACGGACCACTTCTCGAAGACGCCCAGCAGCGCGTCGGAGAGCTTGCCCAGCACGGCGAGCAGCACGATGGCGAGCAGCAGGCGGTCGGTGCGCCCGTTGTTCTGCGAGTCCGTGAGGAGGAAGCCCAGGCCCATGGAGGCGCCCAGCAGCTCGGCGGCCACGAGGAACAGCCACGCCTGCGCGAGGGCCAGGCGGAGTCCGGAGACGACCGACGGCATGACCGCCGGGAGCTGGACCGTGGTGAGCAGCCGGAGGCCGTGCACGCCGAACGCGCGGGCGGCCTCCACGAGGTTGCGGTCCACGTGCTGCAGGGCGGCGGAGACGGTCGTGTAGACGGGGAAGAACGCGCCGATGGCCACGAGAGTCACCTTGGAGTCCTCGCCCAGCCCGATCCACAGCAGCAGCAGGGGCACCCACGCCAGGGACGGCACCGCCCGGAACGCCCCGATGGTCGGTCCCACCAGGGCGGAGCCCCGGCGGGACAGGCCGATGAACGACCCCGCGGCGAGGCCCAGCCCGGCCCCGATCAGGAAGCCGACGAGCACGCGCTGCGCGGAGATGCCCACGTGCGTCCACAGGTCCCCGCGGGCCAGCAGGTCGGCGCCGGCCTCGAGGACCGCGAGCGGCGCGGGAAGCTGGACGGCGCTGAACGCGCCGGTGGAGGAGAGCACGTGCCACAGCGCGAGCAGCGCCGCGGGCAGGACCAGGCCCAGCCCGGTGCGCAGCAGCGGCCGGGGCCGGGGCGTCGGGGGAGCGGCGGGGACGTCGTCGGGCGGGGTGGCGCCCCGGGGCGCGAGCTGCTGCGTCACTTCGCCTCCTCGAGGGCCTCCGCCACGCGCGAGGCGTCGGCGTTCTCGGCGAGGGAGGGCTCCACGATGCTTGCGAGCGCCTCGTCGATCTGCTCCTGGTCGGCCACGTCGTCGGACTCGACGAAGATCGGGCCGACCTTCTCCAGGACGGCCAGTTGCTCGTCGCCGGGCACGTGGTCGATGTCGAGGGAGGTGCGCTCGAGGACCTGCTCGGCCACCGGCAGCTCGATGCCGGCGCCGTCGGCGAGGATCTGCGCGGTCTCCCGGGGGTGCTGCAGGGCCCAGTCGCGGGCGTAGGCGTAGACGTCCACCACGGTCTGGGCGGTCTCGGGCTGCTCCTCGAGGAAGGACTCGGTGGCGTTGAGGAAGCCGTAGGTGTTGAAGTCGACGTTGCGGTAGAACAGCTTCGCGCCGTCCTGCTCGGCGGCGGCCATGATCGGGTCCAGGCCGGACCACGCGTCGACCTGGCCGTTCTCGAGGGCGGAGCGGCCGTCGGGGTGCTGGAGGTTCTGGACGGTGACCTCGGCGGGGTCCACCCCGGCCTCCTCCAGCGCCTGCAGGAGGAAGAAGTACGGGTCGGTGCCCTTGGTGGCCGCGACCGTCCTGCCCTCGAGGTCGGCGACCGTCCCGATGCCGGATCCCGGCGTGGTCACGAGCGCGGACCACTCGGGCTGGGAGTAGAGGTCGACGACCTTGATGGGGGTGCCGTTGCTGCGGGCGAGCAGGGCGGCGGAGCCGGCGGTGGAGCCGATGTCCACGGCTCCCGCGCGCAGCGCCTCGTTGGCCTTGTTGGAGCCCGCGGACTGCACCCACTCGACGGACGTGCCGGACTCGGCCAGGGCGGCCTCCAGCCAGCCCTTCTCCTTGATGACGAGGGACAGGGGGTTGTAGGTCGCGTAGTCCACCGAGACGGTCCCGTTGTCGCCCGCTGCCCGGGCGGGGGCGTCGCCGGAGCCCTCACCGGCCATGCAGCCGGTCAGGCCGAGGGCGAGGACGGCCGCGAGGACGGGAAGCTTCAGGGCGGGGAGCTGGGGCATGGCGGAGCCTTTCGGGGCAGGAGGGCGGGATCGTGGGGACGCGGCGCGGCCGGCGGGCCCGGGGTCCGGGGAGGAGCGGGGCGGGAGCGGGAGGGGCCGCGTCAGCGCGCCGCGGGGTGGTGGGCGTCGACGCCCAGGTGGCCGAGCAGCTGCACGCGCAGCTCGGCGAGCACCTCGGAGGCCCGGTCGCGCGGGCGCTCGCCGGGGACCTCGAGGACCGTGCTCACGGAGGCGGGCGCGGTCGCGCCTGCCCGGCCCAGGACGAGGACCCGGTCGGCGAGCTGCAGGGCCTCGTCGACGTCGTGGGTCACGAGCAGTACGGTCGTGGGCTGGGCGGCGTGGACGGTCAGGAGCAGGTCCTGCATCTTCAGGCGGGTGAGGGCGTCGAGTGCGCCGAAGGGCTCGTCGAGCAGCAGCACCCCGGGGTTGCGAGCCAGGGCCCGGGCCAGCGAGGCGCGCTGGGCCATGCCGCCGGAGATCTCCCGCGGGCGGTGGCGGGCGTGCGCGGACAGACCCACGAGCCGCAGCAGGTCGTCCACCACGGCGTCGCCCTCGGACCGGCCCGTGCCCGCGGGCAGGCCCAGCCGGACGTTCTCGCGCACGGACCGCCAGGGCAGCAGGCGTGGCTCCTGGAAGGCGACGGCGCAGCGCGGGTCGATGCCGGAGACCGGGGTGCCGTCGATGAGCACGCGTCCGCTCGACGCGGTGTCGAGGCCGGCGGCGGCCCGCAGCAGCGTGGACTTGCCGCAGCCCGACGGGCCCAGGACGGCGACGACCTCGCCGGACCGGGCCGTGAAGTCGACGTCCTCCAGCACGGGGCGCACCTCGCGGCCGGTCGTGAAGGCCTTGCCGACGTGCTGGAACGCCACGGAGAACGCGCGCTTGGCGGGCACGGCGGTGGCCGGGGACGGCGCAGGACTCACCAGGGAACCGGTCATGATCAACTCCATCGGTCCTGGCATTAGCACCTCGCACGCGGGACCGACGGGTCCGTGCCGGTTGCTGCGACGTCGACGAGCCAGGTCTCTCAGCCGCTCCGGATGGTTACGCGCTCATTGAACGACGGCCGTGCGGGGCGTGGCAAATCCGGCCCGCGCACGACCGCCGCCGAAACCTGTGGCACCGGGACCGCTCGTGCTCCACCATGGACCCATGACGACCCGGAACAGCCCGGAGCGGGCGGAGCTCGTGCGGGAGGCCTACGCCGCCTTCGGGGCGGCCCTCGACGGGCTGGGGGACGACGACTCCTGGGCCGCGACCGGCTGCACCGGCTGGGCGGTCCGCGACCTGGTCCAGCACTGCGTCCTGGACGCCCAGCGGGCGCTCGTCGCCCTGCACACCCCCACGACGGCGCGGCCCGACCGGGACGCGGTGAGCTACTGGGCCGACGCCGGCGCGGACCCGGAGGCCGACGCGGACGGGCGCCGCTACAGCCGCGTGGTCGCCAGCCTGTTCCTGCGCTGGGAGCGGCTGCGCCGGCTCTGGGAGGAGACCGCGCGCGCCGCCGTGCACGCCGCGGAGCACGCCCGCACCCCCGGGTCGGTCCGCACCCAGGGGCACGTGCTGGCGGTCGAGGACCTGCTGAGCACCCTCGCCGTTGAGGCCACGGTGCACCACCTGGACCTCATCCGCCACCTGGAGGGCAGCCCGGGCCCGTCCTCCGGCGGGCTCGCGGAGGTCCGGCGCGTGCTCACGGAGCTGTGGGACCGGGAGCCCCTCGAGCACTGGAGCGATGAGCACTTCGCGCGGCTGGGCACCGGCCGGGCCGAGCTCACGGACGAGGAGCGCGCGCAGCTGGGGGAGGCCTCCCTGCGCCTGCCCCTCTTCTCCTGACCCGCGAGTTCTCCTGACCCGTGAGGCCGCCGGTCGCCGCAGCCTCGCGGGCCACGACGTTCCGTGCCACGCTGGAGGCATGAGCCCTCAGCGCCACGTCAACGACCCCGCCGTGATCGACCGTCTCCTCACCGGGCCCGGCAGGTGGGCCGTCGTGGGGCTGACCGGCAACCGGATGCGCCCGGCGCACCCGGTGGCGCGGCAGATCCGGGACGAGCTCGGCATGGTGATCGTCCCGGTGAACCCGAAGGGCGAGGAGGTGCACGGCGAGCCGGGCTTCCGCACCCTCGCGGAGGTCCCCGCGCCGCTCGACGTCGTGGACTGCTTCGTGAACTCCTGCCGGGTGGGCCCGGTCGTGGACCAGGCCGTCGCCGCGGGGGCCGCGGCCGTGTGGCTCCAGCTCGGCGTCGTGGACCACGAGGCCGCGGCCCGGGCGACGGCGGCCGGGCTCGACGTGGTCATGGACACCTGCCCCCTCATCGAGTTGCGGGAGCGGCTGCGCCGGGGCTGGACGCTGGATCCCCGGCGGACGCCCCCGCTGGCCCGGCCCGCCTGAGCGGGGCGCCCGCCGCGGCGCGCCGCGGCGGGCGGAACGTGACGGGGGTTGCACCGGACCCCGGGGGGGCCGGTAGGCTGTTCCGCGGACAACGATGACGAGTCCCGACGCGAAGCTCTGGCTGGTCGGGCGGCAACCCTCTCCCGTAGCGGGGTGCCCCAGATGAACATCGGGCCGCGGCGCACACGCGCCACGGCAAGTACGGCGCCCAGCAGTGCGTCGGACCCGCAGAGAGGCCGCACGCGGTGCGGCGCACGGGGCGCGGGTCATGAGCGAACCGAGAGGTCCACCCATGAGCAAGCGCATCGCCCTGAACGCCTTCGACATGACCTGCGTCGGCCACCAGGCCCCCGGCCTGTGGAAGCACCCGCGCTCCCGGGCGGACGAGTACAACACGCTCGAGTACTGGACGGACGTCGCCCAGGTCCTGGAGAAGGGCCTGTTCGACGCGATGTTCCTCGCCGACGTCGTCGGGTACTACGACGTCTACCAGAACTCCGCGGCGCCCGTGATCAAGGACGCCACCCAGATCCCGGTCAACGACCCCTTCATGCAGATCTCGGCGATGGCGGCCGTGACGAAGCACCTCGGCTTCGGGGTGACCAGCGCGATCACCTACGAGCAGCCGTACCCGCTGGCCCGGAAGTTCGCGACCCTCGACCACCTGACCCGGGGCCGGATGGGCTTCAACGTGGTGACCTCCTACCTGAAGTCCGCGGCCGAGAACCACGGGCTGACGGACCAGATCTCCCATGACGAGCGCTACGAGATCGCCGAGGAGTTCATGGAGGTCTGCTACAAGCTGTGGGAGGGCTCCTGGGAGGACGGCGCGGTCAAGCGCGACCGCAAGAACGGGATCTTCGCCGACCCGTCCCTCGTGCACCCCATCCAGCACCACGGCAAGTACTTCGACGTCCCCGGCATCGGGCTGACCGAGCCGTCCCCGCAGCGCACCCCGCTGATCTTCCAGGCCGGTGCCTCGTCCCGCGGGCGGGCGTTCGCCGGTCGCCACGCGGAGGCCGTGTTCGTGGGCGGCATCCGCCCGGACCTCACCCGCGTGGTCACCGACAAGCTGCGCGACGAGGCCGAGGCCCAGGGGCGGAACCGGGAGGACCTCAAGATCTTCGCCATGCTGCACGTGATCGTCGACGAGACCGATGCGAAGGCCGAGCAGAAGCGCCGCGACTACGAGCGGTACGCGGACACCGACGGCGCGCTGGGGCTCGTGGGCGGCTGGTCCGGGGTGGACCTGGGCCGGTACGACGAGAACGACGTCCTGGAGTACATCAAGACCGACTCCATCCAGTCCTTCCTCACGCCGTTCACCACCGCTGACCCCCACAAGAAGTGGACCGTCAAGGAGGTCGCCAAGCACATCTCGATGGGCGGCATGGGCGTGCCGATCGTCGGGTCCCCGCAGACCGTGGCCGACGAGCTCGAGCGGTGGATCGACGACGGCGGGCTGGACGGCATCAACCTCGCCTACCACGTGTCCCCGGGCTCGTTCGAGGACTTCGTGGAGTGGGTCGTGCCGGAGCTGCAGAAGCGCGGCCGCTACCGCACCGAGTACGAGGGCACCACGCTGCGCGAGAACCTCTACGGCAAGGGCCGGACCAAGGTGCTGGACACCCATCCCGCCGCGCGGTACCGCGGCGCCTACGCCGGCAAGCCCTCGGCGGCCGACACGCCCGCCCGCGCGCTCGTCTGAGGGCGGCGGCGCAGGACGCAGGGGGCCCGGGAAGGCGGAAGAGGGGATACCGACGGGACCGACCGGGCAGTACAGTTAAGAGCGGTAGGCATGCTCACCGGCCACCACCCGTCGTCGGGTGGTTCGGGACCCGACGACGTCCCACCCGTCCGAATCGAGGACACCATGACCACCGCTCGCTCGGGGAACCGCACCACGGCTCGCCGCTCGCTCGTCCAGACCGCCGCCCTGCTCGTCGGCGCCGTCTTCCTCCTGGTGGGACTCCTGGGCTTCGTCCCCGGGATCACCACCGGCTCCGGCTCGATCGCCCTCTACGGCCACGAGTCGAAGGCGATGCTCCTGGGCATCTTCCAGGTCTCCGTCCTGCACAACGTCGTCCACCTGCTCTACGGCGTCGCCGGCCTGGCCATGGCCCGCTCGGCCCCCGCGGCACGCAGCTACCTGCTCTGGGGCGGGGTGGTCTACGTCGTCCTGTGGCTCTACGGCCTGCTCATCGACAAGACGTCGGAGGCCAACTTCGTCCCCCTCAACGCCGCCGACGACTGGCTGCACCTGGTCCTGGGCGCGGGCATGGTCGGGCTGTCCTTCCTGGGCCGCGGCACCCACGACCGGGGCGGGACGTCCCGCTTCTGAGCCGCGGCCACGGCTCCGCACGCACGGACGGCTCCCCCGCGACCTCGGGGGAGCCGTCCGTGCGTGCTCCGCGGGTCAGCCCGCCGGGGTGGCGCTCCAGCGCAGCAGGGCCGCCACCTCCGTGCCGTCGGGCAGCGCCCCGTGCGGGAGGAAGACCGGGCGGCCGTCGGTGAGCACGGCGGCCCGCAGCAGGGCGGCGTGGGCGGGGACCCGGTCGAGCACGCGCACCCCGAGGGTCTCGGCCTCGGACTGGTCCGCGGCGATCCACGGCTCGGCCTCCAGGACGAGCAGCTCGGCCTCCGTGTCCAGGGAGGTCTCGTCGATGAGCAGGGTCTCGGCCTGTGCCTGCTGCAGGGCCGCCACGACCGGCCCGATCCCGTGCACGGCTGTGTGGTCCGGGCGGTTCTCCTGCTCCGCCAGCCGCTCCAGCAGCTCCTGCTGCCGGCGCGCGATCACCTCGCCCACGCTGCGGTCGACCTGCTCCTCGAGCTCGGCGGCGTCGCTGCCGTCGGCGCGGGTGTTGGCGTTGACCATGCTCACCAGCGGCTGGGTGGACTTGGCGAGCTGCTCCCCGACGAGCACCCTGGCGCGGATGTCCCCGGCGATGACCACCAGCTGCGCGCCGCTGTCGGCCACGACCTGGTCGATCTGCTCGGCGACCTCCTCGGTGTTGCGCCGCCACACGTCCTCGGTGTGCCGCTGCCACCGGGCGTGCGCCCAGCCGCCGCCGCCGAACTTCTTGAGGTGCTCCGTCTCGCCCTCGATCTGCTGCTGCGACTCGGCCCGGCCCCGGCTGGCGTACTGCAGCCGGATCTCTCCTCCGTCACGGCTGACCTCGGCCACCACGTAGGGGAAGTCCTCGGGGCGGTGGCGGAACAGCGGCGTGAGGTCGGGCACGGTCTCCACCCTGACCCTGCTGGGCCCGGCCAGCGGACCCGGCAGGACCTCGTCGATCACCACGGTGCCGTCGCGGACCACGACGAACCGGCTCACCGGGTCCGGCAGGCCCTCCGCCGGACGGATCGCCTGCTCCACGGCGTCGAGGTCGGCCTTGCTCGCCCCGAGGCCCTCCAGCTCCCGGCGGACGTTCTCGGGCTGGACGTCGATCGCGTGCAGCGAGTCGACGGTGCCGGTGCTGATGTCCGTGTACACGGTGCACCACGGCCCCGGCTGCTTGAACAGCTCGGCGTAGCGGTGGAATCGGCTCGTCATGGTGGGTAACCCCCTGGTGTTGAGCGGTGCTTCCTGCGTGCGTGTGCACGCCACGTTATCGGAGGGCAGGAGGGCTGTGAACCGTGCTGTGGACCTTCTCGGCCGGACCCGTCGGGGGCGTCACTAGACTGGGGGCTCCGTTGGTCCCACGACCCAGGAGGTAGCCATGAGCGAGGCCCCCGGCACGAGCTTCGAGTTCAACGAGGCGGACCGGCTCGAGCAGTCGATCGACGCCGAGCGACCGGAGATGGACGACCAGGACGTCGAGACCCCGGCGCACCGGGACCGGTCGGAGGCGTCCTCCCTCGAGGCGAATCCCGCCGACCTCGAGGAGCAGGACCAGGAGGTGGTCCTCGAGGACCGGGAGGTGGGCTCGACCCTCGAGGAGGAGTGAGCCGGGGTGCGGGTCCGGACGGTCCTCCTCGCGGGGGACCGGCCGGACCCGCGCCCCCGGACGGGCGCGGAGGGATCCGGGAGGACGTGCCGGGAAAAATGTGACCGGCGCCGCATCCAGTGGCGGGTCCCGGGAGGTAGTAGGGGTGCAAGGTCGATTCCGCCTCCTCCGGGAGCCCGTTCAAGGAGCAGTCATCATGCGCAAGACCCTCTCCGCCGCAGCAGTCCTCGGCCTCGGCCTCGGTGCCCTGACCATGGCGCCCGCGTCCGCCGCCGAGCACGCGCAGCTGTCCGTGCTGCACGGCGTGCCCGACACCGTGGTGGACGTCTACGTCAACGGCGAGCTCACGCTCGACGACTTCGCCCCGGGCACGCTCGCGGGCCCGCTCGAGCTGCCGGCCGGCAGCTACGACCTCGCCGTCACGGCCCCCGACGCCGCCGACGCCTCGGCGCCGATCATCGGACCCGTGACCGCCCAGCTCGAAAGCGGCGGCAACTACACGGCCGCGGCCCACCTCGACGCCGAGGGCAACCCCACGGCCGCCCTGTTCACCAACGACATGTCCGAGGTGGCGGCCGGGAAGTCGCACCTGACCGTCCGCCACGTGGCCGCGGCCCCGGCCGTGGACGTCCTGGCCGGCGGCCAGCCGATCATCCAGGGGCTCGAGAACCCGAACGAGCAGACGCTGCCGGTCGACGCCGGGACGGTCTCCGCCTCCGTGGCGGCCGCGGGCACGACCGACCCGGTCATCGGCCCGGCCGACCTGACGCTCGCCGAGGGCACCCACAACATCGTCTACGCGTGGGGCTCCCTCGAGGCGGGCAACCTGCAGCTCGCGGTGCAGACCCTCGGGGGCATGGAGCAGGCCCCGGGCGCGGTGCCGGGCGGGCAGTCCGGGCTCGCGGCCCAGGAGCAGCGCACGCTGCTGAGCGCCGGGCTCGCGGCCGCGGGCGCGCTCGGACTCGTCGGGGTGGCCTTCGGCGCCCGGCGGGTGCTCGCGGGGGCCCGCCGGCCGTGAGCCCCTCCGCCGGACCGGGACGGGACGCGCGGCGGGCCCCGGCCCCCCGCGCCCCCGTCCTCCCGGCCCCCGTCGCCCCGCTCCCGCCCCCGGTGCGGGTCGAGGTGGACGGCGTGCCGATCGACATGCCCGTGGTGCCCGTAGGGATCGAGGACGGCGGGGCCATGACCATCCCGGACAACCACGTGCAGCTCGGCTGGTACCGGCACGGACCCGCCCCCGGGGCCGAGGAGGGAGCCGCGGTGATCGCCGGGCACGTGGACACCCTGACCGAGGTGACACCGATGGCCCGCCTGCAGGACGTGGCGCCGGGCGCCGAGGTCACGGTCGAGCGGGCGGACGGGTCCGTGCTGCGCTACCGCACGGAGACGGTCGAGCGGGTGCACAAGCGCAGCCTCGAGGACGCCGACCTCTTCCGCCGCACCGGGGCCCCGGTCCTGCACCTGGTCACCTGCGGCGGGGAGTGGCTCGAGGAGACCGGGGACTACGAGGACAACGTGGTGCTCCGCGCGGTCCCGGTGGGCTGAGCGCGACGGGCCACCGATGACCGGCGCCACGGCGTCCACTAGGCTGGGCACCACCCGGCGGGCTGCGCCCGCGACGACGACCCCGGGGAGGAGCCGTTCCCCGATGCCGATGACGACCTCCGAGTGGGGGCCCGAGCTCGACACCGCGTTCGCCGCGGGGGACGAGCAGGCGCTGAGCGCGGCGTACCGGCACTGCGCCGGGATCGTCCGGGGCCTCGCGCTGCGGACCCTGCGCGACGACGCGGCCGCGGACGACGTGGTCCAGGAGGTCTTCATCCGGGCGTGGAAGTATCGTTCCGGGTACCGCCCCGAGCAGTCCTCGGCCCCGGCCTGGCTCGTCGGGATCGCCCGCAACTGCATCGTCGACGCCGCCCGCACCGCGGGCCGCGAGGCGGAGCGGCGGCAGGCGTCCGCCGTCGAGGAGCGCGAGCCCGGGCACGAGGAGGCGGACCTGCTGGTGGACCGGCTCGTCGTGCGGGCGGAGGTCGAACGGCTGGGCCCGCCGCGGTCGACGATCCTGGCGCTCGCCTTCTACGACGAGCTCACCCACCAGCAGATCGCCGAGCGGCTGGACCTGCCCCTCGGCACGGTCAAGAGCCACCTGAGGCGCGGCCTCATCAACCTGCGGACACGACTGAAGGACGGACATGGCGCACCTGAGTGAGGAGACGCTGACGCTCCTGGCTCTGGGTGAGCCCATCGACCCCCAGGGCCGGGACCACCTCGCGGACTGCGCGGAGTGCGCGGCGGAGCTCGCGTCCCTGCAGCACGTCGTGCGCGCCGGGCGCGCCGAGCCGCCCGCCCCGGCGGCGCCGGGTCCCGGCGTCTGGGCGGCGATCCACGCCGAGCTCGGGCTCTCGCCCGCCGTCGCGGCCGACCCCCTCACGGCCGGCTCCTCCGGGACCGGCCCGTCCGCGGACGCCCCGGGCGTCGAGGGCGACGGCGCGTCCGCCGTCGTCGACCTCGACGCCCGGCGGCGCCGGTCCCGCCGCGGGGTGCCCTATCCCGCGGCCGCCGCCGCGGCGGCGGCCGCCCTGCTGGTCGGCGCCGGCGGGATGTGGGCCCTGCAGCGGGCGGAGCCGGAGCCCGCGGTGCTGGCCCGTGCGGAGCTGGAGCCGCTCGCCGGGTACAGCGCCCGCGGCACCGCGGAGGTCGACCAGCGCCCCGACGGCACCCGCCGGCTCGTGGTGCGCACCGATCCCGCCGACGTGGACGGGTTCAAGGAGGTGTGGCTGCTCGCGCCCGACGCGCAGGGCATGCTCAGCCTCGGGGTGATGGCCGGGGACGAGGCCGTGTTCGTGCTGCCCGAGAACGTGGACGTCGCGCAGTTCCCGGTCGTGGACGTCTCGAACGAACCGGTCGACGGCGACCCCACCCACTCCGGGGACTCCATCGTGCGCGGCACCCTGGACGTGTGAGCGCGGCGGGCCCCGCCGGGCGGGCCTCAGAGCAGGGCGGAGGTCAGCCGGGCGACGTTGTCGAGGTACTTCTGGCCGACCGGGCGCTGCTCCCACTCGTCGGGCACGAGCAGGGTGCTGGCCGCGTGGAACTCCTCCACGACCTCGTCCATCCGCCGCCGGAACTCCCTGTCCACGATGTAGACGGACACCTCCAGGTCCAGGGCGAAGGAGCGCTCGTCCATGTTGGAGGAGCCGATGACCGAGACGTAGTCGTCGACCAGCACGAACTTGGCGTGCAGCACGGTGGGGGAGCGGTACCGGTAGATCTTCACCCCGGCGTCCACGAGCTCCTGGTAGTAGGAGTTCTGCGCGTGGTACGCGAGGAAGTGGTCGGAGGTCTCGCCCACGAAGAGCTTCACCTCCACCCCGGACTGCGCCTCCGTGGTCAGCGCGTGCATGAGGGACTCGTCGGGCACGAAGTACGGGCTCGAGATGACGATCTGCTCGTTGGCGTTGTAGATGAGGTGGTTGAACAGCCGGAGGTTGTTCTCCGTCTCGAAGCCCGGGCCGGAGGGCAGCACCTGGGCGAACACGGGCCCCTCGATGTCGGGCAGCTCCCGGGTGGCCTCGTCGAGCAGCAGGTCGCCCGTCTCCGAGTACCAGTCGCTCGTGAACAGCGCGTTGAGCTCGGCGACCACCGGGCCCCGGCACTCGATCATCAGGTCCTTCCACTCGAAGCCCCTGCGGAGGTTCTTCCGCTTGTTGTAGGACCGGTGGATGATGTTCTGCGAGCCCGTGTAGGCGACCTCTCCGTCGACCACGAGCAGCTTGCGGTGGTTGCGCAGGTCCGGCCGCTGCCACTCGCCCCTCCACGGGCGCACGGGGAGCATCCGCTGCCACGGGAACCCCACGCGGTCGAACTCCTGCACCATCTCGCGGTAGCCGGGGTAGCCCACCGACCCGAGGTGGTCGATGAGCACCCGCACCCGCACCCCGCGCTGGTGGGCCCGCACCAGCGCGTCGAGCAGCCCCCGGGAGGCGTCGTCGATCGCCACGATGTAGAACTCGAAGTGCACGTAGTCCCGGGCCCGGTCCACCGCGGCGGCCATGACCTGCATGGACTCGTGGTTGTCCGTGAGGATCTCGAACGCGTTCCCGCCGACCATGGGCAGGGCGCCCAGGTTGTAGTTGAGCTCGGCCGTGGAGAGGATCCACTCCGGCAGCTCGCCGTGCTCGTTGCCCAGGATGTACGCGCGGGGGGTGTTCTCCCGGATCACCTCGTTCATCTTGGCCTGCATCTCCATCCGCCTGCGGGGCAGCTTGGCGGAGCCGATCAGCAGGAACAGGACGATGCCCATGAGGGGGATCAGGAAGATCGTGAGCAGCCAGGCGAGCGCGACCGAGGGCCGGCGGTTGTGCGGGATCCAGCCCAGCGCGAGCAGGCGCACGGCCCAGTCGAGCACGAACAGGGCCACCACGATCCACCGGGGGATCCCGTCCAGGGGGAGCAGGTCGAAGGGGAAGATCGTGATGTCCACCGGTCCAGCCTATCGGCGGGCCGTCCTGGCCCCCGTCACTGCGGGCGGGGCAGGAAGTAGTCCGTCTCCAGGCCGGGGGTCTCTCGGTGGACGAACCCCGCGGCGACGAGCACCTGCTCCGCGGGGGCGTTGTCCCCGGGCACGCTCGCGCGCACCCCGGTCACCGCGGGGTCGGTGAACGCGATGCGCAGCAGCGCGCCGACCCCCTCCCGGGCGTAGCCGTGGTTGCGGTGGCCGGCGGCCAGGGACCCCACCACCTCGAGCTCGTCGTCGATGGGCGGGCCCACGAAGCCGGCCGTGCCGATCACCTGGCCGGACCCCTTCTCGATCACGGCCATCCGGGCGTAGAAGGACTCGGTGAAGAAGTAGCCCCCCGCCACGAGGGACTCGCGGGCGAAGTCCATGTCCTCCGCGGTGGGGAAGCCGTCGGCGAAGTGCTCCGCCGGCTCACCCGCCGCCACGGCGTCGAGCTCCTCCGCCGTGAAGGGCCGCAGGAGGAGGCGCTCCGTCTCCAGGACGGGGGCGGGGCGAAGGGTCTCGAGGTCCTCGGTCATGCGTGTGCTGCTTTCCTGCGGGCGCGACGGGCGCGGGGATCGACGATGGACGGGGTGGCGGCGGTGGCGGGGAGCGCCGGGCCGGGGCTCAGCCGAAGTGCTTCGGCAGGGTCCCCTCGTGGGCGGCGCGCAGCTCGTCCAGGCCGATGCCGAACTCGCTCTGCACGTCCAGCGCCCGGTTCTCGGCGT
Source organism: Kocuria rosea (assembly GCF_023715525.1). GTDB lineage: Bacteria > Actinomycetota > Actinomycetes > Actinomycetales > Micrococcaceae > Kocuria > Kocuria rosea_A. Next base: position 181,555 of record NZ_JAMBOG010000001.1, on the reverse strand, counting down.
CCACCACGCCGATCCGCACGTGCGGGTAGGCGCGCGTGGTGCACATGTCCTTGAACCGGACCTCCTCGCTGCGGGGCACGGCCACCACCGCGCGGCCCTGCGACTCGGAGAAGAGCATCGTGAACAGGTCCACGCCGTCCCGCTCGCAGACCTCGCCGAGGCCGATGCGGGCGCCCGTGTCGAAGCGCAGCGCCATCTCGGCCAGGGTCGCGGCGAGGCCGCCCTCGGCGACGTCGTGGGCGGCGTCGATCATGCCGTCCCGGGACATGTTGATCAGCAGGTCGCCGAGCAGCTTCTCCCGGGCCAGGTCCACGGCCGGCGGGAGCCCGCCGAGGTGCCCGCGCAGGTTCGCCCACTCCGAGCCGTCCAGCTCGTCCCGGGTGGTGCCGAGCAGGTAGATCGCCTGCCCGTCCTCGCGCCAGCCGGAGGGGGTGCGGCGGCGGACGTCGTCGAGCACGCCCATCATCGCGACCACCGGGGTCGGGTGGATGGCGACCCCGCCGGTCTGGTTGTAGAGGGAGACGTTGCCGCCGGTCACCGGCACGCCGAGCTCCTGGCAGCCGTCGGCGAGGCCGCGCACGGCCTCCGCGAACTGCCACATGGTCTCGGGGTCCTCCGGGGAGCCGAAGTTCAGGCAGTCGGAGACGGCCACGGGGCGCGCCCCGGAGGTGGCCACGTTGCGGTACGCCTCGGCCAGGGCCAGCTGCGCGCCCTGGTACGGGTCCAGGTAGGCGTAGCGGCCGTTGCAGTCGGTGGACAGGGCCACGCCGAGGCCGGTCTCCTCGTCCACGCGGACCACGCCCGCGTCGTCGGGCATCGCCATGGCGGTGTTGCCCTGCACGTAGCGGTCGTACTGGTCCGTGACCCAGTCCTTGGCGCACAGGTTGGGGGAGGCCATGAGCTCGAGCACCGCGGCCTTCAGCCCGGCGCCCGAGGGGCGGCCGGCGTCGGCGGGGGAGCCCGCGAAGTGGTCGCCCTGGAGCCGGTCCTGGTCCGCGGGGCGGGTGTAGGGGCGCTCGTAGACGGGGCCCTCGTGGGCGACGGTGCGCGGGTCGACGTCGACGATGATCTCGCCGTCCCACTCGATCACGAGCCGGCCGGTGCCGGTGACCTCGCCGATCCACGAGTACTCGACGTCCCACTTGGCCATGACCGCCTCGAAGGCCTCGGCCTGCTCCGGGGTCACCACGGCCATCATGCGCTCCTGCGACTCGGACATGAGGATCTCGCCCGGGGTCAGGGTGGGGTCGCGCAGCAGCACCGAGGACAGGTCCACGTGCATGCCGCCCTCGCCGTTGGAGGCCAGCTCCGAGGTCGCGCAGGATATGCCCGCGGCGCCGAGGTCCTGGATGCCCTCCACGAGGGAGTTCTTGAACAGCTCGAGGCAGCACTCGATGAGCACCTTCTCGGCGAACGGGTCGCCCACCTGCACGGCCGGGCGCTTGGAGGGCTTGGCGTCGTCGAAGGACTCCGAGGCGAGCACGGAGGCGCCGCCGATGCCGTCGCCGCCGGTGCGCGCGCCGAAGAGCACCACCCGGTTGCCGACGCCGGAGGCGTTGGCCAGGCGGATGTCCTCGTGGCGCATGACGCCCACGGCCAGCGCGTTGACGAGCGGGTTGCCCTGGTAGACGGAGTCGAAGACCACCTCGCCGCCGATGTTGGGCAGGCCCAGGGAGTTGCCGTAGCCGCCCACGCCCGCGACGACGCCGTGCACCACGCGCGCGGTGTCGGGGTGGTCGATCGCGCCGAAGCGCAGCGGGTCCATCACGGCCACCGGGCGGGCGCCCATGGAGATGATGTCGCGCACGATCCCGCCCACGCCCGTGGCCGCACCCTGGTAGGGCTCCACGTAGGAGGGGTGGTTGTGGGACTCGATCTTGAAGGTCACGGCCCATCCGTCCCCGATGTCGGTCACGCCGGCGTTCTCGCCGATGCCGACCATCAGGTCCTTCTTCATCTCCTCGGTGACCTTCTCGCCGAACTGGCGCAGGTGGACCTTGGAGGACTTGTAGGAGCAGTGCTCGGACCACATCACCGAGTACATGGCCAGCTCCGCGGCGGTGGGGCGGCGGCCGAGGATCCTGCGGATCTCCTCGAACTCGTTGTCCTTGAGCCCCAGCGCGGCCCAGGGCAGCTCGGTGTCGGGGGTGGCCGTCGCGTGCTCGACGGTGTCCAGGTTGAAGTGCTTGTCGCTCATCGAGGTGCCGTGTTCCTTACTTGACCAGTGCCTTGAGGACGGAGACGAACAGGCCCAGCCCGTCCGTGCCGTCGCGCATGCCGACCTCGCCGGCGGCGGAGGAGTCGGCGCCGAAGCCCGGCTCCACCGCGTGCTCCGGGTGCGGCATGAGGCCCACCACGTTGCCGCCGGCGTTGCAGATCCCGGCGATGTCCCGGCGGGAGCCGTTCGGGTTGAAGCCCACGTAGCGGAACACCACGCGGCCCTCGGCCTCGAGCATGTCGAGGGTCTTCTCGTCGGCCACGTACTGGCCGTCCTGGTTCTTCAGCGGGACGACGATCTCCTCGCCCTGCCCGTACTCGCCCGTCCACACCGTGGCGTTGTTCTCGACCCGCAGGCGCTGGTCGCGGCAGAGGAACTTCAGGTGGTCGTTCTTGACCATGGAGCCCGGCAGCAGGTGGGACTCGGTGAGCACCTGGAAGCCGTTGCAGATCCCGAGCACCGGCAGGGGGGAGGACCCGGAGGTCCCCGCGGCGGTCGCGCCCTCGATCACCTGGTCCATGATCGGGGCGAACCGGGCGATGGCGCCGGCGCGCAGGTAGTCGCCGTAGGAGAAGCCGCCGGGCAGGATCACGGCGTCGACGTCCTGGAGGTCCTCGTCGGCGTACCACAGCGGGACCGCGGTGCCGCCGGCGAGCGCCACCGCCCGCGCGGCGTCGCGGTCGTCGAGGGTGCCGGGGAAGGTCACGACGCCGATCCGCGCGCCCGCGAGGGCGGCGTCCGGGCCGGGGGCGGAGAGGTCCGCGATCAGCGGGGTCTCGGGTCCGGGCATGCTCAGTTCTCCTCGCCCTGGGTCTCGGTCTCCTCCAGCACGGCCACGCGGACGACGTCCTCGATGACCGGGTTGGACAGCAGCTTCTCGGCGGCCTCGCGGGCCTGGGCGAGCACGTCCTCGGTCGGCTCGCCCTCGACGGTCAGTTCGAAGCGCTTGCCCTGGCGCACGCCCGCGAACCCGTCCAGGCCGATGCGGGGCAGTTCGTTGGCGATCGCCTTCCCCTGCGGGTCGAGGATCTCGGGCTTGGGCATGACGTCGACAACAATGCGGGCCATCGGGGAACTCCTGAAGGTCGAGCAGGGGGCCGGGATCCGGCGAACGGAAGCCATTCTATCGGCTCGGACACACCGGTCCCGCCGCGCCGGTGCAGACCGGGAGCGGTGTGGTAGAGGACACGCCGGCCCCCGGGGGCCCGGCCGCTCCCCGCGCCGTCGCGTCGCTCAGGCCCTGCCGGTGCCGTCCTCGTGGCCCCGCTGGGCCCGCAGCTGCTGCGCGGCCCGGTCGGCGCCCTCCAGGGCGAGGCCGGTGAGCATCCTCTCCACCTGGGCCGGCGCGGCGCGCGGCGGCAGCAGGGGCGTGGCCGGGTCCACCACGGCCTCGAGCACCACCGGCCGGTCGGCGGCGAGCGCACGGCGCCAGGCGTCGTCGACGTCCTCGGGCCGGTCGACCCGGACGCCGTCCAGGCCGAGCAGGCGGGCGTAGTCGGCCCAGGGGAACGCGGGCACGTCCTGGGAGGCGGCGAAGCGGGCGTCGCCCTCCATCTCCCGCTGCTCCCAGGAGACCTCCGCGAGGTCGCCGTTGGCGAGCACCAGGACCACGAAGCGCGGATCGGCCCAGTCCCGCCAGCGGGCGGCGAGCGTGACGAGCTCGGCGTTGCCGCTCATCTGCATGGCCCCGTCCCCGGCCAGCGCCACCACGGGCCGGTCCGGGCGGGCGAGCTTGGCGGCCAGGCCGTAGGGCATCGCCGAGCCCATGCAGGCCAGCGTGGAGGACAGGTGCGCCGGCACCCCGGGCGGCAGGCGCAGGAACCGGGCGTACCAGTACACGACCGAGCCGACGTCCACGGCCACCTGGGCGTCCGCCGGCAGGTGCGCGGACAGGGCGGCGACGACGGCCTGCGGGTTGAGCGGCTCGGCCGGCTCGGCGCAGCGCTGCGCGGCCACGTCCTGCCAGGTGCCGACCATGGCCTCGACCTCCCCGCGCCACGTGCGCTCCGGGTGCCCCAGCCGCGGCAGGAGGGCCCGCAGGGTCTCGGCGGCATCCCCGGCCAGGGCCACCTCCACGGGGTACTTGGCGCCCAGGTTGCGGGCGTCGACGTCGATCTGCACGGCGCGGGCCTGGCCGGGGGCCGGGTAGAACTCGGTCCACGGGTCGTTGCTGCCGACGATCAGGAGGGTGTCGCACCCGGCCATGAGGTCCGCCGCCGCCGTGGTGCCCAGGTGGCCCATGACTCCGCAGGCCCAGGGGAGGGACTCGTCCACCAGCGGTTTGCCGAGCAGCGACGTCGCCACCCCCGCGCCCAGCCGCTGGGCGACCTCCTGCACCTCGGCGGCGGCGCGGGCGGCGCCCTGGCCGACGAGCAGGGCCACGCGCCGGCCGCCGGTGAGCAGCCGCGCGGCCCGGTCCAGGTCCGCCTCGGCGGGCAGCACCCGGGGCGAGGCGGTGACCGGTGCGCTGGGCACCACGCCGTGGGCGTGCTCGAGCTCCGGGACCTCGGCCTGCTGGACGTCGTGGGGCACGATCACGCACGTCGGGCTCGAGGTGGCGAGCGCGGTGCGGAAGGCGTTGTCGACCACGGCGGCGAGCTGCTCCGGGGTGGCGAGGGGCTGGACGTACTGGGCGCACACGTCCTTGAACAGGGTCGCCAGCTCCACCTCCTGCTGGTAGCCGCTGCCCTGGGCCGTGGTGAGGACCTGCCCGACGATCGCCACGACCGGCTTGCTGTCGAGCTTCGCGTCGTACAGGCCCGCGAGCAGGTGCACGGCCCCCGGCCCCTGGGTGGCCAGGCAGACCCCGACCTCCCCGGTGTACTTGGCGTGGCCGGTCGCCATGAACGCGGCGGCCTCCTCGTGGCGGGCGGAGACGAACTCGACGTCCTGCCGGGCCCGGTCCAGCGCGGCGAGGATCGGGTCCACCCCGTCCCCGGCGTAGCCGAAGACCCGGTGCACGCCCCAGGCCCTCAGCCGGTCGACGATCCCGTCCGCGACGTTGCCCATGCCCGTCCTCCTGCCGTGCCCGGTCCCGCGCCCGGCACGCGCGGCCGTCGCGGGTGTGCGCCCCACTCTGCCACCGGGACGCCGCGGGCCGGAACCCCGGCACCCGGGTTTCTCCAAGCTCCCTGCGGTACATCCTCGACCCATGACGAACGTGCCGGATGCCGAGACCCGCCCCGACGCCGCGCAGCTCGTGGCGGCCTACCGGCAGGTCCTGACGTGGTTGGGCGCCGGGACCGCGCTCGGGGCCTGCGCCGAGCTCGCGATGCTGCGCCACTGGCAGGGCCCGGGGCAGCTGGTGCCGTGGGCGCTGCTCGTCCTGCTGCTGGGCGCGGCGGCGGCCTGGCTGGTGCGGCGCTCGACCGCGACCGCCCGGGCCCTGCGGACCGTCGCGGTGGTCACCGCGCTGGGCAGCGCGTACGGGGTCTACGAGCACCTCAAGGGCAACCTCGCGGCCGGCCCGTCCAGCGCCCGGTACGCGGAGTCCTGGGCCTCGATGCCGGCGGCGTCGAACCTGTGGGCGGCCGCCAGCGGTGCCGTGGGCGCCTCGCCGCTGCTGGCTCCCGGCATGGTCGGCCTGGCCGGGGTGCTGCTGTGGCTGGCGGTCCTCGGGTGGCGCGACCGCGGAGCCTGATCCCGCCCCGGGGCGCGCCGGAGCCGCGACGGGTCCCGCCGCAGGCCCTAGGATGGCCAGTGTGCTGATCATCGGACGGCGGCGCGGCCGCGGCCCGGTGGCGGTGCGGGCACCGTCCCGGAAGACCCTGAAGGATCCGTCACCACCTGGAAGGACCACGTCATGAGCCAGCCAGAACAGCAGCAGGAAGTCCCCGGCGTCCAGAAGGAGATGACCCCCGTCCCCGACTGCGGGGAGGAGAGCTACCGCGGCTCGGGCAAGCTCGAGGGCAGGGCCGCGATCATCACCGGCGGGGACAGCGGGATCGGCCGTGCCGTGGCGATCGCCTACGCCCGCGAGGGCGCCGACGTGCTGATCGCCTACCTCGACGAGGACGAGGACGCGCAGGCGACCGCCCGCTGGGTCGAGCAGGCCGGGCGCCGGGCGGTGCTCGTGCCGGGCGACCTCTCCGACCCCGCCCACTGCCGGGCCGTCGTGGAGCGGGCCGTGCAGGAGTTCGGGAAGGTCGACGTGCTCGTCTCCAACGCCGCCTACCAGATGAGCCACGAGAGCCTCGACGAGATCAGCGACGAGGAGTGGGACTACACCTTCCGGCTCAACGTCGGGGCGTACTTCCACCTCACCAAGGCCGCGCTGCCGCACATGGGCCCGGGCTCGGCCATCATCGGCAGCTCCTCGGTCCAGTCCGACCAGCCCTCCCCGGAGCTGGCGCCCTACGCCGCGACCAAGGCCGCGATCGCCAACTTCTCGGCCGGCCTGGCCCAGATGCTCGGCGAGAAGGGGATCCGCGTCAACAGCGTGGCCCCCGGTCCCATCTGGACCCCGCTCATCCCGGCGACCATGCCGCCGGAGAAGGTCGCCTCGTTCGGGGAGCAGTCCGCGCTGGGCCGGCCCGGCCAGCCCGCCGAGCTCGCCCCCGTCTACGTCCTGCTGGCCTCCGACGACGGCAGCTACATCTCCGGCGCCCGCGTCGCCGTCACCGGCGGCCAGCCCATCCTCTGAGCACCGCACCCCGAGCCCACGACCGTTCCGGCGAGAGGACCACCGCGTGAGCGCACGCCCCGAGACCGCACGTCCCCGGCGTGCGCTGCACGAGCTGTCCCCTCGCCGGAACGGCTACGTGGAGCTGCGCTCCTACGCGGCCATCGGCGACGGGCGCACCGTCGCCATGGTCGCCCACGACGGGTCCGTGGACTGGTACCCGATCCCCGACCTCGACTCCGCCCCCGCCTTCGCCCGGCTCCTCGACGCCGACGGCGGAGGGTGCGTGGAGCTGTGCCCGGCCGAGGCGTTCGAGGTCACCCGGCGCTACGTGCCGGGCACCAACGTCCTGCAGAGCACCTACACCACCGCCGGCGGCGTCGTGCGGGTCACGGACTCCCTCAACGTGGGCTCCACCGGCCGGCTGCCCTGGAACGAGCTCGCCCGCTGCGTCGAGGGCGTGAGCGGGGAGGTGCCCATGGCGTGGCGGGTGGCGCCCGGGACCATGTTCAACACCGTCTCCCCCTGGGTGCAGGACACCGAGCAGGGCCCCGTCCTGCGCGCCGACGCGGTCTCGCTGGGGGTGCGCACGGAGCACACGGGGGAGTGCACCGTGGGCGAGCAGCAGATCACCGGCCGCTTCCGCACGCGCCCGGGCTCGGAGCACCTGCTCGCCGTCGTGGCCACGCACAGCGAGCCGCTGCGGCTGCCGACGCCCGCGAGCATCCGCAAGAACGTGGAGCTCACCCTGGACATGTGGCGGCGCTGGGTGGACCTGCTCGACTACGACGGGCCGTACCGGGCCGACGTCGAGCGCAGCGCCCTGACGCTGAAGCTGCTCAGCCACGACCCCTCCGGCTCCATCGCCGCCGCGGCCACCACGTCCCTGCCCGAGAACCGGGCGGGCACCAAGAACTACGACTACCGCTTCGCGTGGGTGCGCGACGCGACCTACACCCTGCACTCCCTCATCCGGCTGGGCGAGCAGGAGGACGTGCACGCCGCCGTGTCCTGGCTGCTGCGCATCGCCCGCGCCCAGTCCCCCGAGCTGCACGTCCTCAACCGGCTCAACGGCGAGGTCCCCGGCGACGGCACGACCGTCTTCGACGCCCCGGGCTGGCAGGGCATCGGCCCCGTGGTGGCGGGCAACGCCGCGGCGAACCAGCTGCAGCTCGGCGTCTACGGCGACCTCTTCGACATGGTCGACCTCTACGTGGGCGGCGGCAACGTGCTCGACGCCGCGACCGGGCGGATGCTCGCCGACATCGCCGACCGGATCTGCGACCTGTGGCGCCGCCGCGACGCCGGGATGTGGGAGCTGCCCGAGCACCGGCACTACACGAGCTCCAAGATGGGCTGCTGGCACGGGCTGGACCGCGCCGTGCGGCTGGCGGAGGCCGGCCAGATCCCGGGCAGCCCGGACCGCTGGCGGGCCGAGCGGGACCGGATCGCGGCGTGGATCGCGGAGCACTGCTGGTCCGAGGAGCGCGGCGCCTACGTGTGGTACCCCGGCACCGACGAGCTGGACACCTCCGTGCTGCTGCACGCCGTCAGCGGCCTCGACCGGGGGCCGCGGATGAGCTCGACCATCGACGCCCTGCGGGAGGAGCTGGGCCGCGGGCCGCTGCTGCACCGCTACAGCGGGATGCCCGACGAGGAGGGGGCGTTCGTGGCGTGCTCCTTCTGGGCGGTCGCGGCGCTCGTGCACGTGGGCCGCGCGGAGGAGGCCGCCGAGCTCATGGACGACACGCTGGCCCTGGGCAACGACGTGGGCCTCTACACCGAGATGATCGACCCGGAGGACGGCTCCTTCCTGGGCAACTTCCCGCAGGCCCTCAGCCACCTGGCGCTGCTGACCGCCGCGCTCACGCTCGAGGAGGCGGACCGGCGCCCGGAGCGCTGACCCGGGCGCCGGCTCCCGGCGTCAGTACCGGTCGGAGGAGAGGAGCCCCACGAGCTCTCCCACCCGGTCCTCGGGCATGGACCGGGCGATGTCGGCCTGGCTGACCATCCCGACGAGGTCGTGCCCGTCGATCACCGGCAGCCGCCGCACCTGGTGCTCCGTCATCGTCCGGATGGCCTCCTCGACGCTGTCGTCGGCGCCGATCGTCACCGGCTTGCCCTGGGCCAGCTGCCCGGCCTTCACGGCCCGCGGGTCGGTGCCGACGGCCAGGCACTTCACGACGATGTCGCGGTCGGTCACCATCCCCATGAGCCGGTCGTGCTCCCCGCAGATCGGCAGGGCCCCGACCCCCAGGTCCCTCATCTTCCGGGCGGCCTCCTCGAGCGTCTCGTTCTCCCCGACGCACTCCGCGCCCGGGCTCATGATCTCGCGTGCCTTCGTCATGGTCGCTCCTCCTGGTCGGTGAACCCTGTCCATCAGCGGGCTGACGCTCCGGTGTGCTCCAGCGTAGGAGCCGAACCGGGCGTTGTCTGCCCCCGGCACGGCCCCGGGCCCCCGTCGCCGGGGCCGTCGCCGGGCTGGAAGAATGGGCCCATGACCCAGCACCCCCCGACGACCACCGCCGGCCTCAGCGGCGCGCAGGCCGAGCGCCTCGCCGAGGCCCTGGACGCCCGCGACGTGACGGTCTTCGTGGACGGCACCTCCCTGCGCCTGCCCGCCGGGGCGCACGACGCCGTCCTCGACCTCCTCGCCCGCCTCGCCCGCGGGGAGACGGTCACGGTGACCTCCGTGGAGGAGCTGCTGACCACCTCCCAGGCGGCCGCGCTTGCGGGGATCTCGCACACCTACCTGCGCAACCTCACCACCCAGGGCGTCATCCCGGTGCAGTACCGGGGCACGCACCGCCGGATCCGCCTCGCCGACGTCCAGGCGTGGCTCGCGGGGCGGGAGAAGCCCGCGGACGACGCCGCCGCGGCCGCCGCGGCGGCCGAACGGCCCGGGGACTGAGCCCCTGAGCCGCAGAGGCTCAGCAGAAGCGGGCCACGACCCAGCCGTCGACCACGTCGACCGCCGCCGCGGGCAGGTCCTTCGCCGGGTCCGGCGGGGCCGTCCGGCCGGCGTCGAGCGCGAGGCGCGAGCCCAGGAACCGCCCGTCGGGGCCGAACACCCAGTAGTGGTTCGGGCACTCGAACGTCTCCGCGCGTCCTGCGGCCGCCCGGCACACCGTGGCCTGCTGGTGCGTGCAGGTGTTGCGCAGCACGTGCAGGCCCCCCTCGGCGTCCCGCGTGACGAGCACCGGCCCGGTGCTCGTCGGAGCCGTCACGAAGTCGAGCGGCCCGGGCACAGCGGTGACCTCGACGACCCGCTCCCAGCCCCCGGCCCGCTGCCGGTCCCCGGGGGCCGCCCGGTCCGCGGCGGGCTCCCCGCTCACGCCGCTCCCCGCGTGCTGCGGCCCGGGTCGAGGACGTCCAGGGCCTCGGCCAGCCGGCGGCGCAGGGGCGCGGCGCGGCGGGCGAAGTCCCGCTGCCGGCGCACGTACTCGGCCTTGCCCTCGGGCGTCTCGATCCGCACGGGCGCGTAGCCCCACCCGGAGAGGTCGTAGGGCGCGGCCTGCATGTCGGTCTCCCGGACGTCCCACGCGAGCTCGAAGCAGTCCATCAGCAGCTCGGAGGGAACGGCCGGGAGGAGCTTGTACGCCCACTTGTAGAGGTCCATGGTCGCGTGCAGGCACCCGGGCTGCTCGAGCCGGCGCTGCGCCTCCCGGGTGGGCTGCAGCTCGTTGAGCGGGACGGCCTGCGGCTGGAAGAAGCGGAACGCGTCGAAGTGCGTGCACCGGATCCGGGAGGACTCGACCACGGCGTCCGTGCCCTGCGCGCCCAGCCGCAGCTCGAGGTACTCGTGGCGCAGGTCGTTCTCCTGGGAGCGGTAGGCCATGGCCCACTCGTGCAGCCCGAAGCAGCCGAAGAAGCCGGGCTGGGCGGCGTGCGAGCCCAGCACCACCCGGGCGAAGTCGACCGCGGCGGCCCGCCGGGCCCGGAAGGCGCCGTCGTCGACCGTCACCGCCCCCGCGCCCGGGCCGAGGCCCAGCGCGGAGAGCTCGTCCGCGCGCAGCGGCCGGTAGAACTTCTCCGCCGCCCGCTCGGCGGCGTCCAGGAGCACGACCCCGGCGCCGGGGTGCCAGCGCTTGAGCTGCGCCGGCTTGAGCGTGTAGTAGGTGAACAGGAAGTCCTCGACCGGGTGCTTCCGGCCGTGGTGGCGGCGCTGGACGAACGGGTCCGCGTAGCGCGCCGCGCGCTGCTCGTGGGCGTGCGCGCGGGGCGCCCACTGCCCGCGGGCGAGGACGGCGACGGGGCGGGTCGCGGGACCCGCCCCGTCGCCGACCGGCCGGTGCGCGGAGGGCACGACGGTCAGCGGCCGGTCCCGGCGTAGACCGTGGCCTCCTGCTCGGCGTCGAGGCCGAACGCCGTGTGCACCACGCGCACGGCCTCGTCGAGGCGGTCGGCGGCCGTGATGACCGAGATCCGCACCTCCGAGGTGGAGATCATGTCGATGTTGATGTTCGCGGCGGCGAGCGCCTCGAAGAAGGTGAACGTCACGCCGGGGTTGGACTTCATGCCGGCGCCCACGAGGGAGAGCTTGCCGACCTCGTCGTCGTAGTCCAGGCCCGCGTAGCCGATCTTCTCCTCGGCCGCGCGCAGCAGGCTCACGGCGAGCTCGCCCTGGCACTCGTCCACGGTGAACGAGAGGTCCGTCCGGGGGTCGTCGCCGGTGGAGACGTTCTGCACGATCATGTCCACGTTGACCTTCGCCTCGGCCAGGAGCCGGAAGATCCGGGCCGCGATGCCGGGCTTGTCGGGCACCCCGACGACGGTGACCTTCACCTGCGTGCGGTCGTGGGCGATGCCGGAGATGAGCGGCTGTTCCAACGGGATCTCCTTCGGGGAGGTGGCGGCGTCTTCGGGGCTCGGGATGACCCAGGTGCCCTCGTTCTGGGTGAAGGACGAGCGGACGTGCAGCTTCACGCCGAAGCGGCGGGCGTACTCGACGCAGCGCAGGTGCAGGATCTTCGCGCCGTTGGCGGCGAGCTCGAGCATCTCCTCGCTGCTGACCTGCTCCAGCTTCCGGGCCCGGGGGGCGATGCGGGGATCGGCGGTGAACACGCCGTCCACGTCGGAGTAGATCTCGCACACGTCGGCCTGCAGGGCGGCGGCCAGCGCCACCGCGGTCGTGTCCGAGCCTCCGCGGCCCAGCGTGGTGATGTCCTTGGTCTGCCGGTGCACGCCCTGGAACCCGGCGATGATCGCGATGTTGCCCTCGTCGAGGGACTCGCGCACCCGCTGCGGGTTGACCTCCACGAGCCGGGCCGCGCCGTGGGCGCCGTCGGTGACCATCCCGGCCTGCGACCCGGTGAAGGACTGCGCCGGGGCGCCCATGCCGGAGACGGCCATGGCCAGCAGGGCCATGGAGATGCGCTCACCGGCGGTCAGGAGCATGTCGAGCTCGCGGGCAGGGGGCCTGCGGGTGACCTCGTTGGCGAGGTCGAGGAGCTCGTCGGTGGTGTCGCCCATGGCGGAGACCACGACGACGACGTCGTGGCCGCGGTTGCGGGTCTCGACGATCCTCCGTGCGACGCGGCGGATGCCGTCGGCGTCCGCGACGGAGGAGCCACCGAACTTCTGCACGATGAGGCTCATGGGTTCAACTCCTGTGGTCGGTGGCGGCCGGGTCCGATGGGCGGCCGGGGGCCCGTGCGGGCTCCCGGGCCCGGCCCCGGGACAGTCTACCGGGCCGGTCAGGCGACGACCGTGCGGCCCTCGAACGCCCGGCCCAGCGTGACCTCGTCCGCGTACTCCAGGTCCCCGCCCACGGGCAGCCCGGAGGCCAGCCGGGTCACCCGGACCCCCAGGGTCTTGAGCATGCGGGACAGGTAGGTGGCGGTGGCCTCGCCCTCCAGGTTGGGGTCGGTGGCCAGGACGACCTCCTGGACGGTGTCGTCCGACAGCCGCGTCATCAGCTCGCGGATCCGCAACTGGTCCGGCCCGATGCCCTGGATGGGGCTGATCGCCCCGCCCAGCACGTGGTAGCGGCCGCGGAAGCTGCGGGTCCGCTCGATGGCCATCACGTCCTTGGACTCCTCGACCACGCAGATGACGGTGGCGTCCCGGCGGGCGTCACGGCAGATCGCGCACTCGTCCATCTCGGCGACGTTGCCGCAGATCCGGCAGAACTTCACCTTCTCCTTGACCGTCGTCATGGCGTCGGCCAGGCGGCGGACGTCCTCCTTGTCGGCGTCGAGGAGGTGGAACGCGATCCGCTGCGCGGACTTCGGCCCGATGCCGGGCAGCCGGCCCAGCTCGTCGATCAGATCCTGAACAGCGCCTTCGTACACGTTCTCCTCGATTTCCGGGCCGTCGCGGGCCCCTCTGCTCGTCCACGGCCGCGGTCGCGGTCCTCGCCGGGGTCCGCACCGCACGGACCGGGACGGGTGGCGCGGCCGGTCACTCCCCGGCGTGCAGGTCCCGCTCCTCGATCAGCATCCCGCCGAGGATCCGCTCGATGGCGGCACGGCCGTAGAGCGTGGAGTCCTCGAGCGCCTCGTCGTCCGAGCTGGGGACGAACGAATCGTCCCATTCTACGCCGTCGTCCCGCGGCGGCGCGGCCTGCTCCGGGACCTGCCGGCCGGCGGCGATCTGCGCGGCGTGGCGCTCGCGGAAGCTCAGGCGCTGGCGGGCACCGGCGTCGTCCCCGGCGACGGCCTGCTGAGCCGGTGCCGGTCGGGCGGGTGCCTCGGCGCGGGCCGGGCCCGGCCGGGTCGCCGCCGGGACCTGTGCTGCCGGTGCCGCCTCCCGCCGGGCCGCGGGGCTGGGCCGCCACTGCTCGGGCGGTGCCTCGTCCGGGTCCGCCGGCCCGCCCGCGGAGGGGGACCCGTCGGGGTACGGGGGCTCCTCGGGATAGGGCGGCTCGTCGGGATAGGGCGGCTCGTCCGGGTACGGGGGCTCCTCGGGCGGCGGGACGTCGTCGTCGGAGGGCGGGACGTCCCGGTCCTGCGGGCCGGGCCGGGAGCCCGGGGCCCGGGAGTGCGCCCGGACCGGCTCCGGGCGCGGCGCGGGCGCCGGTGCGGCAGCCCGGGCCGGTGCGGGGGAGGAGGGGCGGGAGGCCTGCTCCGGCGCACCGGAGCGCTTCGCGGGCTCCGGTGCAGGTTCCTTGGGGTGCTCCGGCGCGGGGGCGGGCGCGGGGCCGCCCTGCGGGATGGAGGCCACGGACCAGCTGTGCACGGGCTCCTCCGCCCAGGCGGGGTCGTCCCACTCCGGGGCGCTGTCCGTGGCGGGCCGGCCGTGGGCCTCCCACGCCCGGTGGGCCCCGCGCGGCTCGTCCTGCGACCACTGCCCGTCGGCCGGTCCCCGGTTCGGTCCGGGGCCGCTGCGCTCCGGGGTGTCCGCCTCGCGGGGCGCGCGCTGCTCCTGGCGCTCCGGCCCGACCTGGCGCTCCGGGCCACCTCGGCCGGCGTCCGGGCGGGGGTCGGTGGGGCGTCCGCGCGGGGGCGTCGACGGCTCCGGGCCGCGCGGGGTGCCGCCGCGGCCGTGCCCGCCGCCCGGCGGGACGGCCTCCGCGCGGCAGTCGATGCCGAGGACCTGGTGCACGGCCCGGCGCAGGTCGTCCTCGAAGCGCGGGAAGTTCATGAGGTCGCCCTCGGCGTCGAACATGATGCGCAGCACCTTGCCGTCGAAGGACTGCGGCGTGCCGCGCTGGACGGTGAACCAGGCGACGCGGCGGATGTCCGCCAGGGCGTTGACGATCTCCGGCCAGGAGGCGCGGAGCAGGTCGATCTCGTTGCCCGCTCCCTCCCCCGCGCGGGGGGTGTCCTGCCGGGACGCCGGCCCGGGGGCCGGGACGGGGGCCGGGCCGGGGTGCTGCTCGGCGCGCTGCGGCCGGTCCCCGCCGCGCTGCGCGTCCGCGGGACGGGGCTCGTCCGCCGGACGCGGCGCTGCGGCCGGCTGCTCGGGAGCCGCGGCCGGCTGCGGCCGCTCCGCGGGCTCCTCGCGTGCCGCAACAGCTGTCCCGCCCGGTGCGGGGGCCCCGGGCGCGGCAGGGGGAGCTGGCTGGGCGGCGGGCGCCGTCGCAGGTGCGTCCGCGGGCTCCTCGGGCGCGGCGGCCCCGGCGGGGACGCTGCCGCGGGGGATGCTCAGCCGCCGCTCCAGGCGGTCGACGCGGGCGGTGACACCGCGCGTGGTGTCCTCCGAGGAGGGCAGCAGGATCCGGGCGCACAGCAGCTCCAGGTGCAGCTGGGGGGAGGTCGCGCCGGTCATCTCGGTGAGGGCGGTGTTGGTGATGTCCGCGGCGCGGGACAGCTCGGCCGCCCCGAGCTGGGAGGCCTGGTTGCGCAGCCGGGAGACCTGGTCCTGCGGCATCCCGTGCAGGATGTTGCCCGCGGACTCCGGCACCGCGTTGACGATGATCAGGTCCCGGAACCGCTGGAGCAGGTCCTCGACGAACCGGCGGGGGTCCTGGCCCGTCTGGATCACCCGGTCGACCGCGCGGAACACCGTGGCGGCGTCCCCGGAGGCGAAGGCGTCCACGACGTCGTCGAGCAGGGCGCCGTGGGTGTAGCCGAGCAGGGCCACGGCGAGGTCGTAGCCGATGCCGCCGTCGTCGGAGCCGGCCATGAGCTGGTCGAGCACCGAGAGGGTGTCGCGCACGGATCCGCCGCCGGCGCGGACCACGAGCGAGAGCACGCCCGGGGCCACGGGCACGTGCTCCTCCGTGCACAGCTGCTCGAGGTAGTGCACGAGGGGCTCGGGCGGGACCAGGCGGAAGGGGTAGTGGTGCGTGCGGGAGCGGATGGTCGTGAGGACCTTGCTCGGCTCCGTGGTCGCGAAGATGAACTTGATGTGCTCCGGGGGCTCCTCGACGATCTTCAGCAGGGCGTTGAAGCCCTCGCGCGTGACCATGTGGGCCTCGTCGATGATGAAGATCTTGTACCGGTCCCGCACGGGCGCGAACGTCGCGCGCTCCCGGAGGTCGCGGGCGTGGTCCACGCCACCGTGGCTGGCCGCGTCCATCTCGATGACGTCGAGGGAGCCGGCGCCGTCGCGGGCGAGGTCCCGGCAGCTGTCGCAGTGCCCGCAGGGGGTGGCGGTCGGTCCCTGGGCGCAGTTCAGGCAGCGGGCGAGGATGCGGGCGGAGGTCGTCTTGCCGCACCCGCGGGGGCCGGAGAAGAGGTACGCGTGGCTGACCCTGTCCTTGCGCAGCGCCGTCATCAGCGGCTCGGTCACGTGCTCCTGGCCGATGACGTCCTCGAAGGTCTCCGGGCGGTAGCGGCGGTACAGGGCGGTAGTCACAACTGTCACCTTAGCGGCGGAATCCGACAGGCCGGGCGGGTGGTGGCGGCTGGGGAGGGCCGGCCCGTCCGGGAACGAGAAGACCCCTCGCGCACCCGCCAGAGCCCGTCTACCCTTGCTACCTTCCGGTCCTGGGGGAGTTCAACAGGATGACGCCACGCGAGGGGCTGTCCCACAGTTTAGCGGATGCGGCGGCCGCGTCGAAACCGGCGCCGGAAGCGGCCGATTCGGCATTGGCGGGCGGGTCGGTTATGCTGGACTCCGCATGTTCGGCCGCCGTGAGGCGATCGCGACGTGCGTGCCTGGAGGATTCGCCTAGCGGCCTATGGCGCACGCCTGGAACGCGTGTTGGGTTCACGCCCTCGGGGGTTCAAATCCCCCATCCTCCGCACGGAAGATGTCCCCGGACATCGGAAACGCCCCGGACCACCTGGTCCGGGGCGTTTCGTGTTTCCGGACCGTTCTGGCGCCACCGCCCGTCCTGGTGCCGCGAGTCCCCGGGCCGGTCGCATCTCCCCATGCCTGGACGTGGGGGAACGACGCGGGTGTGGGGGCTCGGCGCGAGAGGCCCGGCGGGTGTGGGGGCTCGGCGCGGGGGGGGGCCCGTCGGAGGGGTCCGCGAGGCGCGGACGGCCGGCGCGGAGGCGGACCCTAGGATGGACGCATGATTTTCAAGGCCGTGGGCGACTCGCGCCCGTACCCGGACCACGGCCTCGTGACGCCCTCGGACTGGTCCGGCGTGGCGCCACGCCAGGTCCGGCTGGACCAGCTGATCACCACGAAGACGACCCTGGACCTGGAGACGCTGCTGGACGCGGACTCCACGTTCTACGGCGACCTGTTCCCGCACGTGGTCCGCTGGGCCGGGGAGCTCTACCTCGAGGACGGGCTGCACCGGGCGCTGCGCACCGCGCTGCACCACCGCACCGTGCTGTACGCGCGCGTGCTCGAGCTCGGCAGGGCGCCGGTGTCCCGCCCGGCGCAGGAGGGGCGCCCGGTCAGGACGCCGCGCTGAGCGCCGGGCGCCCCGGCGCCAGGCGCACGGGCCGGCCCTCGGCGTCGAACTGCGCGCCCAGGCCCTGCTGGATGAACCGGACGGTGGAGCGGATGTGCCGCTCGCGCGCCGCACGGTCCTGGTCGGAGGTCTGCCCCCGGTCCGCGGCGGCGGTCAGGGAGCCGTGCACCAGGGCGGCCAGCTCGGAGATGTCCCCCTCGGGCAGCCAGCCCTGGCCGATCGCGTCCCGCAGGATCGCGGCCAGCAGTCCCTGCAGCTCGCCCACGTGCTCCCCGAGCTTCTGGTAGTCCTCCGGGGAGAGGACCGTGCGCATGGTGGGCCCGGGCGGCAGGTGCCGGCGGGTGAGGTCCTCGATCTGGGCGCGGATGTACACCGCCAGCCGGTCGACCGGGTTCTCGACGCCCTCCAGGTCGCGGCGCAGGTCGGCCATGAAGCGCTCGGTCTCGTCCAGGGCGTAGGCGACGAGGAGCTCGCCCATGTCCGCGAAGTAGTTGTAGACCGCCGTGCGGCCCACCTCCGCGTTCTTGGCCACGTGGGTCATGGTCAGCCCGGTGAGGCCCTGCTGGTAGAGCAGCTGGCCGAAGGAGTCGAGGATCGCTCGTTTGGTGTTCTCGCGCTGCGCGGCATTGCTGGCAGCTGAAATGCGGGGCATGATGACACCTTATCTCTATATGTCATCAAAGTATGCACACTTTAATGAGCCTTGGTGACGGTGTGTCCGACTATGACACCACCCTTCCGCCCGGAACGCTCCTTCGGGGAGAAAGGTCTGGGGCAACGTCCAGGAAACGTCCGACCGGCACTCAGCAGCCGCGCCCGTCGGGTCCGCAGGCCGGGCCCGCGCTCCCGAGGTCGGCCAGGGGCCCGACCTCCGCCCACACCCGGTCCAGGGCCCGCGCGAACGTCTCGGTCGGCTGCGCGCCCGAGATCCCGTAGCGACCGTCCAGCAGGTAGAACGGCACGCCCTGGACGCCGAGCCGCCGGGCCGCCGCGACGTCCTCCTGCACGGCCGTGTCCAGGGCGGGATCGGCGAGCGCCCGGCGCGCGACCGTCTCCGGCAGCCCGGCCGCGGCGGACAGGGCGACCAGCGCGTCGTCGTCGCCGAGGTCGAGGCCGCGCTCGAAGTGGCCCGTGAGCAGGGCCTCCTTCAGGCGTGCTGCCACGGGGCCGCCGGTGGCGAGGTCGTCCTCCCGGCGGGCGGCGTGCAGCAGGCGGTGGGCCTTGCGCGAGTTCGCCACGACGAGGGCGTCGAAGTCGTAGTGCAGCCCCTCCCCGGCGGCGACCGCGCTCACCTGTGCGAGCATCTGCTGCACCTGCTCCGGGGCGAGCCCCTTGGCGCCGGCCAGGTAGTCGGCCTCGCGTCCGGGGTAGGAGTCCGGCAGGGAGGGGTCGAGCTGGAAGCTGCGGTAGGTGACGCGCACCTGCTCGCGGTGCGGGAAGGCAGCCAGGGCGCGGTCGAAGCGACGCTTGCCGATGAGGCACCACGGGCAGGCGATGTCGGAGCAGATGTCGATCTGCAGAGTCATGTACGCGTCAACATGACCGCGTCCCGCCCCATTCCGGGGCGGGACGCGGCCGGTGCTCCTGCGGCGGGCGCGGCGGGGACCGCCGCGCCCGCTCAGCGCTCGGCGGCGGAGCCTCCCTGCCACAGGGAGTCGAACGGGGCCCGCGAGCTCAGCCGCTGCCGGATGCCGGCGGAGACGAAGGCCTTGGCCGTGCGGGCGGCCTCGAGCGGCTCGGCGCCCTTCGCGAGCTCGGCGGCGACGGCGGCCGCGAGGGTGCAGCCGGCGCCGGCCACGGGGACCTCGCCGACCTTGGGCTCCGAGAGCACCTCGAGGGTCGTCCCGTCGAAGTAGACGTCGACGGCGTCGGGCCCGGCGATGCGCACCCCGCCCTTGGCGAGCACCACGGCGCCGGACTTCTCGTGGATCCGGCGGGCGGCCTCCTCGAGGTCCTCGACGGTGCTGATCTCGTCCATCCCCGACAGGGAGAGGGACTCGAAGTGGTTGGGGGTCACGAACGTGGCCAGGGGCAGGATCTTCGCCTTGAGCGCCTCGTCGGTGTCCAGGGCGGCCCCGGGCTCCTGGCCCTTGCAGATGAGGACGGGGTCGAGCACGAGGTGGCGGGGCTTCAGCTCGGCCAGCACCTCGGCCGTGGTCGCGATGGTCTCCGGGCTGCCGAGCATGCCGATCTTCACGGCGTCGAGCGCGTGGGCGGCGGTGATCGCCTCGAGCTGCTCGCGCAGGACGTCCTGCGGCACGGGGAACAGGCGGTGGCCCCAGTCCTCGGCGGGGTCGAAGGAGACGATGCAGGTGAGCGCGAGCGAGCCGAAGACGCCGAGCTCCTGGAAGGTCTTGAGGTCGGCCTGCGCGCCGGCGCCGCCGGTGGCCTCGGAGCCGGCGATCGTCAGGGCGACGGGCGGCTGGGCCGCGGCGGCCCGGTCGGGGGCGGGGGAGGAAGCGGTGGTGTCGGTCATGGGAGCCATTGTGCGCCCCGGCCCGCGCTGGGGGCCAACCGCCGGGGCCGGGGCGCCGGGGCGGCGCTAGACTGTCCGTCGGCCTCCGGCCGCCGCGACGTCCCCGCACGGGGTTCCGCGGCGGCGGGCCTCCCGGGTGGCAGGCGGGAGGCCCCGCCGCACCTCCCAGCTCCACCCCGGCGTGCCCCGCCGGGCGACGTGCCGCGTCACGACAGATTGGTGATCCACCGTGTCCTCTCCCGCCTCCCCGGCCGCGCCCGCCGGGTTCGCCCGCCGGCCCCGCACCTGGTTCGACCTCATCGTGGCGGCCTACTGCGTGGTCCTCGTGCTCTCCAACGTCGCCGCGACCAAGGGGGTCGCGTTCGGGCCGGTCATCACCGACGGGGGTTTCTTCCTCTTCCCGCTCGCCTACGTCCTGGGCGACGTCGTCTCGGAGGTCTACGGCTTCCGCGCCGCCCGGCGCGCCATCCTGAGCTCCTTCGCCGCCGGACTGCTCGCGTCGGTCGTGTTCTGGATCGTCATCGCGCTGCCCCCGGCGGAGTTCTACACGGGCCAGGCGGCGCTCGAGACCGTGCTCGGGCCCGTCCCGCTCATCGTCGCCGGCTCCCTGCTCGGCTACCTCGCGGGGCAGCTGCTCAACGCGTTCGTGCTGGTCCGGCTGAAGGCCCGCACCCGGGAGAGGCACCTGTGGGCCCGGCTCATCTCCTCGACGGCGCTCGGCGAGCTCGTGGACACCCTCATCTTCTGCACCGTGGCCGCCCCCGTCATCGGGATCACCACGCTCGGGGACTTCCTCAACTACGCGCTGATCGGCTACGCCTACAAGGTCGCCGTCGAGATCGTCGTCCTGCCCGTCACCTACGCCGCGATCCGGTGGCTGAAGCGGCACGAGCCCACCTACGGCGTGGCCGGCCTGGCGGGGGAGGCCCCGGCGTCGTCGCCCGTGCGCTGAACGGGACGGCCCCGCGGGCGGGACGGCCCGGCCGGGCGGCTCAGAACCCCAGGTAGGCCAGCTGCGCGCCCACCGACAGGCGGGCGGCGGGGTGCACGTGCTGCGGGACGTCGCCGTAGACGCGGGCCGTGATCGCCTCGAGGGTGGCGCCGCGGCCCAGGGCGCGCACGGCCTCCCGGATCTCGGCGAGGCGCTCCATCCGGTGCTCGACGAGCTCCTGGCAGAGCTCCTCCAGGTTCTCCCGCACCCCGGCGTGCCCGGGCAGCACGAGCGCCCCGCCGAGCACGGCGAGCCGGTGCAGCGAGCGCAGGTAGTCGCCGAGCGTGCCGTCCGGGTGGTCGAGGACCGTGGTGCCGCGGCCCAGGACCGTGTCGCCCGTCAGGACGCTGCCCGGGCCGGCGCCGTCGGCGGCCGCGCCGGGTGCGGCGGGACCGGCCGCCCCGGGGTCCTCCGCGAGCGGGGCGTCGTCGGGCAGGTGGAAGCACGCCGAGTCGGAGGTGTGCCCCGGGGTGTGCAGCACCCGGATCCGGGTCCCGGCGGCCTCGACCGTCTCGCCGTCGCGCAGCGGCCCGGCGCCCCGGCAGAACTGCGGGAGGAACGCCCGCACCGGCGCCCCGGTGAGCGCGTGGAAGTCGTCGACGGCCTCGGTGTGGTCGCCGTGCCGGTGCGTGACCAGCGTCAGCACCGTGCGGCCGGCCGCGGCCAGCGCGGCCAGGTGCCCCCGGTCGGCGGGCCCGGGGTCCACGACGACGGCGTCCTCCTGCCCGGGCGCCCCGACCAGCCACGAGTTGGTGCCGTCCAGCGTCATCGGCCCCGGGTTCGGGGCGGTGAGCCGGCGGGTGAGCACGGTGGTGCGGGTGGGGACGGTCATGCGGGCAGACTATCCGAGCCGGCCGGGGCCCGGCTCAGCCTCCGGCGAGCAGCGCCTCGAGCTTGACGAAGGAGCTGCGCCACCCCGCCGCGGCGCCCCCGTGCACGCTCTCGGGCAGCGGTCCCTGCGTCACGACCAGCAGGGTCCCGCCGTCCCCGGTCGCCAGGAACTCGACGCGCAGCAGGATGGTGACCCCCGTGGGCTCGCCGTGCGGGCCCGGCAGCGCCTCGCGGCCCTCGAGCAGCGCGTCCTGCTCGACGCGCACGTACGTCGCGTGCACGGGCGAGACCTGGGCGGGGTCGGCGTCGTTGACCATCCGGAAGTGCTGGCGCCCCCCGGGCCGGACCTCGAGGAGCACGGACTCCCGGGGCACGCTCCAGCCCTGCGGGCCGAACCAGGCGGCGAGCCGGTCCGGGTCCGTGAACGCGGCGAAGACCGCGGCCGGGGGGTGGGCGAGGTCGTGGGAGACGGAGAAGACCTCCGCGGGGTCCAGATCGGTGACGTCCATGGGCACCATTGTCCTCGGTCCCGGGGCCGCCGGGTCGGTACAGTGGCGCACGTGAGCACCGAACCTGCGCGGGACCCGGGTGCCCCCGGCGCGCGGCCGGGGTGGGTCGCCCTGCTCAAGGGCGGTGCGCTGGTGCTGCTGCTGGGCCTCGCCGTCTGGTACCTCGTGGGCCACGAGCTGCCGACCGTGGAGCAGGTCCGCACGTTCGTGGAGGGCTTCGGGGCGTGGGCGCCCCTCGTCTTCGGCGCCGCCTACGTCCTCGTGGCCGCCAGCCCCGTGCCGGTGACGATCATGGCCGTGTCCAGCGGCTTCCTCTTCGGCGTGGCCCAGGGCAGCGCGCTCAGCATCGTCGCGTTCACCGCCGGGGCCTGGCTCGGCTACTGGGTCGCCCGGTTCCTGGGCCGTGACGCCCTGTACCGGATCGCCGGCAGCCGCGTCGGGACGGTCGAGGCCAAGCTCGACGGCAAGGGCTTCCTCACGGTGCTCGTCCTGCGGCCGGTGGTGCCGAACTGGACGCTCAGCTACGGGGCCGGGCTGGTGCGGATCCCGCAGCGCGACTACCTCGGGGCCACCCTGCTCGGCGGGATGCCGGGGCAGATCAGCTTCGCGGCCGTGGGCGCGTTCACCTCCCGGCCGTCGGGGCCGACGCTCGCGGCCGTGGCCGTCTCGTGGGCCGTCGTGGTCGTCGTGGCGGTCCTCGCGTGGCGGCGGTCGCGGCGGGAGGAGCCCACCGCCTCCGACGGCGGGGCGGCCGCGTAGGCCGGCCGGACGGCGGTGCCGGGGCGCCCCGCGGGGCGCCCCGGCACCGGGGTGCTAGCGGCGGGCGCCGCTGGTCTCCTCGGCCGGGGCGGCGTGCGGGGAGAGGGCCGCGGGCCGCGGGGCCCGGCGCTGCTGCCGCACGCCGAGGGCGACGACGACGGCCGCCAGGCCGGTGGAGGCCCACGCGGACTCTCGGGTGGCGTCGAGCACGAACATCCCGACGAGCATGGCGCCGATGGCGGCCACCGTGGCCCAGGTCAGGTACGGGAAGGCCCACATGCGCACGGGCAGCCGCGCCTGCTCCTGCGCGTCCATCCGGCGGCGCAGGACCAGCTGGGACAGGCAGATGACCAGCCAGACGAACAGCGCGATCGCGCCCGAGGTGTTCACGAGGAACAGGAACACGGCCTCCGGGGCGAGGTAGTTCAGGCCCACGGTGAGGAACCCGACCACGGTCGCGGCGAGCACGGCGGCGACCGGCACGCCGGAGCGCGAGATCCCCGACAGGGACCGGGGCGCGTCACGGCGCTCGGAGAGGGAGAACAGCATCCGGCTGGCGGTGTAGAGCCCCGAGTTCAGGCAGGAGAGCACGCTGGTGAGCACCACGACGTCCATGATCGTGGCGGCCCCCGGGATGCCCAGCCGCTCGATGACGGCCACGTAGGGGCTCTTGGCCACGGAGGCGTCGTCCCAGGGCAGCAGGGTGACGACGACGGCGATGGAGCCGATGTAGAAGAGCAGGATGCGCCAGACGGTGGAGTTGACGGCCTTCTTGACCGCCTTCTCCGGCTGCTCCGACTCCCCGGCGGCGATGGTGGCGATCTCGGCGCCGAAGAACGAGAACACGACGACCAGGATGCCGCTGGCCACCGCGGACCAGCCGTTGGGGGCGAACCCGCCGTGGCCGACGAGGTGGTCCGTGCCGGGGGCCGCGACGCCGGGGACGAGGCCGGCGATGGCCAGCACCCCGAGGACGAGGAACAGGACGATCGCCGTGACCTTGACGGAGGCGAACCAGAACTCGAACTCGCCGTAGGACTTCACGGAGACGACGTTGGTGAGCGTCAGCAGCACCATGAGCAGGAGGGCCCAGACCCACTGCTCCACGCCCGGCGCCCAGCGGTGCACGATGGCGGCGCCGGCGGTGGCCTCGATGCCGACGACGATGATCCAGAACCAGGCGTAGAGCCAGCCGATGCTGAACCCGGCCCAGCGGCCCAGGGCCTTGTCGGCGTAGGCGGAGAAGGACCCCGTCTCGGGGTGGGCGGCGGCCATCTCGCCGAGCATCCGCATGACGAACACGACGACGACGCCGGCGGCGGCGTAGGCGAGCAGGATGGCGGGACCGGCCTGCTGGATGGCCACGCCGGAGCCGACGAAGAGGCCCGCGCCGATGACGCCGGCGATGGCGATCATGGACAGGTGGCGGGGTTTGAGGGTCTTGGCGAGGCCGCCGTGGGGTGCGGGCGGCCCGGCCGGGGTGGAGGTGGACATGGTTCTCCCGGGGATGAGGGGGTGAGGGGGTCCGGTGCGCGGCTGACGGTGGGCAGCACTGCGCCGTGCCGGACCCCTCGAACGGACTCCGGCATGGTACGCACACCTGTGCTTCCCCGGCGTCACCGGGGCCGGGCCGGATCGCCGGGACGGGGTTGACAGGTGATGTGATCCCCGTCATGCTCGGACCATGAACCTGTCGGACAGCCGGACAGCCGGACAGCCCATTGTGCGCGTCAGTGCCGCCGAGGCGGTCTTCTCCGCCCTGCGCCGGGGGATCGAGGAGGGGCAGCTGCCGGTCGGGGAGAAGCTGCCCTCGGAGGCGGCCCTGGCCCAGCGCTACGACGTCAGCCGCTCGGTCGTCCGCGAGGCCCTGCGCTCCTGCGCGGCCCTCGGCCTGACGGAGAGCCGCACCGGCAAAGGGACCTTCGTGGTGTCCGCGCGGGTGGCCAAGGACCTGGCCCTGGGGACGTACTCGGCGCGCGACCTGCACGAGGCCCGTCCGCACATCGAGGTCCCCGCGGCCGGGCTCGCTGCCCGGCGCCGCACCGAGGAGGACGTGCAGCTCCTGCGCGACGTCGTCGGCGCGATGGTGGCGGAGGACGACCCCCAGGCATGGGTGGAGCTGGACACCAGCTTCCACGCCGCCATCGCGCGGATCAGCGGCAACCGGGTGTTCGAGAACGTCATCGCCGACATCCGTGAGGCCCTCACCCACCAGTCCGAGACCCTCAACGTCGTGGCCGACCGCCAGCCCCGCTCCGACGAGGAGCACCTGCGCGTCTTCCGGGCCATCGAGCAGGGCGATCCCGGCGAGGCCGAGGCGGCCATGCGGGACCACCTGGCGGCCGTCCACGACGCCCTGGGGACCATCACCGCCGACGGGCCCGGCCGGTCCCGTCCCTGAGCCACCCGGCCGGGCGCCGGCCACCGCCGGACCCGTCCCCCTCGCACGCCCCCACCCACAGAGCAAGGACCCGCATGACGACCACCGCCCCCGAGGCGCCCCTGTCCCTCGCCCGCCCCCGGCACGTCGCCGTCGCCGAGCAGACCCGCGACGGCGTGGTCGAGAGCGTCCACCACGGCTCGCTGGTCGCCACCGACGCCTCCGGGGCCGTGCTGCTGGCGGCGGGGGACCCGGGGGCGCTGTTCTACCCGCGCTCCTCGCTCAAGCCCCTGCAGGCCGTGGCGATGCTGCGGGCCGGGCTCGAGCTGCCGCCGGAGCTGCTGGCCCTGGCCGCCGCCAGCCACTCGGGCGCGCCCGCCCACCAGGAGGGCGCCCGCCGGATCCTGGCCCTGCACCACACCGACGGGGCCGCCCTGGAGAACGTCCCCGACCTGCCCTACGGGGCGGCGGAGCGGGCGTCCGCGCTGCGCGCCGGCCAGGGGCCGTCCCGCCTCGCCCAGAACTGCTCGGGCAAGCACGCGGCCATGGTCGCCACCTGCCTGGTCAACGGGTGGCCGGTCGCCGGCTACACCGACCCGCGCCACCCCCTGCAGGAGCTGGTCGCCGAGGTCGTGGCGGAGCTGACCGGGGAGCCGCTCGGCGCCCAGAGCACGGACGGCTGCGGCACGCCGCTGTTCGCCGTCACCCTGCGCGGCATGGCCACCGCCTTCGCCCGCCTGGTCTCCGCCGCCCCGGGCACCCCCGAGGCGCGGGTCGCGGCGGCCATGACCGCCCACCCGGAGCAGGTGGCCGGGGAGGGCCGCGACGTCACCGCGCTGATGCGCCGGGTGCCCGGCCTGCTCGCCAAGGACGGCTTCGAGGGCCTCCAGCTCGTGGGCCTGCCCGACGGCCGCGGCCTCGCCGTGAAGATCGCCGACGGCGCCGACCGCGCCCGGATGCCGGTCACCGTCCGGGCCCTGCAGCACCTCGGGATGGCCACGGAGGCGCTGGCCGACCTCGCCGTCGTCCCGGTGCTCGGGGGCGGGCGCCCCGTCGGGGCCCTCGCCGCCGTCGACCCCGCTCCGCCGACCGCCCCCGGCGCACCCCGCCCGCTCCCGACAGATCCGAGGACACCATGACCACCACCGCCTTCCGCGTCGAGCACGACCTGCTCGGCGAGCGCGAGGTCCCCGCCGACGCCTACTGGGGCGTGCAGACCCTGCGCGCCGTGGAGAACTTCCCGATCACCGGCCAGCCCCTGGGCGGGCACGCCCACCTGGTCCGCGGCCTGGCGGCCGTCAAGCTGGCCGCCGCCCGCACCAACCACGAGCTCGGCCTGCTCGACGCCGAGCGCGCCGACGCGATCGTCGCGGCCTGCCAGGAGATCCTGGACGGGCGCCTGCACGAGCAGTTCCGCGTCGACGTGATCCAGGGCGGGGCCGGCACCTCCTCGAACATGAACGCCAACGAGGTGATCGCCAACCGCGCCCTCGAGCTGCTGGGCGCGGCCAAGGGCGAGTACTCCCGGCTGCACCCCAACGACCACGTCAACCTCTCGCAGTCCACCAACGACGCCTACCCCACGGCCGTGAAGATCGCCACCGTCTCCGGGGTCCAGGAGCTGCTGGCCGCGCTGGAGGTGCTCGAGGGCGCGTTCGCCGACAAGGCGCGCGAGTTCCGTACCGTGGTGAAAATGGGCCGCACCCAGCTGCAGGACGCCGTGCCGATGACCCTGGGCCAGGAGTTCGGCACCTACGCCGTGATGATCCGCGAGGACCGCCAGCGGCTGGCCGAGGCGAACCTGCTGATCCACGAGATCAACCTGGGCGCCACCGCGATCGGCACCGGGCTCAACGCCCCGGAGGGCTACACCGACGCGGCCTGCCGCCACCTGGCCGCCGTCACCGGCCTGCCGCTGGTCACCGCCGTCGACCTGGTGGAGGCCACCCAGGACGTGGGGGCCTTCGTGCACCTGTCCGGCGTGCTCAAGCGCGTGGCCGTGAAGCTGTCCAAGATCTGCAACGACCTGCGGCTGCTCTCCTCCGGGCCCCGCGCCGGGCTGGGCGAGATCGCCCTGCCCGCCGTGCAGTCCGGCTCCTCGATCATGCCCGGGAAGATCAACCCGGTGATCCCCGAGGTGGTCAGCCAGGTCGCCTACGAGGTCATCGGCAACGACGTCACCATCACGATGGCCGCCGAGGGCGGGCAGCTGCAGCTCAACGCCTTCGAGCCCGTCATCGTGCACAGCCTGCACAAGAGCGTCGCCCACCTGCGCGCGGCCTGCACCACGCTCACGGAGCGCTGCGTGCGCGGCATCACCGCCGACGAGGAGCGCCTGCGCGCGTCCGTGGAGAACTCCATCGGCCTGGTGACCGCCCTGAACCCCCACCTGGGCTACGCCACCGCCACCGCGATCGCCCGGGAGGCCCTGGCCACGGGCAGCGGCGTCGCGGAGCTGGTGCGCGAGCGCGGCCTGCTGACCGCCGAGGAGCTGGCGCAGATCCTGCGCCCCGAGCGCCTCGCCAACCTCACGAAATGATCCGTCCGCGCAGCGGACCCAGCCGAAGGACACCATGACCGTCAACCACCCGGACCGGCGCCATGCCACGCCCACCCAGCCGCCGACCGCCGCCCTGGACCTCCTCCACGCCGAGGACCAGGGCTACCACAAGAGCCTGACGCCCCGGCAGATCCAGATGATCGCCATCGGCGGCGCCATCGGCACGGGACTGTTCATGGGCGCCGGCGGCCGACTGGCCACCGCGGGCCCCGCCCTCGTCGTCACCTACGCCGTGTGCGGCTTCTTCGCGTTCCTCATCCTGCGCGCGCTCGGGGAGCTCGTCGTGCGGCGCCCGTCGTCGGGCTCCTTCGTCTCCTACGCCCGCGAGTTCTACGGGGAGAAGGCGGCTTTCTTCACCGGCTGGCTGTACTGGCTCAACTGGGCCATGACCGCGATCGTGGACATCACGGCCGTGGCGCTGTACATGAAGTTCTTCGCCCGGTACTGGGCCCCCATCGGGGACGTCCCGCAGTGGGTCTTCGCCCTGGGGGCGCTGCTGCTGGTGCTGTGCCTGAACCTCGTGTCCGTGAAGGTCTTCGGGGAGCTGGAGTTCTGGTTCGCCCTCATCAAGGTCGCGGCGCTGGTCGTGTTCCTGCTGGTGGGCATCTGGCTGGTGGTCTTCGGGACCCCGGACGGCGCCCACGAGACCGGCCTGACCCTCATCGCCGACAACGGAGGGTTCCTGCCCAACGGCCTGCTGCCCGCCGTCGTGGTGATCCAGGGCGTCGTCTTCGCCTACGCCTCGATCGAGCTCATCGGCACCGCGGCCGGGGAGGCGGAGCACCCGGAGAAGGTCATGCCCCGGGCCGTCAACACGGTCATCCTGCGCATCGCGGTCTTCTACGTCGGGTCCCTGACCCTGCTGTCCCTGCTGCTGCCGTACACCGCCTACAAGGCGGGCGAGAGCCCGTTCGTGACGTTCTTCGGCTCCATCGGCGTGGCCGGGATGGACACGGTGATGAACCTGGTGGTGCTCACCGCCGCCCTGTCCTCCCTCAACGCCGGGCTCTACTCCACGGGCCGGATCCTGCGCTCGATGTCCCTGGCCGGCTCCGCGCCGCGCTTCGCCGGGCGGATGAACCACGCCGGCGTGCCCTACGGCGGCATCGTGCTCACCGCGGCCGTCGCGGTGCTGGGCGTCGTGCTCAACGCGCTCGTGCCGGCCCAGGCCTTCGAGATCGTGCTCAACATCGCCTCGATCGGCATCATCAGCGCCTGGGGCATGATCATCCTGTGCCAGATGCGGCTCGTCGCCTGGGCCCGCCGGGGGAGGGCCGAGCGCCCGTCCTTCCGGATGCCCGGGGCCCCCGTCACCGGCTGGCTCACCCTCGCGTTTCTCGTGGCGGTCGTCGTGCTCATGGCCTTCGACTCCCCGGTGGGCACGTGGACCGTGGCCTCCCTGCTGCTGCTGGTGCCGCTGCTCGTGCTGGGCTGGTACCGCTGCCGGGACCGCGTGCACGAGATCGCCGCGCTGCGCGCCGTCCCGCCGGCCGCTCCCGCGCCGCCCGAGCCGGTCCCCGGCACCGCGGCGGCTCCCGTCCGGTAGCCCGTCCGGTAGCCCGTCCGGTAGCTCCTCCCGGTCCGCGAGGCCGGTGCCCGACCCGTCGGGCACCGGCCTCGCGGCGTCCCCGGAGCGCCCGCACCCGGAGGCCCGGGGTGCAGGGGCGGGACAGGGCGCCGTCAGGACCGGCCGGCGTAGTAGCGGCCCAGGACCTCGTCCCGGTACTCGAAGTACGTCCCGTCGGCCATGGCCTCGCGGGCGCCGTCGACCATGCGCACGACGAAGCGCTCGTTGTGGATCGAGGCGAGCGTCGCCGACAGCCGCTCCTTCGCCTTGAACAGGTGGTGCAGGTACGCCCTCGTGTAGTGCGTGCACGTGTAGCAGTCGCAGCCCTCGAAGACCGGGGCGAAGTCCGTGCGGAACCGGGCGTTGTCGATGTTGAACCGCCCGTCCGGGGTGTAGACCGCCGCGTTGCGGGCCACCCGGGTGGGGGAGACGCAGTCGAAGGTGTCGGCGCCGTTCTCGAGGGCGATGAAGATGTCGTCCGGCTCGGAGATCCCCAGCAGGTGCCGGGGCCGGTCCTCGGGCAGCTCCTCGTTGCACCAGCGCACGATCGTGCCGAGGTTGTCCTTCTCCAGCGCCCCGCCGATCCCGTAGCCGTCGAAGTCCATCGCGCCGAGGTCGCGGCACGCCCGGCGCCGCAGGTCCTCGTACTGGGCGCCCTGGATCACGCCGAACAGCGCCTGGTACGGCTTGCCGGTGCGCTCCCCGGTGAGCCGGACGTGCTCGGCGACGCAGCGCTGCGCCCACCGGCGGGTCCGCTCCAGGGAGGCCTCCTGGTAGCCGCGGGAGTTGTGCAGCGTCGTGAGCTCGTCGAAGGCGAACATGATGTCCGCCCCCAGCCGGTGCTGGACCTGCATGGAGATCTCCGGGGTGAACCGGTGGACGTCCCCGTTGATGTGGGACCGGAACGTGACCCCGTCCTCGTCGACGTGGGCCATCCGCTCCTTGCCGGTCGCGACGTCGTCGTCCCCGGCGGCGGAGGCCGCGACCGTCGACATGTCGATGACCTTCTTGAACCCCGAGCCCAGGGACATGACCTGGAAGCCGCCGGAGTCCGTGAAGGTGGGGCCCCCCCAGTTCATGAACGCGCCCAGCCCGCCGGCGGCGTCGAGCACCTCGGCCCCGGGCTGGAGGTAGAGGTGGTAGGCGTTGGCGAGCAGGGCCTGCGCGCCGAGCTCCCGCACGGACTCGGGCAGGACGGCCTTGACCGTCGCCTGGGTGCCGACCGGGACGAAGGCGGGGGTGCTGATCGTCCCGTGCGGGGTCGTGATGGTCCCGGTGCGGCCCAGGAACGGCCCGCCGTTGGCGTCGACGCGCTCGCCGGGGATCCTCGCGGTCTCGCGGAGCCGGTGGTCCACCGCGAAGCCGAAGGCGGTGCGGGCGGCGGGGAACAGGGGGGTCTCGGCAGGTGCGCTCACCCGACCATTGTGCGGCACCCCGGTGGCGGCCGGACCCGGGCGGCGGACCCGCTGTGAGCCTTCTCATGGACCCCGCCCGGAAGGGTGCCGGTCCCGCGCGCGTTCGACGCTGTGGGGCCACCCTGCCGCGCAGGGGACCGGCGCCCCGGCCGTCGCCCCGCAGAGAGGTGGTCCCCGACCCCGTGCACCCGATCCGTGCGTTCTTCGCCCTGCGCCCGTCCCAGCGGGACCACCTGCCCGCGGCCCGCATCGCCCTGTCGGTGGCGGTCCCCCTGGCCGCCCTCGTCGCCGCCGGGCGCGCCGACCTCGGCATCTACGCGGCCTTCGGCGCGTTCACCTCGATCTACGCCCGGCACGAGCCCCTCCGCGCCCGCGTCCGCCACCAGGGCCGGGCGGGCCTGCTGATGGTCCTGTGCGTCGCGCTCGGCGCGGCGCTGAACGGGCTCCCGCAGGCGGTGGTGCTGGCCGTCACCGCGGTGGCGGCCGGGCTCGGGGCGGTGGCCGCGGCCCACTGGACGCTCAAGCCGGCCGGGTCCCTGTTCTTCGTCTTCGCAGTGGGCGCCGTGGGCTGCCTGGAGCACGCCGCCCCGGTGGGGGAGGCCGTGCTGGTCGCGGCGCTCTCCGCCGCGCTCTCCGTGGCCCTGGGCGCGGCGTCCCGCTGGGCGGGGGAGGGGGTGACCGGGCCCGTGGCCCCCGTCGCTGAGCACCACGGGCTCACGGCGGGGCAGCTGTGGGCGCACGGGGGCCGGTTCCTCCTGGCCACGTCCGCGGCCGGGGCGCTGGGCTCGGCCGGCGGGCTCTCGCACGCCTACTGGGCCATGGTCGCGGCCGCCGCCCCCATCGCGGCCCCGGACCTGGGCGCGCGGATGCAGCGCGGCGTCCACCGTGTGGTGGGCACCCTGGGCGGCGTGGGCGTCTCCGCGGCGGTGCTGGCGGTGCCGCTGCAGCAGTGGCACGTGGTGGCGCTGGTGGTCCTCTTCCAGTTCCTCGCGGAGCTGTTCGTGGGCCGCAACTACTGCGTGGCCCTGCTGTTCATCACCCCGCTGGCCCTGCTGATGACCCAGCTGGCGCACCCGGCGCCCGCCGGCGAGCTGCTGCAGGCGCGGGCGGTCGAGACGGTGATCGGCGTGCTGTGCGGGCTGGCCGTCGTCCACCTCACCCGCACCGCGCAGGAGCGGGAGCTCAGCGGCCCCAGCCGGCGTGGGCGACGGCCTGGCGCACCAGGTCCCCGCGGCCGCCGGCGAACTCCGCCTGCACCTCGGGGCTGAGCGCCTCCTCGGGGCTCATCCAGGACAGCTGCAGCGCGTCCTGGCGCGGATTGCACTCGCCGCGCAGGGGCACGATGTAGCTCAGCGCCACGGCGTGCTGGCGGTCGTCGGTCAGGCCCGTCTCCGAGGGGGAGGGGAAGAACTCCGAGACCGCGAACGGCGTGGTGGAGACCGGCAGCTGCGGGAAGGCCATGGTCCCCAGATCCTTCTCGAGGTGGCGCAGCAGCGCCGCCCGGATGGTCTCGCGGTACAGCACGCGCCCGGAGACGAAGGTGTACATCATCTCGCCCTGGGGGGTGGACTGCAGGAGCAGGCCGATCTCCGAGAGGTAGCCGAGCGGGTCCAGGCGCACCGGGATGGCCTGCACGTAGACCATGGGCAGCCGGCGCCGGGCCTCGCGCAGGTCCTCCTCGTTGAGCCAACCGGGGTTCGGATCGGGGGTGCGCAGGAAATTCATAGTGCTGTTCTATCCCACGAGTGCGCGTGCGGCCACGCATCCGGCCGCCCGGAGCGCCGGTTCAGCGGACAGCGGAGCGCGCGGCGCCCGCACCCGCCTCACGCCCGGACCAGCCGGGCGGCGGCCTCGAGCACGGTCCACGCCTGCACCTGCGTGGACAGCTCCACCCGCACCCCGGGGCGCTGGGCCTCGTCGGCGGGGCGGGCCGGGTCGGGGGAGAAGATCGCCACCGTCGCGCCCGCGGCCGCCGGCGTCGGGCTCCCCGCCGCGTGGAAGTCCGCGGCGGGGTCGAACTCCCGCCGCCCGGCCCACAGGGCCTCGGCGGTCGCCGCCACCAGCTCCGCGGCGGCGCTGCGGGACTCCTCGGGCAGGCCCGGGTGCCGCGCCGCGTCCGCGAGGTAGCGGGCCAGGATCCCGGTGAACAGGCCGGCGTCCCCGCCCCCGTGGCCGGCGAGCACGAGCCGCCCGCCGAGCTCGCGGGTGAACGCCCCGGCGGCGCCCTCGACGACGTCGGCCGCCGCCCCCAGCAGGCGGGCGCGCTCCCCGGCCCCGGTGGCGGGGGCGTCCGCGAGCTCCAGGAGCGCCCCCAGCACGGGCCCGGAGTTGTAGCTGAACACGCCCTCCTCGAGCCGGGTCACCTCGGAGCCGGAGCCCGCCGCGAGCAGGCGCACCCCGTCCCGGTAGACCTTCCGGCGCGGCTCCCACAGCACGTCCTCCAGCCAGCGCAGCACCGCGGCCGCCTGCTCGGGGCGGTGGGTGCGCACGAAGGCGAGGGCGGCCGGCGCCGAGGACGCGGTGTTCTTGAAGTCGTGGCGGTCGTTCCAGAAGACCCCGCCGCCCAGGTCCCCGGTGTGGCCTTGCTCGAGCCGGGCGAGCAGGGCGGCGCCCGCGTCCAGGCACGCCGTGTCCGGGCGGCCGGCGAGCTCGCGGTCCAGGGCGCTGAGCCGGCCCACGGCCAGCAGCAGCCACGCCATGTCGTCGTAGTAGGAGTTGCCGTCGACCCGCCCGCCGCTGCGCAGCGCGATCCCCCGCAGCAGGCGGTGCCCGTCCCGCCGGAGCGCCTGCGCCCGGCCGCGGTCCCCGGCGGCCAGGTGCCGGACGGCGGCGTCGACCACGGCGTCGAGCAGGTGCGCCTGCCACCAGTAGTGCCACGGGGCCCGGCGCGACTCCGGGCGCGGGTGCGCCGGGGCGCCGAGCAGGGTGCCGGGCACGCCGAGGGCCCGGCCGGCGAACAGCTCGCGCACCGAGCGGGCGGCCTTGTCGGCGCGCGCGGCCGGACCGGACGCGAGGTGGTGCAGCGGATCGGGGGCGGGGACGGTGGGCATGGCGGCTCCTGGACCGGGCGGGCGGACGACGGCTACGAGCCTATGCGCTGGCCGAGGTGCAGCCGGCGGTGCAGGGCCTCGGCGGGCCCGGGCAGGCCGCGCCGCTCCAGCAGCACGGCCCCGAGCAGGGTGAGCAGCCACACCGCCGTGCCCGCGAACAGGGCGGCCACCGGGTCCAGGGACCGTCCCAGGCCCAGCGCGAACGGCGGCAGCAGCAGCGTGTAGAGCACCGACTGGGCCAGGTAGCCGCTCATCGACCGGCGGCCCAGGGCCTGCAGCGCCCACAGGAGCGGGTGCTCGCGGGCCCGCACCGCGGCCGGCGCCAGCTCCTCCCGAGCCTGCGCCCCTGCTGCTCGCGCCCCCCCTGCTCGCGGGGCGGCGCCGCGGCGCAGCGCCCGGTCGCAGACCAGCGCCACGACGAGGGCGTAGCCGATGCCCTGCGCGGCGCCGGCCACGGCGTCGGCGCCCGTCAGCACGGCCCGGACCCCCGTCGCGGGGTCGAGCATCCCCGTGGTGAGCAGGCCCGTCCCCGCGCCGGTGACCAGGCCCGCGGCGATCCCGGCGGCGGCGCCCGCGGCGAGCGCGCGCCGGTGCGCCGCGGGGTCCTCCAGGACGCGCCGGCGGCTCAGGGCCAGGCCGAGCAGCATCATCGGGAACAGGCCGAGCAGCTGGAACGGGGCGAAGCCGACCACCACGACGCCCTCCAGCAGCCCGTCCGCCAGCCACTGCCCGGCGCTCGGCGCGAGCAGGCTCGGGAACGCGGCCGGCGGGTTCTCGATCACGCCGGCGGCCGCGCCGTAGAGGGCCATCAGCACCGTTCCCACGCCCGCCAGGCCCAGGAGCAGGCGGGTCGAGTCGGCCACCAGCAGGGCCAGGGCCAGCCCGCCCAGGGCGTAGGCGGTGATGATGTCGCCGGGGAAGAGCAGGCAGGCGTGCACGGCCCCGATCGGCAGCAGCCACCCGTAGCGGCGCAGCAGCAGCGCGCGGACCACGGCCGGGGCGGCGCCGCGGGCCGTCTCCCGGGCGGCGATCTGGCCCACCCCGTAGCCGACCAGGAACGAGAACAGGGGGAAGCCGCGGCCGTCCACGAGCATCGACATGCCCAGGTTCACGGCGTCGTCGGCGGTCCACGCGCTGCTCGTGGCACCCTCGCCCAGGGGACGGGCGCGGGGCCCACCCACCGGGCCCGGCGACCAGATCCACACCGTGATGTTGGCGACCGCGATGACCCACAGCATCAGTCCCCGCGCCACGTCGGGGCCCAGGGCCCGCCGCCGGGTGGGGGCGGCCCGCCCGGCGGGGCGCGGCGGGGCGCTCACGCCGGCTCCCCGCCGCCGAGGCTGCGCCGGCTCTCGAGCACGAGCTCCTCGCCGGTCAGCGGGTGGACGAGGGCGATCCGGCGGGCCAGCAGCTGCAGCGGGCGGGCCGGGTCCCCGGCCCCGGGCGGGAGGACCCGCGGGTAGAGCGGGTCGTGCCGGATGGGCGCGCCCAGCGAGGCGAGGTGCACCCGCAGCTGGTGCGTGCGCCCCGTCTGCGGGCGCAGCACGTAGCGCGCCCACGTCCCGTCCCCGGCGGCGAAGGGCGCGCCGGCGCGCTCGACGAGCGTGCGCGCGTTGACGGGCCCGGGCACCTCGCGCGCCTGCAGCGACGTGCGGTCCTTGACGATGCGCGACTCGACGGTCCGCGGCAGGACGAGGTCGGGCCGGTGACCGGCCACCGCCTCGTACTCCTTGGCCACCGCCCGGTCCTGGAAGAGGCTCTGGAACCGGCCCCGGGTCGCGGGGTCGCGCGAGAGCAGCAGCACCCCGGCGGTGCCGCGGTCCAGCCGGTGCAGCGGCGAGAGCCGGTCCTCGCGGCGGGACCGGCGCAGCTTCACCAGCGCCGTCTGCGCCACGAACCCGCCGCGCGGGGTGGTGGGCAGGCCGTGGGGCTTGTCGACCGCCAGCAGCCACTCGTCCTCGTGGAGCACCGGGAGGTCCCCGGGCAGCTCGGGCTCCTCCGGCAGCGCCCGGTGGTACCAGAGGGAGCCGCCGGGCACGAGCGGGGCGTCGTGGGGGAGGGGCCGGCCGGCGTCGTCGACGATCCCGCCGGAGGCGAACAGCTCCTCCAGGTCCCCGGCGGAGGCGGGGAAGCGGGCCAGGAGCCAGTTCCGGACCGTGCCCGCCCCCGAGGCGTCGTCCGCCGGGACGCGCACGCGCACCGGGTCCACGCCCTCCCGCAGGGGCAGGGGGGAGGGGGCGGGCCGACGTCGTCGCATGGTTCCCGATCGTGGACCGCACGGACCCCGTTGTCCACCCGGCGGGCCCGGAGGCGCGTTCCGTTCCCCGGGCGCGCCTGCGAGAATGGGGGCACCCGCCCCACCGCCCACCGGAACGAGACCCATGGCACCCGAAGAAGTCGTCCTGCTCGACGACGCCCACCGCCCCGTCGGCACGGCCCTGAAGGCCGAGGTGCACACCGAGGACACCCCGCTGCACCTCGCCTTCTCCTGCTACGTCCTCGACGACGACGGCCGGCTGCTGCTGACCCGCCGCGCCCTCGGCAAGAAGACCTGGCCCGGCGTGTGGACCAACAGCTTCTGCGGCCACCCGGGACCGGGCGAGGAGTTCGCGGCCACGATCGCGCGCCGGGCGGGCGAGGAGCTCGGCTTCACGGTCACGGACGTCACGGAGGTGCTGCCCGAGTTCCGCTACCGGGCCGTGGACTCCTCCGGGATCGTGGAGAACGAGTTCTGCCCCGTCTACGTGGCCCGCGCCACCGGCCGGCCGAGCCCCCTGGCCTCGGAGGTCGCCGAGACCGCGTGGATCACCCCGAAGCAGCTGTTCACCGCCGCCGAGGCGGCGCCCTTCCTGCTCAGCCCGTGGCTGCTCGAGCAGATCGCCGACGAGCGGCTGCGCCGGGCGCTCGCGGGCCCGGCGGCCTCCGGGCAGTAGCCCCCGCTCAGCCGCCGGCCCCCGTGGCCACCCAGCTGCGCGACGCGGCGACCTCCTCGAGCACCCGCCGCACGGCCAGGATCGCGGGGCGGTGGGCGCTGGCCTCGCGCACCGAGGTGAACATCGTGCGCCGCGGCGCCTCCGGCAGGTCGAGCAGGCGGCAGGGGGCCCGGTCCCCGGCCCAGAGCAGGTCCGGCATGAACCCCACCGCGTTGCCGGAGGCGATCAGGCGGGTCTGCGTCTGCAGGTCGGCGGTCTCGTACCGCACGTCGGGCTCAAACCCGGCCCGCCGGCACGCCTGCTCCGCCCAGTGCCGGGACGCCGCGCCCCGCGGCTCCATCACCCAGGGCAGCTCGCGGGTCATCTCGAGGGTCACGCTGGGGCGGACCTCCGAGTCAGGCGGCACCGCCAGGCGGATGGCGTCCGTGGTGAGGGTCCGGCGGTCCAGGCCGGGGTGGTGGGGCGCGGCGTGGCCGGGATACTGCTCGGCCACGACCAGGTCGAAGTCCCGCTCCCAGGTCTCCCGCAGCGCGGTCTCCGGCTCGCGCTGGACCATCTCGACGCGCACCTCCGGGTGGCGCCCGGACACCAGGGCGAGCATCTCGGGCATCAGGGCGAGGGCGGCCGACTGGAAGACGGCCACGCGGACGGTGCCCGTCACCGCGGTCAGCGAGGCCGCGAGGTCGGACTCGGCGCGCTCGAGGGTCCGCAGCAGCTCCGCGGTGTGCTCCACGAGGATCTCCGCCTGGGGCGTGAGCTGGACGCGGCGCCCGGACTTGCGCAGCAGCTCGACCCCCGCCTCCTTCTCCAGCAGGGCCAGCTGCTGGGACACGGACGAGGGGCTGAAGTTCAGCGCCGCCGCCACCTCGGCCAGCGTCCCCCGCAGCTTCAGCTCCCGCAGCAGCCGCAGCCTTCGCACGTCCAGCACGATGCTCTCCTATGGCTCAGAAATACTGACGGATATTAGTCACAAAAGATCACTTTATCCGAATCGACTTGAGCCCCATAGTTGTAGACACCACGCTTCCCTCACCACTTCCGGAGCTGCTCTCATGACCACGATCCCCGCCCCCTCGGCCGCGCCCACTCCCCCCGCGACCGGCGCCGGGCGCACCGTCCCGCACGCCCCCGTCCCCGACGCCCTCCCCGAGCAGGCCATCGCCCTCGTGCGCAAGTGGCTCACCGAGGCGGAGCAGTTCCCGGTGGACGCCTCCGGCGAGCAGCTCGCGGGCGTGCTCAAGGACCCCAGCGGGCTGGAGTTCACCGTCGGCTTCGTCGACGGCGTCATCCGCCCCGAGGACATCAAGGTCGCCGCCCGCAACCTCGCCCGGCTGGCGCCGAAGGTCCCCGCCTTCCTGCCCTGGTACCTGCGCGCGGCGGTGCGCACCGGCGGGGCGCTGGCCCCGGCCGCGCCCCAAGTCGTCATCCCCGCCGCGCGCAAGGCCCTGCGCGAGATGGTCGGCCACCTCATCGTGGACGCCAGCGAGGCCAAGCTGGGGAAGTCCATCGCGAAGATCCGCAAGGACGACGTCCGGCTCAACGTGAACCTGCTGGGCGAGGCCGTGCTCGGCGACCACGAGGCCGAGCGGCGTCTGCAGGGCACCCACGACCTGCTGGCCCGGCCCGACGTCGACTACGTCTCCATCAAGGTCTCCTCCACCGTCGCCCCGCACTCCCCGTGGGCCTTCGACGAGGCCGTGGCCGAGGTCGTCGAGAAGCTGACGCCGCTCTACGCGCGGGCCGCCTCGTTCCCCGCCCCCAAGTTCATCAACCTGGACATGGAGGAGTACAAGGACCTGGACCTCACCATCGAGGTCTTCACCCGGATCCTCGACCAGCCCCAGTTCAAGCACCTCGAGGCCGGGATCGTCCTGCAGACCTACCTGCCCGACGCCCTGGAGGCGATGATCCGCCTCCAGGAGTGGGCGCAGGCCCGCCGCGCCGCCGGCGGCGCCCGCGTCAAGGTACGCGTGGTCAAGGGCGCGAACCTGCCGATGGAGCAGGTCGAGGCGTCCCTGCACGACTGGCCGCTGGCCACCTGGTCCACCAAGCAGGACTCGGACACCCACTACAAGCGCGTCCTCAACTACGCGCTGCAGCCCGGCCACGCCGACGGCATCCGCATCGGCGTGGCCGGGCACAACCTCTTCGACATCGCCTTCGCCTGGCTGCTCGCCTCCGAGCGCGGGGTCACCGAGGCCGTCGACTTCGAGATGCTGCTGGGCATGGCCACCGGCCAGGCCGCCGCCGTCAAGGCCGACGTCGGGTCCCTGCTGCTCTACACCCCCGTGGTGCACCCGCAGGAGTTCGACGTGGCCATCGCCTACCTGATCCGCCGCCTCGAGGAGGGCGCGTCCCAGGAGAACTTCATGTCCGCAGTCTTCGAGCTGGCCGCCAACGAGGAGCTCTTCAACCGGGAGAAGAACCGCTTCCTCGCCTCCCTGGCCGGCCTCGACGACACCGTCCCGGCGCCCAACCGGGTCCAGGACCGGACCCGGCCGGAGCCGCCCGCCCCGCGCGAGGGCTTCGCCAACACCCCGGACACCGACCCTGCCGTGGCCGCCAACCGCGCCTGGGGCCGGGGCATCCTGGAGCGGGTCCCCGGCTCCGCCGCCGGCGTCGCGACCGTCACCGCGGCCCGCGTGCAGACCGAGGAGCAACTGGAGCGCGTGGTCGAGGCCGCCCTGGAGCAGGGCCGGGGCTGGGCGGGCCTGACCGGCGCCCAGCGGGCCGAGGTGCTCCACCGCGCCGGGGACGCCCTGGCTGCCCGCCGTGCCGAGTTCCTGGAGGTCGCCGCCGCCGAGGCGGGCAAGACCCTCGACCAGGCCGACCCGGAGGTCAGCGAGGCCATCGACTTCGCCCACTACTACGCCGAGCGGGCCCGCGAACTGGACACCGTGGACGGGGCGAGCTTCGTGCCGTCGCGGCTGACCGTGGTGACCCCGCCGTGGAACTTCCCCGTGGCGATCCCGGCCGGCTCCGTGCTGGCCGCCCTGGCCGCCGGCTCCCCGGTGGTGTTCAAGCCGGCCGGTCCCACCAAGCGCTGCGGTGCGGTGGTGGCGGAGGCGATCTGGGAGGCCCTGGATGCCTCCGGGATCCCCCG
The DNA here is from genome assembly GCF_023715525.1 of Kocuria rosea. Taxonomy (GTDB): domain Bacteria; phylum Actinomycetota; class Actinomycetes; order Actinomycetales; family Micrococcaceae; genus Kocuria; species Kocuria rosea_A. The sequence goes on along the minus strand of NZ_JAMBOG010000001.1, from coordinate 141,884 downwards.
GCAGGTGCTGGCCCTGGTCGACCTCGAGGAGCGGGCCCTGGGCCGGCAGCTGATCAGCCACCCGGCCGTGGACCGGCTCATCCTCACCGGGGCGTACGAGACCGCCGAGCTGTTCCGCACCTTCCGCCCCGACCTGCCGCTGCTGGCCGAGACCTCGGGCAAGAACGCGATCATCGTCACCCCCAGCGCCGACTTCGACCTCGCCGCCAAGGACGTCGCCTACTCCGCCTTCGGCCACGCCGGGCAGAAGTGCTCGGCCGCCTCCCTGGTGATCCTCGTCGGCTCGGTGGCGAAGTCCCGCCGGTTCCGCAACCAGCTGGTGGACGCGGTGACGTCGCTGACCGTGGACTACCCGACCAACCCGGCCGCGCAGATGGGCCCGCTCACCGAGCAGGCCTCCGGCAAGCTGCTCCACGCCCTGACCAGCCTCGAGGAGGGCCAGTCCTGGCTCATCGAGCCCCAGCAGCTCGACGGGTCGGGCAAGCTCTGGTCCCCGGGCGTGCGCTCCGGGGTGCAGCGCGGCTCCGAGTTCCACCTGGTCGAGTACTTCGGCCCGGTGCTGGGCGTGATGACGGCCGAGACCCTGGAGGAGGCCGTGGCCATCCAGAACGAGGTCGACTACGGGCTCACCGGCGGTCTGCACTCCCTGGACCCGGCCGAGATCGGCTACTGGCTGGAGAACGTCCAGGCCGGCAACGTCTACGTCAACCGCGGGATCACCGGGGCGATCGTCCAGCGCCAGCCCTTCGGCGGGTGGAAGAAGTCGGCGGTCGGGCCGGGCACCAAGGCCGGCGGCCCGAACTACCTCATGGGCCTGGGCGAGTGGGAGCCGGCGCCGCTGCGCGGGCCGGGACGTCCCGTGGCCGACACCGCCGTCGCCGGCCTGCTGAAGGCCGCCCGGTCCGGGACGGCCGGTCTCACCGACGGCGAGGCGAAGACCTTGGAGCAGGCGGCCCGCAGCGACGAGGCCGCCTGGGCCGAGGAGTTCGGCACCGCCAAGGACGTCTCGGGCCTCTACGCGGAGCGCAACCTCTTCCGCTACCTCCCGGTGGACGTCACGGTGCGCCTGTCCGAGGGCGAGCGCCTCGCCGACCTGCTGCGGGTCCTCGCGGCCGGTCTGCGCGCCGGCTCCGCCCTCACCGTCTCCACCGCACGCGAGGTGCCCGCCGCGGTGGCCTCCGTGCTCACCGGCCGCGGCGTGCGGATCCGCGTCGAGGACGACGCCGCGTGGCTGGCCGGGGCCGAGCGCCTCGGCGGCGGGCGCGTGCGGCTGATCGGCGGGGACCGCGCGGGATTCATCGCCGCCACCGGGTCCCGCCCGGACGTGGCCGTCTACGCCCACCCCGTCACCGCGGCCGGGCGGGTGGAGATGCTGCCGTTCCTGCACGAGCAGGCCGTGAGCATCACCGCCCACCGCTTCGGCACCCCCAACCACCTCACGGACGGGATCATCTGAGCGGCGGGGTCCGCCGACGCACGCGGCCCTGCTGCCGGGCCGAGCCCGGCAGCAGGGCCGCGTGCGTCACGGGGCCGTGGTGCCCGGCCGGGCCTCGCGGCTCAGCGGCGGCCGGCCGCCCGGCGGCGCACGCCCAGGACCGCGGCGCCCGCGGTGCCCACGGCGAGCGCGCCGAGGGCGGCCGGCACGGCCACCCCGCCGGCTCCCGCGTCGGCCGTCTCCACTCCCGTGTCCGCCGGGCCCTCGGGCAGCGGCAGCTCCATCTGCGTGGGCAGGAACGTGCCGCAGGCGATGGGGACGTCCGTGGCCAGCGGCAGCGCCGGGGCCATCGGGTTCACCTTCGCCTGCGCCTCGGCCGACAGCGCCGCCGGGTCCGCCCCGTGGATGTTGATCACCGCGTTGCCGGCCTGCAGGGCGGCCAGCGTCGCGGCGTCCAGCGTCATGGTGCGCTGATAGGTGTAGGCCTCCCCGGCGGGGAACCGGTCGACCGCCGCGCCCGAGGCGGGGCTCACGTCGCCGGCGGTGGTCAGGGAGACGGCGATGCCGCCCGTGTAGGGCGCGCCCTCCATGGAGCTGACCACGCCGTCGGCGTCGGCGTCCGCGGCGGGGGGCGCGCACACGCCCTGCCCACCGGCGTGGATGTGCTGGCCGTGCGGATACGGGGCGCCCTGGAACAGGGCGGGGGCGCCGGAGACCTCGACGGTGACCGTCGCCTGGTCGCCGGTGACGTCCACGACGGCGTGGCCGGCGGCCGTGCTGTTGTTGACCGGGGCGAGCTGGGCATGGAAGGACCAGCTGTCGGCCGCGGCGGCGGGCGCCGCCGAGAGCACGGCGGCCCCGAGGGCGAGAGCGGGAAGGGTGAGCAGAGCGGACTTCTTCATGAGATCGGCCAATCGATGAGAGCGATGGGACTGGGAAGTGACGCGAAGCACAGTTTACTGACAGATCGGCCGCCGTCGAGAGTGTGAACGGCCCGGACGGTCCCTGTGCGACCGCCTCCCACCTCGTGGACGTCCGCTTCCGTGCCCTCGTGCGGGCCGACCGCCCCAGCGGTATAGTCGCGCTCACACCGGAAGCCCGCTGTGGCCCGTGTCCCCGGAGTGCGGGCCTCGGCCGGGTACCGCGTTCCGCCCCGCCCGGTTCCCCGCCGCGCCGGCCGGGGAGCGCGGGCCCGCAGGACGTTGAGGAGCAGTGAGGCATGGACGGCATCCGAGTCACGGTCAACGGCCAGGTGCGCGGCGGCGACGGCGCCGGGCCCCACACCCGTCTGCTCGACTGGCTGCGGGCCGAGGGGCTGACCGGGGCGAAGGAGGGCTGCGCCGAGGGCGAGTGCGGGGCCTGCGCCGTGCTCGTGGCCCGGCCGGACGGCGCCGGACGGAGCCGGTGGACCTCGGTGAACGCCTGCCTGCCGCCCGCCGCCGCCTTCGACGGCCAGGAGGTGGTCACGGCGGAGGGGCTCGGCAGCGCGGGCGGCGCCGGCGCCGGCGAGCGGCTGCACCCCGTCCAGCGCGAGATGGCCCAGCGGGGCGGCTCCCAGTGCGGCTACTGCACCCCCGGGTTCGTCTGCTCCATGGCCGCCGAGTACTACCGGACCGAGCGGGACGCCTCCGGTGCCTCCGGGGCGGGCGCCCGGGTGCAGACCGGCACCGCGGTCACGGGGGAGGAGCACGCGAGCGACCACGAGTGCGGCCCCAACGGCTTCGACCTGCACGCCCTCAGCGGCAACCTCTGCCGCTGCACCGGCTACCGGCCCATCCGCGACGCGGCCTACGCGCTGGGCTCCCCGGAGGACGCGGACCCCCTGCGGCGGCGCCAGGAGCAGCCCGCGCCGCCCGCGCGCCCCACCCGCCTGAGCGCCGACGGGGCCGAGTTCGTCCGGCCCGGGTCCCTCGAGGAGCTCCTCGAGCACCTGGAGCGCACCCCCGACGCGCAGCTGGTGGCCGGGGCCACCGACGCCGGGGTGGAGGTCAACCTCCGGCACGCCCGCCCGCCGCTGGTGCTCGCCGTGGACCGGCTCGCGCCGCTGCGCACGCTGGAGGTCGGCGCCGAGCGGATCGAGATCGGGGCGGCCCTGAGCCTGTCCGAGATCGAGCGCGGCCTCGCGGGGCGGGTGCCCCTGCTCGACCAGCTCTTCCCGCAGTTCGCGTCCCGGCTGATCCGCAACGCCGCCACGCTCGGCGGCAACCTGGGGACCGGCTCGCCGATCGGCGACTCCGCCCCCGCCCTGCTGGCCCTGGACGCCTCCGTGGTCCTGGCCTCCGCCCGCGGCGAGCGCGAGGTGCCCCTGGCGGAGTACTTCACCGGCTACCGGCAGACCGTCAAGGAGACCGGGGAGCTGCTGCGCGCCGTGCGGATCCCCCTGCCCCTGGCCGGGCGCACCGCCTTCTACAAGATCGCCAAGCGGCGCTTCGACGACATCTCCAGCGTGGCCGTGGGCGTGGCGGTGCGCCTCGACGGGGGGACCGTGACCTCCGCGCGGATCGGCCTGGGCGGCATGGCCGCCACCCCGATCCGGGCGCGGACCACCGAGGACACGCTCACCGGCCGGCCGTGGACGCGGGAGACCGTGGCCGCCGCCGCGGCCGTGATGGCCGGCGAGGGCACCCCGATCGACGACCTGCGGGCCAGCGCCCGCTACCGCTCCGCCATGCTGGGGCAGGCCCTGCTCAAGTTCTGGGCGCAGACGCCGTCCGCCCCCGACCCGGAGGTCCCCCGATGAAGTCCCTCGCCGAGCGCCCCGTCGACCCCGTCGTGGGCGTGCCCGTCGCCCACGAGAGCGCCGCGCTGCACGTGACGGGCGCGGCCCTGTACACCGACGACCTGGTCGCGCGCACCCGCCGCGTGCTCCACGCCTGGCCCGTCCAGGCCCCGCACGCGCACGCCCGGGTGCTCGCCCTGCGCACCGCCCCGGCCCTGGGCGTGCCGGGGGTGGCGCGGGTCCTGACGGCCGCGGACGTGCCCGGGGTCAACGACGGCGGCACCAAGCACGACGAGCCGCTGTTCCCCGACGAGGTCATGTTCCACGGCCAGGCCGTGTGCTGGGTGCTCGGCGAGACCCTGGAGGCGGCCCGCCGGGGCGCCGAGGCGGTCGAGGCCGAGTACGAGCCCCTCCCGTCGCTGCTCACCGTGCGGGAGGCGGTCGAGGCCGGGAGCTTCCAGGGCATGAGCCCCACCATCGCCCGCGGCGACGCCGAGGCGGCCCTGGCGGCCGCGGCCCACCGCTTCAGCGGCGAGGTGGAGTTCGGCGGGCAGGAGCACTTCTACCTGGAGACCCACGCGTCCCTCGCCTACGTGGACGAGGCCGGGCAGGTGTTCGTGCACTCCAGCACCCAGCACCCCACGGAGACCCAGGAGATCGTCGCCCACGTCCTGGGCCTGCACAGCCACGAGGTCACCGTCCAGTGCCTGCGCATGGGCGGGGCGTTCGGCGGCAAGGAGATGCAGCCCCACGGCTTCGCCGCCGTCGCCGCCCTGGGGGCGGCGCTGACCGGGCGGCCGGTGCGGGTGCGGCTCAACCGCACCCAGGACGTCACGCTCACGGGCAAGCGCCACCCCTTCCACGCCCGCTGGGAGGCCGGCTTCGACGAGGCGGGGCGGATCCAGGCGCTGCGCGCCACCCTGACCAGCGACGGCGGGTGGAGCCTGGACCTCTCGGAGCCCGTGCTGGCCCGCGCGCTGTGCCACGTCGACAACGCCTACTGGATCCCCGCCGTGGAGGTCCGCGGCCGGATCGCGCGCACGCACAAGACGTCCCAGACCGCGTTCCGCGGCTTCGGCGGACCGCAGGGGATGTTCGTCATCGAGGACGTCCTCGGCCGGTGCGCGCCCCTGCTCGGCCTCGACCCCGCCGAGCTGCGGCACCGCAACCTCTACGACCCCGGGCAGAGCACCCCCTACGGCCAGCCCGTCCGGCACGCGGAGCGGCTGCAGACGATCTGGCGGCTGCTGCTGGACCGCGCGGACGTCGACCGCCGCCGCGAGCAGATCGCCGCGTTCAACGCCGGCCACCCCGACACCAAGCGGGCGCTCGCCGTCACCCCGGTGAAGTTCGGCATCTCGTTCAACTTCACGGCGTTCAACCAGGCGGGCGCCCTCGTGCACGTCTACAAGGACGGCTCCGTGCTCATCAACCACGGCGGCACGGAGATGGGGCAGGGGCTGCACACGAAGATGCGCCAGGTGGCCGCCACGGCCCTGGGCGTGCCCCTCGAGACGGTCCGGCTCGCGCCCACCCGCACGGACAAGGTGCCCAACACGTCCGCGACGGCGGCCAGCTCCGGCTCCGACCTCAACGGCGGGGCGATCAAGAACGCGTGCGAGCAGATCCGCGACCGCCTCGCGGAGGTCGCGGCCCGCAGGCTCGACGTCCACCCCGACGACGTGCGGTTCGTCCGGGGCACGGTCACCGGCATCGGCTTCGACGACCCGGGCCTGTCCTTCGCCGAGGTCGCGCGCGACGCCTACTTCCAGCGGGTCTCCCTCTGGGCCGCCGGCTACTACCGCACCGAGGGCCTGCACTGGGACAGCTCCCGGATGCAGGGCGAGCCGTTCAAGTACTTCTCCTACGGGGCGGCCGTCTCCGAGGTGGAGGTCGACGGGTTCACCGGGGCGTACCGGCTGCTGCGCACCGACATCGTCCACGACGTCGGGGACAGCCTCTCCCCGCTCATCGACGTGGGGCAGATCGAGGGAGGGTTCGTGCAGGGGGCCGGCTGGCTGACCCTGGAGGACCTGCGCTGGGACGTCTCCGACGGCCCGCACCGCGGGCGGCTGGCCACCCAGTCGGCGAGCACCTACAAGCTGCCCAGCTTCTCGGAGATGCCGGAGGAGTTCAACGTCCACCTCTTCGAGCAGGCCACCGAGAGCGGCGTGGTCTACGGCTCGAAGGCCGTGGGGGAGCCGCCCTTCATGCTGGCCTTCAGCGTGCGCGAGGCCCTGCGCGAGGCGGCGGCGGCCTTCGGCCCCGGCGACCGCAGCGTCGAGCTCGCCAGCCCGGCCACCCCGGAGGCGGTGTTCTGGGCGCTCGACCGGGCACGCCGCGCCGCGCCGGCGGACGCGCCGCCGGCGTCCGTGCCGGCCGCCCTCTGACGTGGACTGGCTGGACGCGCTGCAGCACCTGCGCGCCGCGAGCCTGCCGGGCGTGCTGGTGACCGTGGCCGAGGTGCGCGGGCACGCCCCGCGCGAGGCCGGGGCGAAGATGGTCGTCGGCGCGGACACCACCTGGGACAGCGTCGGCGGCGGCAACCTCGAGGCCACCGTGGTCGAGCGGGCGCGGGCGATGCTGGCGTCCGGGGCGAGCGTGCCCGAGACCATGGTCTTCCCGCTCCACGAGCACGCCACGGTCCAGCACGGGCGGCAGTGCTGCGGGGGCGTCGTCAGCGTGCTGCTGGAGCCCCAGCGGGCGCGCCCCGCCGTCGCGGTGTTCGGGCTCGGCCACGTCGGCCACGAGCTCGCCCGGGTGCTCTCCCGGCTGCCGCTGCACCTGCACCTGGTGGACAGCCGCGAGGGCCGGCTGGAGCCGGACCGGCTCGCCGGCGTGGTCGACGGGCCCGCCCAGGTCCACGTCCACCGCAGCCCCGCCCCGGAGGCCGTGCTGGCCGCGCTGCCGCCCGGCACCCACGTGCTCGTGATGAGCCACGACCACGCCGAGGACCTCGTGCTCTGCGACGCCGCACTGCGCCGCGACGACCTCGGCTCCGTGGGGCTGATCGGCTCGGCCGCCAAGTGGGCGCGGTTCCGCGTGCGGCTGCAGGAGGAGGGCCACGCCGCGGACGTCGTCGACCGGATCGCGTGCCCCATCGGCCTGCCCGGCGTTGCCGGCAAGGAGCCCGCCGTGATCGCCATCAGCGTGGCGGCCGACCTGCTCCCGAAGCTGGCCGCCCCGGGGCGGCCGGCGCACTGACGGCGCGCGGGGCCGGGACGCTCAGGCGCTCCGGGGCAGCTCGCCCCACTCGGTGCGCCCGGCGGCGGGGCCGGCGGTCAGGTCCGTCAGCTCCGCTCCGGGCAGGTGCGGGAGGATCTCCGTGGCCAGCACCCCCAGGCCCGCGACATAGGCGGCCGCAGCGTCGTCGGCCTGCACCTGCACGCGCACGCACACGCCGGGAACGCCGCTGCTGCGGGCCAGGCACCCGTGGGCGGCCATCTCCTGCTGCACCGCGTTCAGGGCCATCCCGTGCACCCGCCGCGGGGTGCGGATCGTCGCCGTGACCGCCCAGAGCATCACCGCTCCTGCCGGTGGTGCCGGACCCCGGGCACCCCGGTCCGCCGGCGGGGCCCGGAGGGCCCCCGCCGCACCCGGTCCCCCTCGCGCCCGGCCTGTTCGCGCATCCGGGGCGGCAGGTGCGCCTGCCGCCCCCGGACGGTGTTCGTGTCCACCGCTCCCCCGTCGTGAACGTGTCGTGGTGGCCGGCCGCAGGCGCCGTTGCCCGGGGCCGGCCGGCGGGACGCAGGACGTCTCCGCCCCTCCAGGATCGGGCCCGCACCGGGATCTGCCCACCGGTGCCGGGTCCTGCGTGCGCGAATCGGACACCGGGCGCGCATGCGGTCCCGTCACCCCCGCCGCCGACGCGCCCGGGACGTCACCGGGCCGGCCGTGCCCACGGCCGGCCCGACCGCGGGGCCCGGGCCCTCAGTAGTCGATCCGGGTGGTGCTCGCGGTCCACGCCTCGAAGGGCGCGGTCCGCTCCCGGAGGTCGACGGGCCGCACCGGCAGGGAGCGCTCCTCCACCGGCTTGGCGAAGTAGTCGTAGAACTCCGCGTCGTCGAAGCCGCCGGCCGCGGCGTCGTGGCGGTCCGCGGCGAAGTACACGGCGTCCAGCCGGGCCCACAGGGACGCGGCCAGGCACATGGGGCACGGCTCGCAGCTCGAGTAGAGGGTCGCCCCGGAGAGGTCGAACGTGCCCAGCTCGCGGCAGGCGGTGCGGATGGCCATCACCTCGGCGTGCGCCGTCGGGTCGTGCTCGGCGGTGACGCGGTTGACGCCCGTGAAGCGACGGCCGTCGGCGGTCACCACGACGGCGCCGAAGGGCCCGCCGTCGGCCCCGACGTTCTCGACCGCGAGGGCGACCGCCTCGCGCAGGTGCTCCTCGGCCGCGGCCGGGACGGAAGGCTGGTCTGTGCTCATGCGCAACTCCGGGGATGGGGCAGGCGCCGCGTGCGGGCTCTGACGCGCCAGAACCGGGATGTGCGCCGACGGCGGCCGCTGCGTGGTGGCTGATGCAGTTCTGCCTGGTGGACGGTCCGTGGTGGGACCCGCCGTCGGCGAGACCGACGTTACCCGCGGGTGCGGCCGGCCACAAAGCCCGCCGCGCGCCGGGCGGCACCGGTCCCCGGTGCGACGCGGCCCCGCGGGGCGGGCCCGTCCCGCGCTCACTTCTCCCAGGGCGCCTTGACCGGGAAGTAGCGCTCCAGGAACGCCGTCATCCGCTCCGCGCGCTCCGCGGCGGGGACCTCGGGGAAGCTGCCGTCGTTGAGGCAGAACATGTCCCGGTCCCGCCGGGACAGCAGCCGGTCCATCTGCTTCAGCCCGGCCCGGGTGGTGGAGTCCACGTACTCGGTGCGCGCGGCCTCCTGGGTCACGGCCCGGCCGGTGAGCAGGGCGTAGTAGTGGTACAGGGAGTTCGTCACGGAGATGTTGTCCGCGGCGCGGAAGCGGCTGGCCGCGGTGCGCTCGAACTCCCGGGGGAACTCGCGCTCGAGCTCCTCGACCACGCCCCGGCGCAGCGGCGCGGCGCAGTGCTGCAGGTGCCGGGTGGTGACCCGCCCGAAGCGCTCCCACAGCAGCCGGCGGTTGACGCGGGCGGCGTTCTCGAAGCCCGAGCGCTCCGGATGGCCCTCGCCCAGCCCGATGCGGGTCGTGGCCTCGACGAACTTGGTCACCCCGCCGGGGGAGAAGAACAGCGCCGGGCCGATCGGGCGCCCGAAGAACATGTCGTCGTTGGAGTACAGGAAGTGTTCGCTCAGCTCCGGGATGCGGTGCAGCTGGGCCTCCACCGCCTGGGAGTTGTAGACCGGCAGCACCGAGGTGTCCGCGAAGAACTCCTCGCTCGGCACCACCCGCACCCGGGGGTGCTCGGCCAGCCAGGCCGGGGCCCCGGAGTCGGTGGCGATCCAGATCCGGCGCACCCACGGGGCGAACATGTGCACCGAGCGCAGGGCGTACTTCAGCTCGTCGAGCTGCCGGAAGCGGGCCTCGTGGTCGTCGCCCTCGCCCACGACCGCGTCCTCCATGTAGGAGGCCCGGACCCGGCGGTACTCGGGGTCGGAGCCGTCGACCCAGGAGAAGACCATGTCGATCTCGAAGTCGATGTCGCTCGCGTGGTCGGCGAACATGTTCTCGATGGTGGGCCACCGCAGGCCGAAGCGCTCCACGGTCCCGCGCACGGCCTCCGCGCGCGAGACGGTGCGGCGGGTCAGCGAGTTCTCGACGGGCAGCCGGATCTCCTGCTCCCGGAACTCCCACAGCTCGATCTGCACGCCGGTCGCCGCGCCGTAGTAGAGCTTCGAGCGCTTCGACCAGTGCGGCCGGTACAGGCGCAGCACCCGGGCGTCGCGCCGGTGCGTGAGCTGCCCGTCGGCGAGCAGCTCGGAGGTCTTCCGCTTCGTGTCCATGGGCTTGACGTAGTACGGCTCGCCCGCCGCCGCCGCGACCAGCGCCGCCCGCAGCCGGGCGCGCTCGCCCACGTCCACCGCGACCACGGGCCGCTCGTCGTTGCCCCGCACCAGGAGGTAGTCGATCCCGGCCTCCTCGAGCACCTCGCGCACGAACAGCAGGTTCTCCACCATGACGGCGTAGGGCGTCTGGTCGGTCAGGCGCAGGGCGAAGCGGTCCTTGTGGCGCACCACGTCGGGGCGCTGGTCGAGGGCCGCGGCGGAGGCGGGGGACGCGCTGCGGACCTCGTCGCCGTCGGCGCCGTCCTCGGGCGCGGGGAAATAGGCGGTGTCGAGCAGGGGGGTGTCGATGGTCGTCTCCTGTCCTGGGGGCGCCGGGGCGCTCCCAGGATAGGAGGGCGCGGCCCGCCGCGGCCCTCAGGACACGGGCTGGCAGCGGCCGCAGAACCAGATCGCCCGGTCCCGGGGAGGCCCCGGGGAGGGCTCCCCGGGGACGAGCTCGGCGTCGTCGATCCGTGCCTCCGCGATCCGCGTCCCGCAGCGGCGGCACGGCCGGCCGGCGCGGCCGTAGACCCAGAACTGCTCGCCGCGCCGGGCCGGGCCGCCCACGGTGGAGCGCTGCGAGCGGTCCCGGTTGGCGTGCAGCAGCCGGTACGAGAGGTCCACGAGCGCGCCGAGGTCCGCGACGTCCTCGACCGCGGTGTAGGGGTGCAGCCGCCGCAGGAACAGCACCTCGTTGCGGTAGACGTTGCCGATGCCGGCGAGGTTGCGCTGGTCCATGAGCGCCGCGCCCACACGGCGGCGCGGGTGGCGGGCCAGCCGCGCCAGGGCCTCCGCCCGGTCCCAGTCCGGGCCGAGCAGGTCCGGCCCCAGGTGGCCCACGAGGTCGTCCTCGTCCGCGGTGGGCACCAGATCGAGCATCCCCAGGTCGAAGCCCACCGCCTGGGCGCCGGCGGTCTCCAGGACCGCGCGGGCCTGGTAGCCGGGCCTCCGCCACCGCTCCCCCCGCGGGTAGACGTGCCACATCCCCTCCATGAGCAGGTGGGAGTGCAGGGTCAGCGGGGTCAGGCCCTCCGGGCCGCCGTCGAGGCGGATCAGCAGGTGCTTGCCGCGGGGGACCACCTCCGTCACGGTCCGCCCGGACAGGTCCGCGGTCGCGATCGACGGGAAGCGCAGGTCGCTGCGCGTGAGCACCTTCCCGGCCAGGGCGCGGCGCAGCAGCGCGGCCTGGCGGTGGACGGTGTCACCCTCGGGCACGGGCACCTCCCGCGGCGCTCACCGGCGCATCCTCAGCCCGCGCGGGGTCGAGTAGAACCCCCCGGCCAGCAGGGACTCCCGCACCGCGGTCTCGAGCGGGCCCTGGCCGAGGACCTCGGCGCCGTTGACCTTCTCCACGGTGAGCTTGTCCACGGCGCCGCGCCGGACGGTCTCGGCCACGGCGGGACCGGCGGCCGCCAGGACCCCGGCGTCGTCCGTGAAGACCAGGACGGTGCGGCCCCCGCGCTCGACGTACAGGGCCAGGGCCCCGTCCACGAGCACGACGACGGCGCCCGCCTTGCGCCCGGGCCGGTGCCGCCCCGCGCCGGCCCCGCCGTCGGGGGAGGCCGCGGCCACCGGGTCCGGCCACTCCAGGGCGGCGCCGTACGGGTTGGCGGGGTCGGTGGCGGCCAGCGCGAGCGCCACGGGCTCCTCGGTGCGGACCTGGTCGTCGGTGCTGAACGTGCGCAGGTGGTCCACCGTGGCGGCCTGCGCGAACTGGGCGGCGCCCAGGCCCTCGACGAAGTAGCCGCGCCGGGACCGGCCGGTGTCCTCGAGCGTGGACAGCACCTTGTACATCGTGGCGAAGCCCCCCTGGATCTCCTCGACCGCCACGGGGCCCTTGGTCACCACGCCGTAGCGGTCCATGAGCAGCTCGGCGGTCGCGGAGGCCCGCAGCGTCGGGTCCAGGGGCTCGGGGCGCAGCAGAGACCAGCGCCCGGCCACGAGCGGGGAGTCGTGCCGGTCGAGCGTCGCCGCGCCCGCGCGCAGGCCCCCGCCCGTCGCGGCGCCGCCCGTGCGCAGCCGCGCGGCGCCGCGGCGCACGGTCGAACGGCCCCGCGCGGCCCGGGGCTTGTGCCGGTGGGCGGCCTGGCCCCCGGAGAGCAGCGCGCGGACCGGCAGGAACGTGTCGTTGGTGACGAGCCCCGCCCACACGAGGTTCCACAGCGCCGTGGTCAGCTCGGCGGCGGGCACGGGGTCCCCGGTCGCGTCGAGCAGGCCCAGCAGCTGCGGGAAGAACCAGGCGCCGCCCGTGCCGAGCGCGTCGAGCACCCGCCGCTCCAGCGCGGAGTCCAGGGCGGCGGCGCGCCCGCCGAGGACCTCGGCGGGCGGCAGGGTCAGGGCGGCGGCCTCGCTCAGGTGCAGGGACACCCACCCGTCGTCGCCCGCGAGGGAGCCCGCCCCGGACCACAGCACCTCCCCGGAGGCGGTGAGCTCGTCGAGCAGCTCCGGCCGGTAGCCGGCCACGCGCGCGGCGAGCACGAGGGGCTCCCACGCGGAGGCCGGCACGGCCACGCCCGCGAGCTGGTCCACGACGGTCAGGACGCCGTCCTCGCCGCGCAGCTGGTTCCCCCCGCCCACGTGCTGCCACGCCGGGAGGAACCGGGCGTAGACCTGGCCGGGGACGGGCTCCACGTCGCGGCGCAGCGCGGCGAGGGAGCGGCGCCGGATCCGGCGCAGCACCTCCGCCTCGCACCACTCCGAGGCCGCTGCGGCGCCGCGCTGCGCGAGCCACTCCGCGGGGCGGAACTCGCCCTCGACGACGCGCCGGTCCGCGGCGAGCCGCTCGAGCGTGGTCCGCACGACGGCCACGCCCAGCCCGAGCCGCCCGGCGGCCTCGTCCACGGTGAAGGGCCCGTGGGTGCGGGCGTAGCGGGAGACGAGGTCCGCCAGCGGGTCCGCCACCGGCTCGACGAAGGCCAGCGGCACGCCCATCGGCAGGGGAACGCCGAGGGCGTCGCGCAGCCGGGCGGCGTCCTCGATCGCCGCCCAGTGCTCGACGCCGCGCAGGTGCACCCGCAGGGCGCGGTTCGCGCCCACCAGCTCGCCGAGCCACCCGGCGGCCACGTCCTCGGGGCACGCGGCGTCCGGCTCCCCGGGGTCCTGGAGCCGGCGGGCCGCCTCCGCGGTGGTCAGCGGGCCGAGCAGGCGCAGCAGGTCCGCGGCACCCTCGGCGCCGCGCAGCCGGCGGTCCGGGGCCAGGCGCTGCAGCTCCGCCTCCGTGCGCTCGAGCACGTCCGGGTCCAGCAGCTCCCGCAGCTCCGCCCGGCCCAGCAGCTCGTTGAGCAGCGCGGTGTCGAGGGAGAGCACCGCGGCCTTGCGCTCGGCGAGCGGGGAGTCGCCCTCGTAGAGGAACTGGGAGACGTAGCCGAACAGCAGGGTGCGGGCGAAGGGGGAGGGCTGCTCCGTGGTCGTCTCGACCACGCGGATCGCCCGCCGCTCCACCGCCTGGTGCAGGGCCTTGAGCGCCGGCAGGTCGTAGACGTCCTGGAGGCACTCGCGCACGGTCTCGAGGATGATCGGGAACTGGGGGTACTTGCGGGCGACGTCGAGCAGCTGCGCCGAGCGCTGGCGCTGCTGCCACAGCGGCGTGCGCCGGCCGGGGTCGCGGCGCGGCAGGAGCAGGGCCCGGGCGGCGCACTCCCGGAAGCGGGAGGCGAACAGCGCCGAGCCGCCCACCTGCTCGGTGACGATCTGCTCGAGCTCGTCGGGATCGAACAGGAACAGCTCGGCGCCCGGCGGCTCGTCCTCCATGGCGGGCACCCGCAGCACGATGCCGTCGTCGGCGGCCTGCGCGGAGCCGTCGAGCCCGTAGCGCTCCTGCAGCCGCGCGCCCACCGCGAGGGCCCACGGGGCGTGCACCGGCATCCCGAAGGGGGAGTGCAGCACCACGCGCCAGTCGCCGAGCTCGTCGTGGAAGCGCTCGACGACGAAGAGGGTGTCGGAGGGGACCTGCCCCACCGCCTCCCGCTGCTCGCCCACGTAGGCCAGCAGGTTGTCGGCCGCCCACTCGTCCAGGCCGGCCCCGCGCAGGCGGGTGCGTGCGTCGTCGTCGGGAGCCCCGGCGAGCTCGCGGACGAAGCGGCCCACCGCCCGGCCCAGCTCCACGGGCCGCCCGGGCCCGTCCCCGTGCCAGAAGGGCAGCTTGCCCGGCACCCCGGGGGCGGGGGAGACGATGACCCGGTCGTGGGTGATCTCCTCGATCCGCCAGCTGGAGGCGCCCAGCGCGATCACGTCGCCCACGCGGGACTCGTAGACCATCTCCTCGTCGAGCTCACCCACCCGCCGGGAGTTCTTCCCGTCCTGCTCGCCCACGAGGTAGACGGCGAACAGGCCGCGGTCGGGGATGGTCCCGCCGGAGGTCACGGCCAGCCGCTGCGCGCCGGGCCGGCCCTCCACGGTGCCCGTCTCGCGGTCCCACACGACGCGCGGGCGCAGCTCGGCGAACTCGTCGGAGGGGTAGCGGCCCGAGAGCAGGTCCAGCGTCGCGTCGAAGGCCGAGCGCGGCAGGGCGAGGAAGGGGGCGGAACGGCGGACGGTGTCGAACCACTCCTCGACGTCGACGGGGCCGAGCGCGGTCGCGGCGACCGTCTGCTGGGCCAGGATGTCGAGCGGGTTGGCGGGCACGGCCAGGGGCTCGATCCGGCCCCGGAGCATCTGCTCCACCGTCACCGCCGCGTCGAGGAGGTCCCCGCGGTGCTTGGGGTACACGCAGCCGCGGGAGATCTCGCCCACCTGGTGGCCCGCCCGGCCCACCCGCTGCAGGCCCGAGGCCGCCGAGGGCGGGGCCTCGATCTGCACCACGAGGTCCACGGCGCCCATGTCGATGCCCAGTTCCAGGGAGGACGTCGCGACGACGCAGCGCAGCCGCCCGGTCTTGAGGTCGTCCTCGATCAGCGCCCGCTGGTCCTTCGACACCGACCCGTGGTGGGCGCGCGCCAGCACGGGGTCGGCCCCCTCGTAGCGGCCCGTCTGCCGGCGCAGCTCGGCCGGTTCGGGCGCCGCCGGCCCCGTGCCCGACCCGGTGGCGTGCCCGGGGGCGGACCGCCCGGCCAGGGCGTCGCGCAGGACGTCCCCCACCTGCTGCGGGGCGGTGTCCGCCGGGCCCCCGGCGCCACCGTCCCACGGGCCGGGACCGGCCGGGGCTCCGGGCCCGTCCGGGGCGTCCTGGGCGGCGTGCTCGAGGCGGAAGGCGTAGATCTCGTTGAGCCGGGCGGTGAGCTTCTCGGCGAGGCCGCGGGAGTTGGCGAACACGATCGTGGAGCGGTTCTCCAGGACGAGGTCGACGACCCGCTCCTCGACGTGCGGCCAGATCGAGGCCGTGGCCCGGGGCCCGAGGGCGTCGAGGTCGTCGTCGCCGAAGCCGGACCCCGCCAGGGACGGCGACGCGCTGGGCCCGCCCAGCACAGTCATGTCCGGGATCGGCACGGAGACCGCAAGGTCCCACTTCTTATCCGCCCGCGGGGCGACGACGGAGACCGGCTCCCGGCCGCCCAGGAACCGCGCGACCGTCTCGATCGGCTCGACGGTCGCGGACAGCCCGATCCGCTGGACCGGCTTCTCCAGGAGGGCGTCGAGCCGCTCCAGCGTCACGGCCAGGTGCGCGCCCCGCTTGGTGCCGGCCACGGCGTGCACCTCGTCCACGATGACCGTCTCCACGTCCGTGAGGGTCTCCCGCGCCTTGGACGTGAGCATCAGGTAGAGCGACTCGGGCGTGGTGATGAGGATGTCCGGCGGGTTGGTCAGCAGCGCCCGGCGGATCGCCTGCGGGGTGTCCCCGGAGCGCACGCCCACGCTGATCTCGGGCGGCTCGGCGCCCTGGTGCCGGGCGGTCTGGGTGATGCCGATCAGCGGGGCCCGCAGGTTGCGCTCGACGTCCACGCCCAGGGCCTTCAGGGGGGAGATGTAGAGCACCCGGGTCCCGCGGCGCTCGCCCTTCGCGCTCGCCGCGCGGGCCTTGGCCCGCAGGCTTCCGCCCGTGTCCGCTCCCGCCGTGTCCTGCCCCCCGGCGCCCGCGGCCGCCCGGGGGGACCCGGAGGCGCCCGGGCGCGCCGGGCGGGGGACCGTCTCGGCCACGAAGCGGTCCAGGGCCCACAGGAACGCGGCCAGGGTCTTGCCCGAGCCCGTGGGGGCCACGATCAGGGCGTGGTGCCCCGCCGCGATCGCCCGCCAGGCGCCCTCCTGGGCGTCGGTCGGCGCGGCGAACGCCCCCTCGAACCAGGTCCGGGTGGGTGCGGTGAAGAGTGCGAGCGCCGCGTCAGCCACCGGAGCCCCGGATCACCGGCTGCTGGGCTCGCGGGGCGCCGCAGGCCCCGGCGCCGGACGGCACGACGACGGATCCGGCGCCGCTCGCCGCGGCGGGCGGCGCGGGGTGGGAGGCGGGAGAGGGCATGGGGGCGATCCTCCTCGTGCGGACGTCGTGGGCGGCCACGCCCCGAGGAGGCGGGCCGCCTCCCAGGTCCTCCATTCTAGGCGGGGGCACCGACACGCCTCCGGGAGCGGCGCCTCGCCCGGAGGGGCCCCCGCACGACCCTGCTACTGCTGGCTGGGTTCCTGTGGGGGCAGGGCGGAGCGCAGCACCTGGGCCAGGTGCACGCCGTCGGTGCCGGTGCCCTGGGCGATCTGGGTGCGGCAGGAGAAGCCGTCGGCGAGCACGATCGTGTCCTCGGCCGCGGCCCGCACCGCCGGGAAGAGCGCTTTCTCGCCCAGGGTCTGCGAGACCTCGTAGTGGCCGGGCTCGAAGCCCCAGTTGCCCGCCAGCCCGCAGCAGCCCCCGCCCACCACGGCGGTGTCCACGCCCAGCTTCGCCAGCACCTGCAGCTCGGGGCCGTAGCCGAGCATGGACTTCTGGTGGCAGTGCACCTGGCACACGGCCTCGGCGGGGCCGGTCTCGGTGGCCAGCTCCCGGAAGGGCCAGGGGCCGCCGGCGTCCAGGTGGGCGGCCGCGAACGCGCCGATCGTCGTGGTGAGCTCCGAGACGCGCCGGGCCCGGGGGTCGTCGGGGAGCAGCTCCGTGATCTCGTCCTGGAGCATGACCGTGCAGGAGGGCTCCAGGCCGATGATCGGGTAGCCGGCCTCGATCAGCGGGGCCATCACGTCCAGGGTGTCGGTGAGGACCTTCCGGGTCATGTCCAGCTGCCCGGTGGAGTGGAAGGTCAGCCCGCAGCACACGCTGCCCATCGGCATCAGCACCCGGTAGCCCATGGCCTCCAGGACCTCCACGGCCGCCTTGCCGGGGGCGTCGGCGGCGAAGTTCGTGAACGTGTCCGGCCACAGCACCACGGTGGGCCGGCCCTCGGCGTCGTCGCCGGGGCGGCGGTCGGGGCGGCCGCGGAACCACCGGGTGAGCGGCTGGTCGGCGAAGGAGATCATCCGCCGCTTCGGCTCGATCCCGCCCAGCCGCTTGGTCAGCTCCTCGACCGCCCGGTTGGACTCGAGCAGGTTGATGAGCCGGAAGGAGAAGGGCACCTTCTCCACGATCCGCATCAGCAGCGGCATCCAGCCCATCGTGAACTGGGCCATCGGCCGGCGGTTGGCCCCGAGGAAGGAGCGCAGGCCCTGGCCGTAGTGGTGGTGCAGGAACTCGGCCTTGTACGTGGCCATGTCCACGTTGACCGGGCACTCCGTGGCACAGGCCTTGCAGGACAGGCACAGGTCCAGGGCCTCGAGGGCCTCCTTGGACTGCCACCCGTCCGTGATGGACTCCCCGCGCAGCATCTCGGCCAGCGTGCGGGCCCGGCCCCGAGTCGAGTGCACCTCGTCCCCGGTGGCCTGGAAGGAGGGGCACATCGCGCCGACGTCGGAACGGCACGAGCCCACGCCCACGCAGCGGTTCACGGCGCTGGAGAATGACCCGCCGTCCCGGGAGAACGCGTGCACGGGGGTGAGCTCGAACGTCCGGGCGCCGGGGCCGGGGCGGATGCCCTGGTCGATGGGCTCGGGGTCCACCAGCACGCCGGGGTTGAAGAACCCGTCCGGGTCGAAGACGGCCTTGAACTCCGCGAAGGCGGCCAGGGCCTCCGGGGAGTAGATGGTCGAGAGCAGCTCGGAGCGGGCGCGCCCGTCGCCGTGCTCCCCGGAGACGGACCCGCCGTAGCGGTGGACCAGCTCCGCCGCCCGCTCGATGAACGTGCGGTAGGTCGCCATTCCCTCGTCGGTGCCGAAATCGAAGGAGATGCGGATGTGCACGCAGCCCTCCCCGAAGTGGCCGAAGGGGATGCCGGTCAGGCCCAGCTCGTGGAGCAGGTCGTAGAGGTCCCGCAGGTACTCCCCCAGCCGCGCCGGCGGCACCGCGGAGTCCTCCCAGCCCGGCCAGGCCTCCCCGCCGTCGGGCAGGCGGGTCACGATGCCCGCCCCGGCCTCGCGGATCCCCCACAGCGCCCGCGCCAGCGGGGCCTCGGCCACCACGATCGAGTCCACCACGTGCTCGGGCACCAGCCCCGGCAGCTGCCGCGCCCTGGCCTCGGCCTCGGCGAGGGTGTCGGCGCCGACCTCGCAGTACAGCCAGCCCCCGCCGGCCGGCAGCTCGGAGCCGGACTGCTCCCGGCCCGGGCGGGTCTGCAGGGCCTCCACCAGGTCCGCGCCCATGCCCTCGATCGTGTACACCCCGGGCACGCGCAGCTTCGGGGCCGCGGTGGCGGCGGCGAAGGCGTCGGTGAAGCCCAGCACGGCCAGGGCCGTGTGCGCGGGCTTGGCCACCAGCCGGACGGTGAGTTCGGTGATGATCCCGCAGGTGCCCTCCGTGCCGGCGAAGGCCTTGGCGACGTCGAAGCCCTTCTCCCCCAGCAGGTAGTGCAGCCCGTAGCCGGAGACCTGCCGGGGGAACTGGCCCAGCTCGGTGCGCAGCATCGCCAGGTGCCGGTCCCGCAACCCCGTCAGCGCCCGGGTGAGCGCGGGGTCGGAGGTCCCCCCGGCGTGCAGCTCCACCTCCCGGCCGTCGGCGAGCATCACGGTCAGCGCCACGAGGTTGTCCGCGGAGGTGCCCCACGCCACCGAGTGGGACCCGCAGGCGTTGTTGGCGACCATCCCCCCGATCGTGGCCCGCGAATGCGTGGAGGGATCGGGGCCGTAGGTCAGACCGAACTCGGCCGCCGCCGCCCGCAGCTGGTCGCAGATCACCCCCGGCTCGATGGTCGCCGTCCTCGCCTCCGGGTCGATCGCCAGGATCCGGTTGAAGTGCCGGGAGGTGTCGATGATCAACCCCTCCCCGATCGCGTTGCCCGCCACCGAGGTCCCCCCACCCCGGGTAGTCACCGGCCACCCCCGCTCCTTCGCCAACACCAGCAGCTCCCTCACCTCCTCCACGGTCGAGGGCTCCGCGACCGCCGCCGGCAGCCGCCGGTAGATGGACGCGTCGGAGACATAGGCGGCGCGGGTGGTGAGGTCGTCACGGATATCGGTCATGGGTCCACTTCCTGCGCGGCGGGTTCGCCGGTCCGTCCGGTGCTGCTGATCAGTGCTGGTGGCCGTCCCCGCAGGGACGGCGGCTCACCACTCGGGGGCGATCGTGACCTCGGCGCCGTCGAGGTCCTCGGACCACTCGACCTGGCAGCTCAGCCGGGAGGTGTCGTGGCGGGTGTCGTCGAGCATGTCGAGGAGGTCCTCCTCCTCGTCGTTGATCTCGTTGGTCTTCGCGAAGGAGGCCGCGTCGAGGTACGAGTGGCACGTGGAGCAGGAGGCGTTGCCGCCGCAGGTCGCGAGGATGGGGTACTTGTGGCGGGTGAGGGCCTCCATCAGGCTCTCGTGGTCCTTCCACTCGACCCCCTCGGTGCGGTTGCCCTCGCGGTCGATCACGGTGATCTGGATGCTGCTCACTGGATGGCCTCCTCGGGGCGCGCTCGCCCCTGGTCTCGACGTCGGAAATCCCGCCGCCCATTGTACGGTCGCGCCGGGGGCGTCCCGCGCAGGGCTCAGCGGGCGGCGGGCAGGGGCCGCACTGTGAGGGCCTGGGCCGCCTGGCCGAGGTAGCCGGCCTCGTCGTGCAGGGCCGACTCGGTGAGCCCCACCCCCGTGGGGCCGAAGGTCACGTGGGTGTCCAGGCCCACCCACGGGGAGACCGGATCCCGCACCAGGTGGACGCTGAGGTCCACGTTGGGGAAGGCCAGCTCGTCGGGGCCCACCCGCACCGCGATCCCGTTGGCGGCGTCCACCGCCGCGAGGAACCGCGCGGTGACGGAGGCCTCCTCGCCGTCGACGACGGCGTGCGGTGCCCGCAGCCACATGGCGGCGCTGCCGGGCCGGTGCTCGCGCACGGTGCGGGCCTCGATCGAGCCGATGTAGCCGCCGCCCCAGCGGTCGCCCATGTGCGTGGGAACGGCGTCGGAGACCGGGGGCATGGCCGGGCGCAGGGTCCCCGCGGCCTCCGAGGTCTCGCCGCGGAGCAGCCGCCAGACGGTGAGCCGGATGCAGGAGCGGCCCCCGTGGCTCATGGTCGCCTCGAGCAGCTCGATGGTGCGGCCCGGGCGGAGCACCCGGGTGCGCACCTCGACCTCGCCGCCCGGGATGAAGCCCAGGATGTCGTAGGAGAAGCGCGCCGGCAGCATGTCCTCGCGGGGGTGGTCCACGTCCACGGCGTGGGCCAGCAGCCCGGAGGCGGCCGCCATGTGCTGCTCCGCGTCGTTCCACGCGCCCTGCGAGTGCAGCGTCGAGCGGAACCGGGTCCCGTCCAGCCGCATGAAGTAGGCGTCCGGGAAGTCCTCCCCGTCCGCGCCCAGGTGTCCCGGTGCCTCCGCCGGCCGCGCCGTCTCCGTCATGCTCCGCCTTCCCGCAGGGTCCGCCGGGCGGCGGGCGCTGTGGTCGGCACCACGTTAGCGGGCCTGGCCGGAGGTGGCGGGCGGTGCGGTCCTCCACTGCGGCGGGGAGGGGAGGAGTGCCCGGGCGCGCGGAAGGCCCCGGCTCCACGTGGAGCCGGGGCCTTCCGGACTGGCGGTGACGGAGGGATTTGAACCCTCGTTGGCTTTTACACCAAACATCATTTCGAGTGATGCACCTTCGGCCGCTCGGACACGTCACCAGCTCGCAGAACTCTACCGGCTGGCCCGCTCAACCGCCAAAAGCCCGCGGTCCGCCGGGAGCGGCGGCGGGCGGGCCGGCGTCGCGGTCCGGTGCGTTCCCGGGGGCGCCGCGCCGGTGCCCCGCGAAGAAGTCGAGGAGCAGGCGCGAGCACTCGTCGGCCAGGACGCCCCCCGTGACCTCGACCCAGTGGTTGAGCCGGCGCTCCCGCAGGACGTCGAGCACGGACCCGGCCGCGCCGGCCTTGTCGTCCCACGCACCCAGCACCACCCGCGGCACGCGCGCCAGGACGATCCCTCCGGCGCACATCGCGCAGGGCTCGAGGGTCACCACGAGGGTGCAGCCGTCCAGGCGCCAGCTGCCCAGCGCGCGGGCGGCGTTGCGCAGGGCGAGGATCTCGGCGTGGGCGGTGGGGTCGCCGTCGGCCTCTCGGCGGTTGCGGCCCCGGCCGACCACGGTGCCGTCCGGGCCGACGACGACGGCGCCGATCGGCACGTCGCCGGTGGTGAGCGCGGCCCGGGCCTCGTCGAGGGCGAGCCGCATCCACTCCTCGGCCTGCGCCTGGGGACGGGTGCGGACGGGCAGGGCCATGCGGGTCCTCTCGTGGACTGGCTGCCGGGACGGTCGGTCGGGACGGGGCCGGGACGACC
The DNA here is from genome assembly GCF_023715525.1 of Kocuria rosea. GTDB lineage: Bacteria > Actinomycetota > Actinomycetes > Actinomycetales > Micrococcaceae > Kocuria > Kocuria rosea_A. The sequence continues at coordinate 120,119 of NZ_JAMBOG010000001.1, read as the reverse complement.
CGGCGGGCGGTTCCGGCCCCGGTGGTAATTTTGGTCCATGCGAGTGACCGTTCTCGACCACCCTTTGGTGGCACACAAACTGACCGTGCTCCGGGACAAGGACACCACGTCCCCGGTGTTCCGACTGCTCGTCGAGGAGCTCGTGACGCTGCTCGCGTACGAGGCCACGCGGGGCGTCCGCGTGGAGCCCGTGGAGATCGACACGCCGGTCACCCGGACCACCGGTGTGGGGCTGTCGAAGCCGCGGCCCCTGGTCGTCCCGATCCTGCGGGCGGGCCTGGGCATGCTCGACGGCATGACCCGGCTGATCCCCACCGCGGAGGTCGGGTTCCTCGGGATGGCCCGCAACGAGGACACCCTGGACATCATCACCTACGCCGAGCGGCTGCCGGACGACCTGACCGGCCGCCAGGTCTTCGTGCTCGACCCGATGCTCGCCACGGGCGGCACCCTGCGCGAGGCCATCAAGTTCCTCTACCGCCGCGGAGCGGAGCAGATCACCTGCGTCTGCCTGCTCGCGGCCCCCGAGGGGCTCGCCGCCCTCGAGGAGGAGCTCGGGGACTCGGAGGTCAACATCGTCCTGGCTGCGAAGGACGAACGCCTCGATGAGAACGCCTACATCGTGCCGGGTCTCGGTGACGCCGGGGACCGCCTCTACGGCGTGGTGGACTGACGCCGGACCGCAGCTCGAGGAACGCCCTGCCGGCGAGGGCCCGCCGACATCGTCGGCGGGCCCTCGTGCGCGTGGACAGTTGTCCGGATAGTGAGACGGGATGTCCACCGAAGTGGGGCGATTGACGTGCTGCCCGTGATGTGCTTAGGGCTGCTCAGCACGCTTGTGGGCGGTAAGAACCCTGATATTCCGCGGCCGCAACCTTCTTCGACCCCCGGCACGATGAAGTGAAGGAGGTTCATTTTGTCTGTTCGGTCCTGTCGCAGGTGCGCTCATCTCACATCCTGAGATAGTGGCCTAATTGTTTCTTGCACCCTTGCGAATGGTGGGGGAGGATGTTGCCGTTGCCACATTCAGGGATTTCTCAGCTTCCGGGAGAACTCCGGGGGCCACGGAGCGGCGGATCCGTGGGCTGGTGGTGGCAGGGGCGTCCCGCGGTGCGGGCGCCCCGGGCGGGCGAGGAGTCCGCCCACCGATCGACGCAGAGACGAGGGACTGCCAGATGTCAGGTACGCCGGGATACGTTCACATCTCCCAACGCAATCGTGCGGGAGACCTTCGGGGTGCTCGCCGCCCCCAGCCGGGCCGCGACCGTTCGCCGGCGGCGCCGGCGGACTACCGCAGCCTCCGCACCGCGGTCGGCGCCCTGCCGACGGCACCGGGGGAGGCCCCGCTGCCCACGCGCCTGCCGCGCGAGACCGCGCCGCGCCCCCAGGTCCAGGAGAACGAGGCGCGCGGGTTCGTCATCTACGTGGGCCTCAACGAGGAGACCGCGGCGGCCAACGGCACCTCGCTGGTCAAGATGGTCCAGAGCATCAGGGCGTACGCCCAGCAGCTCGTGCCCGAGGCCGACTCCTACGCCGCCGTCGCGCTCGCGCCGGCCAACACCGCCGGGACCGACCTCGAGGTCGTCCGCAACGCCCTGGGCGATCCCACCTCGGGGACCGTCCGTCCCGCTGTCCCGGCCGCTCCCGCGCCGACCACGGAGACGAAGACCAACCAGTCCACCGGTGTGCTCATCGATCTCTCCCGGCGGGAGGTCTTCCTGGACGGCAGCATCCTCAACCTCACCTTCAAGGAGTTCGAGCTGCTGAACTACCTGGTGGAGAACGGCACCCGGACCGTGGGCCGCCACGAGCTGCTGCACAGCCTGTGGCGGGACGCGGAGGAGGTGCCCAACGAGCGCACCATCGACGTGCACATCCGCCGGCTGCGCTCCAAGCTCGGCCGCCTCGCCAACACCGTGCGCACCGTCCGCGGCCAGGGCTACCGCTTCTACGAGCACCCGGAGGTCGTCGTCTGGGCGGCCCCCGAGTACTCGATCTGACCCGTACTCCACCCGGCCCCGGACCCGCCCACCGCGGGGTCGGGGCCGGCCCGTGCCCGGGGTGCGGCGTGGCATCATGAACCGATGAGCCGCCACGACGTCAAGAAGCTCGTCCTCATGCGCCACGCGCGGGCGGACCACCCGCAGGGCGTGGCCGACCACGACCGTCCGCTGGACCCGCGCGGGGCCGCCGAGGCCGCCGAGGCGGGGCGCCGTCTGCTGGAGCGGGGCCACGTCCCCGACATGATCCTGTGCTCGAGCGCTCTGCGGGCCCGGCAGACGTGCACGTGGCTGTGCAGCGTGCTGGGCGAGCTCGCCCCCACGGCCAAGCTCGAGGACTCCCTCTATGCCGCCGGGGACGCGCGGATCCTGGCCGTGGTCAACCACGTGCCGGAGACCGTGGAGTCGCTGCTGGTCATCGGGCACCTCCCGGGCCTGCGCGACGCCGCGCTGCGGCTCGCCACCCCCGACTCCGACTACGACGCCGTCATGGCGCTGGCCGACGGCTGCCCCACCGCGGCCCTCGCCGCCTTCGAGGTCCCCGGTCCCTGGGCCGCGCTGGACGGGGCGGACGCGCGCCTGGTGGACTTCTCGGTGCCGCGCCCGTCCTCGGGCCGGCGCTGAGCGGCGCGAGCGTCCACGCCGCGCGCCAGCAGGGACGAACAGGAGCGAGCATGCGACAGGTGACGTTCACCCCCTCCGGCGACCGCGTGGGGGCGGTGGGCTTCGGGGCCATGGGCCTGAGCTGGGTCTACGACCGGTACGGGCTGACGGAGCGGCAGAAGCACGAGGTGCTCCGCCTCGCCGTGGACCTCGGGATGAACTTCGTGGACACGGCGGTGCTCTACGGGGGCGGGGCGAACGAGGAGCTCGTCGGCGCCGCCCTCGGCGAGCGCCGCGACGAGGTGTTCCTGTGCTCCAAGACCGGGCTGCGCGCGCAGTCGCTGGAGCCGCCGCGGACGGAGCGGTGCGGCCGCCCGGAGGACGTGCGCCGGTCGGTCGACGACAGCCTGCGGCGGCTGCGCACCGACGTCGTCGACCTCTACTACCTCCACCGCGTGGACCCGGACGTCCCCCTGGAGGACACGTGGGGCGCCATGGCCGAGCTGGTGTCCGCGGGGAAGGTCCGGCACCTGGGCCTGTCCGAGGTGAGCACCGAGCAGGTGGAGCGCGCCCACGCGCTCCACCCCGTCGCCGCGGTCCAGTCCGAGTACTCGCTGTGGACGCGCAACCCCGACGGCTCGGGACCCACGGCCGACGGCGACCCCTCTGGCGACGTCATCGGCTGGTGCGCCGAGCACGGTGCGGTGTTCGTGCCCTTCTCGCCGGTGGGGCGCGGCTACCTCACGGGCGCGCTGGCCGGGCGCACCTTCTCGTCCTCCGACTTCCGGGCCCGCAACCCCCGGTTCGCCCCCGAGGCCATGGCCGCCAACGAGGAGCGGGTGCTCGGCCCGATCCGTGCGGTCGCCGACCGGCACGGGGCCTCCCTCGCGGCGGTCGCCATCGCCTGGACGACGGCGAAGGGCGAGCACGTCCTGCCCATCCCCGGCACCACCGACCCCGGGCACCTGCGGGAGGACGCCGCGGCCGCGCAGCTGCAGCTCACGGCCGAGGACCTCGCGCTGCTGGAGGCCGTCGCCCCGGTCGGGGCTCGGTACTGACCCGGGAAACGACCGAGGGCGCCCGTCCGGTGGACGGGCGCCCTCAGCGGGTCAGGGCATGGACTCAGCCCTTGTGGCCGTGGCCCTTCTTGTCGTCGTCGTTGTCCTGCTTGAAGTAGACGTCCACCTTGTACTCGTCCACCGTGTGCACCGTCTTGCCGGTCTTGTCGGTGTACTTGGCGTCGCGGTAGTACTTGTCCCACTTGCCGTCGCCCTTGTCCTTGGCGATGGAGGCGGCCTTCTTGAGGCTGACGTCTTCGTACTCCTTCTTCTCCCACTTGCCGTGGTGGTTCTTGTACTTGATGACGACGTCGACCTGGTCGTTGTTGCGCTCGTCCTTGTGGCCGTGGTCGTGGCGCTTGTCCTCGTCCTGCTTGAAGTAGACGTCCACCTTGTACTTGTCCACCGTGTGCACCGTCTTGCCGGTCTTGTCGGTGTACTTGGCGTCGCGGTAGTACTTGTCCCACTTGCCGCCGGCCTTCTCCTTGGCGATGGAGGCGGCCTTCTTGAGGCTGACGTCCTCGTACTCCTTCTCCTGCCACTTGCCGTGACGGTCCTTGTACTTGACCTTGACGTCGACCTCGCCGTTGTTGCGCTCGTCCTTGCGGTCGTGGTCGCGGCCCTTGTCGTTGTGGCTGTAGCCGCCCTTGTCGTCGCCCTTGTCGTCCCCCGCGAACGCCGGGGCGGAGGCGCCGCCCGTCACGATCAGGCCCGCCAGCGCGGCACCGGCCAGAGTCTTGTGCAGCTTTTCCATGGTGTTCCCCCTGTGTGTGTGACCTGGTTCCCATTGGTGAAGCAGGTGATCCCAGGCTAAGGACGGCACCGTCGTGGTCACAAGCAAATTTCGCAGAAGTTAAGAATTTTTTTGCAAATCCCGCCGATGACTATGAAAAGACATAAGAGGGTTGAAACGGGGCTCCGCTGCCCGAGTATTGGAAGGTTGCTCGTGCCCTGAGCGCCCGGGGCCGGCGCCCCCCAGGGCGTCCTGCTGCGGCGAGAGCGGGTGGCGCGGGAGCCCTCCGGGCCTCGCCGTGCTGCACTCCTTGCTGCGTGACGCCGCAGGTGAGGGTGCTCTCGGGGCGGTGAGGGGGCTCTGGGGGTTCGTGGCCGTCGTCCGCGCGGCGTCCCCGGGCCCGGCTCCCGAGGGCGCTCCGGCGGGACCCGCTCCGGCGCCGAGACGGACGGCGGCCGACGGCGCCTTGCGGCGCGGAGCCGGCGTCCCTGTAGGGGTGCGGTTCTCCGACCCGGCGATTCCAATGAAAAATCGGCTATTTGTCTTTCCAAATACATTTTTTTGCAAATTGATTCGTCGACCGCCGCATTCACCGGTCCGCCCGGGCCGGCGGCGGCCCGGCGTCGTCGGCAGCGGCGCACGATGTGCCGGGCTGGTGCCCTCCGCCGCCGGCGGTGCCCACCACGGGCGGGGGTCAGGGGTGCGCCGCGGAGAAGCGGCGGGGCGTGCCGGCTGCCCGGCGTGCTCGCAGGGGGCGGATCCCGTCGGGGCCCGGATGCGAAAAAGCCCCTTCCGGCGTTCCGGCCGGAAGGGGCTTCCTCGTGTGGTGCGCCCGAAGGGATTCGAACCCCCAACCTTCTGATCCGTAGTCAGATGCTCTATCCGTTGAGCTACAGGCGCATCGGCTTCCGGGCGTCTCCGCCGTTCAAGCCGGGTTCAACCTTACATGCGGGTCCCGGTTCTGCAAAATCCGCGCCCTCGTCCCGCCGTGGGACGGCGCGGCCGTAACGCTGCTGGGGCGGCCAGGGGCGGGGGGATAGGATGAGCGCACATCACAGTAGAGACCGGCCGCCCAGTTCCCCGTCGCTCCTGTGGGCCCGGGGCTCCCCGGGCCGGGTGTTCGACGACGAGCACCACCACGTGGGCCCGGGCGGTCGGCGGACGGCCTCAACGAGGAGACATGTCAATGGCTGACAACCCCACTGCAACGACGGAGACCACCGGGCTGAACGAGGCTGTGAAGAGCGCGCTGGAGACCGCGCCCACCACCCACGCGCACCTCCTCGAGTGGGTGCGGGAGACGGCGGAGCTGACCCAGCCGGACCGCATCCATTGGGTGGACGGCTCGGAGGAGGAGTGGGCGCAGCTCACCGGCGAGCTCGTGGACGCCGGCACCTTCGTCCGGCTCGACGAGGACAAGTTCCCCAACTCGTTCGCCGCGTTCTCCGACCCGGACGACGTCGCCCGCGTCGAGGAGCGCACCTTCATCTGCACCAAGACGGAGAAGGGCGCGGGCCCCACGAACAACTGGGAGGACCCGCAGGTGATGCGGGACGCGCTGACCAAGAGGTTCCGCGGCGCCATGCGCGGGCGCACCATGTACGTCATCCCCTTCGTCATGGGCCACCTCGAGGCGGCCCGGCCCAGCTACGGCGTGGAGATCACCGACTCGGCCTACGTGGTGTGCTCCATGCGGATCATGGCCACCATCGGCACCCCCGTGCTGGAGAAGATGACGCGCCAGAACGGGTTCTTCGTCGAGTGCCTGCACTCGCTCGGCGCCCCGCTGCAGCCGGGGGAGGAGGACGTGCCCTGGCCGTGCAACCCCGCCAAGTACATCGTCCATTTCCCCGAGGACCGGGCCATCTGGTCCTTCGGCTCCGGCTACGGCGGCAACGCCCTGCTGGGCAAGAAGTGCTACTCCCTGCGGATCGCCTCGGCCATCGCCCACGACGAGGGCTGGCTGGCCGAGCACATGCTCATCCTCAAGGTCACCAACCCCGAGGGCAGCAGCCGGTTCATCGCCGGGGCCTTCCCCTCGGCCTGCGGCAAGACCAACTTCGCCATGCTCGAGCCCACGCTCGAGGGCTGGAAGGCCGAGATGGTCGGCGACGACATCGCGTGGATCCGCTTCGGCAAGGACGGCCAGGCCCGCGTGGTCAACCCCGAGGCGGGGCTGTTCGGCGTGGCCCCCGGCACGGGGTGGCCCACCAACCCCAACGCCATGCGCGCCATCGCCAAGGGCAACACGATCTTCACCAACGTGGCGCTCACCGACGACGGCGGCGTGTGGTGGGAGGGCATGACCGAGGAGACCCCCGCGCACCTGACGGACTGGAAGGGCCGCGACTGGACCCCGGAGTCCGGCCGCCCCGCCGCGCACCCCAACTCGCGCTTCTGCACCCCGATCAAGCAGGTGGACATCCTCGCCCCGGAGTACGACGACCCCGAGGGCGTGCCGCTGTCGGCCATCGTCTTCGGCGGCCGCCGCAAGACGACCGTCCCGCTCGTGTCCCAGTCCTTCGGCTGGGAGCACGGCGTCTTCCAGGGCGCCACCCTGTCCTCCGAGACCACGGCGGCCGCCAAGGGTGCCGTCGGCGTCGTCCGCCGCGACCCCATGGCCATGCTCCCCTTCATCGGCTACAACGCCAACGACTACCTCGAGCACTGGATCGAGATCGGGGAGCGCATCGGCGAGGAGGACATGCCGAAGGTCTTCTACGTCAACTGGTTCCGCCGCACCCCGACCGGCGGCTTCGCCTGGCCGGGCTTCGGGGAGAACTCCCGCGTGGTCAAGTGGATCGTCGACCGCCTCGACGGCAAGGCCGGAGGTCAGGAGACCCCGATCGGCATCGTCCCCACCAAGGAGGACCTCGACCTCACGGGCCTGGAGATCACCGACGAGGAGATCCAGGCGGCGCTGAAGGTCGACCCGGAGGAGTGGCGGGCCGAGCTGCCCAGCATCGACGAGTGGTTCCACCGGCTCGGCCACGTGCCCGATCCCATCCTCGAGCAGCGCGCCGGGCTGGAGGAGCGCCTGCACCGGGCCTGACCCGTCCGCGCCGGCGGATCCGGCAGCACACCACGAGGGGCCTCCTGCACCGGGGGCCCCTCGTGGCGTGCGTGGGACCACGGGGAGGTCCGGGCCAGCGGCCGCGGGCGCACGGGGGCGGGTCCACCACCCCCGCCGGTCTGGACGCCTCCGCGGGCGCGCTCCTGCGCGAGCTCGAGGCGGGCTCCGCGATGGTCGAGTGCGCCAGGAGCCGCGGCAGGTGCTGGTGCTGCACACCGGCCGTTCCGCCGCCTCCTGGCCGCTGCGCGGGATGCCCGGGCAGCTCGTCGCCGAGCTGCCCGGGGCTCAGGCGCGCACCAGCTCCAGCACCCGGTCCCGGATCCGCGCCATGGTCTCGCGGTCCTTCGCCTCGACGTTGAGGCGCAGGAACGGCTCCGTGTTCGAGGGCCGGAGGTTGAACCACCAGCCCTCGGCCTCGCAGCTGAACGTGGTGCCGTCCATGGCGTCCACGGTCACGTCCGGCCCCGCGAGCGCCTCGGCGACGCGCCGCACGGCGGCGTCCTTGTCCTGGACCGTGGAGTTGATCTCCCCGGAGGCCGCGTAGGGGTCGTACTGGCGCATCAGCTCGCTCAGCGCCCGGTCCTGCTCGCCCAGGGCGGCCAGCACGTGCATCGCCGCGAGCATCCCGGTGTCCGCGTTGAAGAAGTCCTTGAAGTAGTAGTGCGCGGAGTGCTCCCCGCCGAACACCGCGGACTCCTGGGCCATGACGGCCTTGATGAAGGAGTGCCCCACCCGGGTCCGCACGGGGCGCCCGCCGCGGGCGGTGACCAGTTCGGGCACGGCCCGCGAGGTGATGAGGTTGTGGATGATCACCGGCGACTCGGTGCCCTCCGCGCGGGCCCGCTCGATCTCCCGCTCGGCGACCAGCGCCGTGACGGCCGACGGGGAGACGGCTCCGCCCTGCTCGTCCACCACGAAGCACCGGTCGGCGTCGCCGTCGAAGGCCAGGCCCAGGTCGGCCCCGTGCTCGCGCACGGCGCGCTGCAGGTCCACGAGGTTCGCCGGCTCCAGCGGGTTGGCGGGGTGGTTGGGGAACGTGCCGTCCAGCTCGAAGTACAGGGGCACGATCTCCAGGGGCAGGGACTCCAGCACGGCGCCGCCCAGGACCGCGGGGGTGGTCAGCCCGGCCATGCCGTTGCCGGCGTCGACCACGACCTTGAGCGGGCGGGTCCCGGAGAGGTCCACGAGGGAGCGCAGGTACGCGGAGTAGCCGGCCAGCACGTCACGCTCCGTCACACTGCCGGGGGACGCGGCGGCCGGGACCGTGCCCTCGTCGAGGTAGCGCTGGGCGAGGTCGCGGATCGCGTACAGCCCGGTCTCGGAGGAGACGGGCACGGCGCCGGCCTTCGCCATCTTCATCCCGTTGTACTCGGCCGGGTTGTGGCTCGCGGTGAACGTCACACCGGCGGCCTGCAGGGTGCCGCAGGCGAAGTACAGCTCGTCGGTGGAGATCAGCCCGATCTTCAGGACGTCGGCGCCCCGGCGGGTCGCGCCCTCGGCGAAGGCGTCCGCGAACTCCGGGGAGGACGGGCGCATGTCACCGCCCACCAGGACCGTCCGGCCCGCCAGGTCCAGGACGTCCACGAAGGCGGCGCCGGTGGCCCGCACCGTCTCCGCCGTGATGGTCTCGCCCACGATGCCGCGGACGTCGTAGGCCTTGAACGAAGCTGAGAGATCGATAGTCACAAAGGGTGATCTTAGGCCACGGAGGTCCCGGGCCCGCCCCGTGAGCTGTGGTTGGATGACAGCCATGGGAGAGATACTGCGGATGCGCAACCCGATCCGCCACTACGCGTGGGGCTCGCGCGAGGTCCTGGCGCGCATCCAGGGCCGGCCGGCCCCCAGCCCGGAACCGGAGGCCGAGCTGTGGGCCGGGGCGCACCCCGGCGCGCCCTCCGCCGTGCTGGTGGACGGGCAGGAGCAGGCGCTGGACCGGCTGGTCGAGGAGGCCCCCGGCCGCTTCCTGCCGGGCGCCGGGCACGGCGGGCGCCTGCCGTTCCTGCTGAAGATCCTGGCGATCGACGCGCCGCTGTCCATCCAGGTCCACCCGTCGCCGGAGCAGGCGCAGGAGGGCTTCGAGCGCGAGGAGCGCGCCGGGGTCCCGCTCGACGCCCCCGAGCGCAACTACAAGGACCGCTCCGCCAAGCCCGAGACCGTCGTGGCGCTCACCGACGTGGAGCTGCTCACCGGCGTCCAGCCGGAGGACCGGCTGCGCGCGACCGCCGCGCGGCTGGGCCTCGGCTGGCTGCGGGACGCCCTCGCGGGGGAGGCCCCCGTCCTGCACGCGGTCCTGGGCCTCGACGACGCCGCCGCCCGCGCCGCCGTGGACGCGACCCTCGCCGCGGCCCGCGCCGCGGACCCGGCGGACCCCGTCGCAGAGCTGGTCCGGTACGTCGGCGAGCGCCACCCCGGGGACCGCGGGCTGCTCGTGGCCGTGTGCATGAACCACGTCCGCCTCACCCCGGGCCAGTCCCTGCACACCCCCGCCGGGCAGGTCCACGCCTACCTCTCCGGGACGGCGGTCGAGGTGATGTGCTCGTCGGACAACGTCCTGCGGGCCGGGCTGACCGGCAAGCACGTCGACGTGGCCGAGCTGCTGGCGGTGCTGGCGCCCGAGCAGGCGGACCCCGAGGTCGTCGAGCCCCCGGCCGCGGAGGACGGGCGCCGCGTCTACCCCCTGTGGGACGACCGGCTCGTCCTGATCGCCCACGAGCTCACCCCCGGCCGGCCGGTGCGGGACGAGCTGCGGGGGACCGCCGTGCTCCTGGACGTCGCCGGACGCGCCGTGGTCGGCGACCCGGACGGCACCTGGGAGCTCTGCGGCGGGGAGTCCCTGCTCCACTGCGGGGCTCCGACGCCGGTGAAGCTGTCCGGGGACGCGACGCTGTTCACCGTCTCCTGCTGCTGAGCCGGCCGGGGCTCAGCCGAGCTGCTGGTCCGTGTCGTTGCCCATCGCCGGCGGGGCCGGCGCGGAGGAGGCCTCCATCTCCGGGCGGGGCCCGTAGTAGCGGGTGAGCCACCGGCACAGCCCGTCGAGGCCGGGGAAGAGAACCCGCTCGGTCATGTTCGCCTGGTCGAGGTGGTCGCGGATCCGCCACTTCAGCCCCGGGGGGATGATCACCTTCCGGCAGAGCTCGGGGTGCTCGCCCAGCCAGTCGTGGAGGGAGGCGCTCGCCCCGGACATCGCGGAGAACACCGCCGCCTGGTTCACGATGCGGTCGTCCAGGGACGGCGGCTCGAAGAACAGCGGCACGGGGCGCCCGTCGGTGTCCCGGTGCCGGTCGAAGTCCTCCAGCGTGTACGCCACCCGGGTGAGCATGTCGGTGGTGAACAGCCCGGCCTCGTGCGCGTCGATCACCCGGTGCAGCCCCGGGGGCAGCAGCTCGTGCACCGCCGCGTAGTCCACGCACCACACGGCGCCCGGCTCGTCGTAGCAGCGCGGGTCGGCGGTGGCGAAGTGCAGGGCGACGTAGGGGGAGTTCGACCAGTCCAGCAGCCGGGTCGGCAGGCCGTGGTGCTGGGCGACGCTGAGCCAGTTCCAGTCCGAGTTCCCGGGGGACGTGTCCCGGGCGGCGAACTTGCGGAAGTTGCGCAGGATGTGGGGCTCGATCCGCTCGCTCGAGGCGCCCCGGAGGCGGTACAGGCTGGTGTGCAGGTCGTGGTCGGCCAGGGCGTGCCCCCGGTAGGCCACGTTGACCCGGAATCTTCCGCCGGACGGCTGCCAGTCGTTGTGCGTCAGGGCCGCGATCAGCCCGTACAGGTCGTCCTCGTCGATCTCGATGACCGGGTCCATGGGGTCTGGTCTCCGCCTTCTGCCGTGTGCGCCCCACGCTAGTGCCCGGTCCCGCCCGGGGAAAGCCCGGGCCCGGGGCGGGTCAGCGGCCGAGCCGGCCGGAGCGCCGAGGGGGCGGGTCCCCGTAGCCGTGGTCGACGGCGTAGGTGGTGAAGGCCTCCTCCGGGGTCTCGCCCGAGCTGTGGAACTCCTCCTGCAGCAGCCGGGCGAAGTCGTGCGCGGCGAGGGAGAGCACCGCCCCGGCGAGCCGGATCTCCGGGCTCGCGGAGTCCTGCGCCCGCGCCGCGATCTCCAGGGCGTAGGGCAGGGACACGGCGAGCGAGGCGTCCTCCCGGACCTCGCGGAAGTAGTAGGTCTCCGCGTTCTGCACGAGCGTCACGTGCGCCCGGGTGAGGTCCTCCGCGAGCTGGTCCAGCACCCGGGTGGCGCTGGCGGGCCCGAGTCCGGCGACGTGGTGGGCGTAGCCGACCTCCCGCAGCGCCCTCAGCCGGGCGGCCAGCGCTCGCCGCTCCGCCAGCGCCGGGTAGATCTGGCTGAACCAGGACAGCGCCGCGGTCACCAGGGCGAAGCCGACGAGCGCCTCCACCGGGGCCACGAAGCGCAGCCAGGGGCCCGCCGGGACGACGTCCCCGAAGCCCAGCGTGCCCAGGGTGACGAGGGAGACGTAGAAGGCCTCGGCGAAGTTGTTGTAGCGGGCGGCGTCCAGGCCCTCGGAGTAGAGGTAGTTCTCGGGCACGTGGGGGTAGAACACGAGGGCCCAGCCCAGGGCCTGGACGAGGACCCACAGCACGATCACGATCACGATCCCCACCGGACCGGCGAACGAGCCGAGGCGGTGGTGCGTGCGCCGGGAGAGCCTCCAGACGAGCTGCAGCACCCAGTGGCTGAGCGTGCCGCGGCCGCTGGGGTACAGGAGGTTGTGGAACACGTCGTTGAGCCCGAACAGCACCAGGCCCACGCCCAGCGCGGTGTACAGCACGTCCATCCCGGTCTCCCGTCGCGGCGCGGCCGGGCCCGGGGCGGGCGCTCCGCCCCGGGCCCGTCGATCGCCCCAGGATACTCGGCGCGCCCCGTCCGAGATCCCTTCCCCCGGGGCCGCCCGGATCCGGTTCCACGGGTGGGCGCTCAGCCCCGGCGGGGCACCTCGCGCCCGCCGGGCCTCAGTCGGCGAAGACGTCCTGCAGCTTGCCCTCCCCGGTCCACAGGGCCACGGAGTCCCCGCCGTTGTTGAGCACGGCCCCGGTCCGGCCGTTGTAGTAGGCGTCCTCGGTGTTCTCGCCGGGGCCGGTGTGCACGCGCAGCTGCGCGCCGGGGGCCAGCGCGTAGCCCTCGCCGACGGTGAGGACGTTGTTGGCGGCGTCGCGCAGCAGCCAGCCGCTGACGTCCACGGTGGTCGTGCCGGTGTTGGTGAGCACCACGTGCTCCCCGGTCCCGTGCTGGACGTCGTCGCCGGGCACGTCGTTGACCGAGCCGGCGATCTCCACGCCCCGGTCCGCGGGGAAGGGGTCCCGCCCGTCGAGGTACCGGTCGGTCTGGATCGGGAAGTCGCCGGTGACCATGTCGACCCCGAGGTCGAGCACGTGCTGGACGGCCTCGGGGGAGTTCACGGTGTACACGCCCAGGTCCAGGCCGGCGGCGTCGACGCGTGCGACGTCGTCGGCGTCGAGGGTGCGGTAGTTGGTGCCCACCGAGTCCACGACCCCGGTCCACCGCTGGAGGGTGGCGGCGTCCGGCACGGTGCCGACGAGCTGCTGCAGCGGGACCTCCGGGGCGATCCCGGCGAAGGTCCGGTTGGAGGTCTCGTCGAAGCCGATGACGGTGACCTTCCCCGCCTCCAGCAGCTTCGCCCACGCCTTGTCCCCGGCCAGGGCGTCGGCGACGACCTGCTCGATGCCGGGGGAGTTCTTCGGGGACTTGATCTCGATGTAGACGCCGGTGCTGACGGTGGCGATCCTCGCGGCGTCGTCCAGGTGCGGGATCCGCTCCCCGGCGTACCGGCCGGCGAAGTAGGAGCCGGCGTCGAGCTGCTGCAGCTCGGCCCAGGTGAAGGAGGTGACGGGGTCGTTCTCCCGGCCCGGGAAGACGTCCTGGACGTTCGTGGTCCGGGCGGGGGTGTCGTCGTGGAAGAGGAACGGCACGCCGTCGGCGCTGAGCTGGACGTCGATCTCGAGGTAGTCGACGCCGGCGGCGCGGGCGTCCTTGAACGCGGCCACGGTGTTCTCGGGGGCGGTGCCGGCGGCGCCGCGGTGGCCGATCACGAGGGGCTGCCCGGCGTCGTGCACGGCGGCCGCCGGGGCCGCGGTGGCGGGCAGCGCCGCGCCGAGCAGGGCGGCGGCGGAAAGGGCGCCGGCGGCGGCGCCGCGCAGCGTGCGGGGGGTGGGGCGGGCGGTCATGGCGGGTCCTTCGGGTCGGGGAGGGGGCTCCTCCAGGAAAGGCGGGCCGGGCGACGCCGGGGTCAACGCCGGGTGAAGCGGGGGTGATGTTCTGGGGACGCCGGCCGCTCGGTAGCGTGGGCCCATGGACTCCGACACCCTCGTCAACTCCCTGCTCGTGCTGGCTTTCGTGGTGGTCGGGGGTGTGTTCGCCGGCACGGAGATGGCGATCGTGAGCCTGCGGGAGAGCCAGATCAAGCGGATCGAGCGCTCCGGCCGGAAGGGTACCCGGACCGCGGCACTGGTGCGGGACCCGAACCTGTTCCTCTCCGCGGTGCAGATCGGGGTGACCGTGGCCGGGTTCTTCTCCTCCGCCTACGGCGCCTCCACGATCGCCCCCGACCTCGCCCCGCTGCTGGCCCGCGCCGGGCTGCCGGCGCCGGCGGCGCAGACCGCGGCGCTGATCGCGATGACCCTGGTCATCGCCTACCTCTCCCTGGTGTTCGGGGAGCTGGTGCCCAAGCGCCTGGCCATGCAACGGGCCGTGGGGTTCACGAAGGTCCTGGCCCCGCCGCTGAGCGTCTTCGCCGCGCTCATGCGCCCGGTGATCTGGCTGCTGTCGGCCTCCACCAACACGGTGGTGCGCCTGCTGGGGGCGGACCCGCACGCGGTCACCGAGGAGGTCACCGCCGAGGAGATCCGGGAGATGGTGGTGGACACCCGCGGGATCGGGCCCGTCTCCCGCTCGATCCTCACCGACGTCTTCGCCGCCGGGGACCGCCGGCTGGCCGAGGTGATGCGCCCGCGCCCCGATGTGGAGTTCCTCGACGGGTCCCTGTCGATCAACCAGGCCTACCGGCAGGCGCTGTCGCTGCCGCACTCCCGCTACCCCGTCACCGGCCAGGACATCGACGACGTGCTGGGCTTCGTGCACATCCGCGACCTGGTGGCCGCCGACGCCGACGGGGACGGGATCATCGAGGCCCCCCCGCGCACCCTGGCCGAGATCCTGCGCCCGATCCCCTACCTGCCCGAGACCAACTCCGTGCTGCGCACCCTGCAGTTCATGCGCAAGGGCGGCCACCACATCGGGCTGGTGGTGGACGAGTACGGCGGGACCGCCGGGATCGTGACCCTGGAGGATCTGGTGGAGGAGCTGGTGGGGGAGATTTACGACGAGTTCGACACCGGAGCCCGCGAGCACGAGGACACCGTGCTGCGCTCCGGCGAGGCGGTGCTCGTGGACGGCGGGCTCATCATCCAGGAGGTCCCGGCCGAGACCGGGCTGGTGATCCCGGAGGGCCCCTACGAGACCGTGGGCGGGTTCCTGATGGAGCGGCTGGGGCGGGTCGCGCGCACCGGCGACACGGTGGAGGTCGAGGGCTACCGCCTGGAAGTGCTCGCCACCGACCGCCACCGGGTCGAACGCGTCCGCATCACCCGCCTACCCGAGGCCTCCGGGTCCTGAACGCCCTTCCCCTCCCCGGCGCGGGCGTGGAGATGCGGGGCCCGGGGCAGGACAATGGGCGGTGACCGGCCGCGACGCGGGCAGCGGGCGGCGGGCGGGCGACGAGAGGACGGCGCGGCCATGGACGAGGAGATCCGGCTCGGCGGGGCCGAGCACCCGCACGTGCAGATCCCCCGGCTCGGGGAGCTCGATGCGATCTGGGCCCGGCGCGTCGTCGTGGCCGCCGTCCTGAGCCTGGTCCTCGGGCTCGTCGCCGGGATCGCGGCGGTGTGGCTGCTGGGGGAGGACGGGCCGCTGAGCCCGGCCCAGTGGGGGACGGCGGCCGGCGGGGCCGCCCTGGTCGTCAGCGGCCTGGTGCTCTCGCTGACCCGGGCGGACGACGCCCCGCGCAACGACCTGATGGACGCCCGCGCCCGGGCGGCCAAGGGCCTGCGCACGTCGGTGCGCCGGGGGGCGGTCCCGCAGGACCCGGCGCTGCGGGAGATGCAGGACTACATGGCGGTGGAGATGGTCCAGTACGCGTGGCCGATCCTGCTGGCGGTGCCCGGCATGGCGCTCATGGTGTGGGCGATCTTCGTCCCGGCGCCCGTCGTGGTGGCGACGCTGCTGTTCGTGGCGGTGTGGGCCGTGGTCCGGGTCAACGGGACCGTGGTGGGCCGGCGGTACTACCGGCTGCGGGACCTGCTCTGAGGCGGACCGGTCCGAGCAGGCCGGGGCCTCAGGCCCGCGGCGGCAGGCGCACGAGCTCGACGTCGGTGAGCCGCCCGCCCTCTGCGACGGCCGTGACGTAGGTGCAGAAGGGCTGGCGCCGCCGGTCCGTGGGGGAGCCGGGGTTGAGCAGGCGCAGCCCGTTCGCGGTCGTGGTGTCCCACGGGATGTGGCTGTGGCCGAAGACCAGGACGTCGAGGTCCGGGAAGGCGCGGTCCATCCGGGCCTCCCGCCCGGGCGTGCCGCCCGTCTCGTGGACCATGCCCAGGCGCACGCCCCCGATGGTCTCCCGGGCGATCTCGGGCAGACGGGCCCGCAGCGCGGGCCCGTCGTTGTTGCCCCACACGCCGACGAGCCGTGCCGCCCGCTCCTGGAGCCGGTCCAGGGTCGCGACGTCGACCCAGTCGCCCGCGTGGAGCACCACGTCGGCGTCGTCGACCGCGCGCCAGACCTGCTCCGGCAGGTCCCGGGCGCGCTTGGGGACGTGCGTGTCGGCGAGCAGGAGCAGACGGGTCATGGGCCCCAGCTTCGCACGAGCGCCGGCCGGGCGTCCCGGCGCAGCCGGTCCAGCACCCGCGCGCCGAGCCAGGCGGCGCCGAAGAGGACGATCACGGCCAGGCCGAGGAAGTTCAGGTCCACGGCGGCGACGGCGGCCAGCGCCCCGCCGGCCGGCCGCAGCAGCTCGGCCAGCACCGAGAGCAGGCCGGTGCCGCCGATGACGAAGGCGAGCACGACCGAGACGGTGGTGACCGTGAGGTTGTAGTTGAGCCGGCGGCGGGCGTCGGCCGAGCTCCAGCCGTAGACGCGGTTCATGAGGATGCCGTCGGCGCTGTCGAACACCGTCATGCCCGCGGTGAAGAGCACCGGGAGCACCAGCACGGCGTACCAGGGCAGCTCGGGGGCGAGCCCGCCGGCCATGACGAACAGCCCGATCGAGGCGGCGGTGTCCAGGCCGAGACCGAAGAGGAAGCCCACCGGGTACATCTTCGCCGGCCGGTCCACGACGCGGGTCAGGGGGTGCAGCACGCGGTGCAGGACCCCGCGCCGGTCGAGGTGCGCGTCGAGCTCCGCAGCGCTCAGGACGCCGGCACGGGCGGCCCCGCGGGCGCGGCGCAGCCGCAGCAGCACGGCGAGGTTCAGGGCCCCGGCCGCCAGGAGGAACAGCCCGGACACGGTGCCGCCCCAGATCCCGGCGGCCCGGCGCAGCCCGGAGCCCTCGTCGGCGAGCCCGCCCGCGAAGGCCTCCAGGCCCAGGGCCAGGAGCAGCACCGAGAGCAGCACCACGGAGGAGTGGCCGAGGGCGAACCAGAAGCCGGTGGCCGCGGACGCCCGGCCGCGGGCCATGAGCGCCCGGGTGGCGTTGTCGATCGCGGCGATGTGGTCGGCGTCGAAGGCGTGCCGGACGCCCAGGGCGTAGGCGCTCAGGGCGAGGCCCACGAACAGCCCGGTGCCGCCCGCGGCGGTCTCCGCGCCGAGGACCAGGCCGAGCAGCGCGCCCCATCCCACGACGTGCAGCGCCACGACGGTCGCACCGATCGTCGTGGCGCTGCGCCGTGCGGCGGGTGAGAGGGGAACGGGGCGGGATGTGCTCACGGGTGGCCTTCCGGTGCGGTGGGCGGTCGTCGTCAGAGGGGTCGTCGTCAGGGCGTCGGCGCGAGGCGTGCCGCGCGGGGTTCCCACGCTATCGGCGGAGGGTTACGGGCATGTTCCGGGGCCCGGGCGGCCACGGCGCGGCGGGCACCCCCTGGGCGTTCCCGGCCGGGCCTCGACCCCGATTGCCAGCATGGTTACCATTTCGGTACGAGCCCATCCCTGCCGAGGAGGACGACATGGTGAGCAGAGCCGCGCTGATCGGGGCAGGGTCCGTGGCCGCCGCGGTGCTCGCCCGGAAGGCCCTGGCGGTGGCGCGCACCGGGCGCACCACGGGCGACGACGAGGAGCGCTGGCAGGTGGTCACGGTGAACCGGCCGCCGGAGGAGGTGGCCCCGGGCGGGCGGTGTCCGCAGCCGCTGGCGGAGCTCGGCGGCAGCGTCGAGATCCGCACCGCGCCCGCCCCGGGCGGGCGCGGGACCGAGCTGGCCGTCCGGGCGCTGCAGACGGGAGCGGTCCGCAAGCGCCCGCGCCCCGAGCAGATCCGCCGGGCCGTGCGCGACGCCAAGGAGCTGCTGGAGGTCGGGGAGATCCTGCGCAACGAGCCGCGCCCGCACGGCAAGCGCTCCGCCTCCCCGGCGGGGTGGCTGGTGGACCGGGCGGAGAAGCACGCGCGAGGAGGAGGAAACCTGTGAAGGCCCTGACCTGGCAAGGCATCAACGACCTGGCCGTGGAGGACGTGGACGACCCGCAGATCCTCAACAGCCACGACGTCGTCGTCAAGGTGGTGCAGACGGTCACCTGCGGCTCCGACCTGCACCTGATCGGCGGCTACATCCCCACGATGCGCAGCGGCGACGTCCTGGGCCACGAGTTCGTGGGGGAGGTCGTCGAGATCGGGTCCTCCGTGCGCAGGCACCGGGTGGGCGACCGCGTCGTCGTGTGCTCCTTCGTCTCCTGCGGCCAGTGCTGGTACTGCCGGCAGGAGCTGTACTCGCTGTGCGACAACGGCAACCCCAACGACGCGCTGCCCGAGTCCCTGTGGGGCTACGCGCCCGGCGGCTGCCTGGGCTACTCCCACGCCATGGGCGGGTGGGCCGGCAGCCACGCCGAGTACATCCGGGTGCCCTACGCCGACGTCGGGGCGTTCCGGATCCCCGACGGGCTCGGCTACGAGCGCGCGCTGTTCGCCTCCGACGCCGTGCCCACCGGATGGATGGGCGCGGACCTGGGCGGGGTGCAGGCCGGGGACGTCGTCGCCGTCTGGGGCGCGGGCGCCGTGGGGCAGATGGCGGCCCGGGCGGCGCTGCTGCTCGGGGCGGAGCGGGTGGTCGTCGTCGACCGCTACGCCTACCGCCTGGAGCAGGTCCGCACCCACATCGGGGCGGAGACCCTGGACTACACCGAGACCTCCGTGCTCGGCGAGCTCAAGGAGCTGACCGGCGGGCGCGGGCCGGACGTGTGCATCGAGGCCGTCGGCATGGAGGCGCACAGCACCCGCCCCGACTACCTCTACGACCAGGCCAAGCAGCAGGTGCGCCTGCAGACGGAGCGGCCCACCGCGCTGCGGGAGGCGATCCTGGCGTGCCGCAAGGGCGGGAGCGTCTTCGTCCTGGGCGTCTTCGCGGGACTCGCGGACAAGATCCCGCTCGGCGCCCTGATCAACAACGGCCTCACGGTGCGCGGCGCGCAGCAGCACGGGCAGCGCTACATCCCCATGCTGCTGGAGCGCATGGCCGCCGGGGAACTGACCACCGAGCACCTGGCCACCCACGTGATGCCCCTGGCGGAAGGCCCGAGGGGCTACGAGATGTTCAAGCACAAGACCGACGACTGCGTCCGGGCCGTGTTCGAGCCCTGAGGGGCCGGCGCCTGGACCACGGACCGAGAAACCGAGAAGGAGAACCGCATGACCACCGACATCACGGGCAAGAGGATCGCGTTCATCGCCACCGACGGCGTCGAGGAGCCCGAGCTCACCGAGCCCTGGAAGGCCGTGCAGGAGGCCGGCGGCACCCCCGTGCTGCTGTCCCCCGAGCCGGGGACCATCACCGCGATGCAGGGCGACTGGGAGCACGCCGGGACCTACGAGGTCGACACCACCGTGGCCGAGGCGACGGCCGAGGACTTCGACGCCCTCATCCTGCCGGGCGGGACGCTCAACGCCGACAGCATGCGGGTCGACGAGGACGCGGTGCGCCTGGTCAAGGAGTTCGACGCCGCCGGCAAGCCGATCGCCGCCATCTGCCACGCCCCCTGGATCCTCATCGAGGCGGGGCTGGCCCGGGGCAGGCGCCTCACGTCCTACCACTCCCTGTCCTCGGACCTCGTCAACGCCGGGGCCGAGTGGGCCGACGAGGAGGTGGTGGTCGACGGCAGGCTCGTCACCTCCCGCAACCCGGGCGACCTCGAGGCGTTCAACCGGGAGACGCTGAAGACGATCGCCGGCTGAGCTCCTGCTCGCTGCCGGCGAGGGGTCGTCGCCCGCCCGTGTCCTCCGGGGACCTCAAGGAGCTGACCGGCGGGCGACGACCCCTCGTCCGTGCGGCGCGGCTCAGGCCTCGACCGGGCTGGTGGCGCGATCCGCGGCGGCTTCCCCGGCCCGCTCCGCGGCCCGGGTGCGCAGCTCGCCGCGCACGGTCCGGACGACCAGCGCGGCCCAGGCGGCGAAGAGGGCTCCGAGCAGGACGGTCCCGGCGGCCGGGCCCAGCAGGGCCTGGGCGGTGTCGGTGTTCACCAGGGTGCGGGTGTTGGTCCAGATGATCAGCCCGCCGGCGGCCACCGCCAGCACCCGGGGGGCCAGGTGGCGCACCAGGTAGGCGGCGATGGGGGCGGCGACGACCCCGCCGAGCAGCAGGGCGAGGACCCAGGCGAAGTCGATGCCCGCCGCACCCAGGCCGGTGAGGAACCCGGCGGAGGCGCCGAGGGCGACCACGAACTCGGAGGTGTCGATGGAGCCGATGACCTTGCGCGGGGCGATCTTGCCCGAGGCCAGCAGGGTGGGGGTGCCCACGGGGCCCCATCCGCCGCCGCCGACGGCGTCCAGTGCTCCGGCGGCCGCGGCCAGGGGCACGAGCAGGCGCTTGGGCAGCCGGCCCTGGAAGCTCGGGCGGGTGGTGGGCATGCGCAGGAAGCGGATCAGCACGTAGATCCCGAGGCCCAGCAGGATGGTCGAGACGACGGGCTTGGCGGCGTCGCCGTCCAGGCCCACCAGGAAGTGCGCGCCGAAGAACGCCGCGATCCCGCCGGGGGCGGCCATGATGGCCACCACGCGCCAGTCGACGTTGCCGAACCTCCAGTGCGCGGCCCCGGAGGCGATGGTGGTGCCGACCTCGGCGAGGTGGACCACCGCCGAGGCCGAGGCCGGGGCGATGCCGGCCAGCAGCAGCAGGGAGGTGGAGGTCACCCCGTAGGCCATGCCCAGGGAGCCGTCGACGAGCTGGGCGAAGAAGCCGATCACGGCGAGAACGACGAGAGAGCGCACGGGGAACCTTCCGTTGACGGGCCTGCGGCGCCCGGCGGGGCCGGACCAGCTCAGGCTAGGGAGGGCAGGTGCTCCCGCCAACGTCTGCGACGGAAGGCGTCCCCGGATGAATTCCCGTGACGTCCCTCTTGCGTTCTTCCGTCATCTGCCGCGCGCCCCGCGTCATCTGCCGCGCGGCCTTCGTCGTCCTCCGTGCGCCGCGGCCACGGCACGGTGAGCGGGAAGCCGGCCGCCTGTAACAAAACTGCCAGCCCTCGCGCGGCTTCCGTGCTTGTCAGCGCCCGTGCGACGCTGAGACACGTCGCCGGGGCAGAGAGGGAGTTGCCGTGCTGGATCCACGAAGCGTCACCGCCGAGAGGCCCGTGGGGGAGACCCCGTCCACCGCCGGACCCGGCGCGCCGGGCCGGCGGCCTCCCGCGCTGCCCGCCTCCCTGATCGCCCTGGGCGCGGCGCTCGTGCTCGTCGCCGTGGTGCTCGGCGAGGCGTGGTCGGGAGTCGCCGTGGACGCCGGCTTCGCCCTGCTCACCGTCGGAGCCGTGGTCCTGCTCCTCGAGTCCGGCCGGTCGGCCCGGCGCGCCCGCCGCCCCGGACGCCCCGCCGAGGGCGCGCACCAGGAGCCCTCCGGGCGCCCCGCGGCCGCCGGCGCCCAGCACGGCCTCGCCGGGGTGCACGAGGAGCTCGACGTCGTCGACGTGCTCCGGGGCGTGGCCCCGGGGCAGGAGCTGTGGTGGATGGAGACCTTCCCGCTGACGCTGGCCGGGGACCTCGACGCCATCCACAAGGCGCTGCGCACCGGGGTGCGGGTCCGGCTGCTGCTGCTGGACCCGAAGTCCCCGGCGCTCGCGGCCCGGCTCCGGGACATCCGCCACCGCTACGGCCTCTCGCCCATGGACCTGCGGCGCGGCTTCGACACGCTGAGCCACCAGCTGAAGGTGCTCGGCGGGACCGACCCGGCCGTGGCCGAGCACCTGGAGGTCCGGGTCTACGACGGCCTGCCGGGGGCGCCGCTGTTCCTCGTCCTCGACGGTGCCGCGCCGGGCGGTGCGCAGGACGGCGAGCCCGCACGGCAGGTCGTCCGGGCCTTCAGCAGCTACTACCTGCTCGACGCGAGCCAGGACATGCCGTACCTGGAGTGGCGCGACGGGCCCTTCGCGGACCGGCTGCGCGCCTACGTCGAGCACAAGTGGGACGAGGGCCGCGTGGTCTTCCCCGTCGAGACCGGGGAGCGCTCCTCCTCCGCCTTCCGCGCCGGGGACCTCCCGGCGAAGCACCGGGCCGGGAGCTCCGCCCCGACCGACCGCTGACGGGCCGCCCGCCCGGGCGCCGTCGGGCACGGCCACCCGGGCGGGTCGTCGCCCGCCCCGTGCAGTAGCGTTCCCGTCATGACCGTCGACGACGGGGTCAGCGGCGGGGCGGGTCCCGAGCGGCCCGGACGTGCTCCCAACATGCGGGACGTGGCCCGCGCGGCCGGGGTCTCGCACCAGACCGTCTCCCGGGTGGTCAACGGGCACCCGAACCTGCGCGAGTCCACCCGCCGGAGGGTGCTGGACGCGATGGAGCAGCTGCGCTTCCGGCCCAACCGCGCCGCCCGGGCCCTCGTGACCAGCGAGTCCCGCATCATCGGCGCGCTGCTGTCCAACGGCGCCGAGTACGGGCCGTCCGCCACTCTGCAGGCCGTCGAGGCCGCTGCCGACGCCGCCGGCTACGCCGTCGACATCGTGCACATCGACCCCGCCGGTCCCGCCACCATCGAGGCCGCCGTGGACCGGCTGGCCGACCACGCCGTCGACGGCCTGGTGGTGCTGGCGCCCCAGGTCCGCTCGCTCGAGGTGATCGAGCGGCTGCCGATCCGGATCCCCTTCGTCACGGTGCACTCGACCGGCGGCCGGGACCACCGGATGTCGGTCGACCAGCTCGCCGGTGCCCGGCTCGCCACCCGGCACCTGCTGGAGCTGGGGCACCGGCGCGTCGTCCACGTGGCCGGCGCCGAGGGGTGGGTGGAGACGTCCGCCCGCCGGCAGGGCTTCGCCGAGGAGATGGCGGCGGCGGGGCTCCCCGCCCCCGTGGTGCGCGCCGCCGACTGGACCGCCGAGTCCGGCTACCGGGTGGGCCTCGAGCTGGTGGCGCACCGCGACTTCAGCGCCCTCTTCTGCGCCAACGACCACATCGCGCTCGGGCTGGTCCACGCCCTGCACGAGGCCGGCCTGCGCGTCCCGGAGGACGTCAGCGTCGTGGGCTTCGACGACGTCCCCGAGGCGGCCCACTTCCTGCCGCCGCTCACGACGGTCCGCCAGGACTTCCCGGAGCTGGGGCGCCGGTGCATCGCGGCCCTGCTCGCGGAGCTGCGCGGGCAGCCCGTTCCGGCGGCCGGGGACGTCACACCCGGGCTCATGCTGCGCTGTTCGACGGCGCCCCCGGGTGCCGTTCCCGGTGGCTGAGCGGAAGTGGATGACGTTATAAATTCGTTATAAAACCTTGTTGATCCGTACCGGTTACTCCGGGGTATGGTGACGCAGATAACAGATGTGATCGTTCACATAGCGGATCGGGCGGTGCAGCGCCGTGGTCCCCGCTTCCCGTCACCACGACAACGAGGTCATCGCATGAGCCCGTCCCGGCCGGATCGGAGGTGCCTCACCGGCGCGGGCCGCGGCGCCGGGGCCCGCCACGCCGCCCTGACGGCTCGTGCGCATCCCTGACCTCGCCACCACGGACTCCCGGGCTCTCCCGGACCGACGAAAGGCACGACCATGATGAAGAACCGTATCCTCCTCGGCGTGACCGCGAGCACGCTCGCCCTCGGCCTCGCGGCCTGCGGCGGCAGCCGGGGCGGCGGGGGCGAGGGCGGTGGCGAGGACGCGGCCGCCAACGAGGGCGCCCGGATCGGGGTGGCGATGCCCACCCAGCAGTCCGAGCGCTGGATCGCCGACGGCGAGAACGTCAAGGCGAAGCTGGAGGAGCTCGGCTACGAGGTGGACCTGCAGTACGCCAACGACGACATCCCCACCCAGGTCTCCCAGATCGAGAACATGATCAACGGCGGGGCCAAGGCCCTGGTGGTCGCCTCCATCGACGGCACGACGCTCACCAGCGTCCTCGACACCGCGGAGTCCCAGGACATCCCGGTGATCGCCTACGACCGGCTGATCAACGAGTCGGAGACCGTCGACTACTACACGACGTTCGACAACCACCAGGTCGGTGTGCAGCAGGCCACGTCCCTGCTCACCGGGCTCGGCGTGCTCGACGAGAACGGCGAGGAGACCGGGGAGAAGGGACCGTTCAACGTGGAGCTGTTCGCGGGCAGCCCCGACGACAACAACGCCACCTTCTTCTGGAACGGCGCGATGGAGACCCTCCAGCCCTACCTGGACAGCGGCGTGCTGGAGGTCCCCAGCGGCCAGACGGAGTTCGAGCAGGCCGCCATCCTCCGGTGGCTGCCCGACACCGCCCAGGACCGCATGGAGGACCTGCTCACCGTGGGCGGCGGCGCCAAGCTCGACGGCGTGCTCTCCCCCTACGACGGGCTGTCGATCGGCATCATCTCCGCCCTGCGCTCGGGCGGGTACTCCGCGGACGAGCTGCCGGTGATCACCGGGCAGGACGCGGAGGTGGGCTCGGTGAAGTCCATCGTGGCCGACGAGCAGTACTCCACGATCTTCAAGGACGTGCGCGAGCTCGGCGAGCGCGCGGTCACCATGGTCGACTCCCTGATGAAGGGGGAGGAGCCCGAGGTCAACGACGAGAAGACCTACGACAACGGTGTGAAGGTCGTGCCCGCCTACCTGCTCGAGTCGCAGATCGTCACCAAGGACAACTACCAGGAGGTCCTCGTGGACAGCGGCTACTACGAGGAGTCCGACCTCAAGTGAGCGCCGCCGGCCGGGCGGACTCCTCCGCCCGGCCGGCGCGCCTGCCCCACCACCCCACCAGGTCCCACCAGACAAGGAGATCCGCATGGGCGAGCCCCTGCTGCAGATGCGCGGGATCACCAAGACCTTCCCCGGCGTCAAGGCGCTGGAGGACGTCAACCTCGTCGTCGCCCGCGGAGAGGTCCACGCGATCTGCGGCGAGAACGGCGCCGGGAAGTCCACCCTCATGAAGGTCCTGTCCGGGGTGTACCCGCACGGGACCTACGACGGGGACATCGTCCTGGAGGGCGGGACCGTCTCCTTCCGGGACATCAAGGACAGCGAGCGCAACGGCGTCGTCATCATCCACCAGGAGCTGGCCCTGTCCCCCTACCTCTCCGTCGCCGAGAACATCTTCCTCGGCAACGAACGGGCGCGGGCGGGCTTCGTCGACTGGAACGAGACCAACGTGCGGGCGGCCGAGCTGCTGCGCCGCGTGGGCCTCGACCTCAACCCCGTCACCCCGGCCGGGGAGATCGGGGTGGGCAAGCAGCAGCTCGTGGAGATCGCGAAGGCCCTGTCCAAGGACGTGAAGCTGCTGATCCTCGACGAGCCCACGGCCGCGCTCAACGACGAGGACTCCGAGCACCTGCTGGGCCTGGTCCGCGGCATGCGCGCGGATGGGATCACCTGCATCATCATCAGCCACAAGCTCAACGAGATCCGGGCCATCGCCGACTCCGTGACGATCCTGCGGGACGGGCAGACCATCGAGACGCTCAGCCTCCACGACGGGTCGGTCACCGAGGACCGGATCATCAAGGGCATGGTGGGCCGCGAGCTCACCCACCGCTACCCGCAGCGCACCCCCGCGGTCGGTGAGGAGATCCTGCGGATCGAGGACTGGACGGTGCACCACCCCCAGGACCACGCGCGGCGGGTCGTGGACGGGGCGAGCCTGTCCGTGCGCGCCGGCGAGATCGTCGGGATCGCCGGCCTCATGGGCGCGGGCCGCACGGAGCTCGCCATGAGCGTCTTCGGGCGCAGCTACGGGTCGGGGATCAGCGGCCGGCTGTACAAGAACGGCCAGGAGGTCACCGTGCGCACCGTCCGGGACGCCATCCGCCACGGCATCGCCTACGCCACCGAGGACCGCAAGCGCTACGGGCTGAACCTCATCGACGACATCAAGCGCAACATCTCCGGGGCCGCCCTGGGCAAGCTCGCGAGGGCCGGCTGGGTGGACGGCGGCAGGGAGACGCTCGTGGCCCAGGAGTACCGGGCGAGCATGAACATCAAGGCGCCCTCGGTGGCGGCCGTCACGGGCAAGCTCTCCGGCGGCAACCAGCAGAAGGTCGTGCTCTCCAAGTGGATGTTCGCGGATCCCGACGTGCTGATCCTCGACGAGCCCACGCGCGGCATCGACGTCGGCGCGAAGTACGAGATCTACCAGATCATCAACACCCTGGCCGCCCAGGGCAAGGCCGTGCTGGTGATCTCCTCCGAGCTGCCCGAGCTCCTCGGCATCTGCGACCGCATCTACACCCTCGCCGAGGGCAGGATCACCGCCGAGGTGCCCATCGCCGAGGCCACCCCAGAACTGCTCATGCAGCACATGACCAAGGAAAAGGACTGATCCCATGGCTTCCACCCTCGTCGACGAGCACCGGCTGGTCGCCCCCGACGGACGCCCGCCGCGCTCCACCCTCTCCGACGCCGGCCGGTTCCTGGCCGGGCGGCTGCGGCAGATCGGCATCTTCCTCGCCCTGCTGGTGATCGTGACGCTGTTCCAGGTCCTGACCGGCGGCGCCCTGCTCCAGCCGGACAACGTCTCGAACATCGTGGTGCAGAACAGCTACATCCTGCTCCTGGCCATCGGCATGGTGATGATCATCGTCGCGGGCCACATCGACCTGTCGGTGGGGTCCGTGGCGGCCTTCGTGGGGGCCATGTCCGGGATCATGATCCGGGACTGGAGCCTGCCGTGGTGGGTCGCCCTGGTCGCGTCCCTCGCCGTGGGCGCGCTCGTCGGGGCCTGGCAGGGCTTCTGGGTGGCCTACGTGGGCATCCCCGCCTTCATCGTGACCCTGGCCGGCATGCTCGTCTTCCGCGGGCTCACGCAGATCGTGCTCGAGAACCAGCGCATCACCGGCTTTCCGCAGGAGTACCGCCAGCTCGGCGGCGGGTTCCTGTTCCCGGGCCTGTTCCCGCCCGAGACCAGCATCCTCGACTGGACGACCGTGGGCCTGGGCGTGCTGGCCACGGTGCTGCTCGTGGGCAGCCAGGTGCGCGGGCGCCGGACGCGGGCGCGCCTGGGGCTCGACGACGAGCCGCGCGCGTGGTTCGTCACGAAGCTCGTCTTCGCGGCCGTCGTCGTGCTGGGCCTGACCTACCTCCTGGCGAGCTCGCGCAGCGGCACGCCGATCGTGCTCGTCGTGCTCGGCGTGCTCGTCGTGGCGTACAGCACGGTCATGAAGCGCAGCGTCTTCGGCCGCCACGTCTACGCGCGCGGCGGGAACCTGCAGGCCGCGCAGCTCTCCGGCGTGGACACCAAGCGGGTCGACTTCCTGCTCTTCGTCAACATGGGCGTGCTGGCGGCGCTGGCCGGGCTCATCTTCACGGGGCGGCTGAACTCGGCCGGCCCCGGGGCCGGCAACCTCTTCGAGCTCGACGCGATCGCCGCCGCGTTCATCGGCGGTGCCGCCGTCACCGGCGGAGTGGGCACGATCGTCGGGGCCATTACCGGCGGGCTGATCATGGGCGTGCTCAACAACGGCATGTCCCTGATGGGCGTCGGCATCGACTACCAGCAGTTCATCAAGGGCATGGTGCTGCTCCTGGCGGTCGGCTTCGACGTGCTCAACAAGCGCCGCGCCACGAACGCGCTCAAGTGAGCCGGGGCCGTGCGCCCGAGCCGTGGGCGGGGGGATTGGCGGCGGGACCGGAACTCTGGTGAGGTGAGGGCATGGACGTTTCGGACTTCAAGACCCTGTTCGGCGACAGCATCCGGGCCTGGCTCGACTGGGACGCGCTCCACGAGGAGAACGCCCGCGTCGAGGACCGGGTGCTCTCCGCGCGCGAGGACATCGGGGACCTCTACACGGTCTGGCACGTGGACCCCGACGGCAACCCGGGCGAGTGGTCACACCCCCAGCACCGGCCGCTGACGGTCGCCGACGCGGCCTCCCGGTCGTGGCCCGAGGGGCGGCAGGAGAAGATCGGACGCTTCCAGGAGGACTTCTCCGGCAAGCACGAGCCCGTGGTGCTCACCGTGCCCGCCTACCGGGCGGACGACGTGCTCGTCGTGCTGGACTCCTCCCACCGCGTGGTGGGGGGCTACCTCTCGGAGGCCGAGCTGCGGGTGCTGCTGGTCGTCCTGGCCGGGCCGGCGTCCTCCCTGGTCCTCCCGGGCCTCGCCCAGGTGGAGAACCATCTGGCGGACCGGATCTGACGTCCCCGGAGCGCACCGGCCCCGCGGGCGCCCCTGTGTTCCCGCTCACGCCCGGCGGCTAGCATGGCGTCC
The DNA here is from genome assembly GCF_023715525.1 of Kocuria rosea. GTDB lineage: Bacteria > Actinomycetota > Actinomycetes > Actinomycetales > Micrococcaceae > Kocuria > Kocuria rosea_A. Next base: position 91,863 of record NZ_JAMBOG010000001.1, on the reverse strand, counting down.
ATGAGCGACGACGCCCGCTGCCCCGTCCCGCACGGCGACCGGCGCAGGACCGCCCGCCCCGGAGAGCCCGCCGCCCCGCGGGTGGAGGTGCTCGACGGGGTCTGGCACGTCCGCTCCCTGCCGCTGGTCCGCCAGGTGCTGCGGGAGGCGGACGCCACGGTGCAGGCGGGCTTCAACGCGGAGGCCGCCCGCGAGGGGCTCACCGGCAGCCACCCCCCGGTGCTGTTCATGGACGGCCCCGAGCACCGGCGCCACCGCACCGCCACGGCGAAGTTCTTCACCCCGGCCACCGTGAGCCGCCGCTACCGCGCCCTGATGGAGGAGCGCGCCGACGAGCTGGTCCAGCGGATCCGCCGGGACGGCGGGGGTGAGCTGTCCGCGATCACCCTGCGCTACTCGGTGGAGGTCGCCGCGCAGGTCGTGGGCCTGACGAACTCGGACACGGACGGGATGGCCCGCCGCCTCGAGCGCTTCTTCGCCGTTCCGTCCGCCCGCGCGCCGCAGCGGCCGGGTCCCGCGGCCCGGGTGCGCTCGGCCCTGGCCGCCCTGCGGCCTGTGTGGGCGATGGGCGTGTTCCACGTGCGGGACGTGCGCCCGGCCGTCGCCGCCCGGAGGGCCCAGCCCCAGGAGGACGTGGTCTCGCACCTGCTCGAGCAGGGCTACACCGAGCGCGAGATCCTCACGGAGTGCCTCACCTACGCCGCCGCGGGCATGGCCACCACCCGGGAGTTCATCGCGGTCGCGGCCTGGCACCTGCTGGAGGACGAGCGGCTGCGCCGCGCCTACCTGGACGCCGACGAGCCGGGCCGGCACACCATCCTGCACGAGATCCTGCGCCTGGAGCCGGTGGTGGGCCACCTCTACCGCCGCAGCACCCGGGAGCTGGTGCTGGAGGACGGCGACGAGCGGCACGCGGTGCCCGCCGGTGCCCTGCTCGACCTCTACGTCCGGCAGGCGAACACGGACCCCGAGGCGCTCGGGGAGGACGCCCGGCAGCTGTGCCCGGAGCGCTCCCGGCCCAGGGGTATCCGGCCGGAGGCCATGTCCTTCGGCGACGGCGCCCACCGCTGCCCCGGCGGCTTCATCGCGATCCAGGAGAGCGACATCTTCCTGCAGCGCCTGCTGCGGCTGCCGCTGGAGCTGGCGCGACCGCCCCGGCTGGCCTGGGTGGACCTGATCGCCGCCTACGAGGTGCGCGACGTCGCGCTGCGGGTGCGCCAGGACGTGCCCGCCCAGCCGGTGCCGTAGCCGGGCGGCGCCGCCCGCTCAGGGGTGGCGCACGCCCTGCCCGGCCAGGACCGCGCGGTAGCCCTCGCGGAAGGTGGGGTAGCGGAAGACGAAGCCGGACTCCCGCAGCCGCCGGTTGGACACCCGCTTCGAGCCGCGCCGCGGCGTGTCCGCCTCGGGGACGTCCTCGGGCAGCGGGACGCCGAGCTCCTGCGCCAGGAACTCCAGGACCTCCCGCTCCCGCACGGGCTCGTCGTCCACCCCCAGGTACAGCGTCAGGGGCTGGTCCGCCATGGTGAGCAGGTGCACGGCGGCCGCGGCGGCGTCGTCGCGGTGGATGCGGTTGGTCCAGGCGGCGCCGCTCGCGGCGTTCCCGGAGCGGACCGTGTCGATCAACCGGGTGCGCCCGGGCCCGTAGATCCCCGCCAGGCGCAGGACCGTGCCGTGCGGGAAGTGCTCGTGGAAGATCTCCTCGGCCTCCAGCAGGACCTCGGCCGTGGGGGTGGAGGGGGCGACGGGGGTGTCCTCGGTGACCCACTCGCCCTCGGCGGCCGCGCAGACCGCGGTGGAGGAGATCAGCAGGGCGCGCCGGGGGAGCGCGCCCCCCTCCAGGACGCCGGTGAGCAGGTTCCGCAGACCGTCGACGTAGGCCGCCCGGTAGTCCTCGGGGGAGCGCCCGTCCGCGGCCGTGGCGACCACGAGGTGCTCGAGGTCGCCCGGCAGCTCCGGCACCTCGGTGCTGAGGTCCACCGGCACCCCGGCCAGGGGCGGCGGCACCAGCTCCGCCCGCCGGCGCAGCCCCAGCACCTCGTGGCCCTGCTCGGCCAGCCGCAGCCCGATCTCCGTGCCCAGATCTCCGCATCCCGCGATGACGACGCTCATGGTGTGCATTCTTCCACCGTTCCCTCCACGGCGCGCCCGGCGGTGCCGGTCAGTAGGCTGAGGACATGGCACCGGGCACCGTCTACACCGTCGGGCACTCCACGCGCTCCGCCGAGGAGCTCGTGGCGCTGCTGCGGGAGTTCGGCGTGCAGGAGCTCGTGGACATCCGCACCGTGCCGCGCTCGCGGACCAACCCCCAGTTCGACCTCGACCGGCTGCCCGCCACCCTCGCGCAGGCCGGGATCGGGCACACCTACTGCAAGGGGCTCGGCGGGCTGCGCCCCACGTCGGGCGCCTCGGTCAACACCGCCTGGCGCAACGCGTCCTTCCGCGGCTACGCCGACCACATGCAGACCGAGGAGTTCCGGTCGGCGCTCGCCCGGCTGGAGGAGCTCGCGGCGCACCGCGTCGCCGCGATCATGTGCGCCGAGGCCGTCTGGTGGCGCTGCCACCGCTCGCTCGTGGCCGAGGCCCTGCTGGTGCGCGGGCACGACGTCCGGCACATCATGGGGCCCGGCCAGCAGACCCCGGCGGCGCTGCGGGACTTCGCCGTCGTCGACGGGGACCGGATCACCTACCCGGGCACCCATCCAGGCACGCAACCAGGAGGAGAACGATGCAGCACCTGAACGAGATCGCCATGCAGCACCTGAACGAGGCCCGCCACGGCGAGCACGGCCGCAGCTCGGAGCGCCTGCTGCACCAGAAGGTGCTGCGCCAGACCCTGATCGCCCTGCGGGAGGGCTCCCAGCTCTCCGAGCACAACGCCCCCTACGCCGGCAGCCTGCAGGTGCTGCACGGGAGGATCCGGGTGCGGTCCGGCAAGGAGCTGGTCCTCGAGGCCGGGCACCTGCACGAGCTCCCGCTGGCGCGGCACTCCGTCGAGGCCCTGGAGGACGCGGTGTTCCTGCTGACGGCGGTCACGGGCATCGAGGACGCCGCCGAGTAGCCGCCCCCCGCGCGCAGGGCGGGGCATTCCCGGTTTCGCCCTGCGCGTGAGGCGTGTCGCGGCGCCCGCGACGGGTCTAGCGTCGGGGGAGAACGCGAACATCCCCGCACCCGAAGGAGCACCCGCATGTCCCACGTGACCATCATCGGCGGCCACGGCAAGGTCGCCCTGATCCTCGCCCCGCAGCTCGTGCGCGCCGGCCACGCCGTGACCAGCATCTTCCGCAACCCCGACCACGTGGCCGACGTCCAGCAGACCGGGGCGGAGCCCGTCGTGGCCGACGTCGAGAAGCTCTCCGTCGACGAGATCGCCGGGCTGCTGCAGGGCCAGGACGCCGTGGTCTGGAGCGCCGGGGCCGGCGGCGGCAGCCCGGAGCGCACCTACGCCGTCGACCGGGACGCCGCGATCCGTGCCATGGACGCCGCCGAGCGGGCCGGCGTGAAGCGCTTCGTCATGGTCTCCTACTTCGGCGCCGGGCAGGACCACGGCATCCCCGAGGACGACCCCTTCCACGCCTACGCCCAGGCCAAGGCCGACGCCGACGACCACCTGCGCGCCTCCGGCCTCGTCTGGACCATCGTGGGCCCCGGAGCCCTCACCCTCGAGGAGGCCACCGGCGCGATCGACGTGCCCGCCGGCGGCGAGCGCGACGGCGAGCGCCGCACCTCCCGCGCCAACGTGGCGCTCGTGGTCGCCGCCGTGCTGGACGACCCGGCCACGATCGGGCGGAGGATCGACTTCTCCGACGGCGGCACCCCGATCCGCGAGGCGCTCGCCGCCCAGCAGTAGCGGGACCGGCACGAACCCGCCGCCGGTGCTGCGGCGCGGCGGCGGGCGGGGGAGGGGCTCAGCCCAGGAAGGCCTCCACGCCCGGCCGGGTGCCGGCCCCCGGCTGCGTCCGGGTCGTGCGGCGCTCCGTGATCCGCCACCCCTCCGGGGTGCGCACGAGCAGGTCCAGCTGCTCGCCGCCGCGCACGGTCCCGTCCGCGGCGACCGTGAACCACTTGCTCCACGCCCGCACGCGGTCGGCACCCAGCCGGCGCAGCACGGTGTCGGTGATGTGGTGCGGGCCGAGGCCGTGGGCCCGGGCGCGCTCGACGACCTCCACGAACTCCGTGGTGCCGTGCGCGGTCCCGTGCGTCGAGGCCACGACCGCGTCCCCGGTGAGCACCAGGTCCAGGTCGTCCCAGGCGGCGACGTCCACGAGCCGGGCGCACCGGACGAGGGCGGTGCCGATCGCCAGGGCGTCGTCCGCCGGGACCCGCTCCCAGCCCGCCGACGGGCCCGCCCCGGGCGCGGCGCTCACCGGCGGGCTCGTCCGGTCGCGGCGAGCACGGCGTCGTCGAACAGCGCGTACGAGTACGGGTCCGGGGCGTAGCCGCCCTCGGCGAGCGCCACGGAGTCCTGGTCGTTGCGGGGCGCGACCGTGCGCCGGGTGATCCGCCAGCCGGGGCCGGTGCGGCGGAACGTGTCGATGAAGTCCCCGCCGACGGCCTTGCGGTCCCAGGTCAGCAGCAGCATCCGCGACCAGGCCACGGCGGTGTCCTCGTCGACGGCCTCGATGATCGTGTTGAGCGTGTGCGTGGCCGGGAAGCGGGAGAGGTCGATCATCTCGAGGTAGCGCCGCACGCCCGCGGTGCCGGTGAACTCGCCGCGCGGGGTGACGAGCTCGACCTCCGGGACGAAGACCTCCCCGAACATGTCCCACTGGCGGTTGTCGAGCAGGTGCGACGAGAAGCTGAGGATCTCGGTGATCTCGATCCTGTCCTGGGCGCTGATCGTCCCGGGGGCGGTCTCCTCCGGGGCCTGTGCTGCGTGGTCCATCTGCGTGCTCCGGTCCTCTTCTGCGCCGGCGTCCCGGGGAGGACGGACCGGCGGACGGTGCGTGGGGGTTCGGCCCACGACGAATTCTCGGGCTCCGACCGTGCCGCGAGCGACGGTCGGTCCCCTAATCTGACCACATGAGCACGCACCAGGATGACATCCAGCACATCGTCGAGTTCGTCAACCGCACCCGGGTCGGCATGCTGACCACGCGGGAGGCGACCGGCAAGCTCGTGAGCCGGCCCATGACCGTCGTGGACGTCGCGCCGGGGGAGGACCTGCACTTCTTCACCGACCGCTCCACGTCCGCGGTGGAGGACGTCCGGCGCGAGGACGCCGTCAACGTCGCCTTCGTGGGCCCCCACGAGTGGGTCTCGGTCTCCGGGGCCGCCGAGGTGGTCGAGGACCCCGCGGTGGTCGAGGGCCTGTGGTCGGACGCCCTCAGGCCCTTCTACCCGGACGGCCCGGCCACGCCCGGGCTCGTCGTGCTGCGCGTGCGCACCGAGACCGCCGAGCTGTGGCGCAGCCCCGGCACGCTCGCCACCGCCCTGCGCTGGGCCCGGGCGCGGGTCACCGGCGAGCAGATCGACGCCGGCGAGTCGACGGTGGTGGAGCTGTGAGCCTGCCCCCGATCCACCCGAGCGCCTCCGACGACCGCTCCGCCGACGAACTGGACCTCAACGAGCCGCTGCGGCTCACCGCCGTGGTGCACGGCACCGTGCACGGGGTGGGCTTCCGCTACTGGACCTGGCGCCACGCCGAGAAGCTCGGCCTGCACGGCTCCGTGGTCAACAACGCCGACGGCACCGTGGGCGTGATCGCCGAGGGCCCGCGGTGGGCCGTGGGCGACCTGCTCAAGGCGCTCAACGGCAACGACACCCCCGGCGCCGTGATGCGGGTGGACTCCCACTTCGGCCCCGCCACCGGGCAGTTCAGCGAGTTCGTCACGGGCTGACCCGCCCGGCCGGGGCCGCGGCCCCGGCTTAGGATGGAGGCATGGCGCACGACCACGCCCGGGCCCACGGGCACGCGGGGCACGACACCGACCGCGGCCACGACCACGGCCCGGGGCACGCCCACGCCGGGCCCGGCACCGACCGGTGGCGGATCGTCACCGCCTTCGGGATCACCGCCGGACTGTTCGTCGTCCAGCTGGCCGGTGCCCTGTGGACGGGGTCGCTGGCCCTGCTCTTCGACACCGCCCACGTGCTCACCGACGCCGGCGGGCTGCTGCTGGCGCTGATCGCCGCACAGCTGTCCCTGCGCCCGCCCACGGCGCGGCGCACGTGGGGCTGGCGGCGCGCCGAGATCGTCGCCGCGGCCCTGCAGGCCGGGGTGCTGCTGGCCGTGGGCCTGTTCGTGCTCGTCGAGGGCGTGCGACGGTTCGTGCAGCCGGAGCCGGTGGCCTCCGTCGAGATGATCGTCTTCGGCGTGCTGGGCCTGGCCGGCAACCTCGTGGCCATGGCGGTGCTCGTGGGCGGGCGGCGCTCCAACCTCAACCTGCGCGCGGCCGTGCTCGAGGTGCTCAACGACGCCCTCGGCTCGGTCGCCGTGATCGTCGCGGCCGTGGTCATCACCCTCACCGGCTGGGTGCAGGCGGACGCCGTCGTCGCCCTGCTCATCGGCGTGCTCATCGTCCCGCGGACCATCCGGCTGCTGGTGGAGTCCCTGTCCGTGCTCATGGAGAGCGCACCGCCGGGGCTCGACCTCGCCGACGTGCGCGGGCACATCCTCGAGCTGCCGCACGTCGTGGAGGTCCACGACCTGCACGCCTCCCGCATCTCCTCGGACCTGCCGGTGCTCACCGCCCACGTGGTGCTCGAGGACGAGTACTTCTACTCCGGCGGCTCCGCCGAGGCGCTCGGCCGGATCCAGCGGTGCGTGGCCGAGCACTTCCCGGTCTCCGTCCAGCACTCCACGATCCAGCTCGAGCCCGCCGACCACGTCGAACCCGAGGTGTGCGCCCCCCATGACCACTGACACCCACGCGCTGGTCGTCTACGTCCCCGCCACCCACGCGGAGGCGGTGCTGCAGGCCCTCGGCGACGCCGGCGCCGGGCGCTTCGGCCACTACTCCCACGTGGCCTTCGTGAGCCGCGGCACCGGCCGCTTCACCCCCCTGCCGGGGGCGGACCCCGTGCTCGGCGAGGTGGGCCGCCCCGAGGAGGTCGACGAGGTGCGCATCGAGGTGATCTACTCCGCGGCCGAGCGCGAGCACGTCCTGCGGGCGATGGCCCGGGCCCACCCCTACGAGGTCCCGGCCTTCCACACCTTCCCGGTCCACGACCGGGGCCCGTCCTTCGACGAGCAGGGCCGGCTGCGCCCGGCCCCGTGAACCGGTGCCCTAGCCGCCCAGCAAGGTCGAGCGGATGAGGAAGCGCTTGCCCTCGGGGGCCTCCACCGAGAACCCCGAGCCGCGTCCGGCCACGACGTCCACGGTGAGCAGCGTGTGCTTCCAGTACTCGAACTGCTCCCGGGAGATCCAGAACTCCAGCCGGGCGGTCGCGGGATCGCCCGGCAGCGTGAACACCCCCAGCAGCACGTCCGCGGGGCCCGTGAGGAACTCGCCGGCCGGATAGCACATGGGCGCGGAGCCGTCGCAGCACCCGCCGGACTGGTGGAACATCAGCCGCCCGTGGACCTCCCGCAGCGTGCCCAGCAGCTCGACCGCCGCCGGGGTGAGCGCCACCCGGGAGAACGTCTCGCCCTCGATCGCCGGGGCGGAGTCCAGGACGCCGATCTGCTCGGTCTGGTCGGTCTTCTCCACGGTACGCTCCTCGGCATCGGGCACGGGCTCGGCGGTGCGACCCACGCTACAGCCGGCCCAGCAGTTCCTCCAGGCCCAGCCCGTCCAGCACGCCCGCCGGGTGCGGGCCCGCCGCCGCGAAGTGCTCCGCCCACGGCCGGGGCAGGGGCCGCCGCCCGCCCACGAGGATCAGGTTGCCCGGGTAGCGGCCCGTCAGGAGGCGCTGGTCGGCCAGGCACCACACGTCCGCGAAGACGGCCCGGGCGGCCCGGGCCTGGGCCGCGAAGAACGCCAGGCCCGGGTCGTCGCCGACGTTGACCGCCATGACCCCGTGCGGGGCCAGCAGCCCGGCGGCCTCGGCGTAGAACGACGGCTCCGTGAGGTGGCCGGGGTCGTCCCGGCCGGTGAAGACGTCGAGCACCACGAGGTCCACGGTCCCGGGGGCGGCGACGTGCGGCAGCGCCGCCCGGGCGTCGTCGACGACGATCCGCACGTCCGCCCCCGCCGGCAGGGGGAGGGCCTCGAGCACGAACGCGGGCAGCTCCCGCTCCAGCTCGACGGCGACCTGGGCGGACCCGGGCCGCGTCGCGGCGACGTAGCGGGCGAGCGTCAGGGCGCCCGCGCCCAGGTGCACGGCGGTCACGGGCTCCCCGGCGGGCGCCACGAGGTCGACGACGTTGCCGATGCGCCGCAGGTACTCGTAGAAGATCTCCTCCGGCCGGGCCAGGTCCACGTGGGACTGCTCGGCCCCGCCGATGGACAGCACCCACCCGCCCTCGGTGAACCCGTCCGGGGTGATCTCGGCGTGCACGCCGGCGTCCTTGAGGAATCTGCGCATGGGCCCATCCTCCCGCAGGGAACTCCCCGGCGCCTCTTCGGCCCCGGTGCTCCGGCCACCCACCGGCCCGCGGGCCGGCCCGCGGACGCCGCCGCGGTCGCCCACCGCCACGGGTCGGCCGCGCCGGCGGAGGGCGCCTCCGCCGTGCCGGCGTCCCGGGGCTCCGCGGGGGCGCTGTTCCGGGCCGGCGACCTGGCGCCCACGGCCGGGATGCGGGTGATGTGCCTGCTGAGCCTGCTCTCCATGTCCGGCCTCACCACGTGGTTGCCGCAGATCATGGACCGGTCCGGCTCCGCGACGGGCTCGGCGGTCTCCTTCCTGCTCACGTACTCGATCGGCGCGCTGGCCGGGACCGTCGTGGCCGCGGTCATCGTCCAGCGCACGGCCCTGAAGGCCATGGTCGTCGTCGGCTTCGTCTCCGCCGCCACCGCCCTGCTGATCGCCTCCCCGTCCTCCTCGCCCGCCGTGCTCACGGCGGCGATCCCGGTCGCCGGCCTCGGCGGCATGGGCACGCAGAGCATGGTCAACGACCACATCGCCCAGTACCACCCCGCGGCCGTGCGGGCCACCGGGCTGGGCCCTGTCGCTGGGCCGCGTCGGGGCCGTCGTCGGCCCCCCACGGCGCCTGGGCGATCACCGTCGGCGGGGGAGGGGGAGGTCGTGGCCGCCCGGGCGCTCCCGCCCCGACGGGGCCCGGGACGCAGCGCCGGCGGGAGGCGTCCGTGGCCGGCCTCGGCCGCGCGTGCCGGGGACGGGCGTCAAGCCGGCAGCGCGGCGCCGCCCGAGCGGGCCCGCTGCCGGGCCGCGCTCACCAGCGAGGGGTGATCAGCTCGTACTCCGGGTTGATCCGCTGCATGTAGCCCGTGTCGTCCCGGCCGCGCAGGCCGCACTCGAGGTACTGGCGGTGGAGCTTCTCCAACCCGTCGCGGTCCAGCTCCACGCCCAGGCCCGGGGCGGTCGGCACCGGCACGGCCCCGCCGGCGAAGCGGAGGGCGCCGGGCAGCACGACGTCCTCGTCCTCGTCCTTCCACGGCCAGTGCGTGTCGCAGGCGTAGTCGAGGTTCGGGGTGGCGGCGGCGAGGTGGACCATGGCGGCCAGGCTGATCCCCAGGTGGGAGTTGGAGTGCATGGACAGCCCCAGGCCGAAGGTCTCGGTGATCCCGGCCAGGGCCTGGGAGCGGCGCAGCCCGCCCCAGAAGTGGTGGTCGGAGAGGATCACGTCCACGGCGCCGGCGGCCACGGCCGGCGCCACGTCGTCGAAGCTCACCACGCACATGTTGGTCGCCAGCGGCATCGACACCGCCCGGCGCACCTGGGCCATGCCCTCGATGCCCGGTGTGGGGTCCTCGAGGTACTCCAGGATCCCGTCGAGCTCCCGGCCCACCCGGATGGAGGTCTCCACGGACCAGGCGGCGTTGGGGTCGATCCGCAGCGGTAGCCCGGGGAACTCCTCGCGCAGCGCCTTGATCGCCGCGACCTCCAGGTCGGGGCGGAGGACGCCGGCCTTGAGCTTCAGGGCGGTGAACCCGTACTCGTCCACCATCCTGCGGGCCTGCCGGACGACGCCCTCCGGGTCCAGGGCGGCGCCCCAGGTGTCCTCGTCGTGCCCGGGGTGGCCCGCCCACTTGTAGAAGAGGTAGCCGCTGAAGGGCACGGCCCCGCGCACGGCCCCGCCGAGCAGGTCGCTGACCGGGCGGCCGAGCAGCTTGCCCTGGATGTCGAGGGCGGCGACGTCGAAGGGGGAGAGCACGCGGTCGGCGGTGGACGAGCCGGTCACCATCCCGCTCATGCCGTGCCCGCCCTGGACGGTGTCCCGGGCCAGCGCGGCCGCGACCCGCTGCCGGAGGAGGTTGGTGTTGAACACGTCCGTCCCGGTGACGGCCTCGGCCGCCACGCGCAGGCGCTGCAGGTGGCCCGCGTCGCCGTAGGTCTCCCCGAGGCCGCTGATCCCGGCGTCGGTGTGCACCTCCACGATCGCGCGCAGGGCGAAGGGCTCGTGCACTCCCACGGCGTTGAGCAGGGGCGGGTCCTTGAAGGCCACCGGGGTGATGGTGACCCCCGAGACGCAGACCTGGCCGAGGAGTTCTTCCTGAATGATGTGCGGGGTCACGGGCGGGACTTTCTGGTGGGAGGGAGAGACGGGCGGGCGGCACCGGGCCGCCGGATCCTGCGCCGAGCGTAGACATCCGGCGTAATACAAGTCCAAGCCAAAAAAAGCACTGAACGATCCATAAAAGGTATTGAGCGGACTCCGGGGTCCTGCTCAGGCGAGGAGGCCGCCCAGCCCCCGGACGATCTGGAGGGTGACGTCGGCGGTCGAGCGCAGGGCGGCGATGATCTCCTGCTCGTGCTCGGGGGTCAGCCGCTCGATCGGCACCGAGCAGCTGAGGGCGTCCGTGATGCCGGAGCGGATGGGCAGGGCCACGCCGAAGCAGCGCAGGCCCGGCGTGTTCTCCTCGTCGTCGACCGAGTAGCCCCGTTCCCGGGTGGCGGCCAGGTCCTCCTTGAGCGCCGACCGGGAGGTGATGGTGCGCGGGGTGAGCGCGGTCAGCACGGCCGGCAGGTGGGCCTCCAGCTCCTCCTCGTCGAAGTGCGCCAGCACGGCCTTCCCCAGGGACGTGGAGTACGCGGGCAGGCGCCGGCCGACCCGGTTCCGGGTGCGCTCGTAGGCGGCGGACTGGTGGGTGGCCAGGTAGACCATGTCGGTGCGGTCCAGGCGCCCGTAGTGCACGGTCTCCTCCAGGCGCCTGCTCACCTGCTCCACGTGGGGCTGGACCACCTGCAGCAGCGGGTCGGTGTCCAGGTAGGTGGTGCCGGCCAGCAGGGCCCGGATGCCGATGCTGTAGAGCGAGTGCGTGGAGTCGCTGCGCACCCACCCCAGCTCGCTGAGCGTGCGCAGCAGCGCGTACATGCTGCTGCGCGGAGCGCCCATGGCCTCGCACAGCTCCCGGACGGTGACGGGCTCGTTGCCCCGGGCGGCCAGCACCTCGAGGACCTCCACGGTGCGGGCGGCGGACTTCACCCCGCGCACCCCGTTGCCCGCTGCCGGGCCTGCGGTCGCTTCCTGCTGCTCCATCTGGATCTCCCTCGGTCGGGCCTGGCGACCCTTGACAGTGATGTGTCTCATACACAACTATGAGTCCCATCACGAACTCTTGTCTACATATATAGACAGATTCCACGGACAAGACCGAATCGGGGATCACGGTTCCCGCGGTCCCGCACCGCCGGTCCGGCTCCGCCCCCTCGGTCGCCCGCGCCATCCGGCCCCTTCCAGCAGAGGAACGCTCCACGATGAACTCCCAGAAGCCCGCAGTCACCGCCGTCGCCGGCCTCGGCATCCTGTCGCTCGTCCTGACCGGGTGCGGTGGTGTCGAGACGGCCTCCGGCTCCGCCGACTACCCCACCAAGTCCGTCAACCTCACCGCGCCCTCGAGTGCGGGCGGCAGCACCGACCTCATCTCCCGCGCCCTCGCCTCCTCCCTCGAGGAGCCCCTGGGCCAGAGCGTCGTGGTGGAGAACAAGCCCGGTGCCAACACGGCGGTGGGGACCAAGGAGGTCCTGAACTCGGAGGCGGACGGCTACAGCACCGTCCTGGCCGCCGAGTCCCTGTTCGCCATCACCCCGCTGTTCGTCGAGGACCCCGAGGCCGCGACGATGGAGGACATGGCCGTCGTGGCCCCCGTCTCGGTGGAGGAGTACATCCTGGTCGTGAACAAGGACTCCGGCATCTCCACCCTGGAGGAGCTCCTGGAGAAGGACGACATCAAGTACGCCACCTCCGGGGCGGGAACCGGCGGGCAGTTCGGGCAGGCGGCCCTCTTCTCGCTGGCCGGCAAGAAGGCCACCGACGTGCCCTTCGACGGCGGGTCCGCCGCCGTGACCGCCGTGCTCGGCAGCCACGCCGACGCGACCGCCACCCAGCTCGCCGAGGTGAAGCCGCAGATCGACGCGGGCGAGCTGGTGCCGCTGGCCGTCTTCACGGCCGAGCGCAGCGAGTACTTCCCCGACGTGCCGACCGTCGAGGAGGCCGGCTACGACGTCGACGTCGTCCAGCGCCGCTGGATCGCCGTGCCGAAGGACACCCCCGAGGAGGTCGTCACCAAGCTGACGGAGTCCGTCGAGACCGCCAAGGACTCCCAGGAGTTCCAGGACTTCCTGAAGACCAACCTCATCGGCGAGTGGGACGGCGCGCCGGCCGACGTGACCAGCACCGTCGAGGAGGACCTCCAGACCTACACCGAGCTCGCGCAGGAGTACGGCATCGGGGGCCAGCAGTGAGCTCGTCGGCCGTCGCCCGCGGGGAGCCCGATCAGGACCACGAGCTCGAGTTCGAGGAGGAGGCCCCCCGGGGCGGGGCGACCACCGCACGCCTCGGCGCCCTCGTCCCCCTGGTGCTGGGGGTGTCCGGTGCCGTCGTGTCCGCGGGGCTGGGCATCGGCTCCCTCGGCGCCCCCGGCGCGGGGCTGTGGCCCCTGGTCATCTCCCTGCTCATGATCACGGCCTCGGCCACGGCCCTGCTCAAGGCCAAGCAGGACGACGACGTCGAGGCGTTCGACCGCGGCATCCTCACCGTGGTCCTCAGCGTGGTCAGCCTCCTGGCCTATGCGGCGCTGCTGCCCATGGTCGGCTTCGAGATCCCCACGGTCCTGCTCCTGTTCTTCTGGATCAAGATCCTCGGCCGGGAGGGCTGGCGCTCCGCCGTCACGGTGTCCCTGGTGGCCACCGCGGTGGTCTACGGGCTGTTCGTGCTCCTGCTCGCCGTCCCTCTCCCGCACCTCTTCTAGGAAGCGACACCCGGAATGGATATCCTCAACGACGCCCTCGGCGGCTTCGACGTGGTGCTGCAGCCGGCCAACCTGCTGTTCTGCCTGCTCGGCGTCACCCTGGGCATGCTGATCGGCGTCCTGCCGGGTCTGGGCCCGGCGGCCACGATCGCCATCCTGCTGCCGATCACCTACACGATGGAGCCGGCCAGCGCCATCATCCTGCTCGCCGGCATCTTCTACGGCGCCCAGTACGGCGGGACCATCACCTCGGTGCTGCTGCGGCTGCCGGGTGAGGCCTCCAGCGTGGTCACCGCCCTGGACGGCTACCAGATGGCGCGGCAGGGCCGCGCCGGCGCCGCCCTCGGCATCGCCGCGGTCGGGTCGTTCGTCGGCGGCACCATCGCGATCGTGGGGCTGACGTTCCTGGCGCCCCTGGTGGCCTCCTTCGCCCTGGACTTCGGCCCCGCCGAGTACACCCTGCTCGCCCTGCTGGGCATCCTGCTGGTGTCCTCGCTGGGCAACGGCTCGGCCCGCAAGGCCGCGGTCGCCGCCACCATCGGCCTGCTCCTGGCCACGGTGGGCCGCGATCCCGTCACGGGCGTCAGCCGGTTCACCTTCGGCTCGGACAACCTGGCCGACGGCATCGACTTCGTCATCATCGCCATGGGCCTGTTCGGGGTCGGGGAGATCCTCTACAATATGGCCACCCCGCCCTCGGCCACCTCCGGCACCCCGCAGTTCCGGCGGGCGCTGCCCACCGGCGCGGACCTGAAGCAGTCCTCGGGGGCCATCGCGCGCGGCTCCGTCTCGGGCTTCGTGCTGGGCGTCCTGCCGGGCGGCGGGGCCACGATCGCCTCCCTGGTGGCCTACGCGACGGAGAAGAAGCTGGCCAAGCGGCCCGAGCGCTTCGGCCGCGGCGCGATCGAGGGCGTGGCCGGACCGGAGACCGCCAACAACTCCGCCGCCACCAGCTCCTTCATCCCGCTGCTGACCCTCGGCATCCCCGCCAACGGAACCATGGCGATCATGTTCGGCGCGCTGATGCTGCAGGGGATCACCCCGGGCCCGGGGCTGATCAACGAGCACCCGGACGTGTTCTGGGGCGTGATCGACTCCATGTACATCGGCAACGTCTTCCTGCTGCTGCTGTCGATCCCGCTGATCGGGATCTTCGTGCGGCTGCTGCGGGTCAAGGCCACGATCCTCAACCCGCTGACCGTGCTGATCACCATGATCGGCGTCTACACCGTGCGCAACAGCGTCTTCGACATGTTCCTCGTCATCGCCTTCGGCGTGGTGGGGTACCTCATGAAGAAGACCGGCTTCCCGCCCGGGCCCCTCGTGCTGGCCTTCGTGCTCGGCGGGCTCCTGGAGACCTCCTTCCGCCAGTCCATCCGGCTCTCCGAGGGCAGCCTGGCGATCTTCGTCGCCAGCCCGATCGCCGTCACCCTGGTCGTCGCGATCGTCGTGGCGATCGCCGCGGCGCCGGTCATGGCCTGGCTGCTCAGGCGCCAGCAGGCGAGGACCGACGCCACGCTGCACACCCACGCCCAGGCCTACCAGGACTGAGCCGACGGCCGCTCCCCCGAACCCCCGAACGGAAACAGGTGAACATGAGCATCATCATCGGATACGTCCCCAACGAGCGCGGCGAGGCCGCCTACGCCAAGGCCCTGTCCCTGGCCGCCGGCCTCGGCCAGGAGCTGGTCATCATGAACAGCAGCGGCCGGCACTCCCACATCGACCCCCGCCTGGCCGCGGAGTCGGACCTCGAGGCCCTGGTGGCCCGTGCCCGTGAGGCCGGCGTCGCCGCACGGACCGAGCGCAGCGCCGGCGCGGACGGCCCCGAGGCCCTCATCGAGGCCTCCCACGCCGAGGACGCGGACATGCTGGTCATCGGCATCCGCAAGCGCTCCCAGGTGGGCAAGCTGCTGCTGGGCAGCGACGCCCAGCGCATCCTGCTGGAGGCGACCTGCCCCGTCCTCGCCGTGAAGGCGTGACGGGGGCGGGTCCGGTCCGGCGGCGCGGTCGCCGGACCGGACCCGCGCCACGGGGCGCCCGCCGGATCCGCCCCGCATCCAGCTGCCCGCCGATTCCCGCACCCCCCGGAGGACACCATGTTCACGCTGGACCAGGCCCGCAGCTTCATCGCCGTGGCCGAGGAGCTGCACTTCGGCCGCGCCGCCGAGCGGCTCAACATGACCCAGCCGCCGCTGAGCCGCCAGATCCAGAAGCTGGAGAAGGCGCTGGGCGTCGAGCTGCTGGAGCGGGACAACCGCCGGGTGGCCCTGACCGCGGCCGGCGTGGCCTTCCTCGCCGAGGCGCGCCGTCTGGTGGTGGCCGCCGACCGCGCCCCGGCGACGGCCCAGCGGATCGCGGCCGGGCGGGCCGGGATGGTGCGGGTCGGCTTCACCGCGGCCTCCGGCTTCAGCGTCCTCAGCCCGCTGCTCAGCGAGCTCGGGCAGGTGCTGCCCGACGTGGACGTGGACCTGCAGGAGATGGTGACCGACGAGCAGCTGCAGGCCCTGCTGGACGGTGACCTGGACCTCGGCCTGGCCCGCCCGCCCTTCGACCGGAACGTCTTCGAGTCCCGGCTGCTGCTCTCCGAGGCGCTCTGCCTGGCCGTCCCGCAGACCCACGGCCTGGCGTCCCGGGGACGGCCCATCGCCCCGGCCGACCTCGAGGACGTGCCGCTGATCATGCACTCCCCGACCACGGCACGGTACTTCTACGACCTCGCCGTGCGCACCGTCGAGATCGACCACCGCAACGTGGCCTACACCGTGGGCCAGATCGTCACCATGGTGGCGCTGGTGGCGGCCGGCCGCGGCGTCGCCTTCGTGCCCGAGTCCGCCCGCGCGCTCGGTCTCGCCGGCGTCTCCTACCTGCCGCTGGAGAACCACGCGCCGGACGCCGTGCAGCTGCACGCCCTCTGGGTGCGCGGCACGAACAACCCTGCCCTGAAGCGCCTGCTGGACGAGGTCCCCCTGCTCGCCCGCTGACCGGAGCGCCGGCGGCACCGCCCCTCCATCAATACCCGCACCGCATCGCACCATCCATAAAAAGGCTTAGACAGGCATAGACGGCCTTCCTAGGCTCATTGACGAACCACTGCCTCCCCGCCGCCGCGCGGGACCGAACGTAAGGACCACGACCATGGCCAACCACACCCCGCAGGAACTGGCGTCCCGGCTCAAGGAGGGCCTGCTCTCCTTCCCCGTCACCGCGTTCGACCGCGACCTGCTCTTCGACGAGACGGCCTACCGCGAGCACCTGGCCTGGCAGGCCAGCTTCCCCGTGGCAGGGCTCTTCGCCGCCGGCGGGACCGGGGAGGGCTTCTCCCTGGCCCCGGAGGAGATCGCCACCGTCGTGCGCGTGGCCGTGGAGGAGGTCGGCGAGCAGGTGCCGGTGCTCGCCCCGGCGGCCGGCAACACCGCCCAGGCCGTGCGCAACGCCCAGGACGCCGAGGCCGCCGGCGCCGAGGGCCTGCTGCTGCTGCCCCCGTACCTCACCGAGGCCGACCAGCGCGGACTGGAGGCGCACGCGGACGCCGTGTGCTCGGCGACGAGCCTGGGCGTGATCGTCTACAACCGGGCGAACGCGATCTACTCGGCCGAGACCGTGGCCCGCCTGGCCGAGCGCCACGAGAACTTCATCGGCTTCAAGGACGGCGTCGGCAACATCGAGCACCTCACCAAGGTCTACGCCCGCAACGGCGACCGGCTCTTCTACCTCGGGGGCCTGCCCACCGCGGAGACCTTCGCCCTGCCGCTGCTGCAGCTGGGGATGAGCACCTACTCCTCGGCGCTGTACAATTTCATGCCCGAGTTCGCCCTCGCGTTCTACCGCGACGTCCGCGCCCAGGACCGGGCCGCCGTGACCGACAAGCTCAACCGCTTCGTCCTGCCCTACATCGAGATCCGCGACCGGGTGAAGGGCTACGGGGTCTCGATCGTCAAGGGCGGCCTCAAGGCCGTGGGCCGCGACGCCGGCGGGGTGCGCCCGCCGCTGCAGGACCTCACCGAGGCCGACCTCGCCGACCTCAAGGCCCTCATCGACGCCAACATCCTCCAGTCCGCCTGAGCGCCCCGCCCCCGAACCAGCAGAGGATCCACGCCCATGAGCACCCAGACCATCACCCTCTCCGGCCACTCGATCATCGCGGGCCGTGAGACCCCCGGCAACGCCGGCACCACCCGCGGCATCGACCCCGCCACCAACGCGCAGCTCGAGCCGGCCTACACCCTGGTCGACGAGGCCCAGCTCGCCGAGGCCACCGCCGCCGCCGAGGACGCCGTCGCATCCTTCAGCAGCCTCGACCCCGGGTCCCACGCCGCGTTCCTGGAGAGGATCGCCGCCAACATCGAGGCCGTCGGTCCCGAACTGGTCGAGCGCGCCTCGGCCGAGACCGGCCTGCCGGGCCCGCGCCTGCAGGGCGAGCTGGCCCGCACCACCGGCCAGCTGCGGCTGTTCGCGTCCGTCGTGCGCCAGGGCGACCACCGCGGCGTGCGCATCGAACCCGCCCTGCCCGAGCGCACCCCCCTGCCCCGCCCCGACCTCCGCCAGCGCAGGATCCCCCTGGGCCCGGTCGCGGTGTTCGGCGCGAGCAACTTCCCGTTCGCCTTCTCCACGGCCGGCGGGGACACCGCCTCCGCGCTGGCCGCCGGGTGCCCGGTGATCTTCAAGGCGCACAACGCCCACCCGGGCACGGGCGAGATCGTCGGCCGCGCGCTCACCGACGCCGTGGCCGAGTGCGGCCTGCACCCCGGCGTCTTCTCGCTGGTCTACGGCCCCGGCGCGAGCATCGGCCAGGCCCTGGTGAAGGACCCGGTGATCAAGGCCGTGGGCTTCACCGGCTCCCGCGGCGCCGGCACCGCGCTGATGGCCACCGCCGCCGCCCGTCCCGAGCCCATCCCGGTGTACGCCGAGATGAGCTCCATCAACCCGGTCTTCCTCTTCGACTCCGCCCTGCGCGGTGACGCCGACGAGTTCGCCCGCGCCTACGTCACCTCCCTGACCGGCTCCTCCGGGCAGCTGTGCACCAACCCGGGCCTGCTGTTCGTGCCCTCGGGGGAGGCCGGGGACGCCTTCCTGGCCGCCGTCGGGCGCGCCCTGGCCGACGCCGAGGGCGCGACCATGCTCACCCCCGGCATCGCCGACTCCTGCCGGGCCGGCATCGACGCGCTGGGGTCCCAGGAGGGCGTCGAGGTCGTGGCCCGCGGCCGCGAGGGCTCCACCGCCAACGCCCCGGCCCCCGTCGTGTTCGGCACCGAGGTGCCCACCTTCCTGACCAACCCGGTGCTGCAGGAGGAGATCTTCGGCGCCTCCTCCCTGGCCATCCGCTACGGCTCCGTGGAGGAGCTGCTCGCCGCCGCGGCCCGGATGGAGGGCCAGCTGACCGCCAGCCTGTTCCTGTCCGAGGAGGACCACGCGACGGCGGCCCCGCTGCTGTCGGTGCTCGAGCGCAAGGTGGGCCGCATCCTCGCCAACGGCTGGCCGACCGGCGTGGACGTCGGGGACGCCATGGTCCACGGCGGCCCGTTCCCGGCGACCTCCGACTCCCGCACCACCTCCGTGGGGACGCTGGCGATCGAGCGGTTCCTGCGCCCGGTGGCCTACCAGAACATCCCCGGTTCCCTGCTGCCCGCCGCCCTGCAGGACGCCAACCCCTGGCGCCTCAACCGCCGCGTCGACGGCCGCATCCAGCTGGCGGGGACCGCCGAAGGAGACCGCGCATGAGCACCCAGCCGACGATCGCCCGGGTCGAGGTGGTGCCCGTCGCCGGCCACGACTCCATGCTGCTGAACCTCTCCGGGGCGCACGGTCCCTACTTCACCCGCAACGTCGTGATCGTCACCGACTCGCAGGGCCGCACCGGCCTGGGGGAGGTGCCGGGCGGGGAGAAGATCCGCGCCACGATCGAGGAGGCCGGGAGCCTGGTCACCGGGCAGCCGGTGGCCCTGTTCCGCACCTTGCTGCGCCGGGTCGCCGCTACCTTCGCCGACCGCGACGCCGGCGGGCGCGGCCTGCAGACCTTCGACCTGCGCACCACCGTGCACGCCGTGACCGGCATCGAGTCGGCCCTGCTGGACCTGCACGGGCAGTTCCTGGGCGTGCCCGTGGCGGAGCTGCTCGGGGACGGCCAGCAGCGCACGGCCGTGCCCATGCTGGGCTACCTGTTCTTCGTGGGCGACCCGGACAGCACCGACCTGCCCTACCTGCGGGAGCCGCACGGTGCAGACGCCTGGGAGCGGGTGCGCCGCGAGGAGGCGATGACGCCGGAGGCCGTGGTGCGCCTGGCCGAGGCCTCCCGGGAGCGGTACGGGTTCAAGGACTTCAAGCTCAAGGGCGGGGTGCAGGCCGGCGACGTCGAGGTCGACGCCGTCACCGCGATCAAGGAGCGCTTCCCGGAGGCGCGGGTCACCCTCGACCCCAACGGCGGCTGGCTGCTGGAGGAGGCGATCCGGCTGGGCCGGCGGATGCAGGGCGTCGTCGCCTACGCGGAGGACCCGTGCGGGGCCGAGGGCCGGTTCTCCGGCCGGGAGGTGATGGCCGAGTTCCGACGGGCCACCGGCCTGCGGACGGCGACGAACATGATCGCCACCGACTGGCGGGAGATGTCCCACGCGGTGCGCGCCGGCGCCGTGGACATCCCGCTGGCCGACCCCCACTTCTGGACCATGGCGGGGTCGGTGCGCGTGGCCCAGCTGTGCCACGAGTTCGGGCTGACCTGGGGCTCCCACTCCAACAACCACTTCGACATCTCCCTGGCCATGTTCACCCACGTGGGTGCGGCCGCCCCCGGCGAGATCACGGCGCTGGACACCCACTGGATCTGGCAGGACGGCCAGGGCCTCACCCGGGACCCCCTGGCCATCCGCGGCGGCGAGATCCAGGTGCCCGCCGCCCCGGGCCTGGGCCTCGAGCTGGACCGCGACCGCCTGGCGGCCGCCCACGAGCTCTACCTCGAGCACGGGCTGGGCGCCCGCGACGACGCCGCGGCCATGCAGTACCTGATCGAGGGCTGGAGCTTCGACCCCAAGCGCCCCTGCCTGGTCCGCTGACCGGACGGGAGACGACCGGATGACGGGGGTGCTGCTGGGCTTCGGCGTGGTGGCCGTGATCGCGGCCACCGGTTTCGCCACCGCCGCGCTGCTGCCCGGTGAGGCCCGCACCATGCGCGCGGGCCTGACCCCCGTCATCTACTACCTCACCAACCCGGCGCTGATGCTGGTGCTCGTCGCGGGCACCGATCTCGGGGCCGTGCTCGGGGTCTACACCCCGATCGCCCTCGCCACCGCCGCGGTGGCGGGGGCGCTCTTCGCCCTGTTCAGCGGCCTGCTCCTGCGCCGCGGGGCCGCGCGCACCGCCGTGGGGGCCATGGCCTCCTCCTACGTCAACGCCGGCAACATCGGGCTGCCCATCGCCCTCTACGCGGTGGGCAGCGCCGCGCCCGTGGTCTCGGTGCTGCTGGCCCAGCTGCTGGTGGTCGCCCCGCTGTACCTGGTGGTGTTCTCCCTGGCCACCCGCCCCTCCCGCCGGACCGGGCCGGGGGCGGCGACGGCGACCGGGACGGCGGCCCCGCAACGGGAGGGCCCGTCGACCCTGCGCACGGTCGTCAGGTCGGTGGCCAACCCGGTGACGATCGGCACCGCCGCCGGGGTGGTGCTCTCGGCCACCGGCGCGCAGGTGCCGGAGGTGCTCTGGATCCCCCTGGAGATGCTCGGCGAGTCCTCGGTGCCGATGCTGCTGCTGCTGTTCGGCATGAGCCTGCACGGCCGGCGCCCCTTCGAGCAGCGTGCGCTGGTCCCGGACGTCCTCGGCGGGACCCTGATCAAGCTCACGGTGATGCCGGCCGCGGCCTGGGCCGTCGGGCGGTTCGGCTTCGGGCTGGCCGGCACGGAGCTGCTGGGCGTCGTCGTCATGGCCGCCCTGCCCACGGCCCAGAACGTGTTCCTGTTCTCGTCCCAGTTCCGCATGCCGGCCAACGCCGCCCGCGACATCATCTTCCTCAGCTCGATCCTGTCCTTCCCCGCGATCCTGCTCATCAGCCTGCTCCTGCACTAGGCCCCCGCCGTCACCGGCCCCCAGGAGCCGGTGCTGCCGGCGGCGCTGCGCAGGTCAGGCGCGGGCCGCGGCGTCGTCCCCGCGGCCGGCGCCGGACAGCAGGTGGCCGGCCAGGGCGATCAGGGCGGCGGTGACCATGACCGCGGCCAGCGGCGCGGCGGTGCCTTCCCCGCCGACGCTCACCAGGGGCGAGACGGCCCCGGCCAGGGCGAACTGCGCGGCGCCCAGCAGGGCCGAGGCGGTGCCTGCGGCGTGCGGGACGGCGCCCAGGGCCAGGGCGGTGGCGTTGCCCATGACCAGGCCCAGGGCGGCCACGGCCACGAAGATCGGCACGGCGTACCACCCGGCGGGCACGCCGGCGGCCACGAGCACGGCCAGCGCGACCGTGGCGACCAGGACGGTCACCAGCCCGGCGCGCAGCAGGCCCGGCACGGAGCGGGTGGCGGTCAGCCGCCCGGAGACGCCGCTGACCACGCCCAGGGCCAGGGCGTTGAGCCCGAACAGCAGGCCGTACTGCACCGCGCCCAGGCCCATCATCTGCTGGTAGAGGAACGGGGAGGCGGAGATGTAGGCCATCATCACGGCGAAGGCGAAGGTGAACGCCACCGTGCTGCCCCAGAAGGTGCGCGAGCGCAGCCCGCCGCGGCCCGCGCCGGCGCGGGCGGCGCGGGCCGTGCGCCGCCCGCGGGGCAGGGTCTCCCTCACCACGGCCAGCACCGCCACGAGCATCACCACCGTGAGGGCGAGCACCACCCCGAGCAGCCCCCGCCACCCCAGCGGTCCCATGAGCAGGCTGCCGACGACCGGGGCCACGACGGGGGCGATGCCGCCGACGATCATCATGAGGCTGAAGGCCCGCGCCGCGGCACGCCCGGTGGCCAGGTCCGAGACGATCGCCCGGCCGATGACCATGCCGGCGGCCCCCGCCAGGCCCTGCACGAAGCGGGCGGCGACGAGGACCTCCACGGTCGGGGCGAGGGCGGCCACGACGCTGGCGGCCACGCACAGCACGGCCCCGGCCACGAGCGGGGGCATCCGGCCGACGCGGTCGGACAGCGGGCCGAAGACCAGCTGCCCGGCCGCCACCCCGGTCAGGAAGGCGGTGAGCGTCAGCTGCACCCACGTCGCACTGGTGTCCAGCGCCGTGGTCATGAGCGGGAACGCGGGGAGGTAGAGGTCGGTGGCGAACGGGGCGATGGCCGACAGCAGCCCCAGGACCACCAGCAGGCCCGCGGTGATCCTCCGGCTTCCCTCGGGGACGTCCTCACCGTTCGGTGCGGGGGCGGCGGCAGGGCCGGTGCCGGCCCCTGCGGCGGGGAAGAGGCGCTCGTCGGGTGGTGCGCTGTGCATGGATGCTCCCAACATAGTTCTGTTTGTATAATCGTATGCACCAGGAAGGAGTGTCCACGCCCATGCCGGTGTTCTCTTCGTCACCCTCGCAACCGCCCACGCCGTCGGGCTCGCCGTCGAGCCCACAGTCGGGCTCGGACCCGGCGGTGTTCGTCGACCTACTCCTCACGGCCGCCCGCGAGTTCCACGTCTGCCAGGGGGAGGACCCCGGGATCATCGAGCTGACCGCGACCGAGACCAATGTCATGCGCTTCCTCGACAGCCACCCGGGCGCCACCCCGAGCGAGGCGGCCGCAGCGACCGGCCTGCGGCGCAGCAACCTCAGTGCCGCGCTGCGGGCCCTGGAGCACAAGGGGCTCGTCGAGCGCGCGGGCGACGACCGGGACCGGCGCTCCGTCCGGCTGCACCCCACCCCCCTGGCGCAGACCAACCTGGCGCGGCTGCACGCGCTGTGGCGCCGCGCCCTCGAGGAGGCGCTGGAGGGCGACCGCTCCGGCCTGGACGAGGCCGTCGACCTGCTGGCCCGGCTCGAGGCCGGGCGCGCGCGGGCGCGCACGCGGAGCGCCGGCGCGCCCTGATCGCGAGGGGGCACCGTGAGGAGAGCCCTGCCGATCCGTCCCGTGGGCGGACGCGACCGCGCTCAGTGCGCGCCGGGGCGGGCCTCCTGCCACTGCCGCACCCAGGCGCGGCCGTAGTCGTTGCCGTGCGGGGTGCGCAGCACGGTGTGGACGTGGAAGTGCTGCGGGGTGTCGTAGTCGAGGAACACTCCGCAGTGGTGGTCCAGCTCGGCGATCACCACCGAGGACCGGATGCGGTGGTAGAAGACGTCCCCGGGTTCGTGCCCGCCGATCCAGCAGGACCACGTCTAGTCCAGGTGCTCGGCGACCTCCCGCAGCCGAGCCGCCCGCGGGCCTTCGGGCAGGGGGAGCACGAACTGCTCCACGACCGCCAGCACCAGCTGCTGCGCGTCCGCCGGCATCTCGGCCACCCGGATGCCCTCGAACGGGATGACCCGGTTGTCCTGGAACGCCCCGGCCAGGTGCCGCTCGTCACCGGGGTGCACCCGCCCTTCGGGCATGGCGGTGTCGACCATCTGCTCGTAGACGGTGGCGGCGGCGCGCTGGTCGGCGGGCAGGGCGGCCATCAGCTCGGTGCCCAGGCGGATCCGGTCGCCGAAGGCGGCGGTGCCGGCGTGGGGGCCGGCGTCGATCTCGTTGGGCTCGGCGCCGAAGAACACCGGGCTGACACTCATGCGGCCCTCGACCGCCCGGCAGTTCACCGCGCAGTGGTGGCCGGACAGCTGCCACCCCCACGGGGCGGTGGGGTGCGGGGTGCAGTGGAGGGCGATGTCGTAGCTGAACTCGTTGAGCACGTTCTCCAGGCCCACGACCTCCCCCAGGAAGCCGTTGATGAGCATCGTGTCGTGGGCCAGCCGGAGCCCCTCCGGGCTCAGGGAGGCCTCCGGCAACGCCCGCGCCGCGAGACGCGGGCGGCCGTGAGCATCCGGCGCCGGCCGCGGCGACGGCTCCGGCGCCCGCCCGTTCGGGGACGCGCGGGCGCCACCCCTATGCTCTACCGGTGACGTCCGCCCTCCCGCCCGAAGGAGACCTGCCCATGGCCACCGACCCGACTGCGCCCCCGGGGCCCACGAGCCCCCCCGCCCCCGCGGCACCGGACCAGGTCGCCGACCGCGACCGCGTCGTGATCGGCGTGCTGCTGGTCTCGGCCTTCGTGGTGATCCTCAACGAGACGATCATGGGCGTGGCCCTGCCGCGGCTGATGAGCGACCTGGCGATCACGGCGGTCGCCGCCCAGTGGCTCACCACCGCGTTCATGCTCACCATGGCCGTCGTCATCCCGGTCACCGGGTACCTGCTGCAGCGGCTGGCCACCCGCCCCGTGTTCCTCACGGCGATGGGCCTGTTCAGCCTCGGCACCCTCGTCTGCGCGGCGGCCCCGGGCTTCGGCGTGCTTCTGGTGGGCCGCGTCGTGCAGGCGTGCGGCACGGCCATCATGATGCCGTTGCTGATGACCACCGTGCTGACCCTCGTGCCCCCGGCCCGCCGCGGCCGGGTGATGGGCAACATCTCCGTCGTCATCTCGGTCGCGCCGGCCATCGGTCCGACGATCTCCGGCGTGATCCTCAGCGTGCTCGAGTGGCGGTGGATGTTCATCGTGGTGCTCCCCATCGCGCTCGCGGCGCTGGTGCTCGGCGGGATGCGGATCCAGGACGTCACCGAGCCGCGCCCGGCGCCCCTGGACCTGCTCTCCGTCGTTCTGTCCGCCCTGGGCTTCGGCGGGCTCGTCTACGGCCTCAGCGCCCTGGGCGAGGGCGGCGGCGGCGCCGTCCCGGCGTGGGCCCCCCTCGCCGGAGGGGCCGTGGCGCTGACCCTGTTCGTGCTGCGCCAGACGCGCCTGCAGCGCAGCGACCGCGCCCTGCTGGACCTGCGCACCTTCGCGTCCCGGACCTTCACCGCGGCGACCGTGGTGCTCGGGATCAGCATGATGGCCCTGTTCGGCACCCTCATCGTCCTGCCCATCTACCTGCAGACCGTGCACGGGCTCGAGCCGCTGGCCACCGGGCTCCTGCTGCTGCCCGGCGGGCTCGTGATGGGCCTGCTCGCGCCCGTCGTCGGGCGGGTCTACGACGCCGCCGGCCCCACCGTGCTGCTCGTGCCCGGCGCGCTGCTCGTCAGCGCCGTGCTGTGGGGGCTCACCCTCGCGTCGGCGACCACGCCGATCCTGCTGGTGCTCCTCGCCCACGTCGTGCTGAGCACCGGGCTGGCCCTGATGTTCACGCCGCTGTTCACCGCGGGGCTGGGTGCGCTGCCGCACAAGCTGTACTCGCACGGCTCCGCCGTCGTCGGCACGGTCCAGCAGGTGGCCGGCGCCGCCGGCACGGCCCTGTTCGTGGCCGTCATGGCCATCGGGGCCGAGGCGTCCGGGGCACCCGGCGTCGAGGCCACCGCCGCCGGTGTCCGGGCCGCGTTCCTGTGCGGAGCGGTCGTCTCGCTGCTCGCCGTCGTGGGGTCCTTCTGGGTGCGCCGCCCCGCGGCGGGCGTGACCACGCTGCCGCCGGGCGCGGCCCACTAGGCCGGCGGCGCGGACCGCGTGCGGGCGGGCCCCGTGTCCGTGGTGGGACGCCCGCCCCTACAGGTCCGCCGCCCGCACGCGCTGCGGGGGCCCGCCCACGACGACGACGTCCAGGTCCGGGTGGGCCTGCATCCCGCCCATGACGACCGAGGGGTCGATCAGGCCCTCGGTGTGCACGAGGTCGTCGGTGGCCACCCCGGTGACGTCGAAGAACGGCTCGAAGACGTCGGAGGTCAGCAGCCCGAGCATCTGCGTGTTGTGCGCGGCGACGGCGAAGCTGTGCACCGTGCCGGCCGGGGCGTGCAGGAAGTCCCCGGGGGTCAGCAGCACCTCCTGGCCGTTGACCCACAGCCAGATCCGCCCGGACAGGCACAGGAAGTTCTCGGTGTGCAGCCGGTGGAAGTGGCGGACGATGTAGGGCTGCGGGGCGGCCAGGGTGCTGACCGCGAAGTACCGCCCGCCCGTGTGGCGCCCCCGGGCCGCGTAGGCGTTGACGGCGTCGGGCCAGGCGCGGCGGTCCCCGCCGCGGTTGCGCAGGAAGTATCCCTCGGCGCCGGCGGGCAGCTCGTCGTCCCACACGTCCTGCGGGTCCACCTGCGGCAGCTCGTGCAGCCGGGCGTCGCCGGGCAGCAGCAGCTGGCCCGTGGAGGTCCCGGAAGCGGAGTAGACGTGGCGCTCCACCGCCGCGTCCGAGCCGACCAGGGCGTCCAGGGCCCCGGAGGGGGCGGAGAAGAACAGCAGCCTGCTCAGATGGGACAGCATCCGGTAGGCCACCGGGGTGCCCGCCGGGACGTGGATCGAGTCCCCGGGCACCAGCACGCGGGACTGCCCGGGCAGCCAGAACTGCACGCTGCCGTCGAAGACGTAGTAGGAGCGCTGGTGGGAGGGCAGGCTGTGGAACGGCGTCCCGGCTCCCCGCGGGCCGAGCACGAACGCGGCGTCGAAGAGTCCGCCCGTGTCCGCGCCGCGGGCGACGACCGTCCACAGCTGCCCGTCGGTCTCGAAGCGCAGGCCCTCGCCGGACGCGAGGTAGTACGGGACCGGCTCGCCGGGCAGGGCGTCGATCACGGGCGCGAGGCCGTGCACGGCCTCCAGGTCGATGGCGGTCACAGGGAGTCTCCTGTCGTGGGGCGGGTGGTCAGGTGCCGGCGGAAGAAGGCCTCGACGTGCTCGAAGCCGAAGCCGCGGTCCTCGTCGGGGGCGCCCGGGCGCTCGGAGGTGCGGTAGCGGGCGGGGGCGGCTCCCTCGGCGGCGAGGCGCCCGTCGTCCATCACGCGGGCCAGCTCGACGTCCAGGCGCCCGGCCGGGTTGAGGAACCCGTGCTTGTAGCCCTCGACCAGGTAGAGCTCGCTGGCCGCGCCGGCGGCGACGAGGGCCTCGTGCAGCCGCTCGCTCTGCCGGTGCGGGACCAGGACGTCACCGGTGCCGTGGGAGATCTGGAACGGGGGAGCGGCACCGCTCACCCGGGCCAGCGGGCTCGCCGCCCGGGCCAGGTCCGGGCGGCCGGCGGCCGGCCCGCCCAGCAGCCGGGCCTCGGGGGTGCTCGTCCTGTCCGCGCCGGGGAGGGTGGTCTGCGCCGCGTCGGCCCCGGCGGTCAGGTCGGCCGGGCCGTAGGACTCCGCGACGGCCTGCACGGAGGCGTCCCCGGCGGTGTCCTCCTCGCCGGGGAGGCCCGGCAGGTGGCCGGTGAGCCCGGCCAGGGCGGCCAGGTGGCCACCGGCCGAGGAGCCCCACAGCCCCACCGCCCGCGGGTCGAGACCGAGCTGCCCCGCGGAGGCGCGCAGGAAGCGGATCGCGGCGCGGACGTCGTGCAGCTGGGCGGGGAACAGCGCCTGCCCGGAGAGCCGGTACTCGATGCTCGCCATGGCGCACCCGGTGGTGGCCGCGTGGCGGGCGAGGTCCGGGGCGAGGGTCCGGTCCCCGGTGAACCAGCCGCCCCCGTGCAGCCACAGCACCACCGGCACGGGCGCCCCGGTGGCGGGCGGTCGGTGGAGGTCCAGGAGCAGGTCGCCGGTTCCCCGGCGGGCGTACACGAGGCCGGCGTCGACGCGCACGGCCGCGACGGAGGAGGGAGGGTTCTGGGGCATGCCCTCCATCCTGTGCGGTCCGCCGCGGGGCGGCCAGCGGGAGTTCCCGCAGGGCCGTTCGGCCGCGCCGAACGGTCCGGCGGCTCAGGGGTGCGCCAGCTCGGCGGCGAGCCGCGCGAACTCCTCCAGCGGGCCGGGCCGCGGACCGGGGCGCAGGTACAGGTAGCTGGTGGCCGGGGGCGCGTCCTCGACGGGCACGAAGCGCACGCCGGGACGGGCGTAGCTCGCCTGCGCGGACTCCCCGGCGATGTTGACGCCCAGCCCGGCCCCGCACAGCTCCAGGACCTCCTCGAAGCTGCGGGCCACCGGCAGCAGCCGGGGGGCGGCGCCGTCCGCGGAGGCCAGGGCCGGGAACCAGCGCCCGGCGACCGCCCCGTCCTCGACCGACACGAAGGTCTCCCCGGCGAGCTCCGCCAGGCGCACCGAGCCCCGGCCAGCGAACCGGTGCTGCTCCGGGACCACGAGCACGCACCCCTCCTCCCACAGCCGCAGGGCCGGGAACTGCTGGGCCGGTGCCTCGCCGATCTCGGCGACGAACGCGCAGTCCACCTCGCCCCGGGCGAGCGCGCCGTGGCAGCCGAGGAAGCCCAGCTGCCGGATCTCCCACTGCACCTGCGGCATCCGCCGGGCCGCCGCCGCCATGATCGTGCGGAAGCCGGGGCTGGAGACCATCAGCCCGATCCGCAGGCGCTGCCCGCCCGCGACGGCCTCGGCCCAGCCCACGACGTCCTCCATGGCCGCCACGGCCGCCCGCGCCCGCGGGATCAGCTCGCGGCCGTCCGCGGTCAGCTCGACGCGGCGGGAGGAGCGGCGGAACAGCCGGCGGGAGAGCCGCCGCTCCAGGGCGGAGACCTGCTCGCTGAGCGAGGAGGGGCTCAGGTGCAGCCGTGCGGCGGCGCGGCCGAAGTGGAGCTCCTCGGCCACGGCCAGGAAGCACCGGAGGTGGTGGATGGTGAGGTCCACGGCGCTGGGGATCCGTCCGCTCAGCCCCGCACGCGCTCCCGGATCCGGCGGGTGAGCTCCGCGGCGTCCTCGACGGCCTGCTCCGCGCGGCCCACCTCCGAGCGCAGCTCCTCCTGCACGGCGGGGTCCTTGAGGGAGCGCAGGTTGATCTCGAGGGTGACGAGCGCCGTGGCGACGGCGGCCCGCGCCGCCTCGGACGCCGCGGCCACGTCGCTGAGGACGTTGGGGTTGCACCAGCCCGTCAGCTCCCGGGCCAGGCCGACGACCTCCGCGCCCACGCCGATCAGCTGCTGCGGGGGCCGGGCGGCCCCCGCCGTGGCCTCCTGGATGGCCCGGGAGCGCTCCGTGCGCTCCTCCTCGGAGCCGGCGGGCAGGGCGTAGGCCTCGGCGAGCGCCCCGAAGGCCTCGGCGTCGGCGTCGGCCAGGCGCAGCGCGTCCGGGATCAGCTCCTCGGCGCGCGCGGCCGCCCGCTCGGCGTCCTGTGCGTGCCCGGCGTGGTCGGGGCCGGTGGTGTAGCGGGCGGCCATCGCGAGCAGCGCCGCGCCCAGGGCTGCCTGGAGGGCCCCGGCGGCGCCGCCCCCGGGGGCGGGCTCACCCGAGGCCATGCGCTCGACGTAGGCCTGGACGTTCTCCGAACTGATCACGGTCGTTCCTTCCGACGGCGGACGTGCTCACGAGCCTAGCCCGCCGGTCGGGCGGGCGGGTCGTTCAACCGGTGTTCGCCCGGCCCCGCTACGGTGACCGGTGAGCGCGGGCGTCCGGTCCCGCGGACTGTGGACGGCCGGTCCCCGGGACGAGGACAATGATGGGCAGCAGCAAGGCGATCACGGCGGCCGGACTGGCCGCGGCCCTGGCGGCGGGCGCGACGGCGCCGGCCACGGCGGGGCAGGGGCACGGGCGGGACGCGGAGCACCGGAAGGAGCAGGCGGTGCAGGAACCGGTGCGGTTCATGACCTACAACGCCTCGCTGAACCGCGGGACCGAGGGGCGGCTCCGGGCGGACCTCACGGCCCCGGACGACCCGCAGGCGAAGGCGGTGGCCGAGGTGATCCAGCGCGCCGACCCGGACGTGCTGCTGGTCAACGAGTTCGACTTCGACGCCGGGGCCCGCTCCGCCGAGCTGTTCCGCACCCGCTACCTCGCCGTCGGCCAGAACGGCCTGGACCCCGTGGACTACCCCTACGTCTACACCGCCCCGGTGAACACGGGCGTGCCCTCCGGGCTGGACCTCGACCAGGACGGCGCCGTGGGCGGGCCCGGCGACGCCTGGGGCTTCGGGCTCTTCCCCGGCCAGTACGGCATGGTCGTGTACTCCAAGCACCCCGTCGACACGCACGGCGTGCGCACGTTCCGGGACTTCCGCTGGGCGGACATGCCCGGCAACCTCCTCCCCGCCGACTACTACACCCCTGAGCAGGCGGAGCAGCTGCGCCTGTCCAGCAAGTCCCACTGGGACGTGCCCGTGCGGATCGGCTCCCGCACCGTCCACGTGCTGGCCTCCCACCCCACCCCGCCGACGTTCGACGGGCCGGAGGACCGCAACGGGCGGCGCAACCACGACGAGATCCGGTTCTGGGCCGACTACGTGGGCGGCCCCGCGGCGTCGTCGTACGTCTACGACGACGAGGGCCGGCGCGGCGGGCTGGAGCCGGGGGCCCGCTTCGTGGTCATGGGCGACCAGAACGCCGACCCGCACGACGGCGACTCGTGGCCCGGGGCCGTCCAGCAGCTGCTCGGGCACCCCCGGGTGCAGGACCCGCTGCCCGCCTCCGCCGGCGGCCCCGAGGCCGCCGCCCGGCAGGGCGGGGCGAACCTCCGGCACGTCTCCGACCCGGCCCACGACACCGCGGACTTCAGCGACGACCCCGCCCCCGGCAACCTCCGGGCCGACTACGTGCTCCCGTCGAAGAACCTGCGGGTCGTGGGCTCCGGGGTGTTCTGGCCCGCCCCGGGCGAGCCCGGCGCGGAGCTGACCGGCGAGCACCCGTTCCCCACCTCCGACCACCGCCCCGTCTGGGTGGACGTCGCCCTGCCCGCCGGGGGCCGGGGATGACCCCCTCCCGGCAGGAGGAGGCCTCCGCGCTGCTGGACCGGGTCCTGGAGCTGGTCGACGTCGTCGCCCGCGCCCGCCGCCGGGCCGCGCGGGAGGTCGGGCAGGTCAACCCCCGGCACCGGCCCTCGGCGCTGAACCTCGTGGACTACGTGGCGGTGCGCAGCCAGGACGTCCGCGACCTGCAGCAGCGGCTGCGCGCGCTGGGGCTGTCCTCCCTGGGCCGGATGGAGGCCGGGGTGGAGCCGCACCTGCGCGCCGTCGTGGAGACCCTGCAGGTGCTCGCCGGCCGGACGGGGGAGGGGTGGGCCCTGGCCGGAGCGGGGGACCGGGCCGGTGACGGGGCCGGGGAGCCGGAGCTGCCGGGGGCCGAGGTGCTGCGGCGCAACACCGCCGCGCTGCTCGGCCCGGGCCGGGAGGACCGGGCCACCCGGATCATGGTCACCTTCCCCTCCGAGGCCGCCGGGGACGCGCGGCTCGTGGAGGACATGGTCCGCGCCGGCATGGACGTGGCCCGCATCAACTGCGCGCACGACGGCCCGGAGCAGTGGACGGCGATGATCGGCCACGTCCGGGCGGCCGAGCGGGCGCTCGGCCGGGAGGTGCGCGTGGCCATGGACCTGGCCGGGCCCAAGCTGCGCACCGGTCCCCTCGAGCCGGGCCCGCGGGTGCGGAAGATCAAGCCGGCGCGGGACGCCACCGGGCACGTCACGGCCCCCGCCCGCCTGTGGCTGGGCGAGCCGGACCCCGCGGTCGACGACGACGCCCCGGCCGTCCCCGTCGTCGAGCCCGCCTGGACCGCCGCGCGCACCCCGGGGGAGCGGCTGCGGCTCAAGGACGCCCGCGGCTCGGGGCGGAGCCTTCGCGTGCTCGAGGCCACCGGTCCCGGCGTGCTCGTGGAGTGCTCCCGGACCGTCTACTTCGCCACGGGCCTGGGCGTCGAGGCCGAGGACGGGTCGCGGGGCACCCTCGGCGAGCTGCCCGCCGTCGAGCAGTCCGTGCGCGTGCGCACGGGGGACACGCTGGTGCTGACCCGGGACATGTCCCCCGCCCCCGTGCGGGACACGGGACCCCACCGGATCGGCTGCTCGCTGCCGGAGGCGTTCGACGACGCCCGCGCGGGCCAGCCCGTGTGGATCGACGACGGGAAGATCCACGGCCGGATCCGCTCCGTCACCCCCGACGAGATCGAGCTCGAGGTGCTGCAGGCCGGGCCCGGCGGCACGCGGCTGCGGGCCGAGAAGGGCATCAACCTCCCCGAGACGGACCTGGGCATCGCCGCGCTGACCGCGGAGGACCGCGCGCACCTGCCGTTCGTGGCCGAGCACGCGGACATCGTCAGCATGTCCTTCGTGCGCTCGCGCGAGGACGTGGCGGACCTGCTGCGGGAGCTGGAGGCCATCGGCGACCACGCCCTGGACGTCACCCTGAAGATCGAGACGGTCGGCGGCTTCGAGGCGCTGCCCCTCATGCTGCTCGAGGCCATGCGCTGGGAGGACGTGGGGGTGATGATCGCCCGCGGCGACCTCGCCGTCGAGGCCGGGTTCGAGCGGCTGGCCGAGGTGCAGGAGGAGATCCTGTGGCTGTGCGAGGCCGGGCACGTCCCGGTCGTGTGGGCCACCCAGGTGCTCGAGTCCCTCGCCAAGAAGGGCCTGCCGTCCCGGGCCGAGGTCACCGACGCGGCGATGGGCCAGCGCGCCGAGTGCGTGATGCTCAACAAGGGCCCGTTCGTGGTCGCGGCGATCGAGGCGCTCGACGACATCCTCGTGCGCATGCAGGGCCACGCCGAGAAGAAGTCGGACATGCTCCGGCGGCTCCGCGCCTGGGCCCCGCTCGTCGACTGACCGCGCAGGGTGAGCCCCGCCACGCCCGTGGCACACTGGTGGCATGGCCGCCCGTGACACCGCCGTCCTCCGCTTCCTCGCCGCCCCGACCGACGCCGGGCGCACCGGCACCGTGGACGGCGGCCGCGTGCTCGAGTGGATCGACCGGGCCGCGTACGCCTGCGCGGTCGGCTGGTCCCGCTCGTACAGCGTGACGGCGTACGTGGGCAACATCCACTTCGACCGCCCGGTGTGCGTGGGCGACATGGTCGAGGTCGCGGCGAAGATCGTCCACACCGGCCGCTCCTCGATGCACATCCGCGTGGAGGTCGCCTCCGCGGACCCGCGCGAGCCAGGGGTCACCCTCAAGGACACCTGCCTGATCATCATGGTGGCCGTCGACGGCAACGGCCGGCCCGTCCCCGTCCCGCAGTGGGCGCCGGAGACCGAGTACGAGCGCCGGCAGCAGGCGATCACGCAGCGGCGGATCGAGCTGCGCGACCGCATCGAGGCGCTGATGGCCGAGCAGAGGTACACGGACGAGGGCACCGCCGAGGAGACCGTGCTGCGCTTCCTCGCCGCGCCCACGGACGTCAACTGGGGCGGGAAGGTGCACGGCGGGACGGCCATGCGCTGGATCGACGAGGCCGCCTACGTGTGCGGGTCCCGGTGGGCCGGCCGGCCCGTGATCGCCGTCTACGCCGGCGGGGTCCGCTTCTACCGGCCCATGCACATCGGCCACCTGGTCGAGATCCGGGCCCGGCTCATCCACACCGCCGCCCGCGGCCTGCACGTCTCCGTCAACTGCTGGTCCGGGGACCCCACCACCGGCGAGCTGCAGCTGACCACCAACTGCCTCATGGTCATGGTCGCCCTCGACGACGAGGGCCGCGCCCTGCCCGCCCGGCCGTGGGAGCCCGTCAGCCAGGAGGACCGGGACCTGGACGCCTTCGCCCGCGAGCTCGTGCGGCTGCGGGCCGAGTTCCCCGACTCCTTCCAGCACGTCGACCCGTCCGTCTCGCGCCTGCCCGGCGGCTGAGCCCGGGCGCCTCCGCCGTGGGCGAATCCCCGGTCCTGGGCTGCGCGCCGTGCCTATAGTGGGGCCGAGACCGCCGTCCCCGGCCCCAAGGAGAGCACGTCCCATGGACTTCAACCCCCTGAACAAGGCGTTCGACGAGCAGGGCAGGCCGAAGCCCGCCATGAACAAGGTCCTCGACACCGTGCTGCGCGTGCAGCGGCCGGTGGTGCTGAAGTTCGTGCAGAAGGAGCGCTCCGAGCACCCGGACGAGACGCCCCAGCAGCTCGCCGAGCGGCTCGAGAAGATCTACCTCCGCTCCGTGACCGTGGGCGGCGGGGCCGTGGGCGCGACGGCCGTGGTCCCCGGCGTCGGCACGATCGCGTCGCTGGGGCTGTCCTCCTTCGCGGTGGTCGGCTACCTGGAGGCCACCGCCCTCTACGCCCAGGCGATCGCGGAGCTGCACGGCGTGCACACCGAGGACCCCGAGCGGACCCGCACCATGGTGATGGCCCTCATGCTCGGCGAGGACGGCAAGCAGGTGATGAACCAGATCCTGGCCAGCGGCACCAAGGGCAAGGGCCTCGTCTCCTCGTGGGGCCTGATGATGGGCAGGGACGACTCCAAGACCTTCGACGTCGGGCGCACCATCCGCAACATGTTCGTCAAGCGCTTCATCGCCCGCCAGACCGGTGCGGTCTTCGGCCGCGCCCTGCCGTTCGGCGTGGGCGCGATCGTGGGCGGCGGCGCGAACCTCGCCATGGCCAAGCAGGTCATCGCCGCGACCCACGAGGCGTTCGGCCCCCTGCCGGCGAGCTTCCCGGCCGATCTCGCCACCGCGAGGCGCGCCCCCCGGTTCCGCGACCGCACGGGCGGGAAGGACACCGCCCGCGGCGAGATCCAGGGCGAGCAGCAGTAGCCCCACCGCTTCCCGGAGCGCTCCGGCCGACGACGCCCCGCGGGCCCGCCCGCGGGGCGTCGTCGGCATTTCACCCCGACGTGCCCCTCGTTGGCCGCTCGTTCACCGCCGCTCCCTAGCCTCGGGAGCGAGCGGCGGAGACCGCCGCCCCGAGCCGAGGGAGCGCCGTGCGACCGACCGTCTACGCCCACCGCGGATCCAGCGCCGCCTACGCGGAGCACACCCGCGCCGCCTACGTCCAGGCCCTGCTCGACGGCGCCGACGGCGTCGAGTGCGACGTGCACCTGACCCGCGACGGGCAGCTCGTGCTCCACCACGACGCCCAGCTCGGGCGCACCAGCGACGGCCGCGGCCCCGTCTCCGCGCGCACGCTCGCCGAGCTGCGCGGCCTGGACTGGAGCTCCTGGAAGGGCGTCGAGGTCCCGCCCACCCACGGGGCCGCGGACCGGCAGCTGCTGAGCCTGCCCGAGCTGCTGGAGCTGCTGCGCGACGCCGGCCGCCCCGTGGGCCTGGCCGTCGAGACGAAGCACCCGAGCCCGTACGGCCACCGGCTCGAGGAGGAGCTCCTGGCCCTGCTGATGCGCGAGGGCTGGGACCCCGAGACCGGCCGGCTGGACAACATCGACGTCTCGCTCATGAGCTTCCACCCCGACGCCGTGCGCTACCTCCTGGAGTCGGTCCCGCCCCGGCTCGTGTGCCAGCTCGTGGAGACCACCACCCGGCGCACCGTGCGGGAGAGCCTGCGGGTGAGCGGGGCGGCCGCGGCCGTGCTGCACGCGGGCATGCGCCTCGTCGTGCCCCCGGCCGTCCCGGTGATCAGCGGCGGGCTCGTGGGCCTCGCCGGCCCGGGCATCGACTTCGTCCGCGCCCACCCGGAGCTGGTCCGGCAGTGGCACGCGGACGGCTCCGTGCTGCGGGTGTGGACGGTCGACGAGCGGCGGGACGTGGAGCTGTGCCAGGCGCTGGGCGTCCAGGAGCTGACGACCAACCGGCCCGCCGAGGTCCTGCAGTGGACGGGCTCCGCGCTCACGGGCGCCCCCACCCTGAGCCGGTGAGCGCTGCCGCCGGCGGGGAGGGCGGCACCGCGGGGACACGGCAGGGCCCCCTCCGGGAGACCGGACGGGGCCCTGTGCGCGGGACGGAGGCTCAGCAGGCCAGGTAGTCCACGAGCTGCGACGCGATGCCCGTGTACGTGGCGGGCGTGAGCTCGGACAGCCGCCGCTCCGCCGCGGGGGGCAGGCCCAGCCCGGCCACGAACTCCTTGAGCCGGGCCGCGTCCACCCGCTGCCCGCGGGTGAGGTCCTTGAGCCGCTCGTAGGGGTTGTCCATCCCCGCGACGCCCGCGACGGCCTCGGCGCGCATCACCATCTGGATCGCCTCGGCCAGCACCTCCCAGTTCTGGTCGAGGTCCGCGGCCAGGACGTCCTCGGCGACGTCGAGCCGGGCCAGGCCCTTGACCACGTTGGAGACCGCGAGCAGCGAGTGGCCGAAGGCCACGCCGATGTTGCGCTGGGAGGAGGAGTCCGTGAGGTCGCGCTGCCAGCGGGACGTCACGAGCGTGGCGGCCAGGGTGTCCAGCAGGGCGTTGGAGAGCTCCAGGTTCGCCTCGGCGTTCTCGAACCGGATGGGGTTGACCTTGTGCGGCATGGTCGAGGAGCCGGTGGCGCCCTCGACCGGGATCTGCTGGAAGTAGCCGATGGAGATGTAGGACCAGACGTCCGTGCAGAGGTTGTGCAGGATCCGGTTGAAGCGGGCCACGTCCGCGTAGAGCTCCGCCTGCCAGTCGTGGGACTCGATCTGGGTGGTCAGCGGGTTCCAGGTCAGTCCCAGGCCCTCCACGAAGGTGCGGGAGACCTCGGTCCAGTCCGCGTCCGGGACGGAGGCGTAGTGCGCGGCGTACGTGCCGGTGGCGCCGTTGATCTTGCCGAGGTACTCGGTGCGCTCGATCCGGGCGAGCTGGCGGGACAGGCGGTGGGCGACCACGGCCATCTCCTTGCCCAGGGTCGTGGGCGTGGCGGGCTGGCCGTGGGTGCGGGAGAGCATCGGGGTGCCCGCCGCGGAGCGGGCGAGCTCCTCGAGGTCGGCCACGAGGCCCCGGGCGGCGGGCAGCCACACGTCGGTCACCGCGTCCTTGATCCCCAGCGCCCACGCGAGGTTGTTGATGTCCTCCGACGTGCAGCCGAAGTGCACCAGCGGGACGAGGTGCTCGAGCCCGAGGGCGGGCAGGCGGCGGCCGATGTAGTACTCGACGGCCTTGACGTCGTGGACGGTGACGGCCTCGATCCCGGCGAGCTCGGCCACCGCGTCCGTGTCGAAGTCCGTGACGATCCGGCGCAGCCCGGCCTTCTGCTCCTCGTCGAGCGGGGAGAGCCCGGGGAGCACGGCCCGCTCGGCCAGGTGGACGAACCACTCGACCTCCACGTGCACGCGGTTGCGGTTGAGCGCCGCCTCGGAGAGGTGGTCGACCAGCGGGGCGACCACGGGCTGGTAGCGGCCGTCGAGCGGGCCCAGCGCGACGGGCGGGACGGCGGCGGCGAGCGCGGCGCGCCCGGAGGACAGGATGCGGTTCGTGGTGGGCATGGGCCCATTCTCCCACGGTCCCCGGGCCCTCCCGGGCGGACGATTTGTCGTCCGTCGCCAACTTTGGCAGGACCCGGTTGTAGCTTTCGCGCCGAAAAGCACCGGGTCGTCCGGAGCGGCGTCATCCACCGGGGAACCCCGGGGGGAGCGGGGATAGCATAACCTCCATGAGTGCCAACGACGCTGCCCACACGCCGCTCGGAGAACCCGCGGCCGGAGGGACGACCACCGCCACCACCCCGGCGGTCCGACCGCGCCCCGCTCTGTCCCGCCTGCCCCGCTACGCCGCCGGCAAGCCGCCGGTCGCCGTGGAGGGCTTCGCCTCCTACAAGCTCTCCTCCAACGAGAACCCGTTCGGGCCCGTCCCGGCCGTCCGCGACGTCCTGGCCCGCTGGGAGGACGTCCACCGCTACCCCGAGACCACCTCCGCGGAGCTGCGCGAGGTCCTCGGCGAGTTCCTGGGCGTGCCCGCCGAGGACATCGTCACCGGCGCCGGCAGCCTCGGCGCCCTCAACCAGCTGCTCGGCGCCTTCGTGGGCGCCGGCGAGGACGGCGCCCCGGACGAGGTCGTCCACGCGTGGCGCTCCTTCGAGGCCTACCCCATCAGCATCGGGCTCTCGGGCGGGCTCGGCGTGCCGGTGCCCAACCGCCGCGACGGCTCCCACGACCTCGAGGCGATGGCCGCGGCCGTGACCGGGCGCACGAAGGTCGTGCTGCTGTGCACGCCCAACAACCCCACGGGCCCCAGCCTCACCACCGCCCAGGCCGAGGACTTCCTGGCCGCGGTGCCCCGCGACGTCGTCGTCGTGATCGACGAGGCCTACCAGGAGTTCCAGCGCCGGGACGACCTGGTCGACGGCATCGAGATGTACCGCCGGCACCCCAACGTCGTCGTGCTGCGGACGTTCTCGAAGGCGCACGGGCTGGCCGGGCTGCGGATCGGCTACTCGGTGGCCCGCCCGGAGATCACCCAGTACCTGCGCCAGGCCGCGCCCGCCTTCTCGGTCACGGACCTCGCCCAGCGCGCCGCCATCGCGTCGGTGCGCCACTACGACGAGGTCGCGGAGCGGGTCCAGCGCGTCGTCGACGAGCGCGAGCGCGTCCTGGCGGGCCTCGACGCCCTCGACTGGCCGTACCCCGAGACCCAGGCCAACTTCGTGTGGCTGAACCTCGGCGAGCACAGCGGGGCCTTCGCCGAGCTGTGCGACGCCCACGCCCTCGCCGTGCGCCGCTTCGGCGCCGAGGGGATCCGGGTGACCATCGGGGAGCCCGAGGCCAACACCCGGCTGCTGCAGCTGTGCGCGCAGTTCCCCCACCCGCCCGTGCTCTGACCCGAGCACGCCCCTGACCTGCTCCGAGCCGAGCAATCCGAAAGGACGTCCTGACCATGGATGCCGCCCCATCGTCCCCGGCCGCCCACGCGCCGGGCCGCGCCGCCGCCGCACCGCAGGTGCGCACCCGCCTGGTGCGCCTGCTGGACCGTGACGGCCGTCTCGGCGAGGACCCCGTCTTCTCGCCCCACGTCGGCGACATCGGGACGGAGGAGCTGCGCGGGCTCTACCGCTCGATGGCGCTCGCCCGCCGCTTCGACGAGGAGGCCCACAACCTCCAGCGTCAGGGCGAGCTCGTGCTGTGGGCGCCGATGCGCGGGCAGGAGGCCGCCCAGGTGGGCTCCGTGCGCGCGGTGCTCCCGGACGACCACGTCTTCCCGACCTACCGGGAGCACGCGGTGGCGATCGAGCGGGGCGTCGACCCCGCCGAGCTCCTCACCGTCTTCCGCGGGCACGCCGCCGGGGGGTGGAAGCCGAGCGAGCACCACATGGGCGTGTACTCGATCGTGCTGGGCTGCCAGGTCCCGCACGCCGTCGGCTACGCCATGGGCATGGACCTGGACCGCCGCGCCGCCGAGGCCGAGGGGCGCGAGGCCGCGCCCGGCGCCGCCCTGGTGTACTTCGGCGACGGCACCTCCACCCAGGGCGAGGTGCACGAGGGCATGGTCTTCGCCGCGTCCTACGACGCGCCCGTCGTCTTCTTCGTGCAGAACAACCAGTGGGCGATCTCCGTGCCGTTCAGCACCCAGTCCCGGGTGCCCCTGGCCGAGCGCGCGGCGGGCTACGGGTTCGAGGGGATCCGCGTGGACGGCAACGACGTCCTCGGCGTCCTGGCCGTCACCCGCTACGCCCTCGAGAAGGCGCGCCGCGGGGAGGGCCCCGTGCTCGTGGAGGCCGAGACCTACCGCCTCGGCGCCCACACCACCGCCGACGACCCCACCAAGTACCGGGACCGGGAGGACGAGCGGCGCTGGGCCGAGCTCGACCCGCTGGTGCGCCTCGAGACGCACCTGCGGGAGTGCCACGGCACCGGCGACGACTTCTTCGCGGCCGTGGCCGCCGACGCCCAGGTGTTCGCCGACGCCGCCCGCGCCCACGTGCTGGCGATGTCCCCGCCCCGGTTCGAGGAGTTCTTCGACAAGCCCTACGCCGAGCCGCACCCCCTCGTCGAGGAGGAGCGCGCCTGGTACGCCGCCTACCAGGCGGGTTTCGCGGACGACGACGCGGAGGGCGGCGACGGGGCCGGTCCGGCCGGTCCCGACCGCGGCACGCAGGCGTCGGGCCTGACCGTCGCCGCCGATCCCGACCACCCCGCCGAGGGCACCGCCTCGGGGACCCAGGAGGACCTCGCATGAACGACGTCGCGACCCTGACGCTCGCGAAGGCCGTCAACGCCGGCCTGCGCCGGGCGATGGAGGACAACCCCAAGGTCATGCTCATGGGCGAGGACATCGGGTCCCTGGGCGGGGTGTACCGCGTCACCGAGGGGCTGAAGCGGGACTTCGGGGCCCACCGTGTGCTCGACACCCCGCTGGGGGAGGCCGGGATCGTGGGCACCGCCGTGGGCCTGGCGATGCGCGGCTACCGGCCCGTGTGCGAGATCCAGTTCGACGGCTTCTCGTTCCCGGCGTTCAACCAGATCACCACCCAGCTCGCCAAGATGCGCAACCGCACCAGCGGGGACGTCACCGTCCCGGTGACGATCCGCATCCCCTACGGCGGGGTCATCGGCTCCGTCGAGCACCACTCGGAGTCCCCGGAGGCGCTGTTCGCCCACACGGCCGGGCTGCGCATCGTCACCCCGTCCAACGCCCAGGACGCGTACTGGATGACCCAGCAGGCCATCGCGTGCGAGGACCCGGTCATCGTCTTCGAGCCCAAGCGCCGCTACTGGCTCAAGGGCGCCGTGGACACGCAGCGCCCCACCGCCGACCCGTTCTGCGCCCAGGTGGTCCGCCCGGGCGAGGACGCCACCGTCGTGGCCTACGGGCCCCTCGTGCCCGTCGCCCTCGCCGCGGCGGAGGCCGCCGCGGAGGACGGGCGCAGCGTCGAGGTCATCGACCTGCGCTCGCTCTCGCCCATCGACTTCGACACCCTCGAGGACTCCGTGCGCCGGACCGGCCGCCTCGTCGTCGCCCAC
Source organism: Kocuria rosea (assembly GCF_023715525.1). Classification (GTDB taxonomy): domain Bacteria; phylum Actinomycetota; class Actinomycetes; order Actinomycetales; family Micrococcaceae; genus Kocuria; species Kocuria rosea_A. Next base: position 51,210 of record NZ_JAMBOG010000001.1, on the reverse strand, counting down.
GAGGCGCCGACCTTCGGCGGGCTCGGCGGGGAGATCGCCGCGCGCATCACCGAGCGGGCGTTCTACTCCCTGGAGGCCCCGGTGCTGCGCGTCGGTGCGTTCCACATGCCCTACCCCGTGGCGGCCGTCGAGGACCAGTACGTGCCCGACCTCGACCGGATCCTGGAGGCCCTGGACCGGTCCTTCGCCTACTGAGCCCAGCCGAGCCCTGCCGAGCCCTGTCGGCGCCTGCCGACGCGTGCCGGCGACCGCCGAACCGGTCGCCGGCCCGGGCCGCCGCCGCCGCGGGGGCCCGTGAGAGAGGAAGTGGAAACATGCCCCAGATCTTCAAGTTGCCCGACGTGGGCGAGGGCCTGACCGAGGCCGAGATCCTGGCGTGGAAGGTCGCGCCGGGGGAGACCGTGACGGTCAACCAGGTGCTCGTGGAGATCGAGACGGCGAAGTCCGTCGTCGAGCTGCCCTCCCCGTACGCCGGGACGGTCCTGGACCTGCTCGTGCCCGAGGGCGGCACCGTCGAGGTCGGGACCCCGATCATCGCGGTGGCCTCCCCCGGGGAGACCGCGGGCGCCGCCCCGGCCGCCGGTCCGCGGGCGGCAGCCGCGTCCGCCCCGGCGCGGGAGGAGCAGGCCGAGGAGTCCCGTCCGCTCGTGGGCTCGGGGCCCAAGGCGGACCCGGTGCGCCGCCGCCGCCGGAGCGCCCCGGCCCCGGAGGCCGTCCCCGCCGCGCCGGCCGCCGCGGAGCCCGCCCGCTCGGCGGGGTGGACGGAGAAGCTCTCCCGCGGCGCCCTGGTCGGCGGGCTCGGCGGCTCCCTGGGCGGCAGCCTGGGCAACGGTCTCGGCAGCGGCCTGGGCAACGGCCTCGGCAGCGCGGCGCAGGGCCTCGCCGACCGCGCGGCACGCCTCGCCGAGGACCGCGGGGTCTGGCGCCGGCCCGGCCGCGGGGACGAGCCCGGCACCCCGCCGGCCGCGACCCCGCCCCGCCGGCCGGCGCTCGCGAAGCCCCCGGTGCGCAAGGCCGCCCGCGACCTGGGCATCGACCTCGCCGACGTCCCGGCGACCGGGGCCGCCGGCCAGATCACCAAGCAGGACCTGCTGGCCCACGCCGCGCGGCTGCGCGAGGCCGGCGCCCGGCGCCCGGCCGCGGCACCGGGCCAGGACGGGCGGATCGAGCGGATCCCGGTCAAGGGCGTGCGCAAGGCCACCGCGCAGAACATGGTGCGCAGCGCCTTCAGCGCCCCGCACGCATCGGTGTTCGTGGACCTCGACGCCTCACGGACCATGGAGTTCGTCCAGCGGCTCAAGGCCGCCCCGGACTACGCGGGGGTCAAGGTCACGCCGCTGCTGGTCCTGGCGAAGGCGGTCATGTGGGCGGTGGCCCGCACCCCGCAGGTCAACGCGACGTGGACGGACGAGGAGATCCTCGTGAAGCACTTCGTCAACCTCGGCATCGCGGCGGCCACGCCCCGGGGGCTCATGGTGCCCAACATCAAGGACGCCCAGGACCTGAGCCTGCGCGAGCTCGCCGTGGCCCTGGACGAGCTCTCCCGCACGGCGCGCGCGGGCCGCACCCAGCCGGCGGACATGCAGGGCGGGACCGTGACCATCACCAACATCGGGCCCCTCGGCCTGGACACGGGGACCCCGATCATCAACCCCGGCGAGGTGGCCATCGTCGCCTTCGGCAGCATCAAGCAGAAGCCGTGGGTCGTGGACGGCGCCGTGGTGCCCCGCTGGGTGACCACCCTGGGCGGATCGTTCGACCACCGGGTGGTCGACGGGGACCTCGCCGCCCGCTTCATCGCCGACGTCGCCCGGATCCTCGAGGAGCCGGCCCTGCTCCTGGACTGAGCCGCGGCCCCGGGCACGGCAACGGCCCCGTACCGGAAGGTACGGGGCCGTCTGCTCCGCCGTCGACGGGCGGTTCCGCGGCCTGCGGCTCTCCCCGCCGGGCCCTCGGCCCGGCACCGCACTCCACGGACGGCGGGTGGTCGTTCCCCGCGCCCGGTGTCCCACCGGTACGGATCCGCGATTGAAATCCCCCCAGACACAATCACACATCTCATTCACGATGGATCACCGCGGGACACGAGCCGCGGTGGCGACCGACCCGGTCGGCCCCCGGTGCTCGCACCGGCGACCTGTCCCCCCACGCCCGGCGGCCGCCTCAGCGCGCCCCCCTGACGTCCAGGACTGGCACCAGTATGTCCCAGGCCTGGACGAAAGTCTGTCCCCCGAAGTGCGCATGACCTGGCGTGACGGACATCACCTCCGGGGTCCCGGCCGTAGGCTGGGGCCATGCCCCGCCCCGCCCCGCCCCGCCCCTCCACCCGCTCCGCCGTCCCGGCCTTCCGGGTGATGGAGATCCTCGCCGCCGTCGAGCGCCTCCGGGCCGAGGGCCGGGACGTCGTCTCCCTGTGCGCGGGCGAGCCCTCCGGCGGAGCGCCCCGGGCCGTGGCCCGGGCGGCCGCGCGCGTGCACGCCCGCAACGAGGGCCTCGGGTACACCCCGGCCCTCGGCACCGAGCCGCTGCGCCGGGCCGTGGCCGGCCACTACGCCCGGTGGTACGGCCTCGAGGTCTCTCCGGAGGACGTCGCGATCACCACGGGGGCCTCCGGGGCGCTGGTGCTGACCTTCCTGGCGGCGTTCGACGTGGGGGACCGGGTCGCGGTGTGCCGGCCCGGCTACCCGGCCTACCGCAACACCCTGGCCGCCCTCGGCGCGGACGTGGTCGAGCTCGACTGCGGCCCGGCCACGCGCTTCCAGCCCACGCCCGCGATGCTCGACGCCGCGGCCGCCCGGCACGGACCGCTGCGCGGCCTCGTGGTGGCGGGCCCGGCCAACCCCACCGGCACCCTGCTCGCCCCGGAGGAGCTCGCGGCGCTCGCGCGCTGGTGCGCCGAGCACGGGACCCGGCTGATCAGCGACGAGATCTACCACGGGATCGTGCACGCGGCCCCGGAGGGGGCCGGCCGACCCGGCGGGCGGCCGTACCGGGGGGCCAGCGCCTGGGAGCACGACCGGGACGCGGTGGTCATCTCGTCGTTCTCCAAGTACTGGGGGATGACCGGGTGGCGCCTCGGCTGGGCGCTGCTGCCCCGGGACCTGGTGGCGCCCGTCGACGCGCTCGCCGGCAACGTGAGCCTCTGCCCGCCGGCCGCGGCGCAGCACGCCGCCGTCGAGGCGTTCTCTGAGGAGTCCTACGCGGCCGCCGACCGCGCGGTCGAGGGCTTCGCCCGCTCCCGGGGGCTGCTCCTGGACGCCCTGCCCGCCCTGGGCTGGGGGGAGACCGCCCCGGCGGACGGGGCGTTCTACCTCTACGCCGAGCTCGGGGAGCAGCTCGAGCGCCACGGCAGCTCGCTGGAGTGGTGCCGGCGGCTGCTCGAGGCCGAGGCCGTGGCGGTCGTGCCCGGACTGGACTTCGACGCGGCCCGCGGCCACCGCACGGTCCGGCTCTCCTTCGCGGCGGGGCCCGACCGGGTGGAGGAGGCGATCAGGCGGATCCTGCGCTTCCAGGCCCGGCCCTGAAGCACTCCGCGAGGTGTCCCGGGAGCACCCCGGTGCGCAGCAGGAACTGGTGGGCGGTCGTGGGGCCCACGAACACGAGGCCCCGCTCCTTGAGCCGGGCGGCGAGCCGGTCGCCCTCCGGGGACCGGGCGGGCAGCTCCAGCACGGTGCGCGGCGGCTCCGCGCGGACCGGCCGCAGGCCCTCGAGAAGCTCGGCCCACTCGCCCGGGCCCCGCTCGGCGCACGCGCGGGCGTTGTGCACCACGGCGGCGATCTTGGTCCGGTTGCAGATCACCGCGGGATCGAGCAGCAGCTCGTCGACGTCGTCCTCCGTCATCCGGGCGACCTCCTCCGGGGCGAAGCCCCGGAACGCCCGGTGCAGCCCGTCCCGGCGCTGGGCGATGCTCCAGCGGGCCAGGCCGGCCTGGAGGATCTCGAGGCACAGGGCCTCGAAGAGGCCGGCGGAGGAGCGGGGCGCGGTGCCCCAGCGCCGGTCGTGCTCCTCGAGGACCTCCGGGCCGGTGGCGGCCCAGGGGCAGCGGCGCAGGCCGTCGCCGCAGAGCACGGCGCGGAAGGCGTCGGCGGCGGCGGTGCTCCCGGGAACCGCCGCGGGGCCGGCCCCGGGCGGGGCCGGTGGCGCGGACGGGGGCGTGGGGTCGGGGTGCGGCGCGTGGCCGTCGGCGGGGCTGTCCATGGCCCCACCGTAGGGACGGCCCCGGTCCGGGGCGGCGCCGGGGCGGAGCGCTGTGGACGGGGCGGGCCCGGCCGCGGCGACCGGCCCGCGGTGCAGTGCGGACGCCGTCAGAACCGGGAGACCTCGCCGGTGCCGTCGGCGATCTCGATGGCCACGGGCTCCTCGTCCGCGGTGTTGCCGTCGTGCACGATGAACACCGCCGTGGGGTCCCCCTCGGGGAAGGCCCGGATCGTGACGGACCCGGACGTCGCGGCGTTGAGCACCTCCATGGCCTGGCGGGTGGCGGCGCGCAGCACGGCCGTGGGCAGGGGCTTGCCGCGCTCGTCGAGGATGTCCACCTGGACCCCCCGGGCCCGGGCCGCCCGGGCGATCTCGAGCAGGTAGGACGTGGCCAGCGCGCGGCCGCGGATCGAGTCCCGCAGCTGCGCCTCGGTGAGCCGGAACTGGTCGATCTCGTAGTCCGTGACGGGGGAGGCGTCGTGCGCGATCCGCTCGAGCAGCCCGCCGGCGAGGCGGCGCACCTCCTGGACGCGCTGGACGGAGGCGTTGACGACGTCCCGCTCGGCCTCGTCGTGCGTGCGGGCGGAGATCACCATCTCCCGGGCCTCGGCGAAGGCGGTGGAGGCCCGGTCGTACTCCCGGGCGATGAGCTGGCTCGCGAGGAGCAGGGCCGCGGCCGCGGCGTTGCTCAGGGCGGCGTCCCACGCCCCGAGACCGGAACGGGCGCCCCACGTCATCGAGATCGCCACCGCGATGACGAGCGTGGCCCAGCCCCACCCGCCGCGCCGGCGGATGCCCAGCACCACCAGGAACCCGTCGAAGCCGAGGGTGAACCACTGCCCGCCGAACAGCTCCGCCCGCGGGTCCAGGGCGTCGTAGGAGCGCTGGATCGACACCAGCATGAGGAGCACGGCCAGCAGCACGGGCAGGTCGGGCAGCCGCCGCCGCCCGTACGGGTGGACGACCAGGGCCACGGCCACCACGTAGGTGACGAGCGCGGCCTGCATCAGGTCCGGCTTGTCCATCTCCCGGGTCAGGAGCACGCCGAGCACCACGGGGATGAGGAAGAAGACGGCCGTGGCGACGACGGTCAGGGGGTGGAAGAGGGCCCGGAAGATCACGGCTGGGCGTCCCGGGGCCAGAGGACGGTGACGCGGGTGCCGCGGCCGGGGGCGGCGTCCACGTCCACGGCGCCGCCCACCTGCTCCACGTTGCCCAGGATGGACACGCGCACCCCCAGCCGGCGGGAGTCGATGCTGCGGACCTGGAACCCGCGGCCCCGGTCCACGACCTGGAAGCGCAGGTAGAAGCCCTCGGGGTTGATGGGGGTGGGCGGGCAGATGCCGCCGTCCATGGTGACGAACGTGACGTCCGTGCCGGAGTGGCGGGCGCTGTTGGACACGGCCTCGGTGATGGCCTGCACGAGCGCCTGCGCGGTCTCGGTCGGGATGAGCGGGCGGGGCTCGCCCGGGGGCCGGATGTAGGGCGTGATGCTGTTGAAGCGCACGCGGGTGCGCCACGGGGACAGGGACTCCAGCAGGTCGTCCAGGAGGACGTGCACCATGGTGGTGCCCTGGCCCCGGGCGCGGCGCTCCTCGAGCGCGAGGACGTCCAGGGCCCGCTGGGCCAGCACCCGGGTGCCGCGCTGGACGGGGCCCGGGGCCCGGCCGGCGTCCAGGAGGGCGGCCATAACGTTGTCGTGGATCAGCCGGTCCAGCCGCTCCTGCTCCCCGGCCTGGGAGCGGGAGCGGTTGAGCTGCAGCTCCTGGGCGATCGCGTCGGCGTAGACCCGGTCCGCGTTCCGCCCGCCCCGGGCGACGAGACTGATGAGCAGGACGATGATCACCCCGAAGGCGACCCGGCTCGTGGCGTCGAACAGCACGTCCATGACGTCCGGGGCGGCCGCCGTGCGGACCATGACGGCGACGTAGACGCCCGTCACCGCCACCAGGTACCCCACGGCCAGCTCCGGGCCCCACACGACCGCGACGGCGGCCGCGGCGAGCAGGATGAAGGGCTCCACCCAGGGGTCCTGGGGCGGCGGGGTGCCGGTCCACGCGAGCGGCAGGGCCAGCACGGCGAGCGCCACGAGCAGCGGGGCCGTCACGACCGGCCACGTCCGCACCCGCTGCCGCGCGCCCTGCAGGAGCAGCACCCCCGCGTCGAGCAGCAGGGCGAGGAGGAAGGCGAGGTGCCACCGCTCGAACGCCCGCAGCTGGTCCTCGAGGATGGTGAGGGACTCCAGGAACAGGGCGACGGCGACGAGCCCCTGGCAGATGTTGGCGAGCAGGTGGATCCGGTAGGAGTTCATCCCCAGCTCCTGCGGGGTCGCCGGGACCAGGAGGCCGGTGCGGCGGCGGCGGGCCGGGACCTTCCGGTAGGCGAGCGGGGGCCGGGAGGCTGCGGGGCTCACGGAGCGGGGCTCCTCACAGGGGGCCGGGGCGGCTCACAGGTGCTTCTCCGCCGTGGTGATGTCCGCCGTGGGCTCCACGAGGCCGTCCTCGATCGCGCGGATCCGCAGGTCGATCTTCGTGGGGGCCGGGCGGCCGATGCGGGCGTACTTCTCCCGGATGCGGTCGATGTTGGTCTTGACCGCGCTCTGCTTGATCCCCATCCGGCGGGCCACCTGGACCTGGGCGAAGCCCGAGGCGTACAGGCGCAGGGTCTCCTGCTCGCGCGGCGAGAGATTCGCGCGGGAGAACTCGACGTCGCCGTCGATCGCGGCGGCCAGCTCCTTGGTGATCACCGGCCGGCCCTCGGCGATGTTACGGGCCTCCTCGATGGCGTGCTCGAGCGGGTCCGACTTGCGCACCAGGCCCAGGGCGCCGGCCCGCAGCGCCTCGCGGATCAGGGCGGCGTTCTCCCCGATGCTGAAGATCAGCACCTTCATCCCGGCGGCGCGCAGCAGCTCGACGTTGGTCGAGGGGCGGGACATGTCGTTGAGGGAGAGGTCCAGCAGCACGACCTCGCACTCGATGCGCTTGGCGCCCTGGCCGGTGAGGGCAGGGTTCTCCGGGTCGCGGCCCAGCTGGTCGAGCAGGTCGGGGACGGTCGAGGCCGACCCCACCAGCTTCACGTCGGCCTGGGAGGTCATGGAGACGAGACGGACGCCTTCCCGGACGACCTCGTGGTCATCGACGACGGCGACAAGGGTGGACGGCATGGGGCTTCCTCCGGGTGCTGCTCGGTGGCCGGCCCGCAGGTTTCTGCGTGGGGGTGACGGAAAACCCACCGAGGTGCTCCGATTGTGACCCCTGCCGCCGCGGGAGACGAATCCGACACGGCCTTCGTGGCACAACGTTACCGACCGGTGTCCCCCCAGCGGTCGACCCGGCGGTGGTACCGGGCGCCCCACAGCCCGCCGAGCACCGCGCCCAGCAGGTCGACGAGGAGCACGGCCGCGACCGCGAGCAGGCCGGGGGCCAGCAGGTCGCCGATCAGCGCCTGGGCGGAGACCCCCACGGGCGCGAGGCCGATCGTGTCCGCCCACACGAGGCCGGCCACGGTGGCGACGGAGCGGCCGAGCAGGGACCACAGCCACACGGACACCCCCTGGCGGGCCCCGGAGAACCGGGCCATCCGGCCCGCGGCATAGCCGCCGCCCAGGAACGCGAGGAACTCGGCGGCGCCGAGCACGACAGCGCCCGTCCAGGCGGCCGGCGACCCGGAGGCGAGCTCGTCGACGACGCCGCCCATCCCGTCGTCGAGCCGCAGCCCCGCGGCCGAGGCGGCCAGTCCCGCCAGGGCCAGCAGCAACCAGGTGAGGGCCAGGGCGCTGAGCCAGCCGAAGAAGCCGGGGACCAGCTGCAGGCCCCCGAACTCCTCCCGCTGGCGCGCGTAGCGGGTGGCGGGGTCGACCGGCAGGCCCGGGACGGGACCGGCACCCGTGGCCCCGTAGCCCTGCACCCCGTAGCCCGGCGTCCCGTGGCCCTGCACCCCGTAGCCCTGCACCCCGTAGCCCGGCGTCCCGTGGGCCGGCATCCCGTGGTCGGCGGGCACCGCCCGCTCGCGGGACACCGGCGGCGCGGAGGACAGCGGCGGCATCGGCGCCGGGGCCGGCGGGGCCAGGGGCGCCGTGGGGGTCGGGTCGGTGCGCGGGTGCAGGTCCTCGCCCCGGGAGCGCTGCGCGGCGACCGGCGGCAGCGGCCGGGTGTGCTGCGCGTCGTCGTCGGTGTCGTACCAGCTCCAGTCCTCGTCGCCGGCGGCCGGGGCCGCGGGGAGCCTGCTCACCGCGGGCAGCGGCCGGGTGGCGTCGGCGGAGCCGTGCGGATCCGTGTCCGCCCACGGCACCGGGTCGCCGTGGTCGTCCCAGGAGGATGACGTGCCGGGGGTCGAGGAGGGAGTCATGTCATCGAAGTCTACGGGGCTCGAGGCGCCGGGCCGAAGCGGACTGGGAAGCGGTCGAGGCCGCCGAGTAAGGTCGGAGCCATGCCTGCTGAACCCGCGCGCGACCTCCTCGGCGCCCGCCCCTGGACCGCCAGCTACGACCCCGGGGTCCCCGTGGACCTGGAGCTGCCCGAGACCTCGCTCGTGCACATGCTCGAGCGCTCGGTCGCCCGCAACGGCGCCGGGACGGCCCTCGAGTTCTTCGGGGCGACCACCTCCTACGCCGTCCTCGGCCGGCAGGTCGAGCGCGTCGCGGAGGGACTGCGCCGGCTGGGCGTGCAGGCCGGGGACCGCGTGGCGATCGTCCTGCCCAACTGCCCGCAGCACGTCGTCGCGTTCTACGCGGTGCTGCGCCTGGGCGCGGTCGTCGTGGAGCACAACCCGCTGTACACCGCCGCGGAGCTGCGCCACCAGTTCGAGGACCACGGGGCGCGCGTCGCGATCGTGTGGGACAAGGTCGCCGGCCGCGTCCGGTCGCTGCCGGCGCAGCTGCAGATCGACGCCGTGGTCTCCGTGGACATCACCGCCGCGATGCCGCGCTCGATGCGCCTGGCCCTGCGCCTGCCGCTGCCGAAGGCCCGGGCGTCCCGCGACCAGCTCACCGGCCCCGCCCCCGGCACCGTCCCGTGGCAGCGGCTGCTGTCCGCCGAGCCCCTCGCCGTCGACCACCCACGGCCCACGGCCCGCGACCTCGCCCTGCTGCAGTACACCTCCGGCACGACCGGGCTGCCCAAGGGCGCGATGCTCACGCACCGCAACCTGGAGTCCAACGCCACGATGGGCCGGCACTGGCTCGACTCCTCCGAGGACGAGGTCGTCTACGGCGTGCTGCCCCTCTTCCACGCGTTCGGCCTCACCCTGGGGGTGACCTTCGCGATGTCCCTGGGGGCGAAGCTCGTGCTGTTCCCCACCGTCAGCACGGACCTGGTGCTCAAGGCAATGAAGCGCTCACGGCCCACGGTCCTGCCCGCCGTGCCGCCGGTCTACCAGAAGCTGCTCGACGCGGCCGAGGAGCGCGGCGCGGACCTCAGCGGCATCACGGTGGCCGTCTCCGGCGCCATGACCCTGCCGGTCCCGCTCGTCGAGCGCTGGGAGCACGCCACCGGCGGCGTGCTCATCGAGGGCTACGGGCTCACCGAGTGCTCCCCGCTCGTGGCGTGCAACCCGCTCAACGACTCCCGCCGGGCCGGGTCCATCGGGATCCCCTTCCCCTCCACGCAGATCCGGCTGGTGGACCCCGAGACCTCCGAGGACGTGCCCGCGGGCGAGGAGGGCGAGCTGTGGGTGCGCGGCCCGCAGGTCTTCCAGGGCTACTGGAAGCGCCCCGACGAGACCGCCCGGACCCTCGTGGAGGACGGCTGGCTGCGCACCGGGGACATCGTCGCCGTGGACGAGGACGGGTTCCTGCGGGTCGTCGACCGGATCAAGGAGGTCGTCATCACGGGCGGGTTCAACGTGGCCCCCACCGAGGTGGAGAACGCCCTGAGGCTCCACGACGACGTCGAGGACGCCGCGGTGGTCGGCCTGCCCGACCCGCGCGGCAACGAGGTCGTGGTCGCCGCCGTCGTCCTGGCGCCGGGCGCCCGCCTGGACGAGCAGGCGCTGCGGGAGCACTGCTACGCGGAGGTCACCCGCTACAAGGTGCCGCGGCGGATCGTGGCCGTCGAGGACCTCCCCCGCACGATGCTCGGCAAGACGCTGCGCCGCAAGGTGCGCGAGCAGCTCCAGGAGACGGGCGTCCGGGTCTGAGCCCGGGCGGGCCCGCTCAGGGCAGGTCGGCCTCCGGGACGGCGTCGCGGTACGGGACCCGCCGGACGGTGCGCACGCGCCCCAGCTCCGCCCACTCGTCGTAGCCGAGCCGGGCGATGGGCCGCAGGGCCTCCACCAGGGGGCCCCGCTCGCCCATCGCGGCCGTGTCCACGGCCACGTGGGTCACCTCCCCGAACACGAGGAAGCTGTCGCCGATCGGCATCGGCTCCCGGTGGAGCCGGCACTCGATGGCCGCCGGCGACTCCGCGACCCGCGGGGCGGCCACGGTGAGGGAGGGCTCCCGGGTCAGCCCCACGGCGTCGAACTCGCTGATCTCCGCGGGGTAGTCGGTGCCCGTCGCGTTGATCTGCGCGAACAGCTGCGCAGGGGCGAGGTTCACGACGAACTCGCCCGTGCGCCGGATGTTGCGCAGGCTGTCCTTCTCCCCGTTGGAGACGAACTGCACGATCGTCGGCGTGAGCGAGGCGACCGTGAAGAACGAGTGCGGGGCCAGGTTGTCGAGGCCCGCGGCCGAGAGCGAGCTCACCCACGCGATCGGGCGGGGGACGACCAGGGCCTTCACCGCCCGGGCGAAGGAGCCGCGCCGGTCGGCGGGGATGTCGGTGCGCATGGGTCCCATTGCACCACCTCTGCCCGCTCCGGTCACGGCCCGCTGCGCCACGCTCCGGTCCGCACCGCACCCGGATCGATCTGCCCGGAGGTAGCCTGTGGACCAACAAGCAGCCGGTGGCCGACGAGGACCGCCGTGCGGACCGGGAGGACGGGCGCTCACGATGGAGATCCGGCAGCTCAACTACTTCATCGCCGTCGCCGAGGAGCGCCACTTCGGCCGGGCCGCCAAGCGCCTGCACATGGCCCAGCCGCCCCTGTCCCAGCAGATCCGCCAGCTCGAGGAGCAGCTCGGCGTGCGCCTGCTGGACCGCACCACCCGCCGGGTGGACCTGACCGCGGCCGGCCAGGTGCTCCTGGACCGGGGGCGGCGGATCGTCAACGATCTCGAGGCGCTCCGGGCCGACGTGTACCAGGTGGGGCAGGGGGCCACGGGCGTGCTGCGGGTGGGCTTCTCCGGATCGGCGACCTACGGGTTCATGCCCGGGATCGTCCGGCGCGCCAAGGAGGCCATGCCCGGCCTGTCGCTGAGCCTGCACGGCGAGATGCTGACCCCCGCCATGGAGGTCGGGCTGCGGGAGCACACGCTCGACGCGGCCCTGCTGCGCCCGCCGGTGGCCTCCCCGGACCTCGACTACCGGACCGTCTCGCGGGAGCCGCTCGTGGTGGCGCTGCCCTCCTTCAGCGCCCTCGCGGGGGACCGGCCCCTGGCCCTGCACGAGCTGCACGACCAGGAGTTCATCACCTACCCTCCGGACTCGGTGCTCTACCGCACCGTCGCCGACCTGTGCCGGCAGGCGGGCTTCCGGCCCCGGATCGCCCAGGTCGCGGCGGAGACCGCCACGCTGCTGTCCTTCGTGGCGGCCGGGGGCGGCGTGGCCGTGGTCCCCGCGACCGTGCGCGCGTTCCAGCTGGAGGGCGTGCTCTACCGCGACATCGAGCACTCGCCCCGGATCGAGCTCGCCGTCGCCTGGCGCCGGGGAGACCGCTCCGCGCTGCTGCACAACTTCCTGGACCTCGTCGTCGCCCCGGAGGGCGCCGTGCCCTGATCCCCGCGCCGGCCGCTGGACCCCGCACCCACCCGCAACGGAAGGACGTCACCGTGAAGTACCTGGTCCACATGGACATCGACCTGCCCCCGGAGCTGCCCGCCGAGGAGGCCGCGGAGCTGAGGGCCACCGAGAAGGCCTACTCCCAGGAGGTGCAGCGGGCGGGCAAGTGGCCCGAGATCTGGCGGGTGGTCGGCGAGTACGCCAACTACTCCGTCTTCGACGTCGACTCGCACGACGAGCTGCACGAGATCCTGCAGAACCTGCCGCTGTTCCCGTACATGGACATCACCGTGGTGCCGCTGGCCAAGCACCCCTCCGACATCAAGCAGTGACCGCTGTGACGCTCCGATCATGAAATTGCGTGGACCCGCTTGCTCATGCAGATCACTCGGTCTAGAGTGAATCCGTCGTCGGCGATGGCCCGGACGCGATCCCCCCATCGGCGTCCGGATGATCCCCGCCGACGTCTGGTGTCCCATTCCCCCGATCGGGATGCCCGACGAACCCCGCCGAACCCCCCAACCGGCGGGGTTCGTCCCTTTCCCGGCTCGTTCGCCACCGTCCCGCCGGCGCGCCCGGCCCGGTGCGCCCGGCCGCTCAGCAGAGGCCGAGCTCCTTGAGCCGCGGGGCGACCTTGGCGGAGACGGACAGGATCGCGTCCATCTCCTCCGGGGTCAGGTGGTCGATCAGCGCGGCCCGCACCATCGCCAGGTGGGCCGGGGCGGCGTTCTCGATGGCGCCTCGCCCCTCCGGGGTGATCCGGACGTCGAGCCCGCGCGCGTCGCTGTCGCAGGGCAGGCGCTCGAGGAGCCCGCGCTTGGCCATGCGGGAGAGCAGGTGGGAGAGCCGGCTGCGCTCCCATCCGAGCTGGTTGAGGAGGTCGCGCGAGCGGGCGACGCCCGTGCTGCTCTCGGAGAGCAGGACCAGCACCTCGTACTCCGAGCCGGACAGGGCGCTGTCGCGGGCCAGCTGGCGGTCGATCGCGGTCTGCATGCTGCGGCTCAGCAGCAGGAAGCCGCGCCACACGCGCTGCTCCTCGTCGGTGAGCCAGTTGACCTCGGTCGTCTCCGGCGCGCTCATGCGGTGGTCCCTTCTCGTGTGCGGAAACCCCCAGCTTATATTGACGTGTCAACAAATGTCAAGGGGGGCGGCTCACTCCGGTGCGGTGCCGCCGGAGGGCGGGGGGCCGGCGTCCGGGCCGCGGCGAGCGGTTCCCCGCGGGCCGTGGCGCGGGGGAGGGCGGTGGTGGACCCACCCCGGGTCGTAGTAGTCCGGTCCGGGCGGGCCCGGGTCCCGCCGCTCGCGCCGCCGGAGCTGCTCGGCGTAGCCGGTGGGGCGCAGCGGTGAGTCGTCGTCGTCGCGCAGGGTGAACGAGGCCATCGCCACCAGCCCGAATCCCAGGGCCGCGGCGACCACGAGCGTCATCCCCGAGACGACCAGCACGGTGACCCACTGGGCGACCAGGTGTGCGCGGGCGGTGCCGGCGAGGACCGGCTCCACGGCGAACACCGCCCCGAGCGCGACCAGGCCCAGCAGCAGCAGTGCCGAGGGGATCAGCCACAGCCTGGACAGGCTCCGCAGCGGAGGGGCCGAGGCGTCGCGGAAGGCCGGGCTCAGCTGGGCCTGCACGCTCACGAAGCCAGCGATCCCCAGCAGCACGAGCAGGGTCCCGGCCGTCCACCCCCAGCGCAGGCCCAGGGCCGTGAGCCCGGCACCCAGCAGCACGCCGAGCATCACGAGGGTGAACGAGAGTCCGCGCGCCATCCGCCGGGCGGCGCGCGGCGGGCCGGCGGGGGCGGTCGCGGGCCGCCGCCGGGCACGGGCCGAGAGCTCCTCGGGGGAGAGGCGCCGTCCGTACTCGGGCTCGTTGCCGTGGGGGCTCATGGTCGGTGGTTCCGGGGTCGCGGGGGTGGGGACGCCTCCACTGTAGACCTCGCCCCCGACAGGACTTCCTGGCGCCCCGGGGATAATGGACATATCATCAAACCCCGGGGTTCCGCCCCGGCCGTCCCGCCGTCGAGCGGCGCCCCGTTCTGCCGAGCGCCCGAGGAGCCACCATGTCACAGCGCAGCACCAAGCACTCCGAGCACAGCACCGCCGGCGCCTACGTGCACGCCGGCGAGGAGTTCACCCGCGACACCGCCTACATCGAGGACCGGATCGTCCGCGACCCGCAGCGCGCCGTCGTCGCGGAGGGCGCCCGGGCGTGGTCCGTCGAGGCGGGCCGCTACCGGCTCGTGGCCGCCCGCGCCTGCCCCTGGGCCAACCGGACCCTCATCGTGCGCCGCCTGCTGGGGCTGGAGGACGCCCTCTCGGTGGGCCTGCCCGGGCCCGTGCACGACGCCCGGTCGTGGACCTTCGACCTGGGCCCGGACGGGAAGGACCCCGTGCTGGGGATCGAGCGCCTGCAGCAGGCGTACTTCGCCCGCTTCCCCGGCTACCCCCGCGGCATCACCGTCCCCGCGGTCGTGGAGATCGCGAGCGGGCAGGTGGTCACCAACGACTTCCCGCAGCTCACCGAGGACCTCGCCAAGGAGTGGACGGCGTTCCACCGGGAGGGCGCGCCCGACCTGTGGCCGGCCGCCCTCGAGGACGAGATGCGGGACGTCATGCGCCGCGTCTACACCGAGGTCAACAACGGGGTCTACCGCTGCGGCTTCGCCGGCTCCCAGCGGGCCTACGAGCAGGCCTACGAGCGGCTGTGGGCCGCGCTGGACTGGCTCGAGGAGCGCCTCGCGACCCGCCGCTACCTCATGGGCGAGCACATCACCGAGGCCGACGTGCGGCTCTTCACGACGCTGGTGCGCTTCGACCCCGTCTACCACTCCCACTTCAAGTGCTCCCGCAACAAGCTCACCGAGATGCCCCGCCTGTGGGGCTACGCCCGCGACCTGTTCCAGACCCCCGGCTTCGGCGACACCGTGGACTTCCAGCAGGTCAAGGAGCACTACTACGTGGTCCACGAGGACATCAACCCGTCGCAGATCGTGCCGGTGGGCCCGGCGCTCGGCAACTGGGTCTCCCCGCACGGGCGCGAGGCGCTCGGGGGTTCCCCGTTCGGGACCGGCACGGCCCCCGGGCCGGTGCGCCCGGACGAGCGGGTTGACCAAGCTCACACCCCGCTGCCGGCCTGAGGTTCCCCCGCCCCCGGCGCCGGCCCTAGAATGGTCAGCTTGAGCGCCCCGGGCGGGTCCGCCCACGACGACCTGCACCCGGGGCCGTCCGTGCCCGCCGCACCCCTGGAAAGGACCCCCGTGGCCCCCTACCGCAACCAGCGCGCCGCCGCCCTGCCCGCCCGCCTCTCCCGCTCGTGGCTGCTGACCTCGGCCGCCGACCCCTCGAAGTTCCCCGCGGCGCTGGCCTCCGAGGCCGACTCCGTGATCTTCGACATCGAGGACGCCGTGCCGGCCGAGGGCAAGGCCGAGGCCCGGAACAACGTGGTCGAGGCCCTCAACGCGGGCGCGAGCGCGTGGGTGCGGATCAACGACATCTCCACCCCGTACTGGGAGGACGACCTCGCGGCCCTCAGCCGCGTGGACCACCTGCGCGGGATCATGCTCGCCAAGACCGAGCACCCCGACCACATCACGAAGACCGCCATGATGGCCGCCGCGGGCACCCCCGTCGTGGCCCTCATCGAGTCCGCCGTGGGCATCATGAACGCCAACGCCATCGCACGGGCCCCCGGGGTCTTCCGCCTCGCCTTCGGCGTGGGCGACTTCCGCCGCGACACCGGCGCCAGCGGGGACCCCATGGCGCTGGCCTTCGCGCGCTCGACGCTCGTGGTCGCCTCCCGGGTCGGCGAGCTGCCCGGGCCGATCGACGGCCCCGCCGTGGGGGCCTCCGGGGCGGAGCTCGCAGAGGCGTGCGAGGTCACCCACTCGATGGGCATGACCGGCAAGCTGTGCCTGGACCCGGCCCAGACGGACGGGATCAACCGGGCCCTCGCCCCGAGCGACCAGGAGATCACCTGGGCGCGGGAGCTGATCGAGCAGCACGACTCCGGGCACACCGTGGGCGACGGCAGCTACCTCCCGCGCCTCGCCCGGGCCCGCAAGGTCTCGGAGCTCGCGCAGACCTACGGCCTCTGGAACCGCTGACCCCGCAGCGCCACCGGCGCGCCCGCCACGACCGCCCGGTCCGCCTCCGCGTGCCGGGCGGTCGTACTCAGCCCAGCCAGCGGGCCATCAGCTCCCGGAACGCCGGATCCGTCAACGACGTGACCCGCAGGTGCGCCGGAACGGGGTCCCCGTCCGGCAGGGACGGCACCGCGGTCACCACCAGCCCTGCGGCCACGGCCGACGCGGCCCCCGCCGCGGAGTCCTCCACCGCGAGCGCCTCGCCGGGGGCGAAGCCCAGCCGCCGCACGGCCTCGAGGTAGATGTCCGGGGCGGGCTTGCCGCGGGGCACGTCGTCGGACGAGACCCAGGTGGTGAGGTAGGGGGCGAACCCGGCCGACTCGAGCTTCACCCCGAGGATCGTGCGCGTGGAGTTGCTGGCCACCGCCACCGGCACGCGCTGCGCGAACGCGCGCACCGTCTCGAGCGCGCCCTCGATCGGGACCAGCCGCCCGGACAGGATCTGCTCCTCGGTGCGCAGGACGTCGGCGTAGACGAGGGCGCGGTCGGCGTGGGCGGCGCCGGCGATCGCGTCCGCGACGTCCGCCGCCGACCAGCCCATCATCCTCCGCTGGTCGGCGTCCGTGTACTCCAGCCCGTTGCGCTCGGAGACGATGCGCTGGACCTCCGCCCAGTTCGCCTCCGTGTCCATGAGGATGCCGTCGCAGTCGAAGACCACGCACGCCGGGACCCACTCCGGGGCCGGCGCGGGCAGGACCGCCGAGGGTCCTGCGGGGGAGGGGACGGGGTGCGCAGAAGAGGTCATGCTCCCATGGTGCCCCACCCCGGGGGTCCCCGGGCCGCCGTGTGAGCAGGACGACGCCGCGGCGGGGCACGGAATAACGCCCCCCGTCCCGGGTGTTGCCGCCACCGAACGACCTCCCCGACCCCATCCCCGAACCGGAAGAAGCCGCCCGTGCCCGCCCCCTCCCACGTCCCGCTGTCCGCCCTCGACCTCGTCCCCCTGTCCGAGGGCCGCTCCACCGCGGACGCCCTGCGGGAGGCGACGGCCCTCGCCCGCCGGCTCGAGGCCGCCGGCTACGGGCGGCTGTGGTACGCCGAGCACCACAACACGGAGGCGTTCGCGTCCTCCGCGACCGCCGTGCTCATCGGCCAGGCGCTCGCCGCGACCGAGCACCTGCGCGTGGGCTCCGGCGGGATCATGCTGCCCAACCACGTGCCGCTGACCGTGGCGGAGGCCTTCGGCACGCTCGCCAACCTCTACCCGGGGCGCGTCGACCTCGGGCTGGGCCGCGCCCCGGGCACCGACATGCGCACGGCGCTCGAGCTGCGCCGCGGCTCCGCCGGCCACGACACCTTCGAGGCCGACGTGCGCCGGCTGGTGCGGCTGTTCGGCGGGCAGGAGCAGGAGGTCGTGCGCGCGCCGGTGGCCCGGACCACGGACGTGCCGCTGTGGATCCTCGGCTCCTCGACGGGCGGGGCGGAGCTCGCCGCCCGGCTGGGCCTGCCCTACGCCTTCGCCTCCCACTTCGCCCCGGCCATGATCATGGACGCGATCGCCCTGTACCGGCAGCGCTTCGACGCCGGGGCCCCCACCGCCACGATCGAGCGCCCCCACGTCATGGTGGCGGCCAACGTCCTCGCCGCCGACTCGGACGAGGAGGCCCGGCACCAGTTCACGACCCACCAGCTGCTCGTGCGCGGGCTGGCCCGCAACGACCGCGGCCCCCTGCGCCCGCCCGTGGACCGGGTCGAGCTGACCGCGGCCGAGGCGGCCATGGTGGAGCAGCACCTCGCCGTCTCGGCGGTCGGCACCCCGGAGCACGTCGTCGCGGAGCTCGAGCAGATCGTGGAGATCACCCAGGCCGACGAGCTGATGCTCAACAGCTACGCCCACGACCCCGAGGTCCGCGCCCGCTCCTACGAGCTGGTCGCGCAGGCCTGGTGAGCCGCCGGCCCCCCGGCCCGTCCCGTCCGTCCCCGTCCGACCCGCCCCACGACAGGAGCACCGCATGAGCACCGTCCCCGCCCTCGAGGCCACCTCCGCCGGCTCCGGCTTCCGCCGCACCACGATCGAGCGCCGCGCGGTCGGTCCCCGCGACGTCGAGATCCGCATCGACTACGCCGGGATCTGCCACTCCGACATCCACACCGCCCGCGACGAGTGGGGCGGCACCCGCTACCCCGTGACCCCCGGCCACGAGATCGTCGGCCGCGTGCTCGCGGTGGGCGAGGCCGTCGAGGGCTTCGCCCCCGGCGACACCGTGGGGGTCGGCTGCTTCGTCGACTCGTGCGGGCGCTGCGAGTACTGCACCACCGGCCAGGAGAACTTCTGCACGCAGGGCGTGGTCGGCACCTACAACGCCCCGCTGCCCGACGGCACCGTGACGAAGGGCGGCTACAGCCGGGGGATCGTCGTCGACGAGCGCTTCGTGATGCACGTGCCCGACGCCCTCGACCCGGCACGCGCGGCCCCGCTGCTGTGCGCCGGGATCACGACGTACGCCCCGCTCAAGCGCTGGGGCGCCGGGCCCGGCCGCAAGGTCGCCGTCCTGGGGATGGGCGGGCTCGGCCACGTCGCGGTGAAGATCGCCGCGGCCATGGGCGCCGAGGTGACCGTGCTCAGCCAGAGCCTGTCCAAGCAGGACGACGGCCTCGCCTTCGGCGCGGTCGACTACTTCGCCACGAAGGACCCGGAGACGTTCGCCCGCAACCGGGGCCGCTTCGACCTGATCCTCAACACCGTCTCCGCGGACCTGCCGATCGAGCAGTACCTGTCCCTGCTGCGGGTCAACGGCGTGCTGTGCTCGGTGGGGCTGCCCACCGAGCCGTACAGCGTGCGCCCCGGCGCGCTGGTGGGCACCCAGCGGGTGCTCACCGGCTCCATGGTCGGCGGGCTCCCCGAGCACCAGGAGATGCTCGAGTTCTGCGCCGAGCACGGCGTCGAGGCGGAGATCGAGCTGATCGGCGCCGACGACGTCGACGCCGCCTACGACCGGGTCGTCGCCTCGGACGTGCGCTACCGGTTCGTCGTCGACGTCGCCCGCACCCTCGCGTAGCGCGGGGCCCGCCCGGGGCGGACCGTCAGCCCACTGCGCGTCGCGACGCGCACTGGTTAGAGTGGGGCCCATGGCCGACACCACCACCACCAGCGACGCGCTGCGCCGGCTCGCCGAGGCGCACCGGGTCTCCACGACCTACTCCGGGTTCGACGGGCAGGAGCGGGAGGTCCCGGAGCCGACCCTGCGGGCCGTGCTCACGGCCCTGGGCGCCGACGCCTCCGACGACGCCGCGGTCGAGGCGGCGCTCGCCGAGCGCGACCGCGCGCCGTGGCGGCGGCTGCTGCCGTCCGTCGTCGTCGCCGTCGCCGGCGCCCGGACCCGCTTCGCCGTCCACGTCCCCCACGGCTCCCCGGTGCGGGTGACGGTCGTGGCGGAGGACGGCAGGACGACCACCGCCGGGCAGGTCGAGAACTGGCGCTCCCCGCGCGACGTCGACGGCGTGCTCACGGGACAGGCCACCTTCGAGGTCCCCGAGCACCTGGCCGTGGGCTGGTACGAGCTGCGGGCGGAGTGCCCCGACGTCGACGGCGGGCGCCCCGCCACGGCGCCGCTGGCGGTGACCCCCCGGCGGCTGTCGACCACGGACCGGCTCCACAGCCGGCGCCGCTGGGGCTACATGGCGCAGATCTACTCGGTGACGTCCGGGCGCTCGTGGGGGGTCGGGGACGTCTCCGACCTCGCGAGCCTCGCCGCCATCTCGGGGGAGCAGGGTGCGGACTACCTGCTCGTCAACCCGCTGCACGCCGCCGAGCCCACCCCTCCGGTGGAGCCCTCGCCGTACCTGCCCACCAGCCGCCGGTTCTTCAACCCGCTCTACCTGCGCATCGCCGAGGTCCCGGAGTACGCCTACCTGCGCCCGGCCGACCTCGAGGTCGTGAGCACGCTGGCCGCCATCCAGCGCAGGGACAACCTCGACACCACCTCCATCGACCGGGACAAGGCGTACGCGGCGAAGCTCAAGAGCCTCGAGCTGCTGTTCACGGTCCGCCGCTCCCCGCACCGCCAGCAGCAGCTGCGCCGCTTCGTGGCCGAGGGCGGGCAGGGCCTGCAGGACTTTGGCCTGTGGTGCGCGCTGCGGGAGGAGCTCGGGGAGGACGCCCCCGAGTGGGCCGACGCGGCCGCGACCCCCGACTCCCCGTACGCGGTGGAGGCGCGCACCCGGCTGTCCCGCCGGATCGACTTCCACGTGTGGATGCAGTGGCTGCTCGACGAGCAGCTCGAGGCCGCCCAGCGCGCGGCCCACCTCGCCGGGATGGACATCGGCGTGATCCACGACCTGGCCGTGGGCGTGCACAAGCAGGGCGCCGACGCGTGGACCCTCCAGGACGTCCTCGCGTCCGGGGTCAGCGTGGGCGCGCCCGCCGACATGTACAACCAGAAGGGCCAGAACTGGTCCCAGCCCCCGTGGCACCCCGAGCGCCTCGCCGAGGCCGGGTACCTGCCCTGGCGGGACATGCTGCGCACCATCTTCCGGCACGCCGGGGGCATCCGCGTGGACCACATCCTGGGCCTCTACCGGCTGTGGTGGATCCCGGACGGCCAGGAGGCCTCCGACGGCGCCTACGTCTACTACGACCACGAGGCGATGGTCGGGATCCTCGCGCTCGAGGCCGAGCTCGCCGGTGCCGTGGTCGTCGGCGAGGACCTCGGCACCCTCGAGCCGTGGGTGCGGGAGCACCTCGCCGAGCGCGGCGTGCTGGGCACCTCCATCCTGTGGTTCGAGCTGGACGAGGACGGGGAGGAGCCCCTCGACCCGTCCCTGTACCGGGAGCTGAGCATGGCCTCGGTGAACACCCACGACTTCCCGCCCACCGCCGGGTTCCTCGAGGGCGTCCAGGTGGACGTCCGCGAGCAGCTCGGGCTGCTGGCCCGCCCCGCCGAGGAGGAGCGCGCCGAGGCCCGCAAGCAGCTGGACACGTTCTTCGCGGCGGTCGCGGCCAAGGGACTGCTCCCGCACGGCGAGGCCACGGACGAGCAGGGCAGGATCGAGGCGCTGCACCGCTACCTCGCGCAGTCCCCGGCGCTGCTGCTCAACGTCTCGCTCGTGGACGCGGTCGGCGAGCGGCGGATGCAGAACCAGCCGGGCACCGGCGACGAGTACCCCAACTGGCGGGTGCCCCTGGCCGACGGCGCGGGCAACCCCGTCCTGCTCGAGACCCTCCCGGACAACGACCGCGCGAACTCCCTGGTGCGCGCCGTCAACGAGGCCCTGGGCATCCGGCCCCGCCTGCGGCAGGTGGGGGAGCCCGAGCAGCCGCAGGGCGTCGACCGCGCCGCGCCCGACGCCGGGGGGCGCAGCGCGTGACGACGACGACCGACCTGCTCGCGCACCCCGTGCGCTACGTGGCCATCGGCGACTCGATGACCGAGGGCGTGGGCGATCCCGACCCCGCCCGCCCCAACGGGGTGCGCGGCTGGGCCGACCTCGTGGCCGAGCAGCTCACCGCCGCCCGCCCGGACACCCGCTACGCGAACCTGGCGGTCCGCGGCCGGCTGCTGCGCGGGATCGTCGAGGAGCAGCTCGACCCGTGCCTGGCCCTGGAGCCGACCCTCGTGAGCCTCTACGCGGGCGGCAACGACATGCTGCGTCCCCGGGCGGACGTGGACGCCCTCATGGAGGACTACGAGGCGGCGGTGGCGCGGCTGCGGGCCTCCGGCGCCCGGGTGGTGCTGTTCACGGCCTTCGACCCGGGCCGCGACGCCCCCACCTCCTGGACCCGGCCCCGTCAGGCCCTCTACAACGAGCACGTGCGGGAGATCGCCGACCGGCACGGGTGCCTGGTCCTCGACTACTGGCGGATGCGCGCGCTGCAGGACTGGCGCTACTGGGCGGTGGACCGGCTGCACATGTCCGCCGCGGGGCACGCGTTCGTGGCGGCCCGGATGCTGGAGCTGCTGGGCGTGGAGCACGCGCTCGAGCTGCCCGCCACCGACCGGCTGCCGGTCACCGCGACCCCCGGCGTGCTCAAGGAGGACCTGTACTGGGCCCGCGAGTACCTGCTGCCGTGGATCGGGCGGCGGCTGCGCGGCACGTCGTCCGGGGACGCCGTCGCCCCGCGGTACCCGCAGTACACGGCGCTGCACCCGCGCGAGGTCGTCCCCGCCGGGCCCGCGGAGCGCCCCGGCCGCGAGGAGACCCGCCCGTGACCTCCCTGCGCACCGTCGACCTCAGCCTGGCCTACGGGGCGGAGCACGTCCTGCGGGACGTCTCCGTGGAGATCCCCGAGGGGAGGGTGACCGTCATCGTGGGCGCGAACGCCTCCGGCAAGACCACCCTGCTGCGGGGCCTCGCCCGGATGCTGCGCCCCACCACGGGCCTCGTCCTGCTCGACGGCAAGGACATCCACTCCCGCTCCTCGAAGTACGTGGCCACCGTGATGGGCCTCCTGCCCCAGGACGCCCCCGAGCACTCCGGGCTGACCGTCACCGAGCTCGTCTACCGCGGCCGCACCCCCCACCGCCGGGGCCTGCTCGGCGGCTACGGCCCGCAGGACGAGCAGGCCGTGCGCCGGGCGATCGCCCTGACCGGTCTGGAGCCGGTGGCCGGGCGCGCCGTGGACGACCTCTCCGGGGGCCAGCGCCGGCGCGCCTGGATCGCGATGGCCCTGGCCCAGGAGACCGAGATCCTGCTCCTGGACGAGCCCACCGCGTTCCTCGACGTCGCCAACGAGGTCGAGGTCCTGGACCTGCTCACCGACCTCAACCGGCGCGAGGGCACCACCATGGTGCTCGTCCTGCACGACCTCAACCTCGCCGCCCGCTACGCGGACCACCTCGTGGCCCTCAAGGACGGGGAGGTCGCCCGGCAGGGCGCCCCGGCCGAGGTGCTCACCGAGAGGTTCCTCACGGACGTGTTCGGGCTGCGGGCGCGGATCGTGCTCGACCCCGTCTCCCGCACCCCGCTGATCGTCCCCATCGGCCGCCACCACTCGTACGCGGCGATCGACTGCCGCTACCCGATCGGCCGGGATCCCGGGGCCCGGCCCGCCCCCGTGCGGATGGTCGGGGAGCCGCCCGGTTTGCGGCCCCCGGGGGAGCCGGTAGACTGACCCGAAGCTGGTCACGCCTGACGTCAAGTTGCGGGGGAGCCCGTGCGGGCCTAGAATTCAAGGCTGTCGTGTGGTGGAGTCCACCTTCCGGCACCTTGATTCTCACCGTCTTCATCGTGGCGAGGCCCCGCCGGTTCCCGCCGCGGGCCTTACGAGAGGGCCCGGTTGGCGAACGGTGGCATTTCTCAGGTGACGGGACGCTCGGCCGCGGGTGAGGGATCATCCGCGGCGCCCACTGCGTGCCGTCATTTCGTCAACATTGGAGGAGAACACTATGGCAGCGCACTGCCAGGTGACCGGAGCTCAGCCGGGCTTTGGCCACAGCATTTCGCACTCGCACCGCCGTACCAAGCGCCGGTTCGACCCGAACATTCAGAAGAAGCGTTACTGGGTGCCCTCGCTGCGCCGCAACGTGACGCTCAACGTCAGCGCCAAGGGCATCAAGGTCATCGACGCCCGTGGCATCGACGCCGTCGTCACCGACATGCTCGCACGTGGGGAGAAGATCTGACATGGCCAAGGACAAGGACGTTCGTCCCATCATCAAGCTGAAGTCCACCGCCGGCACGGGCTTCACCTATGTGACCCGCAAGAACCGCCGCAACGACCCGGACCGCATGGTGCTCAAGAAGTACGACCCGGTCGTCCGCAAGCACGTCGATTTCCGCGAGGAGCGCTGAATCCATGGCCAAGAAGTCCAAGATCGCCAAGAACGAGCAGCGCAAGGTCGTCGTCGAGCGCTACGCCGCGAAGCGTGCCGAGCTCAAGAAGACCCTGGTCGACGAGAACGCGACCCCCGAGGCCCGCGAGGAGGCCCGCCTGGGCCTGCAGAAGCTGCCCCGCGACGCCTCCCCGGTCCGCCTGCGCAACCGCGACCAGATCGATGGCCGCCCCCGCGGTACGATCCAGAAGTTCGGCATCTCCCGCGTCCGCTTCCGCGCGATGGCGCACCGCGGCGAACTGCCCGGCATCTCTAAGTCGAGCTGGTAGTTTCTGACGCAGGAGCGCGGGCTGTCCCTGACGCCGTGCTCCCCCACGACCCCGAGTCCAGGAGGACATGAACATGGCTAAGAACCGCAGTGAACTCGTCGCAGAGGTCGCCGAGAAGGCCGGCACGACCAACGCCGCCGTCAACGGTGTGCTGGACGCGCTGTTCCAGGTCTTCGAGGAGTCCGTCTCCGCCGGTGAGAAGATCACCATCCCGGGCTGGCTGGCCGTCGAGCGCACCGACCGTGCCGCTCGCACCGGGCGCAACCCGCAGACCGGCGAGACCATCGAGATCCCGGCCGGCCACGGCGTCAAGCTGACCGCTGGTTCCAAGCTCAAGGCGGCTGTCTCCAACAAGTGAGCGCCTCCGCAGGTCCGTCTCGGACCTCGTCCACCGGCTTCGTCCGAAGGGGCGGTCCCCGCACCGGGGACCGCCCCTTCGGCGTCTCCGGGGGCCCCGCCGGTGCCGCCCGCCCCGGTCCGCCGCGATTGGCCCGGCCCCGCAGGCGCGGCGCATAATTGGAGCGCCGAGCCGTCCGGCCGGCGGTCCGAGGGGAGGTGGCGGCGTGGGCCCACGCGCGCAGCGCCTCGCCCGCGGCTGGACCGGAGCGGGCCTCGCCACCTTCTTCGCCGCCGCGTCCCACGTCGCCGCGGACGGGCCGGCCCCGCCCGCGGTGCTGGTGCTCCTCTCCCTGGCCCTGTCGGGGCCGCTGTGCGTCGCCCTGGCCGGGCGGATGCTCTCGCGGGCCTCGCTGCTGGCCGGCGTGCTGCTCAGCCAGGGCCTCCTGCACGCCCTCTTCGCCGGGACCGGCGCCGTCACCACGGTCGTCGACGCCACCCGGCCGGCGGGCCTCCACGGAGCCGCCCACGCCGGCCCCGCCCTCGTGCTGGAGGTCGAGTCCCACGCCGGTCCCGCCATGGTCCTCTCGCACGTGCTGGCCGCCGCGGCCTGCTACGCCCTGGTGCGCCACGGCGAGGTCGCGGCCGTGGTCCTGCTGGACACCCTGCGGCTGCGCGTGCGGCGGCTGTGGCAGGCCCTGTCCGTCCCGCTCGCCGTGCCCCGGCCCCGTGCCGCGGCCGGCGGGCGCCCGCACGTGCTGACCGACCAGTCCCTGCTGCGCCCGGTGCGCTCCCACCGGGGGCCGCCGCCCGTCCGTCGTCGTGGCCCCCGGCGCTCCGCCCTCCCCGGCGGACCCGCCCCGCTGCCCGCCGGCTGACCCGGCCGCACGGTCCCGTGCGCGCCGGCGCCGGGCGCGGAGCCGGGCGCACGACGACCCCCAGCGCCGCGGGCCGCCCGGCCCGGCGGCCCGTCCCCACGGTCGACCGATGCCCTGCCCGGCAACGAAGGAGCCCCTCCCCATGCGCACCACCCGACGCACCGCCGCCCTCCTGGCCGCGGGCGCCCTGACCGTCCTGTCCGCGCCCCCCGCCTCCGCCCACGACGAGCTCGTCGGCGTCTCACCGGAGCCCGGCGCCGTGCTGGAGACCGCCCCGGAGCAGATCGAGCTCACCTTCACGGGGGAGGTCCTGGACATCGGCCCCCGGGTGAGCGTCACCGACTCCGAGGGCCGGTCCGTGACCGACGGCCCGCTCGAGCAGGACGGTACCCGCGTCAGCCAGCCGCTGACCGACGAGGGCACCGAGGACGAGACCTACCACGTCGTGTGGCGGGTCGTCTCCAGCGACGGCCACCCCATCGAGGGGACCTTCGACTACGAGGTCGGCCAGGGCTCCGGCACCGGGCCCACCGCCTCCGCCGGCGCGCAGGCCCAGGAGCCCGCGGCCGCGGGCGCCGGCGGGGACGTCCCGCTGTGGCTGGTCGCCGCCGCCGGAGCGGGCGTCTCCCTCGCCGTGCTCGGCGCCGTGAGCCTGGCCTCCCGCCGCCGCGCCCGCTGAGGCGCACCCGCCGGACCGCCCCCGCTGAGCCGGGCCCGGGAACCCTCACCGGGGTCGATTTGCGCCGCGGGGGACAATGGACGCAGCCGCCCCGTCGTCGAGGGGCGGGCGAAGGAGAACGGGAATGATCACGAGGACGGACCGCCGCCCCGCCCGGGGCGACGCCCCCGACGCGGAGGCCGCCGGCGCCCGGGGCGTCGACCCGTGGCTGCTCGCCGCGGCCCCCGTGGTGGCGCTCACCGCCCTGGTCGTGGCGATGCTCTACAGCGGCTCGGGCACGGCCCCTCTCGCCGCCGACCCCGGGGCGCTGGTGCGCTGGGGCCTGCCGGTGGCGGAGGTGCTCCACGACGGCGCGCTCGTCGTCGTCATGGGCGCCCTGCTCTTCGCCGTCGGCGTCGTGCCGAGGACGCGGGGCGGGCTGCGCCGCCGCACGGGCCCGGACGGGCGGGACGACGGCGAGGCGGTCGAGCACCCGCTGTTCACGGCGACGCTGCGCCTGGCCGAGGCCGCGTCCGCGGTGTGGACGGTGGCCGCCGTCGCGGTCCTCGTGCTGTCCTACTCCGACGTGGCCGGCGTGCCGGTGGGCGGGGACGCCACCTACACCCAGCAGCTGCTCCACTACACCACCGACATCCCCGCGGGCCAGGCCCAGGCCACGGTCGTGGTGGTCGCCGCGGTGGTCACCACCCTCGTCTTCGGCGTGCGGGCCCTGCTGGGGCTGCTCCTCACCTTCGCCCTCGCGTGCGTGGCGCTGGTCGCCATGGCCCTCACCGGCCACGCCGCCGGCGGCGACGACCACATGGGCGCCGTCAACTCCCTGGGCCTGCACCTGCTGGGCGTGAGCCTGTGGACCGGCGGGCTCGTGGTGCTGGCCTGGCTCTCCCCGCAGCTGAGCGCCCGGGACGCCGGCACCGGGACCCTGCCCGAGGGCGCCGCCCGCGGCGCCGGGGCGCGGCGCCGGGTGCCGATGGCCGCCGTGGTGCTGCGCCGCTTCTCCGCCGTGGCGCTCGGTAGCTTCTTCCTGGTGCTGCTCTCCGGCGTGCTCAACGCGGCCGTGCGGATCGGCACCTGGGAGCAGCTGCTCAGCCCCTACGGGCGCCTGGTGCTCGTGAAGGCCGCGCTCACGCTGGTGCTCGGCCTCGCCGGGCTCGCCCACCGCCGGTGGCTGGTCCCCGCGCTCGAGGCCGGCCGGCTCGCCGCGCGCCGCGCGCTGTGGCAGCTCGTGCTCGGCGAGGTGCTGGTCATGGGCGCCGTCATGGGCCTCGCCGTGGCGCTGTCCCGCACCGCCCCGCCGGTGCCCGAGGAGCTGGCCCCGGACGCCTCCCCGGCGCTGATCCTCACCTGGTACGAGCTGCCGCCCGAGCCGACCGCCGCGTCCTGGTTCACCACGTGGCGGGTGGACCCGCTGTGGCTCGCGGTGTGCGCGTTCCTGGCGCTCGGCTACGTGTGGGCGCTCGTGCGGGTCCGCCGCCGCGGGAGCTCCTGGTCCGTGCTGCGCGGGCTCTCGTGGCTGACGGGTCTCGCCGTGCTGTTCTGGATCACCTCGGGCGGCGTCGCCGTCTACGGCCGGGTCCTGTTCTCCGCGCACATGGTCGAGCACATGGTGCTCACCATGGTCGCCCCGATCTTCCTGGTCCTCGGAGCCCCCGTCACCCTGCTGCTCAAGGCCCTCGAGCCCCGCCAGGACGGCACCCGGGGGCCCCGCGAGTGGATCCTGCGCCTGGTCCACTCCACCTGGGGCCGGATCGTCACCCACCCGGTCGTCGCCGGCGTGAACTTCGCGGCCTCGATCGTGGTGTTCTACTTCACGCCGCTGTTCCACTTCACCCTGCACTACCACGTGGGGCACGTGCTGATGATCGTGCACTTCCTGCTCACCGGCTACCTGTTCATGCTCGTGCTCATCGGCATCGACCCGATCCCGAGGCGTCCCACGCACATGATGCGCCTGATCCTGCTGCTGGCCACGATGGTCTACCACGCGTTCGTGGGTGTGGCGATCATGGGCTCCGACACCCTGCTGCAGGCCTCCTGGTTCGGCAACACCGGCCGCGACTGGGGCCGCAGCGCCATCGAGGACCAGCAGCTCGGCGGGGCCCTGATGTGGGGCATCGGCGAGTTCCCGACCGTCGTCGTCGCCGTCGTCGTCGCGATCATGTGGGCGATGGAGGGCACGAGGGAGAACCGCCGGGTGGACCGCGCGGCGGACCGCACCGGCGACGCCGAGCTGAGGGCCTACAACGAGATGATGGCGGGCCTCGCGGAGCGCGACGACCGCTCCGCCCGCCGCTGAGCCGATTCTCACACCGCCGCCGTCGGGCTCCCGGAATACCCGCCCGCCCACCGCGTTGACCAGGAACGGAACCACCCTGCCCGCACCACCGGCCGCACCCGCTGCCGCACCGTCCGCCGCACCGCCCGTGCCGCCGAAAGGACCCGACCCCATGCGCCTCACCTCCCGCGTCCGCGCCTCCGAACTGGAGGGCCGGGCCTGGCTCAACACCGGCGACAAGCCGCTGGACCTCGCCGCGCTGCGCGGCAAGATCGTGCTCCTCGACTTCTGGTCCTTCTGCTGCATCAACTGCCTGCACGTGCTGGACGAGCTGCGCCCGCTGGAGGAGCGCTTCGCCGACGTCCTCGTCACCGTGGGCGTGCACTCGCCGAAGTTCGAGCACGAGGCCGACCCGGCCGCGCTCGCCGCGGCCGTGGACCGCTACGAGATCCACCACCCGGTCCTCGACGACCCCGAGCTGACGACGTGGCAGGCCTACACGGCCCGCGCGTGGCCGACCCTCGTGGTCGTGGACCCGGAGGGCTACATCGTGGCCCACCTCTCGGGGGAGGGCCACGTCCAGGGCCTCGTCCCCCTCGTGGAGGAGCTGGTGGCCGAGCACGAGGCGAAGGGCACCCTGCACCGCGGCGACGGCCCCTACGTCCCGCGCCCCGCCCCGGAGGGTGACCTCCGCTTCCCCGGCAAGGTCCTGCCCCTGCCCGACGGGTCGTTCCTCGTCTCCGACACGGGCCACCACCGCCTCGTCCAGCTGGGCAACGACCTCGCCACGGTCCAGCGGGTCATCGGCTCCGGGACCAAGGGCCACCGGGACGGGGACGCCGCCGCCGCGCAGTTCACCGAGCCGCAGGGCCTGACCCTGCTGCCCGAGGCCGTGCGCGCGGCCGCCGGCTACGACGTGGTCGTGGCCGACTCCGTCAACCACCGCCTCCGGGGCGTGGACCTCGCCACGGGCGAGGTCCGCACCGTCGCCGGCAGCGGCGTGCAGCGACTGCTCGACGCCGAGCGCGCCCGCGGCGCCGGGCCCGACCACGTCGCGCAGGGCGCGGACCCGCTGAGCGTGGCCCTGTCCTCGCCGTGGGACGTGGCGTGGTCCACGAGGGCGGACCGGCTCGTCGTCGCGATGGCCGGCACCCACCAGCTGTTCTCCTTCGACCCCCGCACCGGGCAGCTCGCCGTGCTCGCGGGCACGGGCGACGAGGGGCTCAAGGACGGCCCGGCGGCCGAGGCGTGGTTCGCCCAGTCCTCCGGCCTCGCCGAGGACCACCTGGGCAACCTGTGGGTCGCCGACTCGGAGACCTCCGCCCTGCGCGTCCTGCGCTTCGCCGACGACGGCTCCGTGACCGTGGAGACCGCCGTGGGCGAGGGGCTGTTCGACTTCGGCTTCCGCGACGGGGACGCCGGCCAGGCCCGGATGCAGCACTGCCTCGGGGTGGCCCAGCTGCCCGACGGCTCCGTGGCGGTGGCCGACACCTACAACGGGGCCGTGCGCCACTACGACCCGCGCACCCGCCAGGTCGCGACGCTGGCCCGCGGGCTGGCCGAGCCCTCCGACGTCCTGCTGGACGTCTCCGGCGACGAGCCGCTGCTGGTCGTCGTGGAGGCCAACGCGCACCGCCTGGTGCGGGTGCCGATCCCGGCGGCCGCCCAGCGCGTCGACGAGGGCGCGTCGCAGACCCAGCGCCCCCGCACGAGGCTGGCCCCCGGCGCGCTGGGGATCGAGGTGCGGTTCGCGGCCCCCACCGGGCAGAAGCTCGACGACCGGTGGGGCGACCCCACCCAGCTGAAGATCTCCTCCTCCCCGGAGCACGCGCTCGCGCAGGGCGCGGGCACCGCCCAGGGGCTGCGCCGGGAACTCGTGCTGGCGGAGGGCGTCACCGAGGGCGTCCTGCACATCACCGCCCGCGCCGCGGCGTGCGACGGGGAGCCGGGCGGGGAGATCCCCGACCACGCGGCCTGCCACCTGTACCAGCAGGACTGGGGGATCCCCTTTGTGCTGGACGCCGATGGGGAGGCCGAGCTGGTCCTCGACCTGCGCGGCGTCAACTGAGCGCGGCTGAGCCGGGCCCGCCGCACGGGCCCGGCTCAGCCGCGCGGGGTGACCGTGACCGTGGTGTCGTCGACCCGCAGGTCGGCCGAGACCTCGAACGGCACGGTCCGCTCGACGCGCTCGACGTCGCCGGTGAACAGGTCGAGGGAGTCGAAGGCGATCCGCGCGGTGCCCTGGGCGGGGGCCATCGACCAGCCGCCCGGGCCCTCGCCCACGGTGATCTCCGGGTCGGGGTAGTCCTCGATGTCCCACTGCACCTCCCCGTCCACGCGGCCGTCGAACTCGAACGAGAACGGGCAGCCGGCGGGGTAGAGGGTGTTCTGCCCGGCGCAGCCGTCGAGGTGCTCCCGCAGCTGCCGGTCCACCTCGTCCTCGAGCTTCGGGGTGGGCCGGGCCCGCAGCTCGATCTCGGCGCGCTGGCCCGGGGCGGTGACGACGGTGCTCACCGGGTCGGTCTCCACCAGCTCGGACGTGTAGGAGGCCGTGTAGACGCCCGGGAAGAACGCGGAGAACTCCCGCGCGGACTCCGGCAGGGCCACCGCCGTGCCGTTGAGGTCCACCGATGTGGCGCCCGGCAGGGACACGGCCACGGTGGGCAGCTCGGTCTCGTCGAACGCCCACACCGTGAAGAAGCCCCACTGCGTGTCCACGGGGTGGAGGGAGAACTCCGAGCTGTGCTCGGTGCCGTCGAGGGTGTACACGGCCCGCACCACGGCCCGCTCGCCGTCGTCGGAGACGGTGGAGACCTCGACGTCCTCCAGGCCCCCGGCGGCCGCCTCGAGCGGCTCGCCGTCCAGCATGGCCGCGTTCGAGTCCGGGACCCGGGCGTTGAGCAGCCCCAGCGCCTCCCCGCCGTCGCCGTCGCGCAGGTCCTCGAAGTACGCCCTGACGTCCGTCTCCGGCCCGTACATGTACTTGTTGACCAGGGCGATCGTGACCGCCGCCGCCGCCACCCCGAGCAGCACGAGGAACAGCCAGGCCCCGATGGCCTTGAGCACGCGCACGTTCGACTCCATCCGTCCACGCTATCCGATCCGCCCCGTCCACCCACCGTTGCCCCGCGGCGGGTACGCTTCCCCTGCCGCCCCGGCATCCCCCGTCCCCGACCCCGTCTGGAGTTCCGCCCATGGCCGACGCCGTCCGGCAGGTCCCCGAGAAGTACGGCCCCGTCCGCGAGGCCTTCCACCCCCGGCTGGGCTCCTACGGGCCCCGGCTGCTCTCCTGCACCCTCCCGCTGCTGGTGGCCGCCGCCGGCCTGCTCACCCTCTTCTGGCGCCGCCCGGCCGCGGGGACCGCGGCCGTGGTGGCGGCGCTCGTGCTCGCCGCGGCGGCGGTCTGCTGGACCCGGCTGCGCCCGGCCCTGGTGGCCCGCACCGACAGCCACCTCCTGCGCTCCCGCACGGTGGGCTTCGCCGCGGCACCCCTCGCCGACGTCGACCACGTGGTCACGGTCGGGGCCCTGCACCGCTCCGCCGACAGCCCGCGCCGGGCGGGCCGGCCCCACCTGTGGGCCGCGGACCCGGCGGGCCGGGCGGTGCTCGCCCTGGACGGGACGGTCTGGGACGCCCGCACGCTGGAGGAGGTGGCCCGCTCGCTCGGCCGCCCGCGCACCCACCTGGACTCCGCCACCGTCCGGGACGCCGTCCGGCGCTGGCCCCGGCTCGTGCCGTGGCGGCTGCGCCACCCGCGGCTGCGCTCCGCGGCGGCCTCGGCCGCGCTGGTCGCCGTCGTCGCCCTCGTGCTCTGGTCGGCGCTCGCCCAGCAGACCGGCGCCTGAGCGGCCCGCGCGGGCCCGCACGGCGAGGAGCCCGCCACCCGGGTCGTGCGGGCGGCGGGCTCCTGGCGCGGTGCGGGAGGGCTCAGCCGGTGGCGGCCACCTGCTGCTGCCGGGCGCGCTCGATCTCGGCCTTGCGCTCCTCGGCGGCCTCGCGGGTCAGCTCGGCCCCGGCTTCGACGTCCCGGGTGAGGTTCTCCCCGGTCTCGGGGTCGAAGACGTGCATCCGGCGGGTGTCCAGCCAGATCCGGCCGGGGGAGCCCCCGCGGATCCGCGAGGAGGCGTCCAAGGCCACGACGAGCTGCGGCTGCATCTCGTCGCCGTCGAGGTCCCGGGCCAGCTCGTTGAGCTTCGCCTGCACGGCGTCGTCCGGCCGGTAGCGGATGTAGCCGTACTGCTGGTTGCCCAGCCACTCGGTGTGCGTGAACTCGGTGTCGAAGACAGACCCGTAGGGCAGCTTCGCGTCGTCCACGAACTTGGCGTCCTCGAAGTGCTCCGGGCGCACGCCCAGCAGCACGATGTCGCCGGCCTTGGACATCCGCCCCCGGGCCTGCGCCGGGACCGGGATGTCCCCGAGCGGGGTGGAGAACACGTCGCCCCGCACGTGCGCCGGGATGAAGTTCATCGAGGGCGCCCCGATGAACCCGGCCACGAACAGGTTCGCGGGCTGCTCGTAGAGCTCCCGCGGGGACGCGATCTGCTGCAGCAGGCCCTTCTTGAGCACCGCCACGCGATCGCCCAGGGTCATGGCCTCGGTCTGGTCGTGGGTGACGTAGACGGAGGTGATGCCCATGCGCCGCTGCAGCTGGGCGATCTCCGCGCGCATCTGCCCGCGCAGCTTGGCGTCGAGGTTGGACAGGGGCTCGTCGAAGAGGAACGCGTCGGCGTCCCGCACGATGGCCCGGCCCATCGCCACGCGCTGGCGCTGGCCGCCGGAGAGGTTCGCCGGCTTGCGCTCGAGGTGCTCGTCGAGGTCCAGGGTCGCCGCGGCGTGGCGGACCTTGCGGTCGATCTCCTCCTCGGAGAACTTCCCCTTGGACAGGCGCAGCGGGAACGCGATGTTCTCGTAGACCGTCAGGTGGGGGTAGAGAGCGTAGTTCTGGAACACCATCGAGAGGTTGCGCTCGCGGGGCTCCTTGTCGTTGACCCGCTGGCCGTTGATCAGCAGGTCCCCGGAGGTGATGTCCTCCAGGCCCACGATCATCCGCAGCAGCGTCGACTTGCCGCAGCCGGAGGGGCCCACGAGGATGAGGAACTCGCCGTCGGCGATGTCGATCGAGACGTCGTTGACCGCGGGAAAGCCGTCGCCGTACTGCTTGACGAGGTGGTTGAGGGTGATGGCTGCCATCTGGGCTCAGTCCTTCGTTCGGTTTGGAAGAGGTTCGGGGGCGCGCGGGCTCAGCCCTTGACCGCGCCCTGGGTGAGGCCGGAGACGATCTGGCGCTGGAAGAGCAGCACCAGCAGCACCACCGGGATGGTGACGACGATCGCGGCGGCGGAGATCGCGCCGGCCGGGTCCTCGAACTGCGAGGCGCCGGTGAAGAACGCCAGCGCCGCGGGCACGGGCCGCGCGCGCTCGGTCGAGGTGAGGCCGATGCCGTAGACGAAGTCGTTCCACGCGATGAAGAACGCGATGATCGCGGTGGTGAACACGCCGGGCGCGGCCAGCGGGACGATGACCTTGCGGAACGCCTGCCAGGTGGTCGCGCCGTCCACCTGCGCGGCCCGCTCGAGGTCCCACGGGATCTGCTGGAAGAACGCGGTCAGCGTCCAGATCGAGATCGGCAGGGTCAGGGAGAGGTAGGGGATGATCAGGCCGGGCCACGTGTCGTAGAGCCCGATCTGGCGCCACAGGTTGAACAGCGGGGTCACGAGGGAGATCACCGGGAACATGGACACCGCGAGCGCGGTGGTGAGGATGATCTTCTTGCCGGGGAAGTCCAGCCGGGCGATGGCGTACGCGCAGAACGTGGCGAGCACCACCGCGATGAACGTGGAGATCAGGCAGATGCCGATCGAGTTGATCAGCGACGGGACGAAGAGGTCCTTGGCGTCGCCCACGAAGATGGACGCGTAGTTCTCGCCCACCCACTGGGTCGGCAGGAACTTCCCGGAGGTCAGGTCCGAGGGCGTCTTGAAGGACGTCATGAGGATCGACAGGACGGGGAACAGGGCGTAGACCAGGACCAGGACCGAGACGACGGCCCACCCGACCTTCTGCTTGGTGGACATGGGCGGTTACCTTCCCTTTCCGGAGCCGGCGAGGTCGACCTTGAACACCCGGATGGCGACGAAGGCGATCAGCAGGACGCAGACGAACAGGATCACGGAGATCGCGGAGCCGAGACCGATCTCCAGGCGCCCGATCGAGGTGCGGTAGGCCAGCAGCGAGAGGGTCTCGGTGCCGTACTGGCCCTGGGTCATGATGAAGATGTTGTCGAAGATGCGGAAGGCGTCCAGGGCGCGGAACACGACCGCCACCATGATGGCCGCCTTCATGTTCGGGATGATCACCCGGGACATCCGCTGCCACCAGGTGGCGCCGTCGACCTTGGCGGCCTCGGTGAACTCGGTGGGCACCTGGGCCAGGCCGGAGAGCAGCAGCAGGGAGATGAACGGGGTGGTCTTCCAGATCTCGGAGGCCATGATCACGAACAGCGCCGGCCACTGGGAGGCGAACCAGTTGAAGTCGGGGCCGATGCCCGGCAGCCAGGAGAACCAGTTGTTGATGTAGCCGGTGGTGATGTCGAAGGCGTAGAACCAGGCGAAGGCCGACACGACCGTGATGATGCCGTAGGGCACGAGGATCGCGGTGCGCAGCAGGCCGCGGGTGTTGCGGATCGCGTTGTTCATCACGAGCGCCAGGGCGAAGCCCAGCACGAGCTCCACCACGACCGTCACCACGGTGATCAGCACGGTCACCCCGAGGTCCTGCCAGAACAGGCCGTCGGAGAGCACGGTGGCGTAGTTGCCTAGGAAGACGAACTCCCGGTTGCCGGGGTCGGTGAGGCGGAACGAGAACAGGGAGTCCCACAGGGCCTGCAGGATCGGGTACAGGGTGACCAGCAGCATCAGGACGAACGCCGGGCCGGCGAGCATCCAGCCGAGCTTGCGCTCCGACTTGGCGCGGTCGGACAGGCCCTGCTTGGCGCTGCGCCGCCCGGTCACGGGCGCCGGGGCCGGCGAGCGCGGATCGGTGCCGGGAGCGTTGGGGTTGACGACGGTGCTCATAGCAGCTGGTCTCCCTTCAGGACGGCCTCGATGAACTCGGCGGTGTTCCGGGGCGTGTTCTCGTTGACGGACGCCGGCGGGGTCCACTGCTGCTGGATCGCGCTGGAGACCTCGTTGTAGTAGGGGGTCTGGGGCCGCGGGGCCGCCTGGTCCAGGGACTCGCGGATGGTCGCGTACATCGGGTAGGCCTCGCGGACCGCGGGGTCCTCGTAGGCGGCCTCGGACGCGGCGGGGTTGCCGTTGGTGACGAAGTACTGCGCCTGCTTCTCGGGGGCGACGATGCACTCGACGGCCTCCCAGGCGAGGTCCTGGTGCTTCGAGGTGGAGCCCACCCCGATGTTGATCCCGCCCAGCGGGGGAGCGGAGGGCTGGTCCGCGTCCACGCGCGGCCACAGGGCCCAGCCGATGTCCTCGTAGACGGACTGCTCGACCGTCCCCTCCTCCACCGCCGCCGCCGTGGCCGCGTAGATGAACGGCCAGTTGACCATGAACGAGCCGTTGTCCGACTGGAAGTCGATCATCGAGGTGTTCTCGGTGGAGGTCGGCAGGCCCGGCCCGCCCAGTCCGTCCCGGCCGATGGTGCCCACGATCTCGGCGGCCTTCGCCGCCGCCGCGGAGTCCATGCCGATCGAGACCTCGTCGGCCGGGGCCTCGGGGTTCTCCACGATGGAGCCCCCCGCCGACTCGATGAGCCCGTTGACCCACACCGTCATCGACTCCGCCTGGGTGCCCTGCACGCCGAGGTTCTTGTCCTGCTCCCGGGCCGCGTCCATGATCTGGTCCCAGGTCACGGGCTGGTCCATGTCCAGGCCCGCGGCCTCCGCCACCGACTCGCGGTACCACAGCAGCTGGGTGTTGGCCCAGAAGGGGATCGTCACGACCTCTTCGTTCCAGCGGGCCCCCTCGAGCGGGCCCGCGAGCACGTCCTGGGTGGTCGCCTCGACCACCTCGGCCGGGGGCCGGGCCAGGAAGCCCGGCTCGGCCAGCTCGGGGATGAAGGGCGGGTCGAGGCTCATGATGTCCATCGAGGTGTCCCCGGCGGCGAGGCGGCGGGCCAGCTGCTCGCGCTGCCCGGCGGCGTCGAGGGGCAGCAGCGCGGTCACGATGTTGTACCTGCCGCCGGAGGCCTCGGAGCACTGCTGGGCGATCTCGGCCTGTCCGCCGGCGTCCGGGTTGATGTACCAGGTGAGGGTCGGGGTGGCGCCGGCGTCGGCGTCGCCGCAGCCGGTGAGGACCAGGGCTCCCACGGCCCCGACGGCGGCGGCGGCGCTGAGCCGCCGCCGCCGTCGGGCTGGGTGGGCTTGTGAGGTGGTGGTCAACGGTCTGTTCCTCCCCTTCGACGGTGTGGCGGGCCCGCGGAGGCCGTCGGGAGAGGACCCCTGCGGGCCCCGGCCGGCGGGACGGCCGGGGCCGGACCTGCGCCCGGGGCGACCGCTCCTCCGCGGATCTTCAGTCTAGGGGTGGCTTACCTCACAGACCAGTAACCTGATGGTTTGCAGTCGTTGAACGCGGCGCGCGGGTCCGCGCGGGCCCGGCGGCGCCCGGCGGATCAGGACAGGACCAGCGCCACGCCCGCCATGGTGAGCATCGCGACCACCGTGGTGACGAGCACCGTGTCGCGGCACAGCACCTCCGCGCGGCCGTAGCGGACCGCGGCCACGTAGATGTTCTGCGCGGTGGGCAGGGCTGCCATCACCACCACCGCGTAGAGCAGGTGCCCGTCGAGGCCCAGCAGGAAGCGGGCGAACACGAACGCCAGCAGCGGGTGCAGCAGGAGCTTGAACGCGGCGGCGAGCGCCACGTCCCGGCGCGGTCCCGCGCCGCGGCGCAGGGGCGAGGCCCCCACCAGCGAGATGCCGAACGCCATGAGCATCGCCGGGATGGAGGCCCCGGAGACCAGCCGCACGGGCTGCTCCACGACCTCCGGCAGCTGCCAGCCCGTGACGGCGAACAGGATCCCGAGCGCGGAGCCCACGATCATCGGGTTGGTGACCACGTTGTGCAGGACCGAGCCCAGGCTCGGGCGCCGCCCGTCGGTGAGGGTGTCCATGACGGTGAGGTAGACGGGGGTGTTGATCGCCAGCTGGAACAGCAGCACGGGCACCACCTGGGTGGCGTCCCCGAGCACGAACGTCGCGATCGGGATGCCCAGGTTCGCCGAGTTGACCTGCGACGCCGCCTGCGCGCCCATCACGGTGGTCGCGAGGTCCCGGCGCAGCAGCCACCGGGCGAGGCCGGCGTAGGCGAGGGTCGTGAGCAGGGCGGAGACCGCGGCGACGAGCAGCGGGGCGGAGAACATCCGGGCGATGTCGGCCTCGGAGATCGTCAGGAACAGCAGCGGCGGGCTGGCCACGTAGAAGGAGAACTTGCTGAGGATCTCCTGCCCGTGCGGGCCCAGCACGCCGCGGCGGCCCACCAGGTAGCCCGCGATGATGATGGCCCAGACGATGAAGAACCCCGAGAACACTCCGGTCACGGGCCCTCCTCGCGCTGTGGGGGCCCGCGGGTTCGGGCCCCTACAGTTCTATCCCATCCGGGGGACCGGTCCGGGCGGCAGGGGCTCAGCCGGTGGGCAGCTCGGCCTGCGCGTCCGCCAGCGGGCGGGAGTGCGGGGGGCGGGACACGCCCTCGAGCAGGGCCTCCGCGGGGTCCGTGCCGAGGTCCACGATCCGGTTGTCCCCGTCCACGTGGACGACGGTGGGCACGTGGGCGCGGGCCTCGGCGTCGTCCATCTGCGCGTAGCTGATGAGGATGACGAGGTCGCCGGGGTGCACGAGGTGGGCGGCCGCGCCGTTGATCCCGACCACGCCGGTCCCGCGCTCGCCGGCGATGGTGTAGGTCTCGAGCCGGGCGCCGTTGGTGACGTCGACGACGGCGACCAGCTCGCCGGGCAGGATGTCGGCGGCGTCGAGGAGGTCCTGGTCGACGGTCACCGACCCGACGTAGTGCAGCTCCGCCTGGGTGACGGTCGCCCGGTGGATCTTGGCCTTGAACATGGTGCGCAGCATGACGCGGCAGGGCTCCTCGGAAGCGGGGTGCGGAGGTCGCCCGGGCGGGCGCCGGGGCGATTCTACCGGAGGGGCCCGCCCCGGGGGAGGGGACGACGAACGCCCCGTGCCGGGGGCACGGGGCGTTCGGTCTCCAGAGCGGCCGACGGGAATCGAACCCGCGTATCAGGCTTGGGAAGCGTGCGCTCTACCATTGAGCTACGGCCGCGCGTCCTCGGTCCCGCTCGGCGCACGCGCCGGACGGGGACACCAGAACACTGTACACCACCGCACGGGCCCGGTGGGGCGCCGGGCCCGTGCGCTACCTTGGGGACCGTGCTGATCTCTGACCACGACATCCGCCGGGAGCTCGACGGCGGCCGGGTCGTCCTCGAGCCCTACGACCCCGCCATGATCCAGCCCGCCAGCGTCGACGTGCGGCTGGACCGCTGGTTCCGGCTCTTCGACAACCACAAGTACGCGCACATCGACCCGTCCGTGGAGCAGCCGGAGCTGACCCGGCTCGTGGAGGTCGACCCCGAGGAGGCGTTCGTGCTGCACCCCGGGGAGTTCGTGCTGGGCGCCACCTTCGAGAAGGTGACCCTGCCCGACGACATCGCGGCCCGGCTCGAGGGCAAGTCCTCCCTCGGCCGGCTCGGGCTGCTGACCCACTCCACCGCCGGGTTCATCGACCCGGGCTTCTCTGGCCACGTCACCCTCGAGCTGTCGAACATGGCCACGCTGCCGATCAAGCTGTGGCCGGGCTCCAAGGTGGGCCAGCTGTGCTTCTTCCGGCTGTCCTCCCCGGCCGAGCACCCGTACGGCTCCGGCGCCTACGCCAACCGGTACCAGGGGCAGCGGGGGCCGACGGCGTCGCGCAGCCATCTCGGCTTCACCCGCACCCCGATCTGAGCTCAGTCCCGCCGGTCCTCCGGCGGGCGCACGCCCAGCAGCAGGACCGTGCCCGCGGCGACGACGAGCAGGATCCCCAGGATCCCCCAGCGCTGGGCCCCCAGCACGGAGACGAAGACCGCGAACAGGGTGGGCGCCAGGAAGCTCACGGCCCGGCCCGTGGTGGCGTAGAGCCCGTAGAGGGCGCCCTCGTGCCCCGCGCTCGTGAGCCGGCCGAGGAACGTGCGCGAGGCCGACTGCGCCGGGCCCACGAACAGGCACAGCAGCAGCCCGCAGACCCAGAACGCGGCCGTCCCGTCCAGGACCAGCAGCGGCGTGCCCGCCGCGATCACCCCGACCAGGGAGACGACGATGACGCGCCGGGGGCCCACGCGGTCGTCGAGGCGCCCGCCCACGAGCGCCCCCGCCCCGGCGGCCACGTTGCCGACGATCGCGAAGACGATGACGTCCGTGAGGCTGAAGCCGAAGGTGCCGGCCGCGAGCACGCCGCCGAAGGTGAACACCGCGTTGAGCCCGTCCCGGAACACGGCGGAGGCCAGCAGGAACCGCAGGGTCTGCGGGGAGTCCCGCCACAGCTCCCGCAGCGTCGCCCCCAGCTGCCGGTAGGAGCGCAGCACGGAGGGGCGGGGCCCGGTGCGGACCGGGCGGGCCTCCGGCACCGTGAGCAGCACGGGGACCGAGAACAGGGCGATCCACAGCCCGGAGAACAGGGCGACCGCCCGCACGTTGAGGGCGTCCTCCTCGGGCAGGCCCAGCAGGCCGGGCGTGATGAAGCCGAACAGCACGATCGTCAGGGCCACGATGCCCCCGAAGTAGCCCATCGCCCACCCCTGCCCGCTCACGCGGCCGATGTGCTCGCGGCCCGCGAGGCCGGGCAGCATCGCGTTGTAGTTGACCACCGCGAACTCGTCGAAGACGTTGGCCAGCGCCAGCAGGCCCACGCCCAGCCAGAGGAACGGGTACTGCGGGTAGACGAAGAAGCACAGCGCCGTGAGCAGCGCCGTGAGCATGGTGTTCACCCCCAGCCACAGCTTGCGCCGCCCGGCGCCGTCGCTGCGCTGGCCCACCACGGGGGCGAGCAGGGCGACGAGCACCCCCGCGGCGCCCATCCCGTAGCCCAGCACCTCGGAGGCGTGGTCCTCCCCGCCGAACGGCTCGCCCGTGAGGTAGACGGTGAACACGAACGTGGTCATCACCGCGTTGAACGCCGCCGAGCCCACGTCCCACAGGCTCCACGCCCACACGTGGCGGCGGTCGGGCACGAAGGGGGCGGCGGGGCGGGCCGACGAGGGGGCGGGGGGTGCGGCGTCCATGGCTGCCATGCTAGGCGCGCGCCGGCCCCGGGAGCGGGAGACGGGCCGGAAAAACGCCTTTGATAGGGTGGAACCTCCCGGGGACGACCGGGAACCCCCGCACCGTCGCGAGCGCCGCCCGCGGCGGCGCCCGCATGACGCCCACCGCCGAGGTCGCGCTACGCGCCGATCATCCTTCCCCGACCCCCGGAGGCGCCCGATGACCGCCGTGCTCCTGCTCCACGCAGTGATGGCCGCGGTCGCGCCCCTGATCTTCGACCGGCTGGGCCGCGCGGCGTTCTACGTCCTGGCCGCCGTCCCCCTCGCCGGCCTCGTCTGGCTGCTGGCCTCCGCCCCCCGGGTGTACGGGCCGGCCGCGGGGCCGCAGGGCGGCTGGACCGAGGGCGGGAGCTGGATCCCCTCCCTGCACCTGGACCTCGTGCTGCGGATGGACGCCCTCGCCTGGTCGATGTCCCTGCTGGTGCTCGGCGCGGGCTCCCTGGTGCTCTTCTACTGCGCCCGCTACTTCAAGTCCGACGCCGACGACATCGGCCCCTTCGGCGCGCAGCTGCTGGCCTTCGCCGGCGCCATGTTCGGGCTGGTGACCGCCGACGACCTGCTGCTGCTGTTCGTCTTCTGGGAGATCACCACCGTCCTGTCCTTCCTGCTCATCAGCTACAACCGCACCCGCCTCTCCGCCCGCCGCGCGGCCCTGCAGGCCCTCGTGCTCACCACGGCCGGCGGGCTGGCCATGCTCGTCGGCGTCGTGATGCTCGGGCAGACCGCCGGCACCTACCGGATCTCCGAGCTGCTCGCCGCGGCCCCCGAGCTCGCCCGGCGCGGCACCGTGGTCGACGTCGCCGTGCTGCTGCTGCTCGTGGGCGCCGTGACGAAGTCCGCGCTGATCCCGCTGCACTTCTGGCTGCCCTCGGCGATGGCCGCCCCGACCCCGGTCTCCGCGTACCTGCACGCCGCCGCGATGGTCAAGGCCGGGATCTACCTCGTGGCCCGCCTCGCGCCCGGCTACGCCGAGACGGCGCTGTGGCCCCCGGCCGTCACGGTCCTGGGCCTGGGCACCATGCTGTTCGGCGGCTGGGCGGCCCTGAAGCACTACGACCTCAAGCTCGTGCTCGCCTACGGGACCGTCAGCCAGCTCGGCTTCCTCGTCGTGGTCGTCGGCCACGGCACCGCCGACACCGCGCAGGCCGGGATGGCGATGCTGCTGGCGCACGGGCTGTTCAAGGCGGCGCTGTTCCTCGTGGTCGGGATCATCGACCACCGGGCCGGCACCCGCGACATCCGCCGCCTGTCCGGGCTCGCCGGCCGGGTGCCGGTGCTCTTCGCCGTCGCGCTCGTCTCCGCCGCCTCCATGGCCGGGGTGCCGCCGCTGGCCGGGTTCGTGGCGAAGGAGGCCGTGCTGGCCGCGTTCGTGCACGCCGCCGAGGACCCCGCGGGCGTCGTGGTGCTCGCCGGGCTCGTGCTGGGCTCCGTGCTGACCTTCGCCTACAGCGCCCGCTTCGTGTGGGGCGGCTTCGCCCACAAGTCGGCCCGCTTCTCGGAGCTCGAGGCCGGCGTCGGCGGGAAGTCCGTGATCAGCGACATGCAGCGCGTGGAGCCCGCGTTCCTCGCGGCCCCGCTCGTGCTCTCCGCGCTCACCGTCGCGTACGGGCTGTGGCCGGCCCCCGTCGCCGCGATGCTGCAGCCCTACGTGGACCAGTTCCCCGGCACGGGGGAGCACCACTTCTCCCTGGCCCTGTGGCACGGGCTGAGCCCGGCGCTCGGGCTGTCCGCGCTGATCATCGGCGCCGGTGCGCTGCTGCACCTCGGCAAGCGCCCCCTGCGCGAGCTCCAGCGCGCCCTGCCCGCCCTGCCCCCGGGAGAGCTCGTCTACCGCAGGGTCATCAACGTCCTGGACCTCGTGGCCGTGTGGATCACCGGCCGCACCCAGCGCGGTTCGCTGATGTACTACCTCTCCGTCATCCTCGTCACCGCGATCGCCGTGCCCGCCGTGGCGCTGTACTGGGAGGAGACCCCGCCGCTGGGCGAGCTGCGGATCGCGGACGGGCCCGGCCAGGTCCTCGCCGGCGCGGTCATGGTGGTCGCGGCCCTGCTCGTGCCGCTGGCCCAGAAGCGCTTCCTCGCCGTCCTGCTCGTCTCCGTCACCGGCTACGGCGTCGCCCTCACCTTCGCCCTGCAGGGCGCCCCGGACCTCGCCCTGACCCAGACGCTCGTGGAGACGGTCTCCCTCGTGGCCTTCGTGCTCGCCCTGCGCTCCCTGCCCGCCCCCCTGTGGCAGCGCAACCCGACCGGGCGCCGGCTGCTGCGCGGGTCCATCGCCGTGGCCTTCGGGCTGTTCATGATGGCGCTCGCGGCGTTCAGCATCTCCTCCCGCAGCGCCGAGCCGATCTCCCTCGAGTTCCCCCGCCTGGCGTACGAGCAGGGCGACGGCGAGAACATCGTCAACGTGACCCTGGTGGACATCCGCGCGTGGGACACCTTCGGCGAGATCTCCGTGCTCGTGCTCGCCGCGACCGGCGTGGCGTCCCTGATCTTCGTCACGGGCCGCGGGGACCGCATCGTGCGCTCCGGCGACCGCCCCGACACCGAGCAGCTGCGCGTGATCCGGGGCCGCAACGCCGTGGCCGTCGACCGCAGGGGCCGCGAGCCCGAGATGGACCTCGCGCGCCGGTTCGGGCAGTCCGAGCAGCCCGGGGAGGACCCCTACCTGCTGGCCGGGCGCACCCTGGCCCCGGAGCGGCGCTCCATCGTCTTCGAGGTGGTCACCCGCCTGCTGTTCCACACGTTCATGATGGTCTCGCTCTACCTGCTGATCGCCGGGCACAACGACCCCGGCGGGGGGTTCGCCGGCGGGCTGATGGCCGGGCTCGCGCTCGCCGTGCGCTACCTCGCCGGGGGCCGCTACGAGCTCGAGCGGGCGACGCCCATCAACGCGGGCACCATGCTCGGGACCGGGCTCGCGATCGCGGCCCTCTACGCCCTGGCCCCGGTGTTCTTCGGCGGCGCCGTGATGCAGAGCTACACCTTCGAGGCGGACCTGCCGCTGTTCGGCCACGAGAAGTTCGTGACCGCGCTGGTCTTCGACATCGGGGTCTACCTCATCGTCGTCGGGCTCATCCTCGACATCCTGCGCTCGCTGGGCGGGCGGATCGACGAGCGGATCGAGGAGGAGGCCGTGCTGCGCCGCCGCCGCACCCGCGGCACGCGCATCCGGGTCTCGCGGCAGCGCCCGGCCGCGGGCGCCCCGGCCGGACGGGCCGTGCCCGCCGGGGCGCCCGGCGGCGCAGTGATCGACGGAGGGGGCGAGAGCCGATGAGCGTGAACCTGACCCTGCTGGTCGTGATGGGGGTGCTCTACGCCGTGGGCGTGTACCTGCTGCTCGAGCGCTCGCTGACCCGCGTGCTGCTCGGGCTGATGCTGCTCACCAACGGCACCAACATCCTGATCCTGCACACCGGCGGCGTGCCGGGCTTCGCCCCCCTCTACGACAAGGCGATCGCCCCGGAGGACTACAGCGACCCGGTGCCCCAGGCGCTGATCCTCACCTCCATCGTCATCTCGCTGGCCGTCACGGCGTTCCTGCTCGGGATGATCTACCGCTCCTGGGTGCTCGGGCGCCGGGACGAGATCCAGGACGACGTCGAGGACCGGCGCGTCGCGCGGCAGTCGTCCTACGACGTCGAGGACGACGCCGAGGTCCCCGAGGACACCACCGAGTTCGACGAGGCCCCGCGCCGCCACGACCCGGAGGAGGCCGTCGAGGCCCCCGGGCACCCCCTGGCCGAGCGGAGGCAGGGCCGATGACCGTCCACGTCGCCCAGCTCGCCCCCCTGGCCGTCATCATCCCGTTCCTCGGCGCGGCCCTGAGCCTCGTGCTGCTGCGGCGCACCAACCTGCAGCGGATCGTGGCCATCGGCTCGCTCGTGCTCAGCCTCGTGGTCGAGTCCGCGGTGCTCGCCGGCACGTGGGAGCTCGGCCCGCAGGCCGTGCACCTGGGCGGGTGGGCGGCGCCCTGGGGCATCGTCATGGTCGTCGACCAGCTCTCGTCCCTGATGCTGGTGGTCTCCACGGTCGTCTCCCTCGCCGTGCTCGTCTACGCGACGGGCCAGGGCGTGGCCGACGGCGACGCGGAGGGGCCCATCTCGATCTTCCACCCGTCCTTCCTCATCCTCGTGGCGGGCGTGTCCAACGCCTTCCTCGCGGGCG
This sequence comes from Kocuria rosea, assembly GCF_023715525.1. Taxonomy (GTDB): domain Bacteria; phylum Actinomycetota; class Actinomycetes; order Actinomycetales; family Micrococcaceae; genus Kocuria; species Kocuria rosea_A. Next base: position 6,363 of record NZ_JAMBOG010000001.1, on the reverse strand, counting down.
ACCTGTTCAACCTCTACGTGGGCTTCGAGATCCTGCTCACCGCGTCCTACGTGCTCATGACCATGGGCGGGACCGCGCAGCGGATCCGCACGGGCGTCACCTACGTGGTGGTCTCGGTGATCTCCTCGGTGCTGTTCCTCATCACCATCGCGATGATCTACGCGGCCACGGGCACTATCAACATGGCCGACCTCGCCGGCAAGCTCGAGGCCCTGCCCGTGGGCACCCAGCTGCAGCTGCACCTCATGCTGCTCATCGCCTTCGGGATCAAGGCCGCGGTCTTCCCGCTGTCCTTCTGGCTGCCCGACTCCTACCCGACGGCCTCGGCCCCGGTCACGGCCGTGTTCGCGGGCCTGCTCACCAAGGTGGGCGTCTACTCCGTCATCCGCACGGAGACCCTCCTGTTCCCGGGGGAGCGGCTCGACGGGCTGCTGATGTGGGTGGCGCTGCTGACGATGGTCGTGGGGATCCTGGGCGCGCTGGCCCAGATCGACATCAAGCGCATGCTCTCCTTCGTGCTCATCAGCCACATCGGCTACATGGTCTTCGGGGTGGCCGTGGGCAGCCAGCAGGCGCTGTCGGCGACCGTCTACTACGTCGCCCACCACATCGTGATCCAGACCAGCCTGTTCCTCGTGGCGGGGCTGGTGGAGCGCCGCGGCGGGTCCACCAACGTCGACCGTCTCGCGGGCCTGGCCCGGATCGCCCCCGTGCTGGCGCTGCTGTACTTCGTGCCCGCCCTCAACCTGGGGGGCATCCCCCCGTTCTCCGGGTTCCTGGGCAAGACGGGGCTCCTGCAGGCCGGCGTGGACCGCGGGGACTGGCTGTCCTACGTGCTGGTCGCCGGCTCCGTGCTCGTGTCCCTGCTGACGCTGATGGCCCTGATCCGGGTGTGGAACCGCGTCTTCCTGCGCGCCCCGGAGGACGCCGAGTACCCCGACCCCATCCTGCTGGCCCCCGTCCCGGCCGGGGCGCGCTTCCTGCGCTCCTCCGGGTCGGTGGACGGCCAGGACGGACGGTTCGCGGGCAAGGGCGACGTCCGCCTGATGTCCCCGTCCATGCTCGGGGCGACCTCCGCCCTGGTCGCCGTGGGCGTGGCCCTGACCGTCTTCGCCGAGCCCCTGTTCCAGCTCGCGGACAACGCCGCGGAGAACCTCGTCCGTCCCGACCGCTACGTCGGGGCCGTCCTGGACCCCGGCTCCTCCCGCCCCGCCGTCGAGGGAGCCCCGTGACCCGGCCCAAGAACCCGCTGCTCGTCGAGCTGCCCCTGCTCGTCTGGCTCGTGCTCGTGTGGGGCGCGCTGTGGGGCGACTTCGGCGCGGGCAACCTCGTGTTCGGCCTCCTGCTGGCCCTGCTCGTCACGTGGGTGCTGTACCTGCCCCCGGTGCAGCTGTCCGGGCGGTTCGACCCGCTGCAGTTCGTCCTCTTCGCCGCCACCTTCGTGTGGCAGGTCGCGAAGGCGAGCGTCGAGGTCATGCTCGTGGCGATCCTGGTGGGGCCGCGGGCGCGCAACGCCGTGATCGGCGTCCCGCTGCGCACCCGCTCGGACCTGCTGATCACCGCGACCGGGCACACGATGTCCCTGATCCCCGGCTCGCTGGTGGTGGAGGTCGACCGCTCCACCGCCACCCTGTACTTCCACGCCCTCAACATCCGCACCCCGGAGGAGGCCGAGGCGTTCCGCCGGGCCGTGCGGCGGATCGAGGCCGCCTGGATCCGGATCATGGGCACCCGCGAGGAGCTCGCGGCCCTGCGGGCCGAGCGCCGCCGGGGCGGGGCCGCGGGGGAGCAGGAGCGCGGAACCGCCGCCATCGGCTCCCCGGTCACCGCCCAGCAGCAGATCGTCGGCGCCCGCCGGGAGGGCGCGCCGCCGGCCGGAGGACCCCCCGAGGAGGAGCGCCCGTGATGGAGATCGCCGTCGTCGTCGCCGTCGTGCTGCTGAGCGCGGGCGCGGCGGGAACCCTGTACCGGCTGGCGAAGGGCCCGTCCCTGCTGGACCGGGTCGTGGCCGCCGACGTGCTGCTCGCGATCGTCGCCGCGGGCCTCGCGGTGGAGATGACCTACCACGGCCACCTCAACAACCTCATCCTCATGGTGATCGTCTCGCTGGTGGGGTTCATCGGCTCCGTGACCGTGGCCCGCTTCGCCACCCAGACCGCCGAGCACGGGCGGTGAGCGCCGTGGTCGACACCGTCCTGGACGCCGCCGCGGCCGTGTGCCTGGTGGTCGGCGCGCTGATGTCCCTGGGCGCCGCCATCGGGCTGGTCCGCTTCCCCGACCTGCTGACCCGCATGCACGCCGGCACCAAGCCGCAGGTCTTCGGCCTGCTGCTGATGCTCACCGCCGTGGCGCTGGAGAACCGCGAGCCGGTGATGGCCCCGCTGATCGCCCTGGGCTGGCTCTTCCAGCTGCTCACGGTACCCGTCTCGGCCCACATGGTGGGCCGGTCCACCTACCGGACCAAGCACCTCAACCGGGCCACGCTCACCCAGGACGACCTGCAGGAGGTGCTCAACCGCACGAGCGGCGACGCCGCGCCCGGAGCGGCCGCGGGCGCGCCCTCCGCCGACGGACAGCAGACTGACGGACCCGCCGGGACGCGCTAGGCTGGGACGGATCCCCGGGCGCACCCGCGCCGCCCCGACGACAAGGAGCAGCAGTCCATGAACAGCCAGATCCTCAACCTCCTCGGCACCGGCGCCTCGCTCGGCGGCGTGGCCCTGTCCCACCGGGCGCTCGGCACGGTGTGGGAGCGCGTCACCGGCAACCCGCCGCCCGCCAAGAACCCCGACCCCGAGGAGGCCTGGACCGGCATCATCATCTGGTCCCTCGTGACCGGCCTGGTGGGCACCGTCATCAAGGTCGGGATCACGCGCCAGATCGCCAAGTGGGAGGCCAAGCCGAAGGCCGCCAGCCAGGCCGAGGTCTGAGCCGTTCCGCACGCCGCCCCTCCGCCCGTTGCGTGGGACCGGTCGGCGGGAACCGCCCCGGAGGGGTAGACTCGGTGCCACTGAACGACAGGGGAGCGCACCCCGCCGGCGACGGCGGCAAGGCGCTGAGAGTGCGGATCACCGCAGACCCTCGAACCTGCTCCGGTTAGCACCGGCGAAGGGAGTCGAGCACCTCAGGGGTCCTCGCGGACGGGCACCGCCCGCGCCCGCCCGGATCCTTCCCCTCCTGGCACCGACGGCTCGCAGAGCCCAGGAGGAACCCACCGTGAACACCACCACCCACCGCCCCGCCCCCCGCGCGTCCCGGCAGCGGTCCTGGCGCGTCGTCGACATCGTCGTGGCCGCCGTCCTCGCCGCCGTGTGCGCGGTCGTCTTCTGGGCGTGGTCCAACCTGCTCTACCCGCTGATCAGCACCGCCTCCGTCGCCTACCCGCCGTCCGTGGGCCTCATCGCGGGCGGCTGGCTCGTGGCGGGCGGGCTGGGCGGGCTCGTGATCCGCAAGCCCGGCGCCGCGCTGTTCGTCGAGCTGCTCGCGGCGGTCATCGAGGGCTTCCTGGGCACCCACTTCGGCTGGCTCGTGGTCCTCTCCGGGCTGCTCCAGGGCATCGGGGCCGAGCTCGCCTTCGCCGCTTTCCGCTACCGCCGCTTCGACGCGCTGGCCGCCGCGGCCGCCGGCGCAGTGAGCGGGATCTTCCTGGGCGTCAACGAGAACATCCTCTACAACTACGAGTGGGCGTTCTCCCACCAGGTCGTCTACGTGGTCCTGGCGGCGGTGTCCGGGGCCGTGCTCGCGGGCCTGCTCATGTGGGCCGCCGTCCGCGCCCTGGCCGCCACGGGCGTGCTCGACGGCCTGGCCTCGGGCCGGGCCGCGCGGCGGTGACCGCGCCCGCCGCGGCGTCCCGGGCCCCGGCGCCTGCCCGCGGAGCCCGCGTCGAGGCCCGCGGCTTCGGCTGGCACCACCCCGGCCGCGCCGAGCCGTCCCTGCACGGCGTCGACCTCGTCCTGGAGCCCGGGGAGCGGGTGCTGCTGCTGGGTCCCAGCGGGGCGGGCAAGTCCACCCTCCTGCACGCCCTCGCGGGCGTGCTCCACGACGACGACGGCGAGTCCCGGCTCGGCGAGCTGCTGCTGGACGGGGTGCCCCCCGAGCAGGCCCGCGGCCGGGCCGGGCTGGTGCAGCAGGACCCCGAGTCCCAGGTGGTGCTCTCGCGGATCGGCGACGACACCGCCTTCGGGCTCGAGAACCTCGCCGTGCCGCGCGAGCGGATCTGGCCGCGCGTGCGGGAGGCCCTCGACCGGGTGGGCCTGGACCTGCCGCTCGAGCACCCCACCTCGGCCCTGTCCGGCGGGCAGAAGCAGCGCCTGGCGCTGGCGGGGGCGGTGGCCATGGAACCGGGGCTGCTGCTGCTCGACGAGCCGACCGCGAACCTCGACCCCGCCGGCGTCGAGCAGGTCCGCGACGCCGTGCTCGCCTGCCTGGAGCGCAGCGCGGCGACCCTCGTGGTCGTGGAGCACCGGACGGCGGTGTGGGCCGACGCCGTGGACCGCGTCGTCGTCCTGGGCCGCGACGGCGGGATCACCCACGACGGGCCCCCCGCGCAGGTGTTCGGCGCCGCCGGGGCCGAGCTGCGCGCGGCGGGGGTGTGGGTGCCCGGCTGGGTGCCCCCGACCCGACCCGCCCCCCGCCCCGGGGGACCCGGCGAGGCCCTCCTCGGCGCCGAGGAGCTGGCCGTCTCCCGCCGGCAGCCCACGCGGCGGCAGCTGCGGGCCCGGCGCCGCGGGCTGCGCAGCGGGCGCCCCGCGGCCGAGGCCGTGGCCGGGCGGGACCTGCCCACGGCCGTGGACGGCGTGGCGCTGACCCTCCGCCGCGGGCGCGCCCTCGCGCTCACCGGACCCAACGGGGCCGGCAAGTCCACCCTCGCCCTCACCCTCGCCGGGCTGCTCGCGCCCGTGCGCGGGAGCGTGACGGCCCACCCGGCGCTGGCGCGCGGCGCGGGGCCCGACCCGCTGGCGTGGGACGGGCGGGAGCTCGTGGCCCGGATCGGCACCGTCTTCCAGGAGCCCGAGCACCAGTTCCTGCGCCCCACCGTGCGCGCGGAGCTCGAGCACGGGCCGCGGCTGGCCGGCGCGGACCCCGAGGAGCGGCGCCGGCGCGCCGACGAGCTGCTCGCCCGGCTGCGGCTGGCCCACGTGGCCGAGGCCAACCCCTTCACGCTCTCCGGCGGCGAGCAGCGCCGGCTGTCGGTGGCCACGGTGCTCGCGACGGCGCCCGACCTGCTCGTCCTCGACGAGCCCACGTTCGGCCAGGACGCACTGACGTGGGCCGAGCTCGTGGACCTGCTCGTCGAGCTCGTGGCGGCTGGCACGTGCGTGCTCGCCGTGACCCACGACGCCGAGTTCGTCCGGGCGCTGGGCGCGGACGTGCTGGACCTGGGCGGGAGCCCGCCGCACGGCGTCCGGGCCCCGCGGCCGGCGGAGGAGGGCCCGTGAGCACCGAGCTCCTGGGCCCGGCGGCCCGCGCCTCGCTGCTGGGCCGCACCAGCGCGGTCACGAAGCTCGCCGGTGCACTGCTGCTCACGGCGGTGCTCGTGGTGAGCGCGGACGCGGTGACCTCGGGCGTGGTGCTGCTCGGCGAGCTCGTGCTCCTGGGGCTGGCCGGACGGCGCCCGCTCGCGCTCCTCGCCCGCGCGTGGCCCGTGGTGGTCGCGGCCCTCGTCAGCGGGTGGGGCACGGCGCTGCTCGCCGAGGACTCCGGGCCCGTGCTCGCGGACCTCGGCGTCACGGAGCTCTCCGCCGGGTCGGTCGCCGCGGGCGGGGCGATCGCCCTGCGCGGGCTCGCCCTCGCCCTGCCCGGGCTCGTGGTGGTGCTCACGACCGACCCCACGGACCTGGCCGACGGCCTCGCCCAGACGGTGCACCTGCCGGCCCGCTTCGTCCTCGCCTCCCTCGCGGCCCTGCGCCTCGTGGGCGTGATGGTCGCCGAGTGGAACACCCTCGTGATGGCCCGCCGCGCCCGCGGCGCCGGCGCGGGCCACGGCCCGGCCGGGGCGCTGCGGGAGTTCGGCGGGCAGGCGTTCACGCTGCTCGTGCAGTCGCTGCGCCGGGCCACGCGCCTGTCCGTGACGATGGAGGCCCGCGGCTTCGGCGCGGGGCCGCGCACGTGGGCCCGGGTGCCGAGCTACTCGTGGCGGGACGCCGTGGTGCTCGGCGGCTGCCTCGCCCTGGCGGCGGGCGCCCTCGCGGTGTCGGTGCTGCTGGGGGAGCACCGCTTCATCTGGGACGCCTAGGTGTACTGCCCAGGGAGGTTGGTCAATCGGGTGACGGGTGGGTGGTTGCCGATAGCGGTGTGTGGCCGGTGATGGTTGTAGTGATGCAGCCATCCCGGCAGTGCGGCCCGGCGGGCCTGCTCGGTCGG